>NZ_JGYV01000001.1 GCF_000741575.1 Bifidobacterium cuniculi
CGGGCACCGGGTCGAAGAACTCAAAAGTTCTTCGACCCGGTGCCCGCTTTAATTCAGGGTCCCCGAGAAAAGTCACGGAAAAACGAGAAATTTCTCATGTGACGCCGCCGGTTTTCCGCCGGGTGGGGGTACGCTGGGCTGCGGCGAAACACGGCACAGCAGCGGAGGTTTTCACATGCCCGGAATCGTATTGGTCGGCGCCCAGTGGGGCGATGAAGGCAAGGGGAAGGCAACCGACCTCATCGGCACGAAGGTCGACTACGTGGCACGCTTCAACGGCGGCAACAACGCCGGCCACACGGTGGTCGTCGGCGACGAGTCGTACGCGCTGCACCTGCTGCCCAGCGGCATCATCAGCCCGAACGCGACGCCGGTCATCGGCAACGGCGTCGTCGTCGACCCCGAGGTGCTCTTCCAGGAGATCGACGGCCTCGAGGAACGCGGCATCGACTGCTCGCGCCTGCTGGTGAGCGAGTCCGCGCAGGTCATCGCGCCGTACCACCGCACCATCGACAAGGTCACGGAACGCTTCGCCGGCAAGAAGAAGATCGGTACCACGGGACGTGGCATCGGTCCCGCCTACGCGGACAAGATCAACCGCGTCGGCATCCGCGTGTCCGACCTCTTCGACGAGGAGGTGCTGCGCGACAAGGTGGAGTCGGCACTGCACCAGAAGAACCAGATCCTCGTCAAGCTGTACAACCGCCGCGCGGTGGACGTGGACGCCACCGTCGAGGAGCTGCTCGCGCTGGGCGAGCGCCTCAAGCCGTATGCGGCGAACACGTCGCTTGTGCTCAACCAGGCGCTCGACGAGGGCAAGACCGTCCTGTTCGAGGGCGGCCAGGCGACCATGCTCGACATCGACCACGGCACCTACCCCTTCGTGACCTCCTCCAACCCGACGGCCGGCGGCGCCTGCACGGGCACTGGCGTGGGCCCCACGAAGATCGACCGCGTGATCGGCGTCTCCAAGGCGTACGTGACGCGCGTGGGCGAGGGCCCCTTCCCGACCGAGCTGTTCGACGAGTGGGGCGAGTGGCTGCGTGCACAGGGCCACGAGTACGGCGTGACCACGGGACGCCCGCGCCGCTGCGGCTGGTTCGACGCGGTCGTGAACCGCTACGCGACCCAGGTCAACGGCCTGACGGATATCGTGCTCACCAAGCTCGACGTGCTCACCGGTCTGGAGGAGATCCCGATCTGCGTGGCCTACGACGTGGACGGCGTGCGCTACGATGACATGCCCACCGACCAGCGCGCCTTCGCCGCCGCCAAGCCCATCTACGAGACCATGCCCGGCTGGACCGAGGACATCTCCCAGGTGCACCGCTTCGAGGACCTGCCCGCCACATGCCAGGCCTACGTCAAGCGCCTCGAGGAGCTCTCCGGCTGCCGCATCTCCGCAATCGGCACCGGCCCCCAGCGTGACCACATCATCGAGGTGCATTCCCTGCTCGACTAGTCGGGAAGGCCCCTCGTGGAATATCGCCCCGACCGCGGCCGGCGGAGGCACCCTGTGCTCAAGGTGATCGGCGGCGTCCTCGCAGTGCTCTGCGCACTGCTGTTCGCGGCGCCGACGACCAATGCCGCCCTCAGGTCCATCGGACGGGTCACCACCGGCAGCATCGCCATCGAGGTCGTCGACACCGCCGGCGAGCCGGTGCGCATGTGTTCCGTGGGGGTGCTGCCGCTTGATGAGGGTGTGGCGATCAGGCTTGAAGCCATATACTCCGGCGGGACGCCCACCGTGTTCCGCGTCCCTTTCGGCAGGTGGGAGGCAAACGTCGACTGCGGCGTTGAGGCGCAGTTCTACCAGCATGTCACCCCGGTCAGCGTGCAACGTACCGTGGTCCTCGACGCGCACGATCCGCACGCACAGGTGCGGGTCGTGGTGCCGTAGGTCTTTGGGGTGGGGCTGGCGTCCCTGCTAGAAATATCACGAAAAACGTGATATTTCTAGCAGGGACGCCAGCCCCACCCCAAAGACCTACGGCACCAAAGTCGCGCGGCGCCCGTACGCTATCGTGGTGGTCGTGTCGCCGCCGGTGCGCGGATGCAAGCCGGCGTCGCGAGCCTATCACACGGACAGTCCCCGTCCCTCGCGGGGGTGCCCTGTTTATCATGGAGTGCGAACGGCCTTACCCAGAGCAGCATAAGGCGGTGAAGCATGACAGACCACGAGAGCGACGACGCCGGCAATCTCGCCGACGGCGCAGGCCCCGTCCACCTTGGCGCCCCGGTGACGTCCGCGGATCCCGATGGCCAGGCGGCTTCCGCAGCTCCTGCATCGCCCGCGGCAGAGGATGGTCTCCATTCCCCGTCGCCCGCCACCCTCGCCCACGACGAACGCGTCGCGCGCGAAGTCGAACAGGACGTCACCGGCACCGGCTGGCCGGACGACCAGCTCGACGACGCCCTGCGCCGCGAACTGCTCTCCCCGCATCCCACGGGCGCTGCCGCCGCACGCAAGCCGCCGAGCGTGCCGCTCGCGCCGCTCAAGCGCATGCAGGCGCGCTTCAACCCGCTCGCTGACTTCCTCTCCTACGTCGTCATCTTCCTCGGTGGCGCCGTCGGCACCGGCCTGCGCTACCTGCTGTGGCTCTCCATGCCGGCCTCCGCCTCCGGCCACGGCCTGCTGCTGGCCTTCCACCCCGCCACCTTCCTGGCGAACATGATCGCCTGTTTCCTCTTCGCGATGCTCACCTCCTACACCGCCCAGGCCATCTGGATGAAGAAACGCACCCGACAGCTGATGGGCCGCGGCATCGGCATGGGCATATGCGGCGGCTTCTCCACGCTCTCCGCGATGATGGTCGAGGACATCACCGCCCTGCACACCGGCGGCTACCTCGGCTTTTTCCTCTACACGATGCTCAGTTTCATCCTCGGCATCGCCGTCGCGTGGTTCGGTTCCTGGCTGGGCGTGCGCCTGACCGCCAAGCGCGTGGGCAGCGAGAACGTTGCCGAGGCCCTGCGCAACCTGCAGCACGCCAAGCCGGCGATCGGCGTGCGCGTGCCCGTCGACCCGTCCACCCAGCTGACATCCTCCTCGCTGGGCTCCCTGGCCGCCCGCACCGACGACCCGGACCCCGACACCGACGAGATCCCCGTGGTGCCCGACCCGATGACCGGGGAGGTGAAGTGATGGGCCAGTTCCTGCTGGTATGCTGCTGCGGCGGTCTGGGAGCCGTCGCCCGCTTCGTGCTCAATACCTCCATCCAGCGCTGGTGGAACCGCATCTTCCCCCTCTCGACCTTCATCATCAACGTCGTCGCCGCCTTCCTGGCGGGCATCGCGGCCGCCGCCTACTACTACCAGACCGTGCCCTACGCCACCTATCTGCTCTTCGTCGCCGGCTTCCTCGGCGGCTTCTCCACCTTCTCGACCGCCATCAACGAGATGGTGTCGCTGCTGAAGGTCCGCCAGCTGGGCATGGCCGGCGCCTACTTCCTGCTGACCGTCGCCATTCCCTTCCTCGCCGTCGTCCTCGGCTGGTGGGTCGGCTCGCGGGGGCACTGAGGGGCGTACGGAAAGTGGGTATGCGTGACGTCGTGCGCCGCGCTGGCGTCTCCTTGGTGGTCAACGGCACCGGCTACGTCTCCGACCGGCTGCGCGAACGCGTCGAGCGGGCGATGCGCGAACTCGACTACGTGCCCAACGACCTGGCACGCCACCTGTCGCAGGGCAGCACGGGGCTCGTCGGCGTCATCGTGCCGACGGTCATGCACCCCTTCTTCGCCACGCTGACGGCCGCCCTGCAGCGTGACCTGTCCGCGCGCGGCGTGGCCATTCCCGGGGACCTGCAGGTCGTGGCCGTCGGCGGCACCATGGTGACGTCGACGGCCGGATTGCCGCTGACCGCGATCCGCCAGGGCCGCCGACCTCGGAGGGTGTGTGACGGCACTCGTCGAAGGCCGCCCCATCGTGGACGCTGTCACCCCCGTGCACCTGGACCGGGGCCGGACCACGCGTGAGTAGTTGCCGGTTGTGTGTTGTGACCCGGTCACCAATCCGGAATTGGGCGACAAACGCACCCGTCAACATGGGATATCCGTCAGTTGTGTGTTGTGACCGGGGCATAACGCACAACTGCCGGATGCCTCGGGTAGCCCCTGGAGAAATCCAGCGCACCCCTGGATCGTCATCGGCGGCCTGGTCACCGGCGTCAGCATCGACGCCATCGCCTTCACCAGGTCGGAACCGCTCATCATCGTGCTGTGGTGCATCGCACAGCTCGGCTACAACATGATGCTCGCGCCCTACGTGGCCACCATGTCCGACCGCGTGCCGGACAAGGTGCGCGGCACCGTCTCCGGCTTCTACGGCGCCGGCATCGCCGTCGGCCAGACCCTCGGCTCCTACCTGCTGCGCCAAGGCACCAACGGCATCTTCGCGGGCTGGATGATGGGCTTCGCCGTCTTCTCGCTCGTCGGCATCTTCATCGTGGTCGTCTGGCCGCGCGAACGGCCGAACCTCGACGAGGCGCGCTCCGACGTCAACGCCCGCACCATCGTACGCAACTTCATCCCGCCGCGCCATGCGCCCGACTTCTACTATGCGCTCGTCGACCGCACCCTCATGATGGGCGGCTACTGGATGATCAACACCTACCAGCTGTACATCGCGCAGGACTACATCCTCGCCGGCGAGCCCGACGCCACGGACCGGGCGGCACAAATCATCGCCACCATGGCCATGATCACGCTCGTCGTCTCCCTCATCGCCGCCGTGACGGCCGGGCCAATCACCGACCGGCTGAATATGCGCAAGCTGCCCGTGGCGCTCGCCAGCTGCCTGTTCGCCGTGGGTGCCGCCATGCCGCTGATCTTCCGCTCCCCGGCAGGCATGTACCTGTTCGCGGGCGTGGCGGGCCTCGGCTACGGCGTGTACAACGCCATCGACCAGGCGCTCAACGTGGCGGTGCTGCCCAACCCCAAGGAAGCAGGCAAGGACCTCGGCATCCTCAACAAGGCCCACAAGCGAGAAATCCTCCGCACAGGAAGCCCGTGTGGAGGATTTTCCGGCAAGCAACGCTCCCCGACGTTGAGAGATATCAAATTCCGGCATATCGTGGGATACCGGCGGTCATGCAAATCTTCAAAACCGCCATGTTCCGCCATTCTTCGTCGGGCACGGCTGGTCGTATATCCCGCGGATGATATCTCTCAACGTACGAGGGCCATCAACGCTGCCTCACGAAGGCGACGCAGACGATCGTCAGGATCGCCAGCACGCCACTGACGATGAACAACGGCTGCGTGGCGCCCGCGCACAGCACCGTGACGCCGCCGGCCAGCGCACCGATCAGCTTGCCGCCGCTGTCGGCCGTGTTGAGCACCGCCAGGTAGGCGCCGCGCTCGCTCGTGCGCTCGATCACCGAGGTCGCCAGCGACTGCGCCAGGTCCTGCAGCATCGTCGTCGAGAAGGCGAACAAGGCAGCGAAGAGCATGAGGCCCGTCGCCGACGGCATGAGCAGCGGGCAGGCGACAGCCAGCACGCTGATCACGCACGCGGCAATCGCCGGCGCACGCACGTCGTCCTCCCACTTCGCCATCACCGGCCGCAGCACCACCGTGGCAATCGCCATGCACACGTACGCGACGACCGCCATCGCCACCACCGCCAGCATGGTCATGCGCAGGTCGAGCGGGGCGTCGAAGCCATGCACGTACTTCACGATGAACCACACGAAAGCCAGCGGCACGGTGACGGCGGCGCTCGCCAGCAGGCGCGCCAGCGTGGCGACCAGCCACGCGCGTGGCGCGCCCGGCACGCGCAGGATCGTCGTCATGTCGGACGTGGCCATCGGCGTGATCCGCAGATAGGAGCTGGAGTGCTCGCGCGGCACCACCAGCAGCATGCACACCGCCGCAAGCGCGACGGCGCCGGCACAGATCTCGATGCCGCCGGCCGCCGCATCCATGCACAGCGCGGCGACGACGACGCCCGCCAGCAGGCCCGCACCCCAGCCGACCTTGCGCCACAGGGCGACGGCGTCGCGGAACTTGTCGGGGACGCGCTCGCCGATGGAGGCGAAGAGCGCGAACTGCATGGCGGCGAAGCCCAGCTGCAGGAAGGCCCAGGCGACGGTCAACGTGACGTCGGTGCGGCTGGCGGCGAGCGCCGAGGTGAGCAGGACGGCGACGACGGCGCCACCGAGGAACCAGGGGGCACGGCGGCCGTATTTCGTGCGCGTGCGGTCGGATACGGGCAGCATGACCGCGGTGGACAGGATGGTGACGGCCACGCCGATGGCGATCAGCCAAGCGAGGTCGGTGGTGCCGTCGAAGCCGCCGACCATCTGGTCGAGGCGTTCGGGCACGAGCACCAGGTTCAGTGCGCACAGCGCGAAGGACAGGAAGAAGGAGGTCAGGGCGAAGCCGGTCTTCATGCGCACGACCTCGACGTGGGTGGGGCGGTAGCCGGAGGCGTCCACCATGGGGTCGCGCAGGTCGAGGAAGGCGGATTCGGCGTCGGGCAGCGGGTCGTCGTGTACGGCGGGCGTGTTCTCGAGGGCGGCGGCCTGCACTTCGGGCTGGGCGGCGGCGTCGGGGGCGACCTGCGGCTTCTGGCGTACGGCCAGGCGCTGGACGGCCTCCATGTCCTCGTCGCTCAGTGCCGTGTCCCAGTCGGGGCGGTCGTCGATGCCGGGGCGGATGAAGTCCTGGTTGGGGAAGGGCCGGGGCGGCTGCTGGGGCGCGCCTTCCGGCGTCGGCTCGGTGCCGGGTTGGTTCTGGTTGGTCATGGTGTCCACTGTAGTCGGTGGACCTGTTTTGAGCGGAGCCGCATCGCTACGGTCTGATTGCCCGTACGCGGATACAGAAAAAATGGATATGGAGATGATGGACGCGGTGAATGCGAGTAATTGCAAGAGCTATGCGTGAAGCAATGAAACGTTTGTGGTGGTGCGTCACTTTAGTTGTCGTATTGGAATTTCTGGCCTTATGCCTAGGGTACATGTGCGTGCCTTCTGCTCCTGTGGCCGTCCCCGGGCAGATGGGGCGATATGGGGGATGCAGCTTCTGGACGCCATGGGCTTGCTAGGCATTGCCGGCGTGGGTGCCGGACATGGCGCTGGCTGCAGGAAACATGAACGTTGCGCGCCACCGGTTGCCGTGTCGTTCCCAGTGTGCGCTGCCCCCGATTCCCTCCAGTTGCCTGGAATGCCTGAGCAACCCGGATGACAGGCCGTGCCGTGCCGTGTCCTCCGCGCGGCAGATGTCGGATACCTGGAACATGACCGACCCGTCTTGGGTTTGGAGGGTGACCAGGTAGGGGTATGCCGGATTCGCATGCTTGGCAATGTTGACAAAGGTCTCGACTATTACTTTCCTGAGCAAGGAGGCGCTGGGAATGTCCGGCAATGATTCCGGATCAGGCGCCAACACCTCGCCTCGGAAGCCATCGCGTTGAAGCCGTTGCTGCTCCTTGGCGAGCAGCTGTGTCACGTGCGGCCAGAGCGGGGACTCGGGTGGGGCATCCGTGGGGTCTTCAAGCACTTCGATGATATGGTGCGTTTCATCCAGCACTGCGACAAGGTCTTCTTTGAGCTGGGTCTCATTGAGGGTTCCGATGTCGAGTTGCACCAACAGGCGACCCAATTGATTGGAAATGGAATCGTGCAAGGCGGAAGCCAAGCGAATGCGTTCCCCGGCAAGCTTGTTGCGGATTTCGGCTTGTCTGCCCAGGTGTATCTGACGGAGGAGTGCGCCCATGACAGCGGCGGCGCCGAGGATGACGATGCCGGTGAGGATATCCAGTCCGCCCATGGTATCATCCATGCCATTGAGACGGGAACTGATCATCATGGCGGCCAAGGAAAAGGGAACGGCAAGCAGTGTGCCGTATGTGGTGAGATATCCCAGGATGCCGATGTCCACGATGAACAGGGTGGTGATGATCGAAGGCATGCGGAAAGGGACGCAAGCATTGACGATGAGCACTGCCAACATGGCCCAAGCGCCAATCCGGGGTCTGTACGCGGTGAGTGCCATCACGGCCGTAGTGGCTGCAAGCAAGAGGTCGGCTGCCATTGAGGCGAAGAGATGCGTGGCGATTCCTTCTACCAGGTACATCACCGTCGCTACACATGCAATGAGTGCCATCCAGGGATGGGAAACATGTGTCAAGACGGCGTGCTTCCACTTCCTGAAGGTTGCCTTGACGGCTTCACCTAAAACAAATGGATGGCGCGGCATGTCTTGATCGCCTCGTTTCGGCTGCTCACCGATAGCTTCCCCATCGCATGGTGCACATGGGAGAAGACAGTGCCGGAACTGATGTTCAAATACCCGGCAATGTCCTCGGTGGACATGTGGTCCGAATACATACGCAGTATCTCCGTTTCGCGATGGGTCAGGGAAGGCAATGCCGTCGTGCCGACCAAGGCGGCATGTGCCGCTTGAGGTGTGGGGAATCCGGGAATGACGGCCTGTCCATGCGCTGCCTGTGCAATGGCGTTTGCCAGCACGTCGGGTTTCCCGAGGGCATGCTTTTCCAGAAGGCCCTGTGCCCCACTGCGCACAAGGGCGTCACGATAATGCTTGATCGGGTATGCCGTCACGCCGATGATGCCGACATCCGCATCATGCCTGCGGATGCGTTCGCATACGTCTGGACCTGAAAGGCCATGCAATGCCATGTCAAGCAGGAGAACCTGCGCCTTGGTTCCCTGCTCGTCGTACAGGCAGTGTTCCAATGCGTGTTGTGCATTCTCCGCAACCCACGTCATGCGGAATGCCGGATCAGCCTGTTCGACCAGCAAGGACATCATGTGCAAGGCGCATGGGTCGTTGTCCACGATGCCGATGCGGATGGTGTTTTTTCCCGGTTGCCCTTCTCGCGTTCCCATTTCATTAGGATACCAAGAACCGGCTATTATCCGCAATTCGGAGGACTCCAGTTTTTCTGTAGTTCCAGGTGCGGCGTACATCCAAGTGCCATATCGTGATGAATGTTTCCGCAAGGAAGCGGAAGCGCTCTTGCTTCACTTGCACGCTTACGGCTGCAGTGTCCGTCGCGGGTGTACTCCGCGGCCAATGTACTGAAGAACACGAAGGATGGGATTCATCATGAAGAAGAGAATCCGTGCCGTTCTGGCCGCGGTGGTTGCTGGCGGTCTTTTGGGCGCCTGCGTACCGACGGCGAGCGCTGGCGAACTCACCTTATGGGAGAACGACAACTATACCGGGTATCGCATTGTTTTTCCCTACTGCAATGCGGATTTTCAGGATAATATCTATGATTCGGGCACGCAGAATCTGGTCAGCTACGTGACAATCTGGAACAACACGGTTATCGCAGGGGACAGGGCCATTGCCAAGATCAAGTACAACCAAGGTGTGTCTGTCTTCAGCGCCAGGAATGCCGCTGATCATGCGACCTGCTACGGGTGATTCCGAAACGCATGCCGAATGTGTTCCGTGACCGATGATTGCTGCGGGTGTTTGTTGACACAGCAATCGCAGCAATCATCTGATTGTCTTGAATCACTATGCAACCAGGAGGGGAGAGACGTAGATAAATGGGAAAGAATACAACATCCAGGGCAATGTTGCTCGTGTGCGCTGTCGTCGCATGTCTGGTGGGACTCAGTTCATGCGGCTCCCCCAACGCTGCAGACGTGCCTGACACGGTGACGGTTGCCACGGTGGAGCTGTCGGACGTGCCCATGGAGGTCATGCAGGCGGAGGAGGTGCTCATGGCACAATGCGCCCGCACGAAGGGCTTCGAAGTGCCCGTCAGCTACACGGTTCCCGCGGTGCCGCAGAGCTACTCGGACGTCGGAGGGGTGTTCCGCAGCCGGGAGGAGGCGCAAAGCGTGGGGTACGCCTCCCAGACCGTCACCAACATGGAGGACACCAACGCCGAGCAGAACGAGTATGTGGACTCCCTATCGGCTGCCGACCGTGAGCGCTATGACCGGGAAATCGTCTCGGAGGAGGGTAACAGCTGCATGGTGCAGGCCGCCACCATGCTGTACGGGTCGTACCGGGAATCCACGGCCATTTTCAATACCTTCAACGAGGTGCAACGTGAACGTTCCGCCTCCGCGTTGGATGACAAGGACGTGCAGTCGGCCATCATGGACGAGTACGTCCCCTGCATGAAACGCGCGGGATACGAGGTGCGTGGATTGCGCGGAGGGGAGCTGGCCGGCAAGACCTTCGGACGGTACCGCGCATGGAACGAAGCCCCGAACGCCGACGAGCGCGCGATGGCCACGCAGGACTGGACCTGCCAGGTCGAGGCGAAGCTCATGGAGCGCATCAACGATTCGCTGGAGCGCAGCGCGGGCACCTGGATGCTCGCCAACGAAGCCACGATTCTCGAGCGCCATGAGAAGCTCCAACAGGCCAAGGGCATCGCCAACCAAGTGCTGGCCGGCAAAAGCTCCTTCGAGGACATGGCCTCCGCCGACGGCAAGCAGGACTGACAGCGCCATGCACCATCGACGCCACGCTTGGCTGCGTTCCCTGGGCATCGCCGTGCTGGCCGTGCTGCTCACCGGCCTGCTCGTCACCGGCATCGTCGCCACCGTGGTGGGCATGCGCGCCGCGCAGGAGCCGGAGCCCGAGGCGGTCACGTTGACCACCACCATCCGCACGCGCACGCTCGCGGACGAACTGTCCGGCCAGCTCGTCGCCTATCCGCACGCTACGCTGGCCGTGCCCGCGGAAGGCACCGTCACCCGTGCCGGCCTTGCGGCAGGCGCCACGCTGCAGGAGGGCGGCATCGTCGGTGTCGTCAACGAGCGGCCCATCCTCTTCCTGCAGGGCGCCGTGCCCGCCTGGCGTACGCTGGCGCCCGGCACGCGCGGCGCGGACGTGCGTCAGCTGCAGGACGCCCTGATGCGCTTGGGGTACGCCGTCTATGACGAATCGGGTGTCTACGGCGACTCCACCGCCTATGCCGCGGCCCTGCTGATGGGTGCGCTCGGCTTCGACGCGGTGGATGCCTCGGGCGCCGCACTGCCCGCGGACAGGACCAAGCAGACGGCGATCCCGCAAGGGCAGCTCGTCTTCCTGCCGTCCGCGGCCGTCGTCGCCGCAGACACCTGTGGCACCGCCGGCACTGCGGTAGCCGGCACGCTGTGCACGCTGCAGACAGGCGCGCGCGACTACGCCGTCTCCTTCCCTGCTTCCGACGTGCCCGACCCGGCCGTGCTCCAGGGCGCCCCGGCCGTGGTCCCCGTGGCCGACGGCCCCGTGACCGGCACTGTCGGAGCCGTCTACGAGCCACCGGCTGTCGAAAACGACCAGTCGAAGGAGAACGCGGACTCCGGTACGCAGGACCGTGCCGTCGTCCTGCAGCTGGAGAACCTGGACACGGCTGCGCTGCCGGCCGACCCGGGCAGCATGCGCGTGACCGTGACCCGTCAGGCGGGCCGCACGGACGCGTTGACCGTGGAATCGTCGGCCCTCCGGCGTAACGGCGACACGGTGTGGGTGCGCACGGACACGCGCGAGCGCGTGCCGGTGCGCACGGGCCTATGTGTGCAGGGGGTATGCGAGGTGGAGGCGGACGGATTGGCCGACGGTACGGTCGTGCTGCTGCCCACGGACGGGGAGCGCGACGATGGCTGATACGCCGCTGGCCGTCCTGCGCGGCGTCGGCCGGTCATTCCCGGGTGTACGGGCGTTGCGCGACGCGACCTTTGAACTGGACGAGGGACAGTCGGTCGCGGTGACCGGTCCGTCGGGTTCCGGCAAGTCGACGCTGCTGTCGATCATGGGACTGCTCGATTCGCCGACGACCGGCACCTATGAGCTGTGCGGACAGGATGTCACGCATGCGTCTCGTGCACGGCGGGGCGTCTTGCGCCGCGACTACGTCGGCTTCGTATTCCAGGCGTTCCACCTCGTGGAGCATCTCACGGTGCTCGAGAACGTGCTGGTCGGACTGACGATTCGCGGCTGCCACGGAGCGCAGGCACGCGGGTTGGCGCTTGACGCGCTGGACCGTGTGGGGCTGGGCGGCAAGGACTCGCGACGCCCGCTCGACCTGTCGGGCGGCGAGCGCCAGCGCGTCGCCATCGCGCGCGCCGTGGCGCTTCCACCGCGGCTGCTGCTGTGCGACGAACCCACCGGCAACCTCGATTCGCGCAATTCGCAGCTCGTGGTGGAGCTGCTGCACGACGTGACGGGTCCGCGGACGGCGCTGGTGCTGGTAACGCACGACGAGGCGGTGGCGCGGTCGTGTGCGCGGCGCCTCGCCGTGCATGATGGCGTGGTGCAGGAGGAGGGAGCATGAACCATGCGTTGGTGCGTGCGGTTCTGGCGTTGGTGCGTCGGTGGCGGCGCAACCTGCTGTCCTTGTGCGCAGTGCTGTTCTGCGCGGCGACCTTCGTGGTGCTGCAGGGCGTCACCTTGGCGTCCACGGACCGGACGGCGCAGCGGTTCGTGGACATGGAGCCGTCCACGGTGACGGTCACGTTGCCGGCGTCTGCGTGGGAGCGCGACGAGAGCGAACTGACGGCGGCGTTGCGCGGCATGCCGCAGGTGCGTTCGGCAGGTACGCTCGTCATGGGCGATGCGGTCGGCGTGCCGGTGGAGGTGACAGCCTGGGGAGATTCGATCGGCACGACCGTGGCGGTGGGGACTGCGGCGGGCGTGGCGGCACGCGGCGGTTCCGTGGAAACCGGGTTGCCCATGGCGGATGACGATGTGGACGTGGTCATGCTGGGCGCCCGGGTTGCGTCGGAGCTGGGCGTGACAGGGGCGCAGGAGGGGCAGGTGGTCGAGGTGAACGACCGGCCCATGCGCGTGGCGGGCATCCTGTCGGATGCCCCCGACCAGTCCGCGCTGGCCACGGGCATCCTGGTGTCTCCGGCGGGGGCGCGGGCAATGGGCATCCTGCCGGTCAATCGCGTAGTGCAGGTGGCCGTCGAGGAAGGGACGGCGTCGCAAGTCGCCAGTCTGCTGCCCATGGCCCTGGCGCCGGCCGCCCCGGAGTCGGTGTCCGTCAAGCTGCCGGCGGATCCGCGGGCCCTGCGCATGGGACTCATGGCGGACGCCCAGCAGACCACGCTGGTCATCACCGTGGTCATGGTGGTCGTCAGCGTGTTCACGGTCGTCAATACCATGCAGGTGGCCGTCACTGAGCGGCGTCGGGAAATCGGCATCAGTCTGGGGCTGGGCATGCCCGCATGGCAGGTGGCGCTCCAGTTCCTCCTGGAATCCATGCTGCTGGGGTGTGCCGGGGCCCTGGCCGGCTTGGCGCTGGGTGCGCAGGTTACGGCCGTGGTCGCCATGGCCATGGGATGGCGGTTCCTGCTGCCGGCGACGGTGGCATGGGTGCCCCTGGCTGGTGCGTTCGTAGGAGCCGTCGGCGGCATGGTGCCCGCCGTGCAGGCCACACGCGTGGATCCTGCGGAACTGCTGCGCAGCATGTGATTCCTCGAGGACGGCTGCCGGCTTACGTGGAGATTCCATGAAGGTTTCCGAAAGATGGACGTCAGGGGAGCGGCGAATCTGTTTTCTGTAATATGACTTGCAACCGCGGGGACACAATCCCCGGCGCGACATCCGACCGTGGGGCGATTGCAAGCATGACCGACGCAAACGAACCATGACCGTGGCGGCATGCCACACCTACATGAACAAAGGAGTGCCTCATTATGGCAGCAACTATCTGGTACGAAGACGACGGCGATCTCTCGGTCCTCGACGGCAAGAAGGTCGCGATCATCGGCTACGGCTCGCAGGGCCACGCACATGCGCTCAACCTGCGTGACTCGGGCGTCGACGTCGTCGTCGGCCTGCGCCCGAACTCGAAGTCCGTGGAATTCGCCAAGGAGCAGGGTCTGGAAGTCAAGAGCGTTCCGGAAGCCGCTGCCGAGGCCGACGTCATCATGATCCTGGCGCCCGACCAGTACCAGAAGGGCATCTGGGAGAACGACATCGAGCCGAACATCAAGGAAGGCGCCGCCCTGGCCTTCGCCCACGGCTTCAACATCCACTACGGCTACATCAAGCCGAGCGAGGACCACCCGGTCTTCATGGTCGCCCCGAAGGGCCCCGGCCACATCGTGCGTCGTGAGTACGCCGCCGGCCGTGGCGTGCCGGTCGTGACCGCCGTCGAGCAGGATCCGCGCGGCGACGGCTGGGACCTCGCCCTGGCTTACGCCAAGGCCATCGGCGCCCTGCGCGCCGGCGCCATCAAGACCACCTTCAAGGAGGAGACCGAGACCGATCTCTTCGGCGAGCAGAACGTGCTGCTGGGCGGCGTGAACAAGCTCGTCGAGATGGGCTTCGAGGTCCTCACCGACGCCGGCTACCAGCCGGAGATCGCCTACTTCGAGGTCTGCCACGAACTCAAGATGATCGTGGACCTCATGAACGAGGGCGGCCTGAACAAGGACCGTTGGTCCTGCTCCGACACCGCGCAGTACGGCGACTACGTGAACACCGTGATCGACGAGCACGCCCGCGAGCGCATGCAGTACCACCTCAAGCGCATCCAGGACGGCTCCTTCGCCCAGGAGTTCATGGACGACCAGGCTGCCGGCGCCCCGAAGTTCAAGCAGCTGCAGGAGGAGTACTCCAACGTGCGCATCGAGGAGGTCGGCCCGAAGCTGCGCGCCATGTTCTCCTGGAACAACGAGGCCGCGAAGGACGCCGACGAGGCCAACTCCTTCACCGGCAAGATCGCCCGCGCCCAGGTCCAGGACGCCGAGTGATCCCCGCGCCTGAAGGCGCATGACCCAAGACGAGGCGGGTGCCTCCCAAACGGGAGGCACCCGTTTTATATATTGGTGGCAGGGGTGGTATCTAATTTGCGCATGTTTCGATATCGATATAACATTACATAAATACTGAAATGATATGAGAATCGATGCGGAGGTGATGGGGAATTCGAATATGACCCAAACAAGAGCGCTGCCAACCTGGCCAGGCATGGACTTGATTTCGTTCAGGCGCAGCGCCTCTGGGACGATCCGGAGCTGATCGAATTCCGGCTGGCATACGAGGACGAACCACGATGGGCGGTTGTCGGCATGCTGGACGGCAAGCATTGGACCGGGATCTACCGGGAGTCCCGGATACGAATCATCAGCGTACGGCGCTCCCATCCGAAGGAGGGACGATTCTATGAAGACAGCAAAAGCCTCTGAACTTGACCGCATCATGGACGAAGGAGAGGAAAGCATCCTCGACTATGCGGATCTCAGTACCCTGAGGAAACCCAACAAGGAACGACAGCGGTCGTTGAGCATCCAGCTGCCTGAGTGGCTCGTCGAGACTCTCGACCGCGAGGCGAGCCGAATGGGCGTCAGCCGACAGGCCATCCTCAAGGTGTGGCTCGTGGAACGCGCCGACAGCATGCGGGCCACCGAATAGGTCCTCGCGGCGGTTGCACGGCAAGTGCCGCAATGGACAGCGTCGCACACAACGACGGGCATGTCGTTGTGTGCGACGTGCTACCTTGGTGCCCATGTGTGGAACGATCATGATGATGGCGTGGGACATTCCCATGCGTTGATCCTCTGGCACTACGAAAGTCCCAGAACGAATCGATAAGTCAATTGCGCGCAAGCCGTCCGCCGGGCGGCATCTTTGCCATGCCCGGAACCCATCGTTGCACCGGGTGCGCGCCATCACGGAAAGCATCATCATGACCCTGACCCAACTGACCCAACCAACCCGCCACTGGCGCCGTCCCGTGGCACTTCTCCTGACCGGCCAGGCGCTCTCGCTCATCGGCTCGAGCATCGTGCAGTATGCCATCGTCTGGCATCTGGTCATGCGTACCGACTCGGGGATTGCCATGACCGTCATCATGCTGTGTGCGGCGCTCCCGCAGGCCGTCGTCTCGCTGTTCGGCGGCGTGTGGGCGGACCGCTGGAGCCGCAAGCTGCTCATCATGCTGCCGGACGGCATCATCGCTGTCGTCACGGTCGCGCTGTCGCTGTTCATCGCGCACGGTGCGGACGCACTCGTGCTGTTCTTCGTCGTCCTGGCGATCCGCTCGGCCGGCGCCGGCGTGCAGACGCCGGCCGTGCAGTCGTTCATCCCGGACATCACGCCGGAAGACAGGCTGCTGCGCGTCAACTCGATCAACGGCACCATCCAGTCGGTGAACATGATCGCCGCGCCCGCGCTGGCCGCGGTGCTCGTCAATCTCGTGCCGTTGTGGGCGATCCTCTACGTGGACGTGACGACGGCGAGCATCGGCATCGTCTTCGTCGCGCTCATCCGCGCGGCGAAGATGGCGCCGACGTCCGCGCGCTCGGTGGTGGGGGAGATGCGCGCCGGCCTGCGCTATGCGTGGCGCTTCCCGCGCATCCGTGCCGTGCTGGTGTCCTACACCGCGGTCTGCTTCATCAATATCGCGCCGATGAACCTGACGATGCTGCTCATGAACCGCGGATTCCAGGGGCAGTCGCTCGACCTTGGCTTCACGGTGCTGCACACCGCCTCGGACAAGCTCGCGGCGAACGAGATGGCGTGGAGCCTGGGCATGGTGCTCGGAGGCGCGCTCCTGGCGACGGTCGGCGCGCGGGTCTTCCACGACAACATGGCGCTGCTGGCGGCGTCGTTCCTGGCGATGGGCGCGTGCACAGTGGCGCTGGGGCTGGCGCCCACGCTGCTGGCGTACCTGATCGTGGACTTCCTGATCGGCGTGGGCACCGCACTGGGCTCCTCGCCGACCTACACGCTGCTGCAGCAGGAGACGGCGTCGGACATGCAGGGCCGCGTCTTCGGCCTGCTGACGACCTTCTCTGGCTTCGGCACCCCGCTGGGCATGCTGGTGTTCGGGCCGCTGGCCGAGGTGATGGACGTGCAGACGATCTTCGTGGTCGGCGGCGTGCTGACAATCCCGCTGGGCGTGTGGCTCTGGCGCCTGAACCGTCGCGTGCCCGCTTCGCCCTGACTCCGTCCGTGTTATAAGGGGCACGCCCAGAGGGACAGAGGCGACCGGCCGTGGTGCACGACAATTCCTTTCCGTCTGCAATCAATAAGATGGCAATTCATTGATTCAACAATTGTTTTGCTTTCGGATTGACTGCGAATCCCCGGTCCACCAGTCGTAGGCTCAGCTTGCCATTGAGTCCTTTGACGACGGTATCGCGCACGCACTGCCCGGTGCCGAGGGCATACCGGCGTATATGGATGTCGGGAACGACGTCATGGTCGCCATCACTCATCCACACGTCCACGAAACCTTCGGTGAACCATGCAATGATCGACTTGGTACTGTTGAACCCGTCGAAGGCATGCTCGTCGTTGATGACTTGGGTGATGCCAGTCTGCGGATCGGTTTTCATGATCCTGCCGCGCCCAGATACCCAATACAGGCTGCCGTTCTGGTAATTCAAGCCGTCGGCAGTGGCAACATCACTTTCCTGTTCGCCTACGAGGGCCGGCATGCCATCCTCGGTATGCAGGGGGAGGATGGTGCGTTCCCCACTGCGCACATTGTATTTGGTCAATGCTTGGAACGAGCGGCACGGTACGTCGGGAAAACTGTTGTCCTCGTGCAATTCGGAGAGATAATTCTCCAAGGGTTCCGTTTGCACTGAGGAATCCTCGATGCTGCTGGACACGATGGCGGGTTCGTCGGCGAACCGGCCGACAGTCGTGATGTCGTAGTTGGTGATGGCGAGGAACTCGTCGCCGACGCATGCCGTAGCGTCGGACAGGCTGATATTGGGCGTAGGTCCTTCATATTCCGCCAATTTGCGGCCTGCATAATCCTGGGTGTCGGTCCACTGCCACAGGGACACGGCGATGACCAATGCATCACCGTGCCGTCCGGAGTCATGAATCATCTGCAAGCCATATAGTCCTGTAGAACAGTGTGCTGTCCCGATGGTCAGGGCGTCGACTTTGGTTTCGTGCGTGGACTCCCTGTCACCTGAACGTACGGAGACATACTCGAAGTATTCTTCGCCGTCGGCCCCATACCCGCCGTTGTAAAGCGCCACTTCAGTGCCGCTGTCCAAGGTGACCATGGCGTCCATGTCCGGGGATTCCTTGTCATTGTCCCAGATTTGGGGCGTCTGGTGCTCCCTCATGAGGAAATCATGGGAAGCATCCCGGAAGACCAGACCATGTTCGGTCCAATCAATGTCCGCCATGTCAATGCCTTCGTTCTGCACGCTCCTATAGCTACCGTCTGGGTAAATGAACACCATGGCGCCCGGATCCGTCGGCAAGGAGGTAGATGCCTGAGGCGTGAGGTAGGCGACGGCATACACGTCCGCGATATCGATGCCATCCAGCTGCGCTGCGTGTGGCAATACAGGCAGGCTGCAAGCCGTACAAGCGAACAACGTCATGGCCAAGCATGCGGCCGCAATAAGTCGGCGAATCTTCAAGACTTTGCCTTTCTGGAAGGGATGGGGAAAAGGTGCCGCTGCAAAGATTCAACGGCACCGTGCAATCAACGGATGGTTTGGTACGTTACGGTCCACTTCGACTTCATGATGTCCGAGGGATAAACACCAGTGCCGCCATTGCTGTCGAGATCAATGCCGGCGCCTTCCTTATAGGCCAGCCAAACCAACTGTGAACAGTTCACGGCTGCGCCGGAACGCTTATTGAAGTTGAAGTTCAGATTATACGGTTTGCCGAGGTACTTGCGAGACTGCCGGACGGCGGCATCCCGCTTGGACTGCGTGGTCTTGACGTACTGTTTCTGCGACTTGGCAGCTACCTTGACTTCCCTCCAACTATGGTCGATGACCTTCTTGCCGGGGCCTGGCGCTTCGATGATTGAGGTCTTTGACGTGTACAGCCCTGAATGTCCATGAGTGATTCCTGCAGTGGATACGGGCGAATAGAAGACATCGCCCTTATAGGTGGCTGTGCCGATGGATCGGTTTGCGGCCGTTGTAGCCTTTTTGGGCCCATCGCCGGAAAGTCGTTGCAATTGTACTTGCTCGCCCTGCAGGAAACGATCCTCGACCTCGACCTCAGCCAGTGCCCCATCCAACACTGCGTCCAGATCGGTGCCCTGCTCGCTGGCTGTAATTTTTGCGGCCTCTGCCATCTCTTCGAAGGTCACGCCTGGATTGGACTCAAGCAGTTGCTGAATTTTATCGGTTGTAGACAGAGCCTCGTATTCCGTGGCTTGGGCAGCTGGAATGTTCCCCATGAGCAGAACAACGCTTGCCGTGGCAGCGATGGCGGACATGAGCATCTTACGTGAAATGATCATATTCTTATTCCTTTGTTTTCCTGCGTTGCCGAAGCGATCTTCGACGATTCCCAACATATGGGGCGTTGGATCGTCAATCGAATCGATGTCACGATTTTGGTGACATGGACCAGTCGTGAAAGGGATGCCACGGGAAATGGACATTTCCGCATGCCATGACATGTTTCCCCGTAGGATAGTGGGCATGGTGAACCGCAGCCACGAAAATCATGGCACATGGCTACGGATTGTTCGGGGAGGTTGGGGACATGACAGCACAGACCATTCGCACCGGCATCGTGGACAACGACGTGTGGAGCGGCCGTTCCATCGGCCAATGGCTCTCGAGCACCGGGTCCTTCCACGTGACCTGGTGCTGCGCCAATGCGGCCGAAGCCATACAACGGGCCATGATGCCCTCCACCGCACCGCAACTGATGCTGGTGGACATGGCGTTGGACGGCGTCAGTGGGGCCTCCGTCTGCAGGAAGGTCCGGGAACGCTCCGGCAGCATCGTGCTGATCGGCATGACCGCCTACGACTGTTCGAAATACCGTGACGACCTTGCAGCCGCCGGCGCCCAGGGCATCGTGGGCAAGGAATGCATCCCCCGGGAGCTGCCCGCACTGCTGGGAGCCATCATGCGCGACGGCACCGCCGATCCGATCGTATTCGAACCCGCGGCCCAGGCACATGCACGGTTGGGATCTGCCGGGCGTCCGGCCCTCCCGTCCCTGAGCGAACGCGAACTGGCGGCCTTGCGCCTTGCCGACGAGGGGATGACCACGGCACAGATCTCGCAACGCATGGGCGTCTCCGCCAATTCGGTCTCCACCTACCTGCGTCGGGCGGCCAGCAAGCTGGGAACCGTCGGCCGCGCCGCCACCATCAGGAAGTGCCGGGACTATGACTTGCTCTGAGATGGCCACGCATGTGCTCAGGACACTGTCGGCCCGCGATTATCCGCTGACGGCGCCGGTACGGGCGATCGTCGCCGTGCTGGTGGCCGGCACGAACGCCGCATTGGTGACGGCCGCAGCACCCGCGCCGAGCGCGGGACTGCTGGCCGTCCTGGTGCTGGACTGGCTCGCCGCGTTCCTGTTCCTGCTGCAGCCGCTGCCGGGCGCCGCCCTCCTGACACTGTCCTGGGCCGCCGCAATGCTGCTGCCGACGACATCGCCGCTGCTGCTCGTACCGGTCGGCATGACGGCGATCTTCCTCCTGGCGCTGCACGACTGGCGCGTGGGCGCCGCAACGGGACTGGCCTGCACCGGGTTCGCCATCCTGCTCCCATGGTCAGGCCTGCCCGGTACTGGAGTTGACATGCTGCGCAGTGCTGCCGGACTGTGTGCGTTGGCAGCGTGCGCCGCGGGAAGCGGCGGCATGCTCGCCCGATGGCTGAGGCAACGGCGGAGACGACGCCAACATGTCGTCTCCAGGACCTTGCGCGATGCCACGGTACCGCTGCACGACGTGACCTGCAACAACCTGTGCTACGCACTGCGCCTCGTGCAGGGGCTGACCACACAAGATACGGACCAAGCCGCCGCACTCGCCGACATCGCCGCCGCGCTCGAAGAGTCCTTGCGTACGGCACGCCAGTCGATGGGCGACGTGCGTGCCATCTCCTCCTTTGACGATGACGTCCGGCCATCGGCCGGCGGAACCGTCCTGCTTGACCTTGACGCGCTGGTTGAGCGGTGCCGGCACCGGCTGGACTCGCTGGGTGTCAAAGGGACCACCATCGTGGAACCCGGCTGTGCGAGGCTTGGCATGGCATCCGACCTGGCGGACGTGGTGCGCGGCCTGGTTCGCGAACTGTTCGGCAATGCCCTCAAATATGCGCAGGAGAAGGACGGGTACTGCCTGACCTGCGCCGTGGAATCCGGCGTCCTGCGGGTGACATGGTGCGACATGCCGCGTCAGGATGCGGAGCACGGCACTGCGACTGGTTTGCTGCACTACACGCAGGAAGTGGAGTGCAGGGGCGGTCACGTCGAGGTCGGATCGGACGAGGGTCTGTGGACCTTCGCCGCGGCGTTGCCCCTGGACGGTTCCACCGACTCCCGGGACGGACGATCCGGGCGGCATGGCCATGCCGGGCCTGCCGTATTCGTGGCATCTGCCGTGACATGGACGCTCATGGCCTTGACATGCGCGGCGGTCGAATTGCTGTTGGCCGGCGTATGGGGCCTGTCCCTTGCCGTCGGCCTGTGCTATCTGGCCATTCCCTTGGCGGCCCTGCTGCTGGGCATGGTCAGTGCCGTGCGACATGGCATCCATGCCTGGTGGACCGTCCCCATGGCGATGCTCGGCGGCGCGATCAGTGTCATGATGTTGGGGACGACGGTCGATACGTTGCCCTTGGCTGCGCTCTTCGGCTGTATCCTGGGCGGCCTACCGGCGCTCGTCGGGGTCGTCGTGCCGATGGTGGCACGTGCGTTGTTGCGCTTGGCCAGACGTGGCACTCGCCAGCCTCAAGGCTTTGCGCTCCTGGCAGCTGCCATGTGGGCCGTGCTTGCCTGTGTGGGGGCATTCATCCTGCTGTTGCAGCCCGCCAGCGCCATGGGCGTTCCTTGGGCTGCTTCCGTGCTGTCGGCCGCATCCATGGCCGCAGCCGCCTGCACGAAACTGGCAAGGCAGTAGCGCCTCTGTCCCTCTAGGCGTCCCGCGCGTTATAAGGGGCACCTAGAGGGACAGAGGCGCCCGGCCAGGGCGAGGGACGGCGAGGGTGGGCTACCGCATGAAGGGGAACGTGGGCAGCCCCTCCCGGTTGAACAGCGGGGCGGGACCCCAGCTGCGCCAGGCGTAGCGCACGTGGCGCGGCTCGCGCACGGCGTCGGCCCACACGCGCACCGTGCCGTCGTCCATGATCTGTGCGTTGGCGTCCGACCAGACGCCGTCGTCGTCGGCGACCTCGAATCCGGAGGTGCCTTGCATGCGCAGTTCAATCTCGCAATCCTCGCACGGCTTCGCAGTCGCCTGCGTGTCCGGGGTCGTACCTTTCCAGTGCAGGCCGTCGGCGTGCGCAAAGGTCACCAGCACCTCGTGGCCCTCGAAGCGCACGTCCGCCGCTTCGGGGCTGTCCGCGGCGGCCGTGTCGTCGCCGTACACGTCGTGCAGCGCGAGGTCGGCCAGGCGGTCGCCGACCGTTTGCTTGTCCAGCGGGTGGATGTTGTCGAACTCGCCGCAGTCCATCGTGCAGATCAGCGAGACGTCGTCGAGCTCGCGGCTCACCTCGTATTGCGCGGCGCGGATCACCGGCCAGTGTCGCGGGTCGTCGTCGGCCATGCGGCCGTCGATCCACTGCGGCAGCTGCACCACCAGGAAGGGCGCGCGGCCGGCGTTCTCCACCGGCTGGTAGCCGACCGACGGCAGTCCGTAGCCGTCGAGGTCCCACAGTGCCCGCCAGCTGTCGATGAGCAGGCGCAGCAGCTCGCCGTAGCCGTCCGCGCGCGCCTCGTCCTCCTCGCCCTGGTACCACAGGAAGCCGGCGACGGTGTACGGGGCGACACGCTCGACCATGCCCTCGTACGGCGCGCACACGCGGCGCTCGGAGAACGGCGTCACCGGCGGCGGCCACGGGCACGGCCCCAGGATCCTGTCGATCTCCGGCTGGCTGATGCCCGGATGCTTGCGCTTGGTCTTCTCGACGTCCGCGTTCCACTTGTCGAAGGTGCGCTGCCAGCCATCCTTCTCCTTGCGCATCTGCTCCATCGACTTGCCGGCGATCGCGCGGTCGTACTCCTCGAGGTACGGGCGGGCGGCGTCGCTGGTCTCCAGCGTCCCGCGGCCCATCCAGCAGGTGATGGAGGTGCCGCCGATGTAGCAGTCGATGATGCCGACGGGCACGCCGAGCCGCTCGCGCAGCCGGCGGCCGAAGTAATAGGCGACCGCGGACATGCCGCCGACCTGCGGCGCCATCGCGGGTTGCCAGGTAGCCGCCGCCTCAGCCGCGCGGTCGACCTGCCCGACCTTGGGGATGTTGATGAAACGCAGCAGCGGGTCGTCGGCGGCCGCGATGGCGGCATCGCCGTCCGCGCTGGTGTGCACCTCGAGCTCCATGTTGCTCTGCCCGCCGGCGAACCAGACCTCGCCGAGCAGGACGTCGCGGAATACCAGGCTGTCTGTTTCACATGAAACATTGAGCTGATACGGGCCGCCCGCCGGCAGTGCCGGCAGTGCGGCCGTCCAGTAGGAGCTGTCGGCCACGCGCGTCGCGCTCTCCGCGACGACGGTGCCGTGGTCGTCCGACAGGCTGACGACGACCTTGGCGTCCGGCGTACCGGTGCCGAAGACGGCGATGGGGCGGTCACGCTGCAGGACCATGCGGTCGCTGAAGACGGCGGCCACGCGCAGGCTGCCGCTGACGGTGCGGTCGTGCCTGTCGTGCCTGGAGTGGGACTGCCTGATGGACTCGACGACGCCGCTGGCGCCCGGTGCGATGCCGGTGACGATGGCCATGGGGGCGGACTCCTTTCCGGGGGATGCTGCCGTGGAGTCTACGTCCGCAAGCTGGGAGGAAGATGAGCGGCCGCTGGCCGTCGGCCGGGAAACGTCGGTGTCACTCATGCCCACAGCCCCTCTCCCATGGACTCGAGATAGGTGACGAGTTCGCGCGCCATCTCGACGTCCTCGGCCACGCGCGGGTGTCCCGGCGTGCCGGTGCCCGCGCGCGAGTAGGCGAAATGCGTCACCCGCGGGTCCTCCATCGCAGTCGCCACCTCGTGGATGGCGCGGTCCCAGGCGTCGTCGTGCTCCAGCACGGTGGTCGTGCACACGACGTGCGCGTGCGGATAGCGCTCCAGCAGGCGGCCCAGGAACGCGCGGTACTCGCGCCGCCAGGTTGCGGCTTGCCCGCCCTCGTAGTCCTGCGCCATGAAGTCGTCGGGGTGCGAGTCGTTCTGGCCGAGCGCCACCACCACGACCTGCGGGGTGAAGTCATGGAAGTCCCAGTCGATGGCGTCTCCCAGCGGCGGGTTGTACGCCACCTTGTCCCACATGCTCTCCATGCCCAGGTAGTCGGGCGCGTTGAACCAGCCGATGCCGTCCAGCAGCGGGATGCCGCCCTGGGAGATCAGGCGCGTCTCGGCGCCCAGCATGCGGCCGGTGATGGCGGCGTAGGAATACCAGGAGTTCGAGTCGGAGGACAGGTCGATGTCCGGGTCCGCCATTCCCGTGTAGGTGACGGCCTCGTTGCGCTCGCCGCAGGTGACGGAATCGCCGTAGAACTCGATGCGCCGTGCCGGGTCGGGCAGTGGCGGGACGCCCGGCGCCATGGGGTCGGTAGGTGCGCCGCCCTGCGGCGGTGCGACGTGCGCACCGTCGTCGACGGCGACGCCGTGGAACTCGAGGTAGTGCATGCCGCCGTCCTGGCGCTTGAACACGACCGCCTCATGCTCGACGTCAGGCAGGTCGGTGGCGACGGTCACCGTGAGGACGCCGTCCTCGCCCTCGGCGACGTTCGCGGGAAGCACCGGCTCGTCCGGCGAGGGCAGGCGCAGGCTGAACTGGGTGTTGTCGATGATGACGCCGATGCGGGTGTGCCCGTAGTTCCAGTGGCTGCGGACGCGGACGGCCAGGGTGGTGCCGCTGAAGCGGAAACGGGCCTGGGTGTAGGGAAAGACCCAGAGCGGGACCCCGTCCTGGGTGGCGGCGCGTCCCTCGTGATGGATCGCGGGGTCGAGGGGAGCGATCTGGCGCATGGCACTCCTTTGTGTGCGAAAAACGGTCGTTTATAGTGTAGCGCGGTTTTCGGGTGCCAGGAACCAAGGTTTCGGAACGGGTGAAGCGCTCCAGTTAGGTTTCGGATGGGAGCTGCGGCCTGGATGTGGTTGCTTCTCAAAAAATGAACAATTTCTCAGGGGGAAGCTTGCACAGAGGGGCCTACGCCATGGCCCTCCCGGCACACCACACCTGCTCCACCTTCCACGTGGCCGGGTCGGTGAGCAGCAGGTCGGCGGCGTAGCCGGGGGCGACCAGGCCGAGGGGTGCGCCGGTGACGGCGTTCGGCCGGTCGAGGCCCAATGCCCGCGCAGGCGTCAACGTGGCGGCCTCCACGGCCTCGTCGGGGGCCAGCCCCAGCTCGAGCACGGCGCGCGCCACGGCACCCTCCAGCAGGAGCGTGGAGCCGGCGATGGCCCCGTTGGAGACGAGGCGCGCATGGCCGTCCTCGACGTTGACGTCCAGGGCACCCAGGAGGTAGTGCCCGTCGGGGCAGTCGGTGGCGGCCATGGCGTCCGTGACGAAGGCGAGGCGGTGGGGCGCGAAGCCCCACGCCATCCGCACGACCGGGTCCTGCACGTGGAAGCCGTCGTTGATGAGCTCGGGCGTGACGCGCGGGTCGGCCGTCACCGCCGGGATCGGGCCCGGCTCGCGGTGGTGGATGCCGTTCATCGCGTTGAACATGTGCGTCATGATGGTCACGCCGGCGTCGATCGCTTCGCACGCCTGCTCGTAGCCCGCGTCGCAGTGGCCGATGGCGGGCGCCACGCCCGCGGCGGCGAAGGTGCGGATCGCCTCCATGCCGTGCGGCAGCTCGGGGGCGATGGTGATCTGCCGCAGCGCGCCGTCAGCCGCTGCCAGCAGCCGTTCCACCGCTTCCGGCACCGGGTCGACCAGGCAGTCCGGGTCGTGTGCGCCCTTGCGCGCCAGGGCCAGGAATGGCCCCTCGAGGTGGGCGCCGAGGATGTCGGGACGCAGGTCCATCTGCGCCCGCACGGTGCGCAGGTTGCGTTCCATCACGTCGAGCGGGTTGGTGATCAGGCTGAGCACCTGCCTGGTGGTGCCGTGCACCATGTGGCAGGCGCGCGCGGTGGCGATCCCCTCGGCTCCGTCGTCGAAGGAGGTGCCCCAGCCGCCGTGTGCGTGGATGTCCACGTAGCCGGGGGGTGAGCGTGCGGCCGCCGGCGGCGACGACGTCGTCGACATCGGCCGCCGCCGCGGCGAAGCCCTCGTCGGTGGTGCCGGCGGCTGCGATGGTGTCGCCGCGCACTACGACCCAGGCATGGTCGCGCACACCGCGCGCGTCCACGAGGCGCGCGTCGCGGATGGCGAAGTCCCGTGCCGGTGCGGCAAGCGCGGCCGTGACTGCCGCGGTGATGGCGGAATGGTCGGTGGTCATGGTGAAGCTCCTTGGGAATGTGACGACTCCCCGCACCAGCCGCGGCGCGGGCAGGTGCGGGGAGTGTGCGGATGTCGGTCGGTCAGGCGTGCGCGCCGGGCGCCGCGGCGGCGCGCACGGCGCTCAGATGCCCTGCCAGGAGGGCTTGTTGTCGTAGGCCCAGCGGTAGTAGTCGGCGTCGCGCAGCCTGGAGGCGGCGGCGTCGTCGACGATGACGGTGGCGTGCGGGTGCAGCTGGAGCGCGGACGCCGGCCACAGCGCGCTGATGCCGCCTTCGACGGTCTGCGCGATGGCTTCCGCCTTGTTCTCGCCGAAGGCGAGCAGGATGAGGTGGCGCGCCTTCATGATGGTGCCGATGCCCTGCGTGATGCAGTGGGTGGGCACCTGGCTGATGTCGCCGTCGAAGAAGCGCGCGTTGTCCTCGCGGGTCTGCTGGGTGAGCGTCTTGATGCGCGTGCCGCTGGCCAGCGAGGAGCCGGGTTCGTTGAAGCCGATGTGGCCGTCGGTGCCGATGCCTAGGATCTGCACGTCCACGCCGCCGGCCGCCTCGATGGCGGCGTCGTATTCGCAGCCGGCGTCCATGATGGTGTCCAGGTTGCCGTTGGGCACGTGCACCAGTTCCGGCGTGAGCCCCAGCGGCTCGACGACGGTGCGCGTGATGGTGCTGCGGTAGGACTCGGGGTGGGCGGGGTCGAGGCCCGCGTACTCGTCGAGCGCGAAGCCGCGCACGTGGCTGACGTCGATGTGCTCGGCCTTGACGGTGGCCGCGAGCGCCTTGTAGGCGGTGAGCGGGCTGGAGCCGGTGGCCAGGCCCAGCACGGCGTCCGGCTTGCGTGCGATGAGGTCGGCCACGCAGCGTGCATAGATCTCGCCGGCCTTGGCTTCGTTGTCTACGATGATGATTTCGGTCATGGTGGTGGTTCCTTGGGAAGGTGGGGAAGGTGGGGAAGGTGCGGGTGGTGGTGGGTCTAGAAATTGTTCATTTTTTGAACAAAATCTAGGACGTGGGCCGCTCGCGCGGCCTGCCCTAGATTTTGTTCAAAAAATGAACAATTTCTACTGGAGGAAACTCACTGCGTGGCTAGGGTCACCTCCTCGGGGGTGCGGGCAAGTTCGAGGCCGCAGGCGCGCAGCACCTCGGCCACTGCCTCCACGTTAGCGCCTTGTAAGGGCAGGACGGGGTCGGGCATCTGGTTGGTGTCGAAGACGCCGAGGAGCGCGAGTGCGGTCTTGAAGGCGCCGACGCCGGCGCCGAAGCCGGCGACGCCGCTGGTGACGGTCACGATGCGCATGAGCGCGGAGAGCTTGTCCTGCTCCTTGCGCACGGTCTCCCAGTCGCCTGCCTCGGCGGCCTTCCACATGCGCACGTAGCCGGTGCATTCCACGTTGCCTAGGCCGGGCACGGAGCCGTCGGCGCCGGCCATGTAGGCGCCGTCGACCACGACTTCCTGGCCGGTGAGCAGGGTCAGCGGGTGTCCGGCCTTGTTGTTGTCGTCCACGAGGAAACGGAAGGCGACGTCGTCGCCGGAGGAGTCCTTGACGCCGGCGAGCACGCCGTCGAGGCCGAGCCGGACGAGCATGTCGCCCGGCAGCTTGGTATGCACGCACACCGGGATGTCATAGGCGAACAGCGGCAGGCCGACGGCTTCGTGGATGAGGCGGAAGTGGCGCTCCACCTCGGCCATGCCGCCGAGGGCGTAGAAGGGGGCGGTGGCGACGATAGCGTCGGCGCCGAGCTCCTGGGCGACCTTGGCGTGCTCGATCACGCGGCGGGTCTCGGTGTCGATGCAGCCGACGAGGACGGGCACGCGGCCGTCGACGGCCTCGATGGCCGCCTCGATGATCTCGCGGCGGCGTTCGTCGGTGCTGAAGACGACTTCGCCGGAGGAGCCGAGGACGAACAGGCCGTCCACGCCGGCGTCGATCATGCGGTCGATGGAGCGGACGAAGCTATCTCGGTCGAGCTGCCGGTCGGCGGTCAGGGGGGTGACGACCGGCGGGATGACGCCACGGAATTGCTTGGTCATGGGAATCAGTGTCCTTTTGCTGTGCTGGAGGTTGTGGTTGTGTGGAAAGGGGCGGGGCCGCCGGTGCACGGCCCCGCCATGTGGTTGTGGATCGGTGCCGCTCAGACCGCCGGCGTGCATTCGGCGGCAGTGGGATGCAGCAGCGAAGGCGCGGCCGCCAGCAGCAGCTGCGTGTACGGGTCCTGCGGTTCGTAGAGCACCTGGCGCGCCGGTCCCTGCTCCACGATCTGTCCGTGGTTCATGACGATGATCTCGTCGGAGACGTAGCGGACCGTCTGGATGTCGTGGCTGATGAAGACCATCGACAGCCCGAGCTCCTTCTTGAGGTCGGAGAGCAGGTTGAGGATCTGCGCGCGCACCGACACGTCGAGTGCGGAGGTGGGCTCGTCGGCGATGATGGCGTCCGGCTTGAGCGACAGGGCGCGGGCGATGGCGACGCGCTGGCGCTGGCCGCCGGAGAGCTGGCCGGGCAGCGCGTTGAGCGCGGACTTGGGTAGGCCGACCATGTCGATGAGCTCGTAGGCGCGGCGGGCACGCTCCTCGGGGCTGCCGGTCTTGTGCACGATGAGCGGGTCCATGAGCTGGTCCTGGACGCTCATGCGGGCGTTGAGCGCGGTGGCCGGGTCCTGGAAGACCACGGAGACGACGCGGCCGATGCGCATGCGGTCCTTGGCGCTGCGGTGCGTGACGTCCTTGCCCTTGAACATGACCTGGCCGGAGGTGACCTGCTGCAGGCCGCACATCACGTTCGCCGTGGTGGACTTGCCGCAGCCGGATTCGCCGACGATGCCGATCGTGCGCCCGGGCATGAGCTTCAGGCTCACGCCGTTGACGGCCTTGACCTTCTTGGGGTGCAGGATGGATCCCGCACGGGTCTTGAACTCGACCTCGATGTCCTTGAGCTCGATGATCGGGGTGTTCTCT
The DNA here is from genome assembly GCF_000741575.1 of Bifidobacterium cuniculi. GTDB lineage: Bacteria > Actinomycetota > Actinomycetes > Actinomycetales > Bifidobacteriaceae > Bifidobacterium > Bifidobacterium cuniculi. The sequence continues at coordinate 29,218 of NZ_JGYV01000001.1, forward strand.
TGCGTGTTCATCTCACATCTCCTGGTTCTTGCCGCATCATCGCAGCGCGGGGGATCTTCGGTTCGGGGTCGGTGTCGGGGCGCCGTTCGGTGGCCTTGGTGTCGAGGGCCCTCTCGATGGCTCGGTCGACGTCGGTGTCGTCGGCGGGGACATCCGGCTTGTCGATGTCGTCGGGATGCACCGCGTAGAAGTGCCAAGTGCCGGGCACCCGCTTCATGACGGGCTTGACGTCCAGGCCGCGCGTCGGGTTGGAGGAGCGCGGTGCGAAGCGGTCGCCCTTGGGGAAGTCCGCCGGGCTGGGCACCGAGCCGGGCACCTGGTGCAGGCGTCCGGAGCCCGCCTCGATGGAGGTGACGGCGCCGAGCAGGCCGCGGGTGTACTCGTGGCGGGGGTCGGTGAGGATCTCGCGGGCGGCGCCCTGCTCGACCACCTGGCCGGCGTACATGACGGTGATCGAGTGCGCCACCTTGGCGACGAGCGCCAGGTCGTGGCTGACGAAGATCATCGCGAAGCCGAGCTTCTCGCGCAGGTCGTTGAGCAGGTCGATGACCTGCTTCTGCACGGTCACGTCGAGTGCGGTGGTCGGCTCGTCGGCGATGACGAGCTTGGGGTCGCGGGTGAGGGCCATGGCGATGAGCACGCGCTGGCGCTGGCCGCCGGAGAGCTCGTGCGGGTAGGATTCGAGCACGCGCTTGGGGTCGAGGCCTACCAGTTCGAGCAGTTCCTCCGCGGTGCGGGTGCCGCCGCGGGAGGTGAGCTGCTTCATCTGTGCCTTGATGAGCATGGACGGGTTGAGCGAGGAGAGCGCGTCCTGGTAGATCATGGCGATCTCGTGGCCGCGGATGGAGTTGTAGCGCTTCTGGCTCAGGCCGACCAGGTTCTCACCCTCGAAGAGGATCTCGCCGCTGATCTCGGCCTTCGGGTCCAGCAGGCCCATGATGGCCAGGGAGGTGATGGACTTGCCGCAGCCGGACTCGCCCACGAGGCCCATGGTCTCGCCGGGGCGCACCGCGAAGTTGAGGTGGTCGACCACGTCCACGTCGCCGTGGCGCGGGAACTTGATGCATAGGTCCTTGACCTCGATGACGGGGGCGGCCTTGCTGCTCGGCTCGAGGCGGTCGCAGCGGCGGAACTCCGCGTCCTTGAGGGCCATGAGGGAGGCTTCCAGGGTCTCGGCCTGGGCGGCGTAGGCGGCGACCGGGTCGATCAGGAGGCGGTCCTCCTCGCGCATGTTCGCCTTCTCCTCCTCGTTGCGCTTGATCGGCGCGGAGGGTGCGGCCACCATGGCGTCGGTGAGGCCCTCGGAGAGGATGTTGAGGCACAGCACGGTGAGCATGATCGCCAGGCCCGGGAACAGTGCCTGCCACCAGAAGCCGTAGATCACGCCGGCCTTGGCGCTGGAGAGGATGTTGCCCCAGGTCGGCGTCGGCTCGGGGATGCCGGCGTTGATGAAGGACAGCGAGGCCTCGAAGACGATGGCGTCGGCCACGGAGAGCGTGGTGAAGACCATGACGGGGGCGGCGATGTTGCGGGTGACGTGCTTGATGAGCAGCCAGGGGGCGCGGGCGCCGGAGACGATGCCTGCGCGGACGTAGTCCTTGCCGTACTCGCTGATGATGTTCGCGCGGACGATGCGGGCGATCTGCGGCACATAGAGGATGCCGATGGAGATGACGATGCCGATCATCGACTGGCCGAGGATGGAGACGAACACGGCCGCCAGGGCGATGCCCGGGATCGACATGACGATGTCGATGCAGCGCATGATCAGCTCGGAGACCCAGGTGCGGCTGACCGCGGCGAGCGCGCCGATGAGGGCGCCGGCGACGAGGGCGAAGGCGATGGAGGACAGGCCGATGACCAGCGAGTAGCGTGCGCCGTACAGGACGCGGGAGAGCACGTCGCGGCCGAGGTTGTCCGTGCCGAAGAGGTGGTCCATCGAGGGGGAGCGGTAGGTGAGGGTGATCTCCTGGGGGTCGTGCGGCGCGATCAGCGGCGCGAAGACGGCGCCGACGATGAGCAGCGTGATGAAGACGACGGAGATCCTGGTGCCCAGCGACATCGCTTTCCAACGCTTGAAGGTGAGCTTGCCGCCGGCTTCGTCGACGTTCTTGGCCGAAAGTGTCTTGGAGAACAACATGGCGTCACACATTCCTGATTCGCGGGTTGATAAGGACGTAGAGCAGGTCGACGACGATGTTGATGATGATGAACGCGAGCGCGACCACCAGCACCACGCCCTGCACCAGCATCGGCTGGTTGTTGTTGATGCCGTCGAACATTGCGGTGCCCATGCCGGGCAGTGCGAAGATGACCTCGATGACGATCGCGCCGCCCATGAGGTAGCCGATCTTCATGCCGAGCACGGTGACCGGGGTTATCAGGGCGTTGCGTAGCACGTTGCGGGCGATGACGACCGGCTTGGGGATGCCGGCGCCCAGGGCGGTGCGCACGTAGTCCTTGTCGAGTTCCTCGACCATGGAGGTGCGGATGATGCGGGTCATGGAGCCGGCCACGGGCATGGCCAGTGCGAAGCAGGGCATCGCCATGCGGCGCATGTATTCGATCGGGTCCTGGCTGAAGGGCACGAGGTCGCCGGCGCCGGGCAGCCAGTCCATGCGGATCTGCAGGAAGTAGATGAGCAGGACGCCCAGCCAGAAGGCGGGGGTGGCGATCTCGATGATGGAGATGACGCGGATGGCCTGGTCGACCCAGGTGTCGCGGTAGAGAGCCGCGAGCACGCCGAAGACGACGGAGATGACCAGTGCGATCGCCAGGCCGATGAAGGTCAGCTGGAGGGTCAGCGGGAAGGAGGTGGCGATGCGTTCGGCGACGGAGTCCTTGTTGACGCCGTAGACGCCGAGCTTGCCTTGGAACATGCCGCCGATGTAGTTCCAGAACTGCTGCCACCAGGGCTGGTCGAAGCCCATCTCGTGGCGGTAGGCGGCGAGCGCCTCGGGGGTGGCGCTTTCGCCGAGGGCGGCGACGGCCGGGTCGTACTTGGAGAACGACATGAGGAAGAAGACGAGCAGCGTGACGCCGAAGGCCATGAACGGCAGGGCGATGATGCGCTTGCCCAGGATTCGCAATAGGTTACTCACTGGATGCTCCTGTTGTGGATGGTGGATTGGGTGGGACGCGCCGTTGCGGCCCGTTCAGGGGGCGTCGGCGGGTGCCGGCGCCAGGTCAGTGGTTCAGCTTGGCTTGCAGGAGGTCAAGGCCGGTGGTGCCGATGGCCTCGCTCTTGGAGAAGACCCCTTTCTTGAAGGCGGTGGTGGTCTTGCGGTGGAAGAGCGGGTAGATGGGCACTTCCTCGGCGATCACGTCGTAGCACTGGTTCCAGTACTTCTGGCGTTCCTCGTCGGTCTTGGCGGCGATGGCCTTGTCCATGAGCTCGTGGAGCTTCTTGTAGCCGTCGGTGCCGTACCAGAAGGTGCGCTGGCGGGTCCAGGTGTTGTCGCCGTAGAACCAGTTCATGAGCAGGTCGGCGTCGTTGCCGAACACGCTCGGGTCGCCGGCGACGAGGGCCATGGAGAAGTCCGCGTCGTCCTTGTCGGTGATGTTGGGGTACAGGGCGGAGGAGGCCATGGACTGCAGGTCGACTTCCATGCCGATCTCGGCGAGGTCGTTCTTGATCTGCGGGGCCAGCTGGGTGATCCAGGACTGGTCGGTGGAGTAGAGGGTGAACTTGACCTTGTCGGTGACGCCGGCTTCCTTGAGCAGTTCCTTGGCCTTCTCCACGTCGCGGGTGTAGACCGTGGAGGCCTCGTGGTAGGCGGGGTATTCCTCGATGAGGTAGCTGGTGGTGGGCGTGGCCTGGCCAGACATCTGGTTGTCGATGAGCTGCTGGGCGTCGATTGCGTAGAACACCGCCTGGCGCACCTTCGGGTCGTCGAAGGGGGCCTTCTTGGTGTTGAACATGATGTAGGGGGCGTTGAAGGCCTGGACGGTCTTGAGGTCGGCGCGCTTGGAGAGCACGTCGAAGGCGAGGGTGGGCACGAGCTCCATGACGTCGACCTTGCCGGTCTGCATGGCGGTGACGCGTGCGGTGTCGTCCACGGCCACGTTCCACACCATGTTCTTGCACTGGGCGGGGTATTCGCCGTTGTACAGGTCGTTCCTCACGAAGGTGACCTTCTGGTCCGTGATGCTCGCGTACTTCCAGGGGCCCGAGCCGGTGGGCATCGAGGTCAGCCGGTCCTTGTCCATGTCGGCCGGGGCGACCTTGATGAGGGCGAGGCGTTCCTTGAAGGCGGGGAAGGCGTACTTGAGCCTGAAGGTGACCTGGTTGTCGCCCTTGGGCTCGACCGTGTCGATGAAGTCGAGCATCGGCACGTACAGGCCGCCCTCGGCGGTGGAGCGCTTCCAGGACTCGACGACGTCCTCGGGGGTGACGTCGGTGCCGTCCGAGTACTTGGCGCTGTCACGCAGGGTGACCACGTACTCGGTGTCGGAGACCTGCTCCGGCTCGCCCTTGGCGAGCGCGTTGTACATGGAGTAGTCGGAGTAGTTGAAGGCGTAGAGCGGTTCGACCACGTACCAGTTGGCGGACATGGCGAGGGCGCTGGAGGTGGAGTTGGGGTTGAAGTCGCGGCTGGCATAGGCGGCTTCAGCGGTGATGGTGTCCGTCACCGAGGTGCCGCTGGTCGCCTGTTGGCTGCCGCACGCGCCGAAGGCCAGGGCGCCGAGGGCGCCGATGAGCGTCGCGGCCGCTGCCTTGAGTATCTTTGTGCGCTTCATTGCTTTCCTTGCTTCATTGGAGGGATGGGGCAATGCTTGGGGGAAACGTCGTCGTTTCGAAGCCGGCTCCATCGTAAGACATCAGATGTCTGATTGCAAATCGGAATCGGTATTCCGTCTAGTCGTCTTGTGCGGAATGTGACCAGCAGTTGCCGTTAAACGGTTCAGAAGTCCCAACGGAAACGTGTCGCAAGTTCTCTCACGGTGAAATAGTGAGCGCCAATATGCGAGTTCAGTTGTCTGTTGTCTGATGAATTGGTACAGTAGGGACAGGTATTCACGTTTCAAGGAGGAAACATGACCACCCCTCACTACGTCGTCGGGGCGTACGCCTCGCTTCCCGCCGACCGCGCCGCCCAGGAGGACTACTACGCGCTCCTCGGTGCGCAGCCCTGGATCGACGGCACCGAACTGCCCTTCCCCGGCGACCTCGCCGACCCCGCGACCCGTGCCTGGCTCGGTCGCCGGCTGCCCGCGCACTGGCACCACAACACCGTCACCCTCATCCCCGGCACCATGCAGCACGTCGGCCGCGCCCCCGGCTTCGGCCTGGCCAGCCCCCAGGAGGAAGGACGCCTCGCTGCCGTCCGTTTCGCCATGGACGCGCGCGACGCCATCGCCTCCCTCGCCGACGCCCGCGGTGCCAACGACGTCGCCTTCCTGGAAATCCACACCGCCCCCACCGCCCTCGCCGACCCAGACGCCATGCGCCGCTCCGTCGCCGAACTGCTCGGCTGGGACTGGCTCGGCGCGCGCCTCGTCATCGAACACTGCGACCGCCACGTCGATGGCCAGGCCCCCGAGAAGGGCTTCCTGCCCATCGAGGAGGAAGTCGCCATCGCCCAGGACGCCGGCATCGGCATCACCGTCAACTGGGGACGCAGCTGCGTCGAGGGGCGCGACGCCGCCCTGCCCGAGGCCCACATCCGTACCGCCGCCGATGCCGGCGTCCTGGCTGGCCTCATGTTCTCTGGCGCCGGCCCCGACGCCAGCCGCTACGGCTACCCCTGGATCGACGGCCACCTGCCCATGGCACCCGACGAACCCGCCTCCTGGATGGACGCCGGCCGCATCGCCCACTGCGTCGCCGCCGCCGACGTGCCCGGCCTCGCCTACCTCGGCGCCAAGGTCTGCGTACCCGCCGACGCCGATCTCGACGCGCGCCTCGCCCACCTCGCCCACATCCATGACGCGGGCCTCCTTGGGGAGGCCGTGTGATGGCCACCTACCTCACCGTCGACCTCGGCGGCACCAAGATCGCCACCGGCTTCGTCACCCTCGACGACGCCGGGCAGGCTGCCCCCGTCGTCGAGGACCTGCGCTCCGTCCCCACCGAGGCGCCCCGCGGCGGCGACGACATCCTGCGCCGCCTTGCCGCCCTCGTCGCCGACCGCGTGCGCGACCGCGACGGGCTCGCGGGCGTGGGCATCGGCTCCGCCGGCGTCGTCGCCGACGGCACCATCATCTCCTCCACCGACCTCATCCCCGGCTGGACCGGCCAGCGCGTCGCCGAGACGCTGGCCGAGACCACCGGGCTGCCCGTCGGCATGGTCAACGACGTCGTCGCCCACGGCCTGGGCGAGGCACACCACGGCGCCGGCCGCGGCCATGCGCGCGTACTGTCCGTCGGCGTCGGCACCGGCATCGGCGGCGCCATCATCGTCGACGGCCGTCCCGTCACCGGCGCGCACGCCGTCGCCGGCCACATCGGCCACATCGCACACGGCCTGGGCCGCGGCGTGCGCTGTTCCTGCGGCACCCTTGCCGGCCACATCGAACCCGTGGCCAGCGGCACCGGGCTGGCCACCCTCTACAACCTCATGAAGGACGACGCCGTGGCCGAGGTCGCCAGCGGCAAGGACGTCTCCGACCTGGCTGCCGCCGGCGACGCCTTCGCCACCGAGGTGATCGCACGCTCCGCACGCGCGCTCGGCGAGGCGCTCGGCGGGGCCGTCAACCTGCTCGACCCCGACGCCGTCGTCGTCTCCGGATCCGTCGCCGGCTCCGGCGCCCCGTGGTGGGACGCCCTGCGCGCCGGCTTCGCCGACGGCGCCATGGCGCTCACCCGCACCATCCCGCTGCTGCCCGGCGCGCTCGGCGGCGCCGCGCCCCTCGTCGGGGCGGCGGTCGCGGCCGCGCAGGCCGTCGGGTAGCGGGCGGGCGGCCGGGCGGCCGCCGAACCGGGAACCGACGAACGGCACACGCACATCCCCAGATACGCACATCCCCAGATACAAGGAGTCCCCCCCCATGCACCCCATCATCGAGAAACTCAAGGGCGGCCTCGTCGTCAGCTGCCAGGCATACCCCGGCGAACCCATGCGCCACCCCGAGACCATGGCGCAGATGGCCATGGCAGCCGAGATCGGCGGCGCCGTCGGCATCCGCTGCCAGGGCTTGGCGGACATCGCCGCCATCAAGGGCCAGGTCAAGGTGCCCGTCATCGGCATTTGGAAGGAAGGCGACGAAGGCATCTACATCACGCCCACCCTGCGCCACGCGCGCTGCTGTGCGAATGCCGGCGCGGACATCGTCGCCATCGACGCCACCCGTCGGCTGCGCGCCGACGGCCTGACCTACGGGCAGACCGTGCGCGCGCTGCACGACGACGGCACGCTCGTCATGGCCGACTGCGGCAGCTTCGCCGACGCCGAACAGGCCGTCGAGGCGGGCACGGACGTCATCTCCACCACGCTCGCCGGCTACACCGGCGAGCGCGAGAAGACGGACGGCCCCGACTTCGAGCTGTTGAAGCAGATGATCGATGCCTTCCCCGACGTGCCCGTCATCTGCGAGGGGCGCATCCACACGCCCGCACAGCTCACCGCGGTGATGGAGGTCGGCGCGTGGGCGGCGGTGGTCGGCACCGCCATCACGCACCCCACCTCGATTGCCGGCTGGTTCCGCGATGCCCTGCCGGCGCACTGACCTGAGGAGACCGTCATGCGCATCCTGCACGAACCGCTCGTCTCGCTCGACGGCACGCCGGCCGAGCTCGAGTGCTACCTGCTCGACAACTTCCCCGAGATCGAGGCCGACCGGCGGCGACCCTGCGTCGTCGTCGTGCCCGGCGGCGGCTACCTGGAGTGCTCGCCGCGCGAGATGGAGCCGATCGCCGTGCGCATGCTCGGCTACGGCTTCCAGGCCTGCGTGCTGCACTACTCGACCGCGCCGTCGTGCTTCCCCACGGCGCTGCACGAGCTGGCGAGCGCGGTGGCGATGGTGCGCGCGCATGCCGACGACTGGCACATCGACCCGCATGCCGTCCTCGTGGGCGGCTTCTCCGCCGGCGGCCACCTGGCCGCCGACCTCGGCGTCGAATGGAACGGCGCGCTGCTCGCCGGCTTCGGCTTCGACGCCGAGGTGATCCGTCCCGACGGGCTCATGCTCGGCTACCCGGTGCTCAGCGCCGGCGAGCATGCGCACCGGCCCAGCTTCGAGCGGCTGCTCGGCGGCCGCGCCGACGACCCTGCGGCGCGCGAGGCGGTCTCGATCGAGCTGCGGGCGACGGCCGCCTTTCCGCCGACCTTCCTCTTCCACACCATGACCGACGCCACCGTGCCGGTGGCCAACTCGCTGCTGCTGGTGGAGGCGCTGCGCCGCGCCGGCGTGAGCGTGGAGGCACACCTGTTCCCCACGGGGCGGCACGGCGTGGCCCTGGGCACGCCCGAATCCATGTATGCCGACGGCACCGGCGTGGAGGAGTGCGTGCAGGTGTGGCCCGACCTGTTCCGCGACTGGGTGGGACGGTTGGTGGACAGCCGTTCCACCCACAGATAAGACATCTGATAACATAGTGGGTGCAAGGGGATGTCCGGCACGGCACCCGGTGGCCTGCCGGACGCCCGGCACCTACGCCGGGCACCGCCAGGACATCGCCGGGAGACCACGACCTTGACCATCTACGATCCACGTACGGGCATGGACGCAAGTGCCCATACGACCAGTACTCAACGAGGAGCCATCATGCAAGTCGGTACCTTCGACGACATCCGCACGCGCATCGCGTCCTTTGCCGCCGTGGTGCCGCCGTCCGCATCGTCCGGTGCGGTGGCGCGCCCCGCGGTCCTGCAGACGCCCAGCCGCTGCGAGGCGGCCATGGACGCCATCAAGTCCTACATCATCCGCAAGGGGCTGCGCCCAGGCGACCCCCTGCCCAACGAGGCGACGCTGTGCGAGGAGCTGGGCGTCTCCAGGTCCTCGGTGCGCGAGGCCGTGCGCAAGCTCGAGGCCCTGCACATTGTGTCCGTGGTGCACGGCAAGGGCATGTTCGTGGGCGACCTCTCCCTGGAGCCCCTGGTGGAGACCCTGAGCTTCCGCGCCATGACGGGCGGCATGGCCGAGATGGGCGAGCTGCGCGACGTGATCCAGGTGCGCCGGATCCTCGACCTGGGCGTCTCCGAGCAGGTGGTGGACGCCATGCGCGGCACCGAGCAGCCGCGCCTGCTGGAACTGGCCGAGCAGATGGCCATGAATGCCGCGATGCACGAGACCTTCCTCGAGGCGGACATCGAGTTCCACGCCATCATGCACCGTGCCTCCGGCAACGTGGTCCTCTCCCAGCTGGCCGACAGCCTATGGCTGGTGCACATGGCGATCCTGCCGCAAATCGGCCTGTCCGTGAGCGAGGACCTCATGCAAAGCGCCGAGTCCCACCGCGTGATGGTCGAGGCCGCCATGGCCGGCGACCTCGAGCGCTACCGCCAGGTCGTCATCGACCACTACCGCCCAATCGAGGGCATTGTGGAGACGTACCTGAAGGAGCACGGGGCCTTGGAATAGGCGGAGGTGACGTGCATGATGGCTGTCGCATGGAGCGCTGGGCTCCTATGCGGCACAGGCATCGCGTGAGAAATTGTTCATTTTTCTGAACAAAATCCAGGACGCGGGCCGCGCCGGCGCGGCCCGTACGTACGTACGTACGTCGTACGTACGTACGTACGTACGTACGTACGTACGTACGTACGTACGTACGGCGCGCGCCCGGGCCCGCCCCAAGATTTTGTTCGAAAAAATGAACAATTTCTATGTGCGGCAGTGCCTCAAGCCGTACGCGGGTTGCCGAACCAGCCGGTGTAGATCAGTGCGAAGTTGCGGTTGCCATAGGTCGAGCAGCCGTCCCCCTCGCCCGAGCCGGCTGCCAGGGCGGCGAGATTGGGCTGGTAGGGCGTGTAGATGTAGAGCAATGCCGTGGCCTTGTTCTCGATCCACACCTCGTCTCCGCCGCAAGAGGGGTCAGGGTTGAACTGCACGTAATTGAGCCGTCCCGCGGCGTACCCGTACTGTTCCTCGTACGCCTCGTAGTAACGGTAGCGTTCCGCCGCGCCGAAGACCTGCTCCACGAAGCCGGCGTACCGCGGGTCGCAGCTATCATCGTCCGGGCAGCTCAGGCCCATCGCCGCCTTGTACTGGAAGGCAATCGGATCGGTGGCGGTGACCAGCTGCTGTTCCTTCTGGAGCATGGTGAGCAGCACCTTGGGGGAGATGCCGCAGGAGGTGGCGGCGCCGGCGATGATTGCGGCCGCCTTCTCCTTGGTGCGCACCTTGCCCTTGGCGTCCTTCGCCGGTACGTAGCCGTCGCACAGGTCGTCGGCGGCCCGTGTGGCGACGGTGAAGGTCTTCGTGTGCAGGCACTCCTTGCCGGTGCACGAAGCACCCTTCTCGTCGAGGAAGTCCTGGATTCCCTGTTCGTCCATCGAGTCGTCGTCGAAGAACTGGCCGTCGGAGATGATGTTGCCCGGGTCGAAGTCGTAGTCCTCGGTGAGCTCGACCTGGCGTGCCTTGGCCTGGGCAATCTCGGCGTGGAGCGTCAGCGCCCGCGCACCCAGGATGAACAGCGCGCCCGACGCGATGCACAGCGCCACCGCAATGGCCGCCATGACGGTGCGCGTGGCGGGGGAGCCGTGGACCCATCGGTCCTTCACGCGGCGCGTCCACGGGGTGCCGCGGCCGTGCCGACTGGTGCTTTTCCGGATGTCACGGGATGTCCCCATGGGTTCCGTCCTTTCCGTGGCGTTATGCATGTTCAGCGCAGCGCCTTGGTGATGCGCTGGATGCTCACCGGTTGGGTGGTGCCGAGTTCCTGGGCCCAGAGGGACACGCGGAATTCCTCGAGCATCCACCGTGCATGCGTCGCCTTGTCGATGGCGGTGTCGCGCGTTTCGCCTGTCGGCATGTCCCGCGCCTTGGCCATGGCCTTGTCGACGAGCTGGCGTACCTCGTCCGCCTGCCATGCCCAGCGCACGTCACGGTTCTTGTCCGCCTTCGCCTTGTTCAGGCGCATGGCATCCGCCCTGAGGTAGATGGGGATGCGGCGCAGCCCGTACGGGGGCACCTCGCCGAGGAAGCCCTCATGGACCAGCTCGGCCAGGTGTTCGCGGATGGACTGCAGGACCGACAGCATGGGCAGGTCCGCGGGGCCGGAGACCGCACGCTCCACCTTGGCATACTCCTCCAGGATGGTCGCCGTGTCCTTGGCCACGTCGTAGACCGTGTCCTCGTAGACCTCCCGGACGCCTTCGACGGCCTGGTCGAGTTCGGCGTCGGTGGACAGCTTGCCGATGTCGGGCAGCAGGCGCTTGACCGCTGCCAGCTGCAGGTCCTCGACCAGCGCCTTGGTGCTGGGGTAGGGCGCCGAGGCCAGGCGGAGCGCCTCGGCGCCCAGCCAACGCGAGGAGATGCGTTCGGCAGGCAGCCGCAGACGGTCGAGTGCGCCATGCCACAGCATGTCCTCACGGCTCATGCCCGTGGCGCCGGCCTTGTGCAGCAGGTCGGCACGTTCCACGACCTTGCCTTCCTGTCCGGCCTGCGCTGCCTTGCGTTCCACGACCTTGCGCGCCGATGCCTGCGCCTGCGCGGCGAACCGCCGTTGCAGCGCCGCCAGGTCCTTGCCGGTGGCGAGCGCCTTGCGCCCTCCTCGCCCACGCTTGCCGCGCGGCGCCGGCTGTTCGATGGCGAAGGTGGGCTTGAGGTAGGGGGCCAGGCGTGCGTCGAGGCCATCGAGGACCTCGGGATGGATCTGGGCGCCCACGACCTGGATGGCGGCCTTGGTGAACACGTGCATGAAGTCGGGCCATGGTCCGCCGTCGGGGGCGGCCGCCGGATGCTCTCGCGTACCGGAGCCGGGAGCGTCGGGCCAGTGCTCGTCCAGCCACTGGCCGATGCGGCGTGCCGTGTCCGGGGCGGGGACGAACTGCACGCGCAGGTGCTTGGGCAGCGCCTTGATCATGGCGGTGATGAGTTCGTGGTGCAGTCCCGGCACGTTCCAGGTGAATTCTGCGGGGTCGAGCAGCGACAGGACGGTCAGCGGGACATGCACGGTCACGCCGTCGGCCTCGTCGTTCGTGTCGTAGATGTAGCTCAGTCGCAGGGAGATGGGCCTGCCGTCCGGGCCGACCGTGTGCCAGTGGTCGGGGAAGTCGGACAGGTCGACGCCGTCCTGGTCGGAGAGACGCTCCACCTTGGCGGGGTCGAATTCGAGCAGGCCGGGTTGCCTGGAGCGTTCGTCCTTCCACCAGTGGGCGAGTGCGGCCACGCTGGTCACGTCGTCGGGGATGACGTGGTCGTAGAAGTCGAACAGGTCCTCGTCGCTGACGGCGAGCGCCACCTGGCGTGTGCGGTTGGCGTCGTCCTGCGCGTCCTCGAGGATGTCCAGGTTGCGCTTGACGAACTCGTCGCCGGGGAAGCGCTGTTGGATGTCGCCTTCCACCAGGCCCTGGCGGATGAGGAAGTCGCGTGCCTCGGCCGGGTTGACGCGGCCCCACTGGATGTGGCGTCCCTGCACGATTGGCAACCCGTAGAGCAGGACTTTCTCCTCGGCCACGGCGGAGCCGCGGGAACCGGACCAGTGGGGTTCTGCGTAGGTGGTCCGCGTCAGTCCCCGGGCGAGCGGCTCGGCCCATGCGGGATCGATCTGCGCGCAGTAGCGTGCCCACAGCCTGCTGGTCTCCACCAGCTCGGTGCTCATCACCCACGGCGGGGTGGACTTGTTGACGCTGGAGGCGGGGAAGATGGCGAAATGCATGCCACGTGACCCTTGGTAGTCGTTGTGGGCGTTGCGCTGCGCCCGCTTGAGGGCGCGTGCGCGCGCCGCGCCCCTGAGGTGGGCGTAGTCGGATGCCTTGGGTTCGCGCACGACCTGCATGCCCATCATGGACAGCAGGCCCGCGAGCATGGAGTGGTGGATGCCGTCGGAGTCCCAGGTGCAGCAGAGGCTGTGCATCGCCTGCTGTGCCAAGGGCAGTGCGCGTACGGCCGGGTCGGGGCGCGAGACGGGCAACGGTTCGCCCACGGTGAAGTGCAGTTCCTTGCACAATGCGCGCAGCTGGGTGACGAGATCCTTCCACTGGCGCATGCGCAGGAAGTGCAGGTATTCGGCCTTGCACAGCTTGCGCAGCGCATGGTTGCTCATCTCGCCGTCCGCGCCGTAGGCACGGTCCCAGATGTTGAGTGCGGTGAGGAAGTCGCTGCCCGCGTCGGCGTACCGGTTGTGGATGCGGGTGGCCTCATCGCGCACCTCCTCGGGGCGTTCGCGGGGATCCTGCAGGCTGAGGAAGGCCACGACGACGATGACGGCCGCCAGGGTATTGGGGGTCGTCGAGCGTGCGGCCTCGATGAGCATGCGTCCCAGGCGCACGTCGATGGGGATGCGGGACAGCTGGCGGCCGACCTTGGTCAGCCGGATGGCGCCGCGCTTGCGTTCGATGGCCTGCAGCTCTGTCAGCTCATGGAAACCGTCGGCCACGGCCTTCATGTCCGGCGGGTCGATGAAGCCGAAGTCGGTCACGTCCTGCGCGGTGTGCGCCACGCCCACGGAGAGCATGTGCAGCACCACCGACCCCAAGGAAGTGCGCAGGATTTCCGGCTCGGTGAAGCGGGGACGCGTCTCGTAGTCCTCGGCAGAGTACAGGCGGATCGCGATGCCGTCGGCGATGCGGCCACAGCGGCCGGAACGCTGGTCGGCACTGGCCTGCGAGATGGGCTCGATGGGCAGGCGCTGCACCTTGGAGGCCTTGGAGTACCGGGAGATGCGCGCCATGCCGGGATCCACCACGTAGCGGATGCCGGGCACCGTCAGCGACGTCTCCGCGACGTTCGTGGCGATGACGATGCGCTGGTGCGTGTGCGATTCGAAGACGCGATGCTGCTCCTTGGCGCTCAGCCGCGCGAACAGGGGCATGATTTCGATGGCGTCCGGCCGCCGCAGGTCCGCGCAGCGTGCGCCGAAGGCACGACGGATTGCCTGCTCGTAGTCGTGGATGTCCCGTTCGCCGGCGGCGAAGACCAGTAGGTCGCGCGGACCCTGGTCATGGGCCGAGACGGTGACGAGTTCCATGCACGCGCGCGCCACCGCGGTGGGCATGTCCATGGCGTCCTGGTCGCGGTTCTGCGGATGCGGTTCGGGAGCCGTCTCGGTGAAGCCGGGCACGTGCGCCATGAGCGAGGGCGGCCCGTCCGGCGGCTCGTAGCAGATGGTGACCGGGTAGGTGCGGCCGGACACCTCGATGACGGGCACCGGCTTGCCCAGGGCCTGCTCGAAATGGCTGGCGAACTTCTCCGAATCGATGGTCGCGGAGGTGATGATGAGCTTGAGCTCCGGGCGCTGGGGCAGCAGCGCCGTCAGGTAGCCCAGCAGGAAGTCGATGTTGAGCGTACGTTCGTGCGCCTCGTCGATTACGATGGTGTCGTAGCGGCCCAGCTTCGGGTCGCGCTGGATCTGCGCGAGCAGGATGCCGTCCGTGACCACGCGCAGCCGCGTGGATGGCGAGCTCTCGTCGGTGAAGCGCACCTGGTAGCCGACCTCGTCGCCCAGGCGCACCCCCAGTTCCTGGGCGATGCGTTCCGCCACGGTGTGTGCCGCCAGCCTGCGCGGCTGCGTATGCACGATCTGGTGGCCATGGGTGCCCCTGCCCATCTCGAGCAGGATCTTGGGCAGCTGCGTCGTCTTTCCCGAACCCGTCTGGCCGGAGACGATGACCACCTGGCTGTGCGTCACCGCGTCGCGTATCGCGTCGCGTGCGCCACTGACCGGCAATTCCTCTGGATATTCGAATCTCACTGTGCTTGTCCCATACTGTTGCTGTCCGTCAACGAATCGTCATCCCTGTGCCGGGCATCGCCCAGCCCAGCCGATGCACTTCGATCACCCGGTATCCCTTCGAGCTGGCGTATTTGCCCACCGTGTACCCGTCGCCCAAGGCACCCGCCAGCCACGTCATCAGAGAATCGGAGCCGAGGTTGCGCTGCACCACCAGATAGGCATGGCCATCGGCCGCCAGGCGCGGCAGCCACTCCAGGAGCAGGGCGTGCAGCGCCTCCTTGCCGATGCGGATCGGTGGGTTCGACCAGATCAGTTCGAACTCCAGCCCGGCGGGCACGTCCGCTGCCTCGCCCACGTGCACGTTCGCGCAATGGTTGAGTTCGGCATTGCGTTCAGTGAGCTCGATGGCACGCTCGTTGACGTCCACCGCATGCACCGTCGCCTCGGGGCTTTCCTTCGCCAACGCCAGGGTGAGTGCGCCCCAGCCGCAGCCGAGGTCCAGGAAGTCGCCATGATCCGGCGGCATCGGCGCATGCCTCAGCAGCACCGACGTGCCCAGGTCGACGCGGTGCTGGGAGAAGACGCCATTGCTGGTCTCCACCTGCACCTCATGGCCGCGCAGCGTCACCTCCATGCGCTTGCGCACGTCCCGCGAATCGGGGGAGGCGGTGAAGTACTGCTGGTTCGGGGTCTTGGGCTGTGCGCTCATCGTTCCTTACATCCATCCGTCGGTTTCGTTTCGTTCGTTCCCCTATGATGATAGTTGTTCTGCCGTAAGTCGCATGCGGACGGCCTGCGGAATAAAACGGACGGCGAAGCTGTCGAGAGAGACAGGACCATCATCGACGAGAAACGGATGCCTTTGAACCAAACAGCCACGGCAATGCCCAACCCCAGGTACCTCACCCACGACGAAGACCCTCACGGCCAGCCGTCCGACGACGCCGACGTGCTCGCCGGACAGTCGCAGGTCCTCCTCGAGGAAGCGGACGCAGCCGACCTGCGGGACGAGGAGTGGGACGAACGCGAATCACGCAACCAGCTGAAACATGTCACTGGCCTGGGTGAACTCGAGGACGTCACCGAAGTCGAATACCGCAAGGTGCGCCTCGAACGAGTCGTCCTCGTCGGCGTGTGGTCGAGCCGCGACTCCTCGCAGCGCGAAGCCGAGGAATCGCTGCGCGAACTGGCGGCGCTCGCCGACACGGCGGGCGCGCAGGTGTGCGACGCCGTCCTGCAGCATCGTTCCCGCCCGGACGCTGCGACCTATGTCGGATCCGGCAAGGCCAAGGAGATCGCGCAGCTCGTGGAGGCCTGCGACGCGGACACCATCGTGGTGGACGCCGACCTGCCGCCCAGCCAGCGCCGCGCCCTGGAGGACGTGACCCGCGTGAAGGTCGTGGACCGCACCGCCGTGATCCTCGACATCTTCGCGCAGCATGCCACGTCCCGGGAGGGCAAGGCCCAGGTGGAGCTGGCGCAGCTGCAGTACATGCTGCCCCGACTGCGCGGCTGGGGTGCCGCGCTGTCGCGCCAGGCGGGCGGCCGTGCCGCGGGCGCGGACGGCGGCATCGGTTCACGAGGCCCCGGCGAGACGCAGATCGAGCTCGACCGCCGTGTCATCCGTACACGCATCGCCCGGCTGCGCAGGCAGATCGCGCAGATGGCACCCACGCGTGAGGTCAAGCGCGGTTCGCGCCGGCGCAACGGCGTGCCTTCGATTGCGGTGGTCGGATACACCAACGCCGGCAAGTCCTCCCTGACCAACCGGCTGACCGGCTCCGACGAACTGGTGGAGAACGCCCTGTTCGCGACCCTCGACACCGCCGTGCGCCGCGCACGCAGCGCGGACGGCCGCCGGTACACCTATGTGGACACGGTGGGCTTCGTGCGGCGCCTGCCCACCCAGCTGGTCGAGGCCTTCAAGTCGACCCTGGAGGAGACCGCGGACGCGGACATCGTCCTGCACGTGGTGGATGCGTCGCATCCCGACCCCTTCGGCCAGATCGAGGCCGTGAACACGGTCCTCAAGGATGTCGAGGGCGCGGACCGGCTGCCCACGGTGACCGTGTTCAACAAGATCGACCTGCTGGACGACACCGCATTGGCGCGGCTGCGCAACCTGGCTCCGGACGCGCATTTCGTGTCGTCGGCCACAGGCGAGGGACTCGACCGGCTGCGTGACGCGCTCGAGGCGATGCTGCCCGTGCCGGCGGTGCACATCGAGGCGTTGATGCCGTACACGGCAGGCTCGCTGCTGTCGAAGGTTCGCGAACTCGGCGAGGTGACGTCGATGGAATACCGCGACGACGGCGTGATGCTGGTAGCCGACGTCGACGAGCACCTAGCGGCCCAGCTCATGGAACACGCCATCGGCTAGCAATGGAATGGCTCTATTCGCATCGTGAACATCGCCTTGTCTGCTAGAGTGATGTCTGATACTGACAGGCAGTCGCCACAAGCGCTCACTGCCGTGCAACACAACGAATGGAAAAGGTCGTAGATCATCATGGCGAAGTCACCCATCAAGCCCACAAAGCTCGCTATCGTCGGAGCCGGCGCAGTCGGCTCCACCCTTGCCTTCGCGGCAGCGGAGCGCGGCGTCGCCCGCGAAATCGTGCTCGAAGACATCGCCAAGGACCGCGTGGAGGCCGAAGTCCTCGACATGCAGCATGGCTCCAGCTTCTTCCCGACCGTCTCGATCGACGGTTCCGACGACCCGGAGATCTGCCGCGACGCGGACATGGTCGTCATCACCGCCGGCGCACGCCAGAAGCCGGGCCAGTCCCGCCTCGACCTGGCCGGCGCGACCATCAACATCATGAAGTCGATCATCCCGAACCTCGTGAAGGTCGCACCGAACGCCATCTACATGCTCATCACCAACCCGGTGGACGTGGTCACCCACGTCTCCATGAAGCTCTCGGGCCTGCCGGCGAACCAGATGTTCGGCTCCGGCACCAACCTCGACTCCGCCCGACTGCGCTTCCTGATCGCGCAGCAGACCGGCGTCAACGTGAAGAACGTGCACGCCTACATCGCCGGCGAGCACGGCGACTCCGAGGTGCCGCTGTGGGCTTCCGCCACCATCGGCGGCGTCCCGATGTGCGACTGGCAGCCGCTGCCGGGCCACGAGCCGCTCGACGCCGACATGCGTGAGCAAATCCACCAGGAAGTGAAGAACGCCGCCTACAAGATCATCAACGGCAAGGGCGCCACCAACTTCGCGATCGCCATGTCCGGCGTGGACATCATCGAGGCCATCCTCAACGACACCAACCGCATCCTGCCGGTCTCCTCGCTGCTCGAGGACTTCCACGGCATCTCGGACGTGTGCATGTCGGTGCCGACGCTGCTCAACCGCTCCGGCGTGAACTCCCGCATCAACACGCCGGTCTCCGACCACGAGCTCGAACTGCTGAAGCGCTCCGCCGAGACCCTCAAGGAAACCGCCGCCCAGTTCGGCTTCTGACCGTCCGGCGAACGCCGAACCCTTCCCGGGGCGTGTCCGATTGCAATCGGACACGCCCCGTTTGCATGGTGGGGCGCCTAGACTGGAAGCCACCCGGCCGAAGACAGGAGGAGCACATGCCGCATGACCACACCCACACCCATGGCTCGCCGGACGGGGCCGGGCACGGACGTAGCCTCGCCATCACCCTGTCGCTCACCGGCACGGTGTTCCTCGCCGAGGTCGTCGGCGCGGTCGTCACCGGGTCCCTGGCACTGCTCGTCGATGCCGGCCACATGCTCACCGACGTCTCCGTCCTGGCGGCGTCGACCGTCACCGCCGTCCTCATGCGGCGCAAACCCGACAAGTCGCGCACCTGGGGCTGGGCGCGGCTCGAGGTGATCACCGCCGCGGCAGGCGCGTTGGTGCTGCTGTTCGTGGGCCTGTACGCACTGGTGGAGGCGGGCATGCGCCTGTTCGCGCATGCCGACGAGCAGATCCACGACGTGCGTCTCCTGCTGGGCTTCGGCATCCTGGGCCTGGCCGCGAACGTCGGGTCCATCCTGGTCCTGCGTGCGCAGTCGGGCGACAACATGAACATGCGCGCGGCATTCCTGGAGGTGTGCAACGATGCCCTGGGGTCGGTCGCGGTGATCGTCTCGGCGGCGGTCCTCATGGCCACCGGTTGGGATGGCGTCGATGCCATTGCGGGCGCGCTCATCGCCCTGCTCATGATCCCGCGCGCGGTGCGCCTGCTGCACGACGCGGTCCGCGTCCTGCTCGAGGAGACGCCGCGCGGACTCGACCTGGATGCGGTGCGCACGCACCTGGAGGGGGTGGACCATGTGGTGGCCGTCCATGACCTGCATGCCAGCACCGTGTCCACGGGACAGCCCATCCTCACGGCCCACATCGTCGTGGACCCGGACCTGACCATGCAGCAGGCGGGACAGGTCCTGCATCAATGCCAGGACTGCCTGCGCGATCATTTCCCGGTGTCGGTGGGGCACACCACCTTCCAGCTGGAGCCGACGGGGTACACCAGTCCCAGTGCGGACGCCATCCACCGCTAGGGGCGGACGCTAGAGCTTGCGCAGGACCGTGACGACCTTGCCCATGATCTTGGCATGGGTGCCGTCGATGGGGGCATAGTTGGGATTGTGCGGAATGAGCCAGACGTGGCCGCCTTGGCTGCGGAAGGTCTTGACGGTGGCCTCGTCGTCCAGCAGCGCAGCCACGATGTCGCCGTTCTCGGCGCGCTGCTGTTCGCGGACCACGACGAAGTCGCCATCGCAGATGGCGGCGTCGATCATGGAATCGCCGTGCACCTCGAGCATGAAGAGGTTGCCGTTGCCGGTCAGGCGTACGGGAAGGCGCATGACGTCCTCGATGTGCTGTTCCGCGGTGATGGGGGCACCGGCGGCAATGGCACCCACCAGGGGCACTTCCGTCGATGACTGGAAGGAGAGGGAACCGCCGGTGTCGAAGGGGACGACATCGACGGCGCCGTGGGGTTCCGTGACGATTTCAATGGCCCGTCCCTTGTTGGCGTCACGGCGGATGTAGCCCTTCGCCTCGAGGACCTGGAGCTGGTGCTGCACCGAGGAGGTGCTGCGCAGCCCGGCTCTCTGGCCGATCTCGCGCAGGGAGGGGGCGAAGCCCTGGCTGGCGGTGAGGTCGCGGATGGCCTGCATGACCTTGCGCTGGCGTTCCGTCAGGTCGTCGCGGCGGTCCGGTTCCCCGTCCCGGAAGGTGGCGTCGGTGGTGGTCATGGTCGTGTCCTTTCGTATGAGCCAACCTTAGCGCGAAACGCCGATATTTCCAAACAGATGTTCGACTCCGGCTTGACAACGGTCGAACATGCGTGCGAATATCGAGGTGTTTGATGGGAACATATGTTCGAAAGGATGGTTGCCATGGAGATCTCGGAACGCAACGGGCTTGGACGCTGGCGGCATGCCGCCCTGGCCATCCTGGCCGGATGTGCCTTGTGCGTGCCGCTGGGATGGGCATCGGGGATGGGTGGGGATCGTGCCGACGAGTACGTGGGCCAGACGGTGCGCTACACCGTGAGGCCCGGGGATACGCTGTGGTCCATCGCCGAGCGGGTGGACGGCACGAGCGTCGACCAGCTCAAGCGCATCAACAAGCTCGAGGGGGCGGCCCTGCGCGCAGGCCAGCAGCTGCTCTTGCCGGCCTAGGCGGCGGCCATGCAGTGGCATGATTCGACGGCGGTCCTGGAGCGTATGACGTTCCCGATGCGCACAAAGGCCGCGGATGCGGCTACAGTGGATGTCATGTATTGCCCCTTCTGCCAGAACCCCGACACGAAAGTGATCGACACACGCATCAGCGAAGACGGACACTCCATCCGCCGCCGCAGGGAATGCCCTCGATGCCAGGGCCGTTTCAGCACCCAGGAGACCGCCATGCTGCTGGTGCGCAAACGCTCCGGCAACGTGGAGCAATTCGACCGCAACAAGGTGATTTCCGGCGTGCGCAAGGCGTGCCAGGGCCGCCCCATCCATGAGGACGACCTCAAGAAGCTCGGCCAGCAGGTGGAGGAGAGCCTGCGTGCCCAGGGCATCGCCCAGATACCTTCGGAGGACATCGGCAAGGCCATCCTGCGGCCCCTGCGCGACCTCGACGAGGTGGCATACCTGCGTTTTGCAAGCGTCTACCGCAATTTCGAGGACCTCGAGGATTTCCAGGAGGCCATCGACGAACTGCGCGACGCCGACCGGGCGCAATGACCCGTCCTGCGTCCATGGCAAGGGGCCGGGCTGCGATTGTCGCAGCCCGGCCCCTTGCCATGGACGCAGGACGGTGCGTTCACTCGATGATGCGCATGCGGATGGTGCCCTGGATGGAGGCAAGGGCACCCAGTGCCTGCGCGGCGGGCTTGTCGGCCACGTCGGTCACCACGTAGCCGATGGCGCCCTCGGTGCCCAGCGCCTGCGCGGAGATGTTGATGCCCTGCTCGCCCAGCACATGGTTGACGGCCGCCAGGATGCCCGGCAGGTTGTCATGCAGGTGGGCGATGCGCGCCTCGCCGCGACAGTCGTTGAGGGTGATCTGCGGCAGGTTGACGCTGAGCATCGTCGAGCCCTTGAACCAGTAGTCCTCGAGACGCTGGGAGACGAACTGCGCGATGTTCTCCTGGGCCTCGAGGGTCGAACCGCCGATGTGCGGGGTGAGGATCATGTTGTCCTCGTCCGCCAGGGGGGTTTCGATGGGATCGCCGCTCTTCTTGGGTTCCACCGGGAAGACGTCGACGGCGGCGCCGGACAGGTGGCCGCAGTCCAGGTGGCGCTTGAGCGCGTCGAGGTCGACCACGAAGCCGCGTGAGCAGTTGATGAAGATGGCGTCCTGCTTCATGTGGGAGAATTCCTCCTCTCCGAAGAAGCCGATGTTCGACTTGCGGCCGTCGACATGGATGGTCACCGCGTCCGACTGCTCCAGCAGCTCCTCCAGGCTGTCGCAGCGTTGCGCGTTGCCCAGCGCGAGCTTCTCCTCGATGTCGAAGAAGACCACGCGCATGCCCAGCGCCTCGGCCAGCACGGAAAGCTGGGAGCCGATGTTGCCGTAGCCGATGATGCCGAGCGTCTTGCCGCGCACTTCGTGGGAACCGGAGGCGGACTTGTCCCACAGGCCGTGCTTCATGTGGTGGGTGTGGGCCGGGATGCGGCGCATCAGGCAGATGATGTCGCAGACCACCAGCTCCACCACGGATCGCGTGTTCGAATAGGGGGCGTTGAAGACGGCGACGCCGCGGCGGGCGGCGGCATCGAGGTCCACCTGGTTGGTGCCGATGCAGAAGCAACCGATGGCGGTCAGTGCGGGGCGCTCCTCCAGGACGCGCTCCGTCACCGTCGTTTTCGAGCGGATGCCCAGGAGGTCGACGCCGTCGAGGGCGGCGATGAGCTCGTCCTCGGACAGGGCACCCTTGAGCGACTCCACCTCGAAGCCATGGTCGCGCAGGCTCTGCGCGGCAAGCGGATGAATGTTTTCCAGTAACAGTGCTTTCGGCATGGTCCCTACCTTATATCCTCTCGTCGTCAGGTGCCTGCGCTATATCGCCAGTCGTTCGCCGTCGCCTTCGGTGCGCACCAGCACCAGTTGCTGCGTGGGTCGGGTGAGCGCCACGTACAGGTCGGAAGCGGCACTCAGCCTCGATGCCGCCTCCTGCTCGATCAGTCCCGGCTCGACCACCATGACGGCGTCGTACTCCAGTCCCTTCACCGCCTGGGTATCGCACACGCTCACCATGTCGTCCACCGTCTCGCCGTCCATCACAGTGCCCATCGACTCCAAGGCGCGGTGCACCGCGGCACGCACCGCATCGCGCAGCTCGTCCGGCACGATCACCGCCACGCGGCCGGTGCCGTCGTTGCCCACGAAACGCGCGGCCAGCGTGCGCGCCAGGTCGCCCACCTCGCCGAACAGTGCGTCGCGGTCCGCCACGGTGCGGCGTTCCACGGCGTCGGGCACCGAACGGATCGCCTTGACCGTGGAGATGTACAGGCCCTCGCCCTCGGCGAATTGCGACGCCAGGTCGGAGACCTCACGGGGGTTGCGGTAGTTGATGGTCAGCTCGTTGAGGCTCCAGTTGGGAGCACCGAACAGGGAGTCCATGGTACGGGCCCAGTCGCGCGTGCCGCCCAGTGCGGAGGTCTGCGCCACGTCGCCCACGATCGTGAAGGAACGCGACGGGCAGCGGCGGATCAGCATGCGCCAGTCCATGGCCGTCAGCTCCTGCGCCTCGTCGACCACGACATGCCCATAGGTCCACTCGCGGTCCTGCGCGGCGCGATGCGCCACGAGCTCGACGTCGTCGCCGCTCATCCGGTCGGCGAGCATGCCGGCGGACACGATGCCGGAACCGATGCCGGCCTGCGCCAGCGTCTCCTTGGCATACTGCTCGGCCTCCTGGCGCTCTGCCTGGCGCGCCTTGCGGCGGGCCTGTTCGCGCGGGTCGGGGCCGAGCAGCTCGTATGCCTCGTCCAGCAGCGGGATGTCCGAGCGCGTCAGGGGAGCGCCCTTGGGGCGCGTCAGCAGCTCCACCTGCCGGTCGGAGAGCCAGGGGGCGAAACGGCGCAGCTGGGCGGGCTTGGAGAACATCTGGTCGATGAGCCAGGTGCCATCCATCGGCAGCCACGCCAGGTTGAGCGCCACCCGCAGCGCATCGTTCATGCGCAGCTGGGCGAGGATGTCGTTGAGCTCGGCCTGCTCGGGCACGTAATCCAGCTGCTCGACCACCTGGGTGCGCATCATCGCGAGCATGGAGGACACGAAGGTCTCCCGGGCCTTGTTGTGCGGCTGGCGGGTGCGCCGTGCATCGCCGATCGCGGTCTCGACGTCCTGGCGGCGCATGGTCACGCGCACGCCGTTGACGTGGATGGTCGGCAGCTTCGCGGGGACGCGCTCGCGGGCGGCCACCGCGTTCGCGATGGCATGGGCCATGCGGCGCTCGCCCTTGATCCTGGCCACCTCGGGGGCGTCCGTGCGGGTGACGACCAGGCCGGGGATCAGCTCCCCGACGGTGCGCGAGACCACGCCCGTCTCGCCGAGGGAGGGGAGGACCTGGTCGATGTAGTGCAGGAAGTCCTCGCTCGGGCCGATGACCAGCACCCCGGAACGCTCGAGCATGCGGCGGTGGGTGTAGAGCAGGTAGGCGGCACGGTGCAGCGCCACCGCGGTCTTGCCGGTGCCCGGGCCTCCTTGCACCACGAGCGCCCCCTTGATGTCCGAGCGGATGATGCGATCCTGCTCGGCCTGGATGGTGGCCACGATGTCGGTCATCTTGCCGGTCCTGCGCGAACCGAGGGAGGCCAGCAGGGCCCCTTCGCCGGTGAGGGTGCCCTGTTCGGAGGCGGTGTTCACGTGGGCGGAGTCCACGTCGAGCACCTCGTCTTCGATGCCCACCACATCACGGAAATGCAGGGTGATGTGGCGTCGCAGCGCGATGTCGCCATGGTGGGCGGGGGTCGCCTCGTAGAAGGGCCGCGCCGCTTCCGCGCGCCAGTCGGTGAGAATGGGCTCGTGCTCGTCGTCGGACAGTCCCAGGCGTCCGATGTAGCGGCGGTTGCCCTGGACGTCGTCGAGCCGCCCGAAGACCAGGCGGTCCTCCACCGCGCGCAGCTGCGCCAGTCGGTCCTCGTACATGGTGGCGAAGGAATCGCGCTCGGTGCGTTGGGTGGGCGAACCGTGCGACCCCTGGGAACGCACGTCGTCCAGACGTTCGCGCGCCTGGGCTCGCAGGCCGTCGAGACGGCCGTAGGCGCGGTCGACCATGCCTTGCTCTTCCCTCAGTTGTGTCGCATATGCAGTCATGCTCTCCATGTCCCCTCGCGTTCGTTCGCAAAAGCCAAACAAGCATAGCAGAACCGCGCAACAGCCCGGGTCCTGCGCCCATCAATGTGACAGCCGTCACGCCGTCGGCGTGTTTCCGGCCGCATGTGGGGTGTTTAGGTGAACTGTGGGGTAAAGTGGTAACCCAGACATTCGTGGGACATGGCAAGGCGACGCGTGGAGGTGAATGATGGCGGATCTGCTGGGGACGCCTCAATCACCCCCGGGCGGCACCGATGGCTTGGCCGCCGTGCAGCCCTTGGCGCTGCAGTCCCTGCTGTTGGGCACATACACTCCCCGCCTGGATGCCAAGGGCAGGGTGGCGCTGCCGGCGAAAATGCGTGAACGCCTCACGGACGGCCTGGTCATGGCCCGTGGGCAGGAACGCTGCATCTACCTGCTGCCGCCCGCCGAGTTCCAACGGATGGTGGTGCGCATCCAGCGCAATGCGCTGGGCAGCCGTGGGTCGCGCGAGTACATGCGCATCTTCCTGTCCGGCGCGGTGGAGCAGGAGCCCGACAAGCAGGGGCGCGTCCTCATCCCGCAGATGCTGCGTGACTATGCGCGCCTGGGCGGCGACATCGTCATCATCGGCGTGGGCACCAGGGCCGAGATCTGGGACCGCCAGGCATGGGACGGGTACCTGGCGGCGAATGAACAGGACTATGCGGACGTCGCGAACGACGTCCTCGAGGAGCTGGAGTTGTGATGGTCGACATTGCGAGGATTCACCAACCCGTACTGCTGCAGCAGTGCGTGGACCTGGTTGCGCCCGCGCTGCAGGCGCCGGGAAGCGTGGCGGTCGACTGTACCCTGGGACTGGCCGGCCACACCACGGCGTTCCTCAAGGCGGCGCCCGGCGCCCGCGTCATCGGCATCGACCGCGACGCCGAGGCGCTCGCGCTGGCCACCGAGCGCGTGGCGGGGGAGGGCCTCGCCGACCGTTTCACCCCGGTGCATGCCGCCTTCGACGAGCTGGACGACGTGCTCGACGAGCTGGACGTGCCGCAGGTGCAGGCGGTTTTCATGGACCTGGGACTGTCCAGCCTGCAGATCGACGAGACCGCCCGCGGCTTCAGCTACGCCCATGACGCGCCGCTGGACATGCGCATGGACGTCTCCCAGTCGCTGACGGCACGCGATGTGCTCGCCGGATACGACGTGGATGGCCTCACCCGCATCTTCAGGGACTACGGCGAGGAACGCTTCGCCCGGCAGATCGCACGCAGGATCGTACAGGTGCGCGATGCCGAACCGCTGCTGACCTCGCGCCAGCTGGGCGAGCTGGTGGATGCGGTCATCCCCGCGGCGCGGCGCGGCAGCGGCAACCCCGCCAAGCGCGTCTTCCAGGCGTTGCGCATCGAGGTCAACGGCGAGCTGGACAAGCTGGCGCGCACCCTGCCGCAGGCAGCCTGCCGGCTGTCGGTGGGCGGGCGCCTGGTCGTAGAGTCCTACCATTCGCTCGAGGACCGCACCGTCAAGACCTTCATGGCCGACGGACTCAAGGCGGACGTGCCGGCGGACATGCCGGTGGTGCCGCCGGACATGCAGCCGTTCTTCGCGCCGCTGACCAAGGGGGCCGTGAAGGCGGACGAGGCGGAGCGGGCCGCCAATTCGCGCGCCGCCTCGGTGAGGCTGCGCGGGGCGGAGCTCATCAGGCCGTTGCCGTCACGGTGGCGTCGCGAGTTCGGGCACAGGGCGCGCGGCATGGAGCGGATGCCGCGACGAAGGGGAAGGAAATAACCCATGGGATCACAAACACGTTCGGTGCGCACGAACGCGGCCCCCGCGGGCCGCGAGGCGCAGCGCCCGTCCAGCCGTCCGCAGCTGCACGTGGTCGAGAAGCACACGGTGAGGCGATCGGCGGAGCACCTCAGGTGGCAACGCATCTGGGACTGGACCAAGACGAAGTCCGCCCCGCTCATGATGCTGGCCGTCGCCCTGGTGTTCCTCGTCGCCTCCCTGCTGGGGGCACTGCTCCTGCGCACCCAGATGAGCTCGAACTCCTTCGAGGCGAGCACCATCGAGCAGCACATCACCATGCTCCAGCAGGACGTCGATGACGACCAGGCCAAGCTGTCGCAACTCGAGGCCACCTTGCCCGAGCGCGCCCAGAAGATGAAGATGGTGCCCTCCCAGGGGAACCTCTCCATCGACCTCGACGGATACCAGCCGACCCAAGGAGCGTCGTAGCCATGCATCCCATCCGAGCTTTCAGGCACCTCGGTGCCACCATGCGCCGCGGCGTCGTCATCGGTCTGGTGATCGCCTTCGTCGCCCTGGTCTGCCTGGGACAGCTGGTGCACATCCAGATCATCGACGGCCCCAGCACCGCCCTGGCGGCGACGCGCAGCAGGACCGTCAAGGCGGTGCTGTCGGCCAAGCGCGGCCGCATCACCGACGTCAACGGCACCGTCCTGGCGCAGAGCGTGGAACGCTACACCATCATCGGCAACCCGCAGGCGGCACAGGAGTTCGAGCCCACCACCTGCACCGCCCGCACCCAATCCATCTGCCACCAGCTCGACGGCAAGCCGCTGTCCACGACCGGCGCGGCTGCCGTCGCCCAACTGGTCGCGCCACTCCTGGGGATGGACGTGGCCGAGCTGGGCGGCAAGCTGTCGGGGACGGGCCAGTACGCAGTCCTCAAGAAGGACGTGACGCCCGAGGTCAAGCGCAAGATCGCAGACCTCAACCTGGGCGGCATCATCTACGGCGAGCTGAGCAACGAGCGCGTCTACTCAGGCGGTGCCCTCATGGGTGCGCTGCTGGGCGGCGTGAACGACGAGGGCGTGGGCGTGGCCGGCATCGAGCAGATGGAGGACGACACCCTCACCGGCACCGACGGATACCAGGTCTACCAACAGGGCAACGGCGGCGAGGAGATCCCCGGCACCATGACCGAGTCCCAGGCCGCCGTGGACGGCAGCGACGTGCGCCTGTCCATCGACCGTGACGTGCAGTGGCGCGTGCGCCAGATCCTGCTCGAGTCCCAGCAGAAATACAAGGCAGGCTGGGCCATCGCCGTCGTCCAGAACACGCAGACCGGTGAGATCCTCGCCCTGGCGGACACCGACGACTACGAGGCGGGCAGCGACGACGCCAAGCTCAACGTGGCGCGCAGCGTCAACGAGGTCTTTGAGCCCGGCTCCATCGGCAAGGTCTTCACCATGTCCGGCCTGGTCCAGGAGAAACAGCATGCGATGGGCGACAAGTTCACCGTGCCGGACACCCTCACGCTCGACGGGCAGACCTACAAGGACTCCTTCAACCATGGCGCCGAGCACTGGACCATGGCCGGCATCCTCGAACAGTCGTCGAACGTGGGCACCATCCTCGCCTCCGACCGGTACACCGACGAGCAGCGCCACGCCTATCTCACCAAGTTCGGCATCGGCCAGGCCTCCGGCCTGGGGCTGCCCGGTGAGTCCCAGGGTGTCCTGGCACCGTCGGGCAGCTGGGACGGGCGCACCCGCAACACGGTGCTCTTCGGCCAGGGATACTCCACCAATGCGCTGCAGCTGACGAACGCCATCGCCGTCATCGCCAATGGCGGCGTGCGCAAGCCGCAGGTCCTCGTCAAGGCGACGGTCTCGGCCGATGGCAAGGTCCAGGAGACCAAACCGGGCGAGTCCACCCGGGTCATCGACGAATCGGTGGCCAAGCAGATCCTCAACGGCATGGAGTCGGTGTCCGAGCATTACGCCTCCCAGGGCTTCGCTGGCGTACCCGGCTACCGCGTGGCCTCCAAGTCGGGCACCGCGGAAGTCGTGGGTGCCGACGGCAAGCTCTCCTCGCTCATCAGCGACTACACGGCCATCATCCCCGCGGACAACCCGCGCTTCGTGGTCACCGTCGTGCTCAAGGATCCGGAAGGCAGCTACGGCGGCCTGACCGCCGGACCGGTCTTCGCCGAGATCGGCAAGTTCCTCATGCAGAAGTACGAGGTGCCGAACTCCTCGCCGCGCAAGGACGCGATCCCGGTGGAGTGGTGATTCCATGACGGCACGACAGGCAAGGGCAACGGAAAGGAAGACGCATGAGCGCAATCAGTGAATCGGTCTCGCAGCGCATGACGCTGGGCATGCTCCAGGACCGCTACGGGTTCGAGCTGGTGCCGGGATTCGCCAAGGGCGTCACCGTCACGTCCCTGGCCAACGACCTCGAGTCGGTAGCGCCGGGCGCCCTGTTCATGCCCGGCGAGCGCATCGGCATGGGGGTGCTCGCCCAGGCGATCCAGCGGGGTGCCTATGCCGTCATGCTGCCGCCCTCGATGCGCAACGCCGTCGGCGAGTGCGAGGTGCCTGTACTGTTCGCCGACCCCACCTCCCATGAGATCGGCCAGCTGGCGTCGCTGATTGCCGGACAGCCCGCCGAGTCGATCGCGGTCTTCGCCATCGCCGGCCGCGACCGCCAGTCCGTGGGGGAGTCCGTCGGCATGCTCGCCGATTTCCTGCACATGCTCGGCAACCCCGTGGGCGTCATCCGCAACGGGGACGAACAGTCCCTGGAACGCTTCACCGACCTGCGCTACCCCCTGGATGCCTTCTCCATGCAGCGCGTGCTGTCGGTGTGCGTGGAGGACGGCGCTTCCGCGGTCATCATCGCCATGGAGGACGACACGCTGGCGCCGGGATCCCTGGAGTCGGTGGGCGTCGACGTGCTCGGCTATGACGGTCGCGAGGACAAGGAGGAGGTCGAGGAGATGGCCGGCGTGCTGGCCGAGCGTTTCGGCTGCGTCCTCGACGACGAGACCCACCTTGCCGTGCGCAGCGAGGAGACCGACCTCATGGCCGTCCAGGCCGACATCGGGCTGAACAAGGCGAAGCCGCTGTCCCTGGCCATCGCGATGGTCCTGGCAGCCGGCGTACGGAAGGCCAACATCCGCAGTGCGCTGCGGGTGTCCAGGGAACTGCACTGAACTCGACACTCCGCAAGACGGGAAGGAACGAAGAACCCATGATGGACATGACAGTGGAACAAGCCGCCCGGGCCGTCGACGGCAGGCTGCTGGACCCGGGACAGGCCCGGATCGGACGGCTGGTCACCGCGGTGACGACCGACTCGCGCGACGTGGCGACCGGCTCCCTGTTCGTCGCCATCGCCGGGGAGCACGTGGACGGCCACGACTTCGTGGCGACGGCCGCGTCCGCCGGAGCGGTGGCCGCGCTCGTCGACCATCCGCTGCAGGACGTGGACATCGCGCAGATCGTCGTGCGGGACACCGTGCAGGCGCTGGGCGCCGTGGCCGCGGCGAACCTGCGCATGCGCCGTGCCTCTGCAGCCCCCTTCACCATCGTCGGCATCACCGGTTCGGTGGGCAAGACCACCACCAAGGACCTGTTGGCCGTCCTGCTGGGCAGCCTGGGACCCACGATCGCACCCCAGGGGTCCTTCAACAACGAGATCGGCCTGCCGCTGACCGCCTGCCGCGTGGATGCGGACACGCGCTTCCTGGTGGCGGAGATGGGCGCGAACCACCTCGGCGAGATCGCCGGTCTGACCCGCATCGCGCCTCCGGACATCGCGATCGTGCTCAAGGTGGGCGTGGCCCACCTGGGCGAGTTCGGTTCCGTGGAACACATCGCCCAGGCGAAGGGCGAGCTGGTGCGTGGCCTGGTCAACGATGGCGTGAGCATCCTCAACGCGGACGACGGGCGCGTGGCCGCCATGGCCCGCCTGACCCCGGGGAAGCTCATCTGGTTCGGCAAGGAGCATGCGCAGGCGCACGACGGGGATGATTACGTGGCGGCCGATGACATCGTCCTGGGCGACGACGGCCACCCGCGCTTCCGCCTGGTCGACAATGGCGGCGTGGACGTCGCCGTCACCCTGGGACTGGTCGGGTCACACAACGTGATGAACGCGCTGGCCGCTGCCGCTGCGGCCCGTTGGCTGGGCGTGCCGCTGGAACGCGTCGCCTCCCTGCTCTCCTCGGTGCATTCCATCAGTCCGCACCGCATGGCCGTCGGCCAGGTCGTGGACGGCGATGCGCGCTTCACCCTCATCGACGATTCCTTCAACGCGAATCCCGATTCCATGAAGGCCGGACTGCGCGGCCTCATGGCATGGCACGCGCAGGAGCCCGCACAGCCGTACCGCGTGGCCGTGCTCGGTGCCATGCTCGAGCTGGGAGGCGACGAGCAGGAGGCACACCGCACGGTCGGCGCGGCGGCTGCCGAGCTGGGGGTCGACGCCGTCATCGCAGTCGGCTCGCGGCAGGACGCGCACCTGCAGTCCCTGGCACAGTGCATCGCCGATGGCGCCGCCGCGGCCGGGGGATGTACGGTGTCCTGCGTACGGGCCACGGACGACGCGCGCGCGGCGGTGCGCGCACTCAACGCGGCCCACCCCGACATGGCGGTACTGCTCAAGGGATCGCATGCCTCGGGCCTGAGCGACCTCGCCGACGAATGGGACGCCCGGGGATGACCGACGTGACGGCCCCGGAACACAACGCAACAGCAATCCACGGATACGCTACGAATAGGAGAACCTCAAGGTGATCGCCCTCATCATTGGCATCCTGGTCTCGCTCATCGTGACCATGGTCGGCACCCCCGTGCTGATCCGAGTGGTGCACAAGCTCAACTACGGACAGTACATCCGCCAGGATGGCCCCCAATCCCACCAGGTCAAGCGAGGCACGCCGACCCTGGGCGGCGTGGTCATCGTCCTGGCCGTGCTGTGCGGCTGGGGCGCCTCGGCGCTCTACCGATACTGCTCGCATGGCATGGTCCCCTCCTGGACGGCGATTCTCACCCTCTTCGCCATGGCCTCCATGGGGCTGCTCGGGTTCATCGACGACTTCGCCAAGGTGCGCAAGAAGCAGAACGAGGGCCTGACGGTCCACGGCAAGTTCATCGGACAGTTCATCTTCGCCACGATCTACGCGGTGCTGGCGCTCCTGCTGCCCACCAAGTCGGGTTACCCCAGTGCGCAGGCGGGCGTGAGCTTCATCGAGACGCCGTTCTTCAGCTTCGACTTCGCGGGCAGGGCGGTGTCCATCATCCTCTTCGTGGTGTGGGTGAACTTCCTCATGGCGGCGTGGACGAATGCCGTGAACCTGTCCGACGGCCTTGACGGGCTGTGTGCGGGATCCTCGATGATCGCCTTCGCCGGCTACGCCATCATCGCCTTCTGGGAGAGCTACCACCTCAAGGGCGGCAGCGAGGGCGGCTTCACCTACAGCGTCTCCGACCCGATGGACCTGACCATCATCGCCTGCTGCGCCGCCGTGGCCTGCCTGGGCTTCCTGTGGTACAACTGCAACCCCGCCTCGATCTTCATGGGCGACACCGGATCGCTGGCGTTGGGAGGCCTGTTCGCCGCCATGTCCATCGCCACCCACACCGAGTTTCTCGCCATCATCCTCGGCGGCCTCTTCGTGGTCGAAGCCTGCAGCGACGTCATCCAGGTGGGCTATTTCAAGGTCACGCACAAGCGCGTGTTCAAGATGGCGCCGATCCACCACCATTTCGAACTGTGCGGCTGGACCGAGAGCAAGGTCGTCGTGCGGTTCTGGATGATCGAGCTCATGATGGTGCTCATCGGCCTGGTGGTCTTCTACTCGGACTGGGCGGCGCGTTCGGGGCTGCTGCTCGGCTGACGGGCGTGCATGCCGTGCCGCGACGGCATCGGCGACGGATACAGGCATAAGGAATCTCAAGGACTAAGGACAGGAACATGGACAAGGATCTGGCGGACAGCACGGTACTCATCGCAGGTTTGGGCATATCAGGCAGGGGCATGGCACAGGTGCTCGACGGCCGCGACCGCGCCACCCTCACCGTGGACGAGGGCAAGCAGGACGCCGACCTGCACTCCTTCGACCAGGTCGACTGGAAGGACATCGACCTGGTGTGCACGTCGCCCGTGTTCAACCCGCGCACGCCGTTCATCCTCGAGGCACGGTCGCGCTCCATTCCCGTGATCAGCGAGGTGGAGCTCGCGTGGCGCATGCGCGTGGACAATGCCCGCACCGGCTGCCCGGCTCCTTGGATCGGCATCACCGGCACCAACGGCAAGACGTCCACCACGGAGATGGTCTCCGCCATGCTCACCGCCTGCGGCCTGGTGGCCCCCGCCGTCGGCAACATCGGCAAGTCGGTGTCGCTGGCCGCGCTTGACCCGGACAATGACGTGCTGTGCGTGGAACTCAGCTCCTTCCAGCTGCATTTCACGGATTCCCTGCAGCTCCAGGCCGCCACGATCACGAACATCGCGGCCGACCATCTCGACTGGCACGGGGGCATGGAACGCTATGCGCAGGACAAGGCGAAGGTCTTCGACGGCGCGCGCGCCGTCATCGCCTACAATGCCCAGGATGCGCGGGTGAGCGAACTGGCCCGTGAGGCGCGCACGCAGGAGGGATGCGTCCATGTGGGCTTCACGCTGGAACGCCCGCAGGAAGGACAGATCGGCGTCGAGGACGGTTGGATCGTCGACCGCAGCGGCCTGCTGGGGGCGCCCGTCGCCGACCATCACCGCATCGCGGCGCTCACCGACTTCCCGTACCTGTGCGAGCCCGACGGCACGGTCTATCCGCACCTGCTCGCGGACGCGTTGACCGCGCTGGCGCTCGTGGCGTCGATGGACGTCGACATGCAGGTCGCACTGGATGCCCTGCGCCGCTTCAAGCCCGGCGGCCACCGCATCGAGGAGGTGGCACGGCTGGGGGAAGGGCCTCTCACCATCCGCTTCGTGGATGATTCCAAGGCCACGAACGCGCATGCCGCCCGCGCCTCCCTGTCCAGCTTCGCACCCAAGTCGGTGGTCTGGATCGTGGGCGGACTGGCCAAAGGTGCCCGTTTCGAGGACCTGGTGCGCGAGGAGCGCGACCAGCTGCAGGGCGTCGTGGTGATCGGCAAGGACCAGGAACCCTTCGAACAGGCCCTGCGCTCGCAGGCACCCGAGGTGCCGGTGCGCATCATCGACCCGCAGGATAACGCCACGGTCATGGAGCGTGCCGTCGAGGCGGCAGGCACCATGGCCCATGAGGGCGACGTGGTGCTCATGGCGCCGGCCTGCGCATCGATGGACCAGTTCGCGTCCTACGCGGACCGCGGCGACCAGTTCGCCGCGCATGCACGTGCCTGGGTGGCGGCGCATGGCCGGGACTAAGCGCAAGCCCCGCTCCGCTTCGTCGCGCGGCAGCGTGGAAGGCAGCCCCAAGCCCTACGCCGTGCGCACGCGTTCCGTGAAGGCAACGCCGCGCAAGGCCGGCAAAACCGAGGCGAACGAAGAGGACTTCTCACGGTACACCGGGTGGCGCATGCTGCTCAACCCCATCTGGTGCTACCACGGCTTTGTCTGCGCGGTGGCGATCCTCACGGTCTTCGGCGTGGTCATGGTCTTCTCCAGCTCGTCCGTGACCATGGTCTCCGCCGGCCTGTCGCCCTGGCGCCAGGCCATCTCGCAGGGCACCTTCGCCCTGGTGGGCATCGTGGCCTTCGCCGTGGCCTTCATCATGCCCTATCGCAGGTACGAGAAGCCGCGCATCCTGCGTTTCCTCGTCGCCGTTGCGCTTTTCCTGCAGTTTCTTACCCTCACGAAGCTCGGCATCGACGTCAACGGCAACCGCGGCTGGATCGGCGTCGGATCGCTCACCTTCCAACCTGCCGAGCTGCTCAAGCTGGTGCTGTGCGTCGCCCTGCCCGTCGAGCTGCTGCGTGCCAGGCGGCGCGTCCACGCCACCCCGGTGCAGCGCTACGCCTTGGTGGTCGTCGCCTACGTGCTGGCACTGGCACTGGTGATCGGCGGCAGGGACCTGGGAACCG
This sequence comes from Bifidobacterium cuniculi, assembly GCF_000741575.1. GTDB lineage: Bacteria > Actinomycetota > Actinomycetes > Actinomycetales > Bifidobacteriaceae > Bifidobacterium > Bifidobacterium cuniculi. Next base: position 63,578 of record NZ_JGYV01000001.1, read on the forward strand.
GCATCATCCTCGTCTTCATCGGCGTGGTGGCGTTCTGGGCCTGCGACTTCCCGCGCAAATGGCTGCGCCTGGCCGCCCTGGCCGTGGCGGTCGGGGTCGTGCTGCTGGCCGTGCTGAGCCCCAACCGCATGCAGCGCATCCTCGCCACCTACCAGGGCTGCGCCAGCGGTGACGAACAAGGCACCTGCTACCAGTCAATCCACGCGAACTACGCCATGGCTTCCGGCGGCCTCTTCGGCGTGGGCATGGGCAACTCGCGCGAGAAATGGAACTACCTGCCCGAGGCGCACAACGATTTCATCTACGCCATCATCGGCGAGGAAACCGGCTTCGTGGGTGCCGCAATCGTGCTGCTGCTCTTCGTGGTGCTGGCATGGTGCCTCATCGTGGTGGCCTGCCAGATGCCGAACCGCGCCTGTGCTGCCTCCCTGCTGTGCTTCACCGTCTGGCTGGTGGGCCAGGCCATGATCAACATGGCGGTGGTGCTCGGGCTTCTGCCGGTGATGGGCGTACCATTGCCCTTCGTCTCGGCAGGCGGTTCGTCGCTCGTCATGTGCCTGACCGCGGCAGGCGTGTGCATGAGCATGATGAAGGAACAGCCGCAGATCAAGGCGTCGCGCGCCAAGGCATGAGCGCGCCGGGGACTGCACGACGGACAATGCGAGACGAAGAGACTATGAGACCAAGGAACGAGGGCATGATGGCAACCAGCACACCACGAACGATCATCCTGGCCGGAGGCGGCACCGCCGGCCATGTCAACCCGCTGCTGGCGGTGGCGGACGCCATCACCGCGCGGGACCCGCAGGCCGAGGTCATCGCCCTGGGCACCGAGGTCGGCCTGGAGGCGGACCTCGTGCCGCAGGCCGGGTACGAACTGTCCACCATCGAGAAGGTGCCCTTCCCCCGGCGGCCCGATATGGCCGCCTTGCGTTTCCCCATGCAATGGCACCGGGAACGCACCAAGGTGCGCCAACTGATCGAGGAACGCCATGCCTGCATCGTGGTGGGATTCGGCGGCTACGCCTCCGCGCCCGCTTACTCGGCCGCCCACCATGAGGGCATCCCAGTGGTGATCCACGAGCAGAATGCACGCGCCGGCATGGCCAACAGGCTCGGCTCACGGTGGGCGGCCTTCATCGGGACCGCCTACGAAGGTACCGGGCTGCGGCCGGCCAAGGGTGGTCGGATCGAGCGCGTGGGGCTGCCCCTGCGGCCCGCCATCGCCCAGCTCGCCGGCCGGCTGCAGCAGGACCGTGACGCCACCAGGCGTGCCAATGCCCAGGAACTGGGCCTCGACCCCGACCGTCCCATCGTGGTGGTCACCGGCGGCTCGCTCGGCGCCGTCAGCCTCAACCGGGCCGTCGCCGCCAACGCCGGCACCTTGCTCGCGCACGCACAGGTCGTGCATCTGACCGGCAGGGGGAAGATCGACGAGGTACGCGACCTCGTGGCCTCTTCCGCCGGACCGGATGCCGTCACCGGCCTCGGCGAGGGCTCCGAGCCGGGTCGCGACTATCACGCCGTGCCCTACCTCGAGCGCATCGACAAGGCCTTCGCCTGCGCCGACCTGGTGGTCTGCAGGTCCGGTGCGGGTACCGTCAGCGAACTGACCGCGCTGGGACTGCCCGCAGTGTACGTGCCGCTGCCCATCGGCAACGGCGAACAACGCTACAACGCCAAGCCGGTGGTCGATGCCGGCGGCGGCATCATGGTCGACGATGCCGACTTCACCGCGGAATGGGTCGGCGAGCACATCCCGCCGCTGCTCGCCGACCGTGACCGACTGCGTACCCTGGGCGACCGGGCATGGCAGTACGGCATCCGCGACGCCGCCGACCGTATGGCACGGCGTATCCTCGACCTTATCGACGAACCGACCAGTACCAGGAGCGAACAGTGAGCGAAGCAGCAATCATCCTTGACCCGACCGTCGCGGGCTTCGGCGCCGAAGAAGGTGCCGAAGGACTCGGGGCCACCCATTTCATCGGCATCGGGGGAGCGGGCATGAGCGTCCTCGCCGAGATGCTGCACCAACGGCAGGTTCCCGTGGACGGTTCGGACCGCGAACCCAGCGCCAAGACGGAGCGTCTCATCGCCCTGGGCATCCCCGTGCAGTTCGGCCAGCAGGCAGCCAACGTCAACGGCCAGGACGTCGTCGTGTACTCCAGCGCCATCAAGTCGGACAACCCCGAGATCGTGGCCGCCGCGGCGCAGGGGGCGCGCATCGTGCACCGATCCGACATCCTCGACCTGCTCATGCGCGGCAAGCGGGCGGTCACCGTCGCCGGCGCCCATGGCAAGACGACCACCAGCTCCATGCTCGCCCACATCCTCACCCAGGGCGGCACCGGCAGCCTCGCCGACCCCAGCTACGCCATCGGCGCCTCCATCCAGGGGCCCGACGGCTCCACCGTGGACGGTGGCCATGCAGGCACCTCCGCCGTGCTCGTCGCCGAGGCCGACGAATCGGACGGCAGCTTCCTCAAGTACCATCCGAGCATCGCCATCATCACCAACGCGGAACCCGACCACCTCGACCATTACGGCAGTGCCGAGGCCTATCACCAGGCCTTCGTCGAGCATGCAGGACACGCCCGTGACCACGTGATCGTCTGCGTGGACGATCCCGGAGCCCTGGAGGTGCTGCGGCACCTGCCGGCCGACGTGGCCACACGGGCCATCGCCTACGGCACCGCAGACCCCGATGCCCTGGGTGACCTCCACGGCGCACGGTTCGTGCAGATCGTCGCCGAGCACGAACAGGAGGGCACCGGCACCGAGGCTTTCACGCTGCGGATTCCCGCGGCCCTCGCCGGCGGCGACGCCCCCCTGGACCTGCCGGTCGACCTGGCCGTGCCGGGACTGCACAACGCACGCAATGCCACGGCGGCCGTGCTGGCTGCAATCTGCCTGGGCATGGACCCGCATCAGGCAGCCGGTGCGGTGTCCGGCTTCCTGGGCGCCTCGCGGCGGTTCCAGATCCGCGGCACCGTGAACGACGTGACCGTCGTGGACGACTACGCGCACCATCCCACCGAGATCGCGGCGCTTCTCGATGCGGCACGCCGACGCTACCCGCGGGCGCGCCTCCACGTGCTCTTCCAGCCGCACCTGTTCTCGCGCACCAAGTTCTTCGCCGACCAGTTCGCCCAGGCGCTCTCGATGGCTGACGACGTGATCGTGACTGGCATCTTCCCAGCCCGCGAGCGCCAGGAAGACTATCCGGACATCACGGCGGCCACCATCGTCGAGGCCGCTGCGCCGGCGGCCGGCGCGGCCATGCACGCCGTCGACGACATGGCGGTGGCGGCCCAGATGATCGCGCTCCGCGCCGAACCCGGCGACGTGGTGCTTACGGTGGGTGCGGGCGACATCACCCGCATGGGATCCGTCATCCTCCACGTGCTGGAAGCGCATTTCGCGGACAGGGACTGACGATGGCGGGACGTACGATCAGCTCGAACCCCTCGGACAAGGATGCGGGGAAGGACGGCCACCGGGGGCGCACCGTGCACTCCGGTTCCGACCATGGCCGCACGGATCACGTGGATTCCCGGAAGACGACCTCCAGGACGGCGTCGGGCAGTGCCGGGCCAGGCACCCGGCAGGTGCGTGCCATGGCCGGACATCCCACGACGGGTGAAAGCGACGCCGTGGCGTCGCCGTCGGCACCGCGCACCGCGCGGTCCACGGATGCGAAGCCCAATGGGCGCCGTTTCCACTTGGAGATGCAGAAGGCGAAGCCAGCCGAGGAACGGGGAGGGGAAAGCAAGGAGGCCGCACGGTTTTCTCTGGCGCGTGTGAAACTCGCCATGAAACACGAGGTGCGTCGCCCCCGCATCGTGCAGGAACCCGAAACCGGCATGAGCAAGCCTGGTTCCTTCGTCGATGCCCGGCGTCTGCCCAGCGAGGACGTGGTTGCCAAGACCCTCCAGGAGACCAACGGCAGCATCGGCGTGGCCACCAGGCCCAAGGTGGTGGACTTCACGGCACGCCAGAAGGAGCGCCGCAAGGCGAACATGCGCTACATCGTGCGCAATGCCGCGATCGTCGTTGGAGTGCTCGTCGTCCTGGGGTTCCTGGCATGGTTCCTCTTCCTGTCTCCCGCGTTCCGGCTCGAGCAGGACCGGATCAGCGTCGAGGGCGCCAACGAGTGGGTCAGCAGCGAACAGGTCATGGACATCGCGGACCGGCAGGTCGGCAAGTCGCTGCTTCTGGTGTCGGACGGCGCCATCGAGCGGGGACTGCGCGACATCCCCGGCGTCTCCGAGGCCAAGGCCAGCAAGCAGTTCCCCAATGGGCTGACGGTGTCCATCGTGGCGCAACGCCCCGCTGCCATGCTCAAGGCAAAGGACGGGACCCTGACCGCCGTCGACAGCCAGGCGCGCATCCTCAACTCGGTGAGCGACCAGTCGGTGGAGGGCATCCCCGTCATCGAGGTGGACGACGCCACCCAGGCGGTCAAGGGACGCGCCATCAAGTCGGCCGTCACCATCCTGGACGCGCTGCCTGAATCACTGCGCGGGCAGGTCACGTCCGTCTCGGCGGCCACCCAGGATTCCATCGCCACCATCTTCGCGAACGGCATCACCGTGACCTGGGGCGACGACAGCGACCTCAAGCTGAAGATGGCCATCGCGGACAAGATCATGAACGACCCCAAGGTGATCGGCGACAAGAAGGAGATCAACGTCTCTGCCACGTCGCGGCCCATCATCAAGTAGGGGAGAGGCAACGAAAAGGGCCACCCGGCTGATGCCGGGTGGCCCTTTTCCCATCGTGGAGCCGCGGGGGATCGAACCCCGGTCCGGTGACCGCACCCTCGTCCTTCTACGTGCGTAGTCTGCTGGCCATAAGGCGATTTATCGGCTCCCACCGATGTCGCAGACTACTGGTGGCGAGCCTAGCCGCAGTGCGATGTCCCCGCACTGCCCTGCAGTGCAGCGGTGCGGGTAAGTCTTCAAACGACGCTCAGCATCTCCCCGAAGACACGGGAGAGTGAACGGAGCGGCTGCTCACTGGTTAGATCCTGATGAAATCAGGCAGCGAGAGCGAACTCAGTGCGATTGGATTTAGCACTTATTTTTATTACAGAGCACATCACGAGCGGACTCTGCATTCTCGGCACGCTTCTCCGAAGCGAACAGGTCACCGTCGAAACCAAATCGGCCCCGATTATGTTGTCAAACACATCCGGTACAAGACCGGACTTTTCAATATAGCACCCGAGGGCGCGTTACGCAAGGCCGAGTTCGTCGCTGTCGAAGACGATCGTCACGGGGCCGTCGTTCACCAGGTCGACCGACATATGTGCGCCGAAGCGCCCCTCGCGCACCGTCAGCCCCTGTGCGCGCAGTGCCTCGTCGAAGGCGTGCCACAGTTCCTCGGCCCGGGCCGGTTCCATGGCGCGTACGAAGCTCGGGCGGTTGCCCTTGCGCACATTGCCGTAGAGCGTGAACTGCGAGACGGACAGCACCTCGCCGTGCACGTCGTCGATGGAGAGGTTCATCCTGCCGCCGGCGTCGTCGAAGATGCGCAGCTTGGCGATCTTGCGGGCGATCCACTCGCCCTGCCCCGCCGTGTCGCCTTCCGCGAGGCCGATGAGCAGTACATAGCCCGCGCCGATGGACTGCGGGGTGAACGAGGCATCCGGTTGACCGGATGCCTCGTCGAGGACGGTGACGGTGGCATGGCTGACTCGCTGCAGGATGACTCTCATGGGCCACTACCGTAGCAGCCGGGCTGCCGCCGCGGCTTACTTGCCCGCCTGCTCCAGGTAGTCGGGCATCTGCTTGGGGTACTCGGGCCATGCGCCGTGCTGCGTGCACACGTAGGCCGCGGTGTTCACGGCGGTGCGGTGCGCCAGCCCCATGGAGTCGCCCAGGAGCAGGCGGCCGGTGAAGGTGCCGGAGAAGGAGTCGCCGGCTCCGACGGTGTCGACGACGTCGACGCGCGGGGTGGCCAGCGTGGAGATCTCGCCGTCGGCCGCCATAATCGTGCTGAAGGTGGCGCCGCCAGTGAGGATCAGGTAGCGCAGCCCGAACTCCTCGATGAACCAGCGGCACGCCTCCTCGTCGCTGGTGTCCTCGATGCCGAACATGCCGCGCAGAAGCAGCAGTTCCTCGTCGTTGATCTTGAAGACGTTCGCGTAGCCGAGCATCTCCTCGATGAGCTCCTTGGAGTACATGTCGCCACGTAGGTTGATGTCGAAGAAGCACAGGGCGGAGTCCTTGACGTGCTTGAGCAGCTCGACGATGGTGGCGTGCGACTCGGGGGAGCGCAGAGCGAGCGTGCCGAAGCAGACGGCGTCGGCCTGCTCGACGATGTCGATGAGCTGGCGCGTGTAGGAGATGTGGTCCCAGGCGACGTTCTCGACGATGGTGTATTCGGGGATGCCGTTCTTGAGGGCGACCTCGACGGTGCCGGTCGGCCACGCGTTGCGCTGGAGGATGGCGTGGATGCCGGCCTTCTGTGCCTCGATGGCGAGTTCGTCGCCCAGGTCGTCCTGGCCGACGGCGCTGATGGAGTAGCCTTCGGCGCCGTTCATCATGGCGTGGTAGGCGAAATTGACGGGGGCGCCGCCGGCGCGCTTGCCGGTGGGCAGCATGTCCCAGAGCAGTTCCCCGAGGGATACGACGATTGGCTTGCCCATGGTGGGTACCTTCTTCCTTGTCGGTTGTGTGTGGTTGTGGGTGACTGGTGTCAGGAGCGCGCCAGCAGGCTGGGGTGCTCCAACAGGTGGGTGATGGCCACGGCCGCCGCGCCGGTGACGGCGGCGTCTGTGGGCAGTTCGGACAGCGTGACCTCGGTGGCTGCCGCGAGTTCGGGGATGGCGCGTTCGTCGAGGACGGCGCGGATGGCGTCAAGCAGCGGTTCGCCGGCCTGGGCGAGGATGTCGCCGACGACGATGCGGGACGGGTTGTAGGCGTTGACGATGGTGACCGCCCCGTAGCCGACGACGGTGCCGACGCCGGCGATGAGCGCGCGTGCTTCGGCGTTGCCGGCGGCGGCGCGCTCGCACAGTGCCGCGAAGGCCTGGCGATGGCTGAGCGATGCACTGTGCGAGACGAGGCCGGAGGCGTCGATGTCGTCGTGCACGGCCACGGCGGAACAGTACCGTTCGAGGCAGCCGACGTTGCCGCATTCGCAGGGCCGTCCGGCCACGTCGATGCTGATGTGGCCGATCTCGGTGGCCGCCCCGTCGGCGCCGTCGACGATGGCGCCGTGCTCGATGACGCCTAGGCCGACGCCTTCGCCGAGCAGGTAGTAGGCGAGGCTGTCGGCGCCAGGACCGGGGGAGAAGAGCTGCTGGGCGAGGGCGCCGGCGCGGGCGTCCTGCTCAATGAGGACGGGGACGGCGAAGGCGTCGGCGAATTCGGCCGGGAAGTTCACGCTGCGCCACTGCTGCATGGAAGAGACGACGGCGGTGTGGCCGCGCGACTTGAGATAGGGCCCCGGCACGGCCATGCCGATGGCGAGGATGGCCGGGGCGGCATCCATCAGGGCATGGATGCGTTCGTGGATGAGCTGCAGCGTCGCCTCGATGCCGGATTCGTCCACGGGCGGCAGCTCCTCCATGGAGAGGGCGTGCCCGGACAGGTCGAAGACGCCGATCTCGACGAGGGAGCGGGCGAACTTGACGCCGATGACATGGGATTGCGCGGTGTCCAGGGCCACGCCGATGGAGCGGCGGCGGGACGTGCCTGCCATGTCGCCGGTTTCGTGGAGGACGCCTTCGTCGATGAGACGGGCCGTGATCTTGGTGATGGCGGCCGGGGTGAGGCCGAGTGCCTTGGCGATCTGCGCGCGCGAGTCGACGCCGTGCCGGTAGAGATGCCGCACGATGCGGGCACGGTTGACTTCGGCCGTGGCGTTGGTGCCGGTGTCGCTGGCCATGGGCACCTCCTCGTGTCCGGCGATATGAAGCGTTTGATTAACGTAGTTCATATATTAACCAAGTTAATCAATAGGGGCAAGCCGCGACACGCCGTGGAATGCCATGGCTGTCTCCATCGGATGCATCCTTGCCCGGGGAGTGCCGGACCGACGCGGCAGCGGACCCGCAATCTCATCATGCGGACCGGTGGCCACAAACGGAGTCGACACCCGTGGAACCCTGTATTTGCAAGGCATGAGGCAACGATGACGGGTTCAGGCACAGGGGAATCGTGCATTGACCGAAATCTGCAGGAAACGCGTCCGGCCGACAATCCCGACCTGTACCGCAGGCAATGCCTGCGCAGGGAATTGAGGAACCCGAGAAGAAAGAGAGCCACCAGTGAAGAACAGCACGAAGCTCATTGCCGCCGTCGCCACCCTGGCGACGGTCGCGTCCCTGGCCGCGTGCGGCGGGGTGAAGGACGATGCCGCCACGGCAGAGGCGGCGGACGCCATCATGATCGGCACCACCGACAAGATCATGTCGCTCGACCCGGCCGGTTCGTACGACAACGGCTCCTACGCCGTGCAGATCCAGGTGTTCCCGTTCCTGTACGCACAGGACTACAACAACGCCGAGCTGTCCCCGGACATCGCCGCCGACGACGGCACGTGGAGCGACGACGGCAAGCAGTTCACCGTCAAGCTCAAGAGCGGCCTGAAGTGGGCCAACGGCCACACGCTCGACTCGAAGGACGTCAAGTTCTCCTACGACCGCATCAACACCATCAACGACCCCAACGGCCCCAGCTCGCTGCTGGCCAACATCGACTCCATCGAGACCCCGGACGCCGAGACCGTGGTGTTCAACGCCAAGGTCCCCTATGACGTCACCCTCAAGCAGGTCATGAGCTCGCCCGCCGGCCCCATCGTGGACGACGAGGTCTTCGCCGCGGACCAGGTCACCGACGCCGACACCATCGTCTCCGCCAACGCCTTCGGCGGTCCCTACACGCTCACCGCATTCAAGCTCAACGAAGCGCTGAGCTACGCGAAGAACGACGCCTACCAGGGCCTGACCCCCGCCCAGAACGACGCGGTGCAGGTCAAGTACTTCGCCGACCCGTCCAACCTCAAGATGGCCGTGGAGCAGGGACAGGTCGACGTGGCCCATCGCTCGCTGACCCCCACTGACATCGCCGACCTCGAGAAGAACGACAAGGTCAAGGTCGTCAAGGGCCCCGGCGGCGAGGAACGCCTCTTGGTCTTCAACTTCAAGCTGCAGCCCTTCGGCGAGTCCCAGGCCGATGCCGACGCCGACAAGGCCAAGGCCGTGCGCCAGGCCGTCGCCAGCCTCATCGACCGCCAGGAGATCTCCGAGAAGGTCTACAAGGGCACCTACACCCCGCTGTACTCCTACATCCCCGACGGCCTGGTCGGCCACGAGGACACCCTCAAGGAAACCTACGGCAAGGACGGCAAGCCCGACGCCGACCAGGCCGCCAAGATCCTCAAGGACGCCGGCGTGTCCACCCCGGTCGATCTCAAGCTGCAGTACAATGGCGACCACTACGGCACCAGCTCCGCCGACGAATACGCAGCCATCAAGTCCCAGCTCGAGGACGCCGGCCTGTTCAAGGTGGATCTCCAGCAGACCGAATGGACCCAGTACAACAAGGAACGCGTCGTGACCGACGACTCCGACGGCTCCTACCCGCTCTACCAGCTGGGATGGTTCCCGGACTACTCCGACCCGGACAACTACCTGTCCCCGTTCTTCCGCGACGGCAACTTCGTCAACAACGGCTACAAGGACACTGAGGTCAACGACCTGATCGTGCAGCAGGCCGGCATGGAGGACGAGGCCAAGCGTGAGGACACCCTCAAGCGGATCCAGAAGCTCGAGACCGAGGACCTGTCCACCATCCCGCTGCTGCAGGGCAACCAGGTGGCCGTCACCGGCGCCAACGTCAAGGGCGTCGTGCTCGACCCCTCCTTCCGCTTCCGCTACGCGTCCGTCACCAAGGACTGACGCCACCGACTGGCAGTGACGGTGCCCGCGACGCCCATGGCAGGCGCGCGGGCACCCTCCCGTTTTCCCATGACCACAACCACATCCATCCATCCCTGACCGGAAGGAGAGGCCGATGTCACAGGCCGCCACGGCGGAGGAACCCGCCGTATCCCAGGCCGCGCCCAAGGCCCACCGGAACCGATTGTCCGCCGGATTCTTCAAGTTCGTGCTCGGTCGGTTCCTGCTCATCATCCCTACCGTGTTCATCCTCGTGACCATCGTGTTCTTCGTCATGCGCGCCACCGGTGACCCCATCTCGGCGGCCATGGGCGGCCGCCTCACCCCCGAGGAACTGCAGCGGCGCATCCACGCGGCCGGCTACGACCGTCCTCTCGTCGTGCAGTACGGCGAATACCTGGGCGGCCTGCTGCACGGTGACCTGGGCACCACGCTCACGGACAACCAGCCAGTCATCCAGATCCTCGTACGCTACGGCGCCGCCACCCTCGAACTCGCCATTCTCGCCCTCGTCGTCGCCCTCATCGTGGGCATCGGCCTGGGGCGGGTCGCAGCACGCCACCGCGACCACGCCACCGACGCCGGCGTACGGCTCTTCGCCATCCTGTGCTATGCCACGCCCGTGTTCTTCCTCGGTCTGGTGCTCAAGCTCGTCTTCTCCGTCGCCCTGGGGTGGCTGCCCAGTTCCGGCCGCTCCTCGCTGGCCTCGGAGATGCAGTTCTCCCGCCTGGTCTCGCCCACCGGCCTGTACATCGTCGATGCCCTCCAGTTGGGCGACACCCAGGTCCTGGGCGACGTGCTCATGCACGCGGTCCTGCCCGCGCTCGCCCTCGGCCTGCTGACCGCCGGCGTGTTCATCCGCCTGGTGCGCACCAACGTGATCTCCACCTACAATGCCGGCTACATCGAGGCCGCCCGGTCCCGCGGCGTGGGGGAGAAGCGCCTCATGGGCAAGCATGCGTGGCGCCCCGCACTCATCCCCATCATCACGGTCATGGGCATGCAGATCGCGCTGCTGCTGGCCGGCGCCGTGCTCACCGAGACGACCTTCGAATGGAAGGGACTGGGCTTCATGCTCTCCAACTACCTCAAGGCGCGCGACTTCGTGGCGGTGCAGGGCATCGTCATCCTCATCGCCGTCATCGTCTCCGTGGTCAATTTCATCGTGGACGTCATCAGCGCGCTCATCGACCCGAGAGTGAGGTACTGACATGAGCGAAAGCACCGAGAACCGCGTCGGCGTGCCCGGCGACGCCCGGCTGGAGGGGCTGCGCATCGCCAAGCCCGACAGCCGGCTGTCCAAGCTGCCCGTCATCCGTGACCTCAAGGTCGCCGTCGGCTGGCAGAAGGCCATGCTGATCACCGGATTGGTCATCACCGGTTTCTTCCTGCTCGTGGCCATCTTCGCCCCCTGGATCGCGCCCTACGGATACGCACAGATCAAGGGGGAGGACGGCGTGCCCTTCCCGGCCCAGGCGGCGCCCAGCACCGAGCACATCTGGGGCACCACGGTAGGCGGCTTCGACGTCTTCAGCCGCACCGTGTGGGGTGCGCGCACCGCCGTCATCGCCATCGTGGTGGCCGTGCTGCTGTCCATCTTCGCGGGCGTCTTCCTCGGTCTGGTCTCCGGCTGGTTCGGCGGCTGGTTCGACCGCGTGTGCGTGGTGATCGCGGACGCCATCTACTCGTTCCCGTCGCTGCTGCTGGCCATCCTCATGGCCATCATGATCTCGGGCGGCCAGTCGAGCCTGTGGGGCGGCATCCTCGCTTCCGGCATCTCCATCACCGTGGTCTACATCCCGCAGTACTTCCGCACCATCCGCGCCGAGGTCATCCGCATCAAGTCGGATGCGTACATCGAATCCGCCAAGGTCGTGGGCGCCTCCACCCCGCGCATCCTGGGGCGCCACCTGCTGCGCAACTCCACGCGCACGCTGCCGGTGATCCTCACCCTCAACTCCTCCGAGGCCATCCTCACGCTGGCCGGCCTGGGCTTCCTGGGCTTCGGCATCGAACCCACCGCGGCAGCGGAATGGGGATACGACCTCAACCGCTCGGTCGCGGACGTGACCGCCGGCATCTGGTGGACCGCCGTGTTCCCCGGCATGGCCATCGTGCTCATCGTGCTGGGCATCACCCTGATCGGCGAATCGCTCAACGACCTGGCCGACCCGCGCCTGCGCGCACGCAAGTCCGCCGGCGAGGTGGTCGGTTCCATCGAGGACACCTCCGTGGACCCCACCGAGCGGCCGAACAACGACAACCCGGTCGTGGAGGAATACATGGCCACCCAGGATCCGGAGGTCGCCGTGCTGGCACGCACGATCCCCGACGAATCGCGAGGAGTGATCAAGGATGACTGACAACGCCAGACAACCCCAGGCCGAGGACCTGGGCGACAACCTCGTGGACGTGCACGGCCTGTCCGTGTCGTTCATGACGGATGCGGGGCCCATCAAGGCCATCGACGGCATCGACTTCACCATCCCCAAGGGCACCATCGTGGGCGTGGTCGGCGAATCCGGTTCCGGCAAGTCCGTGACCGCCCGCTCCATCATCCGCCTGCTGCCCGAGACGGCCACCACCGCAGGCGCCATCTACCTCAAGGCCGACGGCAGCGAGGGACTCGACGTGCTGGCCACGACCGGCGACGAACTGCGTCGCCTGCGCGGCGGCGAGGCGGCCATGGTCTTCCAGGAGCCCAACTCGGTGCTCAACCCGGTGTACACCATCGGCTGGCAGATCGAGGAAGGCCTGCGCGCCCACGGCATGAAGGACAAGAAGGAGCGGCGTGCGAAGGCCGTCGAGATCCTCGAGAAGGTCGGCATCCCCGACGCCGCAACCCGCGTGGACTACTATCCGCACCAGTTCTCCGGCGGCCAGAAGCAGCGCATCGTGATCGCCATGGCCCTGGTGCTCAACCCCGGCCTCATCCTGGCCGACGAACCCACCACCGCGCTGGACGTGACCGTGCAGGCCGAGATCCTCGAACTGCTGCGCCTGGCCCGGGACGAGTTCGGCGCCTCCGTCCTCATCATCACGCACAACATGGGCGTCGTGGCGGACCTGGCGGACCAGGTCGTGGTCATGTACCGCGGCCATGTCGTCGAACAGGGCACCGTGGACCAGGTCTTCTACCACCCCCAGGCCGACTACACCAGGAAACTGCTGGCAGCCGTGCCGCGCATCGGCCAGCGCCTCGTGGTACGCGACGCCGCAGGACAGGTCATCGAGCGCAAGGTCGACTGGCGTGAGGAACCCGTCGTCGTCGAGGCGAAGGACCTGCAGATCACCTACCCCGGCCGCTTCATGCAGCCGGACTTCAAGGCCGTGGACGGCATCGACTTCGAGATCCACCGCTCCGAAGTGCTCGGCCTGGTGGGCGAGTCGGGATCCGGCAAATCCACCACCGGTCGCGCCATCGCCGGCCTGCAGAAGGTCTCCGGCGGCTCCCTCAAGGTGCTGGGCGTGGAGATGAACGGTGTCAGGGAACGGCAGTTCAAACCCAAGCGCGCGGACATCGGCTTCGTCTTCCAGGACCCGGGCAGCTCCTTCGACCCGCTCATGACCATCCTCGAGAACGTGGCAGAGCCGCTCATCGTGCACGGCAGGTACCCGACGGCCGCGGCGGCCCGCAAGGAAGTCGGCGAGCTGCTCGAGCTCGTCCAGCTGCCCAAGGCGTACCTCAACCGCTACCCCCACGAACTGTCCGGCGGCCAACGACAGCGTGCCTCCCTGGCGCGTGCCCTGGCCCTCAGGCCCAGCCTGCTCATCGCCGACGAACCCACCAGTGCGCTCGACGTGAGCGTGCAGGCCAAGGTGCTCGAACTGTTCAAGACCCTGCAGGTGGAGATCGGATTCGCCTGCCTGTTCATCACGCATGACCTGGCAGTAGTGGACATGCTCGCCGACCGCATCATGGTGATGCACCGCGGGCGCATCGTGGAACATGGCGATGCCAACGAGATTATGCGGCATCCGCAGGACCCCTACACGCGCAAGCTGCTGGCCTCCCTGCCGGTGCCCGATCCGCGCGAACAGCGCCGACACCGAGAGGAACTGCACGCCCTGCTCGCCGACGAGGCGAGTACGGCTTGATATGCCTGATACGGGGAGTCCCTCCTGCTAGAAATCTTTCGTGATATTTCTAGCAGGAGGGACTCCCCGTATCAGGCATATCAGGACACGGCATTGCCATGTCCGCATTCACTCCGAGAGGTGCTCCGTGGAGGCGGACAGGATCCATTGCGGCTTGTCGCCGTCGGTGCCGGGCTTGTCCATGCCGATGGAAGCGCGGCTCTCCTCCTCGGGGTTCATGAGGATCTTCACCACTTCGGCAGCCACGGACTTGCGGGAGGCTTCGGTGCCGCGGAACAGCTCGCCCTTGGCGGTGGTCTCGTAGTCCACCTCGTCCTTGTCGGTCAGCCATGCCGGACGGATGATGGTGTAGTCGAGGTCGGATTCCTCGATGCGGTCGGCGGCCTTGCGGTAGTTGTCCAGGTAGTCGCCCAGCTCACGTGCGTTCCAGGCGCCGAACTCGCCGGGGACCTCGCCGTAGATGCCCAGGGAGGAGATCCACACCAGGCGCTTGATGCCCGCCTTGTCCATGGACTCCACGACGGCCTTCGCCATCGGCACGATGTCCTCGCTGGATCCCTTGTTGGGGCCGAGGTTCGCGTAGACCTCGTCGGCGCCGGCGATGGCCTCGGACACGTCGTCCGGGTTCTTCGCGTCGCCGGTGAACACGGTCACGCGCCCGTTGTTCAGGATCGACTCGGGAAGTTCGTTGTCGGTGTGCATGAACAGGTTCAGCTTGACGTCGCTCTGCTCGAGCAGCATGGTCTCCGCAATGCGCGCAATGCGTCCGTTCGCTCCCAGGATGGCAATGGTCTTCATAGGTTTCACCTCGTATCGTATAGTTCCCGGTCCCTCGGCCGGTTCAGCGGAACCGGTCGGCGCCGTCCACGGTGAACTGGGCATGTGCATTGCCGGCTGCCCGATGCCGCAGGTAGTCGCGTACGGCGGCGATGCGCTGCACGGAGCTTTCCGTCACCGGGACAGGAAGATCGCCCGGAGCGAACCAGCCGACGGACGTGCTTTCGTCGTCCGCCACCCGCGGCTCGTCGTCCGCACCGTCCGCCAGCTGCGCGAGGAACAGGTGGTCCATGTACCAGGTGCGGTCGCCGTTGGGGTAGGTCATGAGCTCATGGTCGGACTTGACGGCCACCAGGTCGGTGACCTCGATGGCCAGGCCGGTTTCCTCCATGGCTTCGCGCACCAGGGTGTCCGCCGGGTCCTCGCCGGGTTCCACGATGCCCGACACCAGCGCCCACTTGCCGTTGTCGGCACGCTGCTCGAGCAGGAGCATGCCGTCGTCGCGCACGATGCAACCGGAGACGCCCATGAGCCACAGCGGGGCATGGCCGACCTTGTCGCGCAGTTCGAGGATGAACTCAGGCGTCGGCATGCGCACCTTCCTTCGCCATGGCCGCCATCCAGGCCTCCACGTCGTCGATCTGCTTGGGGATGCCCGCGGAGATCCATTCGGGACCGTCCTCGGTCATGAGCACGTCGTCCTCGATGCGGATGCCGATGCCGCGGTACTCCGGCGGGATCATGAGGTCGTCCTCGCGGAAGTACAGGCCCGGCTCGATCGTGAAGATCATGCCCGGACGGATCTCGGCGCCCTGGTAGGATTCGTAGCGTGCCTGCGCGCAGTCGTGCACGTCGAGGCCCAGGTGATGGGCGACGCCGCACGCGAGCCAACGGCGGTGCTGCTGGCCCTCGGGGGAGAGGGACTCCTCCACATCCACCGGCAGGATGCCCCAGTCATGCAGGCGCTCGGCGATGACGCGCATGCAGGCGTGGTGGATGTCCGAATAGGTCGCGCCCGGCCTGGCGGCCTCGAAGCCGGCCTGCTGGGAGTCGAGCACCGCCTGGTAGAGCTTCTTCTGGAAGTCGGTGAACCTGCCGCTCGTGGGGAAGGTGCGCGTGATGTCCGCCGTGTACAGGGAGTCGACCTCCACGCCGGCGTCAATGAGCAGCAGGTCGCCGCTCTCCACGGTGCCCGTGTTGCGCATCCAATGCAGGATCGGGGCATGCGGGCCGGAGGCGATGATCGTGTCGTAGCCAACCGTGTTGCCCTCCTCGCGGGAGACCGCGTTGAAGGCACCCTCGAGCATGCGTTCGGAACGCGGCTTGCCCAAGGCCTCGGGCAGCTTGCGCAGGATGTTGTCGAAGCCGTGCTTGGTGGCTTCCACCGCGCGGCGCACTTGCTCCACCTCGTAGTCGTCCTTCTCCATGCGTGCCTCGGAGGAGAACTCGTAGAGGCGGTCGTCGTCCGCGGCCGTCGCATCCGGGTCGTCGAAGCCGTGCTCGGCGCGCAGCCGATCGACCATGGCGGTGACGCCGGGGTCCACATTCGCGATGACGCGCAGGCGCACCGCGCCGGCCTCGGTACCGACGTCCTTGCCCAGGGCGTCCTCCAGTTGTGCAAGATCGTGGGTCTCGATGCCCGTCATCGCCGCCATCTCGTCCAGGCCGGCGCGCGGGCCTACCCAGTACTCGCCGTAGTGCGGGTCGTTGAAGAAGTCGGTGGTGTAGTGGTTCGCGCGCGGCGCCACGAACAGCTGCGGCGTATGGCCGTCGGCAGTCGGGTCGAGCACGAGCACGGAGCCGGCCTCATAGTCCTGCCCCAGGCCCGTGTAGTAGCTGAAGGCGCTGTCCGGGCGGAACATGTAGTCGCAGTCGTTGTTGCGCACCTTCGGCTGGCCTGCCGGGATCACCAGCCGTTCTCCCGGGAAGGCCTCGGAGAGCGCCTTGAGGCGCGCCGGCGTGTATGCGGCCGCCTCGAGACGCTCCACGGCGGGTTCGTCGTCGTCCCAGCCGGTGCTCATGAACTCCACGAAGGCCTCGGAGCGCGGGCGCAGCGACCGGTTGTTCACGCGGTCGCCCATCGGCTGGTCGTCACCGGGCGCGTTTGCCTCCTCGCGTGCCTCATACTGCTTGTCCTGCTGCGTGATCACTTCGCTCATGTGCTGTCCTTTCTGCTCGATGATGACGTCCTATTGCGCTCCATGGTAGTCCGGGAGAGGAAGAACTGCCCATTTGGGGGACAGACGAGGGCGGATGCTCAACGCGCAGGGTGAAAAGATGGATGATACAGGAAGCACATCAAGACGACATGCAGATTTCGTGAATGGGAAATTCGTGGAACCGAAAGGAGGACAGTGATGCCAAGGAGAGGTAAGACGGCGGTAGTAATGGCCCTTCTACTGTTTTTAGTGGCTGGTGGATGTGGGGGTTGTACCCATGCCTCAGATACCCCCACGCAGCGCTGGTCCACGTCCGCTATCACGGGCAACGGAGATTTCAATGCCGTCACTCCTGACATGCTCAAGACTTACGTAATGAGCGACGAGAGTCCCATCCATGATAAGCTGGGCACCTTTTTGGGCATGGGCACTGTCACGGGAAAGGGCACCATTCCCTTGAACGGGGCGGCTAGGAATCCGGATGGTCTCCGTTATGGTGTCACACTCCTGTGTGACGGTAGTCGTGACGTTCCCTATCGTGTCAGCGTGCAGCAGGACGGAAAGACTCGTAGCATCGGTTATACCGAGGGCTGTCAGACGCAGGACGGTGCATTGACGCTTTCCCTTGGTGAGGATCTGTTTCCCCACGCGACCGAACTGCTCATCGAATCCGAACCTGATGGTCGGGTGATGGCTGTCGTTTTCGAGCTTCATGCCGATAAACAATAGATTCGTAACGATGGGTTGTGGTTGTGGGAAGGTCTCAAGAGGATACTTCTGCAGTCATAACCCATTCGTGCTAACAATGTGCAGGGACTCGATGGAGGCTTGCGTGTGCTGATGTGGAGGGTGATGGGTTACGAGTTCTCGGTTGGAACGCGTCACTCTCGTGATGAGTCTGTGTACTTCATGTTGCTGTCCTGTTCCGTGACCACTTCGCTCATATGCCGGTTCCTTTATGCGGGTGGGTGATGTACCCATGCATGCATTCATCGCCCAACATGGTAGTCGCCGGCCGCAACCTGTTCGCCCGAGGTTAGAATGAAGGCATGAACATCTATGACAGCTGTCCTGAACTGTGTGACGACACGTACCGCATCCGGCTGATCGAGCCGGGGGACGCCGAGGACCTGTTCGCCGTGTACGGCGACCGGCTCGCACTGCCCTTCTTCAACTCCGACAATTGCCATGGGTCGAACTTCTACTGCCGGACACTGTACGACGTGCAGGAAAGCATCCGGTACTGGCTCATCGAATACCACGAGAACCGCGCCTTCGTGCGCTTCGCCGTCGAATCGCTGCAGACGGGCAACGCCATCGGCACGCTCGAGATGTTCCGCCGCACCGCCGACGACTACTACGACGACTGCGGCATCCTGCGCCTTGACCTGGGCACCAAGGACGAGTCCGCGGCCGTCATCGAAGACATCCTCGACCTCGTCACCGTCCCGTTCATGACGCTGTTCGGCTGTGCGAAAATCGCGACGAAGGCGCCCGTCTACGCCGTGGAACGCCGCGCCGCGCTCGAAGCCGCCGGGTACGTGGCGAAACGCCAGCCGCTGATCGGATACGACGGCACGCACTACTACGACTACTGGGTGCGGGAGTGAAACACATCGTGGATTGCCTGCATTGTTTCAGTGGTGTGTAGCTGTTCATGTGCCCATCTCTTGATTGCCCACATCGGGGATGCCGATGCGGAATCTGACCGTTTGGGGGACAGAAATGGGTGGGTGTGTCGCGACTCGAAGACGAATACTCGGATTTATCCAGTATTCACCGTTTTCGGAAAGGAACATATCATGGCGAAGGCATCAAGGAAGATTGGAACTGCAGTGGTGGCGATAGCTCTATCGACTGCTTGTGCATGTGCTGTAGCCACTACGGCACATGCACAGACCAGCACGTGGCGTCCAGTGTATGAAGCGTATGGTTTCTCCACTGGACCTGTCTACATCAACAAGGTCCTTGCACGGCACGATGCTTCCAGCATTTCGGTTATTTCATATTCAAGGCCTACTTTCTGCCGTGCGTCACAAGATGGACGGCAGATTGAAGATTACGCCACGTCAGGTGAGACATGCCAAGCGACAGCGCTGGCGTCCCAGGCGATAGTGTCCACGGGCGATTATGTTTACTATTCCGCATGATTCCATGTATGGCATGACAGCATGGCATGGATGCCGGAGAAAAACCTGGATCTTGGTTTTGGTCTTGGTGCTGTCTTTGATGGGCGGTTGTTCAGCATCCACGGAATCATCCGGTGAGGGTGAGTGGTATGGGGATGCGGACATGGCCAAGTCTGCGGACTCGATGGGTCAATATGTCCAAAGGTTGCTTGATGAACCTGGTATGGCCGAATCCCAACGCATCATGTTGGAACGTGCCATGGAACATAACGGACAGGTATCCCGGGCTGACTACCTGGAAGCATGGGATGATTTCCGGCAGTGCGTTCTGCAACGGGGGTATACTGAACCGCCTCTCTTGCAACTCAACGGACTGTATGTCCAAGCAGATTGCCTCCACGGTGGACGGCATGACCCAGGCCCAGCAGGACAAGTTGGATGAAGACCTCATGGAATGCCGCACAGCCCACGTACTTCAGGTGGATGCTGCCTACCGGGCTAGCCAAGGGAATGCCGAACTGTATATCGATTCCGACGTGAGCCTTGTGGATTGCCTCAGGCGACGTTCGCTGGTTCCTCGGGATTATACGGTTTCGCGATTCCAAGCGGAGTCCGAGTCCCGGATTGCCATGGCTGGCACCGGTGGCACGCCGGAGGAATTCCAAGCGAAGTTGGAATCGGCATTCTCCTTCGACCTGGATGATCCGGCAGTTCAGACGTGTGTGGTGTCCAATGACCCCGTTCTGTTTGCCCATCGACTGGAAACATGGCGCCCTCTTGGATAGAGGACTCCTGGAAGAAAGAGGTCATCAATGTCAAGGTCACGAATCAGGAGCACGCTGGCAACGATGACGCTGTTGACGCTCGTGGTTCTCTCTGGATGCAACGGAACCGGCACTGGCCAAGCGCCCCGGTGCAGGGAATCTTCATGGAAGGCATTGAGCGGCACGGATTTCGGTTTGATTTCTCCAGAGCAGCTCAAGGACTATGTCGTGAGTAGGGAGGGTCCACTTCATGATCGACCTGTGGTTTTCCTGGGTATGGGCAAGATTACAGGGAAAGGTTCCATCCGGTTGGACGGTGTCACGGCAAACCCTGATCGTCATGAGTATGTAGTGACACTTCTGTGCGATGCAAGTCGGAATGTTCGGGTTATAGGCCAAAAAGGGCTCTTCGCCGTTTTGTGTGGGTGAAGAGCCGGTGAAGACATAGAAAGGACATGGGCTTTCCGGGTTAAGGTTCTTCTAGCACAAAAAGCCGGCCAGGAAAGGTGTTCCCATGTCCGCTCTCATCATACCCCCAGCGTGCTCGGCCTTAAGCGAACCATCATCGAGGACACGCGCCTGCAATCCGGCCGCGTGATCGTGCGCGTGCGCGCCCACAAGCCCCGCCAGTCACGCTGCCCGGTCTGCCTGGCCAAATGCCCCATCTACGACCGGCGTCCGGGCGCCGCGCCGCTGGCGCGCCTGGCTGCCCAGGGAAGCGTTGCACGACGTGTTCAGGGCCGAAACCGCACACGAGGCGCGGGCGCGTCTGGAACAGTGGCTGCGTCGTGCCTGCCACAAGCCCGAACCCCAGTTCAAGGACCTCGCCGCGAAGATCCGCCGGCACAAGGACGCGATCGCGCGCTCGGTCGAGCTGGGGTTGGGCAACGCGCGCGTGGAGGCTGCCGACAACAAGATCAAGCTGACCGTGCGCATGGGCTACGGGTTTCGCAACATCGACAACCTGATCGCCCTGGTCATGCTGCGCTGTTCCAGGCTGCAACCCACGCTACCCGGACGAGACTGACAACCCACGCAAACTGGCGAAGCCTCCGAAAGATTGACCGTTTGGGGGACAAGCATCTCTGGATTTATGCTACGAGGAAAGCTGACAATGAAAGTGGTTCGGAACCCATTCAGGGGAAACGGACCAATGATTTGATTCGGACTCAAGGGAGAATGCGATGACGAGGTCACGCAAGATGGCAGCAATGATGGTTGTGTTGTTTCTGCTCATGCTTGTAATGGGATGCTCGGAATCGGAGTCCAGTGACATCGCCCCACAGGTAAGTTCCACGGGTTCTGTCAGTGATTGGTCTCATGGGACAAATACTCCGGAAACGTTGGAAGCCTACGTTCTGAGCGGTCAACAGCCAGTGCCCGGTTACCGCTTGGGTGCGTTTCTTGGGAAGGGCGAAGTCATTGGGAAAGGAACCATTTCGGTCGACACGAGTGGCCCCCTTTCGGAACATGCCGCATATACTGTCACTTTCTTATGCAATCCAGACAGGAATGTGCCATATAGCATCGGCATCCAGAAAGACGGCGATGAACGTCTTATGGGGTACGAAGAAGGGTGCAGCGGCAGCATCGCCAGCTTGACTATGCCGACGGCGCTGCTTCCTGATGCGACCGACGTGGTGATCAATGCCGAGCAAGTCATCGCAGTCGTCTTTGAGATGATTCAGGAGGAAGAACAATGAAGCTCAAGCGTATAACAACAGGGGGTCGTCGCCATTCTGGTTATGTTGCTGGCATGTCCCAGTGTCGCACATGCTGCCGATACTGACATCGCGCCACTGGCATGTCCGGAAATCGGACATCACCAAAATGTAGCCAACCACACGTCGTTCTTTGCAGATTCCAAGGGAATTGGGAAAGCCATGAAGAAGATGCGGATTCTTGTTGTTATGCTCATTGCCAATGCCTTGACACCCTCGCCAAGTACGAATGCGGATATCCAGGGTATGGGAAAGCTGATTGGTTCGCTGAGTGCAGTGACCTATGATGTGGGATGTCCGCCGTTCCTATGGTGGTTGTGCGGAAAGTGATGCGGGACCTATGCCGGTATGTCGATGAGTACGTGCCATTCGTCGCCATCCGGCATTGTCGTGACTGTACCGCCATGTTCCTGGACGAACTGGGCCACAAGCCCCAGCCCATGTTGCCTTGACTGACAGCCACGGTCCAAAGGGCGCATTGGGTTGGATGAACATAAGCGCATCGATCCTGATGGGTCACACAAAACCAGGATCCGGTAGGTGCCTTGGCCATGCTTCAGGATATTGTTGCACAGCTCCGGCAGGAGCTGTGCAACAATTCCTGCCTGGTGGGCAGAGAGGGATCCGCGGATATGGATGATGCCATCGAAACCGGCCGTGCAGAGGCGTTGACGGCATGAGGAGATCAAGGTTGCCAATTCATGCGTCTTTCCCCGGGGGCGTGCCGGACGCGGAATGTCAGTGGACGTACCTGTGCTGGCGGACAACGGAAGTAGGACGTTGCTGCGCAAATCGGACAATCCACTGCTGAGTTCCTGCTCTACGGACGCCAGCGTGGAGCGCAATGCGTCGGTACTTTCAATCAGTTGCCCATTCTGGCATATGCGAATGGCATAAGCCAAGGTTCCTCCTATGTCGTCATGCAGTTTCCTCAGCATGCGAAGGTCCTGCCGCTGATGCTCCTGCCTGATTTCACGCTGTCGTACGCGTTCACGCAGCACATGCAATTCGTGGTTGCGTCGCATCGCGACACCCGACAATCCTGCCAGGAGGAACGAGCAGGCAAACGTGATGTCGCCGGAGACCAGCGGGACTTGCCGTATGAGCTCTTGCGCGATGGCACCTAGGGAAACCAGGATGGTGGCGGGAATCGAGACACGCATACGGCAGGAATAGCCGAGGATGCCCAGGGCGAGCCACGTTCCCCAGATGATGGTCGGCCCGTGCAGAACCGGTGGATACGGAAAATCCGCCAATGCCAATGCCACCACCATGCCGCTGAAGACGAGAGGGGACAAGGCGATGCCGACCGTGAGCAAGAGATAAATTACGGACACGGCGATTTCCAGTGGCGTCAATCCATGCCATGACTGCCATTCGAGGATCCACGACAGGACGCAGAAAGCCACGCCCGATACCATGAACGGATGCGCTCGGAAATACGTGGGGATACGGATGCCGCCCATGTCAGATCCATCCGTTCCGTACACACAGCACGATGGCCTCCGTACGGCTATGCACATTCAGCTTGGTGTAGGAGCGCTTGACGAACGTCTTGAGGGTGGATTCCGAAACGTGCATTGCATGGGCGATTGCAGGAGTGGTATCTCCTCGGGCATAGCGGCGGAGGACCTCGAGTTCGCTGTCGGACAGGGGATGCTTGGATCGTAGGACGGGCGCCCAGTTCAAGAGGCTGCTCTCTGCCGTCAGGAGACCTGCAATCTGCACCATGTCCTTGACCGTGGATTCCTTGGGCATGACGACGAGGCCAGTGTCCTGTACAGCTTGGTGGACGTTGGGGAACGCGGAGATGCCAATGACCTCGATGGGCCATTCAGGGTCCTGAATTTCCCGGTACAAGCGGTACCCGTCCATGTCGGGCATTTCGATGTCGGAGAAGATCAACCGAGGCCGTTGCATCGGATCCTGGCAGTACTGCAGCGCCTCCCGCGCGGTAGTACTGGTCCAACGGACATGGAGCGGGGCATCCTGGCGGATGAAGGATTCGCGGAGGGCCTGCAAAGCCAAGGGATCGTTGTCGACGATCCCTACCGTGATGCTGCATTCCATGACATCACCCCCATCCCAGTCCCCTTGGATTTCCTTCTCCGTTCGATGTTGAGTATACGGGTTTGCGGGATTGCGAGCAAGCATCCATACGAATAATGGACCTTATCGGTCCGATATCCATTCGGTTGCAGGATGCACCCATGCGCCTAGAATGGACCTCGTTTGTCTGAATGCCGGCAATGCGAGGAGTCTGCCATATGAATACCAACCAACCCACCATCCGCGACGCCGAGCGCAACATCATGAGCCGTCCGAGCGAACGCAACACGACGAATCTCGACTTAAGGCGTATGCAGATGATCCTGGACCTGCTGGGCAGTCCGCAGGATTCCTTCCGCGTCATCCATGTCACCGGAACCAACGGCAAGGGCTCCACCGCCCGCATGGCCGAGGCCATCTGCCGCGCCTACGGACTGCGCACCGGCCTGTACACGTCGCCGCACCTCGAACAGGTCAACGAACGCATCGCCATCGACGGACAGCGCCTGTCCGACGAGGACTTCACGGCACTGTGGGAGGAGATCAGGCCCTTCGTGGACATGGTCGACGCGCAGATGGACGCCGACGGCTCGCCGCGCATGAGCTTCTTCGAAGTGCTCACCGCCATGGCCATCTGGAAGTTCGCCGACGCCCCCGTCGACGTCGCCGTCGTCGAGGTCGGCATGGGCGGCCGCTGGGACGCCACCAACGTACTCGACGCCGACGCCGCCGTCATCGGCCCCATCGACATGGACCACATGGCATGGCTCGGCGACACCGTCGAGCAGATCGCCGAGGAGAAGGCCGGCATCATCAAGGACGGCTCCACCGTCATCGTCCAGCCGCAGCCGCACGTCGACGAGGTCATGCCGATCATCGAGGAAGCCGCCGCCGCACACGCCGCACCGCTCATCCGCGACGGCGTGGAGGCCAAGGTCGTCTCCCGCATGCCCGCCGTCGGCGGCCAGGTCGTCACCCTGCGCACGCCCAACGGCACGTACGCGGACGTGCCGGTCGACAAGTTCGGCGAGCACCAGGCGCACAACGCGCTCGCCGCACTGTGCGCGAGCGAGGTGGTGATCCCCGTCAACGGGCCGCTCGACGGCGACCTCGTGGCCCAGGCGCTGAGCACGGTGAAGATTCCCGGGCGCATCGAGCAGGTGCGCAACTCGCCGACCATCATCATCGACGGCGGCCACAACGTGAACGCCGCCGAAGCCCTGCGCGCCGCCATCGAGGAGAACTACGACCTCACGCAGCTCGTGGGCGTCGTCGCCATGATGGAGGACAAGCAGGTGGAGGAGTACCTGGGCGTGCTCGAGCCGATCCTGAGCGAGGTCATCGTCACGGAGAACTCGTGGAAGGACCGCGTGATGCCCGCCGAGGAACTGGCGAAGATCGCAGGGGAGGTCTTCGGGCCGGAGCGCGTCACCTGCATCCCGGAACTGCCCGACGCGATCCAGGAGGCCGTGAACCGCGTGGACGCGGACGACGAGCTGGGCGTGGGCTACGGCCATGGCGTGCTCATCTGCGGCAGCTTCGTCACTGCCGGCGATGCGCGCATGCTGCTCAAGGAAGGCATCCACCCCGACCTGAAGAAGACGCGCGAGGAGCGCATCCACCAGGTGGCCGTGGAGCCCGAGGAACGCGTGGACGAGGCGGAGCTCGACTACGAGCAGGACGCCAATCCCGACTTCGACGTGGACGACGTGCTGGGCCTGGGCGGCATCAAGCAGGAGCACGAGGACGCCGAGTAAGCCCCATGGGCCCCGCTGCGAACGATTTCGCAGCGGGGCCCATGGGGAAGGATGCTCACTTCACTGGCTTGGACGCGGTATCCTTCTTAGCCGGTTGCTCCTTCCTCGGCTTGCCGTGCAGGGCCTTGCGCACATCCTGGGCGGCAAGCAGCGCATGGTAGAAGGCCTTCCTCAGGGGGACGTCACGGCCGGCGGCAAGGTGCACGGTGCCCTCCGAGAACTTCGTCTTGAACCCGTTGAGTGACTTGAGGGAGGGGGCGAAATCGTTGCCGATGCCCATCAGGTCGAGCCTCTCGTAGCCGGCGGCGCCCAGGTCGCAGGCCGCGAAGTAGAGCAGCTTGTCCGGCACGTGCTGGCGCTTGACCTCGGTGAGCATGGAGGCGTAGTAGTACACGGCGGTCTTGCCGTGTGTGGTCACGATGGCCCAGGCCACCACCTTGCCGTCGATGCGGCCCGCATACACCCGGCAATGCTCCGGTCCCAGGGCCTTGATCATGTCGGTGTAGTCGCTCATGGGAGCCGGCGTGAAGCCGTCACGGTTCGCGGTGTCGACCATCACCTGGTAGTACGGGGCGAAGTCCTGTGCGGCCTGCTCCGTCTCGTCGGCGATTTCGGCGGGGCTTTCGCGCAGCGCCTTGCGCACGTCACGGCGGCCGCGGCGTTTCATGCGCGAGAGGATCGCGTCGTCGCCGCCCGTGATGTCCAGCACCACGGTCTCGTTGTACGGCACCGTGGAAAGCACGGGGTGGGTGCCCTGGTCGTCCCAAGTGTCGATGCGCAGGAAGACGACCTTCCTGTCGTGGGTGTGCACGAAGTCGGCGAGCGCCTTTACCACGTCCCGTTCCAGCTGCTTGCCCGGCCGGGTGACCCAGGCGGGGCCGTGCACGGAGCGCAGGTAGTGGTAGCCGTGCGTCTCCATGTCGATGAGCGAGATGACGGCCACCAGGTGGCTGCCGTTGCGGATCAGGAGGGAGCCCCAGGGGGCGCGGTCCTTCACTCCGGCCTGGAAATCCGCCCAGACGGCGGTCTGCTCGATGGGCAGGTCGATGCCGTGTTCCTGTGCCTCGCGTTCCATGGCCGCGGGGGTCACGCGTTCGATTGCGATCATGCTTATCCTCTTGTCGTTTCGTGGAAGTCCTGTTGGATGACCATGGTAGGCAGTCACGCGAACAGTCGCCTGACCACCATGTCGTCACCCTCGTAGGGCACGTGCCTGTTGCGGTCCTTGATCCACTTCTCCTCGCCCTTGCCGATGATCAGGATGATGCTGAAGCCGTCCGTGTCGCGTGCCAGTGCCACGGCCTGTTCGATGGCCTGCGTGCGGTCGAGCACGATGGCCTTGTGTACGTCGGGGTCGGTCACGAAGTCGCTCATCTGCTGGCAGATCAGTTCGTGGGGTTCCGTGTTGGTGTCTTCCTGCGTGAAGATGAAGCGGTCGATGCGTCCCTGTGCGGCTTCGACGATTTCCT
Organism: Bifidobacterium cuniculi; assembly: GCF_000741575.1. GTDB lineage: Bacteria > Actinomycetota > Actinomycetes > Actinomycetales > Bifidobacteriaceae > Bifidobacterium > Bifidobacterium cuniculi. The sequence goes on from NZ_JGYV01000001.1 coordinate 90,414, forward strand.
GGCGGCGGTCGAGGGCCTTGTCGCCGGCCGACCCCGTGACGAGGGTGATGGACGGGTGGCGTTCGCCGTAGCGTTGGTCGACGAAGTCGAGCAGCGCCTTCACGGAGGCGTAGTTGTGGGCGTAGTCGACGATGGCGATGGTGTCGGAGTGCGCGTCCTTCGTCTGCTCCATGCGTCCGGAAATCCGCACGTCGGCCAAGGAGGCGAGGACGCGCGGATCGGTGACGTCGATGCCGACGACGTCGGCCAGTGCGATGGCGGCTGCGGCGTTGGCGATGTTGAAGTCGCCGTCCATGGCCAGCGTGAGGTCGCCGATGTGCCGCCCGCGCACGCTTATGGCGAAGGCGGTATGCAGCGGGTCGGCGGCCCGTGCGGACACCGTCGCGTCGGGGTCGGTCAGGGAGAAGGTGCTGACCGGCACGCCGGCGCGTGCGGCGTCCTGCTCGAGCAGGGGCACGTAGTCGCCGGGTATGCCGAGCACGAGTGCCGAGGTGTTGCGCACGATCTGGCGCTTGCAGTGCAGATAGTCCTCGAAGGTGGGGTGTTCGATGGGGCTGATGTGGTCGGGGGAGATGTTGAGGAAGGCGGCCGCGTCGAAATGCAGCCCGTACACGCGGTTGACCTTGTAGGCCTGCGAGGAGACTTCCATGACGAGGTATTCCATGCCGTGGCGCACCGCTTCGGCCATCATGGCGACGGCGTCGAGCGACTCGGGGGTCGTCAGGTCCGATTCCTCGTAGTGCACGCCGTCCACGCAGTTGTCCACCGAGGAGAACAGGGCGGCCTTGTTACCGGACATGGCGGCCAGGATGGCATGGGTGAAGTAGGCGGTGGTGGTCTTGCCCTTGGTGCCGGTGATGCCCACCACGGTGAGCTTGCGCTCGGGATGGTCGTGGAATTCCTGCGCCAGCAGGCTGAGGGCCTTGGTGGCGTCGTCGACGATGATGCCGGGGGCGCCCGTGGCATTGCCGTAGTCGCGTTCGGCCACGTAGGCGGCCATGCCGGCGTCGTCGGCGCCCTCGAGGTAGCGTTCGTGGAAGTTGCCCTTGCACACCATGAGCGTGCCCGGCACGATGGCCTTCGAATCGTAGGTGATGGAGGTGAAGGGGGAGTCGGCCCCCTCGATGCCGTCCATGTCCAGCGTCCATCCTGCGGGGGTGATGACCTCCCTGAGCAGTCCTGCCTGCTCCAGCGTGGCGCATGCGCTGCGCAATGTCAATGCCACCGTGTTCCTCCTTGCCGCGATCCTGCAATCCTTGAAATCCGACTGCGATTGTACTCCTGTGGGCGGTGCCGTGCACGCATGGACGGCTGCGATGCCAGACGGACCGGCTTACAGCTGAATGCCGCCCTGCATGGTTCGCTGCCGCTGCCGTACAATGGGAGCCGTGACCGAACAAGACAGTACGCAGCAACCGGAAGAGACCATGGCGCAGAAGCGTGCGCGTTTCGAGGCGCTGGCGATGCCGGCGGTCAACGCACTCTACCGCCAGGCAATGAAATTCACCAACAACCCGGAGGACGCCCAGGACCTGGTGCAGGACACCTTCGAACGCGGCTTCAAGGCCTTCGACACCTTCAAGCCGGGATCCAACTTCGAGGCGTGGATGACCACGATCGAACGCAACGCTTTCTTCAACCAGTACGCCAAGGCGAAGCGCCGCCCGCAACGTGCCAACGATTCCACGGGCGAGTACGACGACTGGGACATCTACGCCGCCTCCGAACACAGTTCGCAGGGTTTGCGCTCGGCGGAACAGGAATACCTGGAGGCCTTCGCCCCCGAGGAGATCATGGCGGCCCTCGACAAGCTGTCGCCGGAACGGCGCCAGGTGTTCATCGACGCCGCCATCGACGGCAAGAGCTACCAGCAGGTGGCCGACGAACAGGGCATCAAGATCGGCACGGTGATGAGCCGGCTCAACCGCGCCCGCAACCAGCTCAAGCAGGAACTCGCGGAGTATGCCGCGGCCCGCGGCTACGGCAAGGAGGCGTCCGGAAATAAACCCGGACGGAAAACCATTGAATCTCGTAGCAAGCAAGAACTCGTGGGTACGGACGGAAAGGCCGGTCGATGATGGAGCAGGACCAGGGCATGGCACAGGAGGATGGCCAGCAGATGCAGGCAGCGCAGGACGTCGACGGTGAGGAGTGTTTCGACCCTAGCACCTGCTGCGACCCGATGGAGCAGGTGATGATCGCCGCGATGCGCCGGGTGCTGCGGCCCGAACAGGCGCCCGCCTGCCTCTACGAGAAGCTCAGGGGCACCTTGGACCGGTGCTGCGGACAGACCGAGCACACCGTGATCAGGCACACCACCATCATCCGGTACCGCACCAGCCGGCAGGACTGATGCCCGCAGGTATGGGAAAGCCCCGGCCAAGAGACTGGCCGGGGCTTTCCCATACTCATCGTGTCCGACGCTCAGGCGTTGGGACGCTTGCCGTGGTTAGCGGCCTTTTTACGACGAGCCTTACGCTTACGTCCGCGCATACCCATGATTGGACTCCTTTACTAACATTCTTGGCTGCCAAGATAGCCTTCAGGATTATCGCATGCCGTGGCGACGAGCGGCGCTCAGTCCTCTTGGTCGACACTGAGGAAGAGCTGGGTGACCGATTCGGTGCCGGGTGCGATGACGATGAGGTCGTCGCCGCTGCGGAAGGCGTTGGCATAGGCGGTCTGCGGTTCCACCGCCACGCCCGAGGGGTGCTTGGGTGCGGGGAAGCCGGTGCCGGTGCACACCTGGAAGGACGTGACCGTCGCATCGCCGCCGACGCGCACGCGCAGGCCGTCGGGACGCACGAACAGGGCGCTGACCGTACCGTCGGACTCATGCTCGAGGTCGGTGAAGGCGTCGTCGTACGGCTGTTCGTCGAGCGTGCGCAGGGTACGGAAGTCGTACTTGGTGCCGTCCACAGGTTCGGTGCCCACCGGGATGAGGTTGTCATTCACCTGCACGTGCGTGCGTGCGGGCAGCTGCAGGGAGCATTGTGCATTCATCGCGTCGATCTCGTCACCGTAGCCGTCCATGCCGTTGGCCAGCCACGGGTGGATCGCCAGTGCCCAGGGCGCCGCGGCCGTGCCGTTGTTGTGCGCGGTCACGGTCATGTGCAGGCCGTCGTCGTCCAGCAGGTAGGTGGCGGTGACGGTCAGGTCGAAGGGGTACCCCTCGAACGGCGGTACGCGCCAGCTGAGGGTCACGGTGTCCTCGCCCAGCATGTCGAGGTGCCAGTACTGGTCGCGGCCCAGTCCATGGATTGCGTTGCCGCGGTCCGGCTCGTTGACGGGCAGTTGGTAGTCGATGCCTTCGAAGGTGTAACGGCCGGCCTCGATGCGGTTGGGGAAGGGCACGAGCAGCTGTCCCTGGCAGCAGTTGACGACCTGGTCGGGCTCCAGGGAGACGATGAGGTCGCGTCCCTGGTGGCGCAGGACGCGCAGGGTGGCGCCGAGCTCGGTGACGGTGGCGAGGTAGTCGCCGTGGACGACGGTGAATTGCTGGCCGGTACGGGCCGGAAGATGCGGGGTCATGCGTATCGCTCCATGCAGTGGTTCGGGATGGTGGAAGGCGTAGCTGAACGCCATTTGTTCGTCTGTCGAACAATGTTCCATTGTACACGCTGGCCGCGCCCGCACCCTCGCGAGATGCGCGGCCATGCAGTACAGTGTGAGGGACGTGACGGACGCCCGGAAGACGACGAGCGGGCGAAGGAAGGACTGACGGCATGGGCAAGCGCATCGTACTGGCGAATCCGCGGGGATTCTGCGCGGGAGTGGACCGGGCGATCCAGACGGTGGACACGATCCTGCGGACCGCGGGGACGCGCACCGACGGGCTGCCGCCGGTATATGTGCGCCGCCAGATCGTGCACAACCGCCACGTGGTCGACCAGCTCGCCGCCAGGGGAGCGGTCTTCGTCGAGGAACTCGACGAGATACCGCAGGCTGCCGGATCCGCGCAGGTGCCGGTCGTCTTCTCCGCGCATGGCGTCTCGCCGAGCGTGCAGCGTGAAGCCGACCGTCGCGGCCTGGCCATCGTGGATGCCACCTGCCCGCTGGTGAGCAAGGTGCACCGCGAGGTACTGCGCTTCGTGCGGGAGGGCTACGAGATCGTCTACATCGGCCACCGCGGCCATGACGAAGCCGTCGGCGTGGTGGGCGAGGCACCGGAACACGTCCACCTCATCGAGCACGCCGACGACGTGGAACGCCTCGACTTCGCGCCGACCGACAAGCTGGTGCTGCTCACCCAGACCACGCTCAGCGTCGACGAGACCGCCGACACCATCGCCGCGCTACAGGTACGGTTCCCGTGGATCGAACTGCCACCCAGCTCCGACATCTGCTACGCCACGTCCAACCGGCAGGCCGCCGTCAAACTGGTGGCCGAATACGCGGACTGCGTGGTGATCGTGGGGTCGGCAAACTCCTCGAATTCCGTGAGGCTCATGGAGGTGGCGCGCGAGGCGCTCGCGGGCCGCGGTGGCGCCTACCGCGTGGATGACGCGGACGAGATGGATCCGGCGTGGTTCGACGGTGTGGAGGCGGTCGGCGTCTCCTCGGGCGCGAGCGTGCCGGACGAACTGGTGTCCGGCGTGGTGGCGCGGCTCAGGAATCTGGGGTTCCTGGAGGTGGACAGCGTGGAGGGCGTGGAGGAGAAGATGCACTTCGTGCTTCCGGCCGCCCTGCGCAAGCGGCAGGGGCGCTCCGTCTGACATTCCCCGCATCTGTTGCGGGGAATGTCAGGTGAGGGGGCGGAAGGAGGCCTCAGTAGGACTTCTTCCGCGTGGCGATCGGCGCGGTCGCGGCGCCGAGCACTTCCAGCAGGTCGCGCGGGTCGACCCCGAGGCTCAGGCCGCGCTTGCCGCCGGACACGAGGATGGTGCCGAACTCCAGGGCGGATTCGTCCAGGACGGTGCGGTGCCGTGTCTTCTGCCCCAGCGGCGAGATGCCGCCCACCACGTAGCCCGATTCACGCATGGCGACCTTCGGGTCGGCCATCTGCGCCTTCTTGGCACCCACGGCATGGGCGAGTTCCTTGAGGCTCATGTGCCCGTTGACCGGCACTACGCCGATGACCCGCTCGTCTCCCGTGTCCGCCATGAGGGTCTTGAACACCTGGCGTTCGTCGAAGCCGAGCTTGCGGGCGGCCTCCAGGCCGTACCCCTCGTCGGTCTCCTCATGGTCGTATTCATGCATGGTGAAGGCCACGCCCGCCTCTTCCAGCTGGCGGATGGCCGGCGTTGCCGCGGCCTGTTCCCTGTGTCTGCGCTTGCCCATGGGGCCCAGTATAGGCACGCTGACGAAAAAGGGGATGCCCCGGACCCTGCGGTCCGGGGCATCCCCGTGGGATCGGCGTTTACCTAACGGTTCACGCGGAGATCTCGGCGAAGTACATGAGGGTACGCACCATGTTGGAGGTGAAGCCGTACTCGTTGTCGTAGAAGGCAACGGTGCGGACCATGGTGGTGCCGTCCACTTCGTTGACGTCGGTCTGGGTCGGATCGAAGACGCCGCCGTGGGTGTCGCCGATGATGTCGCCGGACACGATCTGGTCATCGTTGTAGCCGTAGTAGTCGCAGTTCTCGAAGGCGGCCTTGAACTCGGCGTTGATCTCGTCGATGGTGGCGGGCTTCTCGAGGACGGTGGTCAGCTCGGTGATGGAGCCGTCCGGCACCTGCACGCGCTGGGCGTGGCCCTGCAGCTTGCCGTTGACCTCCGGCACGACCTTGCCGATGGCCTTGGCGGCACCGGTGGAGTGCGGGATGGTGTTGACGGCGGCGGCACGCAGGTCGCGGCCGGTCTTGTTGCCGCGCGGGCCGTCGAGGATCATCTGGGTGCCGGTGTAGGCGTGCACCGTGGTCATGAAGCCGGCCTTGATGCCCCACTTGTCGTTGAGCAGCTTGACCATGGCGGCCATGGAGTTGGTGGTGCAGGAACCGGCGGAGACGATGTTGTCGTCGGCCTTGAGGATGTCCTCGTTCACGCCGAACACGACGGTCGGGGTGGTGTCATCCTTGGCCGGGGCGGAGATGAGGACCTTCTTGGCGCCGGCGTCCAGGTGGGCCTGGCTCTTCTCGGCGGAGGTGTAGAAGCCGGTGCACTCGAGCACGAATTCGACGCCGTCGTTCTCGACCCACTTGAGGTCGCGGGCGTCACGCTCGGCGTAGACCGGGTATTCCTTGCCATCGACGACGATGGCGGTATCGGTGGCCTTGACGTCGACCGGCGTACCGTCGACGTGCTTGAACACGCCGTGGGTGCTGTCGTACTTGAGCAGGTAGGCAAGCGCGGCCGGGGAGGTCAGATCGTTGATCGCGGTAACCTCGATGTCGCCGGCCTGGCCGCCCTTCTGCTGCAGCTCGAAGATGCGACGGAACGCGAGACGACCGATGCGGCCGAAGCCGTTGATACCAATCTTAACTGTCATGTAATACTCCCTTAGGGATTCGAGCCCCGCGCCCTTTGATCGCTCTGTGGGCACAGGACCTGTTGTAAATCAACATAAGCCATCCTAGTGCGTCGGCTGTACCGGCACGCGCGGTGTTCACGCCCTGCCGAGAGTATCCGAATGAAGGGCCGGGAACTGTCCAATGTGGCTCTCCGTTGCGCGGCGTCGCCCGTCAGCGGCGCACCAGCACGGCGGAGACCTCGGTGCTCACCGCCCCCAGGTCACCGTGGAACGCGTGGAACGATTCCAGACTCGGCAGGGGCGCCCCGGCGGGAAAGACCACGACCAGGGTGCCGTCGCGTACGCTCACCGTGGCTGCATGCCCGTCGATGAACTCGTTGCTCAGGCCGTTGACCTGCAGGTTCGTCATCGTCGCATCGCGCAATTCGTAGCGCAGTCCCGGCTCGCTGACGCCCCGGGCGCGGTCCGAATGGGCGAAGACGGACAGGGGCGTGCCGTCGGGGACCGTGTTGGCGGCGAAATGCAACGCGCCGTCGGTCACGGCCGTGACCACCTGGCCGTCGCCGTGCAGGAACGCGATGCCGCCGCGGGCGGAGACCAGGGCCGCGACCTGCACGTTCGAGAGGGTGTGGTCCACGCGGCCGCCCAGCGCGCCGTACACGTGGAAGGTGCGGACGCCCCTGAGCCACCCCGTCTTGAGCGCGGTGAGCAGGTCGGGATCGTCCTTCTGCGCGGGCAGGACCAGGGTCTCCACCCCGTCCGTGGGCGCCGGTGCATGCTCCACGGAGTCGAAGTCACCCACCAGCAGGTCCACCGTGACCCCGGCTTCCGCCGCATGGTCCCAGCCGCCGTCCGCCGCGATCACCAGGGCGCCGTCGGGTACGTCGACCTGCTCCCCGTAGTACTCGCCGGCCGCGAACACCACGCAGGTGCCGCATGCCGTGTCCATCCGTCCCATCCGATCCTCCTTGGCTGCCCGTACGTCCGTCATCATGCCGATGCGCCCATCCTAGCCGTCATGGCGACACGGGTTCCGCCCTCCGGCCGGGCGATGCTATAGTCGGGGCGCCGGCAACGAGGCATGAAGGAGAGCCCATGGACGTCCATGAAGCGCACGCGACGCGTCCCATCCTCAGGTCGAAGGTGTTCCTGTACGTCACCGAATTCTTCTCGGGCATGGCCGTCATGGCGGCGGAGCTGGGCGCCCAGCGGCTGCTTGCACCCTACTTCTCCAGCTCGCAGATCGTGTGGGCCATCATCATCGGCACCATCATGATCGCCCTCGCCCTCGGAGCTGTCTTCGGCGGCAAGTGGGCCGACCGCGACCCCGACCCGGACCGCCTGTACCGCCGCATCCTCGTCGTCGCCGTCCGGATCGCCCTGGTCCCGTTGGTGGGCAAGTACCTCGTCATCCTCGTCGCCGACGTGCCCGGCACGACCAACCGCGAGCTGTTCGCCAGGAAGGCAGGGCCGGGGATTCCCTCCATGGCGCAGGCACTGGAGCGCATGGAGGGCGGCGGCACGTTGCTGGACCGCACGGTACGGCAGGTCGCCCCCGGACTTCCGGACCGTGCAGGCCAGCGCCCGCAACACCGTCCTCACGGATGACAAGGCGCCGGTGGAGATCCTCGGCACCCATGCCATCGACGGCCTCATCGCCGAACAGGCAGGCCCGTACCGCCGGCTGCTCAAGGAGGAAGGCATCCCCGGGCTGCGGCGTGCGGTACGCTGACGGCTCGCCCTTGTCCGGGGGTGTGCTATACTTGCCGAGGCTTGAGAAATCAAGAAAGCGGGAAACCCACCTGGAAGCCCTTCATGGCTTCGGGTCATGGCAGATGCCTCACGGCACGGCGCGATGCGCCGAGGCCACGCCCCTTGAGGGGCGCACAAGATGCAACCGGCGCCTTGGCTGCGCCGAGCGACGGCATGCCCTGACCCATCCATGACCTGAGTCCAGCAAGGCGGACCGCACGGACCATACGAGGATTGGAGTCATCATTAGCGACGAACCACGCATCAACGACGAGATTCGCGTCTCCCAGGTGCGCCTTATCGGACCGAATGGCGAACAGGTGGGAGTCATCGCGACTTCCGTGGCACTGAACCTGGCGAAGGAAGCGAACCTCGATCTCGTCGAGGTGGCACCGAACGCCAAGCCTCCGGTAGCCAAGCTGATCGACTACGGCAAGTTCAAGTACAACGAGAAGATCAAGCAGCGTGAGGCACGCCGCAACCAGAGCACGGCGGAGATCAAGGAGATCCGTTTCCGCCTGAAGATCGACGACCATGACTTCGAAGTCAAGAAGGGCCACGTCGAGCGCTTCCTTAACGGCGGTGACAAGGTCAAGGTGACCATCATGCTGCGTGGCCGCGAGCAGTCCCGCCCCATCGGCGGCGTGGAGCTGCTGCAGCGACTGGCCGACGAGGTTTCCGAATCCGGGGCCATCGAGTCCGCGCCGAAGCAGGAGGGCCGCAACATCATCATGACCTTGGCTCCCAAGGGCAAGAAGGTGCACACGCAGTCCGAGCAGCGCCGCCGCGGCGCCGAGTCGCGAGCCGAGCGACAGGCACGCCAGGCCGCCCGCCTCGCCGCCAAGCAGGAGGCGAAGGCCCAGGAGGCCGCCGAGGCCAAGGCGGCCATCGCCGAGGCCGACACCGAGACTTCAGCAACGAAGAAATAACCAAGGAGAGCAGCAATGCCGAAGATGAAGACAAAGACCGCAGCAGCCAAGCGTGCTCGCGTGACCGGCACCGGCAAGATCATGCACGCCGGCTGTGGCATGCGCCACAACCTCGAGCACAAGTCCGCCCGCAAGCGCCGCGCCCTCAAGCGCGACGAGGTGCTCGCAACCGCACAGTCCAAGAAGATGCGTGGCCTGCTGGGCCGCTGAGCCGCATCCCGGGCAACACAAGATCGTTAGAAAGCTGAGGAACAAACAATGGCACGTGTCAAGCGCGCAGTGAACGCACACAAGAAGCGTCGTACCGTACTCGAGCGGGCGTCCGGCTACCGCGGCCAGCGCTCCCGCCTGTACCGCAAGGCCAAGGAGCAGCTGCTCCACTCCTTCAACTACAACTACCGCGACCGCAAGGCCCGTAAGGGTGACTTCCGCAAGCTGTGGATTCAGCGCATCAACATCGCGGTGCGCAACGAAGGCATCACCTACAACCGCTTCATCCAGGGCCTGCGCCTGGCCGGCATCGAGCTGGACCGCCGTGCCCTCGCCGAGCTGGCCGTGAACGACCCGGACACTTTCAAGACGATCGTGAATCAGGCCAAGGCCGCCCTGCCCGAGGATGTCAACGCCCCGGTCGCCGCCTGATTCCACGAAGTGACACGGTCGCTGGCCGTCCGGCGTGGGCCGACCTATACTATCGGCATGCGCATATGACGAGACCCCGCCATCGAGGCGGGGTCTCGCGCGTATTGGCGGCGCGGACGGCCCATGAACATGCGAGGAGGTACACGATGACGAACAGCCTGCCCATGATCGAAGCGCGATTCCTGGCCCACATCGACGTGGAACGCGGATTGTCCTCCTCCACCATCGCCGCCTACCAGAGCGACCTCGATCGGTACTTGGCATGGCTGGCCTCCCAAGGGATCACCGACCCCCAGGACATCCACACCTCCCATGTCGAATCCTACATGCGCGTGCTGGGGGAGGAGGGCCAGAGCGCGGGCACCCGTTCGCGGCGCCTGTCCAGCATCCACATGTTCCACCGCTTCATGGTCTCCGAGCGATTCGTGCAGGACGACGTGGCGGCGCCCGTCAAATCCCCGCGCATCGGCGCATCCCTGCCCGACGTGCTGGATGTCGACGAGGTGGCGCTGCTGCTGCACGCCTGCGAGACGGACAACCTGCACGACCTGGCGGGCCTGCGGGACAGCGCGCTTCTGGAATTCATGTATGCCACGGGCTGCCGGGCCAGCGAGGCCGCCAACTGCGACATCGACGACCTCGACTTCGACGAGCAGGTCGTGCGCCTGACGGGCAAGGGTGGCAAGCAGCGGCTGGTGCCCTTCGGTTCCTTCGCGAAGCATGCGCTGGAGCAGTACCTCACCTATGGCAGGTCGCCCCTCGAGGGCAAGGCGAAGCAGGTGCGCGAGCGACGCGCCCTGTTCCTCAACATGCGCGGCAAGCGGCTGTCGCGCCAATCCGTATGGGAGATCATCAAGCGTGCCGGCGGCCGGGCCCATATCCACCATCCGCTCCACCCGCACACGCTGCGCCATTCCTTCGCCACGCACCTCATCCAGGGCGGCGCGGACGTGCGCACGGTCCAGGAACTGCTGGGGCATGCCTCGGTGAAGACGACCCAGATATACACCCACATTTCGCCCGACGCCCTCATGGAAACCTACGTCACGGCTCATCCACGCGCCAAATGACGCATGCAAGGCCTGTGCGCGCTGTACACTGGAAAGCGGTCAGAAGGAGGTGCGGCGCGAACGGCGCCGTGCCGTCGAGTATTTGCATGAATGCATGAACTGGTAGAGTGAGCGGTATGCCTACGGATTTGCTTGGACGAGAGTATGAGACCTTCCCCGTGCCCGAACCGCTGGCGCAGCACGGGCCGGCGCGCGTCATCGCCATGTGCAACCAGAAGGGCGGCGTGGGCAAGACGACCAGTTCCATCAACATCGCCGGCGCCCTGAGCGAGTACGGACGGCGCGTGCTCATCGTGGACTTCGACCCGCAGGGTGCGGCTACGGTGGGTCTGGGCATCAACGCCAACGCGCTGGACAACACCATCTACACGGCCCTGTTCAATCCGGGCATCGACGTGCACGACATCATCCAGCACACCAAGTTCGAGGGGCTGGACATCATTCCCGCCAATATCGACCTCTCCGCGGCCGAGGTGCAGCTGGTGACCGAAGTGGGCCGCGAGCAGATCCTGGCCGGCGTGCTGCGCCCGGTGCTGGATGAATACGACGCCATCCTCATCGACTGCCAGCCGTCGCTCGGCCTGCTCACGGTGAACGCCTTGGCCGCGGCCGACGGCGTGATCATTCCCGTGGCCGCCGAGTTCTTTGCACTGCGCGGCGTGGCACTGCTCATGCAGTCCATCGAGAAGGTCCAGGCCCGCATCAATCCCGGCCTGGAGATCTTCGGCGTGCTGATCACCATGTACACCCACACCCTCCACTGCGACGAGGTGGTGCAGCGCATCTACGAGGCCTTCGGGGACAAGGTCTTCCATTCCATCATCTCGCGCTCCATCAAGCTGCCAGACGCCAACGTGGCGGCTGCCCCCATCACGTACTACGCCCACAATCACAAGACCGCGCGCGAGTACCGCGAAGTGGCGCGCGAACTCGTGGCCAAGGGCATCATCGCCTGATTCTCCCGTACTGCGGGCGGGGCATGGCGTGGCCATGCCCCGCCCGTCTCTTCTTCTTTCCTTCCTCCTGCTGTCCGCCATGCGGACCCGAATAAAAGTCATGTTGACTATTGTTGGTAGGCTCGGCTTGTCGATCCATGCAGGAGGAGCCATCATGACCCAGGGCAATGTCAGCGAACGCCGCACGGCACAGCCGGACCTCGGTGTCACGTCCGTCATCCTTGCCCTCGACCCGTCCACCGGGGAGCGCGGCAGGCTCTGGCTGCCGCTGGTCAGGCGGGTGAACGAACCGTTCCGGGGTCGATGGGCCCTGCCGGGCGGTCCCGTCCGCGCGGACCGGAGCCTCGAGCACTGTGCCATGGAATCCCTGGCCGACACCACCGACCTGCGGCCGGCCTATCTTGAGCAGCTCTACACCTTCGGCGGCCCGACGCGTTCCGCCGGCGCCGTCCCCATGGTGTCCATCTGCTACTGGGCGCTGGTGGGGCAGACGGACGTCAGCGCCCTGCAGCCCCGGGACAACGTGCACTGGTTCCCCGAGGACGAACTGCCCGACCTCGCCTTCGACCATGCCCGCATTGTCCGGTATGCCCTCTGGCGTTTGCGCCACCGCATGGATACGCCGGACGTCGTGCGCCAGCTGGTCGGCGAGCCCTTCACCCTCGGCCAGCTCCACCGGGTGACCGAAGCCGTCCTGGGCGCGTCGGTCGACCTGGCGAATTTCCGGCGCAAGAGCCTGGCGTCGGGACGTCTCGAGGACACGGGCCAGCTCTTGCGCGAAGGCGTGCGCCGCCCGGCAGCGCTGTACCGGTTCCGCGCCCAGGACGACCGGCATGCCGTGTCCGGAGGTCTTCCGCATGGCTGGGACATCTCCGAATCCATGCCCCTCACCGAGGACGGTCCGGACAGCGACGACGCCCTGGCGGCGCTGACCACGTCGCCACGCTGAGTGCTCCAGCCCTGGCTGTCCACGATCGCAGGCCATCCAGAACCATATACACATCCATCCCCGAAAGGAAGTCATGACGGCCACGGAAACCACTCTGGGGGCGGCACCATCCCGCGCCCCCATGCCCGCCCCGCTCGACGCGGCGGAGCCCTCCACCATGACGCGCAACGAGCGCCTCGACCGCCTGCCCCTGAACAAAGCGCACCGCAAGCTGCTCATGGCTTCCGGGGTCGGTTGGGCCTTCGATGCCATGGACGTCGGCCTGGTGTCCTTCGTGGTCACCGCCATCGCCGCGGACCCGCATTTCGACCTGGGCGCCACGCAACAGTCCTGGGTGCTGTCCATCGGTTTCATCGGCATGGCGATCGGCGCCGCCCTCGGTGGATGGTTCGCCGACCGCTGGGGCCGCAAGACCGTCTTTACGGCCACCATGATCGTGTTCGGCATCGCCAACGGCGCCATGGCCTTCTCCTGGACCCTGGGCATGCTGCTGGCGGCCCGGTTCGTCATCGGCCTGGGACTGGGGGCCGAACTGCCGGTGGCCTCCACCCTGGTCTCCGAGTTCTCCCCGGCGAAGCAGCGTGGCCGCATGACGGTGCTGCTGGAGTCCTTCTGGGCGGTCGGCTGGATCCTCGCCGCCCTCATCGGGTATTTCGTCATCCCGAACACCGGCGACTGGGGATGGCGCTGGGCCCTGTTGATCGGTGCCATCCCGCTGCTCTACGCCATCGTGGCCCGTCGGCAGCTGCCCGAGTCGGTGCGTTTCCTCGAATCGCAGGGACGTACCGCCGAGGCCGAGGATTCCGTACGCTACTTCGAGCGGGCCGGCGGCGTCAAGGCCGTACCCAGTACGCCCGCCCGGGCGCTTCCCGCCATCCGCACCCGCGAGCTGTTTTCCCGCAGGTACCTGGCCACCACCGTCGCCATCTGGGCCACCTGGTTCTTCGTGAACTTCTCCTACTACGGCGCCTTCACCTGGATGCCCAGCCTGCTGGCCGACCAGTTCGGCTCGCTGACCAAGTCCTTCGGCTACACCCTGGCGATCTCCCTGGCGCAGCTGCCCGGCTACTTCCTGGCTGCGTGGCTGGTGGAGCGCTGGGGCAGGCGGCGCACCCTCAGTGCCTTCCTCGCGGTCTCCGCGGTGGCTGCCTTCCTGTTCTCCCAGTCGGCAACCGTGGCGCAGGTGCTGTGCTTCGGCATGCTACTGAGCGCCTCCAACCTCGGTGCATGGGGCGTGCTCTACGCGGTGACCCCCGAGATCTACCCGACACGGCTACGCGGCGCCGCGGCCGGCGCCTCCGCGGCCTGCGGCCGTGTGGCGGCCATTATCGCCCCGTTGCTCATGCCGTGGTTCCTGTCGATGTCCGGCGGCAGCAAGTCCGTGGCCTTCCTGGTCTTCGCGGGAGCCTTCGTCCTGGCCTGCATCGCCGCCCTGTTCCTCCCGGAGCGGACAGGGGAGCGGCTGGACGACTGACGGCCTTCGCTGTCAGCCATGAGGCGTACACTTGTGCCGGTTTGTGCATGGGCGGTGAACACTGCGACCGCCCCTGCCACCTGTGTATGGTGCCGGCAGAAGGTTCCGGCACACAATCCGCGTGTATGTAGGAGAAAACATTCATGGCTGTTCGCGGCGATATCCGAAATGTAGCGATCGTGGCACACGTCGACCACGGCAAGACCACGCTGGTCAACGCGATGCTCCAGCAGTCCCACGTGTTCAACGAACGTGAGGAAGTCCCCGACCGCGTCATGGACTCCAACGACCTCGAGCGCGAGAAGGGCATCACCATCCTCGCCAAGAACACCGCCGTGCAGTACACCGGCCCGCTGGCCGAGAAGTACGGGCACCCGGAGGGCATCACCATCAACGTGATCGACACCCCCGGCCACGCCGACTTCGGCGGCGAGGTGGAACGCGGCATCTCCATGGTCGACGGCGTGGTGCTCCTGGTGGACGCCTCCGAAGGTCCGCTGCCGCAGACCCGTTTCGTGCTGCGCAAGGCCCTGGAGGCCAAGCTCCCGGTCATCCTGTGCGTCAACAAGGTCGACCGTCCCGACGCCCGCATCGAGGAAGTGGTGGGAGAAGCCTCCGACCTGCTGCTGGGCCTGGCCCAGGACGTCATGGAGGAGGGCATCGACCTCGACCTCGACTCGCTGCTCGACCTGCCGGTCATCTACTGCGCCGCGAAGGCAGGCTATGCCTCGACCGACCAGCCGGCCGACGGTGCACTGCCCGACAACGACAACCTCGAGCCGCTCTTCGAGTCGATCATCACGAACATCCCCGCGCCCGAGTACGACCCGGAGGCACCGCTGCAGGCCCACGTCGCCAACATCGACTCCTCCGACTTCCTCGGACGCCTCGGCCTCGTGCGCATCTACAACGGCAACCTCGAGAAGGGCAAGACCTACGGCCTGAGCCGCGTGGACGGCTCCATCGAGAACTTCCGCGTCTCCGAGCTACTGCGCACACAGGGCCTCGAGCGCATCCCCGTCGAGTCAGCGGGCCCCGGCGACATCGTCGCGGTGGCCGGCGTCAACGACATCATGATCGGCGAGACCATCGTCGACCCGTCCGACCCGCGCCCGCTGCCGCTCATCCACGTGGACGAGCCGGCCATCTCCATGACCTTCGGCACCAACGACTCCCCGTTGGCCGGCACCGAAGGCAAGGACCACAAGCTCACCGCCCGCATGATCAAGGACCGCCTCGACCGCGAGCTCATCGGCAACGTGTCCATCAAGGTGCTGCCGACCGAGCGTCCGGACGCCTGGGAGGTCCAGGGCCGCGGCGAACTCGCCCTGGCGGTGCTTGCCGAACAGATGCGCCGCGAAGGCTACGAGCTGACCGTCGGCCGCCCGCAGGTCGTCACCAGGACCATCGACGGCGAACTGTGCGAACCGATGGAGTCGACCACCATCGACGTGCCCGAGGAGTACATGGGCACCGTCACCCAGCTCATGGCCGACCGCAAGGGCCGCATGGAGTCCATGTCCAACCACGGCTCCGGCTGGATCCGCCTGCAGTTCACCGTGCCGTCGCGCGGCCTGATCGGTTTCCGCACCGCGCTGCTGAGCGCCACCCGCGGCACCGGCATCTCCTCCTCGCTGTCCGCCGGCTACGCGCCGTGGGCCGGCCAGATCGTGACCCGCCAGAACGGCTCCATGGTCTCCGACCGCCAGGGTACCGCCACCCCGTACGCCATGCAGCGCCTGCAGGCACGCGGCAACTTCTTCGTCGAGCCGCAGTCGCCCGTGTACGAGGGCCAGGTCGTGGGCGTGAACAACAAGCCCGAGGAACTGGACGTGAACATCACGCTCGCCAAGCACATGACGAACATGCGTTCCGCCACTGCCGACGTGCTCGAGACCCTCACCCCGCCGATCAAGATGAGCCTCGAGGAGTCCCTCGACTTCGCGAACGAGGACGAGTGCGTGGAGGTCACCCCGGAGGCGATCCGCATCCGCAAGATCATCCTCAACCGCGAGGATTGGTACAAGTGGCGCGCCAAGCAGCGCCGCGCCAACAACAACGCGCAGAAGTAAGGCCGCTTGCGGCCCGTGGGAAGGCCACCGCCCGCACGGGGCGGTGGCCTTCCCATTGCGGTGGTACCCCCGCCCGCCTAGACTGTGAGCCATGACCACACTGCAAGGGACCCGACCCGCTGTGCCATATTCCTGGCGCTGCGCCACATGGCTTCGTTACCTCATCACCGCCGCGGCCGCCGTCGCCGTGGGGGCGCTCGGCACCCTGGCCCACCGGATGGGGGCTGCCCAGGGCTGGCCGTACGGCATGCTCATGGCATGGCTCCTGGTGGGCCTGTCGGGATGGTGCGCTCGGGCGCGCAGCGGCACGGGGGGTCTGGGGTTGCACCTGACGCTGTCGACCCTGGTCGTGTACTTTATGGCGATGCCCGGTCCGGGAGGGGATGCGATGGTGCCCATCGGGTTCCGTGGCGACGCAGTGCCGTGGCTCAGCCAGAACAGCGGATACCTGTGGATGTTCGGTATGCTCGCCATCCAACTGGTCGAACTGGCATTGCCTCGCGCCTGGTTCCGCCTGCGCGCGCAAGGCGCCCTGCCTCCGACGGACGTGGATGCGGACGTGCGCCATGGATGAGCTGCTCGACGCCGGCCCCCGCACGCTTGCCTTCCTGGGGCCTGAAGGCACCTTCACCCACCAGGCGGCATGCCAGGTGGTACAGGCCATCGGCGAGGCGGGCGGCCCCCACATGGAACTGCGGCCCTGCCGGGATGCGACCGCCATCATGCGCGCCGTCGAGGAGGACGGCAGCTGGGGTGTCCTCGCATGGGAGAACAACGTCGAGGGGTACGTCGTGCCCAACCTCGACATGATGATCGACGCCGCCGATGCCGCGGCCTTCCTGCGCGTAGGGGTCGAGGTGTCCTTCGACGCCTACGTCAGTGCGGACGCCTATGCACGCTACGGCGGTTCCGAACGCACCGCCGCCAACGATGCGCGGGTCCTGGCCGCCTGCACCACCATCACCGCGCATCCCCACGGCCTGGCGCAATGTCGTGGCTTCGCGCAACGGCACGGGCTGCATGCGGTGGCCGCCGATTCCAATGGGGCGGCCTGCCGTGACGTGCAGGGCCCCCAGGTGGCGCTGGGGCCCTCCATCTGCGGTCCGCTCTATGGCCTGGTGCGCCTTGCTTCCCATGTCGAGGACTACCCGGGGGCACGCACCGAGTTCCTGGCCATCGCATCCCGGGCCGACGTGCGCGCCTGGTGTGCACGCTTCCGGCAGGCGGGCGTGCCCGAATACGAATCCATCCTGACGGTCATCCCGCTGGTCACGGGCCCCGGCGTGCTGGCGAACCTCCTCGACGTGATGCGTGACGCCGGGCTGAACATGACCAGTTTCATCTCCAGGCCCATCAAGGGACACGACGGCACCTACAGCTTCATCGCCACCCTTGACGCGGCACCGTGGGAACCGCGCTTCCATGACGCCCTGGACGAGATCGCCGGGCATGGCGACTGGCTGAGGACCCTGGCCACGTACCCACGCCGCGAACGTCCGCATCCGCCGGTAGACGAATGGATGCTTCCGCAAGGTGGCGTACGATGCAAGGAAGACGACGAAGAGACGATCCGGAAGGAGCTGCTGTGGTAGCACGGGACACCCCGATGGGGAGCAATGAGGAAGGCGTGGAGGTGACGGCGACGATGCCGGTCATCGGCGCGGAAGGCATCGAGTGCCCCCGCCACGTGGGCATCGTGGGCCTCGGCCTGATCGGTGGCTCCCTGGCATTGCGCCTCAAGGCTGCGGGATGCCGGGTCAGCGCCTGGAACCATCGTCCCCACCCCTATGCGGCGGCCCGGATGGCCGGCATCGATTGCAGGGACACCCTGGAGGAACTCGTCGAAGCCCAGCCCGACGTACTCGTACTGTGCAATCCCCTCAAGGTGATGCCGAGGGTCATGCAGGTCATCAGCCCCATCATCAATCCGGCGCGCACCACCCTCACGGACGTCGGCAGCGTGAAGGGCCTGGTGCGTGAGCAGATCCACGCGGCGGGCCTCCAGGACTGCTACGTCGGGGCGCATCCGATGACCGGCAACGAGCATTCCGGATGGGAGGCGGCCAATGCGCGCCTCTTCGACAACGCCCTGTGGGCCATCACCTACGACGAGCACACCGAATACCGTCGCATCGTGCAGCTCGCCGGCATGATCACCCGGGGATTGCAGAACGGTCTCATCATCATCGATGACGAGATCCATGACTGCGCGACCTCGCTGATCTCGCACATGCCCCATGTGGTGTCGACCGCCCTGATCAACCAGTTGACGGTCAGTCCCGAACGCAACATCGCGGCCGAACTCTCCGCCGGTTGCTGGCGCGACATGACCCGGGTGGCCCTGACCGACCCGGACCGGACGTGCGCCATGGTGGTGGAGAACGCCGAGAACGTGTCGGGACTGCTGCGCCAGATGGCCAGGCGGCTGGAATCCATGGCGGACGCGTTGGACGCGGACGACGCCAGCGCCATCCACGCCTTCTTCACGGAAGGACAGCCTTACCGCGATTTCAAGGCCAAGATGCGCGGCCGCCATGACGAGACGGAGACGGTGTTCACCTCCCTGCGCATCGATCCGGTGCACTGGCGTGAATCCTTCCTGCGCTCCGCGCAGCGAGGGGAGTACATCGTACGCTTCACGTCCGGCCACCATGCGCTGGCCGAGCGGCGCGAGATGATCCTCTAGGCTCTCCGGTGCCTCAGCGCCACGGACGCTCGGGAACCGGCTTGAGGACGGCAATGTCCCTTGCCTCCACCGAGACGACCTGCGCGGGACGGGACCCGTTGGCGGATGCATCCCGCGTCAGGCACAGGACGGTCCCGTCCCAGGAGCGCACATGGCCCACGAGGTCACGGTAACATTGCCTCCCCGTCACGGGGTCGTGGCTGTCGAACAGGCGCACCATGATGCGTGTGCCCGTAGGTATGCTGTCCGGAAGATGCATGGGGAGGTCCTTCCTGTGCAGGTCACGCATGCAGCGGCGCGGTGGCCGCCGCCGTGGACTGCAGGTAGTCGTAGAGCCGGAACGCCATGTCCAGGACGCAGTAGTCGCGCAGGACACGTGGATTGTATCCCGTGTCATGGGCGATGGCGTTGAGATGGTTCTGCAGCGTGTTCTTATGGATGTACAATGCCTCGGCCGCATGGGTGATGCTGCCGTTGAACCGCGTATAGGCGTCGAAGGTGCGCCGATGGGTGCGGATGCGGACGTCGTCGAGACCGGCGAAGACATGGTCGACGAAGGAAAGCGCCGCAGTACGGTCCATGGCTGGGACGATCAGTCCCATGTCCAGGTCCTCCGCGCGCATGATGGGCCGGTCGTCCGTGAAGGCCAGCCAGTCGAGCGCACGGCGTGCCTGCCGATGGCATTCCGGCAGGAGTCCGGGCGACGCGGCGGCCCGGCTGACGCCGAAGCGTACGCCGATGCCGCATACGGCGAGTCTGTCGCGTACCTGTTCCAGGGTCCGGGCGGCCTCGGCGTCGTCGAGGATGAGGCAGCATTCATCGGCGCTTGCCGTCACCAGGGCATGTTCCACGCGATCCAGGGGCCAGGTGTACCGTGACGCATCCGCCTCATGGAGGGGAAGGTGCCCCATGTCCAGGGCCCCGATGGCCACGCGGTGCGTGCCGTCCACGTCCCATGCGAGTTCCGCGGCAAGGTAACGGATGATCTCGAGGTCGCGGTCACGTCCCACGAGCTGGTGGACGAGATTCGCCTGTGCGATGCGCCGGTTGTACCGTGCCGCGCGTTCCACGTTCTCGTGCAGGAGGATCTCCGTCATCTTGCGGATCACGTTGCCGTACGACTCGACGTCCTCGCGCCTGCCGGTGACGCCCACGACTGCCACGACCTCGCCGTCGATGATGACGGGCGTGTTGATGCCGTCGCGTGCCCCACGGTACCGGTGCTCGGCATCCACGCATACGGTTCGCTTCGTGGCGGCGGCGATCTGTGCTGCCTCGTGTTCGGTGCCGATGCGTGAGGCATCCGTGCTGGCGATGATGGTCCCGTGCGTGTCGAACAGGTTGATCTCGTGGCGCAGCACGTCCTTGATGTTGGCCACGATGGTGGTGGCGATGCCCGGGTCGATCTCCATGGGGCCATTGTAGGGCTCCTATCCGAAGGAACGGCGCATTCTTCACTTCACGGATTGGTACACGTACCAAAAAGTGAGCTGTATCACAGAATCAATCATGGGACAGAGGACAGGGCGCCGGAAGCCCATTGCGCTCCATAATGGTGTCCAACGAAGCCCGGCATGGCCGACCGGGCCGGGACGGCGCCAAAGGCAGCCGTCGTCCCGCCATGGCCAGGCGTGGTCCGTGGACCAGTCGCGGAGCCGTCGCAAGGAAGCGGCGGTCCGGGGCGGGACCGCCGCCGCGCATCCGAGATGGAACAAGGAGACCCGCAATGGACGGAACACTGCACTGGTGGGCGGCCCTGATCGGCCTGGCGCTCGCCATCGTACTGATACTCAAGAAGCTCAACACCACCTATGCGCTCATGCTCGGTGCGGTCGTCGGATGCCTGCTGGGCGGTGCGTCCCTGTCCGACACAGTCAACGTCCTCGTATCCGGCACGCAGAGCGTCATGGGCACCGTCCTGCGCGTCCTCGCCGCCGGCGTCCTGGCGGGCGTCATGATGGAGTCGGGTGCAGCCGAACGCATCTCGCGCGCCATCGTCGAGAAGATGGGCGAGAGGCTCGCCATTTTCTCGCTGCCTTGGCGACCATGATCATCTGCGCCATCGGCGTGTTCATCCCGGTCGCCGTGCTCATCGTGGCGCCCATCGCCATCGAGGTCGGCTCCAGGATGCACATCTCCAAGCTCGCCCTGCTCGTCGCGCTCTCGGGCGGCGGCAAGGCCGGCAACATCATCTCCCCGAACCCCAACGCCATCGCCGCGGCCAGCGGCTTCAAGGTGGACCTGGCGGACGTCATGGTCGGCAGCTTCGTGCCAGCGCTGTGCGGCCTGGCCATGGCCGTGCTGCTCGCCACCGTCTTGAAGCACCGCGGCACCGTCGTGACCATGGCGGACATGGACCGCCAGGAACACGAGGAACTCGAGGAGACCAACTTGCCGGGACTGGCACAGTCCCTCGTGGCGCCGGTCGTGGCCGTCGTGCTGCTCATGCTCGGCCCCATCGGCTCGATCACCCACATCGGCTGGCTGGAACGCTGCCAGATCGACGCCATGTACATCCTGCCCTTCGCCGCCATCGTCGGCATGCTCGCCATGGGCAAGGGACGCAAGGTGCTCGCCTACACCAAGGCCGGCATGGGCCGCATGATCGACGTCGTCATGATCCTCATCGGCGCCGGCGCCATCGGCGGCCTCATCTCCAGCTCGGACCTGCCCCAGCAGATCGTCAACCTCATCGACGCCATCGGCGTGCCCGGTTCGCTGCTCGCCCCGATTTCCGGCATCCTCATGGCCGCTGCCACCGCCTCCACCTCCACCGGCGTCATCCTGGCCGCCGGGTCCTTCGGCGACACCATCCTCAGCTTCGGCACCGCGCCGGTCGCCGCGGCCATCACCATGCAGGCAGGCGCCACCGTCATCGACGCGTTGCCGCAGGGCAACTACTTCCACGTCACCGCGAAGTCCATGAACATGACCATCGGCGAGCGCATGCGTGTCCTGCCCTTCGAAGCATGCGTGGGCCTGACGATGACCATCGTCGCCACCCTGCTCACCATCGTCTGGTAGTACGTCACGCCTGCATCCCACCCTTCCCAAACCTTCTAAGGAGCCATCATGAAGATCGTCATCGCACCCGATTCGTTCAAGGGCAGCCTGACCGCCAAGGAGGCCGCCGACGCCATGGCGGCAGGCGTGCGCCGCGCCATGCCGGACGCCGAGATCGTGTGCGTCCCCATGGCCGACGGCGGCGAAGGCACCGTCCAGTCGCTCGTCGACGCCACCGGCGGCACACTGCTGACCGCCACCGTCACCGGCCCGCTCGGCACGCCCGTGGACGCCACCTACGGACTGCTCGGCGACGGCAGCACTGCCGTCATCGAGATGGCGGCCGCCAGCGGCATCGGCTATGTCGACGAGACCACGCGCGACCCGCGCGTCACCACCACCTACGGCACCGGCGAGCTCATCCGCGACGCGCTCGACCATGGCGCCACCTCCCTCATCGTCGGACTCGGCGGGTCGGCGACCAACGACGGCGGCGCCGGCATGGCACAGGCCCTCGGCGTGCGCCTGCTCGACGACGACGGCCGGGAACTCGCACCCGGCGGCGCGACCCTCGCCACCCTGACACACGTGGACATCTCGGGCCTCGACCCGCGCCTGGCGCAGACCGACCTGCGGCTGGCCTCCGACGTGACGAACCCGCTTACCGGCGAGCGCGGCGCCTCGGCGGTCTTCGGCCCGCAGAAAGGCGCCGACGAGGCCATGGTCGAGCAGCTGGACGCCGCGTTGCGCCACTATGCGCAGGTCATCCGCCAGGATCTGGAGCGCGACGTGGAGCACGTGCCGGGCGCGGGTGCCGCCGGCGGCCTGGGTGCCGGTTTCCTGGCCTTCACCGGCGCGCGCATGCAGTCCGGCATCTCCCTGGTGATCGAGGCGACGGGCCTGGAGACCCTGGCTCAGGATGCCGACCTGTGCCTGACCGGCGAGGGACGCATCGACGCGCAGACGCGGTACGGCAAGACCCCCATCGGCGTGGCACACGCCATCAAGTCGGTCATGTCCGGCTGCCCGGTGGTGGCCGTCGCCGGCTGTGTGGGTGACGGCGCCTACGAGCTGCTGGGCGATGGCATCGACGCCATCTTCGGCATCCTGCCCGCATCATGTACCCTCAAGGAAGCGCTGGCCCATGCCGAGGACAACCTCGAACGCACCACCGAGAACGTGGCGCGACTCGTGGCGTCCTTCGCCTGACCGTGGATATGCCGAAGGCGCCCGTCCCTTGGAAGTCCAAGGGACGGGCGCCTTCGGCATATCCACGGTCAGACTCGGCTCATTCGCTGCTCACCGCGTCGAGGACCGGCTGCCTGAGGGCGCGGCTGGCGGGGGAGACGCTGGCCACGAGGCCCACGACGATGGACAGCACGAGGAACCAGCCGAGCTGGCCCCACGGGATCGTCAGGTCCGTCATGCCGGAGCTGGAGTAGACGGCGCGGATCACCACGCCTGCGCCGACGCCGACCACGATGCCCAGCAGCGTGCCGAACACCGAGAGGATGACCGCCTCGATGGCGAGCATGCCGCGCACCTGCGCCCGGGAGGTGCCGATGGCGCGCAGCAGGCCGATTTCCCTGGTGCGCTCGGACACGTTGAGTGCCAGCGTGTTCACGATGCCGAAGATCGCAATCACGATGGACAGCGCCAGCAGCGCGTAGAGGATGGACAGCACGGAGTTGACCATGGTGCTCAGCGTGGACTTGAATTCGTCGCGGTCGAGGACGGCCACCGTGTAGAAGGGCTTGACCGCATCGTCCAGGCGTTCGCCCAGGGTCGCCACGTCCGCGCCGGGGGCCGCCTTGACGTAGAGCAGGGTCGTCATGCGCATCGTCGATTCGCTGATGGAATCCGCGACCTCGCCGTTCACGAAGACGTAGTCGTTGTACACCGAGTCTCCCACTATGGAGCCGATCCTCACCTTCGCGGTCTCGGTGACTTCCTTGGTCTTCACCAGGGTGGACGGGTCGACGTTCTTGGCGTCCTCGACGACCTGCTGCGCTTCCTCGGCCTTTGCCTGGGCGCCCGCGGCGTCGCCGGCGAGCATGAGGGACTGCGCCTCGCCCTGCAGCGTCATCGCCTTGGCCTCGACCTGCTGCTGGTACGCCTTCTGCGCCGCGGCCGTCGCTTCCTCGTCCACGACCACGTTCCTGGCGGTGAATTCGAGTTCCTGCCCGAGTTTCCAGTCGCGGTCCTCCATGACGTGCTCGCCGACGACCGCCTCGCCCTTGGCGAAGGCCGCGGGAGCGTCACCCTGCATGTCGGAAGGCGGTGCGAGTTCGGTGAAGAGGTCCTGCTGCGTGGTCACCGGCAGGGCATCTTTGCCGTCGATCTTCACGCCGAGCATCATGGTCACGGTGGCGCTCTGTCCGACGCCGTCGGTGTCCTCGACCGCCTTGACGACTTCATCGGTCAGCCCGCTGCCGCTGGCGGCGGGCATGACGATGTAGTCGGACTGGAGCATGTCGTCGACCAGGCCGTGCACGGAGGTCTTCACCGAGGAGGCGATGACTCCCAGGCAGCTGACGATGGCTAGCCCGACGAAGAGGGCGGCCGCCGTGTTCGCGGTACGCCGCTTGGCGCGCGCGATGTTGCGGGTGGCCAGCTTGCCGGTCACCGGGAAGACATGCTCCGGGATCCAGCCGAGCACCTTGCCGGCCGGGCCGACCAAGGCGGGGCCGAGCACGATGACGCCGATGACCACGAGGGCCGCGCCGATGCCCAAAGGCCATTCGGCACCCAGGTCGTTGACCCAGGCGAGGGGGGTGGCATTGCCGTGCTCGGCCGTGGCGATGGCGTAGGACAGCCACCACAGCATCCCGCCGATGACGACCATGGCGCCGCCCAGCCAGCCGCGCAGCCGCACCGGCTTCTCCGGGTTGACGGTCTCGTTCATCGCCTGGATCGGCGGCGCGGTGGCGGCGGTGCGCGCGGGGATGGCGGCGCCGAGCACGGAGACGACGATGCCGACGATGACGCCGACGACGACGTCACGCAAGGTGGGTGCCGCCGAGCCGGACAGGGGCATGCCTGCCTGTCCCATGCCCCAGCCGATGAGCTCGAGCATGCCCCAGCCGAGCAGTACGCCGATGGCGGAGCCGATGACGCCCAACACGATCGCCTGGATGATGACGGTGAGGAAGACCTGCGCGGGGGAGGCGCCCACGGAGCGCAGCAGGGCGTAGCCGCGCATGGATTCACGCACGATCATGGTGAAGGTGTTCGCGATGATGAAGGAACCCACGAACAGGGCGATGAGCGCGAAGATGAGGATGAGCGGCTGGATGAAGCCGAGCATCTCCTGCGTGGACTTCGCGTTCTCCTCGCGCATGGAGTCGCCGGTCACGGCCGTGGCGTCGGCGGAGGCGGGGAGCACCTCGTTGATGCGGTCGGCTAGCTGCTGCTGCGCCTGCTCGTCGAGCGGTGTGGTCGTATTGCCGTAGACGCCGATGTAGTAGACGTCGGCACTGTGGGTGGTGTCCAGGTAGAGTTTCTTGGCGAGCGCGGGGGAGACGCCGACGATGATGGCGCCTGCCTGGCTGGAGGTGGTGTCGAAGAGGCCGACGACCTTGACTTCGCGCGGGCCGTCGGGCAGGACGAGCTTGGTGGTGTCGCCCACCGTGAGCCCCGAGCTTTCCTGGGCGCCGGAGTGCAGGACGATCTCGTCGTCGTTGGTCGGCCATTGGCCCTCGGTGAGCGTGGCGGCGCGCCACGGCGCGTCCTCGCCGACGCCCACGACGATGGTGGGTGCACCCACCGTGGCCACCGCGGCGCCGTCCTTCTTGACGAGTACTGCACCGGTGTATGAATAGGTGACGCCTGCCTCGGCCACGCCTGGCACATCCTTGATGGTGCTGACGAGGTCGGGGGAGATCTGGTTGTAGGCCGGGCCAGAGGAGAAGAGGGAATCCTCGTCATCCTCGTTGGCCTGTTCGGTGGCGCCGCGCACGTACACGTCGGCGTCGGAGTTGGATGCCATCATGTCGTCGACCTGGCTGTTGAGCATCTCGCGGAAGCAGAAGGAGCCGACGACGAAGGCCACGCCCAGGGCGATGGCGATGATGGACATGACGAAGCGGCGCAGGTGGGCGCGCGCGTCCCTCAGGCCGATGCGGATCATGCGCGGCCCTCCTCGCCGAGCGCCTCGTCCACGCTTTCGTGCGTGCCGGCGGCAGGGTCGAGTTCCTGGGCGACGGTCACGTCGTCGTCGCCGGCGAAGACCTCCAGGATGTCGTGGTAGGACGGGTGGTCCATGTCGTGGGTGATCGAACCGTCGGCGAGGACGAGCACACGGTCGGCGAAGCTGGCGGCGCGCGGGTCGTGCGTCACCATGACGATCGACTGGCCGTACTCGCGCACCGAGTGCTGCAGGAAGGCGAGCACTTCGCGGCTGGAACGCGAGTCGAGGTTGCCGGTCGGCTCGTCGGCGAAGATCACCGACGGGCGCTGCATCATGGCGCGTGCGCAGGCGACGCGCTGCTGCTGGCCGCCCGACAGCTGGCTGGGACGGTGAGTCAGGCGGTTCTTGAGGCCGACGACCTCGACCACCTGGTCGAACCACTTGCGGTCGATGGGCCGCTTGGCGATCTGCAGGGGCAGCAGGATGTTCTCCTCGGCGCTCAGGGTGGGCACCAGGTTGAAGGACTGGAAGATGAAGCCAATCTCCTTGCGGCGCAGCTGCGTGAGCTGGCGTTGGTTCATGGAGGACACCTCGAGGCCCTCCACGAAGACCTGGCCGGAGGTGGGGGTGTCCAGGCCGGCCATGCAGTGCATGAGCGTGGACTTGCCGGAGCCCGACGGCCCCATGATCGCCGTCAGCTGGCCGCGGCGGAACTGCACGTCGACATGGTCGAGCGCCGTGACCTGGTTGTCGCCCGAGCCATAGGTCTTGAGCAGGTCGACGGCCCTCGCCACGATCGGATCCGCCTCGTCCGGCCGGGTGTCTGCTGTCGTATGGTGTGCCACGGTGTCTCCTTTATATATGTGGTCCCGTCCGCCGCCCGCGGGCATCGGCCATGCATGCGGCCGCGATGCGCGTTGCCGGGCTCGGCTCCCCGCACAGCTTACCGCACGGCCGCTAGACTGGGAAGAAATGTTCAGGAGCCGAAACGGCACGGCCGGAAAGGAAGCACCCATGGCGGCAGGACGCAACCGGGACGTCGAGCGCACGGTCGAGGACTTCCTCTCCTACGAGCACCACAACAGGGGATTGAGCGACCACACCTGCACCGCATACCGCCACGACGTGCTCGACTGCCTCGCCACCGTCTGCCCGGACGGCAGCGCGCTGGACGACGTCACCCTCGACGACCTGCGCGCCTGGATGGGCGTGCGCTCGCGGCAGGTGGCCAAGAGCAGCCTGGCACGCCAGGTCATCGCCGTACGCAACTTCTTCGCATGGGCGGCCCATGGCGGCACCATCGCCCATGACCCGGCGGCGGCACTGCGCATCCCCAAGGCGCAGAGCACGCTGCCCGAGGTGCTCAACGAGCGGCAGGCCGCCACGCTCATGGATACCATGGACCACGAAGTGGAGGAGCCGGCCGATCCTACCGACCCCCGGCAAATGCACGACTATGCGCTCGAGCTGCGGGACACGGCGATGCTCGAACTGCTGTACGCGACCGGGGTGCGCGTGGCGGAACTCGTGGGCCTCGACCTGGGCGACATCCACGAGGACACCCGCACCGTCAAGGTGACGGGCAAGGGCGACAAGCAGCGGATGGTGCCCTACGGCGTCCCCGCGCAGCATGCCGTGCGCGCATGGCTGGACCATGGCCGGCCGGTCCTGGCCCAGGCGTCCTCCGGCGGCGCCGTCTTCCTCGGTGCCCGCGGCGGCCGCATCGACCAGCGCGTCGTGCGCCAAGTGGTGCACGATGCGGCCGCCGCGGCCGAGGTGCCGGACATCGGCCCCCACGCCTTGCGGCATTCGGCGGCCACCCACATGCTCGACGGGGGAGCGGACCTGCGCGAGGTGCAGGAGATGCTGGGGCATTCCTCGATCTCGACCACGCAGCGCTATACGCATGTCTCCATCGAACAGCTCAAGGGACGCTATCGCCAGGCCTTCCCCCGGGCCTGAAACGCTGCCGTGACGGAACGGTTCCGGAAAACAGGGAGGCGCCGAAAAAGAGAACGTACCCATCATGGCATTGCCGTCAGCGAAATCATCGGCTGTCATCGTTGGGAATGTGTCGGTTTTCCAGATGAAAACGGTTGCTGTCGCTGGTGTTTGCCTTCAGAGAAACCAGCATTCTTTTGAATTTTCGTGGCCTTCCGGAATGGGAGTGTGGCACAATGTGGTGGTATTGCGCACGGTCCTGCTGCCGCGGGGGAGCGCGCATAGGTGGGAATACCTGCCTTTCCCAAGGAAATAGGAGTTCATCATGAAGAAGAAGGCCATGGCCATCGTCGCGGGTGTGTGCACCCTCGGCATGCTGCTGTCCGGCTGCGGCGGCTCCGGTGATTCCGGCGCGTCGTCCGCCAGCGGCAACAACGTCATCACCGCATACAACTCGGAACCGCAGAACGGCCTGATCCCGGGCGACACCAACGAGACCGGCGGCGGCAAGATCGGCCAGCTGCTGTTCGCCAACCTGGTGCGCTACAACTCGAAGGGCGACACCGAGATGGAGGTCGCCGAGTCCATCACCCCGAGCGACGACGCCACCCAGTACACCGTCAAGCTCAAGGACGGCTGGAAGTTCACCGACGGCACCCCGGTGACCGCCGAATCCTTCACCAAGGCCTGGAGCTACACCGCCAACGCGAAGAACGCACAGAAGTGCTCCTCGTTCTTCAGCTCCATCAAGGGCTATGACGAACTGCAGGATGCCGACTCCCTCAAGGGCGACGAGCAGCTGTCCGGCCTCAAGGTCGTCGACGACACGACCTTCACCGTCGACCTCAACGCCCCCGACTCGGTCTTCCCGATCAAGATCGGCTACCTGGCCTTCGCCCCGCTGCCGGAATCCTTCTACAAGGACCCGAAGGCCTTCGGCGAGAACCCGGTGGGCAACGGCATGTACAAGCTGGAGAAGTGGGACCACAACTCCCAGGTCGTGCTGGTGAAGAACCCTGACTACAAGGGCGAGGAAAAGCCGAAGAACGATGGCATCACCTTCAAGATCTACACCGACACCGAGGCTGCCTACGCCGACGTGCAGGCCGGAAACCTCGACGTGATGGACACCGTGCCGAGCTCCGCCACGAGGACCTTCGAGACCGATTCCTCCGTCGAGCCCTACAACAAGGCCGGCTCCGTCATCCAGACCTTCACCATTCCCGCGGGCATGAAGCACTGGGAGACCAACACCGAGGAAGGCCAGCTGCGTCGCCAGGCCCTCTCCATGGCCATCAACCGCGAGAACATCGTGGACAAGGTGCTCGGCGGCGTCGGCACCGTGGCCACCGATTTCACCGCACCGGTCATCCCCGGCTACTCCAAGGACCTCAAGGGCTCCGACAACCTCAAGTACAACGAGTCCAAGGCCAAGGAGCTGTGGGCCAAGGCCGAGGCCATCTCCAAGTACGACGGCACCCTGACCTTCTCCTACAACGCCGACGGCGGCGCCAAGCCTGTGTACGACGCCATCGTCAACTCCGTGAAGAACACGCTGGGCATCAAGGTCGAGAGCACCCCGATGCCGACCTTCCAGGAGTTCCGCAACGCCGTCTCCGACCGCAAGATCGACGGCGCCTTCCGTACCGGTTGGCAGCCTGACTATCCGTCGGCCGAGAACTACCTGTACCAGCTGTACGACTCGGCCGCCGCCGACGGCCACGGCTCCAACGACGGCGACTACAAGAACGCCGACGTGGACAAGCTCCTGGCCGAGGCCGCTTCCGCGACCAGCGAGGACGAGCGCATCGACCTGTTCCACCAGGCCGAGGAGATCCTCCTCGTGCAGCTGCCCGCCATCCCGCTGTACTACTCCAACGCGGACGGCGTGGCCGCCAAGGGCGTCAAGGGCTTCGAGATGGATTGGCAGAACCAGCCGATCTACGAGAACATGTCCAAGTGATCCAGGCGTGGCCGGCCTTGGCCGGCCGCCCGGGAACGCATACGGCGAGGGGCCGTGCGAATCTCGATCCGCACGGCCCCTCGCCGTATGCGTTCCCGGGTCAGTCCCGGTCGATGACGATGGTGTCGTCCTCGTCGCTGTCGAACTCGACCCGCACGGTCACGAACGATTGTCCCTCCATGGCGCCTCCTTCTCCGTCAGATGGCCGTTTCGGTTAGGGGCATTCAACCAAAGCTCCGCTCAGGGCGCAAGCGACGTCCCATCTCATGGACAGCACGATGTCCAAATGCTGTCCGAATGGCGGATGTTTCGTGCGCAAAACGTGTGGAATGTCCTTGGGATGCATCCTTCCCGCAACGGAAGTCAGCACATGCGGTAGACTTGCTGGGTACTTGGGGACCGCGCGCGTCATCTCGCACCGAGGAAGGGCGTACGGTCGAAAGAGGAATAAGGAGCAACCAATGGGCAAATATCTTCTGCGCCGAATCCTGCAGATGATCCCCGTGGTTCTTGGCACGACACTGTTGGTGTACGCGCTCGTCTTCGCATTGCCGGGAGACCCAGTCAAGGCGATGTTCGGCGACAAGCCAATCAACGAGGCAGTCGCCGCCCAGATCCGCGCGGAATACAATCTCGACAAGCCGTTCTTCGTGCAGTATCTCATCTTCCTGAAGAACGCGTTCACCTTGAACTTCGGGCAGACCTTCGCAGGCCAGCCGGTGATTTCCGAGATTGGCCGCGCATTCCCCGTCACCATCAAGCTGGCCTTGATGGCATTCGTCTTCGAGGCGATCTTCGGATGCGTCTTCGGCGTCATCTCCGGCTTGAAGAAGGGCAAGTGGTATGACTCCGTGATCCTGATCGTCTCGCTGCTGCTCATCTCCGTGCCCACCTTCGTCACCGGCTTCCTGGGGCAGTACTTCCTGGGCGTCAAGTGGCGTATCCTGCCGGTGACGGCGGGTGCCGACCCGGGCTTCCTCGACCTGCTGATGCCGGCCATGGTGCTTGGCTCGGTCTCCATGGCGTACATCATCCGCCTGGCACGTTCCGAGGTCTCCTCGAACGTGGCCCTGGACTACGTGCGCACCGCACGCGCCAAGGGCATGACCAACGGCGCGGTCACCTTCCGCCACATCCTGCGCAACTCCATGATCCCCGTGGTGACCTACCTCGGCCAGGACCTCGGCGCGCTCATGGGCGGCGCCATGATCACGGAACGCATCTTCAACATCCACGGCATCGGCAACCTGACCTACCAGAGCATCCTCAAGGGCGAGGCGAACATGGTCGTCTCCATCGTCACGCTGCTCACGCTCGTGTTCGTGGTCTGCAACCTGCTGGTCGACATGCTGTACGCGGCGCTCGATCCGCGCATCCGCTACGCGTGAAAGAGGGACATCGAATGACTGACATCACCAAACCGTTGCCGGGTCAGGAACGCTACGTCGCCCCGCTCGACGAGACGCCGCTGCGCGCCGTCGACAACGTCGACGAAACCGCCCCCGCCACGAGCATGTGGGCCGACGCATGGCGCACGCTGCGCAAGAACCCGCTGTTCATCATCTCGGGCATCCTCATCCTCTTCATCGTCTTCGTGGCGCTGTTCCCGGGGGTCTTCACCAAGAACGACCCGAACTACTGCAACCTCGACAACTACCTTGATGGCAGCCGTCCGGGCCACCCCTTCGGCTTCGACGCCCAGGGCTGCGACATCTACTCGCGCGTCGTCTACGGCACCCGCACTTCGCTGAGCGTCGGCATCCTGACCACGGTCATCGTGGTGGCCGTCGGCACGCTCATCGGCGCCATCGCCGGTTTCTTCGGCGGCTGGGTCGATGCGGTGCTCTCCCGCATCGTCGACATCTTCATGGCCATCCCGATGCTGCTCGGAGCCATCGTCGTGCTGCAGATGTTCCGCACCGTCACCTCCCTGTGGAAGGTCGTGCTCGTGCTCGCCCTCTTCGGCTGGGTCTCCACGGCCCGCATCGCCCGTGGCGCCGTCCTGTCCTCGAAGAACCTCGAGTTCAACACGGCGTCCACCGCACTGGGCTCCACCCCGATGCGCAACCTCTTCCGCCACATCCTGCCCAACTCGCTGGCGCCGATCATCGTCATCGCCACGACCTCGCTGGGCTCCTACATCGTGTCCGAGGCCACGTTGAGCTTCCTGGGCATCGGCCTGCCGAGCACCACGGTCAGCTGGGGCGGCGACATCTCGAACGCCCAGTCGATCCTGCGCACCAACCCGATGGTCCTGTTCTACCCGTCCGTGGCGCTGGCCATCACCGTGCTCGCATTCATCATGATGGGCGACGCCGTCAAGGACGCCCTCGACCCGAAGAGCCGCACGGCCTGATTTCGTTCGGAGAAGTGACAAGCAATGACTGATAACACCGAAACCATCGAGGACAAGCTCGACCAATTGCAGCGCAGCCAGGGACCCCTGCTCGAGGTCAAGGACCTGCAGGTGGACTTCGTCACCGACGAAGGCAAGCACGTGCACGCCGTGCGCGACTCCTCCTTCAGCGTCTACCCGGGCCAGTGGGTGGCCATCGTGGGCGAGTCCGGTTCGGGCAAGTCCACCTCCGCCATGGCCTGCCTCGGCCTGCTGCCGGGCACCGGCCAGGTGGTCGGCGGCTCCATCAAGCTCGACGGCACCGAGATCTCCCATTACACGCAGAAGGAATTCACGGCTGTCCGCGGCTCCAAGATGGGCCTGGTGCCCCAGGATCCGATGAGCAACCTCAACCCGGTGTGGCGCATCGGCACCCAGGTCAAGGAGGCCCTGACCGCCAACAACATGGACGTCTCCCACGAGAAGCGCTCCAGCCTGGCCAAGGCCCTGGCGGACGCCGACATCGAGATCAAGAGCGAAGGCGACGAGACCTTCCTGGGCTCCAAGGAGCTGCCGGCCCTCATGGAGGCCGCCGAACAGGCGCTGGTCAAGGCCGGTGTCAAGGGCGACCGCTTCGAGAAGTCCATGGAACGCTTCCGCCAGGAGTGGGTGGCCGGTTCCGAGACCCGCTGGCGCGTGGCCGACGACCTCATCAAGGCGGGCGTGAAGGACGACGACGCCTGGTACATCGCCAAGAAGTACGTGCTCGGCTCGACGGTGGAGGACCGCATCGCGGGCCTGCTCGACGAGGCCGGCCTGCCCGACGCGGCGACCCGCGCCCGCCAGTTCCCGCACGAGTTCTCCGGCGGCATGCGCCAGCGTGCGCTCATCGCCATCGGCCTGGCCTGCCGCCCTGAGCTGCTCATTGCCGACGAGCCCACCTCTGCGCTGGACGTGACGGTGCAGAAACGCATCCTCGACCACCTGCAGGACCTCACCGACTCCCTGGGCACCGCCGTGCTCTTCATCACGCACGACCTTGGCCTGGCCGCCGAGCGCGCCCAGCACATCGTGGTCATGTACAAGGGCCAGGTCGTAGAGTCCGGCCCCTCCTTGGAGGTGCTCCAGCAGCCCCAGCACCCGTACACGAAGCGCCTGGTGGCGGCGGCCCCGTCCCTCGCCTCGCAGCGCATCGTCTCCGTGGAGGAGCGCGGCGAGGACGCCTCGGCCATCATGGAGCACAAGGTCAACGAGGATTCCCTCGAGCATGCGGACACCGTCATCGAGGTGGACCACTTGACCCGCGAGTTCAAGCTGCCGCGTACCCGTGACATGTTCAAGGCAGTCGACGACGTGAGCTTCAAGGTCAAGCGCGGCACCACGCTGGCCATCGTGGGCGAGTCCGGCTCGGGCAAGTCCACCGTGGCGAACATGGTCCTGCGGCTCCTCAAGCCCACCTCCGGCAAGGTCACCTACAACGGCGAGGACATCTCGCAGTTCAAGGGCAAGGGCCTGCTGGACTTCCGCCGCCACGTGCAGCCGGTGTTCCAGAACCCCTACGGCTCCCTGGACCCGATGTACTCCATCTTCCGCTCGATCGAGGAGCCCCTGCGCATCCACAAGATCGGCGATGCCAAGAGCCGCCGTGCGCGCGTCAAGGAACTGCTCGACATGGTCGAGCTTCCCGAATCCGTCATGCAGCGTTATCCGAACGAGTTGTCGGGCGGCCAGCGCCAGCGCATCGCCATCGCGCGCGCCATGGCGCTCAATCCGGACGTCATCGTATGCGACGAGGCCGTCTCCGCGCTGGACGTGCTCGTCCAGGACCAGGTACTTCACCTGCTCAACGACCTCCAGGCCAAGAACGGCCTGAGCTACCTGTTCATCACGCACGACCTCGCCGTGGTCCGCCAGATCGCGGACGACGTGGTCGTCATGCAGCATGGCAAGCTCGTCGAGCACGGCACCACCGACGAGGTCTTCCTGCATCCCAAGCAGCAGTACACGCGCGACCTGCTCGACGCCATTCCCGGCGGCAAGCTGGAGCTGGGCCTCAACCTGGACTGAACGGGCCCGACCGACAGACGGATACGGGGAGGGGCGGACGACCCGCGGGTCGTCCGCCCCTCCCCGTATCCGTCTGTCGGTCGGGCCCGTTCAGATCTCCTCGGTGGGGTTGGGCTCGTCGTCGTCCGTCGGCTCGACCTCACCGTCGTCGCCCACCAGGGTGCCGTCCTCCTTCGCGAAGGTGTAGGCGGCCATATGGTGGGCCTTGCCGATCTTGTGGATCGAATCGAACAGGTCGAATGCCTGGGCGAAGATGATCAGCGAAAAGATCTCGTGCGACACCTCGCTGGTGAGCACGTCGCCGCCCGGCAGGCGGCCCAGCAGCACGAAGGCGAAGAACATGGTGGGGTAGATGAGCTGGCGCTGGTAGCTGTAGAAGAAGGTGCGGTTGCTCAGGTGGTAGAGCACGATCGGCACCAGGTTGACGGTGGAGAAGATGATCTGGATGAGCACCAGGATGCCGATGCCCTGGTTGAAGTTGTCGTAGAACACCTTGCCGAAGATGGCCAGGAACATGATCACGTACAGGTTGGCGAAAATCAGGTAGCCGAACTGCATGCGCCGCGAGTTCGTGAAGAAGCCCGCCACGAAGACCACGAACACGGAGACCTCCACGAAGATGTCGGCGACGAAGTCGGTGTGGTCGAACAGGGAGACGGCGGCGCCCACCAAGGTGACCGCCACCACGCACATGCAGACGATGAACCCCAAAGGCGTCTTCGCCCGCGTCGCCTTGTCCTTGTCCTTGCCATTGGTCGCCATGGTTCCTCTCTCCTCCGTTCCCGTGTCCCGCGGCACCGGGCGGTGCCGTCCCTGCCGTGCGCAACGCACGTGCCTTCCCCCACCGTAGGTGACGGCCGGCGTCCCCGGGGCGGTTTTCCTCTGTGCGCGCGAGACGGCACAGGCCGGCTGGTAGGCTCGGGAGCCATGACTGTGACGATCACCACCTCGAACATGAACGGCATCCGCGCCGCCAAGCGCAAGGGACTGCACAAGTGGGTCATGCGCAACACCCCCGACATCTGGTGCATGCAGGAAGTACGCGCACCGCAAAGCGAGATCGACCCCATCATCGCCGAGATCGCGCAGGACTACGTGGAGGCGGGCCGGCTGTCCGCTCCCGCCGACCTCGCCAGCAGCAACGAGGTGTGCAAGGTCAAGGGGAGGGCCGGCGTGGCCATCGTCAGCGACCTGCCCGTCCTCGAACGCCGCTACGGCCTGGAAGGCCTCGACGAAGACGTCGACACCGGACGGTGGATCGAGACGGACATCCGCACCCCGCAAGGCTACGTGATCACCGTCGTGTGCGTGTACGTGCACGCCGGCAACGTCGACGACCCCGTCAAGATGGGCCAGAAATACCGCTTCCTCGAGAAGATGACCGAACGGCTGGGACAGCTGCAGGACGAGGCGGCCCACGGCGGGCGGCAGGCGGTGGTCTGCGGCGACTACAACGTGGCCCACGAGGACATCGACATCAACAACCCGGCCGGCCACGTGCACAACTCCGGCTTCCTGCCCGAGGAACGCGCCTACCTGGACCGCTGGCTCAAGGACCTCGATTACGTGGACGTCATGCGCGACCTCGCCGGTGACATCCAGGGCCCCTACACCTGGTGGAGCATGCGCGGCCGTGCTTTCGACAACGACGCCGGCTGGCGGCTCGACTACCAGTTCGCCACCCCCGAACTGGCGCAGGCCGCCCGTGGTTTCGTGGTGGACAAGCCCGACAACTACTTCAAGCGGTGGAGCGACCATGCTCCGCTGACCATCACCTACGACGTGTGACCCTTTTCCATTGCCGCCCGTGAACCTCTCCCGTTCCGGCGGCGTCGTGGTACTGTGGGTGACAGTGCCGAACGGCCCGGTCGGGCACGGCGGCGATGCAAGCGCAACGATTCCAGGAAACGAGGAAAACCCATGGGTCTGTTCGGATTCGGCAAGAAGAAGAAAGACAAGCACGAGGACCAGGTCGAGGACGCTATCGCCTCCGAGACCGAGGACGAGGCAGCCGCGGTCGGCGAGGAGCTGGACGCGGACGCGGACACGGAAGGCGCGGACGGGACTGCCGCCTACGAGCGCGGCGTGGAGCTCGGACCGTGGGACATCGACGAGGACGACGCCCCCGACTACGACGAGTACCTCTCACTGGGTGCCTTCTACCTGCCCTTCGTGCAGGGCATCCAGCTGCGCATCAAGGCCAGCCGCGCCGACAACAGCCTCCTGGGCGCCACGGTGACCATCGGCCACTCCTCGCTGGAGCTCGAGGCCTTCGCCGCGCCGAAGACCATGGGCCTGTGGGATGACATCCGCGCCCGCATGCTGCAGAAGAACGCCGCCGCCAAGGAAGTGGAGGGCGTCTTCGGCACCGAGCTCGAGATGCCCGTCAAGACCGCCGACGGCAAGACCCACCCCACCCGCATCGTGGGCGTCGACGGGCCGCGCTGGATGCTGCGCGGCATCTTCTCCGGCACCGCCGCCCAGGATTCCGACGCCGAGGAGACCAAGGTCCTCAACGACTTCTTCTCCAAGGTGGTCGTGGACCGCGGCAGCGAGCCCCTTGCCCCGAACGACCTCATCCCGCTGAGCCAGCCGCTGACCCCGGGCGAACGCCGTGAGCTCGCCGAGAAGCAGGCCGGTGACGCCAACGACGCGCTGCGCCGTCCCGACGGCCCGCTCTCCAGCGACCAGCAGGTCGAGCAGGAGGCCACCCTCTCGCGTGGCCCCATGTTCTCCGAACTGCGCTAGGACAACCACATGACGTACCGGTCCGTGCCCACGAGCGTGGGCACGGACTTTCCGTCGGACGAAAGGACAGCATGACCGACGAACGCAAACGGACCGGGCTGGGGGCGCTCGCCTCCGCCGACGACGATTTCTCCGTGGTCGATGCCATCGGCGGCCCCCGCGGCGTGGTCGAGTCGATGGTGCCCGGCGTCCTGTTCGTGGCGATGTTCGTCATCACCGGCAAGCTGCAGCTGACCATTATCGTGTCGGCCGTGGTCGCCGTGCTGCAGGTGCTGGTGCGCCTCGTGCAGCGCCAGTCCGTCATGGGTGCGCTGAGCGGCCTCGTGGGCGTGGCGATCTGCCTGGTGTGGGCATGGAAGACCGGCGAGGCGCGCAACTACTACATGTACGGCTTCATCACGAACGCCGCCTACCTGGTGGTATTGCTCATCTCCCTGGCCTGCCGCGTGCCCGCCTTGGGATTCATCGTGGAATTCCTCCGGTCGCTGCCCACGGAGCATTTCCGGCAGTGGCTGGACGGCTGGCGTGCCGACCGCGCCCTCGTGCACGCCTACACCGTCGTCACATGGCTCTGGACGAGCGTATTCGCCCTGCGCCTGGTGGTGCAGGTGCCGTTGTACCTGACGGACCAAGTGGGCTGGCTGGGCGTGACGCGCCTGCTCATGGGCCTGCCGTTCTGGGCCCTGGCCATCTGGGTGTCCTACCTGATCGTGGCCACGCCCCTTCACCGGCACCGGCTCGCCGAGAAGGAACGGGAACGGCGCGAGGGCGCCGAAGAGGAACTGCAGACGCTGGAAGCGGAAGGGAAGGTCGAGGATGGCGACGAGCGCAACCGTCAGGATTGAGCGGTTTGCCGACCAGGGGCGCTGCGTGGCGCACCTGGACGGCCGGGTGGTCTTCGTGCGGTTCGCGTTGCCCGGTGAATTGGTGGAGATGGCCCTTGACCAGCCGCAGCGTGCCGACGCGCGCTTCTGGACCGCGGAAGTCACCAAGGTGCTCGAGCCCAGCCCACTGCGGGTTGAGCCGGCATGGCCCCAGGCGGGACCTCTGGCGTGGGGCGGCGGCCTGGGCGGCGCCGACCTGGTGCACGTGTCCCTCGAAGGCCAGCATGAGTGGAAGCGCGCGGTCGTGGAGGACCAGATGCGCCGGCTCGGCCATGTGGAGACGGACGTCGAGGTCGTGGCCATGCCGGGGGACGCGGCCCTGGATGGCATGCACTGGCGCACCCGCATCGAGATGGTGACCGACGAGCGAGGCCATGCCTCCATGCGCCGACGCGAATCGCACGTGCGTGTGCCGATCGACACGATGCCCCTGGCCACGCAGGCGCTGCTGGCCGTTGCGGACACCCATGGCGTCTGGGACGGCCTGGCACCGGACGGCCACCATATCCGCGTGGCCGCGCCCCAGCCCCGCACCGAGGACGGCGGCACCGGTCACGACGCCCTGCTGGAAGCGGTCGGGGACAACTACGGCATCCTCGTGGACGGCGCCTGCGTGGCCGGCAACGAACGGCTCACGGAACGCACCATGGTGGACGGCCATGCATTCGACTACCGGGTCGAGGCATCCGGTTTCTGGCAGATGCACCGCGAGGCGCCGCTGGCACTCCCGCAGTACGTCCTCGACCAGGTGCGCGGCCTGCTGCAAGGCAAGGACGGTGCCATTGCCTGGGACCTGTACTCCGGGTCCGGCCTGTTCACGCTGCCCCTGGCCACGCTGGCCGTCGCGCGGATGCTGTCCGTGGAAGGCGCACCCGACGCGGTGCGCAACGCCCGGCACAACCTCAAGGCTGCGGGCCTGCACGGCGTGAACGCCGTGCAGGGCGACGTGGCGAAGTCGCTGGCGCACGTACCGGATGCCCTGGCCCACCCGGACGTGGTGGTGCTCGACCCGCCGAGGGCCGGCGCCAAGGCGAAGGTCTGCCGGCAGATCGCCGCGTCCGGCGCCCGGGCGGTGGTGTACGTCGCCTGCGACCCGACGAGCCTGGCGCGCGACACCGCCACGCTTGCCGCCGAAGGCTACGAGCTGCGCGCCATCCGCGCCTTCGACATCTATCCCATGACACACCACGTGGAGACCGTGGCCACCTTCACCCGGGCCTGAACGGAGGGGAAGTGAACAAACGCATGGGCATCGGCATCCTGTTCAAGCTCGTCGTCGGCATCCTGGCGGCCATGGCCACCTTCGCCTTCTCGTCGTGCGCGCCGCACGGCGACGCGGTCGGCGACACCCAGCACCGGGAGCCCGAGATCTCCTACGATGCCGACCCGGGCGCCCCGCTCACGGTCGCCGTCATCGGCACGCCCGGCGGCAACGCCCTGGACGCGCCGCTGCTCAAGGCCCTGCAGTCCAAGCGGCTCATCCCGCGCTACACGAACACGTCCGGCATGGCGGACCCGGCGGCCGTCGGCCAGCAGGCCGTCGACGACGCCGTGCGCCAGCACGTCAAGCTCATCATGGTCGTCGGCCTGACCCTTGACGACGCCGACCGCACTGGCTGGGACGACGCCCTGTCCTTCGCACGCCGCGCCGGCATCTCCGTCGTGCTCACCGACCCCGTGGATACGCCCGCGGACGCCACGCTCTTCGCCGCCGTCTTCACCGTGGACAATGCGGCCGAGGACGCCGAGGCCATCGGAGACGCCGCCTACACCGTCATCAACGACTATCCGCACGCACGCGACATCACCGTCACTACGCGCACGGGTGAGGATTCCTGACTTGTTCGGGCACGGCGGGTAGGGTGAACGCATGAGCGAAACCACCAGCATGCCCACCGTCACGGAAGCCGGCCTGAACGCCCAGGAAGTCCGGGATCGCATGGAACGCGGCGAGAGCAACGCCGTGAAGTCCTCCTCGTCGCGTTCCCTCGCGGACATCGTGCGTGCCAACGTGTTCACGCTGTTCAACGGCATCATCCTGACCGCCATGGTCATGGTCCTCATCACCGGCTCCTGGAAGGACGCCGTCTTCGGCTTCGTCATCCTCATCAACACCGGCATCGGCATCGTCACCGAGCTGCGCGCCAAGCGCACGCTCGATCGGCTGTCCATCCTCGTCGCCTCCGACTACCTCGTGCGCCGTGGAGGCAAGGACGTCGAGGTCTCCCACAACGACATCGTCCTGGGCGACCTGCTCTGGGTCCGGGCCGGCGAGCAGATCCCCGCCGACGCGCAGATCGTGGAGGACTGGGGCCTGGAACTCGACGAGTCGATGATCACCGGCGAATCGCGCACCGTGCGCAAGAAGCCGGGCGACACCGTCTACTCCGGCTCCACCGCCGTGTCCGGCATGGCCCTGGTGCGCGTCACCGCCGTGGGCGCCCACAGCTACGCAGCCACGCTCACCGCGCAGGCCAAGGTGTACAAGAAGAACGTCTCCGACCTCAACAAGGGCATCAACACCATCCTCAAGTTCATGACCTTCCTGGTGGTGCCCCTGTGCATCCTACTCATCATCACGCAGATGAACGCCGTCGGCGGCTTCGCGCACGCCTTCACCACCGGCGCCTGGCGGCAGGCCGTCGTCTCCGCCGTCGCCGGCGTCGTCGGCATGGTCCCCGAAGGCCTCGTGCTGCTCACCTCGCTCAACTTCGCGCTCGCCGCCATCCGCCTGGCCCGCAAGAACACGCTCGTGCAGGACCTCGACTCCGTGGAGACCCTCGCCCGCGTCGACTGCCTCAACCTCGACAAGACCGGCACCATCACCGACGGCACCATCGTCTACGACGACTGCGCGCTGCTCGACGGCGCCGACCGCACCGCCACCCTGCAGGCCCTCTACGACCTGTCCAACGAAGCCAACCCCAACGGCACCGGCGCCGCCGTTCTCGCGGGCCTCTCCAAGCAGGGCGTCACCGCCGGTACCGTCGCCGAACGCGTCCCCTTCTCCAGCGCCCGCAAATGGAGCGCCGTCTCCTACGCCGGCGACGGCCCGCAGTCGGGCACGTGGACCATGGGCGCCCCCGAGGTCATCCTGGCCGCCCTCGACGGCGACCACGCCGACCTGCTGGCACGCGTCAACCGGCTCGCCCAGGACGGCAACCGCGTGCTGCTCGTCGTGCACGACCCGCACGCCGCCCCCGCCGGCTTCGTCGACCACCCCACGCTCGACGCCGGCGCCGTGCCCATGGGCCTGGTCACCTGCTCCGAGCACATCCGCGACGACGCCGAACCCACCCTCGCCTGGTTCCGCGAACAGGGCGTGCGCTGCCGCGTCATCTCCGGCGACAACCCCGTCACCGTCGGCGCCATCGCCGGCCGCGTCAAGCTCACCGGCGACCGCAAGCCCGTCGCCATGGACGCGCGCGAACTGCCCGAGGACCTCGACGAACTGGCGCGCACCCTCGAGGGCGTCGACGTGCTCGGCCGCGTGCTGCCCGAACAGAAGAAGGCGATCGTGCAGGCGCTGCACCGCACCGACCATGTCGTGGCGATGACCGGCGACGGCGTCAACGACGCGCTCGCCATCAAGGAAGCGGACCTGGGCATCGCCATGGGCAACGCCGCGCCCGCCACGAAGGCCGTCGCCGAGGTCGTGCTCGTCGACTCGAGGTTCTCGCACCTGCCCGACGTCGTGGCCCGCGGCCGACAGGTCATGGCGAACATGGAACGCGTCGCCAGCCTCTTCCTGACGAAGACGGTCTACTCGGCCCTCATCTCCTTCGGCGTGGTGCTCACCGCGATCTCCTACCCGTACCTGCCACGGCACATCAGCTACATCGGCGCGCTGACCATCGGCGCACCCGCCTTCCTGCTGGCCCTGGCGCCTAACACGCGCCGCTACATGCCCGGTTTCCTGCGCCGCGTCTTCGCCTTCTCCCTGCCCTGCGGCATCGCGACGGCCCTGGCCGTGCTGCTGAGCGCCTGGTTCGTACCTTCCCTCATGGGCTGGGCGCGCCCCGTGGCTGGCGACGACCTCTTTTGGCTGCGTTCGATGTGCGCGACCGCGCTGTTCCTCATGGGCATCTACGTGCTCGCCCGCGTCGCCCGGCCGCTCAACTCATGGCGCGGCTGGCTGGTCGCAGCCTTCGCCGCCGTCGGCGTGCTCGGCATGTGCATCCCCTTCGTGGCGAACTTCTTCGCCTTCGGGCTGCCCGGCGGCAAGGGACTGCTCACCCTGGGACTCCAGTTGGTTATCGCCTCCCTGCTGTTCGCAACCTGCATGTGGATCATCCCCAGGCTGCTGCCCGCCGCCACGGACTCGGTCATCTCACGATACAAGCGGCTGCGCGGGAAGAAGTAGGATCCCACGGTAACGTGGGGGCGAGGGGCGGGCCGCGCCTGTGCCTGCCATGAGGAAACAGTTCGGAGGAACCACATGTCCCTGCGCGACGAACAGCGTGACATCCTTACCGTCGGGGACCGGCAGGTCGAGTACTACCGCATCGCCGACCTCAAGGGCATCGACCATCTGCCGTATTCGCTCAAGGTGCTC
This sequence comes from Bifidobacterium cuniculi, assembly GCF_000741575.1. Taxonomy (GTDB): domain Bacteria; phylum Actinomycetota; class Actinomycetes; order Actinomycetales; family Bifidobacteriaceae; genus Bifidobacterium; species Bifidobacterium cuniculi. Next base: position 132,981 of record NZ_JGYV01000001.1, read on the forward strand.
GTGGAGAACCTCGTGCGCAACGAGGACGGCGCCAACATCACCGACGCACACGTGCGCGCGTTGCTCGACTGGGAACCGGCGGCCGACCCCAGCCACGAGATCCAGTTCACGCCCTCGCGCGTGGTCATGCAGGATTTCACCGGCGTGCCCTGCGTGGTCGATCTGGCCACCATGCGCGACGCGGTCAAGGACCTCGGCGGCAACCCGGAGGTCATCAACCCGCAGGTGCAGTCGGACATGATCATCGACCACTCCGTGCAGATCGACGCCTACGGCGTGGACGACGCCGTGCAGATCAACATGGACATCGAATACCAGCGCAACGGCGAACGCTACCAGTTCCTGCGCTGGGGCCAGCAGGCCTTCGAGAACTTCCGCGTGGTGCCGCCGGGCACCGGCATCATCCACCAGGTCAACATCGAGTACCTGGCCAGCGTCGTCATGACCAAGGCGCTCGCCGACGGCGCCACCTTGGCCTACCTCGACTCCTGCGTGGGCACCGACTCGCATACCACCACCGTCAACGGCCTGGGCGTGCTCGGCTGGGGCGTCGGCGGCATCGAGGCCGAGGCCGCCATGCTCGGCCAGCCGATCTCCATGCTCGTGCCGCGCGTCGTCGGCTTCAAGCTCAAGGGCTCCATCCCCGAAGGCGTCACCGCCACGGACGTGGTGCTCACCATCACCGACATCCTGCGCCGGCACGGCGTCGTCGGCAAGTTCGTGGAATTCTACGGCGAGGGCATCGCCGAGGTGCCGCTGGCCAACCGCGCCACCATCGGCAACATGAGCCCCGAGTTCGGCTCCACCTGCGGCATCTTCCCGATCGACGAGGTCACCTGCGACTACCTGCGCCTGACCGGCCGCTCCGAGGAGCAGGTCGAGCTCGTGCGCGCCTACGCCAAGGCCAACAAGCTGTGGCACGACGTCAACGACCCCGACTACGTGGAGCCGCGCTACTCCGAATACCTCGAACTGGACCTGTCGACCGTGGTGCCGTCCATCGCCGGCCCCAAGCGCCCGCAGGACCGCATTGCGCTGTCCGAGTCCAAGCGCCTCTTCGAGGAGACCCTGCCCGGCTACGTGGGCAACGACACCGAGTATGACCCGGTATCCGTGTCCACCGCCTTCCGCGGCGACTTCGAGATCACCAACGGCGACGTGGCCATCGCCTCCATCACCTCCTGCACCAACACCTCCAACCCCTCCGTCATGATCGCCGCCGGCCTCATCGCCCGCAACGCCGTGGCCAGGGGGCTGCGCCCCAAGCCGTGGGTGAAGACCTCCCTGGCGCCGGGCTCGCAGGTCGTCGCCGACTATCTCGCCCAGGCCGGCCTGCAGGAGGACCTCGACAAGCTCGGCTACCAGCTCGTCGGCTTCGGCTGCGCCACCTGCATCGGCAACTCCGGACCGCTGCTGCCCGAGATCTCCGAGGCCATCAACGCACACGACCTGACCGTGACGGCCGTGCTCTCCGGCAACCGCAACTTCGAGGGCCGCATCAGCCCCGACGTCAAGATGAACTACCTGGCGTCCCCGCCGCTGGTGATCGCCTACGCGCTCGCCGGCACCATGGACTTCGACTTCGCCACCCAGCCGCTGGGCCAGGACCCTGCCGGCCGCGACGTCTACCTCAAGGACATCTGGCCGACCAACGAGGAGGTCGAGCGCGTGGTGGCGGGCAACGTGAACCGTGAGATGTTCCTCAAGGACTACGCCTCCGTCTTCGAGGGCGACGCACGCTGGAAGGGCCTTGACGTGCCCGAGGGCGAGCTCTTCGCCTGGGACCCGGACTCCACCTACGTACGCAAGCAGACCTTCTTCGACGGGATGACCGCTGAGCCGGCGCCCGTGGTCGACATCCACGGCGCGCGCACGCTGGCACTCCTGGGCGACTCGGTGACCACGGACCACATCTCCCCGGCGGGAGCCTTCAAGGCGAGCAGCCCGGCCGGCGAGTACCTCGTGGCGCACGGCGTGGAACCCAAGGACTTCAATTCCTACGGTTCGCGCCGCGGCAACCACGAGGTCATGGTGCGCGGCACCTTCGGCAACATCCGCCTGCGCAACCTCCTGCTCGGTTCCGTGGGCGAACAGATTGTGCCCGGCGGCTACACCTACGACTTCCTGGCCATGAAGCCCACCACCATCTACGAGGCGTCGCGCGACTATATCGCCAACGGCATCCCGCTGGTGGTGCTCGGCGGCAAGGAGTACGGCACCGGCTCCTCGCGCGACTGGGCCGCCAAGGGCACCGCGATGCTCGGCGTGAAGGCCGTGATCGTGGAAAGCTTCGAGCGCATCCACCGCTCCAACCTCATCGGCATGGGCGTGCTGCCCCTGCAGTTCCCCGAGGGCGAATCCGCGCAGTCCCTGGGCCTGGACGGCACCGAGCTATACGACATCGAGGGCATTGAGGAGCTCAACCAGGGCCGCACCCCGAAGAGCGTGCACGTCTCCGCCACCCATAAGGACGGTTCGCGCACCGAGTTCGAGGCCGTGGTGCGCATCGACACCCCCGGCGAGGCCGACTACTACCGCAACGGCGGCATCCTGCAGTATGTGCTGAGGAACCTCATGGCGCAGTAGGCCGAACCGCCATTCGTGCACGCCCGTGGAACAACCCATGGGCGTGCACTACAATGGGGCGGCATGAACAACAAGACACATGCACTGATCATCGTCGACGTGCAGCCGACGTTCTGCGAAGGGGGCGAGCTCGGCGTCGAGGGCGGCAACGCCGTAGCCGCGCGCATCCATGACTTCGTCGAGGCCAACCGCGACCGCTATGCACTCCTCGTCACCACCCAGGACTGGCATGTCGACCCCGGCAGCCACTGGTCCGAGCATCCCGACTTCGTGGACACCTGGCCCAGGCACGGCGTGGCCGGCAGTCCGAACGCGCAGCTGCACCCGGACATCGCGTCCCTCGGCATCGACCACCACATCAAGAAAGGCCAGTACGCGGCCGCCTACTCCGGCTTCGAGGGCGTGGAGGACAACACCGACACCGTACCGACCCGCGAGGAAGCCAACCAGGCGGCGCTCGACCGACCCACGCTGGATACGCTCCTGCACGACCACGGCATCACCGGCGTCGACGTCGTCGGCCTTGCCCTGTCGCACTGCGTGAAGGACACCGCACTCGACGCGCTGGCCCGCGGCTACGACGTGCGCGTCTGGCGGGACCTGAGCGCGCCCGTCAGCCCGGAACTGGGGGAGCGGGCGGTCAACGAGCTGATGACCCGTGGCGCCATCGTCATCGAAGGGGCGGAATATGTCGATTGATGCCAGCGAGAAGCCACTGTCCAAGGTCTTCACGAGCGACTACCGCTTCGTCATCCCCACCTTCCAGCGCGCCTACCAGTGGCGCCGCCCGCAGATGACGCAACTCATCGACGACGTCATCGACGCCTGCGTGGCGCACGGCCCGTACTTCCTGGGTTCCTTGATCCTCGTGCGCGAGGACGGCAACCTCTATCAGGTCATCGACGGCCAACAGCGCCTCGTCTCCCTGTCCATCGTCTTCGCGGTGCTGCGCGAACTTGAGGAGGACCCACAGCTGCGCGCCAGCCTCGACGGCCTGCTCGTGGAGGCCGGCGACAAGCTGCGCGGCATCGCCAGCGAGCCGCGCCTCGCCCTGCGCGACCGCGACGAGGGCTTCTTCCGCGAATACGTGCAGTCCGGCGACCTTGAGGCGCTCTTCGACCTGCGCGAACAGGACTGCGACACCCAGGCGCAGCGCAACATCATGGACAACGCGCGCTGCGCCTACAACGAGCTGGCGAAGATGAGCGACGAGGAGCGGCGGCAGTTCGCCGGCTACCTGGTCAACGACGTCATGTTCGTCATCGTCACCACCGACGACCTGTCCGGCGCCTACCGCATCTTCGACGTGATGAACATGCGCGGCATGCCGCTGACCGCCTCGGACGTGTTCAAGGCGAAGGTTGTCTCGCACATCTCGCCCGCGGCCCGTGACGCCTACGCGCGCTACTGGGACGACATCATGGAGCCCTTCGGCGACGACACGGTGCGCATCGAATCCTTCTTCCGCGACCTGCACCTCATCCTCACCGGCAAACCGATGTGCGAACAGCTGCTCGCCGACTTCGCCGATGATGTGCTCGTCGACTACTTCGACAAGGACGCCGCCATCGACTTCATCGACGAGGTGCTTCGCCCCTACGTGACCGCCTGGCAGATCCTCGAACGGCCCACCGACAGCGTGCTGCGCGGCGGCGCGGTGGACCTGCTCGTCGGGCTTGCCGACTACCCGACGGTGGACTGGAAGCCCGTGGCCATGTGGGCGGTGGTCCACTCCATCGGCAACCTCGACGACCCGGACGTGAACGTCTTCGGCGACGACGGCGTGGCCGCCCAACTGCATGACCTGACCCGGCTCGCCGAGATCCTGCGTGCCCTCGACCGCGTCACCGGCGTCGACGCGCTCAACGGCGAAGGCACCGTGGAACGGCGCACGCGCGCCTGCAGCGCGATCCGCGAACTGGCCAAGGGCGCCCCCATCCAACGCATCGGCGGCTTCGTGGTGACCGGCGACCAACAGCGCGCCGCCATGCTGCACCTGCGCGGCGAACTGACCATCGACGACGCCATGAAGCGCCTGCTCCTGGTGCGCGCCAACGAACAGCTCGCCGGGCGGCGCATCACCCGGCCGCGCAGCCTCAACGCCATCCGCCTGCTGCCCGAACACGTCTCCGCGCAGTCCGAGTTCGCCACGTGGCCCGCCGACCAGTGCGACTACTGGGTGGACCGCATCGGCAACTACGTGCTCAGCCAGGCCAGCGAGAAAAGCGTGCACGAACTGCAGACTTTCGACGACCGGCGCGGAAGGCTCCTGCAAAGCTCCGCTTCCCGCCGTTTCCCGCTGACCGACGAGCTGAGCAAGCTCGCCGCACTCACCCCGGAGGCGCTCGCCGCCAGGCAGGAGGAGACGGTGCGGCTGATCGCCAAGGAGTGGGACCTGCGCTATGACGAGCAGCACCAGGACCTCACCGCCGTGGAGGAGTCGAAGCTGGGCGGCAGTGACCACCGTGTCCGCCCCACCGCCAAGCGCGTGACCGTGGCCGAAGCCGTGCGTGCTGGGCTCCTGGCCGTGGGGGAGACCCTGGTGTGGGAGCGCCCGCGCAAGCATGAACGCTGGGAGGTGACCGTGACTGCGGACGGCCTGAAACTGTCGGACGGACGCGAATTCAGCTCGCCGACCGCCGCTGCCAAGGCCGTGAACGGCGGCTCGAACGCCAGTCTGAGTGTGTGGAAGAGGGAAAGCACGGGGCAGTCCCTGTCGGACGTGTGGAAGAGCTACCGCAAGCGGCACTGAGGTGGCGTAGGTGCTGGGCGCAACTGCGGGATGGCGGCCATTCACCCAAGAGAATGGCCGCCATCCCGCAGTTGTGCAGCTCTTCGCGTTTGAATGCGTAAGGGTCGTGTCTCATCATTGGCTGCGAAATCAAGAGAAGATATGCCGGAGTGCTCAGCGGTAGGCTCGAGGCCCCGCGGATGATGCATTTTCCGCACCCTGGACAGCTATGCCGTCTCCAACGATTGCCTATCTGTCTTAAGTGCGAGTTTCGGGACGTTGTTGGGAGTCTATCTGTCTTAAGTGCGAGCCCCTGTGCGCTGGCATATACCTGATGAAATTACGTTTCAAATGGTTTTGACATTATTCGCCGGTTTTGTTAATTAACCGTGTGTTTTTCTGGCGTCCTTGGGTGACGGCTACGGCATCATGCCCGCACTTAAGGCAGATAGACTCCCGGCACCGTCCCGAAACTCGCATTTAAGGCAGATAGCCGAGGAGATAGGTGGAGCACGCTCGATGAAAAGGACTGTCTGCATGATTCTGCCCTGAAGCTGTCATGAAACCCTTACGCACGCAAACGCGAAACGCCAGTTATGCACCTTGCCGTTGTATCCATTGGCGGTGTTTCGAGGATTTGTGGTGCCCGTGGGGTTGTGTGCCGATTGTTGGTGTGTGTGGGTATGGGAAAGGGTCATCGCCTAGAATTCCGTAAAAGCAAACATTCAAGATTCCAAGGAGATGACCCCTGATGGACAGGGTAGTCGATAGCGATGTCATGACCTTCGAGCAGATGCCGTTGGACGCGGACGGCTGCGTGGATTCCAGCCGTCCGGCAGTGCGCCTGGTGCAGGACTGTTCGTGGCAGCGGTGCGTGGTGCACCTGGAACGTGACATGATGGGCAGGATCCGTGGCCGCAAGGACGCGGCGCGGGCCGGCAGGGTGGCCCGGCAAGGACGACATGCGACAGGCGAGGCAAATCATCGAGCAAGCCATCCGGCAGGCCGCCTGAACGATACAATCAAGACAAGCGATGACCCGACCCAACCTGCACCAACATTTGAAACACCATCTGATCGTGAGTTTCCAGTTCACCCATACCGCCCGTGTCACGGCCTTGGCTGAGGCTGCCGCCAAGGAACAGGCAGCGCAGATCGAGCGTGAGGCCAGGATGGCTGAACTTGATGAGCAGTAACGTGAGCGGGAGTACTGCCGCCGGGCAGCCTTGGAACGAGAGGCGAATGCCGCGGAAGCGTACCGATCCGCAGAATCCGTGACGGGTGTGGGCAACGACTCGGCGCAGGTCTCATCTGATGTGCAGAATGCCAACCAGGCCTTCGACGGCGACCCCACATACGTAAGCGGTACCTGGTGCCGCAATGACGGCAAGTGCATCACTATATCAGCCCAATCCAATGCCATCGATGGCGATCTCCTTCTCGATGCCGCGGACATGGGCGAGGAGAACCCGCTGCCGTCCGGCAAGACGGTCATTCCGATGGGATACTGCTACCAGTCGCCGCCGCCGCTGAGCATCGTGGACAACCAGATCCGCATGACCACCCAGTGGTCCTTCTTGGATGCCTCGGGTACCGTCCAGGAAGGCAAGTATGCATTCGGCAGCACCCCGAACTTCGTGGAGGAACCGCTGTTCCTCACCTGCGTCAGCCCCTACAACACCGAGGAAGTGGAGGACCTTGACCCGTCCAATCCTCCGAAGCAACAGGACTATATCTTCCTTCAGCCATACAACATGCAGGCCCGGAGTGCCGTATCGGATGACACGGTGTTCTACCGCGTAAGCTGACAAACGCGGCAGCCGGCACATACTTACGGCGATTCGCTTTTCGTAGGATATCGGGTTCTTCGCGTGTGAGTGTGTGAGTATTTGTGGTAACGCCTCAGGTCGGATCATGTGATCGGTTCGCGGCCGTGCATGCTGTGTCACCGGACCGGCTGCGTCCTGCCGATTGTTGTCCTGGCCTTCTGCCGGGGCTATCTGCCTTAAGTGTGGTCATTCGGGACTTGTCGGAAGTCTATCTGCCTTAAGTGCGTTCGGGCTTTTGCGACCGACGTTTGCGATGTTCCAGAAAAGGCGCGGATAATGCACAAAACCGGCAAATGATGCTGAAATTATGGGAAAACCAATGTTTGTGGGCCTGTGATAGCGTGCGGTCAACCGCACTTAAGGCAGATGGGCATTCTTGTGCGGATATGTCGGTGGACAAAACCTGCGAGCGCACCTAGGCAGAGTATCTGCCTCGCACGCGGGAGTCGTGCCTGCCTTGGCGTAGCCCATGCCTCATCCATTGTTGCATTGATCACACAGAATGGTGGGATGCAGCTCTTGCATATTCAAACGCGAAGAGCTGGATTATCCGATGTCAAGGTCTGCCTGGACTTACGGCATGGCAACATGTGAGTGGGGCGGGTTCCGTCAGGGAGCCGCCCCACTCACATGTTTGTCTGTCCTACCCCTCCGCCAGCTGCGTCACCGCCGCGCCGGACAGCTTCGGATGCACCCTCCGATACCTGGAGAACACGAGTCCCAGGCACACGAAGGCCACGCCGAAGAGGGCAACCAGGCCCATGTCCCGCCACCACAGCGCCACGTCCATGACGCCTTTGGAGCCGCTGACGGCCTGCACGGCCTCGCAGAACCACCAGCCGGGCATGAGCTTGCCGATGTCGATCATGAACTGCGGCATCATCTCCAGGGGGCAGGCCATGCCGGAGGTGAACATGGTTGCCAGGCCGAACACGTTGCCGAAGCCGTTGACTGCCGCGGAACCCAGTGAGAGCATGCTGAGCATGAAGCCACAGGCCACGCCCACGATGCCGTACACGAGCATCGCAGCCAGGCTCAGCCACAGCGTTGCCGACGGGATGCCGGACAGCGGCAAGCCGTTCACTGCCGGCAATGCGACGGCGAGGGCGAGATAGAGCACGCTTACCAGCATGCTGAACACGCTGCAGGCCGCGAACTGCTGGAGCATCATGGAACCGGTGCGCCGCGGCGAGGCATACAGCCTACGCCGTACGTCGGTGCCGCCGAAGGCGTTCATGGCGAGCGCCGTGCAGATGAGCATGGCGACCAGCAGGGGATAGGCTGCCATCTTGACCATGGTGACGAAGACGATGCGCGCATTGTCCTCGCGGTCCGAGACTGCCGATGGGTCCGGCGCCACTGCCGCGGTCGGGTAGGCGCCCGGATTGTCCTTAAGCCGGTCGACCACGGCCTGTGCGCCGTTGGCCACGTCGGAATCATCCACCGTGGAGCCGTAGGTCGCTCCCAGCGTCTCGATGCGTGCCAGCCTCAGGAAGTCCTCCACCTGGAGTTTCGCCAGGGTGCCGAGGGCGCCGGTATAGCTGGTCACTACCTCGAGCTCGGGGCTGGCCGTGCCGTCCGTCAGGGCTGTGGCGAAGCGCTGCGCGAAGCCGTCGGGCATGATGACGATGAGGTCGGCGTAGTTGGAGGCGACCGCCGTCTGCAGGTCCTCGCTGGAGGTGCCGACGTCCACCAGGTCGCACTCCTCGGCCAGGAATGCGCGCATGGGTTCCATGAGGCGCTCGCCGTCGGCGCCGTCGCGGTTGACGATGGCCACTTCGGGGCGGTCGGGCGCGTAGGCCACGGAACTGTCGTCGTTGCCGAGCGTGGACGCGGTGGACCAGCCCAGGCCGAACATGAGCAGGCCGAGGGCCACCACGTAGAGCATGATCATGCCCTTCTGTGCGGCCAGGACCTTGAAGGTCGTCCTAAAGGTGCTCATAGCGTTGCCTCCTGAGGAAGAAGGTGGCTCCGGCCAGTGCGATCGCGGCCATCGCCAGCAGGATGCCGACGGTGCGCAGGAACGGGGCGTAGGAGTCGTAGTAGAGGATGTCGTAGAACAGGTTGGTGACCTGCTGGGTGGGGTTGATGGCGGCCAGCCAGGGCAGGTCGCGCTGGATGGTGTCGCTCAGGAGCATTGCCTGGGAGCCGTACAGGCCGCTGAACAGCGACAGTCCGCAGGAGAGGGTGGTCGTCAGGCTGACCTTGGTGTTCATGCCCAGCTTGGGCAACGCCCCGAGGAAGGTGCCCAGGGCCGTGGCGGTGAAGGACGCCACCGCGATGGCCAGGACGGAGGCGGCATAGCGGCCGCCGACTGACACCTTGCACACGAAGAGGATGTAGGCGAGTGCCACGAGCAGTGCCAGGAAGGTGCACAGCCAGCTGGCGAGGAACCCGCCGGCAATCTGCCGCCACTTGGCCAGCGGCGCCATCGAGCGGCGCATGCCCAGTGCGGACAGGTTCGCCTGTGCAGTGCATACCGAGGTCACGGCGAAGGTCATCGCCATGAGCGCGGCCATGGCGAGCAGCGCATAGTAGTAGCGTGCCGTCTCTTCGGGTCTGAAGTTGGTGAGCGTCACCTCGCGGGTGACCTGTGGGTTCTCCTGCAGGGAGGCGAGGAATGCCGGGTCCTGCACGAGGCGGCCGTCGCGTTCGAGGAGCTGCGTGACGACGATGCCCTGCCGGTTGGCGACGCCGAGGGCGCTGTCGAGTACGCTCAGCGAGACGCTCAGCCCCGGTTCCGTGTTCGGCGAATTCGCCATGGAGACAGTGTTGCGGCTGACGGTCATGCGCAGCATGCCGTCACCGTCCGCCTCCAGGTAGCCACGCACCTCGGTGTCGCGGTTGACGAGGTCGGTCGCTTCGGCGACGCTGTCCACCGCGGTCAGTTCGAGCAGGTCCTTGAGGCCGTCGCTGCCGGTGTCGACGTCGTCGGATGTCGCGGTATCGCATGTCTCGAGCGGTGTGCGCTGCATCGCCGCGAGCATGGCGCGGGCGGCGTCCGCCTTGCAGTAGTCGTCGTCGGCGACCACGGCGAACTTCATCGTGAGCAGGTCGTAGGACTGGCTGATGTTGCCGAACATGCCCATGAACATCGTCGAGAGGATGATCGGGAAGCAGAACAGCCAGAACACGGCCGATTTCTCGCGCAGGCTCACCTTGAGCGAATTGAGGAAGGTGGTCCACATGATGGTTCCTTTCCGTCTTTCAGTTGTCGCGCAGGGCGGTGCCGGTGAGCGCGAGGAAGACGTCGTTGAACGTCGGCGTGCGCGAGCTGACGTGGCCCACGGGCACGTCCAGCGTGCGCAGCGCCTGCAGCACGTCGATGAGGTCGTGCTCGCCCGGTTCGCAGGTCACGTCGAGCGTGCCGTCGTCCCAGTCCACGCTGCGCACGCACGCCAGCCGGCCCAGCGTCTGCATGACATGCTCGCGGGCCGCCTCGTCGCCGGTGAGGGTGGGTGCCTCGATGCTGATGCGCTCGCCGGCGTCCACCATGCGTTTGAGTTCCTCGGCGGTGCCCAGGGCGATCTGCCGGCCGTGGTCGATGATCTGGATGCGGTCGCAGATCTGCTCGACCTCCTCCATGTAATGACTCGTGTACAGCACGGTCGCGCCCTGCCGGTTGAGTTCCTGGATGCCTTCGAGGATCCGGTTGCGGCTCTGCGGGTCCACCGCCACGGTCGGCTCGTCGAAGAAGATGAGCTCGGGCTTGTGCACGATGCCGCAGGCGATGTTCAGGCGCCGCAGCAGGCCGCCGGAGAGCCTGCGCGGCCGGTAGGAGCGGAACTCGCCTAGTTCCACGAAGTCAATTGCCTCGTTGACCAATCGCTTCCGTTCGGTGTTGCCGCGCACGTAGAGCGAGCAGAAGTAGTCGATGTTCTCCTGCACGGTCAGCTCGTTGAAGACCGCCACGTCCTGCGGCACGATGCCGATGCGCCGCTTGAGCGCATAGTTCGTCGGCGTCATCTCCTCGCCGAAGACGCGCACCTGGCCGCCGTCATAGGTGAGCAGGCCGAGGATGCAGTTGATGGCGGTCGTCTTGCCCGACCCGTTCGGCCCCAGCAGGCCATACACTTCGCCGGGACGGACATCTATGTCCAGATAATCCAGTGCGAGCGCGTCGCCGTACCGCTTGACGAGGTCCGTGACGCTGATCGCGGCGGCGCCGTTCGCCGCCTTTGTCGTGTCATTGGTGGTTGCCATGCTTCCATCATGCCTGTTCGCCCACGGCTGACACAGTGCCTCGGGTCACGACTTTCGTGAGGGGACCGTGACAATTGTCACCATCGCGTGCGCACACGCACGGCATATGGTGAAATGGACAGCGCGAGACGAGGCACGACGGGAAGGAGGATGCATGCGGCAGGTCGTCATGCAGGGATTGCTCCTCGTGGCCGCCCTGTGCTGCGGGGCGGCCATGGACGGCGGCACCGTCGCCATCCCGCTGGTCGTGGGCTTCCTGGCAACGGTGTGCATCCTGAGCGTGGTGCGGCTTGCCGGCTGGCGGCAGGCGGCGCTGCTCAACGCCGCCTGCCGCATGCTGCTGGTGTGCCTGCCGCACTGCGTGGTCTTCCTGCCCGCCTGTGCCGCCAATGCCGGCTCGCGACTGCCCGACGCGCCCACCCGCCCATGGCGTTGGGCAGCCGTCGTCCCCACGGCGGCAGCCCTGGGCGGCGCCGTCCTGCACGCCAACGGCATCGACCGTGGCTTCGGCACCGGCGGCATGGCCATCTTCATCGCCCTGGCCATCGTGCTGGCGACGGTGCTCGGCACGTTCGTCGGCGTGGCCATCGTCGCCTCCGACCGCGAGATGCGGCGCATGCGCGCGCTCGCCGACGCGCAGCGCGAGCGCCTGCGCCTGAGCCGCGCACGCATCGGCGACCTCGAGACGTCGCGCAGTGCGGACCTGCAGCGGGCACGGCTGCGCGAACGTACGCGCATCGCCCGCGAGATCCACGACAACGTCGGCCACCTGCTCACCGGCGCCATCATGCTCGTGCAGGCCGACCAGGTGGTGGCGCAGACCACGGGCGACGAGCTGCACGCCGAGCAGTTCCGGCAGGTGGGTGTCCAACTGGACGAGGCGATGACGATGATCCGCTGCTCCGTGCACGACCTCAAGGACCAGGGCACCGACTTCGCGGCCATGCTCGAGGACGCCACGGCGGTGGCCTCCAGCGCCGGCCTCGACGTCAAGGTCACCGCCCGATTGGCCTCGCCGCCCTCCGCCATCGCGCACTGCTTCGCCGCGGTCGTGCGCGAGGCGTTGACGAACACCGTGCGGCACGGCAGTGCGCAGCATGCGCATGTCAGTGTCAACGACTTGCCGGGACTGTGGCAGTGCATCGTGCAGGACGACGGCAGCCGCATGGACCGGCCGGCGCGGACGGCATCGCCGGGCATCGGGCTGGCCGACATCGAGGAGTGCGCCCGCGCACTTGGCGGCACCGCCTCGTGCGGGTGGCACGGCCCGGGCTGGCGTGTCTTCGTCTCCATCCCCAAACCCAAGGAGGACCAGGCATGAAAGTCGCCATCGTGGACGACGACCCGATCGTGTGCACGTCCATCGGCACGATCCTGACCGCCACCGGCATCGCCGAGGTGCTGTGGAGCGCGCATGACGGCGCCGCCGCGGTCGCCGGCTATGCGCGGCAGAAGCCGGACATCCTGCTCATCGACGTGCAGATGCCCGGCATGGACGGCCTCGAGGCGGCCGCGCGGATCCTGGAGACGGATTCTGACGCACGCATCCTCGTGCTCACCACCTTCGCCGACCCCGACTACATCCGCCGCGCACTCGACCTGCACACCCGCGGCTACCTCATCAAGCAGGACGTCGCCTCGGTCGTGCCCGCCGTGCAGGCGGTGATGGCCGGACAGGTGGTGCTCGGCGCCGAGGTGCTCTCCAACCTGTCGACGGCGCCCGCAGCCGGGACGCCGGCACCGGACCTTGCACCGGCGGGGGAGGACCCGCGCTTCGCGCACCTGACGGACCGTGAGCGCGACATCGCGGTGCTCGTGGCCGAGGGACTCGACAACCGGCAGATCGCGGCGCAGCTCGTGTTGAGCGAAGGCACCGTGCGCAACCGCATCAGCGACATCCTCGCCAAGACGAACATCCCCAACCGCACGAAGTTCGCCGTCGAATGGCTGGCGTCCCACCGGTAGGGGGCGCCGACCATCCGACGGCGGCGGGGTCAGTCGACGTACAGCGACGCCGGGTACGCCAGGTAGTCGATGGCGGGCAGCCGGTCCACGGTGACGTACCCGTCCGGTGCGTTGAGCACGTCCGGGATGCGGTTGACGACCGTGGCGCAGGTGTGTTCCACGGTGGCAGGCTTGGTCACATGGAACTCGACGTCGGGCTCGCCGCCGATCGTCCAGTCGCACATGTCGCCGTCGGCGGGACCGTACACCTTGCCGATGCACGCCGTCTCGATGACCGGCCCCTGCATGGTTTGGGTGGTCACGACCGCGGACATGCCGATGCACTTGCCGGCGGGGATGGTCTCGCCCATGGTCCCGCTGAAGACGTCCACGTCGCTGAAATACGGTTCGGCACGCTGGCTCTGCGCCTTGACGGTCAGGCCGAGCCGTTGGGCGAGCGCCTCGTTCGAATTCCAGACATAGGAGGGCACCAGCGTTTCCGGGTGGGCCAGCTGCGCCTCGAACTCGTCGGCAGCCAGCCCTACGCCGTGGGCCTTGGCCAGGGCCAGGCCGTAATCCTCCACGTTGTAGCTCACGGCGCCCGTGATGCGGTCGATGCGCTGGCAGCCGCCGGCGACCATGGCCACCATGTCGATCCAGAAGATGTCCTGCATGCCCGAGCCGACCACGGTGCCCACCCACCCTAGCAGACCCCGGACGGCAGGATGGAATAAGGGCACCCGACGGCGTGTTGAAGGAGATGACGTGAACGAATCGTGAAGGTTTGCCCGCCACGCAGCCGATTCCCAGCGAATACCCAGCATGGGGCGTGTGCGTGACGGTACAATGGTGGGCAATCGGATTACATAAAGGAATGATGCACATGACTTTCGGTCAGCAACCCCGCCAAGGCGGTCCGCAACCGCAGTACACCATGAACAGCGCCCCCTATGGCGCATCCGGCCAGCAGCCTTACTACGGCGGCGCCCCGGTCGTCGACGCCCAGACGTCCTATGCCTACGAACATGCCGAGCACCAGTCCGTGACCCGTGCCTACGGCGAGATGACCGTCGGCCTTATCGTCACCGGCGTGGTCGCCATCCTCACCCAGATCAGCGGCTTCTACGTCAGCCTCATACGCACCATGGGCGTCTTCGGCGTCTGGCTGCCCGCCATCGTGCAGATCGGCCTGGCCATCTGGCTGGGCGCGCGCGTCATGAAGATGTCGCCTACCGCCGCCCGCGTCGGCTTCTATGTGTTCGCGGCCCTCATGGGCGTGACCATGAGCACCATCTTCGGGGCCTACAACCTCGGCACCATCGGCATCGCCTTCCTGGTGAGCGCCGGCTTCTACTTCGCGCTGACCATGTTCGGCCTGACCACCAAGGGCAACATGCTCAAGGCGGGCCCCATCCTCATGATCGGCCTCATCGTGCTCATCGTGGCACAGGTCGTGCTCATGTTCGTGGCGCCGAGCAACACCATGCTCAAGGTGATCACCGCCCTGGGCATCATCCTGTTCGCGGGCATGACAATCTACGATGCGCAGTTCACCAAGCGCGTCTTCGCGCAGTACGCCAACCAGGGCCCGGAGATGATCCAGCGCGTCTCCATCCTGTGTGCGCTGAACCTGTACCTGGACTTCATCAACATGTTCCTCTACATCCTGCAGCTCTTCGGCATGAGCAGCAGGGACTGACGCCTTCGGGACGCATGCTGCCCCGCGCACCGCGACGGTGCGCGGGGCAGCATGCGTTTACGGCCAGGAAACGCATGCGCCATCCGACGGCGACGGAGATGCCCTAGGTTTGCACAAGTCATGTCCGCGCTTTTCCTGCCGAAGGAGCCCATCCATGAAACCGTCCATCGCCATCCTGCCCCTCGTAGACACCGACCGCGACAGCTATTGGATGCTGCCCGGATACATGGACGGCCTCATGGAGGCCGGCGCCTTGCCGCAGATGATGCCGCTGACCGTCGATGCCGCCGATATCGACGCCTACCTGCAACATGCAGACGGCGTGCTGCTGCCTGGCGGCCACGACCTCGACCCCGCGCTGTACGGTGCCGTGCGGCACGGGGCATGCGGCGAAACCTGCGGGCCGCTGGACGGGATGACCCGGATCGTCTTTGGGCGCGCCCTGGAGCTCGACCTGCCGGTGCTGGGAATCTGCCGCGGTCTGCAGGCCATCAACGTGCTCTGCGGCGGCACGCTGTACCAAGACCTGCCCAGCCAGCATGCAAGCGCCGTCGACCACCACATGGCCGCCCCCTACGACCGTGTGCAGCACGAGGTACGGCTCGTGGAGGGCTCGCCCCTGCAGCGGCTGCTCGGGACTGCAACCCTCGGCGTGAATAGCTACCACCACCAGGGCATTGCCCTGCTGGGGGAAGGGCTGGAGGCCATGGCTACCGCCCCGGACGGCTTGGTCGAGGCCATCCGACGGCCCTCGTCGCGCTTCGTATGGGGCGTGCAATGGCATCCCGAATTCTCGTATCGCAAGGATGCCGCCAGCCGGTGCATCCTCGGCGCCTTCGTGCAGGCGGCGGCCGGAACCGTCCGGTAGCCGCCTGCCGTCAGCCTAGCCGCGTGTCGTCGTGGGTGTGCGGCGGCTCGCCGGCACGCGGTGCGCCGTTGATGTCGCGATGGATGGTCTGCATCTGCGTCTCCACGTTCTGCAGCGAGCGCGCGCAGTCGAGCAGGGTCTGGGAATGCTCGGCGTGCTTGTCGTCAGGCAGGTCGGTCTTGTAGCGCAGCGCATGTTCCAGGGATGCCCAGTAGTCCATGGCGATGGTGCGGAACTGCACCTCGACCGGCGTGTAGTGCGCCCCGGACGACAGGAAGACGGGCACCGCGTAGATCACGTGGAGGGAACGGTAGCCGTTCTGCTTGGGATGCTGGATGTAGTCCTTGACCCGCAGCACCTGGATGTCCGACTGTCCGGACAGGTAGTTCGCCACGGAATACACGTCGTCACGGTAGTTGCAGATCACCCGCACGCCGGCCACGTCGAAGAGGTTGTCACGCATGGACTGCACGGTGATGGGCAGCTCCTTGCGCTCCAGCTTGCCCAGGATCGACTCGATGGACTTCAGGCGGCGTTCCATGTGGTGGATGGGGTCGTGCGAGAACTGCACCTGGAATTCCGAGTCGAGGATCTCGAGCTTCGTGCTGATCTCGTACATGGCGCCCTCGTAGACCTGCAGCTGGTCGAGGAATCCGGTCACGAGGTCGACGGCGTCGTCCTGCATGTCCGCGAAGGGCTGGTCCATCTGGCTGAGCATCAGCCCCAGCCGGGTGCGCAGCTCGGTGGTGTTGATGCGGCTCTGTCGGTCAAGTATCACGCTTACCGATTGTAGCCATGTGGCCGCCGGGTGCAAGGAGGAGGCCGCCGGTGGACGGTCCCTTGGAACGGTGGGCGCCCTTGGGTAGCATATTGCGCTATGAACGAAGACATGATGACGCTGGAGGAGCGTGAGCCGGCTGCCTCCGGCACCGCCGATGCCATGGAAGCGCGCGGCAGGGGCGTCTTCCAGGTGCACACCCTTGGATGCCAGATGAACGTGCACGACTCCGAACGCATCGCCGGCGTGCTGGAGGCGGCAGGCTATGTGCGTGCCAGCGAACGGCAGGAGGCGGAGCATGACGTCGACCTCATGGTGATGAATACCTGCGCAGTGCGCGAGAACGCCTCCGAACGCATGTACGGCACCATCCGCAAGTGGAAGGGCCTCAAGTACGCCAACCCGGACATGCAGATCGCCATCGGCGGGTGCATGGCGCAGCTGGACCGCGAACGCATCGCGGAACACACGCCATGGGTGGATGCCGTGTTCGGCACCAAGAACATCGAGGGACTGCCCGCGATGCTGGACCGTGCCCGCGAGACGGGACGCCCGCAGGTAGGCATCAAGGACGCACTGGAGACCTTCCCCAGCGATCTGCCGGTCGACCGCGGCTCCAAGGTCTCCGCCTGGATCGCCATCTCCGTGGGATGCAACAACACCTGCACCTTCTGCATCGTGCCCACCACGCGCGGGCGGGAACGCGACCGCCGTCCCGGCGACGTGCTCGCCGAGATCCGCCGCGTAGTGGACGCCGGCGCCAAGGAGGTTACCCTGCTCGGGCAGAACGTGAACTCGTACGGCTACGGCCACGGCGACCGCTATGCCTTCTCCAAGCTGCTGCGCGCCTGCGGCACCATCGACGGGCTGGAACGCGTGCGCTTCACCTCCCCGCATCCGGCGGCCTTCACCGACGACGTCATCGCCGCGATGGCCGATACGCCCAACGTGATGCACCAGCTGCACTTCCCCCTGCAGTCCGGTTCCGACCGCATCCTGCGCGCCATGCGCCGCTCCTACCGGACGCAGCGGTTCTTGGACACCCTGGGCAGGATCCGGGAGGCCATGCCCGACGCCCAGATCTCGACGGACGTGATCGTAGGCTTCCCCGGCGAGACCGAGGAGGATTTCGAGCAGACCATGGCGGTCATGGAGCAGGCGCGCTTCTCCACGGCCTTCACCTTCATCTACTCGCCCCGTCCGGGCACTCCGGCGGCCGTGATGGACCAGGTGCCCCACGACATGGTGCAGGAACGACTGGAACGCCTGGTGGCGCTCCAGGAGCGCATCACCGAGGAGAACCTCGCCACTTTCGAAGGCCGTGACGTGGAGGTCATGGTCACCGGGACACCCGGCAAGAAGGACGACCGCACACACCGCGTGACCGGCCGCGAACGCACCGGCGTGCTGGTGCACGTCGGCGTGCCCGAGGGGCAGCCGACCCCGCAGGTCGGGGACTTCGTAACCGCCACCGTGACCCATGCCGGGCGCCATAACCTCCTCGCCGATCCCGATCCGACCAAGGGGCAGACCTATGCCGTCCGCCACTGACCGTCCCGCCGGACAGGCCGTCCCGCGCCTGGTCTCGGTCGTCGGCCCCACCGCCTCCGGCAAGACGGGCCTGGGCATCGCCATCGCGCAGCGGCTTGCCGAGCGCGGCGAGCGCGCCGAAATCGTGAACGCCGACGCCTACCAGATGTACCGCGGCCTCGACATCGGCACCGCCAAGGCCAGCATGGAGGAGCAGGCACAGGTGCCGCACCACCTGCTCGACGTAATCGACCCAGACGAGACCATGACGGTGGCGCGCTTCCAGCAGATGGCCCGCACATGCATCGCCTCCCTGCAGGCACGGGGCGTCCGGCCGATCATGGTGGGCGGCTCGGGCCTGTACGCACGCGCCGCCATCGACGACATCTCCTTCCCGGGCACCGAACCCGCGGTGCGCGCCGCCCTCGAGGAGCGTGCCCGTACCGAAGGCGCGCACGCGCTCTTCGAGGAACTGCGGCGCAAGGACCCCGACGCGGCCGCCCGCATGGATGAGCACAATCCGCGCCGTACCGTGCGCGCGCTCGAGGTCATCGAGGTGACGGGCCGCCCGTATTCGGCATCCCTGCCCAGGTATCACTACGTGGTGCCCAGCGTGCAGATCGGCCTCGACCTGCCGCGCGAGGAGCTCGACTGGCGCATTGCGCTGCGCACGCAGGCCATGTTCGACGACGGCTTCGTCGAGGAGGTCGAACGCATGCGGCCGAGGCTCGGCGTCACCGCCTCGCGCGCCCTGGGATACCAGCAGGTCATCGACTACCTGGACGGCCTGACGGACCTCGACGACGCCAAGGCCCTGGTGGCACAGAAGACGCGGCGCCTGGCACGCAAGCAGATGGGATGGTTCGGCAGGGACCCGCGCATCCACTGGCTCGAAGCGCTCAACCCGGCACTGGTGGACAACGCCATGGCCATCATCGACCATGCGGACCGTGGCGTGTACGACCCCATCGACGCGCACGCGGACGACTACGTCCAGCACCATCTGGGGGACATCGCAGACCGTTGAAGGTGAAACCCTTGGGGTAGAATCGGGGACGTTATGGCACGTTCATCCTCTTCGCAATCCTCGAAGCCGCGCAAGGCGCAGTCGGGCTCGTCCACGTCCAGCCAGCCGAAGTCCCGCACGGCACGGCCCGCACAGGCCGAACCGTGGTGGCAGCGCGCCCTGCTCGCCGTGCCGCGGGCATTGGGCTCGACCGTACGCAAGGTGAGCGTGGGGGAGTACGACCCCGCCTACCGCCGCGACGGGCTGTGCTTCGTCATGCTCGTCCTGGCCGTGTTCTTCATCGGCTCCGAATGGTTCCGCGTGGACGGCCCCCTCGGACGCGGACTGCATGCGCTCGCCGCGGGGCTCTTCGGCGTGATGAGCGTCGTGGTGCCGGTCCTGCTGGCCATCGTGGCCCTCCGTCTCATGCGCAACTCCGGCAAGGAATCGGACAATACGCGGGTCATCGCCGGCTGGGCGCTGCTGCTGTGGGCAGTGTGTTCGATCATCGACGTCATCGTGGCCTCGGACGTCAAGGGCTTCTCCTGGGAGAACCTCCGGCGTGCCGGCGGCCTGTTCGGCTTCATCGTCGGCTCGCCCCTGGCCTGGGGACTGTCCCAGGCCTTCGCCGTGGTCGTCTTCGTCATTGCCGCCCTGTTCGCCCTCCTGCTCATCACCCGCACCCATGTGACGGAAGTGCCCGACAAGCTGCGCCAGCTCTTCGCATCCGACGCGGCGGACGACAACGGTCATCGGGGCCAGGAGGACCCGGCGGCGGCCGGCGACGACGGCCTGCAATTCGCACAGGGCGTTCCCGCCCACGACGGCAGCGACGACGACAGCCAGGACGCGCCCAAGCGCAAGGAAGGCTTCTTTGCGCGCCTGTTCCACCGGTCACGCAAGGCGACGACCGACACCCACTTGGACGAATACGTGGGCGACGAGGCCTTCCTCAACGCCGCCAGCCGCCACGGCGACGTGGCCGAGACCATGGTCGTCGCCGATGGTGCCCGTTCCGTGAGCAGCGGTGGTGCCTACGACGATGACGCCACCCGCAGCATCGACTCCAGCACCTGGCGCGCCCAGGAGGAGGCGGGCCACACCGTGCCCATGCCGTCGGGCTCCATGCCGGCCGTCGACCCCTGGTCCCGCCTCGACGGCGACGGCGAGTCCATGCTCGTGTCCCGGGAGACCGGGGAAGTGCTGACGCCGCCGCGCACCGTGCAGTCCGTGGCCGCGACGCCGTCGGGCGTGGCATCCGCCGCCGCATCGCACACCGCGGCCGGTCCATCGGCTGCAGCGGCTGCTCCCGCTACGTCAGCCGGCGCGTCGGGAGCACCGATGACGGCGGCCGAGGCCAGCGCCGCCGCCGCGGCCGCCGTCGCCGACCGCCCCTACCGGCTGCCCAGCCTCGACCTGCTGGCACAGGGCAAGCCTCATGCCCAGCGCACCCCCGCGAACGAGCGCGCCATCCGCGCACTCAACAACACCTTCGAACAGTTCAAGGTCGACGCCAAGGTCGTCGGCTTCCTGCGCGGCCCCTCCGTCACGCAGTACGAGGTAGAGCTCGCGCCCGGCGTCAAGGTCTCCAAGCTCACCGGCCTGCAGGACGACATCAAGTACGCGCTGGGCAGCTCCACCGTGCGTATGCTCACGCCGATCCCGGGCAAGTCCGCCATCGGCATCGAACTGCCCAACGAGGACCGCGAGATCGTGCAGCTCGGCGACGTGCTGCGCTCCGAGAAGGTCATGGCCGACCACAACCCCATGCTCGCCGGCGTGGGCAAGGACGTCGAGGGCCACGTGGTGACCGCCGACCTGACCAAGATGCCCCACCTGCTGGTGGCAGGCGCCACGGGCGCCGGCAAGTCCAGCTTCATCAACTCCATGCTCACCTCGATCATCATGCGCGCCACCCCTGAGCAGGTACGCATGATCATGGTCGACCCCAAGCGCGTGGAACTGTCGATGTACGCCGGCATCCCGCACCTGATCACCCCCATCATCACCGACCCCAAGAAGGCCGCCTCGGCGCTCGAATGGGTGGTCAAGGAGATGGATGCGCGCTACAGCGACCTCGAGTTCTTCGGGTTCCGCAACGTCAAGGACTTCAATGCGGCGGTGCGAGCCGGCAAGGTCCATGCGCCGGCCGGTTCCCAACGCAAGGTGGCGCCCTACCCGTACCTGCTCGTGGTGGTCGACGAGATGGCCGACCTCATGATGGTCGCCAAGAACGACGTCGAAGGCTCCATCCAGCGCATCACGCAGCTGGCGCGTGCCGCGGGCGTCCACCTGGTGCTGGCCACCCAGCGTCCGTCCGTCGATGTCATCACCGGCCTGATCAAGGCGAACATCCCCTCGCGCCTCGCCTTCACCACCTCGTCGGCCACGGATTCACGCGTCATCCTCGACGCCACGGGCGCCGAGACGCTCATCGGACAGGGCGATGCCCTCTTCCTGCCCATGGGCTCGGCCAAACCGGTGCGCGTGCAGGGTTCCTGGGTAGGCGAGTCGGAGATCCGTCGCGCCGTGGAGTTCGCCAGTGCCCAGCGCAAGCCGCACTACCGCGAGGACATCGAACAGATGGCCAGCGAGGGCGAACAGAAGAAGATCGACCCCACGGAGGACATCGGGGACGACATGGACGAGCTGCTGCAGGCCGCCGAACTCGTGGTCTCCAGCCAGTTCGGTTCGACCTCCATGCTGCAGCGCAAGCTGCGTGTGGGCTTCGCGAAGGCAGGGCGACTCATGGACCTGCTCGAGTCGCGCGGTGTCGTCGGCCCCTCGGAAGGGTCGAAGGCCCGCGAGGTGCTCGTCCAACCTGCCGAGCTTCCCCAGGTCCTGGCCTTCATCAAGGGCGATGCGCCGTCAATCGGGTCGCCGGCGGCCGATGGCCGGCCGGCCGTGGACGATGCCGGGGAAGCCGCCTAGGGGCCTTCCGCCACGCCAGACATAGGATGGGGGTATTGTGGAGCGCATGAACAAGCGCAGCAGCACCAAAGGGAAGCCGTCGATGTGGGAGGGCTGGAACACGCCGCCCAACCTGGTGACCTTCCTGCGGATCGTCCTCGTCGTGGTGTTCCTGGGGTTGTACATCACCGCCGGTCCGTGGGGGTACCGCAACCAGGGCATGCGTTGGGCTGCCGCAATCATCTTCGTCATCGCCGCCTCCACCGACAAGATCGACGGCTGGCTGGCACGCAAGTACGACCAGGTGACCGAGCTCGGCAAGCTCATGGACCCCATCGCCGACAAGCTGCTGACCTTGGGCACCCTGGTGGTCGCGGCATGTTTCAACGAGTTCGGCATCCGTTGGCTCGGCTGGCTGGTCACCATCCTCTTCCTGGTGCGTGAACTGGGCATCACCGCCATGCGCTTCACCGTGATCGACCAAGGCGGCCACGTCATCGCCGCCAGCCAGTTGGGCAAGTACAAGACGCTCACGCAGTGCCTGGGCCTGGGGATGCTCATGATCCCCGTCTGGTTCCTGGTGCCCGACACGGCCGGCATGGGGCAGCCGGTGTGGCTCACGATCTATTTCGTGGTGACCTACACGCTCATCTACCTGTCCCTGATCCTGTGCCTGTACTCCGGCTGGCAGTACGTGTCCACCGTCATCAAGGCCTCCAGGCGCCGGGATGCCGACCGCTCCTGATCGCGTCCCCGTCCCCGTGGCATGCGGCCGCAGGGTTCTCCATGCCCACCCAAGCATCGTCTCCTTGCTCCCAGAAAGGCGGCCGTCATGTCCGTCGATCCCAGGTCCCTTCGCACGGTAGCCGAACTGCAGTCCTATTGCGACGAGCGCGCTGCCGCCATCATCCCGTGGTGCGCGCGGCGCGGCTTGAAGATCGCCTGCGCCGAGTCCCTCACCGGCGGACTGCTCGCCGACGCCTTCGTGCGCATCCCCGGGGCCTCCCAGGTGTTCCTGGGGTCGGCCGTCACGTATGACATCCGCGCCAAGGCAAGCGTGCTGGGCGTGGACAGGGAACTCTTACGGACCCATGGCGCCGTGGACCCCCAGGTCGCCGTGCAGATGGCACAGCTGACGGCACAACTATTCAGCCAGCCGGAATATCGCTCTGGGGTGATTGGTCTGTCCACCACCGGTGTGGCGGGCCCCGGACCCGACGGTGACAAGCCGGCTGGCTTGGTGTACATCGGCGTGTCTCTCCCAAGGCGAAACACCGAATGCACCAAATCTTCACATTATGCAGTACAGTTGAAATTACAGGGCTCCAGAGATGTTATTAGACACCGAACCGTGGGCTGTGTTATGGAAAACCTAAGCCGATTCACAGGATTTTCACAGGAATAATTCCTGATACTAGAACATGTGATGTTGTTGTGAAGACGGCGTTATGTCGAAAGGAGTGTGAGTGCCATGGAAAATATGACGTTCACTGAAGTGCAGGCTGACATTGCCTCAGTTGAGGCTCCCACTCCGGTTCGTACCGGAAGCGCGCGCATGCGCGAGCTGACCCCTGCCCAGCGCAGGGCCGTCATGTTCGCGCAGCAGCAGGTGCTGCGTGCGCGTGCGGCGAAGAAGGCCAAGGACGAACGCCAGGCCGCACTGGTGCGCATGTGGCAGGAGGAGGACGCCGAGACGTCCAAGCCCCGTACCGTCGTGCGCAAGCGTGAGGTCATTGGCGAGGTCAAGGAGGTCTCCCTTCGCGAGGCCATCGGTCACGTGCTGCGCGACCTGCGTACGCACGATCACAAGACTCTTCGCGAGGTCAGCGAGAAGGCGGGCGTGTCGCTCGGCTACCTCTCCGAGGTGGAGCGTGGCCAGAAGGAAGCCAGCTCGGAGCTGCTGGCGTCGATTTCCGAGTCCTTGGGCCTGAGCACCTCGCAGATGCTGCGCATGGTTGCCGATTACCTTGATTCCCTCGAGGCCTGAGTGCTTCCATCCCCCATGAGGGGAACAACACAAAGGGGCGCGCCTGCACACTGCATGCGGGCGCGCCCCTTTGTGTCCTGATGTCGCGTGCCGACGGCCGGGTACAGTGGGGTGCATGCGTGAACGAGAATTCTGGGAACTGCTGGACGAGGTCTTCGGGCGTGCCTACGGCAGGGCCCTGGCCCATGACCAGGGCCTGACCAAGCTGGGCGGACGGACCGTCGTCGAGGCGATCGGGGACGGGGTGGAGCCGCGTGTGGTGTGGAACGTGCTCTGCGACCAGATGGACGTTCCTGATGGGCGTCGTTGGGGCAAGGACCATGTGGCGCCCCCGCTGCCGGTGGACTTCCGGTAGCATGTGTGTTTTCGAGGAATCGAACAGATGTTCGCATGGTGCGCTATGATGGCAACAGTTGGACGTGGCGACCGGCTGCGCTGTCGGCGAATGTGGACTGCGGGACCGTCCGACCACAATGGTCGGAAGAGCTTGGCCCACTCGTCCGTGATGGACTACCGTGACCATAAGTGAGGACACCGTCCGGGACCGGACGGGACTCAAGGGCGCAGCGATACGCCCATGACCCAAGTGAAGGAGTGCGTTATGGCCGCACAGACCAAGGCCGACAAGGCGAAGAAGGACAAGGCGAAGGAGTCGGGCATCGATCCGCGTCGCCAGGCGGCGCTGGACACCGCTCTGGCCCAGGTCGAGAAGAGTTTCGGCAAGGGCTCGGCCATGCGTCTCGGGGACAAGCCGGAACAGGACGTGGAGGTCATTCCGACCGGTTCGCTCGCCCTGGACCTTGCCCTCGGCATCGGGGGACTGCCCCGTGGCCGCATTGTCGAGATCTACGGTCCTGAATCCTCCGGCAAGACCACTCTGGCGCTTCACGTGGTGGCGAACGCGCAGCGCAACGGGGGTGTGGCGGCCTTCATCGATGCCGAGCATGCGCTGGACCCGGTCTATGCGCGCAAGCTCGGCGTGGACACCGATTCCCTGATCGTCTCCCAGCCGGACAACGGCGAGCAGGCGCTGGAGATCGCCGACATGCTCATCCGCTCGGGCGCCCTGGACGTCATCGTGATTGATTCGGTGGCGGCCCTGGTGCCCAAGGCGGAGATCGAAGGCGAAATGGGCGACAGCCACGTCGGCCTGCAGGCGCGCCTCATGAGCCAGGCGCTGCGCAAGATGACCGGCGCCCTGGCCCAGGCCAACACCACGGGCATCTTCATCAACCAGCTGCGCGAGAAGATCGGCGTGTACTTCGGCAACCCCGAGACGACCACCGGCGGCAAGGCCCTCAAGTTCTACGCCTCGGTGCGCATGGACATCCGCCGCATCCAGACCCTGAAGAACGGCGACGAGGCCATCGGCAACCGCACCCGCGTCAAGGTGGTGAAGAACAAGATGGCGCCGCCCTTCAAGTCGGCGGAATTCGACGTGCTCTACGGTGAGGGCATCTCCAAGGAAGGCTCCGTGCTCGACATGGCACTCCAGACCGACATCGTCAAAAAGTCCGGTTCCTGGTTCACCTATGAGGGCGACCAGCTCGGCCAGGGTCGCGAGAACGTCCGCAAGTTCCTCAAGGACAATCCCGAGGTGAGCGCGGAGATCGAGAAGAAGGTCAAGGTCGCCTTCGGCATCGGCGCGGCCGAGGACGAATTCGCCCAAGGCGACGAAATCGAGTCCACCATCGAGTCGACCGACCCGGATGCAGACATGCAGCAGACCGTTCCGGACGAGGCCTGACGCTGCATGATCTCTGCCGAGGAATTCCTGGCCGGACGCGGCATGCAGCCTCGTCCGGCCTCTGCGTCGACGACGGACGCATGGTACGACGCGGGAACCGGGCCTGCGGAAGATGCGGCATCCACACCGCCGGTTCCGGATGCCGTCGAGGCCATCGACGACCTGGAAGCCGCCGCGGCGGCCGAGGCCATTGCCGAGGGGGCGGAAGGTCCCACGCGGCCGGTGCGGGTGCGGCGCGGCGCCTTCCGCCACGCCGTGGCGGAACACCCAGAGGATGCCGAAGCATGCAAGGAGGCTGCGTTGCGGCTCCTTGACGCGGCGGCCCGTTCCACCGGCGCCCTGCACGACAAGCTGGTCGAACGCGGATATGACGCCGATGTCGTGGATGTGGTGGTCGGACGCCTGGTCGCCTTGCGGCTCATGGACGACGAAGAATATGCGCGGTCCGTGGTGAGGTCCTGCGTGGGACGCATGTATGGGCGCCGGGGAACGGAGCGCGAACTGGTGCGCAAGGGGGTGCCGCGCGCCGTGGCGCAACGCGTGGCGCAGGAGGCAGAGGGGGAGGGGGCCTTCGTGGAAGCCGCCTGGTCCCTGGGACGCAGCGTTGCCAGGAAGAGCGGTGGCGCGGATCCGCAGGTTGCCATGCGCCGCTTCTGGGGTGCTGCCGGCCGCAAGGGCCATGACGCCGCCACGGTACGCCAGGTGGCCGATGCCTTGTTCAAGGGGAAGTGAGACCTTCCATACCCCGGGTTCTGTCACATTCCACAAGGGAATGCGGATGGCCATCCATCTCGACCCAACGTTGCCGCTGGGCTCTAGCGGCCTACCCGTGGACTTCGGACGAGCAGCCCTCAAGCGTCCACTGCTTGGCCTTGCTCCCGATGAGGCTTGCCATGCGGCCACCTGTTACCAGGGGCCCGGTGGTCTCTTGCACCGCCGTTTCACCCTTACCGGCGCCAGGCCGGCGGTCTGTTCTCTGTTGCGCTGTCTCTCAGGTCGCCCTGGGCGGACGTTATCCGCCATCGTGCTCTGCGGAGCCCGGAAGTTCCTCAACGCCATGCACCAGGCATGGCATCGCGGCCATCGGAAGGTCTCAAGCATTCGATTCTACCATCGGTAAGGACGGGCATTGGCGGTTCGTGCCGCTTTTTCGCAAATGGACCAAGGGGCGAGATGCCATGGCGCTTCTGGTGCGGTCCTCGGGAAAACTCGGTTACAATGAGGTGTAATCCGGACGGCGGTACCGCCGTCTCGGTCCGTATATAGCGGTTTTGTACCGCTTGAGTCTAGGGAGGTCCACATGGATATCGTTCTTACCGGCCGTCACATTCAGATCAAGCAGAAGTTCCGTGACGTCGTCGACAGCAAGATGAATCGTGTGACCGCAATCGCCCCCGACGCGCAGCGCGTGCAGGTCGTGCTGTCCCACGAGGGCAATCCGCGCCTGCATGACACTGCGGTGCGCGTCGAGCTCACCGTCATCGCCGGTTCCACCGTCGTGCGTGCCGAGGCCTCCAGCCTCGACGAAATCAGCGCGCTCGACCTGGCGCTGGACAAGCTGACCCTGCGTCTGCGCCGCGCCCGTGACCGTCGCAAGGACCACCGCAAGAACTACACCCCCGTCCCGGTCGATGCAGGCAAGTTCGTGCCGCCGTCCGAGGAGGAAGAGGACATCATGGGCGAGGATGTCGCCGAGGCGAACAGCCCTGCGGCGGCCGTGGCGTCCGACCTGGGCCCCGGCGAGTCCATCGAGGTGCATGTCGGCGACACTCCCATCGTGATCCGTCGCAAGCTGCACCTGGCCGAGCCGATGAGCATCGACGAGGCGCTCTACGAGATGGAGCTGATCGGCCATGACTTCTTCCTGTTCGTGAACAAGGACACCAACCGTCCATCCGTCGTCTACCACCGTCACGGCTGGAGCTATGGCGTCTTCGAGATCGACACCCCGGAGAACGTGAAGAAGGCCAAGGACGACGCCGAGCAGTGAGCATGACAGGTCGCGCCGGGGCGTGACCGGATGACGGGGCGGGCAGCGGTGCCCGCCCCGTTTTTCATGCCATTGCGCCGCGATTGTGAAGGGGAAGTGGGGAATTGCCGTCGGTTTTCGTAATCACGCCGATTTATCGGGAACAATTTCGCTCTCAGGGTTATTGTGAATGATGTACCGAAGCGGAAGACCACGACACCAAGGGAGACAGCAGTGGTAGATATCGTAGACAAGGCCCTGCGCATGGGCGAAGGCCGACAGATCAAGCGCTTGGAGAACGTTGTCAAGGACGTGAACGCACTCGAGGACAGGATCTCGGCGCTCTCCGACGAGGAGCTCAAGGGCCAGACCGCCAAGTTCAAGAAGCGCCTGGCTGACGGCGAGACCTTGGACGACATCATGGCCGAGGCCTTCGCCACCGTGCGTGAGGCCTCCAAGCGCGTCCTGGGGCAGCGCCACTTCGACGTGCAGATCATGGGCGGTGCGGCACTGCACTGGGGCAACATCGCCGAGATGAAGACCGGCGAGGGCAAGACCCTGGTCGCCACCCTGCCGAGCTACCTCAATGCGCTCGAAGGCAAGGGCGTGCACGTGATCACCGTCAACGACTACCTGGCCAGCTACCAGAGCGAGCTCATGGGACGCGTCTACCGCTTCCTGGGCATGAGCGTCGGCTGCATCATCACCAACCAGAAGCCCGCCGAGCGCCGCAAGCAGTACAACGCGGACATCACCTACGGCACCAACAACGAGTTCGGCTTCGACTACCTGCGCGACAACATGGCGTGGGAGAAGAACGAGTTGGTCCAGCGCGGCCACCACTTCGCCATCGTCGACGAGGTCGACTCCATCCTCATCGACGAGGCGCGCACCCCGCTCATCATCTCCGGTCCGGCCGAGGGCGACGTGACCCGCTGGTACCGCCAGTTCGCCAACCTCGTACCCAAGCTGGTGCGCGACGAGGACTACGAGGTCGACGAGAAGAAGAAGACCGTCGGCATCCTGGACCCGGGCATCACCAAGGTCGAGGACTACCTGGGCATCGACAACCTGTACGAGCCGAACAACACGGCGTTGATCGGCTACCTGAACAACGCCATCAAGGCCAAGGAACTCTTCCTGCGTGACCGCGACTACGTGGTCACCGGCGGCGAGGTGCTCATCGTCGACGAGCACACCGGCCGCATCCTGCCGGGCCGCCGCTACAACGAGGGCCTGCACCAGGCCATCGAGGCCAAGGAAGGCGTGGAGGTCAAGGCCGAGAACCAGACCTTCGCCACCATCACCCTGCAGAACTACTTCCGCATGTACGACAAGCTCGCGGGCATGACCGGCACGGCCGAGACCGAGGCCGCCGAGTTCATGGGCACCTACAAGCTTGGCGTGCTGCCGATCCCGACCAACCGCCCGATGATCCGCAAGGACCAGGACGACCTCATCTTCCGCACCAAGCGCGAGAAGCTGGCCGCCATCGTCAAGGACGTCGCCAAGCGCCACCAGAAGGGACAGCCGGTCCTGCTGGGCACCGCTTCCGTCGAGTCCTCCGAAGCCGTCTCCGCGCTGCTCGACATCGCCGAGATTCCCCACAAGGTGCTCAACGCGAAGCAGCACGAGAAGGAAGCGGCCGTCGTGGCCGTCGCCGGCCGCAAGGGCGCCGTGACCGTGGCCACCAACATGGCCGGCCGAGGCACCGACATCATGCTCGGTGGCAACGTCGAGTTCCTCGCGGATGCCAAGCTCAAGGAGGAGGGCTACTCGCCGGAGGACACCCCGGAGGAGTACGAGGCGCGCTGGGCGGACACCCTCCAGGAGATCAAGGACCAGGTCAAGGACGAGCACGAGGAGGTCGTCGAACTGGGTGGCCTGTACGTGCTGGGCACCGAGCGCCACGAATCCCGCCGCATCGACAACCAGCTGCGAGGCCGTGCCGGACGTCAGGGCGACCCGGGCGAATCCCGCTTCTACCTGAGCCTCGAGGACGACCTCATGCGCCTGTTCAACACGCAGCTCGTCGCCCGCGTCATGGCCAAGGGCCTGCCGGAAGGCGAGCCGATCGAGTCGAAGACCGTCTCCAAGGGCGTGCGCAACGCCCAGAAGGCTGTCGAGTCGCGCAACTTCGAGATCCGCAAGAACGTGCTCAAGTACGACGACGTGATGAACAAGCAGCGCACCGTCATCTACTCCGAGCGCCAGGCCGTGCTCCAGGGCGAGGACATCCATGCGGACATCGAACAGTTCGTCAAGGACACCGTCGCCAGCTACGTCCACGGCGCCAACCGTGGCTCCGACAAGCCGAAGGACTGGGACTACGAGGGCATGCGCAAGGCGATCGGCGACCTGTACCCGACCACCGTCACCATCGAGCAGGCCAAGGACGCCATCGAGGGCTTCAAGGGCGACAAGGCATACGAGGCCATCGTCAAGCTGTTCACCGACGATGCGCTCGCCCAGTACGACGACATGGAGGACAAGCTCGGCGCCGAGGGCATGCGCACGCTGGAACGCCGCGTGGTGCTCGCCGTGCTCGACCGCAAGTGGCGTGAGCACCTCTATGAGATGGACTACCTCAAGGACGGCATCGGCCTGCGTGGCATGGGCCAGCGCGACCCGCTGGTCGAATACCAGCGCGAAGGCTACCAGATGTACAACTCCATGATCGAAGCGATCAAGGAGGAGTCCGTCCAGCTGCTCTTCCACATCGACATCGACTCCGTGGCGCAGACGCGGGACCATGAGGACCAGGCGCAGGACGACACCGACGATGCCGCTGTCGATGCCGAGGAGGTCAAGCTGGGCGAGGCGAGCACCGAAGAGGTCGCCGACCAGGACGAGCTCAAGGACGACGTGACGGAGACCGAGCCCGAGGAGCCGTCGCAGTTCGACGACGACCTCGACGAGGAACTCACCGCCGAGCAGGACGAGCTCAACGAGGCCATCGACGATGCGCGTCAGGAGGACCACGGTCCCGTGGGCCCCGCCCCGATCTCGCACGCCGAGGGCAAGGTCCCGGCCAACAAGCGTCCGAAGAACGAGGAGCTCAAGACGCCGTGGGCCGACGGCCGCACTTTCCCGGGCACGCCGCGCAACGCGCAGTGCCCGTGCGGTTCGGGCCGCAAGTACAAGCAGTGCCACGGCCAGAACGAGAAGTAAGGCCGAGGGCGACGGACGGGTCGGGCCCCGCACCGCACGATCGCGATGCGGGGCCCGACCCGTCTGCATTCCGGTGCCTGCCGCAGGATGCCACGCATGACCGTGATGTGGACGTGGGGGATGACGGCGGCGGGCGTTGTCCCTACACTGGCTGACAGTGCGGGCCACGGCGGCCCGACGGAAACGATCGAACGACGAGGAGTGACGATGAGCGAGATCTCATGGAAGTCGAACCTGACCAAGCTCGTGCGGGGCGAGCACCTGAGTGCCGAGGAGACCGAGTGGTTCGTCGACGACCTCATGAAGGGCAACGCCGACCCCGCCTCCGTGGGGGCCGTGCTGGCGACCCAGCAGCAGCTGGGCCTGACGGCCGAGGAAGTGTCCGGCGCCGCCAAGGCCATGGTCTCCCACGCCGTGCCGCTGGACGTGGACCGTGAATGCACCGACATCGTGGGGACCGGCGGCGACGGTGCCCATACCGTGAACCTGTCCACCATGGGCGCCGTGGTGGCCGCGGCCGCAGGCGTGACCATAGTCAAGCACGGCAACCGTGCCGCCAGCTCGAAATGCGGTGCCGCGGACTGCCTTGAGGCCCTCGGGCTCCCGCTTGACCTGGCACCCGATGCGGTGGCGCAAGTCGCCAACGAGGTGGGCATCACCTTCGCCTTTGCCAAGACCTTCCATCCGGCCATGCGTTTCGTGGGCCCCGTGCGCGCCGCACTGGGCGTGCCCTGCGTGTTCAACGTGCTGGGACCCTTGACCAATCCCGCCAAGCCGGCCCATATGGCCATCGGCTGCGCCAACCGTGCGATGAGCCCCATCATGGCCAGCGTCTACGCATCCAACGGGCAGACCGGCATGGTGTACACCTCGCGCGAAGGCCTGGACGAGATGGCGCCCACCGGCCCAATCGCCGTGTGGGAATTCAAGGACGGCGCCGTGACCGAGACGACCTTCGACCCCGTCGAGGAACTGGGACTGGCACCGATCGAACTTGCGGACCTGCGGGGCGGCGAGCCGCCGATCAATGCGCAGGCGGCCCGCGACCTGTTCGCAGGCAAGCCGGTGCCGTTCCGATCGACCGCGCTGCTCAACGCAGCGTCCGCCATCGTGGCCGACGGCCACCAGGTGCCGGCGGACGGCACCCTGGCGGAACGTTTCCGCGTGGCCTACGCGCTCGCCGAGCGCAGCGTGGACGACGGCAAGGCCGCTGCGCTGCTCGACGAGTGGATCGCGGTGGCCAAGTCCAAGGTCCAGGCTGCCTGAGACTACACCCTTGCGCCGTTGTCGGCGCTGTCGTCCTCATGGTCCGGCAAGTGGGGATTGGGAGAGCGGGTGACCAGCAGGCCGCCCGCCCCCACCAAGGCCACCAGGGCGAATAGGGCCCCGAAGGCGAGGAGTCGGGGAAGGAAGGCGGCGAGGATGATGCCGGCCACGCCCACGATGGCCAGGACACCGAAGACGATGCGTGTCGTGGAGGTGCCCTGGCGCAGGCCCGGACGGGGAGGGCGGAAGCCGCCGCCATGACGGTCCATGACATCATCCGTGTCAAGCCAGCTTGAGCCGGTGAAATCCCTCGGACCGTGACCTCCCTGGACGAAGGAGCCGCTGTCGAGGTCGTCCACCGAGAGGATGGCGCGTTTCTCCTCCTTCTGCGCATGCTTCTCGAACTTGCGTGCGGCATGTGACCTGCTGACGTCCTGGAGGTCGTCGGCATGTTCGCTCATGAACGCTTCCCAGGCATCGTCACCATCGTGGCTGCTAGTGTTATGGTCAGTCATAGGTATTACTCTAATCGTGCGTAGCAACAGCGCGACAAGGAAAGGACGACGATGCTGTACTGGTTTTTCGTGAAGACGCTGGGTCCCATTGCCAAGCATCGCTTCCGTCCCACCGTGTCCGGACTGGAGCACATTCCCCGGCAGGGCGGTGCCATCATCGCAGCGAACCACCTGGCGGTCATCGATGACGGACTGCTGCCCCTGACCTGCCCGCGCATGATTCACTTCATGGGCAAGGCCGAATACTTCGAGGGCAAGGGAATCAAGGGCAAGTTCAAGAAGTGGTGGTTCACCTCCGTGGGCGTCTTCCCGGTGGACCGGTCCGGCGGTTCGAAGTCCCTGGGTGCGCTCGAGCACGCACGCGAGATCATCGAGAAGGGCGAGCTCTTCGGTATCCATATCGAAGGCACACGCAGCCCCGACGGCCGCCTGTACAAGGGGCATACCGGGGCGGCCCGGCTGGCGCTGGAGACGGGATGCCCCATCATCCCCACCGCCATCATCGGGTCGCGTGAACTGCAGAAGCCCGGGCAGGTCATCCCGGGCAAGGGTACGAGCAAGGTCATCTACGGCGAGCCGATCGAGGTCGCCAAGACGCCTGCCGACGAGGTCACCCATGAACGGCTTCGTGAACTCACTGACGAGGTCACGCGCCGCATCCAGGCGATGAGCGGCCAGGAATACGTGCCGGAATACGCACAGGTCGTCAAGAAGCAGATGGAAGAGGAGCGGCAGGCACTGGGTGAGGGTCGGTGAGGCCGCGCCGAACGGGGAACGGGCCGGGCACGTCATATGACGTGCCCGGCCCGTTCCCCGTTCGGCGCGGCAATCAGAACCAGGGGATCTTGAGGGTGACGACGGTGGGATTGCCGTCCCGGTCCCGCAGCCGCACCGTGGTGCCGGCCTCGGGATCCTGCGAGACGACCGTGTCCGAGGGGCTCAGGGAGAAGGTCTTGCCGACCTCCACCTGGAAGCCGAGCTCCTCCAGGGTGGCTTTCGCCTCCTCCTGGCCAAGTCCCGTCACCTTGGGCATGGTGATCTCCTCGGGACCGCGGGAGACGGTGAGGGTCACGGTGTCTCCCCAGTGCAGCGACGCGCCGGCGTCCGCTGAGGCGCCGATGACCTTTCCTTCCGCCATGGTGTCGCTGTATTCCTGGTTGACCTCGACCGTCAGGTTGCGGTTCTCCAATTCGCTGACGGCGCCCGTCTCGCTCATGCCCACCACGTCCGGCATGGAGACCGCCATGGGGCCCTTGGAGACGACGACCGTGATGGGGGTGTCATGGTCGAGGGTGGCGCCCGGGTCCTCGGACACATAGGTCGCACGGCCCGCGGGGACGGTGGCGGACCATTCCTCGTCCTCCTGCGTGACCTTGTCGAAACCGGCCTTGCGCAACGCTTCGACCGGATCGTCCACATCCATGATGTCCTGGGGGACGGTGGCCTGCTTGACACCCCTGGACACGATCACCTTGACGGCCTGTCCGGTGCGCTTGTTCACTTTGTCGCCCACGTCGGCGGGGTCGGTGGCGATGATGGTGCCGGCGGCCAGGTCGTCGTCGTACTGCTCCATGGTGGTGTAGGGGATGCCGGCTTGCTTGAGCATGGCCTCGTAGCCGTCCCAGGGGACGCCGGTGATGGCGCACGCTGCATTCGACGGGCAACTCAGGTCCGTCGGCCTGGGCATCGTGACATAGCTGCCCGGTCCGGCGAAATAGAGCCATGTGCCCAGTCCGAGCAGGACGGCGGCCCCGGCGGCGCCGGCGCCGATGAGGATGCCGCGCTTGCGGCGGTCGGCATTGCGTGGCTGTGCGATGGTGGGGGCCTGGTTGGCGGCCATGGATGTCGTTGCCTGCGTGGGCTGGCTGTCCGGTTGGCCGGACGGTATGCTGTCCAGCAGCCCCAGGGGATAGACGGTGGTCGATCCGGGGTCCTGCCGTGTGGGCCGGGGTGCATCCGGGTCGTAGCGGTAGGACAACTGCCCGGGCGTGAGCGAGGCCATGAGCTGGCGCAATTGCTCCAGGGCGGCCTGTGCGTTCCCGGGGCGGCCATGGATGTCGCGGGCCGTCAGGTCGGAGACGAACCGCGACACCCGGGGGTCGATGCCGGGGCACACGGAAGAGAGGGAAGGGACGTTCTCATGGACATGCTTGTAGATGATCGTGGTCGGGTTGTCCGCCTGGAACGGCAGGCGGCCGGTGAGCATCTCCCAGGCCATGATGCCGACCGAATAGCAATCGCCCTGGGGTGTCGCCTGGTTGTGCTCGATCATCTCCGGGGCCAGGTAGGAGGCGGTGCCCATGAGTGTCGTGGTGGTGGAGAGCGTGGCCTGCGACGTGGCCTTGGCAAGACCGAAGTCGGTGATCTGCACGCGCCCACGGTCGTTGATGAGCACGTTCTCCGGCTTGACGTCACGATGCACGATGCCTGACCGGTGGGCCGCCGCGAGGCCGGCGAGGACCTCGCCGACGATGCGCAGGGTCTCGCGCACGCTGAACCGGTGCTTGCGGCGCAGTTCGTAGCGAAGGTTGACCCCGTGCACGTATTCCATGACCAGGTAGTCGATCCCCGGGTCCTGGCTGGTGTCGCATCCCGTGTCATAGACCTGCACCACGTGCGGGTTGGCGATGGCCGCCGCGGACTTGGCCTCGCGGTGGAATCGCTGGACGAACCGGTCGCGGTCGGGGCCCTGCGTGTACTGGGCATGCATGACCTTGAGGGCCACTTCACGGTCCAGCCGTGTATCCTCGGCGCGGTAGACCGACGCCATGCCGCCATCCGCTATCTTGTCGATGATGCGGTAGCGGCCGTCGACAAGCCGGTCCCGGTACATTCGTGAGGCTTCGTTCATGCTCGTGCCGTCGTGTCCTTCATCCTGCATGGCGCCGCCATGCCTTGTTGCTGTCGCCATTCTACATGGTGCGCCCTGCGGGTGCAGGAGCATGCTCACCGGCTACGGACGTCTTCCGGCACGAAGCGTGCACACAGTGCGGTGAGCGTCGCAGTGTGTGCCGTATCCAGGCCGAGCCGTTCGATGGCCAGCCGTGCCATGCGCCACATGTTGGCGATGCGCGCGCGGGAGGCCTCGATGGCGCCGGTGCGTTCGAAGAGTGCGATGACCTGGCGTATCTGCTCCTCGCTGCGGGCAGGTGCCTCGTAGGCGGCGCGCAGCCATGCCTGCTGTGCCCCATCGGCCTCGTCGAGTGCATCCGCCAGCAGGACGGTGCGCTTGCCTTCACGGATGTCGCCGCCGACCGGCTTGCCTGTCTGCAGGGAGGACGAGGTCACGTCCAGCAGGTCATCGGCCAGCTGGAAGGCCACGCCGAGTGGCAGGCCGATGTCCTCGGCGTGTGTGTCCGCGTCCGCCGGATCCATGCCGCCGGCCAGGAAGGCGAGACGCAGGGGGGCGATGGTGGTGTAGCTGGCCGTCTTCCAGCGGAAGACCTCGTAGGAGGCTTCGCACAGCGCCGCCGGGTCGTCCAGGGGCATCTGCTCGATGGCGAGGTCCAGGACCTGGCCGATCTCCACGTCACGCTGCATGTCCAGGAAGGTCCTGCGCAGCCTGCCCGAAGCGGGCAGGCGGGTGCTGGCGTCGTCGGCGATGCCGGTGCAGGCCGTGGCCAGCAGGTCGCCGAGCATGAGCCCCAGCCCCCGGCCGATCGGCAGGCTTCCGGTGCCCTGCTCGAGGGCTCGGTGGGCGGAAGGCCTGCCGCGGCGCAGGTCGGCGTCGTCGATGATGTCGTCATGCACGAGTGCGGCGGTCTGGAAGACCTCGATGGCGCAGGCGAGGTCCAGCATGGCCTGCGCCTGGACGGCATCCGACAGGGCCTGTCCGGAGGCGACCTCACGCCATGCGCCCAGCGCCAGCATGGCTCGCAGCCGTTTGCCTCCCTCGCTGGAGGTGATGGCTTGGTCCGCCGTGAGGCGTGCGGTATGCGCCAGCGAGGACGGGATGGGGGCGCCTTCCATGTCCATGAACGCATGGACGAGGGAGGTGATGCGTTGCTCGATCGATTGCAGGTCACATGGCAGGCTCATGACTCGATTATCCCCATGGCACGCCGACAATGCCCGGCCGACGGCCCTTCGCCCCCGGTGAAGGCAGGGGCGTTCGACCACAATGGCCGTACCGCATGGACACGGAGGGGCCGGCGGCGCAATAGTGGGAATGCGGACGGGCATCGGAGCCCGTCCCCGGCCCGTACAGGGCCGTCCAGACGGCAACGGAAAAGAGGCATGACCATGGGCATTCACGAACGGGACCTGTTCCACCTGACCTATCCGGAACGGCTGGTGGACGAGGGGGATTGCCGACGGTGCCGGGAGCTCGACGACCGCTTCCGGGCGCAACGGCGCGCGAAGGGGCCGCAGGCACATGCCGAGGCATGGTTCCCGCCATTGCTCGACACGTGGCTGTCGGCATTGTCGGACGAAAGCTTCGACCCCTTCGACTGCCCTGCGGAGACACTGTGCATGGTTGGCGTGACCTTCACGAAGTCGTTGGCGATGCGTGACGCATTGATCGTGGCGGCCATCGTGGACGGCGACGCATGGACGCCGGAACTGCTGTGCGAATTCGCATCCCAGCCGCATGGCGAACATACCGGCATGCGCATGGGAGACCTGCTGTCACGCGCCTTCGATGCCGTGGATGCCCCCTCGCCGTCCCGGAGGGGACGCATGGAGCGGGCCTTGGCATTGTGCGAGCGCGCGGGAGAGGTGGTGCCGCGCCAGTACGCAGGACAGCCCTTCGCCGTTGCCGCCTACATCGCCTGGTGGATGGGTTCGTCCAGGAGCCTCAGCCTGGCCACCCTGGCCTCCGACATCGACGGGGACATCAGCCTGGCCGGCATCGTGCGCACGGCCGTGCTGCGCCGTGTGGGCCCCGCATGGACGCACAGGCGCCAATGCCGGGAATAATCGTCGTCGTTTCATGGTTTACTCCAATAGTCAGCGACTTGCCCTTGCATGAACTATGCCCATGTGCAAGCCGCGCCAAGATTGTCGAGATTCGCAGGAGGAAAGCAGTTTGGCCACGAAACAAACGTCAAGCACGAAGAGGAAGACTGGCAAGAAGACCGCCTCCGCCGCCGCGGACGACACCGAGAAGAAGACCGCTGCCGCCACCAGGAAGCGTACGCGCAAGACGACCGCCAAGGCCAAGGGCACCGAGACTGCCAAGGCCTCCAAGAAGACCGCGAAGCCATCTGAAGAGGATGAGGAGGTGCTCCTCGACGACGAACAGATCGGCGAGGAGGACCTCGACCTCGACGGGGACCTGGAGAACCTGGACGACGCTGACGGCGACGACCATGACGACGATGACGAGGACACCCGCGACGGTGACCCCGAATCCGAGGACGACGAGGAGGACGAGGACGCCCACCCGCAGGAGGAGCACCCCAAGGCCAAGGGGGCGTTCGTGGTCCGCGACGACGACGATGACGAAGTCCTCGCCACCCCCGGCACCAACCCCAAGCGTCGCGTGGTGACCACGGGAGCCACCGCCGACCCCGTCAAGGATTACCTCAAGCAGATCGGCCGCGTATCCCTGCTGAACGCGGAGCAGGAAGTGGACCTGTCCGAACGCATCGAGGCTGGCCTGTACGCACAGCACCTGCTCGATACCGAGGGCGACAAGCTGGACTTCAAGCGCAAGCGCGAACTCAAGTGGGCGGCTTCCGACGGCAAGAAGGCCAAGGACCACCTGCTCGAGGCGAACCTGCGTCTCGTGGTGTCCCTCGCCAAGCGTTACACGGGCCGCGGCATGCTGTTCCTGGACCTCATCCAGGAAGGCAACCTGGGCCTGATCCGTGCCGTGGAGAAGTTCGACTGGCAGAAGGGCTTCAAGTTCTCCACGTATGCCACGTGGTGGATCCGCCAGGCCATCACCCGCGCCATGGCCGACCAGGCACGCACCATCCGCGTGCCTGTGCACATGGTGGAGGTCATCAACAAGCTCTCGCGCGTCCAGCGCCAGATGCTGCAGGACCTGGGACGCGAGCCCACCCCGGACGAGCTCGCCCGCGAACTGGACATGCCCGTCGAGAAGGTCCAGGAAGTGCAGAAGTACGGCCGTGAACCCATCTCCCTGCACACTCCGCTGGGCGAGGACGGCGACTCCGAGTTCGGCGACCTCATCGAGGACACCGACGCCATCGCCCCCTCCGATGCAGTGGCCTTCTCGCTGCTGCAGGAGCAGTTCAAGCAGGTGCTGGAGACCCTGTCCCCACGTGAGGCGGGCGTCATCAAGATGCGGTACGGACTGGAGGACGGCCAGCCGAAGACCCTCGACGACATCGGCCGGGTCTACGGGGTCACCCGCGAGCGCATCCGCCAGATCGAGTCGAAGACCATGTCCAAGCTGCGTCACCCCTCGCGCTCCCAGACCCTGCGCGACTTCCTCGACCAGTGACAGGCTGAGGAACCGGCAGCACTCCACCCATTGCAGAGCGCCGGCCGCCCAGCGGCCGCGCTCTTTTGCATACACAGACAAGACATCAGGGGGCACCGCCCCGGAAGGAATCGGAACCATGGCAGGCACGAAGAAGGATGCCTACGGCGCAGGGTCGCTGACCGTGCTGGAAGGGCTGGACGCGGTACGCAAGCGTCCCGGCATGTACATCGGCACCACCGACAGCCAAGGACTGATGCATTGCCTGTGGGAGATCATCGACAACGCCGTCGACGAGGCGCTCGCCGGCGTATGCACCCACATCACCGTCACCCTGCACCGGGACGGTTCCATCGAGGTCGAGGACAACGGCCGAGGCATCCCGGTGGACATCGAGCCCAAGACGAAGCTCACCGGCGTGGAGGTGGTGCTCACCAAGCTGCATGCGGGAGCCAAGTTCGGCAATGCCTCCTACAATGCGGCGGGCGGCCTGCACGGCGTGGGCTCGTCGGTGGTCAACGCCCTGAGCTCGCGCCTGGACGTCGAGGTGGACCGCAACGGCCAGACCTACCACATGGCCTTCCACCAAGGGCACCCCGGTGTCTATGCAGACCCGGACCCGGCGCATCCGTCGCCCGACGCCCCCTTCAGGAAGACACGCAAGAACCGTCCCACCGAGCTCGAGGTCATCGGCAAGGTCGGCGCCAGGAAGACCGGCACCCGCATCCGCTACTGGGCCGACCCGGAGATCTTCAACGCCACGGCGCGCTTCGACTACGACCAGCTCATCGACCGCGTGCGCCAGACAAGTTTCCTGGTCCCGGGCCTGAAGATCACCGTCGTCGACGAGCACATCGAGGAAACCGGCGAACCATCCCTCGACACCATGGTCGAGACGGACGTGCCCGGAGCGAAGGCAGACCGGGGCGAACAGATCGACGACACGCAGGGCGCCGCGGTGGATGCCGCCCAAGAGGCCCTCGAACGCACCGGGGCCGAGGACATGCAGCAGGAGCTGCAGGCCGGCACCGAAACCGCACTGGAATCCACGGTGGCGCCCCCGGACGATGCCAAGGGCGGTCCCGGCCACCGTCGTGTCGAGGAGTTCTGCCACACCGGCGGCGTCGTGGACTTCGTGGACTTCCTCTCCCATGGCGAACCCCTCTCCACCGTCTGGCGCATGACCGGCCAAGGGTCCTACCACGAGGAGACGCAGGTGGTGGACGAGAAGGGCGACCTGCATGCCCAGGACATCCTGCGCACCTGCGACGTCGACATCGCCATGCGCTGGACGAACGGGTACGACACCGTCATCCGCAGCTTCGTGAACGTCGTCGCAACCCCCGGCGGCGGCACGCACGTCGACGGCTTCCTGCAGGCCGTCACCAGGCAGGTGCGCAAGACGGTCGAGGAGAATGCGCGCAAGCTCAAGGTGAACCTCAAGGATCCCAAGATGAAGGTCGAACGCGACGACATCCTGGCCGGTCTGGTCGCCGTGGTCACCGTACGCATCGCCGAGCCGCAATTCCAGGGCCAGACCAAGGACGTGCTGGGAACCGCACCCGTCAAGGGCGTCGTCTCGCGGCTGGTGGACAAGCAGTTCGCCGAGATGGTCTCCGGTGCCAGGCGCGGGTACAAGGAGCAGTCCGGCCGCGTACTCGAGAAGATCGTCGGCGAGATGCATGCGCGCATCCAGGCGCGCAAGACCAAGGAGGTCACCCGCCGCAAGAACGCGCTCGAATCCGCGTCGATGCCGCCCAAGCTCTCGGACTGCCAGCCGGGCAACGACGACATCGCCGAGCTGTTCATCGTGGAGGGCGACTCCGCGTTGGGCACCGCCAAGGCGGCCCGCAACTCCGCCTTCCAGGCCCTGCTGCCGATCCGCGGCAAGATCCTCAACGTGCAGAAGGCCTCCCTGGCGCAGATGCTCTCGAACAAGGAATGCGCCGCCATCATCCAGGTGGTCGGGGCCGGTTCCGGCGCCACCTTCGACATCGACCAGGCGCGGTACGACAAGGTCATCATGATGACCGACGCCGACGTCGACGGCGCGCATATCCGCACCCTGTTGCTCACCCTCTTCTACCGGTACATGCGTCCGCTGATCGAGCACGGCCACGTCTATGCCGCCGTGCCGCCCCTGCACCGCATCGCACTGACGGGACCGCGCAAGGGCGAATACATCTACACCTACTCGGATGACGAACTCGCCGGCAAGCTCGAACAGCTCGACCGGGACCACATCGGATACGCGGACGACATCCAGCGTTACAAGGGCCTGGGCGAGATGGACGCCAACCAGCTGGCCGACACGACCATGGACCCGCGCTCGCGCCTGCTGCGCCGCATCCGCATGGAGGACGCCGAACAGGCCAACGACATCTTCAGCCTGCTCATGGGCGACGAGGTGCCACCGCGGCGCCAGTTCATCGTCGACAACGCCGAGGACTTCGACCGCTCGAAGATCGACACCTGACCGGTTCCCGGGCATGCATGCGGGGCCCCGACACGTCCATGGACATGGCGGGACCCCGCATGCATGCCCGGTTCAGCGGCGACGGTCGGCGATGGCACGCGCGTACACTGCCTCGACCTGATTGGCCACCGTGGCCACGTCGTAGCGTTCCAGCAGGCGGGATTCGCGGTCATGGAGCTCCTGCGCCCAGGGGCGGTCGGTGAGCGCCCGCACGATGCGTTCGGCCAGGATGCGGTCCACGCCGTCGCCGTCGACGGGGAACAGCGCGTCTGCGTCGCCACGCATGGTCCACCGGTAGCCGGGATTGTCGCCGGCCAGGGTGACGCCGGCCCCCGAGGCGATGGCCTCGAGCAGGACGATGCCGAAGGTCTCGCCGTCGGTGGCCGGGAACACGGCCACGTCGGCATCGGCCAGCAAGGCCGCCTTGCGGGGCGCATCGTAGATCGCACCGGTGAATTCGACGGGAGTGGCCAGGCCGGAGGCGAAGCGTCGGCATTCGTCGAGCAGCGGGCCGTCGCCGATGAAGGTGGCATGCAGGCCCTCGGGCAGCAGGCCGTGGCGCTCGCCGTACGCGAGTGCCTCCAGCAGGGTGCGGGCACCCTTGCGGGGCACGAACCTGCCGAGGAAGACCACGTGGTTGTCGGTGGGGACGTCCGGCTGTGCCGCGCGGAACACGGAGGGATCCACCGGGTTGGGGACGACCGTGCCGCGCACGTGGGCGGTGCCTTGGGCATAGGCGGCCGCCACCTGGGACACGGCGATCACTTCGTCCACCCTGCGGTGGCTGTGTGCGTTGAGTGCCCCGAGCAGTCGTCCGCCGACCCGGGAGGCGGGGCCGGATGCGGCGATGTGATAGGTCGCGACCACGCCGGTACGCTCGTCGGCATGGTCCAGGATACGGCCCGCCAGCAAGGGGCTGTAGGGGGCCTGGACGTGCAGGATATCGAAATCGCCCTCCGTTAGGGCCTGCCTGATGGGCGTCAGCGGTGCGGGCAACGGGATACGCATGCGGTTGCCGTTGAAGCGGACCATGACGTTGCGTGCCAAGGACACGGTATGGGGCACGGGGGAGTGATGAGTCTCGCCGACCAGGTAGCTCACCTGGTGGCCGCGCCTGGCAAGCTCGCGGCCGAGGGTGACGACATGCTGCTGGACACCGTCGAGCACGTCGAGGGTGTCATCGAAAACAAAACCGATGCGGTAGGACATGGTTGCCAGTGTAGACGGGCGCCACCCTAGCGCTGTCGCGATGCTGCGCGGCGCTGGCAGGATGTTCCGCAGCCATGGCGACGCTGGCATGTCGGGGCCTCCCGTGCCCTACCATGGGTGCCACTGCGTGTCCCGTCAAGACGATCAAGGAGGAACCGACGTGGCGAACCTGCTGCTGGCCGTGATCTACCTGGCCTTCATTTCCCTGGGACTTCCCGATGGCCTGTTGGGTGCGGCATGGCCGACGATGAGCGGCGACATCGGCGCCAGGCTCGGCTGGGCAGGCGGCATCTCGATGGTCATCAGCGCAGGCACCATCGCCTCCGCGCTGCTCAGCGACCGCCTCACCCTACGGTTCGGCGCCGGGCGCGTGACGGCGGCCTCCGTGGCCATCACCGCCCTGGCGTTGCTGGGCTTCTCCGTGGCGCCGAACTACGCGGTGCTGGTGCTCATGGCGATTCCCTACGGCCTCGGCGCCGGCGGGGTGGATGCGGCGCTCAACAACTACGTGGCCATCCACTACACCAGCCGCCACATGAGCTGGCTGCACTGCATGTGGGGCCTGGGCGCGCTCATCGGGCCCTACGTGATGGGCTTTTCCCTGGTGCATGGCGGTGGGTGGCAGTGGGGCTACCGGTCGGTGGGCCTCCTGCAGGTGGCGCTCACGGTCATGCTCATCGTCAGCCTG
The DNA here is from genome assembly GCF_000741575.1 of Bifidobacterium cuniculi. Classification (GTDB taxonomy): domain Bacteria; phylum Actinomycetota; class Actinomycetes; order Actinomycetales; family Bifidobacteriaceae; genus Bifidobacterium; species Bifidobacterium cuniculi. The sequence goes on from NZ_JGYV01000001.1 coordinate 176,487, forward strand.
CCCCTATGGACGGCGCGTCCGAAACAGGCAACGGGCGCCGAGCTGCGCCATGCCGAGGAATCCGACCCGGTGACCGCCGCATCCGAACCCGCCAAGCCGCTGGGACTGGCCGGGGTGCTGCGCATCAAGGGCGCGCCCCAGATCCTGGTGATGTTCTTCTGCTACTGCGCCATCGAGCAGACCGCCATGCTATGGGCCTCGAGCTACATGGCACGCGTCGACCACGTCAGCGCCACGCAGTCGGCCAGCCTGGCCAGCCTGTTCTTCATCGGCATCACCGTGGGCCGTTTCCTGTCCGGCTTCCTGACCATGAGATTCACTGACCCGCAGATGATCCGCCTCGGCTGCGCCTTCCTGTTCGTCGGCATCGCCGCCCTGGCCATACCGTTGCACGCCGTCTGGCTGTCCGCGCTCGCCTTCGTCATCATCGGCCTCGGCTGCGCGCCGGTCTACCCCTGTGTCATCCACTCGACGCCCACCTACTTCGGCGAGGACAAGTCCCAGGCCATCGTAGGCGTGCAGATGGCCTGCGCCTACACGGGCACGCTGCTCATGCCGCCGCTGTTCGGCATGGTCGCACAGTGGACCACCATAGCCCTGCTGCCGTGGTTCCTCCTGGTCTTCACGCTGCTCATGACAGGCATGCACGAGTGGCTGCGCCGCGTGCGCGCCGATGCCGTCTTCGCCTGACGGACGGCGACACGCCCGTCGCCGGCACTTGCGTGTCGGGCGTGAATGGACAATATTCGAACACATGTGCGAATGTCTTGAGTTGTTCAGCGAGCCGACCCGCGCGTGGTTCCGGTCGGCCTTCGGCATGCCGACCCGCGCCCAGGAACTGGCGTGGCCCCTCATCGCCAGCGGGCAGAACGCGCTGGTGATCGCTCCCACCGGCTCCGGCAAGACCCTGGCCGCCTTCCTCTGGGCCATCGATTCGCTCATGCGCGCCAAGGCGGCTGCCCCCGCGGCGAAGACCGGCCCACGGCGCAAGCGACGCAACCGGGGCGTGGGGGTCCTGTACCTGTCGCCAATCAAGGCGCTCGGCGTGGACGTGGCCCGCAACCTCGAACGTCCACTGGAGGGCATCGCACGCATGGCTGAAGACCAGGGCACGCTGTTTCCCCCGGTCACGGTGGCCATGCGTTCCGGGGACACCTCGGCACAGGAACGGCGCAAGATCGCCTCGGACCCGCCGGACATCCTGGTGACCACGCCGGAGTCCCTCTACCTCATGCTCACGTCCAAGGCGCGTGAGGCGTTGCGTACGGTGCACACCGTCATCGTGGACGAGGTCCATGCCGTCGCGGGCAGCAAGCGCGGCGCCCACCTGGCATTGAGCCTGGAACGGCTGGATGCGCTCCTGCAGCGGCCCGCGCAGCGCATCGGGCTGTCCGCCACCGTCAACCCCGTCCAAGAGGCCGCCCATTTCCTGGGCGGTGCGCACCCGGTGCAGGTCGCACATGCCGAAGGGCGCCCCGAACTCGACCTGCGCATCGTGGACTGCACACAGCGTGACGCACCACGATTGCCGGCACCGGCCCAGCCGGCCTGCATATCAGGCGTCACGCCGGCCATGGAACGCCTGGCGCGACGCAAGCAGGGGGAGGACCATGTCCAGATGCCGCCGATCGCCCCAGCCGCTGCACCGTCCACTTCCGGCGCATCGGTCTGGCCGGCGGTGCAGCGCAGCATCCTCGACGAGATCCTCGCACACCGCACCACCCTCGTCTTCGTCAACTCACGCGGACTGGCCGAACGGCTCACGGCGCAGCTCAACGACCTCTACGCGCAACGGCAGGGCAAGGACACCGCCGGCGGCGATCCCGAGCCGGCGCATTACCGCTCGTCCTTCGGCTCCACCAGCATGCTTGTCGGCTCCGTGCAGGACGCCGACGCCATCGCCATGGCCCATCACGGGTCGGTCTCCAAGGACCGTCGCAAGCAGATCGAGGAGCGGCTCAAGGCCGGCAGGCTCAAATGCGTCGTGGCCACCAGCAGCCTCGAACTGGGCATCGACATGGGTTCGGTCGACCTGGTCATCCAGGTCGCGCCTCCGCTGTCCATCTCCTCCGGCCTGCAGCGGGTGGGGCGTGCCGACCACCGGGTGGGCGGTACCTCGCACGCCCTCATCTACCCCCTGACCCGCGACCAGATCATCGGCGCGGCCGCCAGCGTAGAAGGCATGCTCGACGGCAGCATCGAGGCATTGCACGTGCCCCAGGCACCCCTGGACGTCCTCGCACAGCAGACCGTCGCCGCTGCCAGCCTCGAGCTGCTGCCCGTGGAGCAGTGGTGGGACACCGTACGGGCCGCCTACCCATACGCCCGCCTGGACCGCGACCTTTTCGACTCGACCGTCGGCATGCTTACGGGCGCCTACCATAGCGAATCGTTCTCGGCCTTCCGTCCGCCGCTCATGCTCGACACGGACAGCGGCATGCTCACCGCACGCCCCGGGGCGCAGCGGCTCGCCGTGACCAGCGGCGGCACGATCCCCGACCGAGGCATGTACACCGTGGTCCTGCCTGAGGCCGACGCCGGCAAGGGGCCGCGACGCGTCGGCGAACTGGACGAGGAAATGGTCTACGAGTCCCGCATCGGCGACGTCATCGCCCTGGGCACCTCCACTTGGCAGATCCAGGAAATCACCAACGACCGTGTCGTCGTCACCCCGGCGCCTGGCCGCAGTGCCCGCCTGCCCTTCTGGCACGGCGACCAGGCCGGACGCGACTACGCCGATGGGCTCGCACTGGGCGAATGGACCGGCGCAGTCAGCCGCGGACTGCTCGCCGAGGACGACCATCCGCGCCTCAACGACGCCGTACTTGAACGGCTGCGCCACGATGGCTGCGACAGTCACGCCGCCGACCAGTTGGCCGGTTTCCTGGCCGAGCAGCGCGCCGCCACCGGCACCATCCCCGATGCCACCCATCTCGTGGTCGAACGCTGCCGCGACGAGGAACAGGACTGGCGGGTGATCATCCACTCGCCCTTCGGACGGCGCGTCCATGAGCCATGGGCGCTCGCCATCGACGCCAGGCTCAGGCAGCGCCATGGTTTCGACGGCCAGGTGTTCGCCGCCGACGACGGCATCGTGATGCGCCTGCCCGACGGCGACGGCGCCATCGACATCGCCGGACTCATCGCCATGGACCCACAGGATGCCGCCCGGATGGTCGAGCGGCAGGTCGACGGCAGCGTCCTCTTCGCCGCACGGTTCCGGGAATGCGCCGCCCGCGCCCTGTTCATGCCCCGGGCCGACCCGGGCAGACGCGTCCCCCTGTGGCAGCAGCGGCTGCGCGCCGCCCAACTGCTCGCGGCGGCCCGCACCCAGCGCAACTTCCCCCTGGTCGTGGAGACCGCCCGCGAATGCCTGCAGGACGTCTACGACGTGCCCGCACTCAAGGAGGTCCTCACACGGATCTCCCAGGGGCGCATCACCATCCACGACTGCACGACCGCCGTCCCCTCGCCCTTCGCCGACCGCCTGCTCTTCGGATTCGTGGGATCGGTGATGTACGCGGGGGACATGCCCCAGGCGGAACGCGACGCACGGCTGCTCGCCATGGACCCGGAGGTGCTCGGGCGATTGCTGGGCGACGACGAACTGCCCGCCGTGCTCGACGGACAGGTCATCGACGAGACCGGCGAGCGCCTGGCCGCGCGTACCTTCTGGAACGAGCTGGTGGCGGATGACGTCGCCGGCAGGGTCCACCGCTATCTCGAGACCCACGTCCCCTTCATTGCGGACTCCATGATCGCGGACCTGGGACTGCCCGCACAGGTCGTCCTCGAGGAACTGCACCGCCTCGAACGGCAGGGAGATGCGATGACCGGCCGTTTCGACGACCGCCTGCCGCAAGGGGTGCCTCAATGGGTCGCCGCCGACGTCCTGCGCACCATCCGCTCGAAGTCGCTCGCGAAGGCCCGCAAGGCGGTCCGGCCCGTCGACGGCGTGCAGTTCCAGTCCTTCGTGCTGCGCCAGCAGGGCGTGGGATCCGCCGGCGGCGAGTCCTATGAAGGGACGGATGGTGTCCTGCGCGCCATCGAGCAACTCGAGGGCGTTGCACTGCCACTGGCCACTTGGGAGAACCAGGTGCTGCCCGCGAGGGTACGCGACTATGCGCCGATGATGCTCGACGAGCTCATCGCGGCAGGTGACGTCGTCTGGGTCGGCGAGGGGGCATCCGACCACGGCGTGGACACGGTGCGTCTCTTCGGCACAGGTTCGGTGCAGTTGCAGGCACTCGTTCAGGCGCAGCCGCCGGCCGGCACGCAAGAGGATGGTCTGTCCATCGAGGACGCCATCATGCAGGTCCTGGCTGCCGGGGGTGCTTACGGTGCCATGGAACTGGAGGAACGGGCCCGGCAACGGTGGCAGGAAGGGCCGGCGCCTCTCGTCGACCCGACGACCGGAGAGATGCGACCGGGCCACTGGTCCACCGGGGCTTTCACCACGGCCCTGTGGTCCCTGGCGGGACAGGGACGGGTGACCGACAGTACGCTCGCCATGCTGCGCGGGGTGAGGCCTGGCACGTCGCGCGCCATGCGGCCCCGCCGGCGGGCACGTGTCGCCATGCCGGTGGCCATGCCCGCCCTGGCCGGCATGTGGTCGAAGATCCCCTGTGCCGACCAGGACGTCCCGGCGGAACAGGTGGCGATCGACACGGTGGAATTGCTCCTGGACCGCTACGGCGTGGTGAGCCAGCCCATCGTGGAACAGGCACGCATCCCCGGAGGGTTCTCCGGCCTGTACCCGGTGCTGCGGCGCATGGAGGACCGGGGCAAGCTCATGCGTGGCATGTTCGTGCAGGGCTTCGGCGCCGCACAGTTCGCACGGCGCCAGGTCGTGGACCTGCTGCGCGGCGGCGAAGGAGCGGCCCTGACTGTCGCCCTCGAGGTGACCGATCCGGCCAGCCTGTATGGAGGTGCCCTGGCATGGCCGGTACGGGATGACTCCGACGCCGTGCGGCCCCAGCGCAAAGCCGGTGGCACGGTGGTCCTGCACGGCGGCGACGTGGTGTTCTATGCCGCCCGCGGAACGGGCAGGATGGCCACGTTCCGCGAGGGGGAGTCGCTGCTGCGGCCGGCCTGTGCCGCACTGGCGGATGCCTGCCGCCGCTCGGATACGGGTGTCACGCTCAAGGAATGCGACGGCCGGCCGTTGACCCAACCGCAGCCGGTCACGCCCTTCCTGCGCGCCGCCGGCTTCACCCCATGCCCGCAAGGTCTGCGCCTGTACCGCTAGCCGCCGGTCTGCCCATGGCGAACGGATTTGGAATTCCCCGGAAGGGTGGATAGCTTGAAAAACTGACCTGACAAGGACGTTCGCATGTCACATGTCAATGGGAGGTCTTGCCGCATGGGCATGTGGCGCCGTACAGAGAGGTAAGGCCCGCCCATGGCAATGTTCATCGCGTTGTTGCCCGCACTGTTCATCGGCTCCAACAGTCTCATCACCGCGAAGATCGACGGCAAGCCCAGCCAAGGGACCCTGGGCACCACCATCGGCGCCTTCCTGTTCGCGCTCGCGGTGGCGTTGTGCTACGTGGGGCCGCATGCCGGCTGGGGGTACGTGTTCCAGCCACGCATCTGGGTGGTGGGCCTGTGCTCCGGCCTGTTCTGGGCCATCGGCTCCTTCGGGCAGTTCTCCGCGCTCAAGCCGCTCGGCGTGTCCGTGGCGATGCCGATCTCCACGGCGGCGCAGGTGGTCGGCAACGCGCTCATGGCCGCCATCGTGCTGCGCCAGTGGACCACCGTGCATGTCTGGGTCGCCGGCATCGCGGCCATCCTCCTGGTGAGTGCAGGTGCCGTGCTGTGCTCGGCGAAGGGCGACGACGCCTCCACCGCCATCTCGGCCGCGAACTGTCGTACCGGCCTGCTCGCCATCGCCGCCTCGACTCTGGGCTTCATGCTGTATTTCGTGTTCCCCAACCTGCTGCACCAGACCGGCTTCATCGGCGACGCCGTGTACGACGCGCCGGACGGCAATGGCCTGTACTACATGACCGCGGTGATCCTCCCGCAGTCCGTGGGGCAGGTCCTGGCGGCATTGGCCATCGTCCTGTTCGTGGACAGGGACGCCTCGCTCATCCGCTCGCGCAAGACCGCGCTCAACCTGGTCACGGGCGTGGCCTGGGCCATCGGCAATGTGCTCGTCTTCATCTCGTCCGCCAACCCCCATGTCGGGCAGGCCATTGCCGCCACCTTCTCCCAGTTGGGCGTAGTGGTCGCCACATACGGCGGCATCGTCTTCCTGCACGAGCGCAAGACCAGGCGCCAGATGGTGTCCATCGTGCTGGGCACCATCTGCATCGTGGCAGGTGCCGCGCTCATGGCCCTGTATACCACGGCCTGAGCGCGGTCGCCCTCACGCCACGAAGGCGATCGGGTCGGACAGTGCCGTGCCCGACCCGTCACGGCGCATGTCCACCGGCGGCAACATGACTGCATGCCCCTGCTCGGTGCAGGCCATGATCGGCCACGCCCCCACGCAGGCGCGGATGAGGCAGTCCTGGCCCTTGAGGAAGCGTTGCGAGCGCACGCCGCCGGTGCCGCGTCCCTTGGTGGGGTAGCGGTCCAGCGGGGTGACCTTGGCGAATCCGTTCTCCATGCCTGCCAATCCGCCGCCATCGCCGGCAACGGTGAGCACCACCGTGCCCGATGCCGGCGACGCGTCCGCGACGTCGGCCGGGTCCTGGGCGTCGTGCCAGGCCAGCCGGTCCGCCGGGACGGCGGCGAAGGCGATCGCCTCGCAGTCCTGTGCCAGGCGGATGCCCGCCATGCCTGCCGAGGTGCGGCCCTGGGGACGCACCAGCTTGGCGTCGAAGGTCAGCAACGACGAGTCCGAGGAGACGAAGACCAGGCGGTCGCCGTCCCGAGCGGGGCCGACGGCGAGGAGCTCGTCGCCGTCCTTGAGCTCGATCACGCTCCAGGAGTCCATGGTGGTGGGCGATTCCCGGTTCCAGCGCTTGACGACGCCGTGGCGGGTGCCGAAGGCCAGTGGGGTGTCGTCGATGGACACTGCGGCGATGACGTGTTCGCCGGCAAGGGGCTGGGTGTGTTCCGTGCCCTGCACCAGTTCGTCGGCGTGCAGGCCGCCGGTGAGGTCGAGTCCCCGGTCGCCGACCTCCACGCGGGGCAATTCCACGGCCTGGGCGACTACGAACCGGCCGTGCGACGTGACCAGGCCATAGGTGCCGCGGGTGGTGGCCTCGATGAGGGAAACGACGATGCGGTCAGGCGACGCGTCCTGGGGTGCACGGTCCTTCATGGCGTCGGCGGCCTGCATGTCCATGCGCGCCACCAGTCCGGAGGCGCTGAGTGCGATCATGCAGGGCTCGTCCTCGATCTGCAGCGCCGCGGCCGTATCGCCGTCACCCTTGCGGGCCGCTGCGACGTCCGCCGCGGCGTCGGACACCTGGGCCGCATGCGCCGCGGCGGTACGCGCAAAGTCGGCCAGGGCGTCGTCGTTGCCGGTACGCACGGGCACCAACGAGCCATCCTCGCCGGTGTCGAGCAGTACGGTGCGCCTCGGTGTGCCGTACTCGGCCACCGCCTCGTCCATCTCTTGCTCCACCACACGGTCGAGGGCGGCAGGCGACGCCAGGATCGCATCCAGGTCCTCGATGGCGCGGCGCAGTTCGTCACGTTCGCGCTCAAGTTCGATACGGCTCATCCGGGTCAGTCGGCGCAGGCGCAGGTCGAGGATGTACTGCGCCTGGATGTCGTCGAGGTCGAACACCGCCATGAGCTTGGTGCGCGCGGCGTCCGCGTCGTCGGAGGAGCGGATCACCTGGATGACCTCGTCGATGTCCACCAGGGCCAGGAGCAGGCCGTCGACCAGGTGCAGCCGCTCCTGCGCCTTCCTGCGCCTGAACTCGCTGCGCCGGCGGATGACGCCGCGCCGGTGGGCGATCCACACGTCGAGCATCTCGCGCAGCCCCATCGTGTGCGGACGGCCCTCCACGAGGGCGACGTTGTTGATGGTGAAGTTCTCCTGCAGGGGCGTGTGCCTGAACAGCTGGCTGAGCACCGCCGCCGGGTCGAAGCCGGTCTTGAGCTCGATCACGATGCGGGTGCCGTTGTGGCGGTCCGTCAGGTCGATGGCATTGGAGATGCCTTCGAGCTTGTGGTTCTTCACGCTTTCCGAAATGCGCTCGAGGACGCGTTCGGGACCCACCATGTAGGGCAGTTCCGTCACCACGATCGCCTTCTTGCGGGCCGTGACGTTCTCCACATGGGTCGCGGCCCGCGTGGTCAGGGACCCGCGGCCGTGCCCGTAGGCGTCACGGATGCCGTCGCGGCCGATGATGATGCCGCCGCCCGGCCAGTCGGGGCCGGGCACGAAGCGCATGAGGTCGTCGAGGGTCGCGTCGGGATGGTGCATGACATGCTTGGCGGCGGCCACGACTTCGCCGAGGTTGTGGGTGGCCATGTTCGTGGCCATGCCCACCGCGATGCCCGAGGCGCCGTTGACCAGGAGGTTCGGGATCGCGGCGGGGAGCACCTGCGGTTCCTTGAGCTTGTTGTCGTAGTTCGGGGAGAAGTCGACGGTGTCCTCGTCGATGTCGGCGTTCATGCCCAGGGCGGCGGGCGCCAGGCGGGCCTCGGTGTAGCGGGAGGCCGCCGGGCCGTCGTCCAGCGAACCGAAGTTGCCATGGCCGTCCACCAGGGTCAGCCGCATGGCGAAGGGCTGCGCGAGGCGCACCATGGCCTCGTAGATCGCCGAGTCGCCGTGCGGGTGCAGCTTGCCCATCACCTCGCCGACCACGCGGGCCGACTTCATGTACGCATGGGTGGGCAGGAGGTTCATCTGGCCCATCTGGTAGATGATGCGCCGTTGCACGGGCTTGAGGCCGTCACGTGCATCCGGCAGTGCGCGCGCATAGATGACCGAATACGCGTATTCGAGGAATGACTTGCTCATCTCCTCGCCGAGCGGCGTCTCGACGATATGCTCCTTGACCGTGCGCGGGTCATAGGCTGGGGTCGGTGTTTTGCGGCGCGAAACCATGGGTCGATGCTCCTCCTGTGAAAAGACCATGCCATTCTACCAAGCCGGCTTACGATGCTCCGGCGGAGGGTTCTCGGCAGTCCGACGCGTCCAAAACCCGCGCTTGAATGGACGGCATGATCGAAGTGCCAGACATGTCGCAGCTCCTGGGATTCGTGCCCACCGCCCAGTACGGGGACACCCTGGATGCGGGGCGCCCCTGCGACGTCCCTGCGGACCTGCCCTGCGCGGACCGGGCGGCGCGCGGGGGAGCGCTGCACCTGTCCAGCGTGCTGCCGGCACTCGCGGATGCCATCGGCGCGCCGGTGTCCACCGCCGTGCACGCCGACGGTGCACGGCTGCGCCGGGCCCTCGGGTTCCCCCAGGCACGCAGTGCCGTGGTGGTCCTGGTGGACGGATTGGGATACTGGAACCTGGCCCTGCGCATCGGGCATGCCCCTTACCTGCGGTCCCTCCTGCGGGACAGCGTGAACCGTCGGCCGATCTGCACGACGTCACCCAGCACGACCACGGCCGCCCTGGCCGCCTTCGGCACCGGTACCTGCCCGGGACTGACCTGTATGACGGGCTATACGCAGCGCAATCCGGCCACCGACGAGCTCGCCCAGCTCATCGCCTTCCGCAATGCACCGTCACCCGAGTCCCTGCAGCGTGAGCCCACGGTCTTCGAGCTCCTGGCCGCACGGGACGTGCCGGTGACCAGCGTGGGCCTGAGCCGCTTCGCGTTCTCTCCCTTCACCCGTGCCGCCCTGCGCGGGTCGCGCTACATCTGTGCCGACACGCCCCGGGACCGGGTACGCAAGGCCGCGCATGCCTGTGCGCAGCCGGGGCTGGCCTACCTGTACCTGCGCGACGTGGACAAGACCGGCCATGCCAATGGCTGGGACGGCGAGGATTGGGTGGCCGCCGTCGAGAAGGTGGACGGCCAGCTGGCGACGCTGCGTCGACTGCTGCCTCAGGGCACGCTCATGGTCATCGTGGCCGACCATGGCATGGTGGAGTCCGACCCGTCGGCGCGGATCGACGTGGCCTCGGATCCCGCGCTCATGCAGGGCGTGCACATGCTGGCCGGCGAACCCCGCTCGATGATGGTGTATGTGGAGGAAGGCCAGGAGGTGCAGGATGTGGCCGACAGGTGGCGCGGGCGTCTGGCTGGGCGCGCATGGGTGCGCACCAGGCAAGAGGCGGTGGATGCCGGGTTCTTCGGTCCCATGGGCCGGCAGGCCTGGGACACGGTCGGTGACCTCGTGGTGGAGGCTGCAGGCGCTGTCACCCTGGTGGATTCGGCTCACCAAAGCGAGGGGGCGATGCTGCTGCCCGGCGTCCACGGTTCGCAGACCATGATGGAGATGGACATCCCCTGTCTGGTCGACATGGCGTGAGCGCCGGGGCGCCTCATTTGGAGGAGGTGCCGAACATGATCTCGTCCCAGCTGGGTACCGGGGGACGGTGTCCACGCGAGCCGTGGGGCCTTTCCGACGATGTTGCGGACGCGGGGACGTCGGTTTTTTCCGCTGCAGGCGTATCCTTCGCTTCCGGTTCCAGGTCCCTGGCCGGCTGGAGGGCCACATGGTCGATTGGCGCGTCCTGCCGCATGTCGTCTTTGTCCCCCTCCGGGGTGGCCTCGTCCGTGCCTGGGTCCGGCTGGCCGCCGCCGAGAGCGGATACGGTCATCTCGATGCGGGCCGAGCGCACGGAATTGCCCGGCAGGTCGATGGAGCGCGGCAGCACCTCGTCGTCGGCGTCGTCCTGCGTGGCCGGCGGCAGCGGGGAGGCGTCGAGCTCGCCGATGAGCTTGCGGGCCGCCTTGTTGATGCACACCACGGAATTGTCCCGCATGTTCCAGGACCATTCGGCACGTATGGGACGGCCCGCCGAAGTGAAGGAGGCGGTGATGCGCCATGGTTCCAGGCCCCGGCGCGTCGCACCCCAGGAGACTTCCTCCGAGCGGATCCGCGCGGCCGCCAGGGTGCGGTCGATGAGATCCTCGAGCGTGCGCATGTTGCTTTCCTTGGGGGCCGGGACATGCAGGAACTGTTCGATGGCGTAGGCCTTCTCGGACTGCACCGTTGCGGAGAAACGGCGTACCAGCGCGGGGGAGAGGCCATAGCGTTGCGCGACCTGGTCGGGGTCGAGGCCGGCTCGGATCAGCGACTGGATCTGGGAGATCGGAAGGGTGCGTGTCGGAGGCGTCACGTTGACTTCACGGCGTTCCGCCAGGACCTGTTTGGCTTCGAGGAGCGCATGCTCGAGCCGGTCGTCGACGGGTACGACGAAGCGCTGGTCGCCCGCCGCGAACACCAGGGCTCCCGTGTCGGTCACGGAATCGAACCGGGCTGTCGGATAATTCTCGGAAGCCATGCCAACACCTCTTTCATCCACATTGTGAGCAATTTACATTGTGCCCCACGTGTCGGATTTTTCGTTTCGGCAAAATCGTGTATCCTATGCGGGGAAAAAGCATGCAAGACATGCGGTATATGGATGGCTCCGGCCCGTGGACGAAAGGAGTGCGCGATGGCACAGGATTACGATTCGCCCCGCAACAAGGACGAGGACGAGGAGTCGCTGCAGGCGCTGGGCAAGGGATCCCAGAACGCATCCAACGATATGGACGATGACGAGAACGCCATCGCCGAGGACTACGAGCTTCCCGGTGCGGATCTGAGCAACGAGGACGCCTCCGTGACAGTCATCCCCATGCAGGGAGACGAGTTCATCTGCTCGGAATGCTTCCTGGTCAAGCACCGCAGCCAGCTGGCCTACACCACGCCCGAAGGTGCGCCGGTGTGCAAGGAGTGCGCTGCCTGATGACCTTCGACGAGGCATACAACGAGCCCGAGCAGGCGGAGGTGCTCGTCAAGTCCGTGGAAGGCGGCGCGCCCGTCCCGCTGTGCTACGCACACGCAGGCGATGCCGGTGCCGACCTGTCCACGCGCGTGCGCGTGAAGCTGTCGCCCTTCGAGCGCGCCTTGGTGCCGACCGGCGTGGCCATCGCGCTGCCCGCCGGGTACGTGGCGCTGGTCCATCCCCGTTCCGGACTCGCGGTGAAACGCGGCGTGACCGTGCTCAATGCGCCGGGCACCATCGATGCCGGCTACCGTGGCGAGATCATGGTCCCCCTGGTCAACCTCGACCCCCGAGAGACGGCCGTGTTCGAGCCGGGCGACCGCATCGCGCAGCTGGTGATCCAACGCTACGTGGAGGCACGGTTCGTGCCTGCCGAACGGCTGCCGGGTTCGGACCGCGCGGAACGTGGCTTCGGCTCCACCGGCGCGTAAGGGGACCGGTGGGACCGGTGCCTGGCCCGTGGCGCAACGCCGTGCCCGTGCCGCGGGTAGAATGTTCTGGCACGGCACCGAGGCGAAGGAGGAGACATGGGACAGGAGCATGAGGAACTGCCGCCGGCGAACATGCTTGGATGCGAGATAGGCGACAACCCCCTGGATCCCCTGGAGCCGATCCTGGCGATGTGCCGCCAGCACCACCCGGACGAGGACATGGAGATCCTCTCGCGCGCCTACCGGCGCGCCGTGCTCCAGCATTCCCCGCAACGGCGCAAGTCAGGCGAGCCGTACATCATCCACCCCCTCGCCGTGGCACAGATCCTGGCCGACCTGGGCATGGGGCCCACCGTGGTCGCAGCCGGCCTGCTGCATGACACCGTGGAGGACACCGACTACACCCTCGAGGAGTGCCGTGCCGAGTTCGGCGATACCGTCACCGGCTTGGTGGACGGCGTGACGAAGCTCTCGAAGATGGAGTACGGCGACTCCGCGCAGGCGGAGACGATCCGCAAGATGGTCGTGGCCATGAGCCGCGACGTGCGCGTGCTCGTGGTGAAGCTGGCGGACCGCGTGCACAACGCGCGCACCTGGCGCTACGTGAAGTCCACGAGTGCACAGCGCAAGGCACGCGAGACCCTCGACGTCTATGCGCCCCTGGCGAACCGCCTGGGCATGAATGCCATCAAGACGGAGCTCGAGGAACTCAGCTTCAAGGTCCTCTATCCGAAGATCTACAACGAAATCGTGATGCTGGTCGCCCACCGGGCAGGGCAGCGCGAGGTGTACCTCAAGCAGATCATCGCCGAGATCAACGACGACCTCAAGGACCTGCACATCGAGGCCGCAGTCACCGGCAGACCGAAGGACTATTTCTCGATCTACCAGAAGATGATCGTGCGCGGCCACGATTTTTCCGACATCTACGATCTGGTGGGCGTACGCATCATCGTGGACAGCATCCAGGACTGCTATGCCGTGCTCGGTGCCGTGCACGCGCGCTGGAGCCCCGTGCCGGGACGCTTCAAGGACTACATCGCCATGCCCAAGCTCAACATGTACCAGAGCCTGCACACGACGGTGGTCGGCCCGGGCGGCAAGCCGGTCGAGATCCAGATCCGTACTTGGGACATGCACCGGCGCGCCGAGTTCGGCATCGCGGCCCACTGGAAGTACAAGGCGAACGGGCAGGCGGGGCGGGCCCTGAGCACGCCCGACAAGAAGGACCGGGAGCGCGACAACCAGGAGCTCAGCGAGGCCGACAACCTCGCATGGATCCAGCAGCTGGCCGATTGGACCAGCGAGACTCCGGACTCCAATGAATTCCTCGGCACCCTCAAGGAGGACCTCGGCGCCGCGGAGGTCTACGCCTTCACCCCGAAAGGCAAGATCGTCTCGCTGCCAGCGGACGCCACGCCGGTCGACTTCGCCTACGCGGTGCACACCGAGGTGGGCCACCGCACCATGGGCGCCCGCGTCAACGGCCGCCTCGTGCCACTGGACACCAAGCTGGAGAACGGCGACACCGTCGAGGTGCTGACCAGCAAATCGGACACCGCCGGTCCCTCCCGTGACTGGCTGAGCTTCGTGAAGAGCCCCAAGGCGCGCAACAAGATCCGGCAATGGTTCACCAAGGAACGCCGTTCCGAGGCGATCGACGAGGGACGCGACGAACTGACCCGCGCCATGCGCAAGCGCAACCTGCCGGTCTCCGTCCTGCTCACCCCCGAGAGCATGGTGGGGGTCTCGGTCGACCTGGGCCTGCCGAACCCGGATGCCGTCTTCGCCGCCATAGGCGAGGGACAGGTCTCCACGCAGAACGTGATCTCCCATCTGGTCAAGGACATCGGCACGGACGAGGTCAGCGAGGAGGCCGAAGAGGAGGCCGAAGAGGAGGTCCTGCCGCTGCGCACCACCCGGCACAAGCACGGGGGAGGTCCGGGTGTCTCGGTCAAGGGCGTGACCGACATCTGGGTCAAGCTCGCCAAGTGCTGCATGCCGGTGCCCGGCGACAGCATCATCGGCTTCATCACCCGCAACGAGGGCGTCTCGGTCCACCGGGTCGACTGCGTGAACATGATCAACCTCAAGCGCAAGGAACCCGAACGCGTGGTCGAGGTGGAATGGACCAGCAACAAGGGCCTGTTCATGGTCAAGATCCAGGTGGAGGCACTGGACCGTCCGCACCTGCTCAGCGACGTGACCAGGGTGCTGTCCGACCACGGGGTGAACATCCTCTCGGGCAGCATCGCCACCGGATCGGACCGTGTGGCCACGAGCCAGTTCAGCTTCGAGATGGCCGACCCCCAGCACCTGAACACCCTGCTCAGCGCCGTGCGCAAGATCGACGGCGTCTTCGACGTCTACCGACTGACCGGCGCGAAGGACGCCGACCAGCCGCGCATGCGGCGCATGCGCGCCGGCGGCCACAAGGACTGACGCACGCCCACGGCTTCGTCAGGGGACGGGACGCGAAAGAGGGGAGGGACCCGCGCTGCACAGTGCGGGTCCCTCCCCTCAATCCATGCGCCCGGCAGGGCGCGGGCCGGTCAGCCCTTGACCTCGATGCCCTCGATGATTACCGGCTCAATCGGACGGTCGCGGCGGTCGGTCGCCACGGCGTCGATCTTGTCGACGACGGCCTTGGAGTCCTCGTCGGCGACCTCGCCGAAGATCGTGTGATGGCCGTTGAGCCACGGGGTGGCGACGGTCGTGATGAAGAACTGCGAGCCGTTGGTGCCGTGCAGCTTGCCGTCGGCGCCGCGCGCCAGGCCGGCGTTCGCCATGGCCAGCAGGTAGGGACGGTCGAAGGTCAGCGACGGGTCGATCTCGTCGTCGAAGTCGTAGCCGGGGCCACCGGTGCCGGTGCCCAGCGGGCAGCCGCCCTGGATCATGAAGTCCTTGATGACGCGGTGGAAGGTCAGGCCGTCATAGAAGCGTTCATTGGACTGCTGCCCGGTCATGGGGTCGGTCCATGTCTTCTCGCCGCTGGCCAGGCCGAGGAAGTTTCCGACGGTGTTCGGCGCCTTGTCGTCGAAGAGGTTGATGGCGATGTCGCCTTCTGAGGTATGCATGATGATATTGGTCATGGTCACCCATCATAGCCGCAGGGCGTGCCCCGTGATGTTCATAGCACGCTGAAATGCTCAAGGGCATGCAGGATGCCGTCGTCGTCCACGTCGTCGGTGACCCAGTCCGCCGCCTCCTTCGCCTCATCGGTGCCGTTGCCCATCGCCACGCCCACGGCGGCGTACCTGAGCATGTCGACGTCGTTGCCGCCGTCGCCGAAGGCCATGGACTGCCCGCGGGGGATGCCGAAGTGGGACAGCAGGGCCTCCATGCCGCGGTCCTTGCCGCCGTCGGCGGGGATGAGGTCCACGAAGTCGGGGTGCCAGCGCACCCCGCGCACATGCCCGGTCAGGGCCAGGATCTCGCGTTCCTGGTCCTGACCGACGTAGGGGCTGATCTCGTAGATGGCATGGTCCAGCCGGGTATGGGGATCGACGAAGGACAGACGCGGCGCCGTCTTGCCCAGGGAGGACCACAGGGCGCGCATCTGCGGCGTGTCCCGGTTGAAATAGGTGGCGTCGGCCTCTCCGAAGGAGGCGGCGACGCCGGGATGGGCGTCGAGCCACGCGACGATGGCCCGCACGTCCGCCGGGTCCAGGGGGCTGGAGGAGACCACCGTGTCGCCCGACCAGCAGTACTGGCCGTTGACGCCGGCGATGCCGTCGAACTCGACGGGGATGGCGTCGAGGACGACCCTCATCTGTTCGGGGGCGCGGCCGGTGCAGATGAAGATGCGCACGCCGCGCTCGCGCAGTGCGCGGAGGGCCTGCAGGGTGGAAGGCGGTACGGCGTGGGTGCGGAAACTGGTCAGGGTGCCGTCGATGTCGAAGAACACGGCACGGATCGGTGCATGGTCGCTCATGGGCACCAAGTCTAGCCGGGAGGTCCGGGGGAGCGGGACGGCATGGGATTCCGTCATGGGCGAAACCGCCGGAACGGCGCGCTGCGATGGCGTGCCATAGGCATCACCGATAACGGCCGCCGCGTGTCGCCGGAAGGGGCACACGTATGGTAGGGGACGTTGCAAGGACGCCCGGCCCGCAGGCGGGGCACGGGCCATGAGAACGAGGAGGATGCTCCGCATGGGAGAGCCGAACATCAACACCGACGAACCGGTACGCGTCAACCACAAGGCGCGCAACATCGCCATCGCCGTCATCGCGGCCCTGGTGGTGGTAGCCCTGGCCATCTGGGGCTTCACCGCGATGAACAAGGAGGACCACGCCGCCAAGGGCACCAAGGAGAACCCCGTGGTCATCGGGGTGGTCGGCGCCACCGACCCGCAGTGGGTGGAGTTCACCAAGCAGGCCGAGGCGCAGGGCGTCTACGTGCAGATCAAGGACTTCCAGGACTACACCAGCGAGAACCCGGCACTTGCCGCCGGCGACCTTGACATGAACGAGTTCCAGCACCTGCTCTACCTGGCCAACTACAACGTGAGCAACGGCCAGGACCTCCAGCCGCTCGGCGGCGTGGCGATCTACCCGCTCGGCGTCTACTCGACCTTCGAGGACGGCAAGCCCAAGTACACGGACATCTCCCAGCTGCCTGCCGGCTCCACCGTCGCCATCCCGAACGACGAGACCAACCAGGCGCGCGCCATCGGCGTGCTCAAGGCCGCCGGACTGGTTACGCTCAAGGGCGACTGGACGGCCTTCACCATCCCGCAGGACATCGACGAGACCAAGTCCAAGGTCAAGGTGGTCCCGATGAAGGCCGAGCAGATCGCGAACACCCTCAAGGGCGGCTCGAATGACCTGTCCGCCGGCGTGGTCAACAACGACTACGTGGCCGACGCCGGCCTCAAGCCCACCGACGCCATCTACCAGGACGACGCCGAGGCCGAGGAATCGCGCCCCTACATCAACATCTTCGCCGTGCGCGCCGCGGACGTGGACAACGAGACCTACCGCAAGTGCGTCGAGATCTTCCAGACCAAGGCCGTCCTGGACAAGGTCCAGGAGAACGCCGACGGCACCGCCGTCTTCGCCGACAAGTTCACCACCGCGGAACTGCAGTCCTACCTGAAGGACATCGAACAGGACATCAAGGAGAAGTGAGGCACCCGGGCTAGAATGGCCCACGGCGCGAGCGCGCGGCACGGCAGGTCCGGCCGCGCGCTCGTGTAGACGCACCAACCATGCAGCTCATGAAGTAAGGCAGTGGATCCCCATGGCACAGACCAGTGAAGCGACCGGGCCGATCATCACATTCGACCACGTGGTCAAGGAATTCCGCCAACGCGGCAAGGCACATGCGGCCCGCGCGGTGGACGACGTCACCCTCTCCATCGACGAAGGCGACGTCTTCGGCATCATCGGATATTCGGGCGCCGGCAAGTCCACGCTGGTACGTCTCATCAACGCGCTCGAACAGCCCACCAGCGGCACCGTGACCGTCATGGGACAGCAGGTGAGCTCGATGCGCGAGTCGCAGCTGCGCCCCCTGCGCCAGAAGATCGGCATGATCTTCCAGCAGTTCAACCTCTTCTCCAGCAAGACGGTCGCGCAGAACGTCGCCTACCCGCTCAAACTCGACCACTGGCGCAAGGACTACCAGGACAAGCGCGTCAAGGAACTGCTCGAGTTCGTCGGCCTGTCCGAGCATGCGGACAAGTACCCCTCGCAGCTGTCGGGCGGCCAGAAGCAGCGCGTCGGCATCGCCCGCGCACTGGCCACCAACCCCAAGGTCCTGCTCGCCGACGAGGCCACCAGCGCCCTCGACCCGGAGACCACCACCGAGGTGCTCGAACTGCTCAAGCGCGTCAACGAGCGGTTCGGCATCACCATCGTCCTCATCACGCACCAGATGAACGTCGTCCAGCAGATCGCCAACCGCGTCGCCGTCATGAGCGCCGGCAAGGTCGTCGAACAGGGACGCACCTACGACGTGTTCGCCGCCCCGCGTCAGGAAGTCACCAAGCGCTTCATAGCCACGGCCATGGACGGACTGCCCGACCAGGCGCGCATCGAGGTCATGCGCTCGCAGTGGCCCGGCCGCCTCGTCAGCGTGCTCATCCGCCAGCACGACATCACCGACGCCGCCGGGCGCGTGCTCGTGCCCGCCTCCGGACAGGACATCTCCGAGCTCATCGCGCGCCATGACGTACGCAGTTCCCTGCTCTACGGCGGCATCGACACCGTCCAGGACATCGCCATCGGCGCCATGACCTACGAGTTCACCGGCGACGCCGACCACATCGACACCTTCCTGGCGGACCTCGCCAGGCACAGCGACATCGTCGACTTCGGCACCCGCGAACACCCCGTCGACTACGACACGGCGGTCGCCCGGGCGCAGCTCGCGCCGCCGCTGGAGGAGGAGGCGACGCGCACGCGCCGCACGCTCGCCGACGACCTGGAGATGGAGGAGCAGGTCGATGACGCCGTCGAGGAAACACCCACCGCCTCCCAGCAGGAAGGAAGCACCCGATGAACGCAATCACGGCACACGGCGTCACCCTGGCCAGCCGCACCGACTGGAGCGTGCTGCGCCCCTTGCTCGGCCAGTCCATCGTGCAGACCCTGCAGATGGTGCTCATCACGATCGTCATCGGCGGCGCCCTCGGCCTCGTCCTCGGCGTGGTGCTCTACGGCACCCGGCCGGGCAACCTCTTCGAGAACCGGGTGGTCTACCGCATCCTCGACATCCTGGTGAACATCGTCCGGCCCATCCCCTTCATCATCTTCCTGGCGGCCATGCAGCCGCTGACCATCAAGGTGGTGGGCACCTCCATCGGCACCTCGGCCGCGATCTTCCCGATGGTCGTGATGTGCACCTTCGCCACGTCCAGGCTCGTGGAGCAGAACCTCGTGCCCGTGGACCACGGCATGATCGAGGCGGCCCGCTCCATGGGCGCCTCCACCTTCACCATCATCCGCACCGTGCTCATCCCCGAGGCGCTCGCCCCGCTCATCCTCGCCTATGCCTTCCTGTTCATCGGCGTGCTCGACATGTCCGCGATGGCCGGCTACATCGGCGGCGGCGGCCTGGGCAACTTCGCGATCGCCTACGGCTACCAGAAGTTCGACCAAGCCGTCACCTGGACCGCGGTCATCATCATGATCGTGCTCGTGCAGGTCGTGCAGGCCATCGCCAACGCCATCGCCAAGCGTCTGCTGCGCCGGTAGCCTCCCGCAGCCGCATCCCCGGGCCGTCCTGCGCCGATGCGGGACGGCCTTCCCGTACCCACCAAGGAAAGGCATCCGCCATGGCCATCACGCTGGAACTCACCGACGAACTGCGCACCATCCGACGCCACTTGCACGCCCATCCCGAACGCTCCTTCGAGGAGCGCGAGACCACCGCGTACCTCGAACGGGTCCTGCGCGCGCACGGCATCGAGCCGTTGCCCAACCCCATGGCCACCGGTGTCGTCGCCCAGGTCGACGGGAACTCAGCGGGACCGCTCATCGGGATGCGCGCCGACATCGACGGCCTGCCCATCCAGGAAGACACCGGCCTGGACTTCGCCTCCCGCAACGACGGCGTCATGCACGGCTGCGGCCACGACCTGCACATGGCGTCGTTGCTGGGCGCCGCCTTCTGGCTGGCCGGCCACCGCGACCGCTTCGCCGGCAGCGTGAGGCTGGTGTTCCAGCCGGCCGAGGAACTGGGACGCGGCGCACGCGCGGTGATCGACGCGGGGCTCGTCGACGGCGTAGAGGCCATGGTCGGCACCCACAACAACCCCAACTACGCGCCCGGCACGCTGGCTGTGGGGGCCGAGCCGATGATGGCGGGCTGCGTACGGTTCTCCGTGACCCTCGACGCCCAGGGCACGCATGCAGGCTACCCGGACAAGGGGACCGGCCCGCTCGAGGCCATGGCCTCCATGATCCTGTCGTTGCAGACCATCGTGAGCCGCAACGCATCGCCCTTCCGTCCGCTGGTCATCTCCGTGACCGAGGTGCACGGCGGTGACGTGTGGAACGTGGTGCCGGCACATGCCGGCTTCCAAGGCACTGTGCGCTACTTTCACCGTGAGGATGGGGACATGGCGGCGCACCGGTTCCGCCAGGTCGTGCAGGAGACGGCGCACGCCTATGGCATCGAGGCCCACGTGGACTGGGACGACTTCGAGCCGCCGCTTGCCAGCGACCCGCGCCTCGCGGCCGCCGTGGCCGGGGACGTGCCCGGCTATGCGCGACTGGAACCCATCCGCCCGTCGATGGCCGGGGAGGACTTCGCCGAATATGCCGAGGTGGCCCCGCTCGTCTTCGCCTTCGTGGGTTCGAACGGCCAGCCGGGATGCGCCGACTGGCACAGCCCGCGCTTCGTGGGACTCGACGTGTCCGTGGCCACCGGCGCCGCCTTCTACGCGAACAGCGCTCTGCGCGTACTGGAGTGCCTGCGCTAGTACACTGGGTCCCCATGAGCACACTACGTTTCGCACTCGCGCAGATCGACACCTGTGTCGGCGGCCTCGACGCCAACGCCGCCAAGGTCGAGCAAGTCACCCGCACCGCCGTGGACGGGGGAGCCTCGGTCGTCGTCTTCCCCGAGATGACGTTGACCGGCTACCCGATCGAGGACCTCGCCCTGAGGGCCACCTTCCGAAAGGCCGCCTGGGACAAGGCCAACGCGATGGCCGCCACCTTGGCCGCCGACGGCTACGGTGACGCCTACGTCGTGGTGGGCACCATCGGCACCGACCGCGCCAACGGCAAGCCGCGCAACCGCCTGGTGGTCCTGCACGACGGCCTGGTGTGGGCCGGCTACGACAAGCATTTCCTGCCCAATTACGGCGTCTTCGACGAATTCCGCATCTTCTCCGCCGGGGAACGCTCGGTCGCCCTGGACATCGAGGGCGTGAAGGTGGGACTGGCCATCTGCGAGGACATCTGGCAGGACGGCGGCCCGGTCGCCGAACTGGCCGGCAAGGGCATCGACGTGCTGCTGACCATCAACGGCTCCCCCTACGAGGAGGGCAAGACCGACACCCGCCTGGCGCTCGGCGCCCGACGCGCCGCCGAGGTGGACGCCCCCATGATCTACGTCAACCAGGTGGGCGGCCAGGACGACCTCGTCTTCGACGGCGGCAGCTTCGTGGTCGACCGTGACGGCACCCTGCTCCTGCGTGCCCCCATGTTCATGGAGCACCTGATGATGTTCGACCTCGACACCGAGGCGGACCGCCAGCAGGTGGGCGAGGTCGCGGCCCCCATGGACCCGGACGAGGAGGTCTACACCGCATGCGTGCTCGGCCTCAAGGACTACATGGCCAAGAACGGCTTCCGGGGGGTCTGCCTGGGCCTGTCCGGCGGCATCGACTCTGCGCTGGTGGCCGCCATGGCCGCGGACGCGGTGGGCGGCGCCAACGTCCAGGGCATCTCCATGCCGAGCATGTACTCCTCCGACGGATCCAGGGACGACGCGGTCGACCTGGCGCGCAACCTGGGAGCCCACTACGACATCCAGCCCATCGAGACGCTCTTCAAGGCCTTCGAGGGCCAGCTCGGCGTGGAGGGCGTGGCGGCGGAGAACCTGCAGGCACGCATCCGCGGCGTCATCGTGATGGCGTACTCGAACGCCAAGGGACTGCTCGCCCTGGCGACCGGCAACAAGTCCGAGCTGGCCTGCGGCTACTCGACCATCTACGGTGACGCGGTCGGCGGCTACGCGCCCATCAAGGACGTCTTCAAGACCAAGGTGTGGCAGCTGGCACGCTGGCGCAACCGCGCCGCCCATGGGGGCATGGGCATCGGCGGCCTGCACGTGGTCGGCAACGAGGCGGGACATCCCGGCACTCCCGCACCCGACGGCATCCTCATCCCGGTCAGCTCCATCGAGAAGGCCCCCAGCGCGGAACTGCGCCCCGGCCAGAAGGACTCCGACTCCCTGCCCGAATACGCGATCCTGGACCAGGTGCTCGAGGCGTACATCGAACGGGCCCACGGCCGTGCCGACCTCCTGGCCGACGGCTTCGACGAGAACACCGTGTCCACCGTGATGCGCCTGGTGGACCGTGCCGAATGGAAGCGCCGTCAGTACCCGCTGGGACCCAAGGTCAGCGCACTCGCCTTCGGACGCGACCGCCGCCTGCCCGTGACGGACGCCTTCCGCGAATAGCGGTCCGGCGGTGCCGGACGCGCACTAAGCTCATAAGCCAGCCGACCGAAGACGAGAGGAGTGGATGGCATGGCAGATCCGCAGGAATGGTATTACAACACGGCCACTGGCGAGGTGGAGCAGGGCCCGAAGTCGCCCATGCAGAACCGCCTGGGCCCGTACCCGACCCGGCAGGCAGCCGAGGACGCCCTGAAGACGGCCGAGACCCGCAACAAGCAATGGGAGGACCAGGAACGCCAGTGGAACACGTGGGGTTCCGAGGACCGTTGACGGACGGCCGGGAACCGGGAGACGGCGGTGTGACACAGGTCACACCGCCGCCTCCCGTTTTGTGACCAAGCTCACGTGTTTCCTGCTGTGTTTCACGGGGCCGGTCGGCTAGGATGGGCACTGTCAAGACACAAGGAAGCGTCGAACACATACGATCGCTCATTTCCTAACCCAAGGAGTTGCACATGGCAGCATTGGATGCGACCGCCCTTTCCCCCGAGGAGATCAAGGAGGAGGCCTGGGCAGGTTTCGTGCCCGGCAATTGGCAGAAGGACATTGACGTCCGCGACTTCATCCAGAAGAACTACACCCCGTACGAGGGTGACGAATCCTTCCTCGCGGATGCGACCGACAAGACCAAGCACCTGTGGAAGTACCTCGACGACAACTACCTGGCCGTGGAGCGCAAGCAGCGCGTCTACGACGTGGACACCGACACGCCCGCGGACATCGACGCCTTCCCGGCCGGCTACATCGATTCACCCGAGGTGGACGACGTGATCGTCGGCCTGCAGACCGACGTGCCGACCAAGCGCGCCATGATGCCCAACGGCGGCTGGCGCATGGTCGAGCAGGCCATCAAGGAGGCCGGCAAGGAGCCGAACCCGCGCATCAAGGAGATCTTCACCAAGTACCGCAAGACACACAACGACGGTGTCTTCGGCGTGTACACGAAGAACATCAAGCTGGCTCGCCACAACAAGATCCTCACCGGCCTTCCGGACGCCTACGGCCGTGGTCGCATCATCGGCGACTACCGCCGCGTGGCCCTGTACGGCGTGGATGCGCTGATCAAGTTCAAGCAGCGCGACAAGGACGCCGTCCCGTACCGCAACGACTTCTCCGAGACCGAGATCGAGCACTGGATCCGCTACCGCGAGGAGCACGACGAGCAGATCAAGGCGCTCAAGAAGCTCATCAACCTGGGCAAGGAGTACGGCCTCGACCTGGCGCGCCCGGCCATGAACGCGAAGGAAGCCGTGCAGTGGACCTACATGGGCTACCTCGCCTCCATCAAGAGCCAGGACGGCGCCGCCATGAGCTTCGGCCGCGTCTCCACCTTCTTCGACTGCTATTTCGAGCGTGACTTCGAGCGCGGCATCCTCACCGAGCAGGATGCCCAGGAAATCATCGACAACCTGGTCATGAAGCTGCGCATCGTGCGCTTCCTGCGCACCCAGGACTACGACGCGATCTTCTCCGGCGACCCGTACTGGGCGACCTGGTCGGACGGCGGCTTCGGCGACGACGGTCGCACCATGGTCACCAAGACCTCCTTCCGCCTGCTCAACACCCTGACCCTGGAGCACCTGGGACCCGGCCCCGAGCCGAACATCACCATCTTCTGGGACCCGAAGCTGCCCGAGGGCTACAAGGAGTTCTGCGCCAAAATCTCCATCGACACCTCGGCCATCCAGTACGAGTCCGACAAGGAGATCCGTTCCCACTGGGGTGACGACGCCGCCATCGCATGCTGCGTGTCCCCGATGCGCGTGGGCAAGCAGATGCAGTTCTTCGCGGCCCGCGTGAACTCCGCCAAGGCCCTGCTGTACGCCATCAACGGCGGACGCGACGAGATGACCGGCATGCAGGTCATCGACAAGGGCGTGATCGACCCGATCCAGCCCGAGGCCGACGGCACCCTGGACTTCGAGAAGGTCAAGGCGAACTACGAGAAGGCTCTGGAATGGCTGAGCGAGACCTACGTCGAGGCGCTCAACATCATCCACTACATGCATGATAAGTACGCCTACGAGTCCATCGAGATGGCGCTGCACGACCGCGAGGTCTACCGCACCCTCGGCTGCGGCATGTCCGGCCTGTCCATCGCCGCCGACTCCCTGTCCGCCTGCAAGTACGCCAAGGTCTACCCGGTGTACAACAAGGACGCCAAGGACATGGAGGGCCATGAGTACGAGTACGTCGAGGGCGCCGACGACGACCTGATCGTCGGCTACCGCACCGAGGGCGAGTTCCCGCTCTACGGCAACGACGACGACCGTGCCGACGACCTCGCCAAGTGGGTCGTCTCCACCGTCATGGGCCAGGTCAAGCGCCTGCCCGTGTACCGTGGCGCCGTGCCGACCCAGTCCATCCTGACGATCACCTCCAACGTGGAGTACGGCAAGAACACCGGTTCCTTCCCGTCCGGCCACGCCAAGGGCACCCCGTACGCCCCGGGCGCCAACCCGGAGAATGGCATGGACTCCCACGGCATGCTGCCCTCCATGTTCTCGGTCGGCAAGATCGACTACAACGACGCGCTGGACGGCATCTCGTTGACCAACACGATCACCCCCGACGGCCTCGGCCGCGACGAGGACGAGCGCATCGCCAACCTGGTCGGCATCCTGGACGCCGGCAACGGCCATGGCCTGTACCACGCCAACATCAACGTGCTGCGCAAGGAGCAGCTCGAGGATGCCGTCGAGCACCCGGAGAAGTACCCGCACCTGACCGTGCGCGTCTCCGGCTACGCGGTGAACTTCGTCAAGCTCACCAAGGAGCAGCAGCTGGACGTCATCTCCCGCACCTTCCACCAGGGTGCCGTGGAGGACTGAGCTCCCCACCTGACCCACGCCGGGTGACGGCGTAGGCATGTTCGCGAAGGGCGGTGGCACCAGCCACCGCCCTTTCGTCTATGGTGAACCCTGCAACCACACGAGGAGGACAGCATGGAAGAGGCCGCCGAGTTCCGTGCCACGCGCCGGCACATGCTCAAGGAATCGAAGACGTATGCCAGCCAGACGCTCATGGGCGGTCTGTCCGGCTTCGAATCACCGATCGGACTGGACCGCCGCGACCGCATCCGTGCATTGCGCACCGGCGACATAGGCTTCGTGCACTCATGGGACATCAACACGTCGGTGGACGGCCCCGGCACCCGCATGACCGTCTTCATGAGCGGCTGCCCCCTGCGCTGCCAGTACTGCCAGAACCCCGACACCTGGAAGATGCGCGACGGCAAGCCCGTGTACCTGGAGGCGATGATCAAGAAGGTCGAACGCTACGCCGACCTGTTCAAGGCCACCAAGGGCGGCATCACCTTCTCGGGCGGCGAGTCCATGATGCAGCCGGCCTTCGTCTCGCGCGTCTTCCGAGCGGCCAAGGAGATGGGCGTGCACACCTGCCTGGACACCTCCGGCTTCCTCAACCGCAACTACACCGACGAGATGATCGACGACATCGACCTGTGCCTGCTCGACGTCAAGTCCGGGGACCCGGAGACCTACGAGAAGGTCACCGGCGGCATCCTGCAGCCCACGATCGACTTCGGGCGCCGCCTGGCCGCCAAGGGCAAGAAGATCTGGGTGCGCTTCGTCCTGGTGCCGGGCCTGACCGACTCCGAGGAGAACGTGGACAAGGTCGCCCGCATCTGCCAAGAGTTCGGCGACAGCGTAGAGCACATCGACGTGCTGCCCTTCCACCAGCTCGGACGCCCCAAGTGGCACGAGCTGCGACTGCCGTACCCGCTGGAGGACCAGAAGGGGCCCTCCAAGGCATGCAAGGATCGCGTGCGCGAGCAGTTCGAGTCCTACGGCTTCACCGTCTACTAGGCTCCCGGCCAG
This sequence comes from Bifidobacterium cuniculi, assembly GCF_000741575.1. Classification (GTDB taxonomy): domain Bacteria; phylum Actinomycetota; class Actinomycetes; order Actinomycetales; family Bifidobacteriaceae; genus Bifidobacterium; species Bifidobacterium cuniculi. The sequence continues at coordinate 202,766 of NZ_JGYV01000001.1, forward strand.
TCGAGGCGGCAGGCTGTCGAGTCATCGCTGCAATATGGCGCATGTACCACACGCCAAGGGCGTGCCACCGATCCCAGGAGCCAAGCATTGAGTGCCAAACCCGTACTGCAACGTGAGCCGCGGGAAGGAGTCCCCGACGTCATCGATACGCTCGAGGCGTACGAACGTTATTGCGAGCGGCTTGCACGGTCCGACGGCCCCGTGGCCGTCGACGCCGAACGCGCATCCGGGTACCGGTACGGCCATGACGACTGGCTCATCCAATTCAAGCGGGAAGGTGCCGGGATCGGCCTGATCGACCCCCACGCACTGGGGGAGCAGGGCGTGGACTGGAACCTGCTCAACGAGGCCCTGCACGGTGCCACGTGGATCCTGCACGACGCCACGCAGGACCTTCCCGGCTTTGCGCAACTGGGATTCGAGCCCTCGGCGCTGTTCGACACCGAAATCGCGGCACGGCTTCTGGGACTGCACCGTTTCGGCCTGGCCTACGTAACCGAGCACTACCTCGGCATCACCCTCGCCAAGGAGCATTCGGCAGCCGACTGGTCCTACCGGCCGCTGCCGCGCGACTGGCGCAACTACGCGGCGCTCGACGTCGAGCTGCTCATCGAGCTCATGGACGTCATGGCCCGCGACCTCAAGGCGCACGGCAAGTGGCAATGGGCACAGGAGGAGTTCGCCCACGAACTGCGCACCGGACTCAGGCCCCGGCCTCCGCACCCGGTGCCGTGGCTGCGCATCTCCCACATCACCGACATCCAGTCGGACCGCCGCGCGCTTGCCGTGGCGAAGTCGCTCTGGGAGGTCCGCGACCGGCTGGCCCGCAGCTACGACATCGCCCCGAGCCTCTTGCTGTCGGACTCGGCGATCATCGAGGCAGCCAGGCGCAAGCCCCACAACGCCCGCCAGTTCCGTTCCATCCGATGCCTCAACGAACGCGTGCGCATGCATCTGGGCAACGAGCAGGACAAGATGTTCGAGCGGTATGCACCCATCCAGCGCAAGGTCAAGCCCTCCGTGTGGAAGCGGACCATCGAGGAGGCCCTGGCCATCCCCGCCTCCCAGCTGCCGCATATGCCCGACGGGCAGTCCGATGCCGCACGGACCAATGCGCCCAAGTCCATGAAAGTGTGGCAGCGTCACCATCCCGACCGCTTCCGTCGGCTGCAGGCGGCACGCGCCCTGGTCAACCAGGTGTCCGAGGACACGCATACGCCGCCGGACGTGCTCATCAAGCCGCAGATCATCCGCAACCTGTGCTGGACCGACGAGCCGGGGGAACGGGACGTGGCCTCGTTCCTCAGGCAACAGGGCGCGCGAGACTGGCAGATCGGCCTGCTGGCCGAGTCGCTGACCCGCGTTATCATGGTACGGTTGCCGTGAGGCAGAATTTGTTAGATATTGCAGACCAACGTGTCAGGAGCGCAACCGTGAAGATCAGCGTCAGGAATCTCGAGCCCACCAAGGCCAAGCTGACTGTTACCATCGACAAGGAAGAATTCGATCCGTACCTGGATGATGCCCGCAAGGAGATCGCCGAGCAGATCACCGTTCCCGGCTTCCGCAAGGGCCATGTGCCCGGCAAGCTCGTCGATCAGCGCGTCGGCTTCCAGGCGGTGGCCGGCGAGGCCGTGAACAAGGCGCTGCCGGACTTCTACACCCAGGCCCTGCAGACCAAGGACATCCACCCGATGGCCCAGCCGGACGTCGAGGTCGTCGAGATGCCGGAGAGCGCCTCCGACGACACCAAGCTCAAGTTCACCGCGACCGTGGAGCGCCGTCCCGACTTCGAGCTGCCGGACATCGAGGGCATGACCATCGAGGTCGAGAAGGCCGAGGTCTCCGACGATGACATCGACCAGCGCCTCGAGGCACTGCGCCAGCGCTTCGGCACCCTGGTGAGCGTGGATCGCCCGGCCGCCAAGGGCGACTACGTCAACATCGACCTGGACGCCCAGATCGACGGCGAGTCCGTCGACTCCCAGGAGGGCATCAGCTACGAGATCGGCGCGGGCAACATGCTCGACGGCCTCGACGAGGCCCTCGACGGCCTGTCCGCCGGTGAGGAGACCTCCTTCGAGTCCAAGCTCGAAGGAGGCGAGCACGAGGGCGAGAACGCCCTGGTCAAGGTCAAGGTCAACTCCGTGAAGGCCGAAGAGCTGCCGGAGCTCGACGACGAGTTCGCCCAGGAAGCCTCCGAGTTCGACACCCTCGACGAGCTCAAGGCCGAAATCCGCAAGAACGCCGAGGCGGATACGCTCGGCATGCAGGCCACCAAGGCCCGCGACGCCTTCATCGCACGTCTCGAGGACGGCTTGGAACTGCCCGTCCCGAAGGGCGTCAAGGCCGACATGATCAAGCAGCAGCTGCAGTCCAAGGGCCTGACCGAGGACGATGCTACCGCCGAGCAGAAGAAGGAAGCCGAGGACGAGGTCGTCAAGCAGCTCCAGGACCAGATGGTCCTCGAGGCCCTCGCCGAGAAGATGGACGTGCAGGTCGCCCAGAGCGACGTGTTCAACTTCCTCGCCTCCATCGCCCAGCAGTACGGCATGGACCCGAACCAGTTCATCTCCGCCATCATCCAGAACGGCCAGATCGGCTCCGCAGTCGAGGAAGTCGCCCGCTCCAAGGGCCTGTTGGCCGGCATGCGTGAGGTGACCTTCACCGTCGACGGCGAGCCGATCGACCTGAGCGAGTTCCTCGGCTCCGACGAGAACGACGCCGAGCAGGGCGCCGCCGAAGCCGCCGTGGAAGCCGACGAGTCCGTGGCTGCCGCTGCTGCCGCCGCCGCCGTGGCCGACACCCTCAGTGCCGACGAGTGAGCCTAGCCACCTGTCAGTGACATCGTGCAACGTGCAGCCCCCGACCCAATGGGCCGGGGGCTGCACGTTTTCCCCATCCGCCAGCCAAGCGAGGTATTCGATGAGTGTTCCGGTTGCCGGCCATTTCGACAATGACGAGGCACGGCCCGACGAGATCCGCGAGGACGATCTCGGCGCCGGCCGCAAGCCCTGGGGGTCGCGCGCGACGGCCATGTTCTGCTCCGTCGTCATCCTCGGCGTCCTCATCGGTGTCTGCGGCGGTCTGCTGACCCTGATGCTCTACGGCATCGAGCACGTCATGCTCGGCTTCGTGGAAAGCCCGGAACTGCCCGGTCCCTTCGAGACGCATCCTTGGAGACGCGTCGCCTCGCTGCTCGCCGGTGCGGTGGCCGCCGCCGTCGCCTGGTGGCTGCTGCGCACCCGCACCAGGGCAGTGCCCTCGGTGCGCAAGGCCGTGCAGGGCGCCCTCATGCCGGCGTGGCAGACCGTCGTGCATGTGCTCCTGCAGATCATGATCGTCGGCTGCGGCCTGTCCGTGGGTAGGGAAGTCGCGCCGCGCGAACTCGGATCCATGCTGGCACAACGGGTCTGCGCGCTGACCGGCGTGCACCGCAGGGACCTCAGGGCCGTGGTCGCCATGGCCGCGGGCGCGGGCTTGGCCGCCGTCTACAACGCACCGCTGGCCGGCGGCTTCTTCGCGGTGGAGATCCTGCTGGTGGACGTCACGGCCCCCACCGTCTGCCTGTCCTTCCTGTGCTCCGCAGTGGCGGCCTGGGTCGCCACCCTGATCAAGGGTACGCATGCCTTCTACCTCATCGGGGAGGTCCACGGCCTGTTCACCCCCGACACCATGGGCTTTGCGCTCGTCGCCGGCCTGTGCGCAGGCGTCGTCGGTGCGCTGTTCCGCAAGGGATCCTCGTGGGCGGAATCACGCAAGGCCAGCGGGACGGCCATCCTGTGGCAGCTGCCGTTGGCGGGCCTGGTCACCGGCGTGGTCGCAATCTGGATTCCGCAGGTCATGGGCAACGGCCGGGCCACCGCGCAGATGGGTTTCTCGGGCGTGGCCGAATGGTCCTTCATCCCCTTGCTGGCGCTGTCCCTGGTCGCCAAGGCGGCGGTCACCCTCATGACCATCCGTGCGGGCGCCTCCGGCGGCGTCCTGACGCCCGGCATCGCCATCGGCAGTTCCCTGGGCTGCATCCTTGGCATCGTCTGGGTGCATTGGTGCGGGAGCGCGCCCATGGGACTCTATGCGCTGATCGGTGCCTGCGCCCTGCTGTCCGCTTCGCAGAACGCGCCGCTCATGGCCATGACGCTCGTCATGGAACTGACCGAGGCCCCTAGCAACCTGTACGTGCCCGTCGCCCTGGCATGCGCGGTGTCCGTGCTGACCGGCCGCTGGGTGACGGGACGGCTGGAACGCCGCCGGGCGGCCTCGGAATAAAACGGGTGCCGCGTCGTTTGGAACAGTTAGTGTATACGTAACGACACGCAAAGGAGACACGGTGAGTACTTTACTGACACCGACCATGGCCGGCGAGGACATGCCGGCAGGTCCGTCCGACCCGATCTTCAACCGCCTGCTCAAGGACCGCATCATCTGGATGGGCGAGGAGGTCAAGGACGACATGGCGAACCGCATCTGCGCACAGATGCTCATGCTCGCCGCCGAGGACCCCAAGAGCGACATCTGGCTGTACATCAACTCCCCGGGCGGCTCCATCACCGCCGGCATGGCCATCTATGACACCATGCAGCTGATCGAACCCGACGTGGCGACCGTCGGCATCGGCATGTGCGCCTCGATGGGCCAGTTCCTGCTCAGCTCGGGCACCAAGGGCAAGCGGTTCCTCACGTCCCACGCCCGCGTGCTCATGCACCAGCCTTCCGGCGGCATCGGCGGCACCACCACCGACGTGCGCATCAGCGCCGAGCTCATCATGAACATGAAGAAGACGCTCGCCGAACTGACCGCGGAGCAGACCGGACACACGGTCGAGGAGATCTACCGCGACAACGAATACGACCACTGGTTCACCGCGCAGGAAGCGCTTGACTACGGCTTCGTGGACAAGCTCGTCTCCACGCACGACACCATGACCTCGAAGGAGTGAAGCGACCCATGGCATCCGAAGAAGCGAAGTTCGTAGCGCGCGCCGAGCGCCTTGCCGGCCCCGGATTCCGTGCGGCGGCCGACCGCATGCCGCAGGACCGCTACATCGTGCCGGAATTCGAGGAGAAGACCCCGTACGGCTACAAGCGCCAGAACCCTTACACGCGTCTGTTCGACGACCGCATCATCTTCATGGGCGTGCAGGTCGACGACACGACCGCCGACGACATCATGGCGCAGCTGCTCGTGCTCGAGAGCCTCGACCCGAACCGCGACGTGATGATGTACATCAACTCGCCCGGCGGCTCGATGACCGCCATGACGGCGATCTACGACACCATGAACTACATCCAGCCCGACGTGCAGACCGTGTGCCTGGGCCAGGCGGCCTCCGCCGCAGCCATCCTGCTGGCCGCCGGCACCAAGGGCAAGCGCCTGATCCTGCCCAACGCCCGCGTGCTCATCCACCAGCCTGCCATCGACCAGGGCTTCGGCAAGGCGACGGAGATCGAGATCCAGGCCAAGGAGATGCTGCGCATGCGCAGCTGGCTGGAGGACACCCTGGCCGAGAAGACCGGCCAGCCGCTCGAACGTGTCCGCAAGGACATCGAGGTCGACACCTTCCTCACCGCCCAGGAGGCGAAGGAGTACGGCATCATCGACGAGGTGCTGCAGCCGCGCAAGAAGGGAATTGCGCAGTAGCGCATTCGACCGTCGGCAAGGGCCGGTCCGCCGCATGTCCCTATACTGGGGAGACGTGCGCGGACCGGCCCTTGCGCCGTTTCCGCGGTCAGGGACCCCACGAGGAAAGGTGCCGGACATGGGCCGAGTGGTCAGCTACAACGACGGCGTGCAGCGCTGCGCCTTCTGCGGCAAGGGCGAGGACGAGGTCGACCGCCTCATCGCCGGCGTCGGCGTCGCCATCTGCGACGAATGCGTCGCCGTATGCGTGGACATCATCGCCGACGAACAGGCCAAGGACGACCGGACCGGCGTGCGCAAGCTGCCCACGCCCGCCCAGGTCAACGCCATCCTCGACGCCTACGTCGTGGGCCAGCAGGCCGCCAAGCGCACCTTGAGCGTGGCGGTCCACAACCACTTCAAGCGCATCTCCATGGACCGTCCTCGACACGCGCCGCTGAGCGAGGAGGCGAACCGCATCGTCGACCCACTGGGCCAGGTGCAGGTCGCCAAGTCGAACATCCTGCTCATGGGACCGACGGGCGTGGGCAAGACCTACCTGGCCCAGACCCTGGCACAGGCCATGCAGGTGCCCTTCGCCATCGTGGACGCCACGTCGCTGACCGAGGCCGGCTATGTGGGCGACGACGTGGAAAGCATGCTGCAGCGCCTGCTGCAGGAAGCAGACGGCGACGTGAAACGCGCACAGCACGGCATCATCTACATCGACGAGGTCGACAAGATCGCCCGCAAGGGCGGCTCCAACGCCTCCATGAGCCGTGACGTGTCCGGCGAGGGCGTCCAGCAGGCCCTGCTCAAGGTCATGGAGGGCAGCGTGGTCGACGTGCCCGTCGACGGCCAGCGCAAGGCACAGGAGCAGCAGACGGTGCGCCTGGACACCCGGGACATCCTGTTCATCTGCGGAGGCGCCTTCGTGGGGCTCGACGAGATCGTGGCCAAGCGGCTCGGCTCCCACGCCAGCGGCTTCGGCGCGGACATGCGCATCCGGCAGGTCGACCCCCATGAGCTGCTGCGGCAGGTGACGGCGGACGACCTCGCCGACTTCGGGCTGCTGCCCGAATTCATCGGCAGGCTGCCGGTGGTGGCCGTGCTGGACGACCTGACGGAGGACGACCTGGTGGAGATGCTCACACAGCCCGCCAACGCCCTGGCCAAGCAGTACCGCAAGCTGTTCGCCCTGGAGGGCGTGGAACTCGAGTTCACCGACGAGGCGCTGCGGCGCATCGCCCACATCGCACAGGGGCAGGGGACCGGAGCCCGCGGATTGCGTTCCATCATCGAACGCACCCTCGAGGGCACCATGTTCGCGCTGCCCGACATGGAGGGCGTGACACGGGTGGTCGTGGATGCCGATGCGGTGGACGGAACCGGTTCGCCGCAACTGGTCGAGGAGCGCCGGACCGTCCTGCGGCTCAAGCGCGACACGCCGTGATTTGGATATTCTGTGAAAGCGTTGTATCTTATTCGAGTTGCCTGACGCAGGCAACATGCGCGAGTAGCCCAGCGGATTAGAGCAGCTGACTACGGATCAGCAGGTCGCAGGTTCGAATCCTGTCTCGCGCACTCAGCCACTTGCAGTGGAGGCGCTTTCGAGTGTCGGTCACTTTTGATGCGGTGGCGCTGCGCGAGTAGCCCAGCGGATTAGAGCAGCTGACTACGGATCAGCAGGTCGCAGGTTCGAATCCTGTCTCGCGCACATATGGCCCTTGGTCGCGTATGCGGTCAAGGGCCTTTCCAATATCCGCCGATCAGATCAAGGTGGAGAGGGCGCGCATGACGATGTCGACGTCCTTGTTCTCCAGTTCGCGAATGACGTGCAGATAGGTCTCCTGCGTCGTGGTCATGCTGGCATGGCCGAGACGCCGCGACACGCTGGCAATGGAGACGCCGGCGAAGAGCAGGAGCGAGGCGTGGGTGTGACGGAGCCCATGGATGGAAATAACTGGGACGTCGGCGTGCCGGCAGTGCCTGGCTAGCACAGTGTTGGCGGTGGAGTTGTAGACGTTGCCGTGAACGAAGATCGGCTGGTCCAACGGCAGGTTCCTCAGCAATCCCGAAAGCTGCATGATCAGCTGCCAATCCAGCTGCACCTTCCGTACGGAGGAGGCGTTCTTGGTCGGGACGAAGCCGCCTCCGTTCTTGTAGTCCCACGTCTTGTTCACGGAAAGCGTTTGGTGGGTGAAGTCGAAATCGTCTGGCGTCAGTCCCAATGCCTCCGAAAAGCGCAGTCCCGTCTTGGCAATCAGGAGTATGAGCCAATCCCAGCTCGGTTCCGGACCGAGGTCGAGGTCGGCGAGCATGGCATGCAGCTCGAACTGGTTGAGGTATTTCATCTTCTTGACGCGCGGTGCGCGGCCCTTGATGATGACCTTACGGGTTGGGTCGCGCGCAAGCAGCCCTTCATCCACGGCATCCAGGATGGCACCTTTGAGCTGGTGATGGAAATCCATCGTGGTCTGGCGCTCATGGTGCTCGGCATACCCATTGATGAGACGTTGGTATGCGGTGCGGTCCAGATCACGCAGCAGCAGGTCGGGGACGAGCCGTTCCAGCCAGCTTTGCGTCAGACGGTATTTGCCCATGGTCACGTCGCGTATGGCGCCCTCCTTGTAGGTCTTCACCCATTGTTCGTAGTAGGAGCAGAAGGAAAGGGCAGGGGAGATGGTGTCCATCGTTCGGGATCCTTTCATCAGGGGAGTGAACAAGCGCAGTATTGTACCTATTCGACTTACGCTGATGAAGGGTGATGAGGGAATCAAGCTTATTTAGAAATACTCCAATTCTATGTTGCTCATTCAAAGAAGGGATTTTCAATGCGTAGCACGCATATTCCTGCGAATTCACGCCAGGCTGTCCAGATCGCTGTGAAGTGATTTCAACATATTTTTTGTATTGCTGGTTAAGCGTACTTTGAAATACAAACGTTGAATCAACGCTAGGATGCAAACGCGCTCGAATTAAGAAACCTGCAAAATACATTTCTCCGTCAGAGGGACGATATAAGTATGTTTTGCCCACACTGGCCCCAGTGCGCGCAAAAAGCAAATCGCCGTTCTGAAGGCGGTAGTGAGATAACGTATTAAAGTCGGTATCAGGAGTCGTAGCGTTCTCTGCTATGAATTGATGCGTATCATCATCAATATCTGTAATACGAAGATAGGCGTGCTTTCCGTCAAAATCTCGAGACGCAGCGTTGACTCCGTATTCCAAAGACAAAGCTAAATCGCCGAGCTTACGCTGTTCCCAAGGGTCAGTGAAACCAGCAAACCGAAGCTCCGGGAATAATTCGCCCTCTTTAGGGAACATTTTTTCCAAGAGCGACAATTTCAGCTCCTTCAGTTTGTCATACTTACGCTGATGAAGGGTGATGAGGGAATCAAGTCGGTTAAATAAAAATGTCACTTGCTGCTGTTCGGCAATCTCAGGGAAAATAACATTCCCTTCCAAGGCATTTGGAGCGGAGACCTTCATGTCATTCTTCGCTCCCTTGTTTACCAAGGGATGCAAATAATGATTGACGCGCCAATTGTCCTCAAAGTATATCTGGATGAATGGCGGAATCACATTACTATTGGGATGATAGATTGCGTAAAGCGTTGAGACAATCCCCGTACGGCCTCGGTTGGCCTTGATGATTCCGTATGGATTCGAGTTGAGTGGAGACTTCGTATAAACGACATCTCCTGTATAAACAATGCCATAAGAACATACTGATTTTCCAGCAAAAGAGCGTCCTTGAAACTCGATCTGGTTCACAATGCCATATTCACCGGATACCGAAAGTACGTCAGAGACCCCTAATCGCCCATCAAGATTCTTCTCCGATGAGACAGATAAGTAACTGGACAGCTTACACTGTTCCCAAGGGTCAGTGAAACCAGCAAACCGAAGCTCCGGTACATTCATTGATGGAGTCATTTTATTCACCTCCCAGCAGTTTTTTCAGTTCATTGATTCCTGCCATGTCGTATTCGCTGCCGGTCAGCTGTCCGAGCATGGACGCAAGCTCCTGTTCCGCACTGGAGATCTCTTCGCTGACCGTGGCATACGTGGTTTCGTACTTGTTTCCCAAGGCCTTGACCTGTGCGATGAAACCGTTCACGATGCCGTCCGGCATGGCATGTAGGCGCTCCATGAGCGGGTCAATCCATTTGCGGTCCAGCATTGCCCGTGCCTGGGCGTCGTCCAGGCCCTCGATGACGGTCTTGGTCCGTTCCTCCAGTTCCTGGCGTTCCTTCTTGACGGATGCCTTGAGTTTCCTGGCTTCTTCGGTCAATGCATATGCGTGGACCAGGGCCTGTTCGAACTCATTTGCCGGAGTCTTGCCGATTCGCTTAGCCTCCTGCTTCAATGCGGCCGCAACAAATCCGTCTCCTTCCTCGTTGATTGCAGGATTCGACTTCTCGTCCTCGCTGAATTCGTCAAGCATGCCTGCCAGTTCGGCGTCAATGTCCCGAATCCGTTCGTCCTGCCGGGCAATGGCAGCCACGTCGTCAGCCAGCAATGCATGTTGGACCAAGTCGAAAGGCAGGATGCGTCCCGTCCACCCATCCTGTTCCTCCACGTCCTTGCCTTTGCGCTTCTTGAGGACCACGTTGGGGTCGACCGCACGGACGGCGTCCAGTCCCTCCTTCTGAATCACTTCCAGGTCGTTGGCAATGCCGCCCCATGAGTCATCCAGCTCTTGGTAGGCGTCGTAGGGGTCTACCAGAGGAATCTCCGCCAGTAGGCGCTCTAAGGTGTCGCCAATGGCAGTCTCGTCGCCAGCGATGTCCACGTTGCCGGGTTCAAGCACCAAGCGTTCATGCAGCAGCGACTCCAAGGGAGCGATGGCAGCATCATACCGGCTCCTGAATGCCTTGACATCACTGTTTTCATGGATCGTTGCAGCCACGTCCTCGGCAATGATGTGGCTGTATCCACCTTCCGAAGTCTGGAACATTTGGGACTTGAGCGTGGGCCATGCCTTCCAATACGGTTCCAATGCGTCGAGGTCCTGCCGGGGTATACCACCGAACATGGTGGCATAGATGTCCCAAGTTTCCGGTGGTTCCGAGGAATCCACGTAGCGGGGAATGTTGAGGTTGTAGTCGTTCTCGCGAATCTCCTCGATGGGTACCAGACGGCTGAACTTGTCCACCGTGAGGTTGCCAGAGACAACGTCGACGATGCGCTTGATGTCCGAGGCACGCAGCTTGTTGCTCTTGCCGTCCTTGACGAAATGCTTGGATGCGTCAATCACCAAGATGTCGCCGTTGGTGCGGTTCTTGCGCAGCACCATGACGATGGTGGGAATGCCGGTACCGAAGAAGATGTTCGCGGGCAGTCCGATGATGGCTTGGATGTTGTGGTTCTCGACCAGGTTCCTGCGGATCTCGCCTTCCTCACCACCACGGAACAGCACGCCGTGGGGCAGGACGATGGTCATGACGCCATCCGGCCGCAGATGGTACAGGTCGTGCAGAAGGAAAGCGAAATCGGCCTTCGATTTCGGTGCCACGCCATAGTTCGCGAAACGGGGATCGAGGTCCTTGTTCTCGGGATCCCAGTTCTGCGAATAGGGCGGGTTCGAAACCACGGCATCCACGAACAGTGGATCGTAGGTTTCCTCCTTGTTGGCATCCGTGTCGAAATACGGCCAGTCATCTGCCAAGGTGTCGCCGTTGCGCGTCACGATGTTGTCGGGCAGGATGCCTCGCATCACCAGGTTCATGCGGGTCAGGTTGTACGTGTTTTCCTTGATTTCCTGGGCGTAGTACATGATGGCGTCAGGATTGCCGTTGCGGCGTGCCATAGCCTGTCCGATGTTGATGAGCAAGGATCCCGAACCGCTGGTGGGGTCGTAGATCTTGATGGTGTCACGGTCGCTGAGCGTCGAGGCGATGATTTCGCTCATGAGGACCGACACTTCATGGGGAGTGTAGAATTCACCGGCCTTCTTGCCGGCGTTGGCAGCGAAGTTACTGATCAGGTATTCGTAGATGAATCCCAGGACGTCGTAGTCCTCCCGGCCATCCATGGGAATGTCCTTGATGAGCTGCACCAGGTCGCGCACTGCCTTCGACTGACTGCGCGCATCGTTGCCCAACTTGGAGAGCCCGGTCTGCAAAGTATCGAAAATGCCGTCATAGACCTTGCGGTGTAACGGGTTGATATTGCGTTCAAAAGCAGAGAGTGCATCACGAACGTCGGAGATCTCGAAGTCCGAACCATTCTTTACCCAAGTGGAGAATAGGTTCCGGTACGCAATGAAGTATCCGCAGATATCCTGAACGGACTCCACCAGCTCTGCATCGTCCTCGGTGAGGGATGGCAGGTCATCGGTGTCCATGCCGCTTTCCAGCAGTCGGTTCACTTCCATCTCGGACAGGAACTTGTAGAAGATGAAGCCGAGGATGTAGTCCTTGTACTCATTGGCCTCAATCTTCGAGCGCATCTTGTTGGCTGATTCCCAGATCTTCGACGCAAGTTGCTGCTTGTTCACCATATCCTCCCTGATCCGCGCATCACGGGCAGTCAACGACACATGCCGTCCCCTTCCGCGAATGGTCACCAGCATAGCAGATGCCCACTTGGGAACAGCGTAAGCTCGGCGATTTAGCTTTGTCTTTGGAATACGGAGTCAACGCTGCGTCTCGAGATTTTGACGGAAAGCACGCCTATCTTCGTATTACAGATATTGATGATGATACGCATCAATTCATAGCAGAGAACGCTACGACTCCTGATACCGACTTTAATACGTTATCTCACTACCGCCTTCAGAACGGCGATTTGCTTTTTGCGCGCACTGGGGCCAGTGTGGGCAAAACATACTTATATCGTCCCTCTGACGGAGAAATGTATTTTGCAGGTTTCTTAATTCGAGCGCGTTTGCATCCTAGCGTTTGATTCAACGTTTGTATTTCAAAGTACGCTTAACCAGCAATACAAAAAATATGTTGAAATCACTTCACAGCGATCTGGACAGCCTGGCGTGAATTCGCAGGAATATGCGTGCTACGCATTGAAAATCCCTTCTTTGAATGAGCAACATAGAATTGGAGTATTTCTAAATAAGCTTGATTCCCTCATCACCCTTCATCAGCGTAAGCTGGAAATAATGAAAAATATTAAAAAGGCGCTGCTGGAGAAGATGTTCCCGAAGGGGGAGGAGTGACATGCTGCTCTTTCATGGGAGCAACGTGACGGTGGAACAGCCACGGGTGTTGCGCAGCGACCGTCGTCTTGACTTTGGGACCGGCTTCTACGTCACCAGCAGTTACGAGCAGGCTGCCAAGTGGTCGGTGCTGACGGCTCGCCGTCGGCGCACCGGATCCCCGCTCATCTCGGTGTACGAATACGATGAAGCCGCCTTCGAGGACCTGAATGTGCTGGAATTCCCCGCTGCGGATGAGGACTGGCTTCGTTTCGTCAGTGGCAACCGCAACGGGCAGCCGGAAGTCCCGGACCTGGACCTGGTGATCGGACCGGTGGCGAACGACAACACCATGCCGGTATTGCGTGGCTTCTTCGCACAGATCTACACCGAAGAGGAGGCTATCCGGCGATTGATGACCCAGAAGCTCAAGGACCAGTATGCATTCAAGACGGAGGCGGCACTGCAGGCCATCTCCTTCCTGCACGTGGAGGAGGCATGATGGATCTCCAGGCAGATATCAACAGCTACTATGACCGGGAAGTGACCCGCATGATCAACGAGAAGTACGGCATCGATCCCATGGAGGCCCTCGCTTCCTACCTTGGCTCGGAAACCTATGCCATGTTCAATGACCCTACCTTGGAAATGCTTGATTTCTCACCGGCCGGCATTTTCGACATGTGGGAGAGCGAGCGGGTCACGGGCGACCCTCGCAACTCCCTGTATTTGAGGAGGGACGAGTATGTCTAGGCAGATGGAGTTCTTCATTTACCTGTTGGAACATTACGCCCAGGACAAGGCCATGTCGGCGCCTCAGGTGCTTGCCTCTTGGGAGCGGCAGGGGCTCGTCGGGGAAATCATGGACAGCTACGAGATGTACCATTCGGAAAGCCTCGAGAATGCGTATGCCGACATCGACAGTCTGATGGCCACCGGACGCCATGCCTGGTGAACGACAGCCAGGGAAGAGGAGACATGTACTACCAGGAAGAATCCGACTTCGAGGAAGCCGTCATCAAGGTGCTCCAGCAGAACGGCTGGCAGGACGGGCTGCTGAAGTCCCCGTCCGAGCAGGATCTCATCGACAACTGGGCACGTATCCTCTATCGGAACAATAAAGGCATCGACCGCCTGAACAATCAGCCGCTGACGTCCGGAGAAATGGCGCAGGTGCTGGAACAGGTCGAGACCTTGGGCACGCCATTGGCCCTGAACTCCTTCATCAACGGCAGGACAGTCGCTATCACTAGGGACAATCCCGCCGATCCTGACCACTTGGGCAAGGAAATCAGCCTCAAGATCTACGATCGCAAGGAAATCGCTGCAGGCTACAGCAGCTACCAGATTGCCCAGCAGCCGCGGTACGCGGCAGCGGACAGGATGCTGAACAGCCGCAGGGGAGACCTGTGCCTACTCATCAACGGCATGCCGGTCATCCACCTGGAACTCAAGCGCAGCGGCATTCCCATCAGCCAGGCATGCAACCAGATCGAGAAGTACACCCACGAAGGCGTATTCAACGGCATCTTCCGCCTCGTGCAGATATTCGTGGCCATGAATCCGGATGACGCCGTCTACTTCGCGAATCCTGGGAAGGCAACCTTCAACCCTGATTTCTTCTTTCACTGGGAGGATTTCAACAACGAGCCGATGGCGGATGGCAGCGAGGTTGGCAAGGACAGCTGGAAACTGTTCACGGAGAAGCTGCTCAACATTCCCATGGCACACCAGCTCATCGGCTTCTACACCATCGCCGACCACACCGACGGAATCCTGAAGGTACTGCGCAGCTACCAGTATTATGCGGCCAGTGCGATTTCCGACCGGGTGCGGGAATGCAAGTGGGATGAACCGGAACCCACTCCGGGACGCCGGGGCGGCTATATCTGGCACACCACCGGTTCGGGGAAGACCATGACCAGCTTCAAGTCGGCGCAGCTCATCGCCGATTCGAGGGATGCCGACAAGGTCGTGTTCCTCATGGACCGCGTGGAACTGGGTACCCAATCGCTCGAGGACTACCAAGCCTTTGCCGACGATGCCGACGACGTGCAGGGCACCGAGAACACCGGCGACCTGAAAGCGAAACTGGCAAGCTCGGACCCCAAGGACACACTGATCGTCACCTCGATCCAGAAGATGAGCAACATCAAGGCCGGCTACGGGAAAATCACGCAAGCGGAAATCGACAGGCTGGGGGAACAACGCATCGTCTTCATCATCGACGAATGCCACAGGTCGACCTTCGGCGACATGCTGCAGGACATTCGCAGATCCTTCCCGAACGCACTGTTCTTCGGATTCACCGGCACTCCGATCCACGAGGAGAACAGGAAGCAAGGCGGCACCACCTCCGATGTCTTCGGCGACTGCCTGCATCGGTACAGCATCGCCGACGGCATCCGCGACGGCAACGTATTGGGCTTCGACCCCTATATGGTCACCACGTACCGTGACCGTGACGTTCGACAGGCCGTCGCCCTGGAGCAGGCCAAGGCACGGAGTCTTGACGAAGTCAACGCCGACCCGTCCAAGAGCAAGGTGTTCTACCATTACATGGATCCCAAGGCCGTGCCGATGGGACCCATGGAAACGCCAGCAGGAGAACATATCAAAGGCATCGAGGATTTCCTTTCATCCTCGCAGTACGGCATTGGCTCGCCGCATGAAGGCAGGGTCGTCGAGGATATCCTCGAACAGTTCCCCATCCTGAGTCACGGCAACAAGTTCCACGCCATCTTCGCCACCAGTTCCATCCCACAGGCCATCCACTACTACCATTTGCTGCGCACGCAAGCGCCCGACATGCACATCACCGCACTGTTCGACCCCAACATCGACAACAAGGATGGCGCCATCGCCAAGGAAGACGCGTTGGTGGAGATCATCGGCGACTACAACAGGCTGTACGGCAAGGACTTCACCATTCCCACATGGGGTGCGATGAAGCGTGACATCGCTGCCCGTTTGGCGCATAAGGTCCCGTATCTTGGCGTCGACGCCCATCGCAAGGAACGTCTGGACCTGCTCATAGTAGTGGACCAGATGCTCACCGGCTTCGACTCGAAATGGGTCAACGCGCTTTACCTGGACAAGGTCATCGACTACGAGTCCATCATCCAGGCCTTCAGCCGCACCAACCGGCTGTTCGGCCCCGACAAGCCCTTCGGCGTGATCCGCTACTACCGCAAGCCGCACACGATGCGCGGATACATCGAGGCGGCGGTGAAACTCTACTCCGGCGACCGGCCGCTCGACCTCTTCGCCCAGAAACTCCCGCAGAACATCCGCCTCATGGATGCCAGACTCGAGGAGATCACGGCCATTTTCCAGGCAGCAGGCATCGACGACTTCATGCAGCTGCCTGAATCCACGGAAGCATGCCGTGCCTTCGCCAAGTGCTTCATCGAACTCAACCAGTTCCTGGAAATGGCCAAGGTCCAAGGCTTCGAATGGGGCCGCAAGCAGTATGTATTCATCGATGACGACGGCAACCAGGAAACGGTGATCCCCCGGATCGACGAACATACCTACATGGTCTTGGTCGCGCGATACAAGGAGATGTTCCAAAAAGGTGTAGGCTCCGGCGTTCCGCCGGACACTCCCTACGAGTTGGATGGTCACATCACCGAGATCGACACCGGTCTCATCGACACGGATTACATGAACGTCAACTTCGACAAATGGCTCAAGACCCTCAACGAGCATGACGAGGAATGGCGACTGGCGACCCAGGAACTCCACAGGTCCTTTGCCACCCTCAACCAGGACGAGCAGCGGTATGCGGAGCTGTTCCTTCACGACGTCGAAAGCGGTGACGTACAACCGGAACCCGGGAAGACCTTCAGGGACTACATCACCGAATATGCCCGACGTGATCAGGACAAGCGGGTCATGAAAATCCATGATGCCTTCGGAGTCGATGTCTCATTGTTGGAAGAGGCCATGGCACTTCACCTGACCGCCGACAACATCAATGAATTCGGACGTTTCAACAAACTCATGGGCACCATTGACAGGGAGCGTGCACGGCATTACTACGCCGAGCGCGACGGCAATCCTTCCATCACCATGTTTGCTGCATTCAGTCAGGCTCGTCAAGATCTCAAGCAGTTCATTCTCAACGGAGGTGGCGATTTCGGGTAACCAACCGTCCTGCGCGGATTATATGCACGCTGTCTGTAACCTTTCGGTGCTAGTGTGAGCTGCTCGAAAGCCGTCATGCGCGAAAGGGCAGGGACATGCACTACGATTTCGAGACCACGCCGCAGCGTCGGCGCACCTCGTCCGTCAAATGGCACCTCATTGAACAGGACATGGGGGAGGGTAGCGAGGACGTACTGGCCATGTCAGTGGCGGACATGGAGTTCAAGCCCGCGCCGCAGATCGTGGACGCGCTGGTCAAGGCGGCACAAGAGGACGTCTTCGGCTACGACTACGCCACCGACGAGTACTACGACGCCGTCATCGGCTGGATGGAACGTCGTCACGGCCTGGTGGTCGACCCCTCGCAGATCGCATTGTCCGACGGTGTGATGCCGGCCATCAACACGGCACTGAGGGCCTTCACCCATCCCGGCGACCGGGTGATCATCCAACGGCCGGTCTACTACCCCTTCACGGCGGCGGTCGAGCACAACGGACTGACCTTGTGCAACAACGCGCTGGTGCTCGACGGGAACACCCATCACTATGCCATCGACTTCGACTCCCTGGAGCGCATGCTCGCCCATCCGCGCTGCACGGCGATGCTGCTGTGCAATCCGCACAACCCGGTCGGCCGCGTGTGGAGCGAGGAGGAGCTGCGCCGTATAGGCGACCTGTGCATCGAACACGGCGTACTGCTGCTCGTGGACGAGATCCATGCCGATTTCTCCTATCCGGGCCACCCGGTGACCATGTTCGGTACGCTGGGGGAGCGCTACGCCCAGGCCTGCATCGAATTCACCGCACCCACCAAGACCTTCAACCTTGCTGGCCTGGCCTGCTCGAACGCCATCATCGCTGATCGGGCGAAAAAACAGCGTTTCGACATCGCGGCCGAGAACATCGGTGGCATGTCCGTCAGCCACTTCGGCCTGGTCGCCTGCATCGCCGCCTACACGCAGGCCGAGGATTGGCTTGACGAACTGCTGCAGGTACTGCAGGGCAACCTGGCCATGCTGCGCGACTTCGTGCGCAAGCATCCGCGCCTGGCGCTGGTGGAGCCCGAAGGCACCTATCTGGCATGGCTTGACTGCCGCGGGCTGGGCCTCGGCTCCGCGGAAGCCTTGCGTGATTTCATGCGCACCACGGCGCGTATCTACTTCGATGAGGGCGCTCTGTTCGGCCCGGAAGGCGAAGGCTTCGAGCGGGTCAACCTGGCCTGCACGCCCGATTTCCTGCGCCAGGTGCTTGACCGGGTCGACGCCGCATACCACACCCTCGCATGATCCATGGCAACGATGTTCACTGCCATCAATCGATTGGCGGCAAGATGCGGCATAATGGAACAGTTGTGATTGAAGAGGGCCGCGGCACGGTGAGGAGCGTGACCGGCAGATGGGAGATGCGATGAGCGGAACGAACACGAGCCTATGGACCAGGATTCGCCGGGTGGCCGCCTCAGACCGCATCTCCGGCCTGATCATGCTGGGCTTCGCCCTGCTGGGCCTCCTGCTGGCCAACATCCCCGCCACCTACCAAGGCTTCGAGGCCCTCTCGCATTTCCATCTGGGCATCCCCGGGACCAACATCGACATGGGACTGGGCCACTGGGCCCAGGACGGCCTGCTCACCGTGTTCTTCCTGGTGGTCGGCCTGGAACTGCGCCAGGAACTCACCACGGGGTCGCTGTCGAACGTCCGCGCCGCCGCGGTGCCCATGCTCTGCGCGGTCGGCGGCATGCTCATGCCGCCCATCCTCTTCATCGGCGTCATCGCGTTGTTCAGCCGCTACGGTGGGGCAGACCCGGGCAGCCTGCTCATCGCCAACGGCGCCACCTTCCCCCTCTCCGAGGCCTCCCACGGGTGGGCGATTCCCACGGCCACGGACATCGCCTTCTCCCTGGCGGTGCTCGCACTGTTCGCCAAGGCCCTGCCGGGCTCCATCCGCGCCTTCCTCATGACCTTGGCCACGGTCGACGACCTGCTGGCCATCATCCTCATCGCCGTGTTCTTCTCGTCGCTCAACGCTTGGTACTGGTTCGTGGGCATCGCCGCCTGTGCGGTGGCCTGGTACTTCCTGGTGCGCATGCGCAAGGTGCCATGGATCGGCATCGCCATCATCGGCATCCTCTCGTGGATCATGATGTACGAGGCGGGCGTGCACCCCACCCTGGCAGGCGTGCTGGTGGGGCTGCTCACGCCGGCACGGTCCATGCACGGTGAGCGCTCGCCGCGCGCCGAACGCTACGCGGACAAGCTCCAGCCCTTCTCCGCGCTGCTCGCGTTGCCGATCTTCGCCTTCTTCGCCACCGGCGTCCACTTCGACTCGATCACGCCGCTGCTGCTGGTGTCGCCGGTCGTCATCGCCTTGGTCGTCGCCCTCGTCGTGGGCAAGCCGCTGGGCATCATGCTCACGGCCTGGCTCTCCACCCACGTGGGCACGCTGCGCATGCCGCGCGGCCTGCGCGTGCGCGACATGCTGCCTGCTTCCGTGGCCTGCGGCATCGGTTTCACCGTCTCCTTCCTCATCGCCTCCCTGGCCTACTCCAACGAGGAACTGTCCGCGGAAGCCAGGTTCGGCGTCCTGCTGGCCTCCCTGCTCGCCGCAGCCATCTCGGGCGTCCTGCTCAGCAGGCAGTCGAAGCGCTTCGAACGCATCGCAGCCGCCACGCCGCATGCCGACACCGCCGAACTGGATCGCGGCGACGTGGTGACCACGCTGCCCGATGGTACGGTGGTGGTGAGCCAACGAATCGGAAAGGGCAGCCATGACGACAGACGGGACACCACGCAAGCACGATGAGATGGAAACCTCCCCGCTCGGGGAGACCTATCGGCAAGGCCCGGTGGTCTTCCGCGGGCCGATGATCCCGCAGGAGAGCACCACCGAGCGGCTGCTCAAGCACGATGAGGACGCGGGGTGGCTGCATCGGGACCCCTGGCGCGTACTGCGCATCCAAGCGGAATTCGTCGACGGTTTCGGGTCGCTCGCCGAACTGGGGCCGGCAGTGAGCGTCTTCGGCTCGGCGCGCATCCCGGAGGACGACCCCGGTTACCGCGCAGCCCTGGACATGGGACGCATGCTGGCGCAACGTCATGTGGCCACCATCACCGGAGGCGGTCCCGGCATCATGGAGGCCGCGAACCGTGGCGCGTCACTCGCCGGCGGCAAGTCGGTGGGCCTGGGCATCGAACTGCCGCATGAGCAAGGCATCAACCAGTGGGTGAACCTGGGTATGACCTTCCGTTACTTCTTCGTGCGCAAGACCATGTTCCTGAAGTATTCCTCGGGAATCATCGTGTGCCCCGGCGGGTTCGGCACCCTCGACGAGACTTTCGAGATCCTTACCCTCGTCCAGACACACAAGGTGGCCACCATCCCCATCGCCCTCTACGACACGGCCTTCTGGGGAGGCCTGTTCGACTGGATGGGCGAGACCCTCCAAAGACGGGGGCTGATCTCCGCCCTCGATCCCGACCTGGTGACGATCACCGACGATCCCGAGGAAGCCGTGGCGGTCGCCACCTCCACCATCGGCTGAGATCCCTCAGCAGTGTGCGGCGATCAGCAGGCCGTCCCCGGTGGGCGTGCTGGCACACGTGAACCGCTCATCCTCCTCGATCGTGGCCGTCAGCTCGCGCATCATGGTCGCCATGGGGCTGCGGTCCGCCGGATTGGTCAGGCCGCCCTTGGAATCCTTGCCACGCATCGCCAGGGCGTTCGTGAGGACCAGCAAGCCGCCATGCTTGAGCAGCCGTGGCGCCTGCTCGTAGGCGGCACCGTAGTTGGAAGGCTCGCCGCCCACCACGATGAGGTCGTAGTCGTCGCCGTTGAGCCTGGGCAGGAACACCGCAGGATCGGCATTGACCACGCGCAGGGTGGTGCGCGTGCGATCGTCGATGGCGTCGAACAGGGCGCGCACCATGGCCGCGCCCTGCGCGGAGGAGTCCACGGCCGTGAGCTTGCCGGTGCCGTGCAGGCCGGTCACGAGTTGGGCGGTCTCGACCAAGGCCCCGGTGCCGATGGCGATGACGGAGGACGCGCCGGACATGCGCGTGAAGGTGTTGAGCAGGGCACCCTCGGCGGCCGACCCCGGGTCCAGGCGGCGTGCCGCCGCGATGGCGCGCGCCTTGCGCACCAGGTCTCCTTCACGCGAGGCCTCATGGTTCTCGATGCATGCCCACGCCTTCGCATGGGCGTCGTATGTACGCTTATCCATGAAGAGCGTTCACGCCTCCTGTTCCTTGGATTGTGCAATGAGCTGCCAGATCTCCTCGCCCACGTCGATGCCCACCGGGCATTCCCTGGAGCATGCGCGCACGGACTGGCATGCCTGGAAGCCGTCGGCGGTGTCGAGCGCCTCCAGACGTTCCTGCCTGGCCCGGTCGCGCGAATCATCGATGAACCTGGCCTGGTTGATGAGGGCGGCCGGACCGATGAAGGCCTCGCCACCGGCGTAGACGGGGCATGCCCCCTCGCATACGCCACAGGTGATGCAAGTGCTCAGCCGTTCGTAGCGGGCCAGTTGCTCCGGACGCTGCAGGTATTCGAATACGTCGACCTTGCCGTCCACGGTCGTCGCCAGCACGCCGTCAGCCTGCAAATAGGGCTTGAACCGCCGGATCTGCTCAAGCATGGGGTCGATGTCGGCAACCAGGTCGCGTTGCACCGGGAAGCCGGGCAGGGGCGCCAGCTCGACCACGGGCTTGGCCGTCTCTGCGACAGGGGACGGCTCCCCGTCCACCGAGGTACGGCGGAATCCAGCATCGTCCACGATGGGGGCCACCGGCTGGTGCGCGCAGTCACGGACCTTGGCCTTGCACAGCAGCATGGGGGTGCCGTTGACCGCCACCGCGTCCGAACCACACATGCCATGTCCACATGAATAACGGAAGGCGAGGGTCGGGTCGATGTCACGCTTGATGGCCAGGAGACAGTCGAGCAGCGTATCATTGCCGCGCGCCTGGACCTCGTACTCCTGCACCCAGCTGCGCCCGCGCGGCTTGCGTGCGGCACGGGCATCCGCGAAGGGCGACGACTTGCGTGCGAAGGGACTCGACTTGCGCGACCGTTCACGGTCACGGGCGGGACGGGGCGCGAAACGATTGACACGCAGCACGACGGTCATGGTCGTGTGTTCCTGTGGGCTCATGGATCACCTTGTTTCGTCTGTATGGTCGCGGGGAGGAAGCGTCAGTAGGCACGTCGCCCCGGCTCGATGTCCAGGATGCGCACCGGTTGCCATCGGGCCGCGGCGTCCGTAGCCATCATAGTATGGGCAAGGAAATTGGCGTCGTCACGCGCGGGGAAGTCGGTGCGGTACAGCGAACCCCGCGATTCATGGCGTGCCAACGCGCTTGACAGGACGCAATCCGCCAGCTCCACGAGATGGCGTGCCTCCCAGATCGCGGTGAGTTCCTGGTTGAACGTGCGCTCGTCGCTGTGGGCCCGTAATGCGCCGACCCTGTCCGACAGGTCCCCGGCAAGGGCGGCGCGCGCCTCTCCGAGGGACGCGCCGTCGCACAGCACGGCGAATCCGCGGTCCATGGTGGCGCCCAGGTCACGCATGACCCGGTACGCGTTGTCGCTGCCATTCTCGTCCCCCTGGATGTCCTCCACGGCGTTGGCGGCCAGCAGGGCGTCCACGTCGGTCCCACGGCGGGTGGCGGCCTGGTCGAGTTCGGGATCGTCCGGGCAGGCATCCAAGGCTTCCAGGGCATCCACGGGGCCGTCCTGGAACCGCAGGGCGATGCCCTCGCCGGCGCGCGTGCCGAACAGGCAGGCGTCAAGCAGGGAATTGCCCCCGAGACGGTTGGCGCCGTGCACGCTTACGCAGGAGCATTCCCCGGCCGCGAACAGGCCCTCCACCACATGGCGCGACCCGTCGGCATCCAGCCGGTAGACTTCGCCGTCCACCGTGATGGGAATGCCTCCCATGGTGTAGTGGGCGGTGGGCTTGACCGGCACGAGGTCCACGGACGGGTCCAGACCGGCATACTGTTCGATGGTCTCGACGACCTGGGGGAGTACCGCACGCATGTGGTCCGGGTCGATGCCCGTCATGTCGAGCCAGACGCAATCCTTCGGTCCGTCGGGATCCTTCGGGTCTGCGATGCCACGTCCGGCGTCCACCTCCGCACGGATGGCGCGGCTGACCACGTCGCGGGCGGCCAGGTCGGCATGGCCGGGCGCGTACCGCTGCATGAAGGCCTCGCCCTGGGCGTTGCGCAGGATGCCGCCTTCGGCGCGGGACGCCTCGGACAGCAGGATGCCCGTATGGGCCAGTCCCGTGGGATGGAACTGGACGAATTCCATGTCCTCCAGCTGCAGTCCGGCATCGAGCGCCAAGGCCATGCCGTCGCCGGTCAGGTCATGGGAATTGGAAGTGGTGTGGAACAGGCGTCCCGCACCGCCGGTGGCCAGCAGGACGTTCGCTGCATGCAGGGCGTGGACCTTGCCGGTGTGGGTATCGAAGGCCACTACGCCCTCCACGCGTCCCTTGGCATCGTCCAGGACCAGGTCGGTGACATACCACTCTTCCGCGAAGTGCACGCCCGCCCCGACGCATTGCTGCCAGAGCGTATGCAGGATCTGGTGACCGATGCGGTCCGCGGCATAGGCCGCACGCTTGACGGGCTCACCGCCGAAGTCGCTGGTGTGACCTCCGAAACGACGTTGCGCGATCAGGCCGTCCTGGGTGCGGGAGAAGGCGACGCCCGAGCGTTCGAGGTTGATGACCGTCGCCGGCGCCTCCTGCGCCAGCAACCGTGCCGCATCCTGGTCGACCAGCCAATCGCCGCCCTTGACGGTGTCGAAGTAATGCCACTGCCAGGAATCGGGCTCCATGTTGCCCAGAGAGGCGGCGATGCCGCCCTCCGCGGAACCGGTATGCGAACGCAACGGCTGCAGCTTGGAGACCACCAGCACCCGTGGGTCATGGCCTTCCCGGCGCGCCTGGTCCACCGCCTCGCTGCGGGTGAAGGCCAAGGCCGCGGACAGGCCTGCGGCGCCTGCGCCCACGATGATTGCGTCGTAGTGTTCTTCGATGGTGTTCGGACTCATACCCTGCATTGTCTCACAAGGCGGTGCCACGGGGAAGGCATTCAGGTCGACGCTGCCATGGCGATGCCGGTGCCTCCGGTGCGTATCGTCCCCTCTAGCTCGAGCCGGCCCAGCAGGACATGGACGCCCGCCAGGTCGGGGAAACGCTCCGGATGGCGCTCCAGCAACAGCCGGGCCACGGCATTCGGGGTAGGCGGACGCCCTTGGCTGCACAAGGAGGACAACGCTTCCGCAACCCAGTCACCCTCTTCGTTTCCTTCGGCGGGGGACTCCGCGTCGGGAGCCGTCCCGGGCGGATGCGCGGCATGGGTCCATTCGTCGCAGGCGGCCGGGTCCGCGAGCAGGAGAGCCTCCTGGTTGCGGATCAGTTCGTGGCATCCGGCATGCTCCGGTGTGGTGATGCAGCCGGGGACCGCATAGACGGTGCGGTTGAGTTCGTTGCCCCAATGGGCGGTGTTGAGGGCCCCGGAACGGCGCCGGGCCTGTGCCACGACCACCGTGGAGGCCATGGCCGCAATGAGCCGGTTGCGCAGCAGGAAACGGTGCGGCTGGGGAACGGTGTCGGGAGGGCATTCGCTGAGCAGGGCGCCGCCGGCGGCGAGCATGGCGTCGAACAACCGGGCATTGCTGGCTGGCCCCACATGGTTGAGCCCGCCGGCGAAGAAGGCCACGGTCGGACCTGCCCGTGAAGTTCCCAGACGGTCCCGGGCGTGCAGGGCGCCCCAATGGGCGCAGGCGTCCGTGCCCATCGCGCCTCCCGAGACCACCACGTGTCCGTGGGATGCCGCGTTCTCGGAGATGGCGGTCGCGACCTGCCGCCCATAGCCGTTGACGCCGCGGGAACCGACCACGGCAACGGGCGCCTCGCAGGCCACGGGCGCCACCGGTGACCCCATGCCCCACAGACACAGCGGGGGAGCCCAGTCCCCGCGGGTGGACAGGTCGTCGAGCTGGGCGGGCCATGCCGCATCGTCGGGTCCGGCAAGCCAGAACCGTCCGTCGTCGCTCAACCATGCGCGCAAGGCGTCACAGTCGCGGCTGGGCAACGCCTCCAGCCGCTCCTTCCACCGGCTGCATGCCCGATGGAAGGACTGCATGCCCTGTGGCTGGATGCGGCGGCCCCAATGCGTGGCGCCGGCAGTGAAAAGGCGGTCCAGTTCCGTCTGGGCATGGCCGGCAGGCCCGTCGAGGGCCTCAAGCAGCAGCGTCAGGGCGGTCAGGGGCGTGCCGCTGCCTTGAACGAGCGCCATCATGAGCGCATCGGCGCCGTCCAGGGCACAGGCGAGCAAGGCTCGGGCCAGGGTGGGGGAGCAGCTTCCCTGCAGTGCGTGGGTCATGTCAGCTCCTTGGTGCGCAGTGCGATGGCCATGGCGATGTCGTCCATGGACGGCTGCGCCCGGCCGGCCAGGTCGGCCAGCGTCCAGGACAGCCGCATGGCCCGGTCGGCGCCACGCAGGCTCAGGCGATGGGCCGACAGGGCGTCGTTGACCACGTGCAGGATGGAAGCCGGTGTGTGCGAGCGCAGCCACGTGCCGGAGGCCTGTGCATTGCAAGTCCAGCCATGTGGGGAAAACCGTTCGCGTGCACGGCTCCGTGCCGTCGTCACCCGTTGGCGCATTTCGGCACTGGAGGGGCCGTTCCCGTCGGGGCCGGTGTCGAGATGCTCGATGGGGTCGACCTCCACCTGCATGTCGATGCGGTCGAGGATGGGCCCCGACAGGCGTCCGAAATAGCGGATGCGCTCCCGTTCGCTGCATGTGCACCGTTCCCCGGTGCCGTATCCGTAGCCACAGGGGCATGGATTGGCGGCCATGACCAGCTGGAAGCGCGCAGGGTATACGGTGGTGCCCTTGGCCCGTGAAATGGCGACCATCCCGGACTCAAGAGGCTCGCGCAGGGTCTGCAGGACCCGTGGGGCGAATTCGGGTGCCTCGTCCATGAACAGCACGCCGTGGTGTGCGCGGGTCACGGCACCGGGCTGTCCGAGTCCGCTGCCGCCTCCCACCAGTGCCGGTGCCGTCGCGCTGTGATGGGGCGCCTCGAAGGGCGGTACGCTGGAGATGCCGGTGGAGCGCAGGGTGCCGCAGACCGACCGGATGGAGGCGACCTCGAACTGTGCATCCTCGTCAAGAGGTGCCATGATGCCCGGCATGCGCGAGGCAAGCATCGTCTTGCCGGTACCGGGAGGCCCGACCATGAGCAGGTGGTGGCCCCCGGCCGCCGCCACCTCGAGGGCGGTCTTGGCGGCGTCTTGGTGCACCACGTCCCGCATGTCCCCGACCGGGACCTGGGTTGCGGGCACGGCGACCGCCTGGTCGGCGATCAGCGGTTCGCCACGGGTGCTGTAGCGCGGATGCGCATCGAACATCTCCATGAGCTCACCCAGATGGGAGACGGTCGCCACCTGCAGTCCGGGGACGAGCTGCGCCTCCTCGAGGTTGGCGCGCGGTACGATCACCGAGTGCAGCCCCTGCTCGCGTACATGCAGCAGGATCGGCAGCAACCCGTTGATCGGTAGGACGCTGCCGTCCAGGTTGAGCTCGCCGAGCACCACCGTGGACGCCAGGCAGTTGCTGGGAATGGTCCTGGACGCGGACAGGACGCTGGCCGCGATGGCCAGGTCGTGGGCCGAGCCGCGCTTGGGCAACGACGCCGGCGACATGTTCACGGTCACGCGGCTTCCTGGCCAGGGAAAGCCGCAGGCCGCGCAGCCCGAACGGACGCGCTCGCGTGCCTCGTTGAGCGAGGTGTCCGGCAGGCCGATGATGGAGAAGTGGGGCAGCCCGGGGGAGATGAAGGCCTGCAGCTGGATCACGAAGGCGTTCAGACCGATCAGTCCCACGGAGAGCGCACAGCCCAGCGCGGCCATCAGAAGGCCTCCACGATGTGCTGCAGCTCCACGGCGCCGTCGTGCACCACGCAGGTGATGACGTCGAAACGGATGCCCACATGGCTGATGCGCCGGCCGTATCGTTGCAGCCACAAGGTGGCGGTACGCCGTATGTTCGACTGCTTGGACGTGTGGACCGCTTCCTGCGGGCTGCCTTGGAGCGTGCTGCGCCGTGTCTTGACTTCGACGAACACGATGCTGTGGTGGCGGGTCAGGGCCACGATGTCCAGCTCGCCGTACCGGCAGCGCCAGTTGGCGTCGAGGATGATCCATGACTGGTCATGCAGCCAGAGACGTGCGGCCAGTTCGCCGAGCTCACCGAGCCGGCGTGCGTCCAGCCGGGGGCCAGGAGCGCCTGCTTGCAGGCGTCCAAGGTCGTCGGACGGGATCCGTCGTCGAACTCGTCGCCCAGTAGGTCGCCGGTGAAGGGGCATTCTTCCTCCATCGGCATGTCGGGGCATTCGGCCGGGGCGTCGGGGACGGCCTCCGGCCGCGTGGGCGACGCCCACTGTTCCATGGGTGAATTCGTTGCTGTGTCCATGTGCCCAGTCCAGCACGGTCGCATCGCGGGTGCCAGCCACGAGGGGCCATGTGGTCGGACGGCCGTCGGAACGGCGGAATGTGGACGACACGCGGTCCCGGACACGCCAGGACAGTTATATACTGTTATTCACTGTTATATACCGTTTGTGGTCTGCGACCCCGCAGGCTGCACCGCCACGGAATGGGACCGGCTGGCGAACATGGCCGCGCCGGTACGGAAAGGAGCGACGTGCTGGACATCCTGGTCAATCCCTCGTCGATGACGCCCATCTACGAGCAGATCGTCGAACGCATCCGTGCGCTGGTGGCCCGTGGCGACCTGCCCGCCGGCGCCCCGCTGCCCTCCGTGCGTGCCCTGGCGCGACAATGCCGCATCTCGGCGCTGACCGTGAAGAAGGCCTATGACGTCCTCGAGACGGAAGGCCTGGTCGTCACGGTGCAGGGCAAGGGAAGCTTCGTGGCGGACATCTCGCCGAACATCGTCGCCGAGGAAGCCAACCGCCAGGTCGAGGAACGCTTCGTCCAGGCCATCGCCCAAGCACGGCGCGCCGGGCTGGCGGACCATGACATCGTCGGCCTCGTGGCCATGCTGCTCGAGGACGACGCCGAACCGTGCGGCGAAGACAAGGAAAGGAAACTGCCATGACTGCGACGCCCCTGCTCGTGTTGGACCATGCCGTCAAGCGCTACGGCGACTTCACCCTGGAGGTGGACCTCCAGGTGCCGCCGGGCACCATCACCGCGCTGGTCGGCGCCAACGGTTCGGGCAAGACCACCGCCTTCCGCCTGGCACTGGGCCTGGTGCGGCCGGATTCCGGCACGGCCATGCTCCTGGGCGCCCCCGCCTTCGGTGCCGCTCCCGCCGTACGCCGCCAGGTGGTGGCCACATTCGCGGACGGCGCGGAACGTGCAGGCATCACGCCGAACGACCTCATCGCCCAATACCGCGTGTTCTACCCGGACTTCGACGCCGACGGCTGCAGGCGGCTCCTGGAACGCTTCGCACTGCCGGACGGCAAGCCGCTGCGGTCCTATTCCACCGGCATGCATGCCACCTGCCAGGTGATCATGGCCATCTGCCGCAGACCGCGGCTGCTGGTGCTCGACGAACCCACCGCCGGCCTCGACACGGTGGCACGCGAGAAGATCCTCGACCTGCTACGGGGCTTCATGGAGGAGGCAGGACGGTCCATCCTCGTCAGTTCCCACGACTCGCGCGACATCGAGGGGCTGTGCGACGACTTCCACTACCTCAAGGACGGACGCATCCGGCTGCACGAGACCGTCGGCCGGCTCCGCGACGACTACGGCGTGCTCCTGCTGGACGAGACGCAGATGGCCGGTCTCGACGACACCTACGTGCTGGCGCGGCAACGGGTGCCCGGCGGCTGGCGCGTCCTGACCGACCAGCGGGCCTTCTACCGCGAGAACATGCCCGGCATCCAGATCGAACGGGGCGGCATCGACGGCCTGGTCTCCGTCATGGAACAAGGAACGTCACAAGGAGGACGATGATGATCAAGGGACTGATGATGCGCGACTGGCGCGTCCTGCGCCACCAGGGGTTCCTGCTGGTATTCACGGCGGCCCTGACGGCGCTGTACATGGCCTCCGGCATGCTGCAGTTCGGCCAGTGCTTCGCACCCCTCATGCTGTCGCTCATGGTGCTGCGTGCCGTGTGCGATGACCTGCAGTCCTCCCATGCCAGGGCCCTGTTCACGCTGCCCTTCACCAGGGGAGCCTATGTGTGGGAGAAGATGCTCCTGGGCTTGGGCGCGCCGATTGCACTGACCGCGATCCTGGGGGCTGTGGCTACCCTGTCCGGCCGGCAGGACGTCCATGTCACCCTGGTCCTGTGCGCCGCCATGGCCTGCGGCCTGGCACTGATGGCGGCGCTCTTCCTGCCACTGACCATCTGTTTCGGGGAACGCGCCATCATCGCCATGCCCCTGGCCATGGCGGTCCTCGTCCTCGTGGTCGTGTGCTACGGCAATGTCGTGGGCGACCGGGTCTTCGACGCCATGGTGCAGGCGGTCGAGGCATGGATGCGACAGGTGCCGCCGGCGATGCCGTATTGTGCGGCTGCAGCCATCACGCTGGTGCTGGCCTTGGGATCCGGGGCGCTCTCCGCATGGCTCCTGCGCCGGCAGGACCTGTAGGCCCTTGTGCGGATGTGGCTGGGGGCCGTCGGTCGCATGCGACCGACGGCCCCCAGCCACATCCGCACAAGGGCCTACAGATCAGTCGACCAGGTCGGCCAGCTCGCCCAGGCACAGCTCGAAACTCACGCCGCGCATCTCGTAATCGGGCTGGTGCTTCGTGCTGATCATCGCATTGCGCACGAACTCGCCCGCCAGCCGCGCCGCCCCCGGCAGGTCGAGGCCGGCCATGACGCCGCCGATCAGGGCGGAGGCGAAGGCGTCACCCGTGCCGTGGCACATGTACGGCAGCTTCTCGTGCACCAGTTCCACCTTGGCGCCCACGCCTTCGTCGGCGCCGGCCACGAAGTTGCGGATGCGGCCGTCGCCATGGTCGATGCCCTTGAGCACGACATTCCGGGCGCCCAGGTCCAGCAACGCCTGCAGCAGCGCGTCGACCTGCGCGTCGGACAGGTCGTTGCCCAGGTATTCGGTGCCGGTGAGGATCGACGCCTCGGTCAGGTTCGGCATGAGGATGTCCGCGCCGTCGGCGAGTGCGCCCATCGCGTCGCACAGCTCCTGCGTATACGTGGCGTACATCTGTCCGCCGTCGCCCATGACCGGGTCGACCAGGCGCAGGGCGCCGGGATGCTCCTCGTACAGGCGCTGGATGATCGCCACCTGCTCGGGGGCGCCCAGGAAGCCGGAGTAGACGCCGTCGAGCTCGACGCCTTCCTGCTGCCAGGCATCCAGGTAGCCCGAAAGCATGTCGGTCGTGTCCGTCATCGTGAACACGGGGAACTTGGTGTGTGCGGAGAACAGCGCGGTGGGTACGGGAAGCACGTCGCAGCCCGCCGCCGACAGGATCGGGATCGCGGCGGTCAACGAACATTTGCCGTAGCCGCACATGTCGTGCACGGCGGCGATGCGGGGGATGTAGGTTCGGTTGCGTTCATACAGCACGGTGCTCATGGTCCATGGCCTCCTGTGTATCCGATGGCCGCCGGGCTCGCCGGCGGCGCGTTTCCTTCATCTAGAACCATACGGTTGCGTTGCCCCATCGGCGTGTCGTGCGCGTGGTGCGTTCGGGCTGCCGGGCCTCGTGCCGAGCCGCGATAAGCAGGTATAGGCAATGCCGATAACGCCGGGCTTGCCAGGTGCTTGCGGCACTCGGTAGGGTCGGTGCCATCGTCACCGACACCATCGTCACCAAGGAGGCACCATGGGCGCACAGGACCGCACCGGCTACCGTTTCGAGACCCGGCAGCTGCACGTAGGACAGGAGCAGGCCGACCCGGCCACCGACTCCCGTGCCGTCCCCATTTACCAGACCACGAGCTATGTGTTCCACGACTTCGACCATGCGGCCGACCGCTTCGCCCTGGCTGACCCGGGCAACATCTACGGACGCCTGACCAATTCGACCCAGGCGGTGTTCGAGGAACGCATCGCGGCCCTGGAAGGCGGCACGGCCGGCCTGGCCGTGGCCTCGGGCGCGGCGGCCGTGGAATATGCGGTGCGCAACATCACCCAGTCCGGCGACCATATCGTCGCCGCGAAGAACATCTACGGCGGCACCTACAACCTGCTGCGCCACACGCTGCCGCGCGACGGCATCACCACGACCTTCGTGGACGTACAGGACCCGGCCGCCTTCGAGGAGGCCATCGAAGAGAACACGAAACTCGTGTACTTCGAGACCTTCGGCAACCCGAACGCCGACCTGCCCGACTTCGAGGCGATCAGCGGGATCGCGCACCGCCACCACCTGCCGGTGATCGTGGACAACACCTTCGCCACGCCCTACCTGTTCCGCCCGCTGGAGCACGGCGCCGACATCGTCGTCGAATCCGCCACCAAGTTCATCGGCGGCCACGGCACCACGCTCGGCGGCGTCATCGTGGAGGGCGGCTCCTTCGACTGGTCGGCGGTGCCGGGCAAGTTCCCCACCTTGACCGAGCCCGACCCCTCCTACCACGGCCTGCGCTTCCACGAGGCCCTGGGACCCACCGCCTTCGTCACGCGCATCCGGGCGATCCTCCTGCGCGACACCGGCGCGACCCTCTCGCCGCTGTCCGCCTTCCTGCTGCTGCAGGGCACCGAGACCCTCTCCCTGCGCGTGGAACGTCACGTGGCCAACGCGCTCAAGGTCATCGAATACCTGCGGACCGTGCCCGAAGTGCGTTCCATCTCCCATCCGTCCATCGAAGGACGCCCCGACCACGAACGCTACCTGCGCTACTTCCCGGAGGGTGCCGGCTCCATCTTCACCTTCGAGATCGAAGGCGGCAAGGATGCGGCACGCACCTTCATCAACCACCTGGAGCTGTTCTCGCTGCTGGCCAACGTGGCCGACCTCAAGAGCCTGGTGATCCACCCCGCCTCGACCACGCACGCCCAGGAAAGCGCCGAGGAGCTGGCCGAGCAGGGCATCACGCCGGGAACCATCCGCCTGTCCGTCGGCACCGAGCACATCGACGACATCATCGCGGACCTCGAACGCGGCTTCGCGGCGTTGCGCACGCCCGGCGGGGAGTGACCCGGCCTGCGGACGGTGCGGCGACTGGCCGTGGGCGAAAAACGGCAGCTGCTCTGCTATAACTGAACCCAGAGTCTTTCTTCCCGAATCATGATGGAGAATGGTGTGGGCGACATTATCACCGTGATGAACCTTGCATGGCAGTACGCTCCGGCCACGCAAGCCACGGAACCGGTCCCGGGTCTGCGCAATATCAACTGCTACGTTTCCCGGGGAACCCTCACCGGCATCGTCGGACCCACCGGGTCGGGCAAGACCACCTTCGCCAAGACACTGATCGGGTTGATTCCCCATTGCACCGCCGGCACCATGAACGGCTTCGCCCGCGTGGCCGACATGAACGTGAAAAGCACCTCCGTGTCCAACCTGTCCACGCACATCGGCTACGTCGGGCAGGACCCGCGCACGCAGATGACCAGCGCCACCGTGCACGAGGAAATCGCCTTCCCTCTGGAAAACCGCGGCATCGACGGTGAGGAGATCCGTGCACGCGTCGAGGAAGTGCTGGACGAGCTGCATATCGGACACCTGCGGGACCGTGCCGTCGACACGCTGTCCACGGGCGAGGCGGAACGCGTCGCCATCGCCTCCGCCATCGCCCCGCGGCCCCAAGTGCTCATCCTCGACGAACCGATCTCCCCGCTGGACCGCGAGGGACGTGACGACCTGGTCCGGGTCCTGGCACGCATGCGTGAGGAGGAGGGAACCACCGTCCTCCTGGTCGAGCAGGACACCGACATCCTGTCCAGGCACGCGGATGCGGTGTTCCTCATGGTGGATGGCGAGATCATCCGACGCACCACGCGCGACATCTTCGCCAGGGAGGGTGCGCTCCTCGAATCCGTCGGCGTCATCGTCCCCTCGGATGGAGGGCGCGACCTGTCGATCGGGCCGGCCACGCCTGCCGCGGCGGCCGATGCCGCCGTCGTCCTCGACCATGTCCGCTTCTCCTACCCCCACGCCACGGCCCATGAACGTACCCCGCTCGAGGACGTCAGCCTGACGGTGGGGCAGGGGGACTTCATCGGCATCACGGGCCCCAACGGCTCGGGCAAGTCCACCCTGGTGCGCCTGCTCAACGGCATCCTGCGACCCCAGGCGGGCAAGGTGACGGTCGGCGGTGCCGATGTCACGTCGCGTAGCGTCACCCAGATGGCGCACCAGGTGGCCTTCGTCACCCAGGATCCCATGAGCATGCTGTTCGGCGGCACCGTGCACGAGGAGATCGCCTACGGTCCGCGCGCCCTGGGATGCGACGAAGCGACGGTCGCCTCGCGCGTGGCGGCCATGGTACGGCTGTTCGACCTCTACGGCGTGGAGGACGTCCCGGCCCGCACCCTCAGCAGCGGCGAGCAGCGCGCAGTGGCGCTGGCATGCGCCCTGGCCATGGAAACCCCGGTGCTGGTGCTCGACGAACCGGTCGTCGGACTCGACCAGCGGCTCAAGTCGCGGTTCCTCAACACCATCGCGGCACGCAACCGGCAGGGCACGACCGTGGTCATGGTCTGCCAGGACACCGACGCCATCGAACGGTACTGCACGCATGCGGCACGTCTCGACGAAGGACACCTGGTCGCCTACGGCACGGTCCGGGGTTCACGGGAGCCCTTCGTGGACCCATCGTCACGACAGATGGGGGGAATGCAAGGATGAGTGCCGGATTCTACGCTCGCGGCGACGGCTGGCTGCACCGGCTCGACACCCGCGTCAAGGTGTTCCTGTCCCTGTGCCTGGTGGTGTGCTGCGCCATCTGGGGCAACTGGATCTTCCTGGCAGCCGTGCTCGTGGGCATCCACGTGGCCTTCGCCACGGACCGCACGCCATGGTACGCAGTGGGACGGTGCTGGGCCGGCCTCGGGCCCGTCTTGGCCATCATCGGCATCTGCCTGCTGTTCGGACTGTCGGACGTCGGCGACGACGTGGCCTGGCAGGTCGGCGGCTGGCGGGTGACGCTCCAGGCGCTGGCACTCAACGGCACCGTCCTGCTCAGGATCGCCGACATCGTCCTCGCCGTCCTGCTCACGCTCGTGACCACCAGCGACGAACAGTGGACACGGGGACTCAGTGCGCTGCGCGTACCGTACCGCATCATCGCCAGATGGCTGCGGGCGCTCCACGAGATCCCGGCGGTGTTCGTCAACGCCCGCCGCAGCCGTCTCATGCTGTCGGCACGTGGCGCCTCCCTCGGCGTGACCGCGCGCATCCGCGCCTGGGTGGAGGCATGGCAGACCCAGGCGGAACGCAACGACGCCGTCGAACAGGCCATGCGCACCCGCGGCGTGTTCATGGACCGCCACGGCGCCCGGCGTACCCTGGCGAACCCCGCGCACATGCGTGCCGCCGACTGGGTGACGTTGTGCCTGACACTGTTGGCGCTCGCCGGCGTCATCGTCATGATGGCCTTCGGCTGGTAATCCGCCGGTTCCGCGCGGCGAGGGGCCCTCATCCTCAAGGATGAGGGCCCCTCGCCGTATCCATCCGGCGCACGATGCCGCCCCACGTCGCCCTTTCCTAAGGTGGAACCATCAGGCAATCCCGTGGGCCGCCCCACGGGACCGACACATGAGGAAAGGAACCAGCATGTCTGATGCGTCCCAGCCCACCCCGCACCCCCACGTCGACCAGGGGGCTCCTGCAGCGATCGAAGCCGTCGACCTGGTGAAGGACTACGGCACGGGAGACAGCGAGGTCCATGCCCTGCGCGGCGTGAACATCGCCTTCGAACAAGGCCGTTTCACCGCCATCATGGGCCCTTCGGGCTCGGGCAAGTCCACGCTCATGCATACCATGTCCGGACTGGACAAGGCCACTTCGGGCCACGTCCTCTTCCAGGGCCATGACCTGACGGGCATGGGGGACAAGGAACTCACCCTGCTGCGCCGCCACGGCATCGGCTTCATCTTCCAGAGCTTCAACCTGCTGCCCATGTTCAGCGCCCGCCAGAACATCCTCATGCCCCTCACCCTGGCCGGGGACAAGCCCGACCGGGCCTGGTTCGACCTGCTGGTCGGTACGCTCGGCATCACGGACCGCCTCGAGCACCGCCCCAACGAACTGTCGGGCGGCCAGCAGCAACGCGTGGCCATCGCCCGCGCACTCATCGGTAAGCCGGCACTCGTCTTCGCCGACGAGCCGACCGGCGCCCTCGATTCGGTGGCCAGCGCCGAAGTACTCGGCTTCCTGCGCAACTCGGTCAAGGAACTCGGCCAGACCGTCGTCATGGTCACCCACGACCCGATGGCCGCCTCCTACGCGGACCGCGCCATCGTCTTCTCCGACGGTCGGATCGCCGCGGACGTCGACAACCCCACCGCCGAACGGATGAGCGAACTGCTCATGCAGGAACGGGCACGTGCCACGCAGGCCGGCGGCAAGGTGCCGCTGCCGCCGCGCAAGGCACAGTGGACAGCCGGATACCAGGCATGACACGTCCGACGAACCGCACCGCAAGCACGACAAGAGGGAAACACTGATCATGTGGTCAATCACCAAGCAAATGATGAGGAAGAACCTGCGCATGCTCATCCCCGCAGGCATCGCGATCCTCATCGGCACCGCCTTCATCGCGGCGACCCTGCTGTTCTCCAACGCCATGGGCAAGTCCATGCGCGACCAGGTCACCGCCCAGTTCGGCGACTCCAACTACGTCATCGCCGTCGACGGCACCTCGCCCGACGCCGACCAGGCCTACGACACCCCTTACGGCAAGCTCGGCATGGACCGGATCGAGGCCATCGACGGCGTCGAGGCCGTCCGCCCCGACATCCAGCGTTCCGTCACCCTGAGCATGGGCGAGCGCAATGTGTCCGAAGCCGTAATTGCCACCGCCTCGGACGCAACGCTCCTGCCGGTCGAGGTCACCGAGGGCGCGGCGCCGAAGCCGGACGCCACGGATGAGGTGGCCATTCCCGCCAAGACCGCCGCGGAGTGGGGCGTGCACGTAGGCGACACCATGCGCCTGCTCTCGCAGATGTCCGGCGGCAGCACCGGCGGTGAAGGCCTCGACGTGCGCGTCGTGGGCTTCACCGCCGACCCGTCGGGCGCCTTCAGCTATTACGGCGGCGCCACCATTGCCTCCGACGACGTGATCGCGGCCCTGTCGGACGTTCCTTCGGTGGATGACCTGACGGTCGGCTCGGTCTACCTGCTCCTCGACGACGGCAAGGCGGACAGTGCCCTGGCGGCCATCAGGGCGGACCTGCCGAAGGGCTTCGAAGTGAGGTCGCGCGCCGAGATGGCACAGGAGATCATCGAGGCCATGGGCAACGACTCGGACATCACCCGCAACTTCCTGCTCGCCTTCGGCGTCCTCGCCCTCGTGGTGGCCGCCCTGGTCATCGCCAACACCTTCCAGGTCCTCATCGCCCAGCGACGCCGCACCCTCGCCCTGCTGCGCACCATCGGCGCCACCAAGCGCCAGCTGTACGCCTCGGTGCTCCAGGAAGCCTTCCTGCTGAGCGCCGTCGCCTCCCTGCTGGGTGTCGCTGCCGGCATCGGGCTCATGGCGGCCACCTCGGCGGCAGGGCTGGGTGTGGAAGGAAACAGCATCCACATGCCGCTGGTGTTCACCTGGCAGGTGGTCGCCCTGCCCATGCTCTTCGGCATCGCCATGACGGTCCTCGCCTCCATGGGCGCCGCACGCATGGCGACCGGCGTTGCGCCGCTCGAGGCGCTGCGGCCCCTCGAACTGTCCAACCAGCGCAAGTCGAGGATCGGCAGGGCCGTCATCGGCCTGCTGTGCCTCGTCGGCGGCACCGGCCTGGCAGTGCTCGCCCTCCTCATCAACGAGCGCAAGGCGGACATGGCACTGCTCGCCGGTATCCTCGGCTGCGCCATGGCCTTCCTGGGGGCGGCGCTGACCGCACTGTTCTGGATGCCCTGGCTCATGCGCGGCGTCGGCGCACTGGCGGCCCTGTGCGGACCGTCCGCCAAGCTGGCGGACGCCAACATCCAGAAGAACCCGCGCCGCGTGGCCGCCACCGGCACCGCGCTGCTCATCGGCGTCACGCTCATCAGCACCCTCGCCACCGGCGCCACGGATGCGAAGGCCACCATGGCCAAGACACTCGATACCCGCTACAGCGTGGACGTCGTCGTCACGGCGGAGAACATCCCTGCCTCCGTGCAGACGCAGGTCGCCGCCTTGAAGGGCGTGGAACACAGCATCACCGCACCCGTCGCATCAGGCCATCTCACCGACGCGGACGGCAAGGAAATCCAGGCGACCATCATCGGCGTGCCCGACGGCCAGGCGCTGTGCTCCGTGCTGAACACGGACCTCGGCGACGTGACGCTGGGGGAGCATGACGTGGTCGTGCAACGCTACGACCCGGCAACGGGACGGCAGCTCAACTTCTCCGACACCGTCGATGTGACCGAGACGACCGCGGACGACGACGGCACCACCGTCGACGCCGGCCACGCCGACCTGCACGTGGAACAGCGTGACTTCAGGAGCGTCACCGATGGCAATGCCGCCGCCTTCGTCAACCAGGAGCTCTTCGAGAACGGCACCTTCCAGGCCGAGTCCGCCATGATGCTCCTCAAGGTGGATACTGCCTCCGCCACGCTGTCCCAGACCGTCGACGGGCTGACCAAGGCATTCGAAGCCTACCCGGGCGTCAACCTGGGCGGCCCCATCCTGGAACGCCAGCAGTGGGAAAGCATGGTCAACATGATGCTCACCCTCCTGGTCGCACTCCTGGCGGTCGCCGTGATCATCGCGGTGATCGGCGTGGCCAACACGCTGAGCCTGTCCGTGATCGAACGCACCCGCGAATCCGCGACCCTGCGCGCCATCGGCATGACCCGTGGCCAGCTGCGCGCCTCGCTGTGCATCGAGGCGCTCGTCATCGCCACCGTCTCCAGCGTGGTCGGCATGGTGCTGGGCACCCTCTTCGGCTGGGTCGGCATCACCTTGGTGATGACCCAGATTGGCGAAGTGGTGTATGCCATCGATTGGACCACCTACGGCATCATCCTGCTGCTGTCCATCGCCTGCGCCCTGCTGGCCAGCGTCTTCCCGGCGCGCCGTGCAGTACGCACCCCGCCCGTGGAGGCATTGGCGGAAAGCTGACGGTGCAGCCACATCCCAGGCAC
Organism: Bifidobacterium cuniculi; assembly: GCF_000741575.1. Taxonomy (GTDB): domain Bacteria; phylum Actinomycetota; class Actinomycetes; order Actinomycetales; family Bifidobacteriaceae; genus Bifidobacterium; species Bifidobacterium cuniculi. The sequence goes on from NZ_JGYV01000001.1 coordinate 240,964, forward strand.
GACGGCCGAGGGGCCGCACGGACCTCAAGTCCGTGCGGCCCCTCGGCCGTTTCCATGCCGGCTACACCAGGTGGTTCTCGTAGGCGAAGACCACTGCCTGCACCCGGTCCCTGGCATTGATCTTCGCCAGGATGTGCGCCACATGTGTCTTGACCGTGGGCAGGGAAATGAACAGCTTGTCGGCAATCTCCTGATTCGACAGGCCATGCGCAATCTCGACGAGCACCTCGCGTTCGCGTTCCGTGAGCGACTCCAGCTCCGGGTCCCGGTACCCGCTGTCCCGGGGTGCCTGGTCGGGGGCCGCGAAGCCGGGCCGCATCATGTTCTCGATGAGCCGCTTCGTGGCCGTCGGCGCGATGATGGCATTGCCCTGCCGCACCGTGCGAATCGAGTTGAGCAGGGTCTCGGGCTCGGTGTCCTTGAGCAGGAACCCCGAGGCACCGGCCTTGATTGCGGCCATCACATACTCGTCGAGGTCGAAGGTGGTCAGGATGATCACCCGCGTGGGACGCCCGCCGTCTCCCTGACGCGTGATGTGCCCGGTGGCGGCGATGCCATCCATGCCCGGCATGCGCACGTCCATGAGCACGATGTCGGGATGCAGACGCTCCACTTGCGCGATCGCCTGCTCGCCGTTGGAGGCGTGCCCCACCACCTGCATGTCGGGCTGTGAATTGATGACCATGGTGAAGCCGGCGCGCACCAGTTCCTGGTCGTCGGCGATCACCACGCGGATACGTTCGTTGGCAGTCTCGTCCATGCCCTCCACTGTAGCTGCACCCCGCCATCGGCGCCATGGCCGCCCACGGGCCACGTCCCGCTCAGCGGTCGGCAGTGTCCCGGGTACCCGCGACCGGGGACAGGGGCATCGTCAGGTGACGGTCCGTGTCCTCATGGTCGTCGCTGGTGCCGGTCTCGCGCAGCACCTTGAGCAGGGTGCGCATCCGGGCCAACGCGGCACGGCCGCGTGCGGCGATGGCGGCGAAGGCGTCGCCGATCGACTCCGGCGTCGGCGTGCGCCCCCGGCCCAGCTGCCCGTGGATCTCCTCCAGCTCCGCGCTGGTCTGGTCGATGACCATGCGCAGGGTGTCGCTCACCTCCTGCTGGATCTCGGCACTGATGCGGTCGCGTTCGCGGTTGGCGGCGGCGATGCGCTGCTTGTCGACTTCGGCCTGCATGGCTTCGGCGCGTGCCTGCAGGATCTGCGGGTTCTCGCCGCGCTGCTTCGCCCAGGCGCCCAGCAGCAACGCGATCATGCACGCCATGGCGGCCGCCAGGCCGATCGAAATGCCCGAATTCCTCGCCATGGCCGCATCCATGTACGCCTGCATGTCCACGTGGTCGTAGAGTACGGACGCGAAGCGACGCCCCAGCAGACGGTCCAGGACGGTGGCATAGCCGTATTCGGACAGGGCCACCTTCACGCCGGTCAACGCGGACAGGGCCAGGATGGTCGGCACGAGCCAACGCCAGGTGCGGCCGCGCCCGTAGAGGGACGCAGTATAGATCGCCAGCAGCGCAAAGACGTCCGCGGTGTACACGCCCGGCAGCACCAGCAGCTGGAGCGCGACCACGGCGGCGAAGCAGACGGCCACGGCACGGGGGAACCGGCGGCGCAGGCACAGCGGCGCCATGAGCAGCAGCGTGACGGCCACCATCCACCGCCCCTGGCCAGATGCCTGGTCCGGGTCCACGACCAGGAACAGGGACAGGTCGTGGACCAGCAGGAACGCCGTCAGGAACGCCACCATGATCGTATCGGCAAGGACATAGTGCCGTTCCGTCCACCGCGACAGGCGCGTGACCCAGTTGTCATGGTCGTCGTCGCGTGCCTGAGCAAAAGGCTGCGAGCGCAGCTGGGCCACCCATTGGGTCCAGCGGTGTTCCTCCTGAGGCGATGCCGCCTCCTGCCGGACCTGCGGTGCGGCGGCATCGTCGTCCGTGGCGGCAGCGGCAACGGGATCGTCAGCCACTGCTTCCTGCTGACGGTCCGCAACGGGGGCGGATACCGCGGCGGGGGATGGTGCGACAGCTCGTGCACGCCCCGGTTCGTCGCTGCCGTAGGGCAGGTGCGCCGTCACCGTGAAGCCGCCGCCGATGGCCGGGCCGGCTGCGACGGTGCCACCGGCGGCCTCCACGCGTTCACGCATGCCGGCCAGCCCGAAGCCGGGGGAGTGGCCGTCCAGCGCGGCCGCGGCCCCCCGGCCGTCGTCCGCCACGGTGACGGTCACGCCGACGTCGTCCCAGCATTCACGGACCTGCACATACACGTGGCGGCCGGCATACTTGCGTATGTTCGTCAGCGCCTCCTGCACCACGTGGTAGAGCGCCGTGTCCGCCTCCTGCGACAGGCGCTGCGGCTGCGGGGTGCCCTCCGCCTCGTGCGAGAACGCCGTGTCCGGCGACGCCTGCCGTGCCTGGTCGAGCAGGAGCGGCAACTGCGCGGCGCCAGCGCGCGGGGAGCCGCCGAAGACGCCGAGCAGCCGCTTCATGTCGTGCAGGGCATGCTCGGACTCGCTGCGGATGGTCTCCATCGTCTCGCAGGCCATCTGCGGGTCATGCACCGTGGCGTAGCGGCCGCCGTCCGCCTGCACGATGATGATCGACAGGGTGTGCGCCACCACGTCGTGCATGTCCCGGGCAATGCGCGCACGTTCCGCGGAGGCGGCGATGCGCCGTTCCTCGGCCTGGCGCGCCTCGATCGCCTCGTTGCGCTGCGTGAGCAGGAGCACCGTCTGCCGGCGTGCGCGCTGCCAGAACGCCGCCACGGCGACCATGGTCAGCGCGATGCCGAAGAACACGGCCATGCCCAGGAATTCCGCCACGACATTGACGGCGCACCCCGAGGTGACCACCAGGCCATCGGCGTTCCAGCCGCACGAGGACACGGTGCCCATGCCGTCATGCAGGCCGCGCAGGAAGTCGGACAGCGGCGTCATGAAATTCGACATGGCGACTTCCAGGGAGGCGACGGCATCCAGCACGACCGCCCACAGCAGGTAGCGCCGTGTCAGCGCCACCGGGCCGTAGACCAGGGCCGCGTACAGCATGGGCAGTGCCATGACGTCCGCGACGGCCAACGAAGGGCCCACCACCAGCTGCGCCACCGCCACGACGAGGAACAGGCGCACCGCCAGACGCGGCCGCACCCGGTGCAGCGCGTACGGGGCGGTCAGCAGGATCGACCATGCCATCGTGGCATGCGACGGCCAGGAGAACAGCAGGCCCGTCTCGTTGAGGAAACCCGGTCCGTACAGCGCCCACAGGCCCATGAGCGCCAAGGCCACCACGCCGTCGACGAGCACCGTGCGGTGGCGCCCCATCCATGCGTACAGCCGGGACAAGCGTGAAGGGATCATGCGCACGAGCATACCCGGGTGCGCCGCCCCACGGCATCGGCCATGAGGATGAACCCTGCCGCATGCCGCTGTCGGCACGCCGGACTGGAATGGTCCCAACGACGCCGTACCCGCATCTGCCCCAGGGAGGAACGACCATGGCCATGCTCGCCGACTACTACGTGCCGGGACTCTACGTCCAGGACCATTCCATCGAAGTGCCCCTTGACTGGCACGGCCACGTGCCCGGCCAAGGCTTCGACGGCCGCCACCTCGCCCTGTTCTACCGCGAGGTGTGCGCCCCCGACCGCATCCACGACGACCTGCCGCTGCTGCTGTTCCTGCAGGGCGGCCCCGGCGGCGCCTCGCCGCGGCCGCTCAGCCCCGACTCCGACGGCTGGATCGCCGAAGCCGTCAAGCACTTCCGCCTCATCCTGCCCGACCAACGCGGCACCGGCCGTTCCAGCCACGTCGACGGTTCCCTCATCGGCGCCATGGAGGCACGGGAAGGCGCCTGGTACCTCAAACGCTTCCTCGCCGACTCCATCGTGCGCGACTTCGAACACCTGCGGCGCACGCAGTTCGCGGGACGGCAGTGGGTGACCCTCGGCCAGAGCTACGGCGGCTTCCTCACCCTGAGCTACCTCTCCCTGTTCCCCGACGCCATCGCCGCCGCCTTCACCACCGGCGGCATTCCGCACGTACCTGCGGACGCCACCGAAGTGTACGAGCACACCTTCCCGCGCATGCAGGCCAAGACCGAACGGTTCTACGCACGCTACCCGCAGGACCGCGCACGTGTCGCCGCGCTCGCGGACAAGCTCGCCGACGGCGGCGAGCAACTGCCCAACGGCGACCCCCTCACGGTGGAGCGGCTTCAGACGCTCGGCTCCTCCTTCGGCATGAAACCGAGCTTCGAACGCGTGCATTGGCTGCTCGACGGTGCCTTCGCCGCCGGCGACGGCACCGCGGATGCGTCGTCCCCGATTGCCGACGACTTCCTCGCGGATGTCGTCACTGCCACGGCCTCGCATCCACTGTACTGGCCGCTGCAGGAATTCATCTACGCCGACGGCGAGCTGGAACGTCCCATCGACTGGGCAGCCCAGCGTGTACGCGACACCATGCCGCAGTTCAGCGTCGACGCCCGGCCGCTCCTGTTCACCGGAGAGGCCGCCTTCCCCTGGATGTTCGAGCAGGAGCGCGCCCTGCAACCCTTCCGCGGGGCCGTCGACCTCATGATGGCGGACACGCACTTCGGGAAGATCTACGACGCCGGGCGGCTGGCGCGCAACGACGTGCCGCTGCAGGCCGTCGTCTACGTGGACGACATGTACGTGGACAGCACGCTCAGCCTCGACACCCTGGCGCATGTGGGCAACAGCCATTACTGGGCCACGAACGAATTCGAGCACGACGGCGTGCACGGCGGCAAGGTCTTCGCGCATCTCTACCGCAAGGCGCTCGACCGCGGCGACCTGGCCGCGCTGCAGTGAGCCGCCGCGCGCATGCGCCGGGCGACGCTGGTATGCTCGGCGGTGCACCATCCAACCTTCCTTTCCGTATACGAGGAGCGACAGTCCTATGAACGAATCACCCACCATCGGTTTCATCGGCTTCGGCAACATGGGCGGCGCCATCGCGCAGGGCCTGATCGACGCGGGCGCCGTGGAAGGCGCGCAGGTCGTGGCCTGCGCCGCACATTACGATCGGCTCGCGGCACGTGCCGAAGCGCTGGGCGTGCGCGCCGTGCGGTCGGCCGCCGAGGTCGTCGATGCGGCGGACGTCGTCATCGTGGCCATCAAGCCCTACCAGATCGAGTCGGTGCTCGCGCCCTTGGCAGGCGCCCTGGCCGACGCCGGCACGATGGTGGTGTCCATCGCCGCCGGCTGGACACTCGACACGTACCGGCAGGCCTTCGGCGAGGCAGGGGAGCGGATGCACCTGCAGTGCACCATCCCGAACACGCCCATGGCCGTCGGCAAGGGCGTCCTCGTCACCGAGGACGTCGACAGCCTGACCGACGGGCAGCACGCACTGTTCGAGCGGCTGTTCGGCTCCATCTCGCTCATCGAACGCGTCGACAGCGCGCACATGGGCATCGCCATGTGCGTGGCAGGCTGTGCGCCGGCCTTCACCGCCATGTACATCGAGGCACTGGGCGACGCCGGCGTCAAATACGGACTGCAGCGCGCCACCGCCTACCGGCTGGCCGCGAAGATGGTGGAAGGCGTCGGCGCGCTGGCCATCGCCACCGGCGAGCACCCCGGCGCCATGAAGGACGCCGTCTGCTCGCCCGGCGGCACCACCATCAAGGGAGTCGCCTCGCTCGAGGACAGCGCGTTCCGCGGCGCGGTGATCCGCGCGGTGGACGCCATCGAACAGGGCTGAGCCGCGGTAGCCGGCGGCCGTATGCCGAGGACTTTGGTCACCCTGCGGCGCACATGACGAGCCGCGCGGCTAAGCTGGTGAGCCATGGCTCTTACTATCGGAATCGTCGGCCTGCCCAACGTGGGCAAGTCCACCATGTTCAACGCACTCACCCGCAACAACGTCCTGGCGGAGAACTATCCCTTCGCCACCATCGAACCGAACACCGGCATCGTGCCGTTGCCCGATGACCGCCTGCCGGTGCTCGCGGACCTCGTGCACACCGAGAAGGTCGTGCCTGCGACCGTCACCTTCGTCGACATCGCCGGCATCGTCAAGGGCGCCTCGGAGGGCGAGGGACTGGGCAACAAGTTCCTCGCAAACATCCGCGAGGCGGACGCCATCTGCGAAGTGGTGCGCGCCTTCGAGGACGACGACATCGTGCATGTCAACGGACATGTCGACCCGGCGGACGACATCGACACCATCAACACTGAGCTGATCCTCGCGGACCTGCAGACCATCGACAACGCGCTGCCCAAGCTGGAGAAGGACCTGCGCGGCAAGAAGATCGAGCCCTCCTACCTGGAAGCGGTCAGGAAGGCCAAGGAGATCCTCGAATCGGGCCGCACCATCGATGCCGCCGCCCAGGCCGGCGAAATCGACAAGGTCGACGTGTTCGACCTGCATCTGCTCACCGCCAAGCCCTTCATCTACGTGTTCAACGTGGACGACAACGAGTTGTCCAACGAGGACTTCAAGGCGAAGCTCGCCGCCTCCGTGGCACCGGCCCCCGCCATCTTCCTCAACGCCCAGTTCGAGGCCGAGCTCACCGAGCTCGACGAGGCGGACGCGCGCGAGATGCTCGCGGACGCCGGCCTGGACGAGTCCGGCCTCGACCAGCTGGCCCGCGTCGGCTTCGACATCCTCGGCCTGCAGACCTTCCTGACCGCAGGCGAGAAGGAAGTGCGTGCCTGGCAGATCCACCAGGGTTGGACCGCACCGCAGGCCGCCGGCGTGATCCACACCGACTTCGAGAAGGGCTTCATCAAGGCCGAGGTCGTCTCCTACGACGACTTCGTGGCCGCCGAGGGCTCCATGGCGAAAATCAAGGAGGAAGGCAAGCTCCGTCTCGAAGGCAAGGATTATGTCATGCAGGACGGCGACATCGTCGAGTTCAAGTTCAACGTGTCGAAAGGCTGAGCGCAGCTAGTCGCAAACGGCGTGTTTCCAACGGTTTTCGAGTGTCGGAACGTTGCAGACGCGCCGTTTTCCCGTTTTCGCGGAATGGCGGAACGTGGCGGCTTCCGGACGGGTTGTGGCGCACATAGGGTGCGCGATAGGGTGCACTTCCCGGACAGCAAAAGGAGCATGCATCATGGCTACGAAACGACGCACCAAGGGAGCGGGCGGCGTCTTCCGCGACAAGAACGGCACCTGGCATTTCCGCAAGTCCATGGGGGTCGACCCCGTCACCGGCAAGACCCGACGGATCGAGGCGCGCGGCAAGACCAAGAGCGAAGCACGCGAACGCTTCGAGCAGAAGGTCGCCGACTACGAACGCACAGGGCTGATTGCCGGCGGCACCAGCCCCAGACTCGCCGACTACGTCGAACGCTGGCTCGCCGACTACGCCACCCGCGTCAAACCCACCACCTACCGCACCCGTGCGGGACGACTCAAGGCCTGCAACGAACACCTCGGCCAGGTACGCCTGAAGGACCTCACGCCAGAACACATCCGCACCTGCATGCGAGCCTTGGGCGAACGGCTCGCACCCACCACCCTCAAGGACCACTACGTGAGCCTGAAGATGGTCCTCGACCAGGCCGAACTCGACGGCCTCATCCCCCTCGACCCATGCAGGAAAGTCAAACCGCCCCGCGTCGAACAGGACCCCGTCCGCATCCTCGACGCCGACCAACCCAAGCAGCTCATCGAGACCGTGCCCAGCATGCCGCGCGCCACCCACGGACCCGCCGACAGCCAGGACGACCTCGAACTGTGGGCGCTGCTGTTCGAACTCGCATTCACCACCGGCCTGCGCCCCGGCGAACGCCGCGGCCTGACCCCCGACGAACTCGAATCCCGCGACGGCACATGCGGCATCAGCGTACGCCACCAGCTCCAGGACCTCGGCACTCCCGGCCGTGTCGAGATCCCCAAATGGCTCGACGCCACCCACATCTGGGGCACCCAATGGCTCACCACCCCCAAGACGCGCGCCGCCCACCGCTTCATCCCCCTGCCTGAAGGCCTGTGGAGCCGCCTGTGGGCCCGCATCGGCCGCCTGCACATCGACGCCCACGACCTCGTGTTCCGCACCCACCTGGGACGCCCCGTGTCCGGCAGCAACGAACGCAGACACTTCAAGAAGGCGCTCGCCGCCGCCGGCCTGCCCGACGTGAAGCTGTACAGTGCGCGGCATTGGACGGCGACCATGACCGCCCTGGCGGATATGCCGGACGATGCGCGCATCGCGATCATGGGCCACACCGACCCTGCCGTCACCCTGCGCTACACGCATCGCGGCACCGCCAGCCTCGCCCGGCTCATGGCCGACGCGATTCCCGACCTGGGCGGCGACACGGTCGAAGCGGAGATCATCGACGACTGAGTCAGCGGGAACAAGCGCCCCGTCCGGCCGCTGCATGGCCGGGCGGGGCGCTTTCCCTATTCCTGGGGGTGCTTGCGGGGGCGTCCGCCGTGACCGGGTCGTGCGGCGTTCCATGCGTCGATGGTCTCCGGTTTCCATCCCTTGGCATGCCCCACGATCACGTCGGGTTCGGGGAGACGGTAGGTCATCAGGGCCCCCTTGGTGATGCCCAGGCGTGCGGCGACCTCTGTCATGCTCAGGTAACGTTCGGTCATCGCGTGCGCCTCCATCCCGCGAGCAGGCCGAGCAGGCCCGTGGCGATGGCCATGGTGGCGATGACGCCGGGGCGGAACGCGGCAAAGGCTCCGCAGGCGGTGGCGATGGCCATGAGCATGCAGGCGATGCCGCCCAGATTGTGCTTGTCCATGATGTGCGCGGTATGATTGGGGAGTAGGGATTGCGGATACTACCGATATTCGCAATCCCTACCGCTTTACCTCTTGTGTCGCGGCTTGCGGTGCCGGTCACGAAGTTCGATGCCGAACTCGATGAGCTGGACTGTCAAGCTGGCGGCGGCAATGATGGTGGCAAGCATTCCCCAGTCCAACCGCCTCACCTCCTTTCACTCTTCTGTTTTGCGCTGACAGATATATCATAACAAAATGATGACAATATCGCAAGGCGACACGCCGCGTTCAGCATATCTAGTGCATAGAGCACGAGAAGAAGCAATATCTAGTCAATACAGGCATATGCGTCGTCGCACTTCGTATCATGAGAAGAAAAACACGCGAGAAAGGAGGAAACTGATGGACGGACAAGAAAAACCGTACGTCAATCCGGCTCAAGCACCCAGCACTGCCGCCACCGAACTCCTCCTCAAAACAGTGGCAGACGAAGATCGTCGCATCATGCTGCCAGTCAATGTCATCGATATCGCCAACCAACTCGGACTCAAGTTCACCACGCTATTCCTCGAGGAAGGCGTCAGCGGATTACTGGTCAAGAATGAGGAGAATGGGCCATTCAACGCCGTCGTGGACGCGAGCGAACACCAGCACCGCATGCGGTTCACCCTGGCACACGAGATTGGCCATTACATCCATAAATACCAAGGTGATGAATGGAACGGCAAGATTGCCGGACTCGTAGAACACCGCGACGAACTGTCCTCCAAGGGCACTGACCCCGAGGAACGGTGGGCAAACAAGTTCGCAGCCTCACTACTCATGCCGGCCGCCATCGTCGCCCGCTTCTGGGCCGAAGGATTGAGCGTGGAAGAAATCGCCCGACAGTTCAACGTCTCGCAAAGCGCGTTGAAATTCCGACTCAGGAACCTCGGGCTACGATGACGGACCATCCGAATCGCCAAAACGAAGCAGACCGTGCCATCGCCCAATTCGACAAGGCCCAGAAGCGACAGGCGCCGGATGCCAAATATGCGCTCGCCGACGAAGAATCGGTCCGTGAATCCACGGATGACATCAACAAGCAGCGTCGAGACACGGCAAAGGCTCAACGCGCCGAAGACGACAACCGTCTGCGAAAGCTGATGGTCCACTGGGCAATGAGATTCGTCGGGGCTCAGCTCGCGGTCTGCGACCTGGTCATGATCGGCTATCTCATTGCCGAAATCTGCCAACACCACGCCATCTATCCCCAGGTCATCGTCGCTTGGCTGGGCGCCAGCCTAGTAGAAGTCATTGGAATCTTGTGGGTCATCGCCAGGAACCTGTTCCCCTTCCATGACAAGAACAGGGACAAGAAAGCAGAGCGACACCGAAAAACCGAAGACCAGTAGTATTGCATCTTTACAGCACCGCCAGGCTCGGGTCGTCATGCACCCGCTGCCGATACGCATGCACCACCCACGGCATCACACCCAACTCCACCGCGATCCCATGCACGTTCTGCCCCACACCGACTCCGCGAACGCATACTCTAATGGGTCGATCAACAATGCGCTCGCCTCCATGTCCGCACGCCGCTCCGTCCACCGGTCACACCGGCAACCCATGTCACGGTGTTTGGCGTGCGAGATCTCATGCGCCAGGACACAACGCCGCTGGACGGGGGAGAGGTGTTCGTCGAGGATGATGAGGTTGAACCTTGGCACCCACAGGCCCTGCTTGCCGGGTTGCAGTTGTGCCTCGTCCACGTGCGCCCATTTGGATGCTTCGTATTCCAGGTAATCGTCCGTGGTGTCCTCCTCAGTCCCAATGTATCGGGCGGCGAATGCCTTCCGCATATGCGGGGTTCGCGTCCAGATAGTTGCGTACGGTCCTGGAGAAACCGTCATCGTCTTCGATTTGGTCGACTAGGTACATCTGCGCAACTAGGATTGACCCGACGGACTGGTCCTCGAAACGAAAATCGGGGTATTTTTGTTTGATGCGCTTGAGGACAGGGGTGGAGACCACCATCTCGCGATTCCATAGACGGCTGTGGTGTGAGCATAGGTTCCTCAGGTACACCATGGAATGAATGACCTGTGCATTTGCCTTATTCCCGGCGTTAAGCTCGATGTCGTGATATAGGGAATGCAGTGTTGTGGTATCCGCATAGAGGGAAATCATCTTCGAGACAACGCCGAACGGAAGTGCCTCCACTGCAGCCCACAACGGGATCGACCGTTTCTGTGCTCGATAATGCCTGATGCATACTTCGCTGGACCGACGCAGCCACTTGTTTATTTCCTCCAGCAACCCGTCGCGCAGGGGATTCCCATGCTTGTCCCTGCGATCTCTATACGATTCGGCATCCAGGTAGGTGTATGCGCCGCCGTTCTGTGCGGCATAGTAGGCGAACCGTGAACGCAACGGTACCTCGAGCCGTGCCATGCCATCCACGATGATGGATCGCAGTCCTCTGTCCAGCTTGTAGGGCAGTAGGAAGTCGGTGTCCTTTGTGCCTTCGTGGAATCTGTTGTCACCGTGTGCAGGATCGATCTGGTAGACGCGGAAGTAGCCGGAGAGGCGATAATAATTGTTGTCGAGCAGTGCGGAACGCAAAGCGTCCTCGTTGGTGATGGTCAATCCGCGTTCTTGGAGTAGCTCAACCATGTCGTCGATGCTTCTGGCGGGCTTGTCTGCGGGTAAAGAAGAACCCCCTGGGTTGGGCACTGTTAGGAGGCCTAGGGGGCTACGGTTGTTTATCATGCTACCTGCTTTCCGCCTATTGGGGTAGTCAAGGCGTGTTCCAACGGTTTGCGGCCTATGGCTTGACGTCCTCCTCGCCGTGAACGGCGAGGATTCCACCACTTACTAGTGTTGAGGTTTGCGTGTCGGAAGGATTGCGCCGTGTTCACGCAAGGTGTTCATGGTGTCTAATATCCTTGTTTCACGTTCGGCTTCGTCCAAGCCGACGAGGTGTTGCAAGCCTGCTTCGAGGATGTTGCATGCCGCGTTGGTGTCGTTCCCTTGCCCCTGCGGTGCGTGTTCCACTCCGCCCATGGCATGCTCCCTTCTTTTGGTGGCGCGGACGATCCGTGCCCTTTTTCGTGATGTCGATCCGACGATGGTGCGGGATGGGTGTTTTGTCGGATGGTTGGGGTGGTTTATGGAGGTTTACGGTATCCATGGTGTCCCGTTCGACTTTGCCGAACGGGACGGTCGGCGGGGTCACCTTGAATTGATGCGCTGTCGGTTCGCAAGCGCCAGTTCGCCCAGCTGCCGGTAGACGGGTGCGACATCGAACTTGCGGGGGAATTCCAACGTGACTTCACCGAATGTTTCGGCACCGGTCTTGCGCTGGTACACGTCCTTGAGGTAGGTGATGTTGATCTCGCTGTCGTCAGCGATCGCGCCGGCGGTCTCGACTTCCACGTCGACGATCGTGTCGAGGTGGATGGTGCGGTAGCGTGTCTTCGCACCGGTCGCGCCCTGCCGGTCGATGAAGATGATCCGCATGTTCGTGAATACCACTGCGTCACGGATCAACTGGTAGCCGTTCTGGATCTGTTCCCCTTGGAACAGGAACGGGCCGAATTGCTGCAGTAGCTGTTCGTTGCTGACTTGCTGTAGGTTGCCTGCCAGCGCGTTGAGGATACCCATGGTGTGTCTCCCGTCGATGTCGGTTGTCTATCTTGGCTGCCTTGTCCTTTTATGTTTCCCACGATTTTTTTTATGGTAGCTCTTCCATGCCTTCCTGTTCGGCCTGAGTGTCGCCCTTCTTCGCGGTCGCGTCGAACAGGTCGGCATGGTCTGCGATCCATTGCACGTGAGCGGGGTTGGACGGGTCCAGGTGGGCGGGGTCGACGGTGGGGGAGTCGGCGGCGGCTTGCATGGTGCGGGCAGTGTCGATGATTTGCTGGACTGCATCCGCAGGATCCTCATCTAACCCGTCGCAAATCGTAATAAGCTCTGAAAGCTTCACGGGGGCTCGCCTCTCCGTACAGATGTCATTGACTCGACTATAGGAGATTTTCCCGCCAGTTAGAGATTCCATGGCTCGATATGACACGCCTTTGTTCTTGAGCATGCTCGTAATGACGCTAGTCGCGGCGTGATCGAATGCGCCCCACTCATATTTGCTTGCCATAGGAAAAAGTTACCACCTGACAACAGATATTGCAATTCGGGAAAATTTGACGTCAGGTGACGACACGCCGAGGTGTTGACAAAGATGTGTTGTCAGGTGACAATGAAGCTATGAAGTCACGTGACAACACGGTAGCCGCTTCGGCCATCAGAAGCCTCCGAGTCCAGACGCTGCTCGACGAGGTGCCGAAGACCCGCATCGCCCAAGCGCTAGGCGTCAGCAGGCCCACCGTCGCCAAGTACCTCAAGGCCGACGACATGAGCCTGGACATGTTCCTCTCCATTGCCGACATCGTCGGCGTCGACGCGGCAGACATCATCCGCCAGGCAACAGAAAAGGCGTCGGAGGAAGCCGACGCCGAGTCCAAATGAAAGGTACAAAAATGGACACCCCCAACAATACCACCAACACCACCAACACCACTGTCAACATCGACGAGCTCGTCGAGCAGGCCGCCGCTAAGCGCGCCGAGGAACTCGACTGGGAGGACCAGTGGCGCAAAACCGTCGACGACGCCCTCCACAGCTTCGACACCGACATGGCGGAAGGCAAGGACCGCACCGACGCCGCCACCCGATTCCTCCAGGAATACGCCGACAAGACGTACGAACGCATGCAAGCAGCCGCACGCGACACCATGAACCTCATCGACAAGGCGGCCGGCAACCCGTTCCACACGCCCGACTACAAGCAGCGGCGCGCCGACATCATCCGACAGGTCGAACAGGCCGCACGCCAAAAGCGCGCCGACCGTGAAAAACTCGCCAAGGCGGAAGAGCGGGCGGCGGATTCCCGTGAAACCGACTCCCTGCTCCGCCACTGCCTCGTCAGCACCCTCTTCGACCAGGCACTGTCCTGGCTGACCCACGCCGACGGCGACGACCTGACCATCACCGCGGACCGTGACAACGGGTTCATCTACACGGGCGAGGTCGGCATCGACCTCAACGCCATCGTAGAACTACTCATCAGAAAGGAACTGCAGTGAACAACCCTGATATCACGCTGGTAAAGGCGACGGTTATCTCATTGGTTTCCGGCGGTCTGCTGCTGCTCGCAGGACTCTCGGGCATCGTACTCATCGGTGGATTTACCCAATGGAAGAGGGTGGCACGTTTTGAACTGCTCACTTCACGATGACATCCTTATGCCGCGACTTGGCGAAACCGTGTCCTGTATGCCAGAACACGTCACACGACAAGCGGGTTTCGTAATGACGTCCAGCCAATGCCATGTACCCGCCAAGTGGTGTCTCGGAAAAGAAATGAGTCATCTCATTCTTTTCGGCAACGATTTCAGGAAGCTCCACGAGAATCGTTTCTCCGCATTTCACCACGGCAGCCCGTATGACCTTGCGAAGTTCGGGAATTCGGGAGGAAAGCCTGTCCCGGTTCACCAACACGACGACGTCTATGGCGTCATCTGCGCCAATGTTCGTGAATACCACGCCTCCGCGGATCTCATTCCACGTCATGGAAAAGTCCGCTGTGGACACCTCGGTATCGCGGGCAAGCGCCTTGTTGGCAATCTGGTTCGCACGGCGAGATTGCAGCAGGGCGACGATGCCGGTGATTCCACCGAGCGCGCCGACCGCACTGATTGCGAGGTTCGCGATCGTCAAAGCATCCATGAATCAAATCATACCCATTCCAACAAGTAAGGACTCCGATCATGACCACCACTGACATCACCACGTTCGATTTCCACGGACAGCCCGTCCGCACCATGCGCGACGACCAGGACGGCGTCTGGTTCGTCGCCAAGGACGTCGCTACCATCCTCGGCTATGCCAATCCGCAGAAGGCCATCCGCGACCATGTGGACGACGAGGACAGAGGGGTGAACGAAACGGTCACCCCCGGCGGCAAGCAGAAAATAGCCGTCATCAACGAGTCGGGCCTGTACAGCCTGGTCCTTTCCAGCAAGCTCCCTGGAGCCAGGGAATTCAAGCATTGGGTCACTGGCGACGTGTTGCCCAGCATCCGCCGTGACGGCGCCTACGTGCACGCGCAGCCCGAGGACGACGACCTGACCGTGCTCGCCAAAGGCATGCTCGCCGCCCAACGCGCCCTCGAACGCAAAGACCGGCAGATCGCCGCCCAGGCCGCGATCATCAGCCGGCAGACCCCACTCGCCCGGTTGGGTGACGCGTTCGTCAACACGGACGGCACGTTGAGCGTCACCCAGGCCGCCAGGCACTTCCTCACGCTCGACAAGCGCATGAACCGTGACACCGTGTTCGGCATCCTACGCGGTGCGCGCATGATCGAACAGAAGTCGAACGCGCCCACCAAACGCGCCATCGACCAAGGCCTCTTGAAGCAGGTCGTTCCCACCGACATGCACGGGCGCAAACTGAGCAAACCATACGCGCGGTTCACCACGAAAGGCTTGAACTGGTTCATCGACCGGTTCATCCACGGCAGCCAGCCCACCCTGGAAGGAATCTGACCATGAGCGCCACCACCAAGGACGCGAGCCGCGTACCCCTCGGTGACCGGCTCGCATGGACCCTCGAACAAGCCGCCCAAGTGTACTCGCTCGACTACAAGGGCCTGCTCATCGCCGTACGACACGGCGACCTCGACACGTTCCGCGCCCCCAACAGGGACGGACGCCCAGGCCGGCGCAAAGTCACCCGCGCCGCCATGGACCGCTGGATCAAATCAATGGAGGAATAACCCATCATGAGCATTACCAACACCGACATCGCCCGGCAGCTTCAAAGCATCATCGACCGGCTGCTGGAAGACGACACCCCCGCAATGGCGGAGTCAACCAAACCTGCCGGAAAACTTGACGACCCGGACGAACTGCGCGGATTCCTCACGGACCGGATCATGCAGGCAATCATCGACATCGACGAGGAGAACATCGAACACGGCTATGTCGCCGATGACCACGACATGTACCAGGTGCAGTTCGCCGACCTCTTCACCATCGCCTACACCGTACGAGGCGCCCTCATACTGTCCGGAGTCCAAGGCGTTCCCGCCGCCGGCATCCTCATCAGCCTGCTCGGCAGCCTCATGGACTACGAAGAATACGACGACCGCGCCTGGAACATCCCCACGAACAGCCTTCATGAAGCAGCCAGCCAAGCTACCTTCCTCCTCACCGAACTCATCGCCATGAAACAAGAGGAGGAGTCATGACCCGTCACCCGTACACGTTCGGCCTCGCATCCATCCTCGGCACCATCGTCGGCCTGGTCCTCCTGTGGGCCGGCCCCATGGCCTGCGCCAACCTGTGGCGGTGCGCCGTCGCGTGGCTCATCCTCTGCGCGTCCCTGCCCGGTTGGGTCATTCCCGCGTCGGACGCGATCGCACGCCACCTGTCCGACCTCATCGACCAGGAGGGTACCGAGTGAGCCGCACGAACCGCAGTGCGAGAGCCGCCGGCGCCCGCTTCGAGTCGGCCGTCGCCCGATACTTCGCCTGGGCGTTGCAGGACGAACGAGTCGAACGGCGCCACCTGAGCGGCGCGCAGGATCGCGGCGACATCACCGGCCTTCTGTTCGAAGGGCGCCGCGTCGTCATCGAATGCAAGGACACCGCCCGCCCCAACCTGGCCGAGCACACGCGCGAAGCGGAAGTCGAGGCGGAGAACGACGGCGCCGCCCACTGGGCGCTCGTACACAAACGCCACGGCATCGGCCTGAACACGCTGCCCGCAATCGGCGCCCAATGGGTGACCATCACGCTCGCCGAATACGCCAAGCTCATCAACCACGGCCACATCGGCCCCGACAACCAACAGGAAGGAACCCCGACCATGAACCAGCCAAACCAGCCAAACCAGCCAAACCAGCCAGATGGCTACGAAAACATGCCGCTGCCGGGCTTCGACGACGAGAACACGCAGGAGGGGGAGCAGTGAACGCATACCTGCCCCGCTGCAAGCAATGCGGCATCCTGCACGCGCCCTGCGACGCCACCCGGGCGGCAGACAGCATCGACCAACACCGCGCAGTGCACAAAACCCACAGGCTGAGCATGATCCCCGTCAAACCCACCACGCAACCCATGGAAGGAACCCGGCAATGAGCACCGAACACACCGAAGACACCTTCGACCTGGCGGAAGTCGCCGCACAGATCGTCAACCTCGAACTGCAACGCTCCGCAATCACCATGCGCATCGACCAGTTGAAGCAACAGGTCACCGAACACTGTCCGGGCGGCACTTGGCCGGCGGGAGACCTCAAGGTCACCGTCAGCCCTGGCCGACGCAGCATCGACCAGGCGCGCATGCGCGAACAGTTCCCACCGGACCAATACCCGCAATTCTACAAGCGCGTCCCCAAGGCATTGAGCACCCTCGAAAAGGAAACCGGCAGCGCCGCCCTCGCCGGATGCGTCACCACCGGCAAACCAACCGTCACCATCCGATAAGGAGGCCCGCATGATCCACCCCGAAGACCCCAAAGCGCAAGTGTACTGCGAACGCTGCGGGCTGCAACTGTCCGCCATCCAGATCGCCAGGCGCAGCCAACTATGCGACCGGTGCATCCAGGACGCCATCGACGACGCGTACGGCGAATACCTCAGGGACGAGGAATACCGGTGAACCAGGCCCTCGTGCTCATCATCCTCCTGCTCGCCATTGTCGGGTTCATCAGCAGTCTCATGCTGCTCATCCAGGCACGTGACCTGCTTGACCAGCTCGACCAGTGGCTCGACCAACACGACACCATGACCGAAGGAAAGGACACCGACCATGACGTGGCATCCTGAACGGCTCCCATCGGACGAGTGGGCGCAGTTGCGGCCCATCATCGAGGAACACATCCTCACCCAGCCGCGCACGTTGCAGAAACGCATCGGACCGTCCGAACTCGGCACCGACTGCGTGCACTGCCTGGCCGCGAAACTCGCCGGATGGGAACGCAAACCATCCAAGGCTGCGTGGATCCCCTTCGAAGGCACCTGCATCCACGCCGCATTCGAACAACTGTTCAGCGGTCTTGGCTACCAGACCGAGCTGAAGGTCACCGTCGGCAAGCTCGACGGTGAGCCCATCACCGGCAGCATCGACCTGTACGACGAGAAGACCGGCACCACGGTCGACTGGAAAACCGTCGGCAACGACACCCTGAAAGCGGCGAAAGCCAACGGGCCCAGCCAACAGTACCTGGTGCAAGCGTCCCTGTACGGGCTGGGCGTGCCCAACGCGGCTCGCAGCGTCATCGTCTACCTGCCCCGCAACGCCATGACCCTGGACGACGCGTTCAGCTACGAGGCCGCGTACGATCCACGGCCCGGCTGGTGGGCGTTGGACCGGGCACAGATGCTCCTCGACCTGCTCGACCTGATCGGCCGCAGCTACGGCGCCCAGGTGAGGGACGCGTGGATCCGCCAACTGCCCCGCAGCACGGGCCACTGCTTCGACTGCGCCACATGGGATGACGACCCCGACCAAGACCCATTCGGCCTCAACCAAGCCGACACCACCATCGACCTGCCGCAACGGTGGACACGACTCGACCAGCTGGTCGAGCCCCGATACGAGGGACACCTCGCCAACAAGGAACAACCCGAACCGCAAGGAAAGTAAAGGAAAACAACGATCATGAGCGGTTTCAACGATTTCAACCCCCAGTCCTACCAGAACACGCCCAGTCAGGAAAGCAGGGCGGCCAGCATCATGGGCGTCGACGAGTTCGGTGCCGGCGGCGCCAAGGCATTCTTCAACGCGGACAGCCAGGTAGGCGACAGCGTCACCGGCCAGGTCCTCGAAGAGGAAATCCTCCAGGTCACCGACTTCGACGACCACACGCCCAAGTATTGGGCGGATGGCACCCCACAACGCCAGATGCGCATCATCATCCAAACCGACCTGCATGACGACGAATACGACGACGGCACCCGCGCCATCTACATCAAGGGGTGGGGCGTGCAAATGCAAGCCTACAGGGCCGCGAGGCGTGCGAACCACAACCAGCCGCCCCGCCCGGGCGACACGTTCACCGCGACGTTCACCGGCCTGGGGCCGCGCGGCAAGAAGGGCCAGCCGCCGAAACTCTACCGCTACGAGATCACGCCCGCCCCGGCGAAGGCGGTCGCCGACTTCGGCGCCCCGCAGCCGGCGGCACAGCCGGCACCCTCGACACCGGCACAGGAACAGGCGCAGGCAGCCCCGCAGGGCGCCCCGGCGGCGCTTACCCCCGAACAGGTCGCCACCATCACCGCATTGCGCGACGCGGGCCTGGGCCCCGACCAGGTCGCCGCCCAACTCCACCTGCCCGTCCAACAGGTCTACCAGGCCGGACAGCGCCCGGCCGCACAGGAACCCGCCTTCTAAACCGGGAGGGGTGAAACGGGTCCAGCCGGCACCCCGCCTCGCAAGCAGGCGGCACCCCACGAAAACACAGCCAACACCATCCCAACGAAGGGGAAAACATGGACAGCACGATCCACGGGTACGCCCAAGCCGCACCCCTCTACCGGGCAGCCGGATGGGCTCAAGCGTTCCCCCTGCCCGAAGGCCGCAAGCAGCCGCCACCCAAAGGCGCCACCGGCGGCAGCCAACAACCCATCACCGACCAGCAAATGGCGGCATGGGCCGCATCGAACCCGGACGGCAACACGGGCATCAGCATGCCCGACGGGATCCTCGTCATCGACATCGACAGCGCGGACGGCCACAACAGGAAAGCCGACGGATGGGAAGGCATCCAACAACTCGTACCCGACCTGGGCGAACTGCCCGCCACATGGACCAGTACCGCGCACGGGCCCGAACATCCGTACGCGCACCGCTTCTACCAGGTGCCCACCGGCTTGAAGTGGAAGGGTGGCGCCGTCGAAGGCGTCGACCTGTTGCGCCACGCCCACCGGTACGCCGTCGTCTGGCCGTCCATCCACCCAACCGGCGAACAATACCGCTGGTACACGCCGGACGGGACCGAAGCGGACCACATCCCCACACCCGGAGAGCTCACCGCCCTGCCGGACTCGTGGGTGGCGTTCCTGCGCCAACCCGACCGGCCCGACCGGGGACGCCAACTCACACCAATGCCCAACGGGACACCCGTCACGGACGATTCGATGTGCCCAGCCGTACGCGGATTCCTCGACAAGATACTGCGCGAACCGGCCGCAAAGGGATCCAGGCATGACACCATGACCGAAGCGGTATGGGCACTCATCCGATTCATGGAAGAAGGCCACCGCGGCGTCCAGGAAGCGCTCAGCATCCTCCACCCCATCTTCGTGCAGTCCATCACGCCCGACCGTCCCGGCGGGCAGGCGGAAGCGGAACGCGAATGGGCGGCCATCGGCCGCGGCGCACTCAACAAGAACACATGCATCCAGGGCGCCATCGACCCCTGCACCCAACCACCAGACGACGCCATCACCCCGCAAGAAATCCAAGAAATCGAGGAAACGGCCACCACAGGCCCGAAGGAGGTGAACACGAACATGGAGCCGGACCGGTGGGCAAATCCGCCACAGCAGCCCACCAGCGAGCCCACACAGGCACGAACCATGAAACCTGCCGTGCCGAGC
Organism: Bifidobacterium cuniculi; assembly: GCF_000741575.1. Classification (GTDB taxonomy): domain Bacteria; phylum Actinomycetota; class Actinomycetes; order Actinomycetales; family Bifidobacteriaceae; genus Bifidobacterium; species Bifidobacterium cuniculi. The sequence continues at coordinate 261,317 of NZ_JGYV01000001.1, forward strand.
ACGTGGGGTCGCGTCAACCTCGCCGACTGGGCCGACGGCAACCCCAACCCCGCACCCAGCCTCCTCACCCGCACCGACGGCATCAGCCTCCTGTACCGCGGCCGCGTCAACGATTTGCACGGCGAACCCGAAAGCGGCAAATCACTGCTCGCACAGATCGCCACCGCCGACCTGCTCGCCAAGCATGGCCGCGTCGCCTACATCGACCTCGAAGACGGCCCCGGCGGCATGATCCAACGACTCCGCCTCCTCGGCGTCACGGACAGCATCATCACCGACCCGGACCTGTTCGACTACCGAAACCCAACCGGAAGGCCAGACACGCAAAACAACATCGCCGACTTCACCGACCTGCTCGACGCCGCATACGACCTCATCGTGTTCGACGGCATCAACAACCTCATGGCCGGATGCGGCCTCGACCAAGACAAGGCAGGAGACATCGCATGGCTCTACCAGCATTTACTCAACCCGTGCGCCGACTCGGGCGCCGCCGTACTCACCGTCGACCACGTCGTCAAAGCCAAAGACGCCCAAGGCCGCTTCGCCGCCGGAAGCATCCAGAAACTCGCTCAGATAAGCGGCGCCAGCTATTTTGTCACGCCCACCAAGACCATCGGCCGAGGAATCAAAGGTGAAATCACGCTGCGCCTCGCCAAGGACCGCAACGGATACCTCAGCGAACACTGCGCACCCGCCAACAGGAACGACCGGCTTCGCGAAGCGGCACGCATCGAAGTGGACTCCACAGACCGCATCCGCATCCGGGTCACCATCGGCAAACCCACCATGCTCCCAGTGGCAGGGGAGGAACCCAGGAAGACGAAGCCGACATGGGTGATGGAACGCATCAGCCGCATGCTCAAAACCGAAGGAGGCTGGAACAGCGTCAACAAGATCGACAAATGGCTCCGCGAAGACGGCAAAGGAGTGCGCCACTCCACCGTTATGGAAGCCCTCGATCTACTGCTGGAAGGCAATTTTGTCCGACGTCAGACAGGGGCAAAAAGGGCCAACGAATACAGGTACGAACGTCTCTACTCAGAGATGGATGACCCAGAATCGGACAACTACCAATACCGGATCACGGATGAAGAACTCAACGATTTTTTGGATCAAGGAGACGATGATGAGCCGGAATTTTAGTTCTCCCCAAGTTCTCCCCAACCTCTCCCGGGGAGAAGTGGCAAAACCTGCGGGAGTTCTCCCCGAAGAAGAATGGCCACTGCCTTATGGCATGGCCATTCTAACGGGGAAAACTCGAAGCACGCAACCCGGGACCAGTAAAAACAGCCAGTTCTCCCCGGGAACACTGGCAACACGCCGAACAGGCAAAAGGAGTAAGAACATGTACGCCAATGACAACAAAACACTGAGGATCATGGAAGAAGTCTGTGAAGCCCTCGTGTACGCCGAGAACCCCATGACCAAGCAGGAACTCAGCGAAACAATCCCCACCCAACCAAACTCACATCGAATAATCCCTGCTGTCTATCTTCTGCAAGCGGCCAACGTAATCGTCCGTACCTCAGGCCGCGGAACTGCGAAATACCGGCTGAAGGTGCAGTTTCCGGATGAACTGCTTCCTGCACCCAATACCGAAACGGCTGAAGAATACCGGCAGGAACTGGCCGACGCACTGCGTGAACTCGCCGACTGGGTCGAAGAAAGCCTCCCCGAATGAGCACTCCGACAGCGGACCCCTGGAACACGCCACCAGACCCATGGGCCCCACCAGCCAAACCCGCACGGCCACGAAAACCATCCTGGATCCGCCAAGCCTGCCGGAAAGGAAACCCCATGAAACTCGTCGAACACAAATGCGCATGCGGCGCATGGACCATCCAAACCCGCCCCAGCCACGGCGTCTGGGACCAATACGACCCCTACCTCATCCGCGGGGGCCTCATCACCGCGGCACTCCTCCTCGGCATCACCCTCGACGCAATCGAATGGGACGGCACCGTCGCCCACATCACCACCGACCCCACACCAACGGAAGGGCGCGACTACCTGCAACACCACAACTGCACACGGCCGCCACTCAGCACCCTCACACCACCCCTGACCGCCACCAAGGCAAGAGCGGCCCTGCCGGAATTCCTCACCAGCCTGCACACCCGAGACGACCCGACCAACCCAGACCCATGGGCACGAATCCTCATCCAAGAACAACCCACACTCTTCACCTAGACCGAAAGGGGACACCAATGAAACAATCACCGGATTCCGCGTCCGAACGAATGCTGACCGCCAGGGAAGTCGCCCGCATGCTCCACGTGTCCGAACGAACCGTGTCAAACTGGCGGTATCGCGGCGAAGGCCCCGACTTCGTGCGCATCTCGAAAACATGCGTACGCTACCGGCTTTCGGACGTACGCCGCTGGATGGCAGAACGCGAGGTACGATAGTATGTGCCGGATTAGCGAAAAGGGACCCCGGCAGCGCAATGCCGGAGTCCCGAACCTAGGCGATACCGCCACTCTAGTGCTTCTTCGGCGTCACGTATGCCGTGGTCTTCGGATGGCTCTCGGCGTACTTCTTAGTGACGAAGCGGCCCGTGACCGCGCTGTGCGGCTGCGGCTTCGGGCTACCAGACTTCCTGGTTTTGGCCATGTTCACCTCCTTCCCTTGGGTTCATGGCCGAAGCTTCGTTTACTCGCTTCGACTCTTATCGACTCCAAGCATACTACAACGCCTTCTAAGGGGTCACAGGCGCTCGCCAACGTTGCCCACGTGGTCAGAGTCGTAAAAGGCAAAAAAATCTCCCTGTGGTGCCAAAAAGTCTTAAATGCGGCACAATCCGCCATCTTCCATGCGCGATCACCGGCAGCGCGGCAGTCACACCACATATCCACTTCCACGGCGTGTCTCAATGAAAAAACACGACGCACCGCGCCCTCTTTGCAACAAAAACACCGCCAGACTACCTGAAGGAGCCACACCAATGAACCGCCAGGAATTCCTCACCCAACACCCACTGCCCAAACTCCACGTCATCACCAACAACGAACTCCCCTTCACCCACATCGCCGACGGCGACTACCTGTGCGTATGCGAAACCGACTGCAAGACCGCACCCTGCGGCCTCACCTACAGCGCCTACGTCGAAACACGCACCGGCAGACTCGTCTCCGGCCTCGAATCCACCAACCTATGGCAATGGGACATCGAAAACACCGACCAGGACCGACTCGCACTCAAGACGGAAATGTCGAACGCCTGCCTCCTGTTCGCCGACGCCATCAGGATCGACCAATGGTGCTGCACCCACCACGACCAACTCACCCGACTCGCCCAGGAAGGACCCCTCTCATGACCTTCGATAAACGCCAGACCGCGATCGAACACATCCGCAAAATCAGCTTCCCGAACCGTGACCCGGCCGACATGCTCACCACCGCATGGATTGACGGATTCGACTACGCCCTCGACCTGTGCATCACGCTCGAAAACCGACTCGGCCAGGACGAAACAGACCCCAACCCCGAGTTCAGCGGCACGGAGGCCACGTCATGACCCTGCACGACTGGTGCCTGCTCGCCCTCGGCATCTGCCTGACGGCACGCTGCCTACTCGACTGGCGGAACCACCACCAATAAGAAAGCCCCACACCTCCCGAAGGAAGACATGAGGCCGCTACCCACACCCCAGTCTACCGGAAGGACACCCATGGCCACCAGCACCCCGGACAAAGGCCGCATCAAAAACGACATCCACCACCTCCGCCAACAAACCGTCGAACTCGCCGCGCTCGCCGACCGGCGCATCCGCATCACACCCGAAGGAGCAGGCGGCGCGCACGTGCAAGCCACGAGTGCGCCGGCGTTGATCAACCTGCCCGCCACCGACCTGATGCGCCAGGTGCGCGTCCTGGGCATGGTCCTCGCCCAGGCGGCAGGATTGCACACCGCGCCCAGCATGACCGCCCTCGACCTGCTCGCCGGGTTGGACCGCGACGAGTATGCGGCACGCTTGGAGGCGCGTGAGGACGCGTGGCAGATCGTGAGGCTCATCGCAGAGGCCAGTGAGTCGTGCGAGCGGCTCCTGGATCCGTCGCCGGCACTCATGCTCGTCGGATCCTGCCCATGGTGCGCCGCCGGCATCTGGCTACCCGACAAGCCCGAAAGCCGGCAGCTGGCGTGGCACCGGTGCGCATCATGCGGGCGTAGCGTTGACCTGTCGGTGGTACGCCAGGCACAGCGCATGCGGCTGCTCGCGTCCGGGTACGTGGGCACGGCCAGCAAGCTCGCCGCCACCCTGTGCAAATGCGGATACTCTGCGAAGAGGAAGACGATAGGGGAGTGGCGGCGTCGTGGAAAACTCAAGAGCGTAGGGCAAACCAACGGGCAACCAGTCTATCGGCTCGGCGACGTGCTCAGGCTCCTGACTTGACACGTGGCCGCTGTGGCCACTATCGTGGGTAAAGTCGCCGTCCATGTCGGTAGGGCGACCTCCGATTGTTACGCCTAAATAGGAGGAGTTGTGGGTGATGAGCAATTTCCGGGGCATCATGACGATTCCAGGACTAGGCAACCAAGCAAACCTAGAGACCATGAGAAAACAGTCGATGCGGAGGGCGCAGAAGCACCTACGCAAACAGGTCCGATCCAGGACGGCGATGCAGATACTCAGGGCAGCGGAAAACAAGAACTTGATAAAGCAGTAAGCGACAAGGACGTAGTTGAGTTACTCCAACTTCTCGGATTGAGTGAATCGTACTCTGGCTTGTTGCCTCAACCCAAGTTCTTCAACCAGTACCCCAAAGACGTGCAAGAACGCATGTGCCGTTGGAACGATGCCTTCACCGTGGACGAGTCCAAGCGGCAAGACCGCCTTGTCGATGCTGAAATCGACCAAGGTAAGAAAAGCATGTGGATTTCCGCCATATTATTCGGTATTTGCATTATCGTATCCCTCGTGTGTTTTCTTGTGACCAAAGATGCATGGAGTATAGCATTTCTATCGGTTCCTGTAGTGTCCATGGTCCTTAACATCTTTGTGCCAGTAGGCTCCAAGAGCAGTAGGGACAAAAGCAGCAGGGGACGCTCAGAAGATTCCTCCAGCGCTTGACACGTGGCCACTGTGGCCACTATTGTGTCTAATATTGCGCCACGCGCATGCGCGGACCGCATTGGACTTAAATAGGAGCCCCAGCCACACGGTTGGGGCTCCACGCATATCCGGGGAGGCGCCATGGCCAGAAGCAATCCGCGCATGGCCAACGGGCACCGTCGCCGCCAGTTGCGCGCCCGCGTGCTCGCCGCCTACGACACGTGCGCCATCTGCGGACAGCCAGTCGACAAAACCCTGCGCAGCCCGCACCCGTTGAGCGGCGAGGTCGACGAGATCATACCCGTCTCCCGTGGCGGCGACCCGCTCGCCTGGAGCAACGTGCAGCTCGTCCATCGCCAATGCAACAGGCTCAAAAGCAACAAGAGCGACGACTGGGCGCGCGCCCGGCTCACGGGCAGGCCAAGGCCGCGCGCGACCGCGCTGCCCTTGCACACGAGCAGCTGGTAGCCAGCAGCCGTCTGGCCGGACCCTGGGTAGGAGACCCCGGCCGGGCCCCAAAAGCCCCCTCGGGTGCAGTGCCGGTACCCCTCTGGGTTTTTGGTTTTCGTGACATGTCACGAAAAAGGGGAGGTGAAAAACCTTGAAATGCTGCGTGTGTGGCAAGGAATTCAAGCCGGCGGGGCGGGGTCGGCCGTCGAAGTATTGCGGGGATGCGTGCCGGAAGAGGGCCGAACGCATGCGAAAGAAGATCGGTGCCAGGCCTGCGGCCACCAAGGCGGAAAAGACGAAAGCCCGCCAGGAAGACGACTTCGAATATTCCGGCCGGGACATTCCGTTGAACCGGCATGCGTTCGAGGCGCGCATGGCTCGGGAGATGGATGAGTCCCTTGAGGTCACGCTGCGCCGTAACCGCGCCCAGTTGCAGCGCGCCATGGATGATCCGGAAACACGGCCGAGCGACCTGCCGGCATTGAGCAAGCAGTTGATCGCCGTGAGCCGGGAACTGTTGCAGATTACGGGCGCCAGTGACGCGATGGACCTGTTCGCCGATGACGGCCAGGACGAGGAGGCGAACGATGACGTCGACGTGGGAGCCGAAATTATCTGAGATCGCCAAACGGCTCGTGCAGCCGGACGGCATCGTCGGCTCCGACTTCACCAAGATCAACCGCGTGGCCAGGAAGGTTGGCATCCGGTTCGACAGGTGGCAGCAGGGCGTCCTCTACCTGCTGATGGCGAAGAACAGCCAAGGTAAGTATGCGTGCGGCGAGGGCGGCCTGACCCTGAGCTCGTGCCGTCAGATCGGCAAGACGTACAGCATCGGCAACGCCGTGTACCTGCTGTGCATGATGAAACCCGGCCTGAAGGTCGTATGGACCGCCCACCACTCCAGGACGAGCGACGAAACCTTCACGGATTTGAGCAGCCTGAGCGAGCACAATCCGCTCCTGGACGCGTACGTGGACCGCATCAGGCGTGCGAACGGCCAGCAGGAAATACGCTTCAAGAACGGCAGCCGCCTCATGTTCGGCGCCAGGGAGCGCGGCTTCGGCCGAGGCCTGCACAGCGTGGACGTGGAGGTGTTCGACGAGGCGCAGATCCTCACCCAGTCGGCGTTGGACAACATGGTGGCCATCACGAACGCCGCACCTGACCCGCTGATCGTGTTCCTGGGCAACCCGCCCAAGCCGGGCGACCAGTCCGAGGCGTTCGCCGACAAGCGCACCACCGCACTGGCCGGCACGGAAGGCATGTGCTACATCGAGCTCGCCGCGCCCGACGGCTCCGACCTGGATGACCGTGAGGCGTGGAAGATCGCGAACCCGTCCTATCCGAAACGCACCAGCGAGGCGGCCATCCTCAGGATGCGCAACCTGCTGAGCGACGATTCCTTCCGCCGCGAAGCCCTGGGCATCTGGGACAAGGTGGATACGTCGCACGCCATCGACCCGGCCCGGTGGAAGGAAGCGGCCATCGAGGAGCCGGACGTGCAGGGCCGTATCGGCTACGGCCTGGACATGCCACCTGACCGCTCCTCGTTGGCGATCGGCGGCGCCATCCGCCACGACGACGGCACCGTGCACGTCGAACTGCGCGAGTTCAGGGACGTCGCCCACCATGGCACCCGCTGGGCGGTGGACTGGCTTGCCGAACAATGGCCCAGGACGTCCGCGGTGGTGATCGACAGCCAGTCGCCCGCCATGAGCCTCCTGCCCGATTTGAAGGCCGCGCACATCCGCCCGATCATCACGAACGCGGCCGACATGGGCCGCGCCTGCGGCCAGTTGCTCGACCACCTGGCTGCCGGCACCTTGACGCATCTGCCGGAAGGCGACCAGCCCGCCCTCGACCAGGCGGTCGCGGGCGCCGTGACCCGCCCCGTGGGCAACGCGGGCGCGATCGGATGGAACAAGGTCGGCACGGACATCGACATCAGCCCCCTGGTGGCATGCACCCTCGCATCCTACGGGCTGACCATCAGCAAACGAGACCCCAGACGCAAACAGAGGGTGAGGAGGTGAACGCATGCTGACCGCGAACCTGACCGGCGTGCCCATCCTGTCGGGCAACATCGTCAACATCGGCCGCATCAGCGGCCTGGACGGCGCCGACAGCATCATGGTCGAACGCCTGCTGAAGGTGTGGCAGGCGAAGTATCCGCGTAACCTGCTGCGCAGCCGCTTCTACGACGCCAAGCAGCGGTTCCGGAACCTGCGCATCGCCGTCCCCGACGACCTGGCACGCAAAATCGGCAACGTGGTCGGCTGGCCACAGAAATCCGTGCGCGCCCTGGCCGACAAGAGCGTGTTCGAGGGCTTCGAAACCCCTTCCGGGGATCCGCAGGGCGTCAACACCATCGTCCTGGACAACCATTTGACCTCGGACGTGTCCCAGGCCATCATCTCCTGCTACAAGCATTCCTGCGCGTTCCTGACCATCGACTACGACCCGGCCGACCCGACCGGCACCCGCATCCTGGTCACGCCCCGCTCGGCCGACTGGTCGGCCGCCGCATGGGATCCCGCACGGCGCCGCATCGCCGGCGCCCTGACCATCACGGGCGCCGACAGGTACGGCAACATCACCGCGTTCAACGTGTGGCTGCCGGGCCGCAACTACGCATGCTCCGTGGATCTCATGGGCCGCTGGTCGGCATGGCGGCAGGACAACCGCCTCGACCGGGTCGCCGTGGTCCCCTTCACGTACGACGCGCAAATGGACCGCCCCTTCGGCCGAAGCCGCATCAACCGTGCGTTGATGAGCCTGACGGACATGGCGCAACGCACCATGGTGCGCATGGAAGCGTCCGCCGAATTCTACGCGGCACCCAAACTGTGGTTCCTGGGCCTCGACGAGGACGCTTTCGAAGCGGACACGTGGAATTCCCTGGTGGCGGACATCAACTCCATCAGCCGTGACCAGGACAACCTCGTGCCCGAAATGCACCAGGTCAACCAGGCATCCATGAGCCCGCACGGCGACATGCTCGAAACGATCGCGATGCTCGCCTCCGCGGAAACCGACATTCCAGCCGAACGACTCGGCATCAGGTTGACGAACCCGACCAGTGCGGAAGCACTGGCGGCGTCCGAGAACGAACTGACCCGTGTCGCGGACCGGCAGAATCGCATGTTCGGCGAGCAGCTCATGGACGCCATGCGCATCGCCATCCAACTGCGCGACAACACGGCCGCGGCGCCGGACATGACAGGCATCCGCCCCGTATGGGCACCCACCCGCGTCGTCTCGGATGCGGCACGCGCGGACTTCTACACGAAGGTCGCCGGCGCCAACAGTGCGTGGGCGGACTCCGACGTCGGCCTGGCCAAGCTGGGCCTGACCATGGAGGAGCTCGCGTCCTTCCGCGCCTACCAGCGCGAACAGCGCGCCAAGGAACAGATCGACCAGCTACGCGCCAACACCGCCCAACAAGCCGACACCGAGACCAAGGAAAAGCAGGTCACGGAAACAATCGACGTGAACGAAGCCTCCGCTTCTGGGGGGCGAGTGAGCTGAAAGCCAAGTTCGACGCGCTCGGCGTCGCCATCCGCGCCGGCGTCGACCCGCAGTCCGCGGCCCGCATGCTCGGCCTTCAGGGCGTCGAATTCACCGGCGCGGTGCCCGTGAGCCTGCGCATGCCCCAAACGGACGCCACCGGCTTGGAAGAGAAATAGCGCTAAGTGAGGGGAGGCATGATGGCCCTTAACGACCTGAAAGCCTCCCCGGGACGCGAACAGGAATTCCAGGCGCTGCTCGACAAGCTGTACAAGGACTATGTCGACGAACTGGACCTGATGGTCGAGGAAGCCGCCGACGAGATCGAGACTGCCGTGGAACGCGGCCTGGTGGATAGGCGGCAGATCGTCACCGATTGGACTCAGACGGCCGCGCAGCGTGCCGACGACTACTACCAGGCGGTACGCGAAGCGTGGAAGGAATACGCCGGCGTCGACATGCCACCGTTGGACTCCTATGGCCTGGTCGACGTGAACAGTGCCTTGTGGGAAACCCAGAGCCAACTGGTCAACGAACGCTACATCGGCATGCGATACCAGGACGCGATCAACGGCCACACCAAGTATGGCGTGACCATGCAGGACTTGTGGCCGTCGATGGAGAACATCGACGACGCGCAGCAGTTCATCGCGGACATGATGCGCAACAGCGCCCGCTTGCAGACCATGCACGACATGCGCCACGACCCCACCCGTCCGCGGTGGGCGCGCGTCCCGTCGGGTGCCAAGACGTGCGCGTTCTGCATGATGCTCGCCTCCAGGGGCTTCGCGTACCTGAGCGACGAGACCGCCGGCAGGGGAGGCAGCCGCTACCATGCGGACTGCGACTGCAAGGTCATCCCCAGCTGGGGTCGACAGACGCTTAAAGGCTACGATGTGGAGCGTTACCAGACCTGGTATCAGGACGGTGTTGCCGGTGCCGGAGCCGGTGCCGGCGAGAATCTCATACTCAAGGTAATGCGTCGCGCGCATCCGGGTGACATGACGGATGGAGTATTCCCCAAACCAGATATCGCATGGTCAACTAAGCAGATCATGCCGAAACAGTATGAGCTGAAGCGGCTGAGTGACCCCACAGTCGCCAAAAGTGGGGATAAATACAGTAGCGCTGAGAAACTAAAAGTTGTGCGAGGATGGACCGATGGCACCTTCCGCTCCATCAATGATGCGCTGTTCGGCAACATTCCACATACCTCCGAGATTGACCAACGGATTGATATGATGGATGAGATTCTCCGGGACCATGACACGATGACAAAATTCACCGTGGACCGACTGTTCAATATCAAGACCTTCAACATCACCTCTAGCTCACAAGTGACTGATTTGAGACCAGGATCCGTGTACGGTCACGCGGGATACATGGCGACAAGCCTGATCGAAGGCGGCATCAAGGCAGTCAAGGATGATGGCGAACGCATCGCCGCCCGCATCTTGGTGCCTCCCGGAAGCCATGCCGTGTACTTGCAGCCTTCCTCAAAAGCCCGTACACGGCAGGAAGAAGTATTGTTGCCCCGGGATAGCGTGCTGCAATACGACAGCTATTCCGTCATGTCCGACGGAAGAATCATGCTCTATCTGCGATTGGTATGATTGCATCATGGAATACGAAGACGATTACATGGACCGCTTCATCGGTAAAGAGGGCGAACTCCGACAGATCACGGATCCCGCGGCCATCGCTCATGCACATGAGCGTACTGGTTTCGTGTCTTTGACCGATGAGGAATGGGAATACGTGCGAAGAAGGGGACGTGAACTCATGGAGCAGCATGTCGCCTTCAACTCACGTGACCTTCGTGAGGAGTATGCGCGTCTCAAGGCGAAATCGTAGAAGACTGATAACTGTACGCCAAACGCCACCATTCTATGGTGGCGTTTCTTTTATCCGGCTGGGTATCCAAGCGGCCAACGGAACCCGATGCACATCGGGCGGCATCAGCCTGCGCAAGGTTCGAATCCTGCTCCAGCCACGACTCTAAGCCACCGCACGGTGGCTTTTTTGTTCCCCGAAACGGGGCCCAATCAGGAAGGAACAATCCCATGGAACTCGACGAGGCACTCGCCAGGATCAAGGAACTCGAGGAAACCAACACGGCACAGGCCGCGAAACTCGAGGAGACCATCAAGCATTCACGCGAGTGGGAGACGCGGGCCAAGGCGAACAAGGCGAAGGCCGACGAGCTGGAACAGCTCAAGGCGCAGGACGCCGAACGCGCCAGGCAGCTCGCCGAACTCCAGGCATACAAGGACAGTGCGGAGGCCGCCAAGGAGCGCAGCGCCCTGGCGGCGAAGGTCAGCGAGGAGACGGGCGTACCCGCCGAGCTGCTGGTCGGCGAAGACGAGGAGGCCATGCGCTCCTATGCCGGCAAGCTCGACCAGTACGCACACCCCAAGCCGCAAGGCATGCCCAACCAGGGCAGCACGCCGGACGTGCAACCCAAGGACGAGCAGGCCCGCCAGTTCGTAAACGGATTGTTCGATCAAATCAAGTAACCCCAGGAAGGAAACAACCATGCCCATGGATACCAGCAAGATCAAGCTGCCGGTCGAGATCGCCGACGCGGTGGTCAACAAGGTGGGCGAGACGTCCACCATCGCCAAGCTCAGCTCGAGCACGCCGGAAATGTTCACCGACAAGGAATACATGCTGTTCACCGGTGACGCGGAGGCCGAGGTGATCGGCGAAGGCGAGAAGAAGGGCTCCTACGAGCAGTCCCTGAAGTACGTGACCGGCAAGCGGTTCAAGGTGCAGACCACCACGCGAGTCACCTCCGAGCTGCGTTGGGCGGACGAGGACAACCGCTTCCGCATCATCCAGCGCATCCAGGAGGACCAGTCCAAGGCCATCGCCCGCGCCCTCGACTACGTCATCTACCACGCCATCAACCCCAAGACCGGCGTGAAGCTCGACGGCTATGACGCGCTGACCGACGCCGCGAACGCGGTGACCGTCACCGACGACCCGATCGCCGACATGGACGCCCTGGCTGATGCGCTGGCCGAGTACGACGTGTCCGGCCTGGCACTGTCGCGCAAGTGGGCGGCGGACCTGCGCAAGCTGCGCGTACCGACCACCGGCATGCGCTACTACCCGGAGATCCCGATGAACCTGGACATGGCGGGCAGCATCGACGGCGTACCCACCGCGACCAGCACCACGGTCAGCGGCAAGCTCGCCAAGACCCCCACCAAGGTCCTCGCCGTCATGGGCGACTTCAACCTCATCAAGTGGGGCATGGTGCGCGACATCACCGCCGAGGTCATCGAATACGGCGACCCGGACCAGTCCGGCGTGGACCTGAAGGCGTATAACCAGATCGCGTACCGGTCCGAGGCGATGTTCTCCTACGCGGTCCTCGACCCCAAGGCGTTCACCGTCCTCAAGGAGGTGTGACGATGGCTGTCAACCAGTTCCCGCCGCAGACCTTCGTGGTCACTGATGACGGCAAGAAGCACAAGCCCCGGGTCCTCGACCCGCGCGTACGCCTGGTCAACCCGGACGGCACCCCCTACGCGCCGGCAGCGACTGCTGCGGCGTCGCTGAAAGACGTGCAGGGCGATGCAGTGGCCGACGCGACCGCGGACACGATCGTCGACCAGTTCAACGCACTGCTCGACTCGCTGCGCGCCGCCGGCATCATCGCAACCGAGTAGGAGGAGCAGCAGCGATGAGCGACAAGCAGACACCCGACCTGGTGCCGTCGCCGCCGTTCGCCACGCCCGACGACCTGGCCAAACGGTGGCACGGTTTCGAATCCGGTGAGAAGGAACTGGTGGAGACGCTCATGGAGGACGCCAGCGACATCATCATGGGCTTGCAACCCCACTGGCAGCAGCTGCCCGCGGCAACGCTCAAACGCATCTGCTGCCAGATGGTCAAGCGTGCCATGATCGCCGACTCGCTCGGCGTGGGCGTGGGCGTTACCCAGGTCAACCAGACCACGGGCCCGTTCACGGACGGCATGACCTTCGCGAACCCCACCGGCGACCTGTACCTGCTCGACAGCGAGAAACGCAGCCTGGGCATCGGCCGCCAGCAGGCATTCCACGTGCACATGGAAGGATGCGCCCATGATCGAGGATGATTACGAGACGGTGTGCGTGTACCGTCCCACGGTCGAATTCGTCGACGGCCGCAAGGTACCGGGTGCCCTGGAGCGCGTCGGGCGGGCGCGCATGCTGGTCGCCCCGGTCGCCATGGAGCGCGTCCTGGACACGGGACGCACCGTCATGGTCGACGGCTTCGACCTGTATGCGCGCGGCCATGCGGACATCGACATGCGTGTCGGTGACGTGCTCGGCATCCGCGGATACCGGGCCACGATCACCGAGTCCCCGGCCATGTGGAAACGCGGCGACCGCGTGGTCGGCTGGCATTGGCACGCGGAATTGAAGGAGGACCTATGAGCGGCAAGGTGAAGGTCGTGCTCAACCGGGCGAACGTGTCCAGACAGCTGCTGCACAACACGCAACTGTTGGACGACGTGCAGGCCCAGGTGGAGGGCATGGCGCAGGTGCATCCGGCTATCAAGGTGTACCGCAACGAGGATGGTGACCGCGGCAACGTGGTCGCCACCATCCCCATGGCGGTGGAAGACGCGCACCGCGGCCTGATGGCCGACATGCTCGCCAAGGTGCGTGTCTGATGGCCGGCCTCGGACTGCTCGGACAGGACCCGTCCGCCATGCTGTTCGCCATCGCCCAGGATGCGGTGCCCGGAGTGCCCGTCGGCTTCGACATGCCCGCGGGAAGCCGCAAACTGTTCCTCACCCTGTCGGCGGGCGCGCCCGTCACCCCGGTCTCCCAGTACTGGACGTTGACCGTGTCCGCGTACTCGTCCACGGCGGGCATCCTCGACCATGCGGACGCGGATCGCATGTGGCGCGCCCTGGTGCGCGCCCTGCTCGCCCGCCGCCACGAGACGCCGCTGGTCGACGCGGATTTGCAGGCGGGCCCCATGACCACCCACGACACCCAGTCGGATGTCGACTACGTGTACGGCGCGGTGATGCTCACCGTCGCCATGAAATAACAACCGAAAGGAACACCATGGATAAGCTTGAAGCACAGCTTATGGCGTCGGGCGGCATCGAATTCGTCTCCGACGGCAACAATGCGGAACTCGTCAAACTCATCAAGGAAGCCGCGATCTTCAAATACGAGGTCGGCGAATCCGTCGGCACGTTGAACGGCCAGTGGCAGCCCGCATCCGGCAAGCAGCCCCTCGGCTACTTTTCCGAGGACGGCATCACCATCCACCCAGAAGCAGGCGATTCGAACGATTTTTCCGCCCACAACGGCGACACCGTCGTCTCCTGGAATTCCGGAGGCTACTGGACCGTGCAGTTCAGCGGCCTGGAATCCAAGAAGGAAGTCATCGAAACCTACTTCGACACCACCGTGGACGCCACCGGCGCGATCACCATCGACAAGGCGGAATGCAACAAGGCCGCCCAGTACGTCATCGCAGGGCTCACCCAGGACGGCAACCTCATCGTCCTGCACGTGCCCAAGGCGAAGGTCGGCGAACGCGAGGACGTCGTGTGGAAGATCAGCGAGCTGATGAGCTACGGCATGACCCTGCGACTGTTCCGCGACGCCCCGAAGGACAAATACTTCTTCAAGGCGTGGGGCTTCGCCCAGGGCGCCTGACCCTTACCATCCCAAACCACCACCGGCCCTGCACCGCACACCTGGTGCGGGGCCCTGTTCATGAAGGACACCGATGAGCGACACCATCAACCTGACCCCCACTCCGCGCACCCCGGACGCCGACCAGCGGCCCATCCGCATCCAGTACGGCGACGTGAAAATGGACCTGCCCCGCCTGGACGACTCCACCCAGCTGCCCATCGAACTGATCATCGCCGGCATGGGCGCCGCCAGCCAGGGCTGGGACAACCTCGACAACGAACAGAAGATGGCGTTCATGGCGACCATCCTCGCATTCCTCACCAAGCAGTACCCCAAGTTCGCGCGCGAACTCGACCGCAAGAGCGGCGACAAGGTCCGTGACCTGGGCCTCATCTTCGACGCGTGGGCGACCGCCACCACGGAACTGGACCCAAAAGCCTGACCCTTGTCTGGCTCATCCAGGAGCACTACTGGGCCGTGCAGGCCGACTGGCTCAAGGTGTGGCATGAACGCCTCGACCTGACCGTCACGCCCCTTCATGAAGCGTGGGCCATGTGCAAGGAAACCCTCAAGGACCATGCTGGTCACATGTTCGCCGTCCTCGCCGACTGGGCGTGGATCCCGGACGGCTCCGACCGCACCTTGCACGCACTGTCGCAAACCAGTACGCGCCGCAGCGAACCGCCCTGGCAGCAGCCCATGCCATGGGACGGCGAACCACGCCACGCCACGAACCATGAGCTACGCAACCGGCTCAAGGAACGACTCGGCATCCAAGACGCATAACCGAACAGGGAGGATACTTCGATGGCGCAGGAACTCGGCACCGGATACATCATCATCCAGCCCTCCACCAAGGGGCTGGGCAAGGCCATCGAAGGCTCCATCGACACCGCCACCACCACGGGCAGCGCGAAGAGCAGCAAGACCCTCCTGCAGCGGCTCGGCGGCACCTTCGGCAAGATCGGCAAGATCGGTGTGGCCGCCACCAGCGCCATCGGCGGCGCGGTCGTCGGACTGGCAGCCAAGGGCGGCTTCGACCGTGCCCTGAACATCGAACGCGCCCAGACCAAGCTCAAGGCGTTGGGCCATGACACCAAGAGCATCGACGGCATCATGTCCGACGCGTTGGCGTCCGTCAAGGGCACCGCGTTCGGCCTGGGTGACGCCGCAAGCGTGGCGGCCCAACTGGTCGCTTCCGGCGTCAAGCAGGGCAAGGAATTGGAGAACGCGCTGACCCTGGTGGGGGATGCGGCGCAGGTCGCCGGCGTCGAGTTCACCGACATGGGCACCATCTTCTCCAAGGTCGCCGCCACCGGGCACTTGCAGGGCGACGAGATGAACCAGCTCATGGAAGCCGGCATCCCCGTCCTGCAGGATTTGGCCAAGCATTACGGCATCACCGCCGACGAGGCGCGCGAGATGGTGTCCGACGGCAAGGTGAGCTTCGAGGATTTCTCCGCCGCGATGCAGGAGCATTTCGGTGGTGCCGCGCAACGCGCCGGCGAATCCTTCGACGGCGCCATGGCCAACATCAAGGCCGCCCTGTCCCGTGTGGGCGAGGGCTTCGGCACGCCGCTGATCAAGGGTGCCACCAAGCTCGCCAACCAGCTGATTCCCGTCGTGGACCAGCTCGCCGGCGCGTTCAAACCGTTGCAGAAGCAGTTCGAAACCGTGTTCGGTGATGTCGTCGACAAGGCCGGCATCCATATTGATGAGTTCTCCAAGAAGCTCGAGTCGGGCGAGATCACCATCCAGGACCTCGGCCGACAACTCGGGCTGCTCGCCGGCGGCTTCGCCACCCTCGCCGCGGTCGGCGGCAACATCAACCCGCTCCTGGATGCGGTCAACCAGTTCGCCGACGGCGCCGACAGTGCGGTGGCCAAGGCCGGTGACGCGTTCAAGGCACTGCCCGGCAAGATCTCCGAACATCTGGAGTCCGGCCGCGGCATAATCACCCGATTCAAGGGACTGTTCGACAAGGACATCCGCGAAATGCTGCTCGTGGACAGCGACACGTTCACATCGGCGGCGGAACGCATCAAGAACGGGCTATCCGGCATTGGAGACCACTTCAAGAACGGTTTCGACAAGCTTGCCGACACGAAACTCGGTTCCAAGGTCGGCAAGGTATTCGATGCCATGAAGACCGGCATCGGTACCGGCGCCGCCAAGGTCAAGGGCGCGATCACGGAGAAAATGGCCGGACTCGCATTCTCCTTCGAGAACAACCCAGTCGTGACCTCGGTCAAGGACCTGGGCGGCAAGATCGCCGGCAGCCTCGGCGCCCTAGGTGGGAAAATCACGTCTTCCATGTCATCGCTTGGCGGCAAGGTCAAGGGTGCGCTCGCACCCGTCGGGGAAATCTTCGGCGGTATCGGCGACATGGTCGGCCCCAAGCTCAAGGGCGGCCTCGACAAGGTCGGCGGCATGCTCACCAGCTTCTTCAGCCCCGGCAACTTCATGAAATTCGTCGGCATCGGTGCCATCGCCGCAGCCCTCGTCGCCGGCATCGGCATGATCAACGAAGCCACCGGCGGCAAAGCGGCGGAAATGGCATCCAACCTGGTCGCCAAACTCACCGACGCCATCGGCAAGGCCATGGAATGGATCACCAACAGCCTGCCCGGGCTCATGCAATCCGGCAGCGACATCATCCTCGCCATCCTCAACGGCATCACCGCCATGCTGCCCTCCTTGGCCACCATGGCCGGACAGGCCATCAACACGCTCGTCACCGGACTGGCCGCCGCCCTGCCCCAACTCATCCCCGCCGCAGTGAACGCCATCACAACCCTGGTGACCTCCCTCATCGACCAGCTGCCCCTGCTCATCGACGCAGGCATGCAACTGCTGCAAGGACTCGTGGAAGGCCTCGTCAACTCGATCCCCGTCCTCGTGGCCGCCCTGCCGGAAATCATCGACTCCCTGGTCACCGCGATCACCACCAGCCTGCCCGACATCATCGAATCAGGCGTCGATATCCTCAACGCCCTGGTCGACGGCCTCATCCAAGCCATCCCCGCCC
Organism: Bifidobacterium cuniculi; assembly: GCF_000741575.1. GTDB lineage: Bacteria > Actinomycetota > Actinomycetes > Actinomycetales > Bifidobacteriaceae > Bifidobacterium > Bifidobacterium cuniculi. The sequence goes on from NZ_JGYV01000001.1 coordinate 279,014, forward strand.
TGGTCGAAGCCTTGCCGGAAATCATCGACGCCCTGGTCGGCGGCATCACCGAGAACCTGCCCGCCATCATCGACGCCGGCGTCGACCTGCTCCTCGCACTCATCGACGGACTCGTCAAGGCACTGCCGGAAATCGCCAAGGCGTTGCCGAAGATCCTCGAAGCAATCGTGGAAGGCATCATCGACAACCTACCCATGATCATCGAAGCAGCCGTCTACCTGATGATCGCGCTCGCGGAAGGCCTCATCAAGGCCATCCCCGAACTGCTCAAGGCGATCCCCGATATCTTCAACGCCCTGTGCGAGGGATTCGCGGAAACCGACTGGGGACAGCTCGGCCATGACCTCCTCGACGCGGTCGGTGAAGGACTGGAAGCCGCGAAGGACGCCCTTGGCGAGGTGTGGAACAACATATGGAACGGCATCAAGGACAAGGCCGGTGAGATCTGGGAGAACATCAAGACCACCGTGTCCGACAAGTTCAACGAGGTCAAGGACGGCATCGGCTCCAAGTTCGAGGAGATCAAGACCGGATGGTCCGAAGGATGGGAGAACGTCAAATCCAAGTGTTCGGACACATGGGACAGCATCAAGTCCGGCGTGGCCAGCAAGTGGGAAGAGACGAAGACCAACGTGTCCGACGGCATGAGCAAGCTCAAGTCCGACTGGTCGAGCGGCTGGGAAGACACCAAGTCGAAGTGCGGCAACGCGTGGAACACCATCAAAACCAACTGTTCGAACGGCATCAACAACGCCAAGACGAATATCTCCAACGGGTTGGGCAACATCAAGTCCAACTGGAGTTCGGGATGGGAGTCCATGAAAACCAAGATGGGCAACGTCTGGGAAGGCATCAAGTCCGGCGTGTCTACGGGCATCAACAACGTGATGGACTCCGTTCGCGGCATCAAGGACAGGATCACCGGGTTCTTCTCGGGTGCAGGCCAGTGGCTCGTCGACTCGGGCCGTTCCATCATCAACGGTCTGGGCGAAGGCATCTCCAGCGCGTTCAACCATGTGAAGGGCATGCTGTCCGACGGATTGCAGTCGCTTCGTAACCTGCTGCCGTTCTCCCCGGCGAAGGAAGGCCCGTTCTCCGGTCACGGGTGGACGCTGTACTCGGGCCGGTCCATCATGCAGGCCATGGCGCAGGGCATCGAGGATGAAACCGACGGTGCCGTCAAGACCATGGACCGGGCCATGGGCCGCCTCTACCAGAGCGCCAACAGTGCCAACACCGGCAAGTACGGTGTCGGCTTCGACCTGCAAGCCCAGTTGGACGAGGCAGTCGCGAACCTGCGCCTGAGCGTCCCATGGGATGGCATCAGCCCCGTGGACGCGTACCCGGCGGGCAAGACCGTCAACTACACGATCGAGATCAACGGTGAACGCCTGGACGCGGACCGTCGCCTGGCCACTCTGCTGGACGAGCTGGTGGCCGCGTGCGGCGTGAGCCTGAAAGCGAGGACATGATGGCTGACGGGTACGGCAGCATCATCGCGAACTCGTGGCGCTGCCACATATCCGCATGGGTGCTTTCCCAGACCGACACGACCGCGACCATCCGCGTGGAAGCACGCTTCCAGGCGGTCAACGGCTGGTACTTCCAGATCAACGGCGTGCAGGGCAAGGTCACGTGCAACGGGCAGTCCGCGTCCGCCACGGGCAGCGTGAACATCACCCAGAACGGGGAGACGGTCATCTGCCGTAAGGACGTGACCGTCTCCAAGGGCGACAATGCGCGCAACATCACCTGTTCGGCGACGATCACGCAAAGCTCCTTCAATTCCGGTTCGTCGTCCGCGTCCTGCGCGGTCTCTGTCGCCGGCGTCGCCTATTTGAAGCCAAACGCGCCCAGGAACGTGTCCTACAAGCGAGAAAGCGACTCCGCCGTATTGTGCACGTGGCAGGCTGCGTGGGACAATGCCGCCAGGAAACCATGGCACGGCTTGCAGGTGTGGATGCGGCAACGTGTCGGCGGTGGCGCCTGGGGTGCGTGGTCTCGTAAGGCGACGCTCAACTGGGATGCGACCAGCTACCGGTTCACCGGCCTGAAAGCGAACGCATGCTACCAGTTCACCGTGTACGCGACGAACCCGGCAGGCGAGTCCACGCACGTGGACTCCGCGTTCATCTACACCACGCCCGCCGCCCCCAAGACCGTCACGGCGGCGAAGACGAGTGCGACGAGCGTGAAGGTGAGCGTGGACGCGTCGAACACCTTCGCATACATGGTGCGCATCGACCGCGTCGTGGACGGCACCCGCACCCACCTGAAATGGGAGACCCCGGTCTCCGGGAAGGCGACATACACGGACAGTGCGGCGCCCGCCGCCACGGTCGCCTACGACGTCATCGTCAGCCGTCCCGTCTACGGCAACGACACCACCAAGGGTGAACTCGTATCCGCCTGGAAGCAGTCGAACACGGTCGCCACGATGCAGCCGCCGGCCGCGCCCACGATCCTCGCACCCATGGGTGTGCTGCCCATCGGCCAGGTGGCCACGATCGAATGGAAGCCGAGCCATCCGGACGGGTCCGCCCAGTCGGCTGCGCAGGTGGAGGTCACCAAGCCCATCGGCGGCGGCAACGAAACCATCGACATATCCGGAACCGCGACCAGTGTGCAATGCTCCTGCCCGACGCCGGGCGAGTACACGGTGCGTGTGCGCACCAAGGGCGTGGACGCCGAGTGGGGTGCGTGGAGCAGCGTGCACTCGTGGCGGTGCGCGAACCCGCCCATGGTCACCCTCAACCCCATCAACGGCGACAATGTGGTGCGCGGCCTGCCTATCGAGGTGGAGTGGAGCGTGTCTGACGGGGATGGCATCGCCCGGCAGACGCTGACAATCACGGATGGTGACGGACCGCCCGTGTTCATGGTGCAACCCGGCACGAGCGTACGCCATGCCACGATCCGCGCCGACCAGTACACACCATCCCAGGGGGCGCAGCTGCTCGTCTCCATCACGGTCCTGTCGGGATCCTCGTTGCAGACCACGGCCACGCAACTGGTCACGGTCGACTATGACCCGCCGGCCGTGCCATCCGCGCAATGCGACCTGGACGCCGGGTACGGGGTGACCGTCACCGTGCACGCCGGCACCGAGGACGGCAAGCCCGCCACGGAATACCTCAGCGTGTACCGCGACGTGCAGGGATCGTCCACCCTGGTGGCGCCGCACCTGGCAGAGGGTGAGATGATCACCGACCGGCTGCCGCCCCTGCATGTCGACTACGCGTACCGTGTCGTCGCGCACGCCGATTCCGGTGCCATCGCCGAAGCGAACACGGGCATGTTCATCGACGCCGACGGGCCAGTCTTGAACTTCGGACCGGACGCCGATGAGTGCGTGGTCGTGGGCGGCGCATGGAAGGTGTCCGAGAAACCACAGCTGGACACCAGCGAATACCATTTCGCGGACGACACGGGGCTGCCCGTCTCCTACGGTTCGGGCGACCTGGACAACACGGTCAGCGTCACCTCAAGCTACCTGTGGGATGCGACCCTGTACCGGCGTATCCGCGGCCTGGCGCGCACGTATGCGCAGGGCTGGCTGCGCCTGCTGGGCGGCCCCGTCATGTATGTGCGCGTCTCCATGAGCCAGTCGCTTTCGGCTGACGGGCAGATGGTCGACTTCGACGCGGACTGCGACGAACTCGTCTGGCAGGATCCACATATGTGGTGGCTCGACGAGGACGACGCGCCGGACGGAACGGACGAGGAGGGTGCGGATGGATCTGACGCATCATAGGATGCCGTTCGACATGCGACTGCGTGTCATGCGCGTCGACCGGGCCAGCGGCCAGGAAACCGGCCAACTGGCCACGGTCGTGTCGGGCGGGTCGATCAGTCGCAACCAGGACACCACCGTCGGCGAACAGGCCACGCTCGAACTGGTCGGCGACACCGACCTGGGCGCCGACCTGCTGCGCATCTGGGCCGACCTGGCCTACAGTGACGGCACCGGGGAAAGCATCCCCCTGGGCACGTTCCTCGCGGATGGCCCCAAACGGCAGGTCACCGGCGGGGCGGACGTGAACATTCCCTTGACCTTGTATGGGCGTCTGCGGGAATTGGACGACGACCAGTTCACCGGGCCGGTCAGCATCGCCAAGGGCGCCAACCCGATGGACTGGATCGACAAGACCATCCGCGAGGCGGGCCTGACCGTCGCCGCGCACGACGCGTGCGCCTACCGGATGGGAGCCGCCTGGACCTTCGGCGCCGGCGACACGAAGGACAAGAGCAAGCTTGACGCGATCAACGCACTGTTGGACCTGGCCGGATGGTCCGCCGCGGCGACCGACCCGTGGGGCCGTGTCCTGCTCACCCCATACCGGGACCCCGCACAGCGTGCCCCCTCCTGGGAGTTCGTGCAAGGGGAGGGCGCCCGGTTCCTGCGAAGCATGACCGACGAACGTGACTGGTTCGACACCGCCAACCAGGTGCGCGTCATCTACGCCACGCAAGCCAAGGAAATCATCGGCATCGCACGCGACGAAACCGCTGGCGAGTTCAGCATCCCCACCCGTGGCCGTGTCATCTCCAAGACGTACACGTACACGGACGTACCCGACGGCAAGACCGACGCGCAGCTCAAGACCATGGCCAACCAAAAAGCCAAGGAACTGCTCGCCACCGCACAGGCCGTCATCCACCGCGTCACCCTCACCCACATCTACGCGCCCATCAACGTCGGCGACGTCATCCACCTCGACTACCCAAGCGGCGGCATCGAAGGGGACTTCGCAATCCGCACCCAGAAAATCAGACTCGAGGCGGGACTGCCCGTCGAATGCGAAGCCAGGAGCTTCCAGAGAGGAGGAACCACATGAGCATGAACCAGGACGCGTACCGGGCCCGAGACGCCGGACAGACCCTCGCACAAACCCTGGCCAACAGCCTGGCACCACCCGACGTGCCCGGCTTCGACTGGGCGACCTGCGCCGGGCCTCCCGCCGACAACGTCCTGCCCGTCATCTTGCAGGAGGCCGCCATGAGCGTGCCCTACACCACCAACTGCGCGGCAGCCAAAAGCGGTGACCGTGTCCTTCTGCTCACCGTCGGCCACCTGACCACCGCCATAGCCATCCTCACCCAGTAGAAAGGAACCCCCACCATGCCAAAGATCCATATCGTCCTCAAGAAGGTCGAATCTTCCGGTGCCGTCCCCGTGGAAGGGAAGGTACGGCTCCAGCCCGTATCCCGTATCAAGACCGGCACCACGATGATCGTGCCCGAGTATTTCGAGCAGTCCCTGGACTCGGACGGAGTCACGGACGTGTCCCTGCCGAAAATGTCCTCGGCACAGGTCTGGGCGGTCACCGAACTGCCCGGCACGGCGCAGGAATACACCCGCTACGTGCAGATCCCCGCGTCCGAGGAAACGATCAACTACACGGACCTGCCGGACGTCAACCCGGCCAGTGGTGTGCCGGTGAGCATGCAGAACGGGCAGGTCCTCCAGGTCATGGTCGCGTCCAGCGCCCAGGCCGCGGCCGCGTTGTCTGCGAAGTATCCGCATGTGCTGGTCGTGTATCCGTCCGACACGACCACTGCCACGAGCGTGTCGAGCGTGGGCCCGGTGCTGTCGTCGGCGGGCACGGCCGTGTCCGGCGGTTCGGCCACACTGCTGCCCGACACGGTGGTGGCCGTCGGCGGCACCACCCTGGAATCCACGGCCGACGACGACACGGACGACGTCGCCTCGGCCGACAAGGAGGCGTGACATGGGTGCCGTATTGGCCGGCCGGCAGATGGCCGGCGCCTACATGAACGGGCAGCCATACAAGCTCTCCGCCGGTCCCACCGTCGCATGGGAGCCGTTCTGGGGCCTGTCCGACTGGCATACGCGCGCCACCGGCGGAAAGGACGCCTCGCCCAGTGCCATGACCCTCAAATGGGCCACCTGCGACAAGTGCAACTGGGTGACGTGCTCCACGGGCGGACCGGACGCGTCGCCCAGCGTCATGAGCTACATGTTCACGGCCGAACTGATCTAGAAGGAGACCACTATGCAAACCACGCTCACGAATTGGGCGCCGGACCCCCGTCTGGCCACCGACGCCACCGAAACGATGAACTGCACCACGCGCCGCGACAGCAACGGCTGGCTGAACATGTTCGCCTCGACGGACAGTGCCCTGTCACGTGTCTACCAGGGTGCGAACGTGGACACGTCCGACCTGGCCGGCTGGCAGGACGGCATCGCCGTGCCCGCCGGCGACCTCGTGTTCGCGGTCAAGGTCAAGTCCGAAGCGACCACGCAGGCGCAGGCGGTGCTCGTGCCCGTCAGGGACGGCGCCATGGTGCTCTCGACCAAGCCGGCCGCCACGTCCGATGCTGCGGGGGAGCGGCTGCTGACCGTCGAGTTCACGGTGCCGTCCGCCTGCACGCTCAGCTGGTGCGTGCGCTCCCGCACGGCCGGCGCCACCATCGGCGTGCGCGACCTGATCGTGTGCACCAAGGACGACTGGAATCAGCTGCAGCTCATGGGATTGGACTACTTCGACTATTCGACGTTGCCCGCGTAAGGAGGGAGCCGCGCATGAACATCTGGGTCGAGATCGTCCTCGCCATGTGCGGCTCCGGCGTGCTCGGCGGCGCCCTGACCGCCATCACCCAACACCTCATCGAATCATGGCGGCGACGACGCGACCTCGAGGAGGATCCCAAGGTCAAGGCACGCAACGTGCTCTCCAGGCACTCCGGGCTGCGGATCCTCAAGGATCTGCACCGGGATGCGGTACGGCGCGGATGGATCGACCTTGACGAGTTGGAGGAAGCCGAGGAAGTGTACGTCGCGTACGCCGAACTGGGCGGCAACGGTGCGGGCACGCGCATCATCAACGATCTGCGCGGCATGCGCAACTATCCGCCCGACCCAGCCAAATAAACCATGCAGTGCCCCGGCCGACAGGTCGGGGCACTGCCTTATCAGGAAGGAACCATCATGACCCTCAACGGCATCGACGTGTCGAACTGGCAGAACGGCATCAACCTGGCCGTCGTGCCCGCGGACTTCGTCATCATGAAGGCCACGCAGGGCAACAGCTACGTGAGCCCGGACTGCGTACGCCAGTACGAGCAGGCCAAGGCGGCGGGTCGGTTGCGTGGCCTGTACCATTACGTGGACGGATCCGGCGGCTACGCGGCCGAGGCGAAGCACTTCGTGGACTCCATCAGGAACTGGGTCGGCGACGCGATCCTCGCGATCGACTGGGAAGCCGAACAGAACGCGCAGTGGGGCAACGAAACCTACCTGGAGAACCTGGTCAAGGAAGTCAAGCGCCTGACCGGCGTCAACCCGATCATCTACGGCATGCAGTCCCGCTACGCGCAGATGAAGGCCGTCGCGGACCGGCAGAACTGCGGCCTGTGGATCGCCCAGTACGCCAACTACGACAAGACCGGATACCAGCCGCACCCGTGGAACGAAGGCGCCTATGCGTGCGCGATCCGCCAGTACTCCGCTGCCGGACGCCTCAACGGCTATGCGGGGGATCTCGACCTGAACATTGCGTACATGGATGCGCCGGCCTGGAAGAAGTACGCAAACCCCACTGCTGCGACCTCCAAGCCGGCGGCTGCATCGAAGCCGGCCGCCGCGAGCCCGGCGAAGAAGAGCGTCGCCGAGGTCGCCAGGGAGGTCATCGCCGGCAAGTGGGGCAACGGGCAGGACCGCGTCAACCGTCTCAAGGCCGCCGGATACGACGCTGCTGCCGTGCAGGCGCAGGTCAACAAGCAGATGGGCGTCTCCACGGCCACGGCGCGCACGTACACCGTCAAGAGCGGCGACAACCTGACAGCCATCGCAGCGCGACTGGGCACCACGGTCAACGCGTTGGTGGCCAAGAACAACATTGCCAACCCGAACCTGATCTACCCCGGCCAGATCATCAAGTACTAACCAAGGAGCACCAAGGAGCACCAATGAGCCAGGAAGCACTCGACCACATCATCCAGACCGTGGACGACTCCGACCAGCCACTGCCCGACAACCTGACGATCGAACCGTACCGGCCGGTGTTCAATTCCACCGTGAGAACCGTCATCTACGTGGTGTGTCTGGTCGCCGGCATCGTCGGCCTGGGCTTCACGATCTTCGGTGACGCCGCGATCGGCAGCTACGTGGCCACGGCGGCGGCCATGCTCGCCGGCGGTTTCGGCGTCGCCTACAATCCCGTCCGCGAAGGACTCCAGTAGCCACTGCGCCCCGCCCCGTGAAATTGAACTCGCCTATGCGGGGTTCAATTTTCATGGGGCGGGGCGTTTTTTTTGCGTGCCGGGAACGGATGCCGTACACTGGCGGGATACGAAAAATAGAGTGCACTTAGGGTGCGCACCCCGTTCAGGGCACTCGAAAAACGTTGACATTACGCCGGTTTGCAAGACCTAGACAAGTTCAAGTTCAACGTCAGCAAGTAGCCGGGACCATGGCGTCATGGCCGGGGCAAGCCGCCATGTTGCCTTTCCGGCTGCGTCGTGATTCTTTGTTGCGCACACTGCACCTGCAGGACGGCATGCTGAAGGTCCACTTCACTGTCTACCATGGCCGACCATGCAGCCCATTGCCAAGACCTTCGACGAACTGACCGCGGACGAACTCTATGCCATCCTCAAAGCCCGGCAGGACGTCTTCGTCGTGGAGCAGAAGTGCGCATATCCTGACATCGACGGCAAGGACCGCGCCGCCATGCATCTGTGGTACGGGACGCAGCAGCATCCCGTGGCGGCATACTGCCGTGTGTTTCCCAAGCAGGACGAGCCGGGGACCATGGTGATCGGTCGCGTGCTTACCGTCGAGCGCGGCACGGGACTCGGTGCCGTCATGCTGCACGAGGCGGTCGCCTTGGCGGTCCGCCTCGACCCGCAGGCGACGCAGGTGTGGATCGAGGCCCAGCGGTACGCCGCCGGCTTCTACGGGCGGGAAGGTTTCTGGGTGACCTCCGAACCATTCATGGACGACGGCATCGAGCACGTCGAGATGCGTCTTGACCTGTCCGACTGGGAACGGCGGGACTGAGGCCGACCGGCGGCCCGGCGACTCATCGGCACCTCGCCATCGCGAAGTCGTGAATCAGCTGCAGGACCCGCCGGCTTTCCTCCAGCCAGGTGAGGCATACCGGGAACACGTGGCCCAGGGTGCTCGTCGGTGCCACCTTGACGTCGTCGAGTTCGAAGTCGGCGCCCTTGGAGGACAGTGCCGTGGCCAGTTGCAGCGACTGGGATTCGATGAAATCGTCGCTGCTGGTCGACAGGAACACCGGTACGACGTCATGGAGGTGCGCGAGAGCGGTGGCTGGCGACAGGAACCTGTCGGCTTCGGGAACGGCCGGCAAGAAACCCCCGCCCAGTGTCGCGACGATGCCCTCACGGCCGGAGGGTGCGCATGGAGTCGTTTTCCGCGAGAAGTTCACCGCCGGGCTGATGAGGGCCATGCCCTTGAACGGCAGTCCGGAAACGCGCTGGAGTCCAAAGGCCGCCGCAGCGTCGGTGTCGGCTTCGGCGAGTGCGGTAAGCCACGCCAACGCGCCGCCGGCGGAGTCTCCGGTAAGGAAGATGTTGGTGCGGCTGACCGGCCAGTCCCCCAGGTGCGCGTCGATCCACGCCAGCGCGGCCTGTACGTCTGCGAGCTGTCCCGACAGGTCGGTCTCGGGGGCCAGGCGGTAGTTGATGGAGAAGACCGCAAGACCCGATGCCGCCAGATGGGTGCAGAAGTTGCGGTTGAGTTCCTTGGCGCCGTAGGCGAAGCCGCCCCCGTGGATGTCGATGAACACAGGCATGGTGGCTCCTCCGCGGAGGATTGCGTCATGCGGCAGATAGAGGTCGAGCAGGTGTCCGCGCACCTGCCCGGGCCCGTATCCTGCGTCGGGCAGGTAGGCCAGGTCCGTGATGGCATCCACGCCTGCAGGGTCGTGCCAGTAGTCGGTCCGCGGGAAGTCGAAGGATGCGACGCCCAGCCGGTAGTCACGTATCGTCCGGGCGCGTTCGTCGTCCACCCGGTCGAGGCCGTCGTCGACCGGAGTCCAGTACCGGGCGATGGCGGCGATGTCGCCGTGCGGATCATCGCCATGGCGGATGAGGGGATACGGGTTGGTGGCAATCGTGTCGGTCATGGCTTCCCCTTTCAGCGGTCGATGGCGTCGTCGGCGCGGGCGGCCGTGACCATGGTGAGCATCATGACGCTCGGTTCCAGTGCCTTGATGGCGTGCGGCAGGCGTGTGGGGAAGTAGACGAAGCCACCGGGGACAAGCTCGGTCTCGTCATCGCCGCCGGTGACGAGGAGGCGCCCGGAGAGCACCTGGACGAACACGGGCATTGCAGCAGTATGTTCGCTCAACTCCTGGCCGGCATCGAAACCGAAGAGGACCACGTTGCCGCCTTCGGTGCGCAGGACGGTGCGGGATACGGTGGATTCCTGCTGGACGCCCACCATGGTCGCCAGGTCGTCGATGACTTGCATGGTCTGCTCGGTGGTGTGGTCGCTCATGGGTAAGACTCCTTCGGTTCCTGGGTGTAGGGTCAGGCGTGCAGGCATGACAACGCCCGTGGCGACCAACTATAGTTGTACACGGGCGTCGGTCAAGGGCCTGCGGGATCGGAGTCCCGGCCAGTCGGCCGATTACTCGGCCTGCTCGCCGCCGGCCTTGACGCCGCTGCCGTCACCGCTGGGTTCCTGGGACTTCGGGAAGTCGTTGGCCAGCTCGTCCTTCTTGCAGCCGCAGCCGCAGGACTTCTTGTCGTCGGTTCCGTTGGCGAGCTCCTGCTCACCCTGGAAGTCGAGGTCGCCGTCGCTGGAGGCCCCGTCGGTCGCACCGGCGTTGATGACGCCGTTGTTCATGTCTTCCGATGCGGTCATGTCGTTCATAGTGTCGTTCATGATGTTTGCCTTTCTGTGGCTGTTGGTTCCATCATATGGACCCAATCGGGGAGGAAGCGGCGGGTCGCCTGTGAGTTGCCTGCCAATCCTGTCAGCTGCCTTCCAGCGAACATCCGCAGGACATCCCCGACCGATGTGGATGGTCTATATATTGCGCGAGGAGGCGGGATGGCATGGCTGCTTTACGCTCAACGATGAGCCGGCAAGGGCAGAAGGGCGGGAACCACGGTGTTATTCCAGGCATTCCACAGGATTCCTTCAGGGAGGGGTTCGCCCGGGGCAGGTCGGCGGCGGGGCTTAAATGGAGATGTGAAAGATTTCTGTATGACATGGGGCAAACGTATTGCCACCAAGCAAATGCTGCTCATCGCGGTGCTGACGCTGGCCGCTGCATGCGTGGGCGTCTGGCTGAAGCAATTCCCCGGATTCTCCCTGTTCGGCGCGCTCATCATCGCACTGATCATCGGCATGATCATCCAGTTCCCGATCCGCGCATGGTACGTCAAGGACGATCCGGAACGTGCGACCGGGGTAAAGGACGCCGCAGGCCTGATCTCCAACAAGCTGCTGCGGCTGGGCATCATCATGCTCGGCTTCAGGCTCAACCTGCAGGTGCTGTTCACGACGGGGGCCAAATGCCTGCCCCTGGCCTTGGGCATCGTCGCCGTCACCGTCATCCTCACCTATGCCGTCGCCAGGTTCCTCAAGGTCGACCCGCTCCTGGCCATCCTCGTGGCTTGCGGCACCGGCACCTGCGGCGCGGCTGCGGTCATGGGTGTCTCGGGGTCCATCAAGGTGGGGGCCGACCGTACCGAGGAGAAATCGAATGACGAGGTCATCGCCGTCGCCATCGTCGCCATCATGGGCACCATCTTCGCACTGGTGGAGATCGCGGTCCTGCCGCTGCTGGGCCTGAGCCAGGAACAGATGGGCATCGTCGCCGGCGGCTCGCTGCACGAGATCGCGCACGCGATCGCGGCTGGCGAGGGCCTGGGCGCCACTGCCCTCGAGATGGCGACGATCATGAAGCTCTCGCGCGTGCTCATGCTGATCCTGGTCACCATCGTCGTGGCCATCTGGTGGGACAGGTTCCACGCCGAGGCGCCGGCCGGCGGCAAGCGCAAGATCGCCTTCCCCTGGTTCATGCTCGGATTCGTCGCGGCTTCCGTGGTCACCACCCTCTTCTTGGGGCAGTCGAAGGACGTGGTGACCACCCTGGTGGACATTGCCACCATCTTCCTGGGCATGGCCATGGCCGCCTTGGGCATCAACGTGGACTTCAAGGCCATCGCCAGGAACGGCATGCCCGCATTCCTGGCCAGCTTCCTGGCCTCCATCGTGCTGCTGGCCCTGTGCATCGGCATCGCGGTGTGGCTCTTCTGACGGATACTGCCTGTCCCGAAAGGGGACATGACCGGCGAGGGGTGGCGTGCGGACGGATTCGCACGCCACCCCTCGTCCCATGATGGCGGATGCCGAAACATTCCGTTGCCTTCCGGGCATTAGAATGTTCGAGGCATCGTGCGCCCCGTGCGCGCTGCCGTATCGGTCGGATACAGAGTAGAAGCCAAGGAGAGGCAGATTCATGAGCAATATAGCCATGTCCGGACTGTTCCATTGGGAATTGCACGGTGACGGCAAGACGCTGGGGCCCGGAGAGGTCGTCGAGCCCAACGAGCGCCTCACCTGGCCACGCACCATCGAGATCGGCGCACAGCACGTCGTGGCGATGTTCGGCGCCACCTTCCTCGTGCCGATCCTCACCCACTTCGACCCATCCACCACGCTGTTCTTCACCGCGTTCTCCACTGCGCTGTTCCTGCTGATCAACAGGAACATCCTGCCGTCCTACCTGGGTTCGTCCTTCGGGTTCATCGCCCCGATCACGGCGGTCGCCTCCGCCGGCAAGGGCATCGGTGCGGCCAGCTTCGGCATCATGTGCACCGGCATCCTGCTTGCGTTGATCGGCTTCGTGGTCCAATGGGCTGGCGCCGTGTGGATCGACAGGATCATGCCGCCCGTCATCAATGGTGCCATCGTGGCGATCATCGGATTCAACCTCGCGCCCAGCGTTTGGACGAATTTCCAGACCGCGCCCGACACCGCCCTGGTCACCCTGCTGGCCGTCCTGCTGTGCGCCGTGCTGTTCAAGGGGCTGCTCGGCCGCCTCAACATCCTGCTCGGCGTGCTCATCGGATACGCCTACGCATGCTGCCGTGGCCAGGTGGACTTCGGCCCCGTGGCCAGCGCGGACTGGATCGGCATCCCACGCTTCCACCTGCCCACCGTCGACTTCTCCGTACTGCCCATGTTCCTGCCCGTGGTGCTCGTACTCATCGCCGAGAACGTCGGCCACGTCAAGTCCGTGGCCCAGATGACCGGCCATGACTACGACAACCAGATCGGCACCGCGCTCATCTCGGACGGCCTGGGAACCACCGTGGCCGGTTTCGGCGGCGGCTCCGGCACCACCACCTACGGCGAGAACATCGGCGTGATGGCCGCCACCAAGGTGTACTCGACGGCAGCGTACTGGTGTGCCGCCGCCTTCGCGCTCATCCTGTCCCTGTGCCCGAAGTTCGGCGAGATCATCAACACCATCCCCGCAGGTGTCCTCGGCGGCGTCACCACCCTGCTCTACGGCATGATCGGCATGATCGGCGTGCAGATCTGGGTGGACAACAAGGTCGACTTCTCCAAGCCGCTCAACATCATGACGGCGGCCGTCGTCATGATCATCGGCATCGCGGACTTCCAGTTCGCGCTCGCCGACGTGCAGTTCAACGGCATCGCCATCGGTTCCATCGTCGTGCTGGTGCTCTACCACGGCCTGAAGGCCGTCGGTCGCCTGACCGGCACCATTCCCAGGAAGCCGGTGCCCGACCTCAAGCCGGGCGACGACAGCGGCTTCGTGGACATGCCCAGCGTCGACCTGCAGGACGAGTAATACAGCCGGGTCCGGGGACCGCACGCATGGTAGCGGCCTTCCACTACAGTGGAGAGGCCGCGCCACGCGTGCGGTCCCTTGTTTTCTGTTTCCCCTACCATGAACGAAAGGCCGTTGTGCCAGATTTGACGTATGATTCCCAGGACACTGCCGGCGCGGCGCCGACCAAGACCTTTGCCGAACTGGGGCTGCCGGGGGTGTTGGTGCACCAGCTTGCCGACGACGGCAAGCGCACTGCATTCCCCATCCAGCAGGACACGCTGCCCGACTCCCTTGCCGGGCGCGACGTATTGGGGCGCGGACGTACCGGTTCCGGCAAGACCCTTGCCTTCTGCCTGCCCATGGTCGCCCGCCTGGGCGAGCAAGGACACGCACCGCGTCCCGGCAAGGACGAGGTGCCCCATCCGCGCGGCCTGATCCTGGCCCCCACCCGTGAGCTGGCCAACCAGATCAACGACGTGCTCGCACCGCTTGCGGCCGTCTACGGACTGCGCACGACCACTGTCTACGGCGGTGTACGATACGGGCGCCAGGTCGCCGACCTCAAGGCCGGCGCCGACATCGTCGTGGCGTGTCCGGGACGGCTTGAGGACCTCATCGACCAGCATGCACTCACCCTGGCGGACGTGGAGATCGTGGTGCTCGACGAAGCCGACGAGATGGCGGACATGGGATTCCTGCCGCCCATCCGCCGGCTGCTGGGGCAGACGGAGGCGGATGCGCAGCACATGCTGTTCTCCGCCACGCTCGACCATGGCGTGGATGCCGTGGTCGAGGAATTCCTGGACCATCCCAAGGTGCACAGCGTGGACGAGGCGACCTCCGCCGTGGACCTCATGACCCACCATGTCTTCAAGGTCTCGCGCAACGACAAGGCGGCGCTGGTGCGCACGCTCGCCAGCGGCAGGGGGCGCCGCATCCTGTTCACCCGCACCAAGTTCCAGGCCAAGCGGCTCGCCAAGGACCTGACCCAGCACGGCATCCCGGCGGCGGAACTGCACGGCAACCTCAACCAGAACCAGCGCGACCGCAACCTCCAGGCCTTCGAGGGCGGCGACGTGAACGTGCTGGTCGCCACCGACGTGGCAGCCCGCGGCATCGACGTCAGCGGCGTGGACCTGGTCGTCCAGGTCGACCCGCCTGAGGATGCCAAGTCCTTCACCCACCGTTCGGGGCGCACCGCGCGCGCCGGCAAGTCCGGAGACGTGGTGACGATCATGCTGCCCGACCAGAAGCGCATGGTGCACGGTCTGCTGCGGCAGGCCGGCATCCACGTCGCCCCCCTGGAAGTACGTCCCGATTCCGCGCAGGTCCTCGAACTGGTGGGCGAGCAAGCCGAGCCGGTCCACGGCTGGACCTTGCCCGAGCTGCAACGCCGCCGCAAGCCCGCCGGTGGCGGCAGGACGCGCAAGGATGGACGTGGCACACGTCAGGGGACCGACGGGGAGCGCCGTCCCAAGCGCAGCCCCCAAGCGGCCAAGGCGCGCCGCCGTGCCCGCGCCCAGGAACGGGAACGGCGCCGGGAACTGGAACAGGGCCAGCGTCGCGAAGCCACTGCCGAACAGCGTGCGTTCGCCGAGTCCGTCCTCGGTGACGTGCACAGCGTGCGCGACGCCCGTGACGAGCGGCGTCGGGGACACGATCCGAAGCGAGGCAAACGCACCGAGGGTGCCCATCCGTCCCACGGCCATGACACGTCACGGCGGCAGGCAGGAAAGCGCATCCACCGCAAGGGGCAACGAATCGTGCGCGACGAACGCAGCGAGGACGCCAAGCGCCACGAACGCCGCATGCAGGCGCGCCAGCAGCCGCGACGCAAGGGACACGGCAAACGCAAGCAGACCCCGTTCCGCCGCGGCGGACGCTGAACGGCGAGGGGTCGCGCCGATATGAAACCGGCGGGGTTCGGTGCACCGTGACTGTCACGGTGCACCGAACCCCGCCGGTTTCATATCGGCGCGACCCCTCGCCCTTTGTCAGCCCCGGCCCTAGGGACGTCCGCCATTGGCGTCGGCCGCCAGCCGCGCGGCCACCATGCGTGGCACGAACCGGACACCCTGTGCCACCATCCTGGCCATCGCCCCTTGGTACGCCAGGGCCTTGCCCGCCTGCATCCTCGCATAGGCGAACCGTGCCGCGGTTTCGGGGGAGGACGGCTTGGCCATGGTGAAGAAGTTCTTGCCCGCCATGTGCGCAGCCTGTTCGAAACCGGTGGCGATGGGTCCCGGACACACGGTGGTCACCGTCACCCCGGTGCCTCGCATTTCCACCGCCAGCGCCTGGCCCAGTGAACTGACGAAGGCCTTGGTGGCATAGTACATGGCCATGTAGGGGCCGGCCATGACGGACGCAACGGAAGCGATATTGAGAATGCGGCCCCGGTGGTGCGCGCGCATGTCCCGTCCGAACAAGCGGCACAGCATCGCCACGGCAGTCATGTTCACGCCAATCATCGTCTGAATCGTTCCCTCGTCCGTGTCCAGGAACGTGCCATAGTGCCCGAAACCGGCGTTGTTGATGAGCGTGTCGACCTGCAGGCCCTTCTCCTGGGCGAAACGGTACAGGTCCTGTGCGGCATCGGGCCGCCCCAGGTCGATGGTGCAGGCCATGACCTGCACGTGGAATCCCCGCTCGAGCTCGGCCTTGAGGGCTGTCAGGCGGTCGGCGTCGCGTGCCGTGACCAGCAGGTCCTCGTTGTGCGCCGCGCATAGCATGGCGAGTTCGCGGCCGAGGCCGCCGGTGGCTCCGGTGATGAGTGTGGTCATGATGCTTCCCTTCGTGGTCCGAGCTGTCGATTGCCACAATAGCTGTCCCGCCGATGCCTGCCATGTGGTTCAGCCCTGCGGCAACCACGATGGGACCGTCCCTTCACAATCGCATTCCGATATGTCATGATGAAAGACCAAGCCGCGCATCCTGCGCCATGGCCGTCCGGAAGGAGTCGCGTATCGCCATGTCCACTGTCATCGTCATAGTCGTCACCCTGCTGCTCACCGCGGCGATATGCTGGTATGCCTTCGCACCGAGACCCGTCGCCCGTGCGGTGGAGGACCACGGCGAACAGGTCGTGCACATCGCCGTCAAGGGCGGCTATGCGCCCGCACAGGTCCAGGTCGAGGCCGGCCGGCCGATCCGTCTGGAATTCGACCGCCAGGAGAGCGGGGAATGCTCATCACACGTCGTGTTCGGCGACCTGGGCCTCGACATGACCTTGCCGGCCTTCGAGACGACCACCGTGCGGCTGCCTGCGCTCGCCGCCGGCGATTATCCCTTCGCCTGCGGCATGAACATGCTGCACGGGTCCCTCGAGGTCCGCGGTGAAGGGGCGGCGGTTCCGGTCACGGGCACCCCGGGCGCCGAGGAGGACATGCGCGCATGGCAGGAACGACAGGACGCCGAGCGTGTCCATGAGGCGCGGGAGCTGACTCGGCGCCTCATCGTGGGACTGGTCTGTACCGTCCCCTTGCTCATCGTGGCAATGGGTCCCATGATCGGTCCCGTGGGGCAGTGGTGGCACGCGCACCTGCCTGCGTGGACCATGAGTCCCTGGCTCCAATGCATCCTGGCACTGCCGGTGATGTGCTACTGCGGCTGGCCGGTGCACCGCACGGGCTGGCTCGCCATCTGGCACCGCGCCCCCGAGATGAATTCGCTGGTCACCTTGGGCACCATGGCCGCCTTCGGCTATAGCCTCGTGGTCACCATCCGCCCCGACCTGCTGCCCTCCGGTTCGCGTGAACCCTACTACGAGGCGGTCGGGACCATCATCACGCTCATGATCCTCGGGCAGCTGTTGGAGACCAAGGCGCGAGCAGGCACGGGATCCGCCATCCGGGCGTTGATCGGGTTGCGGCCAGACACGGCACATGTCGTGCGGCAGGGGAAGGTGCGGGACATCCCGACCGGACAGGTGGCGGTCGACGATGTCCTGGAGGTGCGCCCCGGCGAGCGCATTCCCGTTGACGGCGTGGTGTGCGAGGGATCGACGAACGTGGATGAATCCATGGTCACCGGCGAGGCGATGCCCGTGCGCAAGACCGTCGGGGACCAGTTGACCGGGGCGACGGTCAACGGCACCGGTTCCATCCGCATGCGTGCCACCCGCGTGGGATCGGCCACGGTACTGGCGCGCATCATCGCCCTGGTGCGCACTGCACAGACCTCCAAGGCCCCCATCCAGCGCATCGCCGACCGGGTGGCCGGCATCTTCGTGCCGGCAGTGGTGCTCATCGCGGTATGGACCTTTGCTATCTGGTGGCTGGTAGGAGTCCAGCCAAGGGGATTGCAGGGTTTGGTATGCGCCATATGCGTCCTGGTCATCGCATGTCCCTGCGCGCTCGGCCTGGCCACACCCCTCTCCATCACCATCGCCACCGGCAAGGCGGCCCAGTGCGGCGTGCTGTTCCGCAATGCCCAGGCGCTCGAAGGCAGTGCCCACGTGCAGGTGGTGGTCTTCGACAAGACCGGCACCATCACGCAAGGCAGACCGCGGCTGGTGGCCGCCGTGGCCATGGACGGCACGCCCCTCGACGACCGGGTGCTCGCCCTCGTGGCGGCGGCGGAACGCAGGTCCGAACACCCCCTGGCGCAGGCAATCGTGGACGAAGCCGCTGGGCGGGGCCTCGCATTGCCCGATGCCACCGCGTTCCGGGCATTGGCAGGCCAGGGCGTGACCGCACGGGTGGATGGCCACGACGTCACGGTCGGCAACGGTACCCTGGTGGCTGCCACGGCGCAATCGGAACCCTTCGTCCGGGAACAGACGGCCCGCGGCGCGACCCCCATCCTGGCGGCGATCGACGGCGAGGGCGCCGCATTGCTTGCCGTGTCCGACACCGTCAAGCCCGATGCGCGCCAGGCCATTGCGAAGCTGCACGAGCACGGCGTCCAGGTCGTCCTGCTGACCGGCGACCACGAGGCCACCGCGCATACGGTCGCCCGCGAGGTCGGCATCGACCATGTCATCGCGCAGGTCCGTCCCGAATCCAAGGAGCGGGTCATCGCGGCCATCCAGGAACAGGGCCTGCAGGTGGCGATGGTCGGCGACGGCATCAACGACGCCCCCGCGTTGGCGCGCGCAGACGTCGGCATGGCCATGGGCACGGGCACCGACGTCGCCATGGAATCCGCCGATGTCACCCTCATGCACGGATCGGTCATGGCGGTGCCCACCGCACTCGACATCGCGCATGCCACCATGCGCAACATCCGCGGCAACCTCGCCTTCGCCCTGGGGTACAACGGCCTGGGCATCCCCATTGCAGCCGGTGTGCTGTACCCGCTGGGCCATGTCCTGCTCTCCCCGATGATCGCGGGGGCGGCCATGGCGTTCTCCTCGCTGTCGGTGGTCCTCAACGCGAACCGACTGCGCGGGTTCACCCCAGAGCACAGCCGCCCATGGCACACCCGCGTATCATCGGCACTGAACGAGGCGCCGCTCACGCAAGCCGCCGAGACACCGTCGGCGGAAGGCCATGATGCGATGCCCCTGACGAAAGGACAGGACATGAACGACGTACATGAGGAAATCGACCCCATCTGCGGCATGGTGGTGGATCCCGAACACGCGGCGGACAGCCGTGTCTGGCACGGCCGCACCGTCTATTTCTGCAACCCGCACTGCGCCGAGGTCTTCGACTCCGACCCGGACAAGTACGTGCACGAGGAGGTCGAATGAGCGCAAGCGACCGTACGGCCGTCGCCTACATGGCCGGCGGCTGCTTCTGGGGCCTGGAACGGTACCTGCAGGAGGTGGACGGCGTCCTGGACACCGCAGTCGGCTACGCACAGTCACGCATCCCGCAACCCACTTACCGCCAGGTGTGCTCCGGCGCGACCGATGCCGTGGAGACCGTGCGCGTCACCTTCGATCCCGAGCGGGTGTCGCTGCGTACGCTGACGCTGCTGTTCCTCGAGGCAATCGATCCCTTCACGGCCGACCGCCAGGGCAACGACGTGGGACGGCAATACCGCAGCGGCCTGTACCCGGCCGGCGAGGATTGCGAGGGGCAGCGGACGGTGTACGTGCAGGCGCTCGGTGAACTGGCCTCGCGCATGGGACGCCATCCTGCCGTCGAGGTCGAGGACCTGCGCAATTTCTTCCTGGCGGAGCCCGACCACCAGAACTACCTGCTGCGCAATCCGTACGGCTATTGCCACATTCCGCTGGATGCCATCCGGCACGTGCGCGAACGCCAGCGGTACATCGAACGCATCTGGGCACTGACTGCCGAACAGTATGCAGTCACGCAGGAAGCCGCCACGGAGGCCCCATACCGCAACGAGTACGATGCCTTGTTCGAACCGGGCATCTACGTCGACAGGGTCAGCGGCGAGCCGCTGTTCTATTCCACGGACAAGTTCGATTCGGGATGCGGCTGGCCGGCGTTCAGCCGCCCCATCCATGAGGACGGCGTGCGTGAGACCATGGACCGCAGCCTGCCGTTGCACCCTCGCATCGAGGTGCGTTCCACCGCGTCGGACAGCCACTTGGGCCATGTCTTCGACGACGGACCGCGGGACCTGGGAGGCAGGCGCTACTGCATCAATTCGGCATCCCTGCGCTTTGTCCCGCGTGAACGGATGGACGAGGAAGGCTACGGCGGCCTCCTCGCCGAACTGGACCGCCGCCTGTCCGGCTCACCGGCCGCGGGCCGGTGAGCCGCGCCGCTTGGCGACGTCGACCAGCACGCCGATGGCAACGCCTGCCAGGGCGGGCAACACCCAGCCCAGGGAAAGGCGTTGCATCGGCAGCAGATCGAGCACGTGTTCCAGCCATGCGAGCCGGAGGCCTGCCAGCGATGCCAGCTCGACGATGCCGGTGCCGATGCTGGCGATCCCGGTCAGGAGCACCGACCAGAAATACACGGCGGGGAAGCGCGACGAGAACGGTCCATGCACGATGGAGAGCACCACGAGCACGATCGCGATGGGGTAGAGGGCCGACAGCACGGGTACCGCCAAGGCGATGATGGCGCTCAGTCCGATGTTGGCGATGACCAGGCTGACCAAGGTGAAGATGACGCTCCATGTGCGGTAGCCAAGGGTCAGCCGGCCGATGTGCGACCAGCGCTCGTGGAAGAAGGAGCTGCAGGTGGAGATCAGTCCGGAGCACACGTTGAAGCAGGCGATGACGAAGATGACGCCGATGAAGACGGTGCCTGCGGAACCGAAGGCGTGGTCGGTGAGGTTCGTCAGCACGGTGGCGCCGGTGTCCCTCGTCGCGTCGACGGGCCTGAGGGAGCCGGAGACCATGCCGATGAATCCCAGTGCCCCATACACCACCACCAGCATGACGCCGGTCCAGGCGCCCGCCAATCCGGTCTCGCGGCGGTTGCCGGCCTCGTCGGCCACGCCCAGCTGCCTGACGTTCGCCGAGATGACGATGCCGAAATAGAGGGCGCACAGCAGGTCCATGGTCTGGTAGCCGTCGAGGAATCCTGCGAGCAGCTGCCCGTGCGCGTACGGGCCGGAGGGCATGCCGAAGGCGGGGTGCCTGAGGAACAGGCAGACGCACAGCAACACCCCGATCATGGCCAGCAGCAACGGGCCCATGACGCGTCCCAGGACCGCGCTGAGCCTGGCGGGATGCTGTGCCACGAGGAAGGCCAGGAGGAAGAAGACGACTGAATAGGCAAGCTGCATCCACCGCGCCGATGCGGGTGTGGCGAACGGCGCAAGCGCCATCTCAAAGGAGGTCGATGCGGTGCGGGGGATGGCGAACAAGGGGCCGATGGTGAGCATGATCGCCACGCCCAGCCCCGTTGCGAACCCGGGCCCCACGCGTGCGGCAAGCTGGCTGAAGCCGCCGGCGTGTGCCACGACGAGCACGCCAAGGATGGGGAGTCCCACTGCGGAGGCGATGAAGCCGATGAGGGCGGGAACTGCGTGGCTGCCGGCGAGCGCACCAACCAACGGAGGGAAGATCAGGTTGCCCGCCCCGAAGAACATGGAGAAGAAGGTGACGGCGACCATGGCGCGGGCACGCACCCCCAAGGTGCGCCGCAGCGGCATGTCGACGTGGCCGTCCGGGTGCTGTTCCTCGCGTTCCTGCACGATGTCCCCGACGATCTCGTCGGGGGTCCTGTTCTGTTCCGGGTCATGGCTGGTCATGGCCATAGCTCTTCCTCTCAAGTGGCAATGCGGCATGCTGGCCGGCACTGCCCAATATATCCGGCAGTCGGTGAGCGCGCTGTGGGCGAACAGGGACGGGCATCGCCGCTGGCCGATGGCTACAGTGTTCTGCAGACGCAAGGAGCATGACGGATGGATGAGCGGCAGGAGCTGGGAACGGCAGGGCATGGTCCCGGGCTGTCTGGCCGGCGCACCCTCCTGTTGGCCTCCTCGGGTCTGCAGACGGTTCCCCTGCTGCGTGCGATGATGCCGACGATGCGGGGACGTGCCCTGGCCTTCCTGCCGCAAGCCAGCTATGCCGACCGCTACGGCGTGGTGTCCAGGCTGATGCGCCAATGCTGGCAGCTGGCGGGGTTCGACGTGCATGTCATCGACTTGGTCGGCGGCCATGCGCACCGGGTGCGTGACGAACTCGAAGCATGCGACGCGATATACGTGTGCGGCGGCAACTCCTTCTATCTCATGCGCTGCCTGCGCGACAGTGGCGTGGTCCCCACCATCCGCGCGATGGTGGGGCGGGGGGTGCCGTACGTGGGGGAGTCGGCAGGTGCCGTCGTGGCATGCCGGACCATCGGGTACATCGCCCCGATGGACGAGAACGTGGCGCTTCCCGGCCATGTCCATCCCCGTGGCCTGGGACTGACGGCGTACCGTGTGGTGCCCCATGTCTCCGGTGCCGTGCTGGGCGATGCCGCCCGGACGATCCTCGAATGGCATGCGGACGATCCGGGATTCGTGGGGTTGCGCAACGACCAGGTCCTGGTGGTCCGTGGGGCCAGTGCCCGCGTGACCACCGCGCCGGTGCTCACGCCCACGGCGTGGCAGCTCCCGTGAACCCCGGAGGGGACTACACTGGGACGGGACATCAAGAGACCCGGCATGCCCGGCATGCCAGTGAAGGAGTGACACTATGAGCGCTGCAGCGAACGTCGGCGTCGTGGGCCTGGCGGCCATGGGCGCCAGCCTGGCGCGCAACCTGGCCCATCACGGCAACAAGGTGGCCGTGTTCAACCGCACCTATGCCCGTACCGAGGACTTCATGGAGCACCATGGGCAGGAAGGTGACTTCTATCCGGCCCGCACCGTGGAGGAGTTCGTCGCATCACTGGAGAAGCCGCGCACTGCGATCGTCATGGTGAAGGCTGGCGCACCGACGGACCAGGTCATCAACGAGCTCGCCGACCTCATGGAACCGGGTGACATCATCGTCGATGGCGGCAACTCGTTCTTCCAGGACACCATCCGGCGCGAGAAGGCCATGGCGCAGCGAGGTCTGCATTTCGTGGGCATGGGCGTGTCCGGCGGCGAGGAGGGAGCGCTCAACGGTCCCTCCCTGATGCCCGGCGGCTCCGAGGAATCGTGGGAACGCCTCAAGCCGATCCTCGAATCCATCGCTGCCAAGGCGGACGGCGAACCTTGCGTCATGCACATCGGTCCCAACGGTGCCGGCCACTTCGTCAAGATGGTGCACAACGGCATCGAGTACGCCGACATGCAGCTCATCGCGGAAAGCTATGATCTGATGCGGCGCGGCCTGGGGATGACCCCCGACGAGATCGGTGCCGTGTTCGAGGACTGGAACAGGACGGAGCTCAACTCCTACCTCATCGAGATCACCGCACAGGTCCTGCGCGAGAAGGACGAGCGGACCGGCAAGCCGCTGGTGGACGTCATCCTCGACCACGCCGGCATGAAGGGCACCGGCACCTGGACCGTCCAGTGCGCCCTGAACCTGGGCATCCCGGTCACGGGCATCGCCGAGGCCGTGTTCGCCCGTGGCCTGTCCTCGCAGACCGAACTCCGCGAGGGTGCCGCCGCCCAGCATTTCTCGGGGCCCGATGCGGCCCTCGACGTCCCGGCCGACCAGCGGGACGCCTTCCTCGACGACATCCGCCATGCGCTCTACGCTTCGAAAATCGTCGCCTACGCGCAGGGGTTCAACGAGATTGCCGCTGCCGGCAAGGAATACGGCTGGGACATCGACATGGCCGGCGTAGCGCGCATCTGGCGCGCCGGATGCATCATCCGCGCCAGGTTCCTCGACACGATTTCGGACGCCTTCGAAACCGGCACGGCCGATGTCTCCCTGCTCTTCGCCCCGTACTTCAAGGAAGCCATCGAACGCTGCGGGCAGCCGTGGCGCCGCATCGTGGCGGATTGCGCCATGCATGGCATCCCCATACCCTGCTTCTCCTCGTCCCTGGCGTATTTCGACGGCCTGCGCTCGACCCGTCTGCCTGCAGCCCTGATCCAGGGTCAGCGTGACCTCTTCGGCGCACACACCTACCAGCGTATCGACATGCCCGGCGCCTTCCACGTCGAATGGGAGGAACCGGGACATCCCGAGGTGCAGGTCTCGAAGTAAGGCGAGCAAACCGTCCCTGAACAGGCTGTGGCCCCGTGCCCATCATGACGATGGGCACGGGGCCACAGCCTGTTCAGGGACGGATCAGTGGCGGGCCTGAACAGTGGAGGCGCGGTCGCCGATCCACAGAAGCTGTCGGGTGGCGTCCAGCCAGCTGGCGGGGGCATGTGGATCGCACGAGGCATGGAACGTGGCATCCATGGCCTGTGCCTTCGCCTGCCTGGAACCGCACACCCACACATAGGAGGTCCGACGGATGAACGGGATGGTCATGGTCAGTCGTCGCGCCGGCGGCTTGGGGGAGCCGTCGAGGCCCACCACGAGCAGTTCCGGGTCATCGATCAGCACTTCCCGACGGTCCGGGAACAGCGAGGCAACGTGGCCGTCGGGGCCCAAGCCGAACAGCATGATGTCCATGGCGGCATCCTGGCCCAGTTCGTGCAGCAGCTCCATCTGGTAGTGCGAGGCCGCGTCCATGAGCACTTGTGCGGTCTCCTGCCCGGAGGCGTTCGCGGCTTCCCTGGAAGAGCGGGTGTCTGCCGGCATCGGATGGATCTGTGCGGCATCCATGGCGCCCGAGGCAATGAGGCGGTTGAGCAACGCCGCCATGGCGCCGCGGTCGTTGCGTTCGTCGCTGTCGGCCGGCACGAAGCGTTCGTCGCTCCACCACACGTGCACCCGGTGCCAATCCACGCTGTCCAGCAGCGGACTGTCCGCCATGGCCGACAGGATGGCGGTCCCGTCGGTGCCGCCGGTGACGGCAAGGTCCACGCGTCGGCGGTCCGGATCGCACAGCACGTCGTTGATCGTGAGTAGCGTACGTGCGGCGACGGCCTCAGCCATGAGCCGCTGGTCGGGATAGGTGATGAGTTCTCGTTGCATGTGGGCTTCCTTGTCTGGTGTCATTGCTCCTGGGGGTGCACCTGCGCCCATCCGCGGGTCACCACCTGTGCATAGATTTCGTCTGGATAGAGCCTGCCGAGTTCCTCGGCCAGGCAGTCCTCCAGGGAACGGATGGGCAGGGGGATGGTCTGTGGCGATTGGCCGGGCACGCTGATCGTCGCCATGCCGTCCTCGGCGGGGCGGCGCTGCAGGCTGAGCGTCTCGCCATCCTCACGGGTCATGGTCACCCCGGTGATCGCCTTCGCATCCGGTTCACGTTCGATCGATACGGGCACCTCCAGGCAGAGGGTGAGCCAAGCTGCCAGCAGGTCCACCGGCAGGTAGCCTTCCGGTCCCGAGATGCTGGCGGATATGATGCGCAGGTGCGGCGGCTGGTCCAGCAACGACGCCAGCAAGGCGCGCCACAGGGTCAGCCGGGTCCAGGACAGGTCCACGTTCTTCGGTGACCAGTTGCGGCGCAGGTCCTCCATGGTGCGCATCGGGTTCGAGGAATGCAGCGCATCGGTGATGCGGGTGTGGGCCATGGTGCCGACCAGGTCCTTGGAGGGGTTGGCCGGCGCTTCCGTGGGCCACCAGGCCACCACCGGCGCATCCGGCACGAGCAGCGGGATCACCAAGGTGTCCTGATGGTGGATGAGGCCGCCGCGGGGACGCAGCACGATGATCTCGCCTGCGCCGGCATCCGCCCCGATGCGCACTTCGGCATCCAGGTATGTGCGGTCCTGCTCTGGTTCGGTCATGCGCCGGGTGCTGGCGGCCAGGGCGATCACCCGGCAGGGATGCTCCCTGCTGGCGGCATTGGCCAGTTCGAGCGCATGTTCGAGATGGTCCTCGTCAGTGAGGATGAGCATGGTGAACACGCGGCCCAGTGCCGCCTCGCCACGCTCCTCGTGCAGGGCGTCGATTTTCTCCGAGATTGCGTCCGTCTGGGTGTCACGAAGGGTGATGATCATGGTTTCCTCCAACGGTGTCCGTCACGTGCAAGCATCTCCACGGCTTCCTGCGGTCCCCAGGTGCCGGAACGGTACGGCTGCGGCTGGCCCAGCGCGGACCAGAAGTCCTCGATGGGATCGAGGATCTTCCAGGACAGGTCGACCTCACGGCTGGTGGGGAACAGGGGCGGGTCGCCCAGCAGCACGTCCAGGATGAGGCGCTCGTACGCTTCCGGTGAGGACTCCGTGAAGGAGCGGCCATAGCTGAAGTCCATGGACACGTCGCGCACCTCCATGGAGGTGGCGCCCGGCACCTTCGAACCGAAGCGTAGGGTGACGCCCTCGTAAGGCTGTACGCGGATCACGAGCGCATTCTTGCCGAGTTCCTGCGTCGCCGTCGATTGGAAGGGCAGGTGCGGTGCCCGCTTGAACACCAAGGCGATCTCGGTGACGCGCCGGCCAAGTCGCTTGCCGGTACGCAGGTAGAAGGGCACCCCAGCCCAACGGCGCGTATCGATGTCCAGACGGATGGCGGCATAGGTCTCGGTGGTCGAATCCGGGCTGATGCCCTTCTCCTCAAGATAGCCCACCACCGGCTGTGAGCCCTGCCACCCGGCGGAGTACTGGCCACGTGCGGTGTGGGCGGCCAGGTCCTTGGGCAGCCGGACCGCGGACAGCACCTTGGTCTTCTCGTCGGTCAGGTCGTCGGCGGCGAAGGAAACGGGCTCCTCCATGGCCGTGAGCGCCATGAGCTGCAGCAGGTGGTTCTGGATTACGTCGCGCGCGGCACCAATGCCGTCGTAATAGCCGGCACGGCCCGCCACGCCGATGTCCTCGGCCATGGTGATCTGCACGTGGTCCACGTAGTTCGCGTTCCAGATCGGCTCGTACATGGTGTTCGCGAAACGCAGGGCCAACAGGTTCTGCACGGTCTCCTTGCCCAGGTAATGGTCGATGCGGAACACGGAGTTCGGGTCGAAGACCTCGGCGATCACCCGGTCGAGCTCCTGGGCGCTCGCGAGGTCGTGGCCGAAGGGCTTCTCGATGATGACGCGCCGCCATGCGCCGTCGGTGGACTTGGCCAGGCCGCAGTTGGCCAGCTGGCGGGCCACGATGGGGAAGTCGCGGGGCGGCACCGACATGTAGAAGGCATGGTTGCCGCGCGTGCCACGGTCTCGGTCCAGCTCGGCGACGGTGTCGCTCAGGCGCTCGAAACTCTCCGCGTCCTCGAAGGTGCCCTGCACGAAGCGGATGCCTTCGGACAGCTGCTTCCACGTGGCTTCGTTGAACTGGGTGCGGCAATGCGCCTGGATGTTCTCCTTGACGAAGTCCCGGAACTGCTCCTCGCTCCAGTCACGCCGGGCGAAGCCGGTCAGTCCGAAGCTGGGCGGCAGCAGGCCTCGGTTGGCGAGGTCGTAGATGGCCGGCAGGAGCTTCTTGCGTGACAGGTCGCCCGTGACGCCGAAGATGACGATGCTGCAGGGCCCCGCGATGCGCGGTAGGCGCAGGTCGCGCGGGTCGCGCAACGGGTTGGACCAGGACTGGTTGCCTGGTGATGTGGTTGATGCATTCATGGTTTCCCAGTCTAGCGCCGCATCCCCGTTCGCTCTTGGGGTTCGCCGCCGGCGACTTGGATTCGGCCCCGGGCATCGTGCCTAATGTCCACCGCGTCCCCGGGTTCGCCACCGGCGTCGCAGGACGGCCAGGGGACGCCGCCGACCAGAGGCCATGGGGCATCCGGCACAGACGATGGAAGCCGGGTCGGGCGAACAGGCGCTCGAGGAACACCCCGCATCGAGTTCGACGATGTCGAGCAGCCCCCGTCGACGTGCCTCATCGACGACCTGTTCGATGAAGCCGTCCGGCAGCCCGAGCATGTCCGCGCTTTCGTGCACGCTGCGCCCGGCGCCCAGCAGCGCCACGACCTGCGCCACCACGCCGCCGCCGGTGGCTCGGAATCCCCGGGGACCGCTCACAGCACCCACCGCAGTGCCTGGAATGCGATGACCGCCAAGAGGTAGCCGACGAGGAGACCCAATCCCACGGATTGCAGGACGATGCGCATGGAGAACTGGCGGCGCAATTCCGCGACGGTCGCCAGGCACGGGGTATAGGCAAGCGTGAACACGAGGAAGGCGATGGCGGCGGCCTTGCCATGGCCCCCGGAGGACTCGTCGAAGGATGCGCGCATCGCGGCGCCCAAGGATCCCTCTCCCTGTTGCTGCTCATCCTCGTCCCCGGTGTCGATGCTATATGACTGCGCCATGGAGGCCACCACGACCTCCTTGGCCACGAAGCCCGTCATGAGTGCTGCGCTGGCATGCCAGTCGTCGAAACCGGCGGGGGTGAATACGGGGGCGACGCCGTCGGCGACCCGGCCATAGACGGAATCCTGCACGTCGTCGACATGCGCGAAGGAGCCAGCTGCCGCCGTGGCCGGGATGGCCTGCAACAGCCACATGACGATGACCATGGAGATGATGATGCCGCTTGCCCCCTTGACGAAATCCCACAGGCGCTTGAGCACGCTGGTGCACAGGGTGACCAGGCGGGGCACCTGGTAGGGAGGCAGGCTCATCGCAAAGGGCTCGGACCTGAGGTCGGTGAACTTCACGGCACGCAGCAGGATGCCCACCAGCAGGATGAGGACGACCGAACACACGTACATCAGGAACACCACCAGGCCGGCCTGCTCACGGAAGAAGGCGTAGGCCAGTACGATGTACACGCTCAGGCGCGCGGTGCAGGACGAGAAGGGCACGAGCATGCCCACCAGCACGCGCTGGCGTGAATCGGGCAGGGTGCGGGTGGCGGCCAGTGCCGGCAGGTTGCAGCCGAAGCCGATGATGATCGGCAGGAAGGCGCGTCCGTCCAATCCCATGAGCCGCATGGCGCGGTCCATGACGAAGGCCGCGCGCGCCAGGTAGCCGGAATCCTCCAGCAGGCTCAACAGGATGAACATGATGCCCATGGGCGGGATGAAGGTGGCAATGGTGATCACCCCGTCGAGGACGCCGCTGACGGCCAGGGAATGGAACCAGCCGTCCAGGGCGCCGGCACCGAACCAGGAGAAGACGGTATCGATGCCCACCGTGCACCAGTCGCGCACCGTGCCGTCAATCCAGTCCTGCGCAGGGCCTGCCAGCGACGTCGTGGCCTGGAACATCGCATACATCACCGCGAGGAAGACGACGATGCCGAGAACTGGATGCAGCAGGACGCGATCGATGCGGTCCGAGGCGGTCACCCGTTGACGCGCCTGCATGTTCAGGGTCGACAGGATGCGGGCCGCCCAGTCGAAGCGTCGGTCCGCCCCTTCCTCGACCCAGGCGGCGGCATCGACGACCTGCAGGTCGGCCCGCTTGAGCTCATGCGGCAGCGGGGTCCCGCCACGCGCCAGCGCGATGGCATCGAGGAGTGCCGCCGACCCCTGTCCCGTCCTGCCGTTGACCTCCACCACCGGCACCCCGTCGAGGGCATCCGACAGTTCCACCGCATCGATGCCGGCATCCTGACGGCGTGCCAGGTCGTCCATCGTCAGGGCGACCACCGTAGGATGCCCCAGCTCCAGCACCATGGCCAGGAAATACAGCGATCGGGAGATGTTGGTGGCATCCAGCACCGTCACCACCACGTCCGGGGCTGGCTGGCCACCCGTACCCATGACGGCATGGGCAGCCACTTCCTCGTCCGGGGACAGCGGAAGCAACGAGTACGTGCCGGGCGTGTCGATGAGCTGCCATTCGGTGCCGTCGATCGCCAGGCTTCCCGACTCCAGGAGCACCGTGGTGCCGGGCGCGTTCATCACGCGGGCGCGGGCGCCGAGGATGGCATTGAACATCGACGATTTGCCCACGTTCGGGTTGCCGATGAACACGGCCCGCGGGCCGTGTCCCGGGTGCTGCCCGTGCCGGTCATGTTCGGGCAGCACGGCCGCCAGGCCGCGACGATGGGAATGTCCGGAAGTGTGTTGGTCCATGGTTCGCCTTGTATGGAGAGGAAGGTCAGTGGGGAAGATGCCCCGATGAGGGATGGCGGTTGGCTGCCACCTGGATGCGCCGGGCCGTCCATCCGTCGATCGCGATGCGCTCGGTGCCACGGGCTACCACGCGTCCGCGGAAATTCGACCGCTGCACCACACGGATGCGGCAACCCGGCCGTAATCCCAGCTCAAGCAGCCGGAAACGGTGCCGTTCGTCGATGTCCACCTGCGTGATGGTGACGTCCATGTCCAGCGGGCAGGCGTCCAGCGTCCAGGGCTTCACAGTGGAGGCATCGGAATGGGAAAGGTCCATGGCATCGATTCTTCCCCGTCGGCGCGCGCGAGTCAATACCCTTGTCCGTTGCTGGTTCGTGGGTGCAGTCGTCACGTCACTGCCCATCGCGGCAGGTCTGTCCCAGATTCCGGCTCAGCCGCACCACGTCAAGCATGCCGTCGAGACGGGCGGCGGGAATGTCGGTGAGCTCCCCGGCCACCTGCCGGATGGTGCGCCCCTCGCGCATGGCGGTATCCGCCACTTCGACGGCGTGTTCGTAGCCGATGGCGCCGTTGAGGGCGGCCGCCAGGGAAGGGGAGTGCTGGGCATGCTTCATGCCACGGTCCACATGCACCTGGATGCCATCCACGCACTTGGTACGGAACATGTCCATCGCGCCGATGGCGATGGTCATGCCCGTGAGGATCTCATGGATGATGACCGGGTCGAAGGCGTTGAGCTGCAGTTGGCCTTCCGCCGCGGCCCAGTTGACCGTCACGTCCATGCCGAAGATGACGAAGCAGCATTGGTCCACGCACTCCGGGATGACAGGGTTGATCTTGCCGGGCATGATGGAGGAGCCCGCTTGGCGCGGCGGCACGCTCAGGTCGCCCAGTCCGGCCCGTGGGCCCGAATTGAGCAGTCGCAGGTCGTCGGCCGCCTTCTTGAGGTGGATGGCCAGGTTCTTGAGCGTGGCGCTCGCCGCGATGTAGGCGCTCATGTCCGTCACGGAGGCGACCGGGTCGTGGGCCGCACGGATCGGCAGGCCGGTGATCTGTGCCAGGTAGGCGATGGCGAGCTTGCGGAAGCGCACGTCGGCGCAGATGCCCGTGCCGATGGCCGTGGCCCCCAGGTTGAGGTCGCACAACTGCGGGACCAGGTCGTCCATGGCGGACAGGTCGAGTTTCATGAAACTGGCCCAGGCGTGGAACTCCTGTCCGAAGGTCATGGGGACGGCATCCTGCAGCTGGGTGCGCCCGATGGTCACGTCGTTGCGGTGGCGGTCGGCGAGCGCGTGGAAGGCCTCGCGCAGGCGGTCGGTCGCCTCGCGCAGGGGGTCCAGGCCCATGCAGATGGCCAGCTTGCACGCGGCCGGGTAGGTGTCGTTGGTGGACTGCGACCGGTTGACGTCGTCGTTGGGGTGGATGAAGCCGTAGTCGCCGCGCGGACGTCCGTCGAGTTCGAGGGCGCGGTTGGCGATCACTTCGTTCATGTTCATGTTCAGGCTGGTGCCGGCGCCGCCCTGCAGGACGTCGACAGGGAACTGGTCCGCCAGCATCCCGTGCCCGATGTCCTCGCAAGCCTGTTCGATGAGGCGTGCCTTGTGCGGTTCGAGCAGGCCCAGCTCGGCGTTCGCCATGGCACAGGCGCGCTTGACCAATGCGTATGCGCGGATGAGGGCGTCATGGGAGGCGTCCTGGATGCCGCTGACGGTGAAGTTCTCGCGGGCCCGTTGGGTATGGATGCCCCAGTAGGCGTCCTGCGGCACTTCCACCGTGCCGATGCAATCGTGTTCCGTGCGTGTCCGTCCCGTCGCTGCCATGGCGCCGCCTCGCTCTCCTCATCGTATGCCGTGTGGCCTCGATTCTAGGAGGGGAGGGACTGGGCCGCCAGCATTCGATATTGCTGTCAGCCGATTTCGTACGGCTCCGCCCCTTCGCGGCGCTTGGATGGAGGCATGGAACACATCGACACCATGAATGCTTCGTTCACCTCCTCGCGCCCATTGTTTGACTGGTATGTGGCAGGCCCCTGGCATACGCCGTCGCAGCTGGAGAGCCTGGAGAGGCTGGAAAGGACGCTGCAGCGTCATCACCTCCGGCTCTACCAACCCCGTTTCGAGACCGAGGTCGACGTGGACGGACCCCGGACGGTCTTCGCTAGGCGACTGTCCGCGCTGCGCGATTCGGCGGCCCTCATCGTCGACTACCACGTCGACGATCCCGACCCCGATTCCCTGGTCGACATGGGTGTCGCCCATACGTGGGGCATCCCCGTATACCTGGTTGCCGAAGGCATCGTCCCCGGCACCCGCATGGGCGTGATGGTGGCACAATGCGCCACGGGCATCCTTCCCGGTGCGGGAGCCCTCGAGGCCTTCCTGGATTCCGGGCGATGCGACCCGGTCCCCGTGGAGCCCTGCTGAGCCGTTGCCGGGCATGACGTCAGTCGGCTGCCTCGAGCTGCATCTTCAACGCCATGATCCGCACGGCCGATGCCGTGACCTTCGCGGCGAAATCCCCGTCCGCGGCGGCCTTGGCCCGGATGCCATCCAGGATGGGCATGGTGTAGGACGGATCGTTCACGCAAGCCAGGTCGCCGCCTGCCTCGATGAGCATGACGCCCAGCTGCGAAGGGTCATAGCCGGCCACCGCGCTGGCGGACAGTGAATCGGAGATGACCACGCCCCGGTACCCGGTCCGCTCACGCAGCAGGTCGGTCACGATGGCATGGGAGAAGGCGGCCGGCACCTGCGGATCGAGCTGGGCGTACGTGGCCAGGGACATCATGACCATGGCCGGGGAACCCTCGCGGATGGCCCGGCTGAAGGCGGCAAGTTCATCGCTGTCCTCGCCGGTCGTGTCATCCACGATGCCGGTGTCGGTGAAGTCCGTATTGCCCGCGACCGCCCCCAGACCGGGGTAGTGCTTCACGGCGCTGCCCACGCCGGATGCGCGCATGCCCTCGATGAAGGCGACGGCATGCCGGGCATTGCCTTCGGCGTCCAGGCCGAAATCGCGGTCCAGGGCACCGATCGGTTCGTTGGAGGCGCGGTCGATGACGACCGTGTCCACGCTGGGCGCCAGGTCCACGTCCACGCCTGCCTGGCGGAGCTGGGCGCCCCATTGTGCGGCGTCGTCGCGCAACTGCGTGAGCGTCATCGTCCCCTGGTCGCGGGCACTGGGCATCGTATCGAAACCTGCACCCTGCAGATGCTGCACCAAGCCACCCTCCTGGTCGGTGGCCACGAGCAAGGTGTCGCCGCGATCCTGGGCATAGGACTGCAACAGGTTCACCTGGGAGCGCACGCCGTCGACGCCGTTGTCCCAGTTGCCCATGAGGATCACCGAGCCGATGCGCTCGTCCTGGATGAGCGAGGACAGGGCGGACGGATCGGTGCCATAGGATAGAGGTGCCATCACCAATTGGGCGGCTCGGTCCTCGAGCGTCATCGCCTCGACGGCGGCCTTGGCGCGTGCTGTGGCATCGTCATCTGCGGCCGGCGAGTGTGATGACGGTGTGTCGGTAGGCGACGGGGACGTTCCGTCGGTATCCCGGGATGGTTCGGCGGCCGGTGTCGTCACCGATGCGCTGCCGGTGGCTCCCGTATGCCTGCGCTGCAGCGCGACGGCCCACCAGGCGCAGCCGGCCGCCAATGCCACTGCCACCACGGCCGCCATGGCGACAAGCCACCAGGATGGTCGGCCTTGCCTTTCCGGATTCCTACCATGCCGTCCCGATTCCTGGGCCATCGGTTCCTCCCTCATGGTTCGGTGCGCGGATGTCCTGCGCATGATCACATCACTGTAGCAGGGCGGCCACGTCGTCCGTGGGCCATGCCCGCCATGGGGCGCAGGGCAAACACGCCAAGGCCGGCCGCCCTTGCCGGGCACGTGGTGGTTCCACTACACTAGGACGAATGTCATTCTTTGATTTCAGCCCATTCTTCGGAACCGGCCCCCAGCGGCCGCGCGGCCGCGGCAACGGGGACGACCAGCCGGTGGTCATCGACATCGAGACCAACGGCGACGGACCCAAGGCACAGTCCGCACCGGCCGGAGGCGCGCCGCCGCGTGCGCCGCGCATCACGCGCACCTCGCCGTCGGGGCGCCCCAATCGGTGGCGCAAGCCGCTCATCGGCGTCCTGGTGGCGCTCGTCGTGCTCGTGGCACTGTTCTTCGCCCTGTCGGCCTTCGTCACCGACCTGATGTGGTATGGGCAACTGGGCTTCTCCAGCGTGGTGTGGACCTTGCTGGGCACCAAGGTCGGCCTGTGGGTCGCCTACGCCCTGGTCATGGTCGCGGTCACGTGGCTCTCCGCCATGCTCGCCATCCGTGCCCGGCCTGCCTACGCGGACGGTTCGACCATCCGCATCAACGGCGACACCATCGAGATCGGCAAGTCGGTAAGCTCCCGGACGGCGCGCCGTGTGGCCTTGGGGGTCTCCCTGGTCGCCGGCATCGCATTCGGCTCGCGCTTCAACGCGCACTGGTCGCAGCTCCTGCTCATGTTCAACGCGCAGTCCTTCGGGGTGCGCGACCCGCAGTTCGGCATCGACAACGGCTTCTATGTCTTCGTGCTGCCCGGATTGTCCCTGCTCCTGTCGGCGCTCAACCTACTGCTGCTGGTCGGCCTTGTCTTCAGCATCGGCACCCACGTTGCCATGGGCGGCATCCGCTTCACCATGCCTGTGCATGGCCGGGGCCTGTTCGCCATGACCCCGCGCGCCCGGCGACAGATCGCCATCTGGTTCATGCTCTGGGCGCTGTCGCTGGCCGTCGACCAGGCCATGGGTGTCTTCTCGCGGCTGACGGACCAGGGGGGCCGCATCACCGGCGCCACCTACACGACGGTCAACGCCTCCATTCCCGTCACGCTGATCATGGCGGTCCTGACGGCCGCATGCGGCATCGTGTGCGCCGTCTGGCTCATGCGTTCCCATGCCTTCGACGAGC
Source organism: Bifidobacterium cuniculi (assembly GCF_000741575.1). Classification (GTDB taxonomy): domain Bacteria; phylum Actinomycetota; class Actinomycetes; order Actinomycetales; family Bifidobacteriaceae; genus Bifidobacterium; species Bifidobacterium cuniculi. The sequence goes on from NZ_JGYV01000001.1 coordinate 314,111, forward strand.
GCCAAGGGACCCCGGGCACGCGCCTGGCAACGGCTTGGCGCGCATGGCGTGTGCCGGTGGTCGCCATCGCAGCCACCGTCGTCGTCGGCGTCGTGCTCTCCTCTCTTTGGCCCATGCTCCTGCAGCGGTTCCGCGTCAACCCGAATGCACAGGAGATGGAATCGACCTACATCCAGCGCAACATCGACGCCACGCGTGCCGCATACGGCCTCGATGCCATGGTCGCCGAGGAATACGACGCGACCACCGACGCCTCGGCCAACGCCCTCAAGCAGGACGCCGAAACCGCCGCGCAGATCCGCCTGCTCGACCCGCAGGTCGTGTCCCCGACCTTCAAGCAGCTGCAGCAGATGAAGCAGTACTACACCTTCGCCGACACCATGGCGGTCGACAAGTACGACATCGACGGCGTGAACCAGGACACGGTGATCGCGGCCCGCGAGGTGAACCTCGACGGCAACGACAACCGCAACTGGGTCAACGACCATACGGTGTATACCCACGGCTACGGCGTGGTGGCCGCCTACGGCAACAAGGTGACGGCCGACGGCAAGCCCGAGTTCTTCGAGGCCGGCATCCCCACCCAGGGGTACCTCACCGAGACGCAGCATTACGAGCCGCGCATCTACTTCTCGCCGAATGCGCCCGAATACTCGATCGTGGGTGCCCCCGAGGGTACGCAGGCCTGGGAGTTCGACTACCCGACCGGGTCGCAGGGCGCCACCACCACCTTCCAAGGCGACGGCGGCCCGCGCATCGGCAACATCTTCGCCCGCGCGATGTACGCCATCAAGTTCGGTTCCGACCAGATCCTGTTCTCGGACCGGGTGACTGCCGACTCGCAGATCCTCTACGATCGCTCCCCGCGCGAACGCGTGGCGAAGGTCGCCCCCTATCTCACCCTCGACGGCCGTGTCTATCCGGCGGTCGTGGACGGACGCGTCAAGTGGATCGTGGACGGCTACACCACCTCCGACCAATATCCGTATTCGCAGATGACCGACCTGGACAGTGCCACCCAGGATTCGACGACGCTGTCTTCGAGGACGGTCACCTCGCTGGGCAACAAGCAGGCGAACTACATCCGCAACTCGGTGAAGGCCACCGTGGACGCCTACGACGGGTCCGTGGACCTCTACACCTGGGATGACCGGGATCCCGTGCTCAAGGCATGGCAGCAGGTGTTCCCGGGACAGTACCACCCGATGTCAGAGATTTCCGGCGAGCTCATGGGACACATGCGCTACCCGGAGGGCATCTTCAAGGTGCAGCGTCAGCTCCTGACCAAGTACCATGTCACGCAGGCCAACCAGTTCTTCTCGGGGGAGGACTTCTGGCAGGTGCCCGTCGACCCCACGGAAAGCAGCGAGGAACAGGCGCGCGACGTCCTGCAGCCGCCCTATTACCTGACCTTGCAGACAGGCGGTTCGGACACCCCGGTCTTCTCCCTGACCTCGTCCTTCATCCCTGCCGGCAGCCAGACCCGTGAGATCCTCACCGGCTTCCTGTCCGTGGATTCCGACGCAGGGCACACCAAGGGCGTCAAGGGACCCGACTACGGCACCATCCGCCTCCAGGAACTGCCCAAGGACACGAATGTACCCGGACCGGGACAGGCGCAGAACAACTTCAACGCGAAGACCGAGGTCTCCACCGAGCTCAACCTGCTGTCCAACGGCGGCAGCACGAAGGTGGTGCGGGGCAACCTGCTCACCTTGCCGCTGGCGGGCGGGCTGGTCTACGTCGAGCCCGTCTACGTGCAGTCCTCGGGCGCCACCAGCTACCCGTTGCTCAAGAAGGTGCTGGTGGCCTTCGGAGACAAGGTCGGCTTCGCGGATACGCTGGACGGCGCCTTCGGCCAGGTGTTCGGCGCCGATGCCGCCAACGTGGTGGGGGACGATACCGGTCCCGAACCCACCGTGGACGGCGCCGACGGACACCAGGGCGACGGCGGCGCCTCCTCGGGCGGCGTCGACTCATCCGCCGGCAACCAGGCCCTGAGCGATGCGCTCCAGGATGCGTCCAAGGCCATGAAGGACGCCGACGCTGCCATGAAGCAAGGCGATTGGAGCGCCTACGGCGAGGCGCAGGAACGTCTGGGCAAGGCCCTGGACAAGGCGCTGGAACTCGACAAGTAGCCGAAGCGGCCAGCAGCGGACGGCCGGCAGCACGGGAATGCCCCTGCGCTGCCGGCCGTCCGCGCTGCCGGGGCACGTCTGCAGGCGCACTAGACTGTCTGGCATGACCGACTACAGTTTCCGCCTTGCCACGGCCCGGGACCTGCCCGTGCTGACCAAGGTGTACAACGCGGCCGTGGTCGCCGGCGGATCCAGCGCCGACACGGCCCCCGTGGACCACGAGGCACGGCTCCGATGGCTCGAAGCCCATCGCGACCCCTATGCGGTGTTCATCGTCGAAGCCCGTGAGCCTGGTTCGCCGTCCCGGGACATCGGCTTCGCGGCGCTCTCCGTGTACTACGACCGTCCTGGATATGACGGCGTATGCGACCTCGCGTACTATCTCGCCCCCGAATGGCGGAGCAGGGGAGCGGGGCGCGCCACCCTGCGCATGCTCCTGAACGAATGCAGGGACCGGGGCATGCGCATGGCGGTCGCCATCATCTTCGCGGACAACGACGCCTCCACGGCACTGGTGCGCCGTTTCGGTTTCACCAGGTTCGGACTCATGCCCAAGGCCGCGTATGATGCCAAGGGCATCCTGCACGACATGAGCTACTGGTACGTCGCACTGGGCGACGCACCCATCAGGAAATGACACGGAGGACAACGACACATGGCTTCTGAATACTGGCTGATCGTCGGCTTGGGCAACCCGGGCGCCAAGTACCGTGGTACGCGGCACAACATCGGCTTCGAGACCGTCAACGAACTCGCGCAACGCTGGAGCGTGCGCTTCGCCAACCACAAGGGCCTTGCCGATCTGGGCAAGGGCACCATGTCGATGGGCGGTTCGACAGTCAAGATGTTCCTGTGCAAGCCCCTGACCTACATGAACGAATCGGGGCAGGCCGTGGCCTCCGTCAGCGCCTATTACCACATCCCCGCGGACCGCATCGTCGTCATCCACGACGACATGGACCTCGCATTCGGGCGCATCAAGCTCAAGAGCGGCGGCTCCTCCGGCGGCCACAACGGTATCAAGTCCATCGATCGCTTCCTGCACACGCCCGACTATTACCGTGTGAGGATGGGCGTGGGCCATGCCAGCCGATCCGGCGATGCCCACGACAACACCATCAACTGGGTGCTCGGTGAATTCAACGCCGCCCAGCGCAAGCAGTTGCCCGAATTCCTCGCGGACGGCGCGGACGCGGCGGAAAGCATCGTCTTCGACGGACTGGCCAAGGCACAGGAACGGTTCAATGGCCGCTGACACGACACCTATCGGCCAGGAGTCCACCGCCGACATGCACGGTTCGCTCGTCGGGGTGCTCGAATCCCTCATGGGCGATCCGCAGTTCGCCCGCCTCGCCGAGGGGGAGATGGGGCCTGATTCATCGGATACCGACCCGAGCCTGCTCATCGGCGCGGTGTCCGGGGTGCGCCCGGCACTGGCCGCCGCCGTTGCCAGGCGCACACCGGTCGTCGTGGTGGTCCCTTCAGGACGTGACGCAGAGGAATTCGTCGCCGACGTGCGCTCCTGGTATGACGGCGACCCGCGCGAGGTAGCCCTGCTCGAATCCTGGGAGACGCTGCCCCACGAACGGCTGTCGCCGCGCGCAGACACCGTGGCCAATCGCATGGCGGTCTTCCGCCGCCTGTGCCATCACGAGGCGTCCCATGGGATGTTCGGCCCCATCCGCATCCTCGTCATGCCGGTGCGCTCGCTCATCCAGCCGGTCGTCGAGGGACTGGGCGACGTGACGCCGCTGGTCTTCAGCCAAGGGGAGGAGCTTCCCCTGGACCAGGCCGTCGTAGGCCTGGTCCGCAACGCCTATACCCGCGTCGAGCTGGTCATGGACCGCGGCGAGTTCGCGGTGCGCGGCGGCCTGGTGGACGTCTTCCCCCCGACCGCACCCCATCCGGTGCGCATCGAGTTCTTCGGCGACGAGATCGATTCGATCAGGCAGTTCCATGCCTCCGACCAGCGCACCTATGGCACGCCGCTCGGGGAGGTCTGGGCCACACCGTGCCGCGAGCTGCAGCTGACCGACGCCATCCGCGAACGCGCGAAGTCGCTCATCGGCTTCATCCCCAACGCCGACGACCTCCTGGAATCCATCTCCCAAGGCATCGCCGTCGAAGGCATGGAATCGCTGCTGCCCGCACTCGTGGACACCATGCAGCCGGTGTCCTCCATGCTGCCCGAGGACGCGGTGGTCATGGTGCACGACCCGGAGAAACTGCGCCGTGCCGTCGACGACCTGAACAAGACGGCCAACGAATTCCTCGCCACCAGCTGGCATGTCGCTGCGTCAGGGCACGGGGCAGGTGCCCCCATCACCTTCGACAAGGCGAATTTCCTGCCTCTGGAGGAAACCCTCGCCCAGCTGGCCTACAGCAGCCGCCAGGTATGGAAGATCACCGGATTCACCGTTGACACGCACCTGCCCGGACACGTGCAGGTCGAGGCACGGGTGCCGCAGGACTTCCGGGGCTCCGAGCAACGCACCGAGGCCGACTTGGGCGCACTGATCGCCGACGGATACCATCTGACCGTCACGGCGGCGGCACAAGGCACCCTGCATCGCCTCAGGCGCATGCTCCACTCGCTGCAGCTGACTGCCTTCGACTGCATCCGGTCCCAGGCCCGCGACGGCTTCGTGGACGTCCCGTCGCGCACTGCACTCATCACCGAGCGCGACCTGACGGGACGCGCCAGCACCGCCGCATTGGCGAAGACCCCCCGCAAGCGCCGCAAGGCCATCGACCTCATGGAGCTCAAGCCGGGCGACTTCGTCGTACACGAACAGCACGGGGTAGGCCGTTTCGTCGAACTGCGCCAGCGCACCACGGGTGCGGGCCGCAACAAGGCCACGCGTGAGTACCTCGTCATCGAATACGCCGCCAGCAAGCGGGGTGCGCCGCCGGACAAGCTGTTCATCCCCACCGACCAGCTCGACCAGGTCAGCAAGTACATCGGTGCGGAGATCCCCAAGCTCAACAAGCTGGGGGGATCGGACTGGGCACAGACCAAGGCCAGGGCTAGGAAGCACGTCCACGAGATCGCGCAGAACCTCATCAAGCTGTATTCCGCGCGTCAGCGCTCCAAGGGCTTTGCCTTCAGCAAGGACACGCCGTGGCAGAAGGAGCTGGAGGACGCCTTCCCCTACCAGGAGACCGCCGATCAGTTGACCACGATCGACGACGTCAAGGCGGACATGGAGAGGCCCCTGCCGATGGACCGCCTCATCTGCGGCGACGTCGGCTTCGGCAAGACGGAGATCGCCGTGCGCGCCGCGTTCAAGGCCGTGCAGGACTCCAAGCAGGTCGCCGTGCTGGTACCCACCACGTTGCTGGTCCAGCAGCATTACGAGACCTTCAGCGAACGCTTCGAGGGATTCCCGGTCAAGGTGGCCGCCATGAGCCGATTCCAGTCCCCCAAGGAGATCGACGACACGATCAAGGGACTCGAGGACGGTACCGTCGACGTGGTCATCGGCACGCACAAGCTGCTCAACCCCAAGGTGAAGTTCAAGGATCTCGGACTGGTCATCATCGACGAGGAGCAGCGCTTCGGCGTCGAGGCCAAGGAGACGCTCAAGGCGATCCGTACGAACGTCGATGTGCTCAGCCTCTCCGCCACGCCAATCCCGCGTACCCTGGAGATGGCGGTCACCGGCATCCGCGAGATGTCGACGTTGGCGACGCCGCCGGAGGACCGCCTGCCGGTGCTCACGTACGTCGGTGCCTACGAGGACGCCCAGGTGACTGCCGCAATACGCCGTGAGCTGCTGCGCGGCGGTCAGGTCTTCTACATCCACAACCGTGTCCAGGACATCGATGCCAAGGCCGCCAAACTCAGGGAGCTGGTGCCGGAGGCCCGCATCGGCATCGCCCACGGCAAGATGGGACGCAGACAGCTCGACCAGGTGATCCGCGACTTCTGGCATCGCGACATCGACGTGCTGCTGTGCACCACGATCGTGGAGACCGGACTGGATATCTCGAACGCGAACACGCTCATCGTGGACCATGCCGACCGCTTCGGCCTCTCCCAGCTGCACCAGCTGCGCGGGCGCGTGGGCCGCGGGCATGACCGTGCCTACGCGTATTTCCTCTACGACCCCGGCAAGCCCATGACCCAGCAGTCCCATGACCGCCTGGTGACCATCGCGCAGAACACGGCGCTTGGCGCCGGCTTCGACGTGGCCATGAAGGACCTGGAGCTGCGCGGCACGGGCAACCTGCTGGGCGACGAGCAGAGCGGCCACATCGAAGGCGTCGGCTTCGACCTCTACGTGCGCATGGTCTCCGACGCCATCGAGGACTACAAGGAGCCCGACCGCCAGGAGACGCCGACGGTGTCCATCGACCTTCCCGTCGAGGCCTCGATCCCGGTCAACTACATCTCGTCGGACAAGCTCCGGCTTGAGGCATACCGCAAGCTGGCGCAGGCCAAGGACGAAGACGACCTGCGGGAGCTGAGGGAGGAACTTGCCGATCGGTACGGTACGCCCCCCGAGGTGCTCGACTCGCTCTTCGACATTGCACGCCTGCGACGCAAGGCGCAGTCCTTGGGCATCACCGAGATCATCGGGCAGGCAGGCAAGCTGCGCATCAGCGGATACGAACCGCCCGAATCCGTGCAGATGCGCATCTCGAGGATCTACAAGGGAGCCCAATGGCGCCCCCTGACTTCCACGTACACGATTCCCACGCCCTTCGCGGGTTCCTTGGGATCCACACCCATGGATTCCCCCCAGGTCATCGCGTGGGTCAGACAGCTGCTGGAGGACCTGTCGCCCCAGATGCCCAAGGGTCGTTGAGATTGTCGTGACCTGCCGCTTCCTCCTGGGGCGGTGGCAGGGTCACGGGGTGCCCGGCCGCCCCGGTTTGGGCAGATGTGCGCGCGATGCGCAACGTTGATGCGTCATGCCGCCGCTCGTCCACTTACTCCATTACGCTAAGGAGCGTCATCACAACCTGACACATAAGGAGTAGTTGTGGCTGCTATTGAAAGCGTGTATGCGCGTCAAATCCTTGATTCCCGTGGCAATCCGACCGTTGAGGTCGTCCTCGACACCGAGGACGGCGCCCGCGGCATCGGCCTGGTGCCGTCCGGTGCCTCCACCGGTGAGGCAGAGGCCTGGGAGCGTCGCGACGGCGACAAGTCCGTGTACATGGGCAAGGGTGTCCTGAACGCGGTCAAGGCCGTCAACGAGGAGATCGCCCCCAAGGTCATCGGCATGGACGCCACCGACCAGCGCGCCATCGACGACCTGATGATCGAGCTCGACGGCACCGCCAACAAGGGCCGCCTGGGCGCCAACGCCATCCTCGGCGTGTCCCTCGCCGCGATGTACGCCGCGGCCGAGAGCGCCGAACTGCCGCTGTACCGCTACATCGGCGGTACTAACGGCCACGTCCTGCCGGTGCCGAACATGAACATCATGAACGGCGGCGCCCACGCGGACTTCGCCACCGACATCCAGGAGTACATGATCTCCCCGTACGGCTTCCAGACCTACAGCGAGGCACTGCAGGCCGGCGTTGAGGTCTATCACACCCTCAAGAACGTGCTCAAGAAGCAGGGCCTGGCCACCGGCCTGGGCGACGAGGGCGGCTTCGCCCCGAAGATGAAGACCAACGAGGACTCCCTCAAGTTCATCATGGACGCCATCTCCGCCGCCGGCTACGAGCCGGGCAAGCAGATCGGCCTGTCCCTGGACGTCGCATCCTCCGAGTTCTACAACAAGGAGACCGGCAAGTACCACTTCGACGGCGAGGACCGCGACTCCGAGTACATGCTCGACTTCTACGAGAAGCTCGTCGACGAGTTCCCGATCGTCTCCATCGAGGATCCGTTCCAGGAGGAAGGCTGGGAGGACTGGGCCAAGATCACCAAGGCCCTCGGTGACCGTCTCCAGTTCGTGGGCGACGACCTGTTCGTCACCAACCCGGTGCGCCTGAAGAAGGGCATCGACATGGGTGCCGGCAACTCCCTGCTCGTCAAGCTCAACCAGATCGGCACCGTCTCCGAGACCCTCGACGCCATCGAACTGGCCACGAAGAACGGCTTCACCTCCATGGTCTCCCACCGTTCCGGCGAGACCCCGGACACTACGATCTCCGACCTCGCCGTGGCCAAGAACACCGGCCAGATCAAGACCGGCGCCCCGGCCCGCGGTGAGCGCATCGCCAAGTACAACCGCCTGCTCGAGATCGAGGAGGAGCTCGGCTCCACCGCCGAGTACGCCGGCTACAGCGCCTTCAAGGCCTGCAAGCAGTACATGTGAGCCATGACGCCGTCAAGGCTTCCTGCCTGACGCGCCTGACGTGACCATACCCGTCATGTTCGATACAGTCGAATGTGACGGGTATTTTCGTAACCATGAGCAAGCGACCACGACCACGCACCACGGCACCCGACACATCCAAGCACTCCCGGGGAGGGTCTGGTCCGGTGCTCTTCTTCGTCGCGTTGTTCATCGTCGCGTTGGGACTGATCCAGCTGATCGCGGCATTCCACTCCTATGCGTTGAACCTTTCCGAGCTCAACAGCCTCAGGAAGCAGGAATCCTCCCTGATCGCGCAGAAGCAGGAGCTGGAGAACGACATCGACCGTTGGAACGATGATGCCTATGTCACCGCACAGGCCAGGGAACGGCTCGGATATGTCTTCCCCGGCGAGACCCCCATCCGCGTCGACCACCCCGAGGCAGTCACCGGGCACAAGGAAACGGATGACGGTGCCATGGCCGACGGGGAAAGCACCCTGCCCTGGTACAGCGAGCTGGCCTACTCGCTGCGACAGGCCGACGATCCCAGGCAGGACGCCCTGAACACGACCACCACCGAGACCACTCCGACGGAGAACCATTGACCATGAACGAACACGAGAACCTGGACAGCCTGATGCGCCGCCGTCTGGACGAGATCCTGGCGACCCCGGCCACCGACGAGGACATCGCCGTGGTGCAGGAGCAGCTGGGACGTTACCCACGAGGCATGGTTGCAGTGGGGGCGCGCGATGGGCAAGGCATCCCCCTGGCCGTGGTCACCCGTCCCATCGTGGACGGGAAGGTGCCGTTCCCCACGACTTTCTACCTGACCGGGCCGGCCGTCGTCAAGGCCGCCTCGCATCTCGAGGCCGAAGGCGCCATGCGTGAGCTGGGCGCGATGTTGGCCGCCGACGAGGAGCTGCAGGCTTCCTACCGGCGTGCCCATGAGTCCTTCCTCGCGTTCAGGCATGTCTTGGCGGAACGCATGGGGGACAGCGAGGAGCATATCGCCGGCATCTCCGCGGGCGGCATGCCGGTGCGCATCAAATGCCTGCATGCCCTGGTCGCGCACAGCCTGGTCATGGGACCGGGCATCAACCCCATCGGCGACATGGCCATGGATCGCATGCGCGTGGAACTGGAGGACGAAGGCGTGACGGTTCCAGGCTTCTTCGCCTGAGACGGATGCACTGCCGAGGACCACTGCAAGGAGGACCGAACATCATGGATCACGTGACGGTTGCCGGGATTGACTGCGGCACCAACTCCATCCGCCTGAAGATCGCGCGCGTGGGGCACGACGGCATCGAGGACATCGTGCCGCGCACCCTGCGTGTGGTGCGTCTGGGGGAAGGGGTCGACCGCACTCGCGAATTCGCCGCGGACGCGCTGGAACGCACCTACGCGGCAACGCGCGAGTTCGCGGGAATCCTCGCCAGCCATCCCGTGGACGCCCTGCGTTTCGTCGCCACTTCGGCCACCCGTGATGCGCGCAACCGCAGTGACTTCGAGGATACGGTCGAGTCCATCCTCGGGGTGCGTCCCGAGGTCATCAGCGGTACGGAAGAGGCTGACCTGAGTTTCCTGGCCGCCACTTCCATGACACGCCGTGCGGACCTGGAGCCCCCCTTCATCGTCATAGACCTGGGCGGGGGATCCACCGAATTGGTGCTGGGCGGCGATGGCGAGTCCGCGAGTGCCACCAAGGTGCAGGCCGCCTACTCCATGGACATCGGATCCGTGCGCATGACGGAACGCCATTTCCACCATGACCCGCCCACCCAAGGCGAAATCGACGCTGCCGTGGAGGACATCGACGCGCACGTCACCGAGGCCTTCCGCACGGTGCCTGCAGGGCAGGCCCGCACCATCATCGGCGTGTCCGGCACCGTGACCACCATGACGGCCTTGGCGATGGGACTTGACCGCTACGACCACAGTGCCGTCGATGGCGTACGCATGGACTTCGCCCGGGCCTTCGACGTCGACGACCGTTTCCTGCACATGACGAGGGCCGAACGGCGCACGTACCCCACCATCCATCCGGGCCGCATCGACGTGGTCGGCGGCGGTGCGCTGGTCTGGAACCGTGTGCTTGCCCGTATTGGCGACGCGGCCCTGGCTGACCACGGGCAGCGCATCGATTCCTACGTCGCCAGCGAGCACGGCCTGCTGGACGGACTTGTCCTCGACCTGGGGCGCCGATTGCTGGCGCACATCTGACCCTGGGCATGGCGGGGTATGCCATGGCATAATATCCATGAATGCCCCATGCCTCCGTGGCGAAATCGGTAAACGCAGCTGGCTTAAACCCAGCCGCTTCGGCTTGCGGGTTCGAGTCCCGCCGGAGGCACTCGCGGATGATGCGGACACTGTGCCGTGACCTCTCCGTAACACGGCGAAACACGGGCATGCCTACAGTGTGCCCATGAATCAAGCAGCACTGGCCCACAGGACGAGGACATCCATGACGAACAAAGCTCCCACCCCACCGGAACGGAACCATGCGAAGGGGGAACTGCCCCTCATGGCCACGCAGGCGATAATCCTCGCCGCGGCGCTCTCGCTCGGCGAGCTTCTCTGCTGCCCCCTCTACGCAGGCATCGTGCCGGTGGCACCGCTGCCCTGGGCGGCCATCGCCATCCTCCTGGCCGTTGGCTTCTCCTACATCGTTGGGTTCGCACTGCTGTGGTGCGCCGAGTCCTTCGCCTATCGCATGAAGCGTACGGTCCAGCCTGTCGTCTATGCGGTCACCGGTGCCATCGGCTTCGCGGTATGGACCGTATGGGTCGTTCTGGGCATCGTGAACATGATTACCGCGCGAGCCGGACTGGGTGTCGTGAGCCATGCCACCACGGTGATGGTGGGCATCAATGGCGCCTTGCTCGGCATGGTGGCCTTCTTCCTGGCCTTCACCCTGGCCCCGAGACTTGCCAAGCGCATGAAGACCATGGTGGCCGTCGCCGCCGTGACCGTCCTCCTGGCGATTGCCGGAGGCGTGATCCTCGCCATGGTGCTGCAGGCGCTCAACGCCTAGCACCTGGGGAGAGGGCGTACCCGTACGGGCCTATAATGCCTGGTATGTTCAGCTTGCTCGACTTGTTCTCCATCGGTGTCGGTCCCAGCTCCTCCCATACGGTGGGCCCCATGCTGGCCACACGTGCCTTCGCCCATGACCTGGCGGTACGGGGTGTGCTGGGGGAGGTGGCACAGGTGAACGTCGTGTTGTACGGTTCCCTCGCCATGACGGGACTGGGCCACGGGACCGACAGGGCGGCTGTCGCCGGGCTGGAAGGCAACGACCCCCGCACGGTGGATACTGATTACTTGGCGCATATCCACGCCATATGCGCACAAAGGCGCACCATCGCACTGGACGGCACCCATCGCATCGCATTCGACTTCGATCGTGACATCGTGGTGGACGCCTGGCACCGTCTGGCTCCCCATCCCAACGGATTGCGCTGCATCGCCCGGGACACGCGAGGCGCAGTGCTCCTCGAGCAGGTATGGTACTCCGTCGGTGGCGGTTTCATCGAGCAGGGCAGTCCCGACGATACTGTCCTTGACCTGCACGACCGTGCCCCGTATGACGGCACCCCAAGGCACGCCGAGCTGCACGGACCGGACGAATCCACGCAAGGCTGGCCCTACCCCTTTGCCACGGCCGCCCAGCTCGTCGGGCAATGCGAGACGCACCATATATCCATTGCCGACATCGTCTGGGCCAACGAGACAGCATCCCGACCGGCCTCCGAGGTGCTTGCGCAACTCGATGCCATCCGTGAGGCCATGCATGCCTGCGTTTGCGCGGGTTGCACGAGCGGCCAGACCGTCCTTCTGGGCGGCCTCGACGTGCCCAGGCGGGCGCCGGGAATCTACGCCAGCCTGCGCATGGGTGCGGACGTGCTCGCTGCGGAACGTTGCGGACCGCTATCCGCAATCACCCACGCGGATGCCGCCTGGCTTGACCTCTTCGCACTTGCCGTCAGCGAGGAGAACGCCGCGGGCGGACGCGTGGTCACGGCGCCCACCAACGGCTCCGCCGGCGTGATTCCCTCCGTGCTCATGTTCTACCGGCATCTGGTCCCCAATGCCGATGACCAAGGTGTGCGTACCTTCCTGCTCACTGCCGCGGCGGTGGGATATCTCATCAAGCGCAATGCGTCGATTTCCGGGGCGGAGGTGGGATGCCAAGGCGAGGTGGGATCGGCATGTTCCATGGCAGCGGCAGGGTTGTGCGCCGTGGTCGGCGGGACCGTGCGCCAAGTGGAGAATGCGGCCGAGATCGGCATGGAGCACCATCTGGGACTTACCTGTGACCCAGTCGGTGGCTTGGTGCAGATTCCCTGTATCGAACGCAATGCAGTTGCGGCGAACACGGCTGTCGCCGCAGTGCGCCTGGCCATGCTCGGCGATGGCTCCCATATCGTCAGCTTGGATCAGGTGATTGCCACGATGAGGGATACAGGTCGCGACATGATGTCCAAATACAAGGAGACATCCCAGGGCGGTCTGGCCCTCAACGTGGTGGAATGCTGACTCTGCCGCTGGCTGCATGGGTGCCGCCGGCCCCGTTGGTGTGCTACTGTGGGGGAGTTGCAACCTATCAAGGAGGAACTATGGCTACTCAGATGCCTGAGGTCCAAGGCGGATTCGGCGACCTTCCGGAGCTTGTTTTCCCCGAGGGTGAGGCCCCGAAGGGCCTGAAGGTCGTGGAGCTGGTGGAAGGCAACGGGCCGATGGTGCGCCGTGGCGACACCGTGACGGTCAATTACCACGGTCAGGTATGGGGCAAGGACGAAGCCTTCGACTCCAGCTTCGAACGTCATCAGCCCGCAAGCTTCGGCATCGGTGTGGGCCAGGTCATCAAGGGCTGGGACCAGACGGTGCCTGGACACAATGTCGGTTCACGCCTCCTGGTCTCCATCCCCCCGGAGTATGGGTATGGTTCGCGCGGTGTCCCGCAGGCCGGCATCGGCGGCGGTGATACGCTCGAATTCGTGATCGACATCATCTCGACACGTTGAACCATGCGCCATGCGGACCGGGGCGCCGAAGCAGTCGGCTTCGGTGCTCCGTCTTGTTGTGAAAGGGCGCAACGAACCAAGCAAGCGGCTGCCCCGCCCAGCCGCCATCAAGAAGGACGTGCATTATGGCAGAAGAAGAAAAGACCATCCTGCTCACCCAGGAGGCATATGACAAGCTCAAGGAGGAGCTGGCTTGGCGAGAGGGTGAATACCGTGACGAGATCACGGAGCGAATCGCCGCGGCCCGTGCCGAGGGCGACCTCTCGGAGAACGGCGGGTACCAGGCGGCTCGCGAGGAGCAGGGCAAGAACGAGGGACGTGTCAACGAACTCATCGTCAAGCTGCGCAACGCCAAGATCCTCGAGGCGCCTGCGGCGGGTACGGTGGGCAACGGCTCGGTCGTCACGATTGACCTTGCCGGGCGTGACATGACCTACGTGCTCGGTTCGCGTGACATCGCCGTGGCCACCGATTACGACGTCATCAGCCCTGAATCGCCCATTGGCGCAGCCATTCTCGGTGCCCACGAGGGGGACACCGTTTCCTATAAGGCTCCCAACGGCCGGGAGATCTCGGTGACCGTCAAGGAGGCGCGTCCCCTGCAGTGACCTGGTGGTCGGAACTGCTTGCATGCAAAAGCCCCGCACATCGACATGACGTGCGGGGCTTTTGCATGCAAGCAGTTCCGATCACCTCAGGTTCACGATCACCAGGTAGATCGCCACCATGTGGCATGCGTATCCTGCGATGGTGCCCAGATGGAATATCTCGTGGAAACCGAAGACCCGCGGCCAGGGATCCGGCTTGCGCGTCGCATACACGATGGCGCCGGCAATATAGCAGATGCCTCCGGCCAGGACCAGCCAGACCACGGCGGGACCGGCCGTCGGGGATTGCCAGAACAGCCCCATGAAGGCGACCCCGGAGACCCCGAAGATGATGTAGACGGCGACGTAGAGCCAGCGTGGCGCGTTGATCCATACCACGTGGATGATGAGAGCCACCGCGGTGCAGCTCCACATGCCGATGATGATCACCTGACGCCAGAAATCGTCCAAGGCGAAGGAAATCGGCGTATAGGTGCCCGCAATGAGCAGGAAGATGTTCATGTGGTCGATTCGGCGCAATACATCGGTGACCCTCGGCGACCAATCACCCAGATGATAGGCGGCCGAATTGGCGAATAGCACCAACGAGGACGCCATGAAGACGGCGCATGCCCACTTGAGGCCCGTTCCATGGGCCAGGCAGATGAGCACGATGCCGGCAGCCAAGGCGAGTGGCGCGGACCCGGCGTGCAGCCATCCGCGCATGAGCGGCTTCTCGCGCCCATGTACATCCAGGCGTATCTTCCTGACGCGCCCGGACCCGTGGCCGTCCTCGATGCCGGCGGCCTTCCTCTCGCCCTTGGCGAGGACCTTCCCCGCACGTTCCTCGGCCTTGGCCCGGATGGCATCGGCCTTGGCCCGTGCCTGGGCGCGGACGGCCGCGGCCCTGCTTGCAAGTTCCTGCCGACGCACGCCATCCGCTGGCTGTTGCAGCTCGTCGTGTGCGCCCCCATGTGAGGTTTCCATGCTTCCTTCTCCGAAGTTTGTTACGTTGACGTAGCTTACGCTACCGTAACTTCATGACATGATGATCGTCATGCCGCGTATGATGTTCGCATGGCTGATTTTTCACAGATACTGGCAACCCGCCCTGATTTCGACGCCGCGGACCGTGAATGGCTGCACCACCTCGTAGCTGATTGGCAGGTGATTGCCGACCTGAGCTTTGCCGACCTGCTCCTGGTGCTCCAGCGGGGCGACGGCAGCTATGTGGTCGCGGAGCAGTGTCGCCCCTCTACGGTGATGAGCCTGCGCGTCGACGACATCGTCGGTACGGTGATCGGCGGCGGCGAGCTGGCGGAGGAAATGGATGCCGCCATGGCCACCGATGGGGTCTACCACGCGGCGCGTTTCCATGACGTTGACGGCTCCACCGTATGCAACGTGTATGCGCCCATCCGGCATGCGGGCAAGACCTTGGGGCTCGTAGTGAGGGAGACCAACCTGGCCACCCGCGAGTCCAACGGCAGGTACGAGTCGGAAAGCATCCTGGCCGGCAAGCAATTGTTCGCCATGATTCCCCGCGGACAGTTCCCGTACCATGACGCGGTCATGAACCAACGGCACAATGCACGTGTCTCGGACGGCTTCATCGTGCTCACCGTGGACGGTGACGTACTCTACGCATCCCCGAACGGCATCAGCTGTTTCCGCCGCCTGGGCATGATGGACCCCCTCGAGGGGGCCAACCTCAGCGAGGTGGGCACCGGCCTGCTGCACGAGAATGACAACGTCTCCGAAACGCTGCCGTTGGTGCTTCTGGGCAAGGCTGCAGTCGACTCCGAACTGGATGCCAACAAGTCGGCCGTGTCGATCCGCTCCTTGCCCCTCATGGATGCGGAAGGACGCACCGGGGCAGTGGTCCTCTGCCGCGATGTCACTGAGCTGCGCCGTCGCGAAGTGGAATTGCAGACCAAGGACGCCACCATCTCGGAAATCCACCACCGGGTCAAGAACAACCTGCAGGCCGTGTCCGCATTGCTCCGGCTCCAGGCGCGCCGTACCGGCAGCGACGAGGTCAAGAAGGAGCTGCAGGAGGCCCAACGACGGGTGCAGACCATCGCCATGGTGCATGAGGGCCTGAGCCAGTCGGCCGACGACATCGTGGACTTCGACAAGGTGATCGCGAACCTGCTGCGCATGAGCGTGGACCTGGCGTCCATGAGCGAACAGCGGATCGGCATACACTTCGTAGGCAAATTCGGCATGATGCCCGCACAGGATGCCACGCCGCTGTCCCTGGTGCTCACCGAACTGATCACGAACGCCGTCGAACATGGTTATGAGAACCGCAAGGAAGGTGAAATCACCGTGTCCGTCGCGAGGGAGGGCAACTGCCTGCATATCGTGGTGGAGGACGATGGCAACGGATTGGCGCACGAGGAGCATGACGGCATGGCACGCTCCTCGGGGTCTGGTCTGGGCACGCAAATCATCAATACCTTCGTGACCAACGATTTCAACGGGCATGTGGCGTGGAAACCCGGCAGCAACGGTGGCACCCGCGTGGAATTGGACATCACGCTGCGGGCAGCCTGAGGGACGTCATGCATGGGTGGGCCCCGGACGCCGAATCGGCGTCCGGGGCCCACCCATGCATGACGTCCCTCAGGCTGCCCGCAGCGTCACAGCTGCATCTGCATGGACTGGGAACGGCGCGCCCGCATGGCGCGACGCTTCAATGCGCGGCGCTCATCCTCGCTCAAGCCGCCCCAGACGCCATAATCCTGGTTGGTGTCCAGTGCACACTTGAGGCAGGCGTCGATGACCTTGCACGTGCGGCAGACGGCCTTTGCCTCCTCGATTTGCTGGTAGGCGGCGCCAGTGTTGCCAACCGGGAAAAACAGCTCGGGATCCTTGTCGCGGCAAGCGGCCTTGGCACGCCAGTCGAATGCACTGCTCATGGTGGTGGGTTCCTTTGTGTCGAGAACGGAGGTGCTACGTTGCTCATGCTATGCAACTTCCGGATTTTTTTCAAGGGTTTTGTGCAGATTCCCACCTTTCGGGCCCCGGGACGCCGTCTGGTCCCTGCCTTATGCACTGCAGAGGACTGGCTTGGTCCCCATTGAGCAGGATGCCACGCCCCGGTATCCGGTAATCCTCCGAGGACAGTGCGGCAAGCACCCTTGCGGGGATGCCGTTGCCGAGGTCGACGCTGCGATCCCCTGTAGGGAAGACCAATCGCATGGCACAATGCTCGGGCACTCGCAGCCGACGGCCCGACTGCAGCGTGAAGATCGTCCAGGCGCGATGATCCGCCAAGCGGTCACGGAAGGCGATGGCTTCCGCATCCATCGCCAGTGGGTCGAGCAGCCGGTCGGCATCGGCGACGCAGGCCACATCCAAGCCTGCACGATGCGCTTGCTCATCCAGTGCTTGCAGGACCTCATGGACACCATGGGTGCGCGAGCCGATGAGCGCGAGATTGCCCATCGAAGAATCAATCCAGGCCGGATCGTAGGCTACGCCGTCGTCGGACAACCCCAAGGGAAGACAACCCCGAGGCGGCGGACCCAATGACACCGTGTCCACGCTGCAGGGCAATGGCGGAGTGAACAGGAGTCCATCGCGTTCCCTGCCGAACAGGATGTGGCAGGTCTCGATGTGCGCGATGGTCGCCTCAAGGTCCCTGGGTCTGGCGCAGCGCATCAGGACAGGCTGCTCGTCATGGAGCACGAAAGCCAGGCCGGGTGCCGCTGCGGGGAGCCGAGCAGCCTCCTGGGACCCGATCATCTCCTGTGATTGCAGGCCGTCCCGCACCCGAAGGCATATCCTGCAGTTGATGTTCGCCTTCATGGAGGCGCTGATCTGTCCCAAGGGGTTCTGCGTGCACGCAATGAGGTGCATTCCCAGCGAACGGCCCAGGGATGCGATGCGCACCAATCGGTCCATGTAGTCGGGAAGCTGCTCATGGACCATGTGGAATTCATCGACCACGATGACCAGACGTGGGGGCGCCTGGGCACTCTCCATGAGGTCGGGGCAGCGCAGGGACGCGGCAAGACGTTCACGATGCGTCAGTTCACGTTCCAAGGCCAGCAAGGCGCGCGTGGCGTAGGGAAGGTCGAGGTCATTGACACAACCCCGCACATGAGGGAGCGCGGCAAGCGAGTCCAAGGCGGCCCCTCCCTTGAAATCCAGGAGTACGAACTGCATGCGCCAAGGCGGGAGCGTCGCAGCCAGTGCCAGGCACCAGTCCTGCAGGAGGATCGATTTGCCCGAGCCGGTCGTCCCTGCGACCATGGCATGGGGGCCTTGCTGTGCCAAGTCAAGGCATGCGGTGGCGCCTGACTGCCCCAGGCCGATGGGCACGGAACAGGACCCGCCGGCCGTCAGCCATCGATGGGCGATGGTGCGGAAAGGAAGGGAATCGGCAGTCAGGTCCAGGAGGTCCTCCAACGAGCTGCTTGCAAGGCGTGCTTGGCTGCCGGCGGGGGACGGTGGCTCGGATTGCGACATGCCGAAAGGATGGGATGGGCGATCCCGTCCGGATGCCAGGGCCGCCGCGGTCCCGACGCATCCCGCGCCGACCATGAGGGCGAACACCCATTGGCGGTTGGCCATGAGTATGACCAACATGATGCCCTGCGCCGCGACCGGCATGATGCGCGCACATCGTCGCAGGATGGCGCTGCGCCGTGCCATGCCGCGCTGATTGGTCTCTTCCATGGATCCAGCATGACAGGACTGCGGGGAAGGCACAAGTGCCGGGGGTTGCTGTGGTCGGGCGTCTGGCATTACGCCCAGGGCATCCTCGGGGACTGCCGTTACAGTTCGGATGCCGACCCCACGGTCCCCGCGGCATGCGTACCGTCATTGAGTTGGTCGAACAGCTCGAGGTTGCGGTCATTGTCCAGAAGCACACACGAACCGACGCCGTCGACGACATAGCCCGGGTCGCTCCAATACAGGGAACCCGTGATGCCTTGGTCACCTGAAGCGTCACGGAATGCCAGCAGCATGTGCACCAACGTCATGGGATTGGTCGCCTCGTCCACGGTCACGGCGTCCAGGGCGGCGTCGCCCACGTTCCTCAGCTTGCTGAAGTTGAGCAAGGTGGAAGGGGACAACGCCTTCTTCGCGATGGCGCCGATGACCTGCTGCTGGCGTTCGCTGCGGCCGAAATCTCCCTTGGGATCCGAATACCTCATCCGGGAGAACGCAAGGGCGGTCTTGCCGTCGGCCACATGGCAGCCGGCGGTCCAATGGAGTTCCGATTTCTCGTCATCGACGTCAGCGTCATAGCACAGCTCCACGCCGCCCAGCGCATCGACGACCTTGGTCAGTCCCCCGAAGGTCATCTTCACCACATGGTCGACGCGATGCCCGGTGATGTCCTCGACCTGCTCGACCAGCGCCTGGCGGCCATACTCCTGCATGGCCGCATTGATCTTGAGGTAATTGCCATTGATTTCCAGCAGGGAATCACGGGGGATGGAGATGAGCGAACTGGGACCGTGCTTGGGTTTCGTAAGCACCAGGATGGTGTCGGTACGCTCGCCGGGGGTGTCGTCACCCGTGGTCCCGTCACGTTCGTCGGACCCCAGGAGGAGCCACGTGGTGGCGGACGAGGCAGCGGGACCGCCGGCAGGGATCCATTCCTCACGGTGCAACCCGCTGTCGACCCAGTGCCACAGTCCAGCCACCGTACACCCCAGTGCCAGTGCCAACACCACGAGGACGGCAATGACCCTGTTGCGGATGCGGTGCGGACGGACCGCCTTGGTACGCTGCCGTGCCGGGGACGGTGCACTCCCCGCAGGCTGCCGTGGGGCGCGTGGTGCGGGGGAAGCCGACGCCGGAGCCGACGCGGTACCGGCATGGCGTGTGCCTCCCGACGCCGACCGTCCCTGCTTCGGCGCGAAGCTGGGCGGTGTCGATGCCGACGGCTGGGGAGTCGCGTCGGCATCTGCCCGTGAATGGCGTGGGGCAAAACTCGGTGGTGTCCCGCTGCCGTCGTCGTAGCTCATCGTCGTCCTTCGTGTATGTCGGTGGTCAGTCCTGCTTGTTCGGCTGCACGGCGCATACCGTGTTGTTGAGGTAGTCATCCGCAATGCCGATGTACTGGCCGGTGTCCTGGTCCTTGATGGTGCCGTTCTCCGGATCGACGATGCCATTGGTGTTCGGGTCCACCAATGTGCCGTCAGGCATTGTGATCAGCCCCGTGACGGGATCGACGGTAGGGGTCGGCGTCGAGGAGGGGGCGGGAGAGGATTCCTCCGACGAGGACCCCTCCGGTGTCGGTTCGGGCTCCTGGGAAGCGGATTCGGAAGGAGAGGCACTGGCGGTCGAGCCGTTGCCCTGCGCCTCCTCCTGGTCCGAGGAATCGTCTCCGTACAGCGGCTTGTCCTCCTGGAATTTCTTCCACACCTCCTTGGCGCTGTCGGCCCAAACCACGCGATTGGGATCGAAGGGCGCCTGGATGATGGGGACGGTCTGCGCATAGATGTGGGAGAACTGCAGGTTGCGCAGGCTGAAGGCCAGGCCCATGAGCGCATTCGTGTTGGCCATGCCGTCGCTGATGTTGAGCGAGTTCAGCGCTGCGATTGCCAGCTGGTACAACTGCGAGGTCTGGGTGAACAGGTTCTTGGAAATCGCTTCGCGGAAAATCGATTTGATGAGGTACTGCTGTCTCGTGGTCCTCATGATGTCCGAACCGTCGGTCCCCGTTCCCTTGCGCATGCGCGCATAGTTCGTCGCCTGCCGTCCGTCGAGATGCTGCATGCCCTTCTTGAGGTCCAGCTCGGTGTTGGCATCGACGGTGTCCACGGGGATGCACACGTCCACGCCGCCCAGGGCGTCGATCATGTCGGTCAGCCCCTTGAAGTCGACCACGATGAAGTTGGAGATGTGCAGTCCGGTGAGCGCATTGACCGCGTTGACGGTGCAGCTGGCCGCACTCGACAGGTCGCCGCCCTCCTGGTATGCCGTACTGAAGATGGTGTTGAACATGATGCCGTACTGTGCGGGGACGGTGCCCTTCGACGTGCGGCAGCTAGGGACATCGACGATGGAATCCCGGGGGATGGAGACGATGTTGATGAATTGGCGGTTCGGACCGATCTCCACGACCATGGTGGTGTCCGCATTATGCAATCCGATATCCGCCTCGGTCCCCCCGGACAAGGCTGCATTGTCGCCGTCACGGGTGTCCTGTCCGATGACCACGAAGGAGATGGCCTTGCCTGAGTTGGGATCGAGCACTTCGTCCTCGCCGCCTTCCACCAGGCTTTCGACACGGTTGGTCTGCACCACGCCGTTGATGTTGAGCCATGTGGCGTAAGCTGCAGCACCGCCGAATGCGAGGACCGCGATGACGATGCAGGCCACCAGGCGCAGTATCCGGTGCCGAATGCGGTAGGCGACTGCGCTGTGGTGGGGATGCATGCGCATCGACCCGCCCAGATAGGTCGGTTGCTCATTCCTGTCGATATGGGAAGCCAAAACGTGCCTTTCGTTGTCTGCCTCCGCACATGGCGTCAACCACAAGACGCAGGGAAGCTTGGCGTATCACCACTCGGATTCTACCCGTGGACATATGAGATTATATGACAGTGCTCTGAAAAACACCTCCCGCGAGGCACGATCCGCCGATATGTTCACCGGATAGGCACGTCTGCGTACACTGGTCCCTATGACTTTCCCGAGCGACAGCGGTATCCAGCGGCTGGTCGGTGACGCCTTGGCGAGCCGGCCGACCTCCTGCGGACAACGCACCGAACGTGACGTCACTGCGGTGATCACCGTGGAGGACGACCTGCGCTACCTGCCACATACCTTGGGCGCAGTCCTCAGGCAGACCGTGCTGCCGTCGACCATCGTGATCGCCGATTGCGCCGGTCGGCTCGAGCGGTCGGTACAGACGGGCTTCGACATCGCCTGTGCCGACCCGGACCCGCTGGCGGGGGAACCGAGGTCGGAGCGGATTGCCGTGCAGCTGGTGCGCGTGACCCACGCTCGTTCCTTCGGCGATGCGGTGAAGAAGGCGCTGAGGGGTGCAAACGTCGATGCCACCACGAAGACGCTATGGCTGCTCCATGACGATTCGCGCCCGGCGGATGACCATTGCCTGGAGACCCTCCTCGATGCCAAGCGCAATACGCCGACCGCCGCGTTGCTGGGAGCCAAGCAATGTGACTGGGACGGCACGGCGCTGCATGACGTGGGTTCTTACGCCGCCAGGATGCGTACGGTCTCCCTGGTCGTGGACGGGGAACCGGACCAGGAGCAGTATGATGCCCGTACCGACGTGTTCTCGGTATCGCTGGCCGGCGCACTGGTCCCGGTCAACACCTTGGTGGCCGCCCATGGTATCGATGCGTGGTTCACGACCTTCGGGGAATCCGCTGATTTCTGTCGTCGCCTCTGTCGTGGCGGCCGGCGTGTCGTGGTGGTCCCCCAGGCGCGCATCGCCCACCGCCGTGCCCGTTTCGAAGGGGTCCGCACCAAGGACGGCAAACCTCTGGAGGAGTCCGAGGCCATCGATCCTGCCATGACGGTGATGGGGGCCGGCCAGAAGTATGCCTATACGGATGTCACGGCGGCTTGGTGGCCGCTCATGTGGCTCGCCAGCCTCTTCGTAGCCCTGGGCAAGGCGGTTGCGTTGCTGTTCCGCAAGATGCCGTACCGCGCATGGTGCATGTTGTGCATGCCGTGGATCGCCCTGGCCAATGTCCTCGGTGCCCTGGGACCGCGTCGGAGGGTCAGGATGGCGGGACCGGCCGGACGGGGCACGATGGGTGCGCTGAGGGCGGACCGTCGCCAGATCCGCCAGTGGAACGCCCGGCGTGATGCCTTTGACGACCAGCGGGACCACGTGGTGCTCGATCCCCTTGCCGCCGCACACCTGCGCCACCGCCTGGTGCGCCGATGGCTGGTTGCGGCAGTGGGCTCGTGCCTTGCATTTGCGCTGGTGTGTGCCATGTATTGGTCCATCCTGCGCTACAGCTTGACCGGAGCCTCACTCACTTCCGATCAACTCCTGCCCACGGATGCCACGTTCCGCCAGCTGGTCCAAAGCGCTACCACCCAATGGTTCTTCGGAGCCGGAACGGGCGTCGCCTTGCCGCCCACCCCATGGCTGCTGGTCCTGATGGGACTGTCCGTGCTTGCCGGGGGCCACGTATCCGTGGCCATGGCACTGTTCTTCTTCCTCTCTGCGCCGGCCAGCGTGCTCTCCTTCTGGGCGCTGGCAGGCGTGGTCACCCGATCCGACGTGATCCGTGTGCTTTCGGGGCTGCTCTGGTTTGCCATGTCATTGGCGTTCGGACTGTATGCCGAGGCGAACCTCGCGATGCTGACGGTCATGGTCTTCCTGCCCGCCGCCTTGGCGTTCTCCTTCAAGGCAGTGGGTCTCTACCGTACGGAGCAGCCGGTCAATCCCCGTTCCTCGGTACAGTCTGCAGCCTGGGCGGCACTGCTGTTCATCCCCGTGGTTGCTGCGGAACCCCAGATCCTGCTGGCACTGGTCGTGATCTTCTTCGCCTTCCTGGCGTTCGTGCGTCGCCACCGCCTGATGCTCCTGCTCATCCCATTCCCCGCCGCCTTCGCGCTGGCCCCCACCATCGTCAGTGCAGTGCGCCACGCCAAGGATGGCATGTGGCGGCAGTTGTTCGGTGATGTCATGGTTCCCGTGGAGTCGCGGAACGGCTCTCCGCGGATCATGGACCTGGCCGATGTGACACGGCAGGCATTCGGATTGGGGGAGGGTGGCACCTGGCCCTCCGGTGGTTCCCACGTTCTCGTGGCGGTGTTGCTTCTGGCGGGGACCGGGCTCCTGGTGGTCTTGGCCCTGCTGGCCTTGGTCCGTCCGACCGTCTTCCGCGCCTGCCGCATCCTGTGGACGGTTGCGATATGCGGTATGTTGCTGGCAGTGCTTTCCGGGGCGGTAGTGGTCGCAGTCATGCCCTACGGGGCAGCTTCCGGATCGGTGCTCCCCGGCGTGTCCCTGGCGGCCTGTGGCCTGATAGCCAGTGTAGGGCTGACCGCTGGTGCAAGCGTCACGCCATTCAGCCAGCTGGCAACAGGGCATTCGCATCGTTTCTCCTGGGCAGTGGCAGCCCGTGCCGTGGTAAGCCTGGCACTCGCATGCCTCACCTTGGTCGCGTGTGCGTTCGGCTACGGCATTGCCGAGAGCGGGCATGTCGCAATCACCGGCAGCGGACTGCCGATGGTGGCACAGGACTATCTGGAACAGGACCCTGATCGACGTGTGCTGGCCGTGGCGGCCCGTGACGCGGACAGCGTCGACTACGCGGTGATGAGGACCGGCAGGGGAGACCTCCTGGACGATTCCCCTGCCTATCGCGTGAGCTGCGCCTATGGCTTGCAGGAGGGCACCGACGACCAGGCCATCGGGCGGGTGGCCGCAGAGCTGCTTGCCGCCAGCGACAACGAGGCCATCTCGGAATTGGCCGATTTGGGCTTCGGCGGCATCTACGTGGTCACGCGTCCCTCGGAAGGCATCAGTGCCAAGGTCAGTGAACAGCTCCTGGCCAACATCACTTCCTCACAAGGTACCCAGGCCGTGGTCAGCAACGAACAAGGCACATACTACCGACTGACCTCGCAACCGGTCGCCCAGCAGCACATCGATGCCGCCGGTCAGTCGGCTGCGCAGCACAGCCCATGGCGCACCGCATGGCTGTGGTGTCTGGGCATCATGGTCGTGTTGTACTGCATCGTGGCCGTGCCCCGGGTCACCACCACCAAGGAGGAACAGGAATGAGCAATGACCGGATGGAGTCCCCACGCAGCCGTGGCAGGGTGATTGCCGGAACCATTGCGTCGGCCGTCGTGGTCGTGGCGTTCCTGGGCGCCCTTGTCATGATCCCCACCGAGGACCTTGCGGCAGACGCTCCCGCCTCCGATGACACACAGGTGGTCCAGGAAACCAGCCCGCGCCAGATCGACATGGTGTGTCCGTCTCAGATGGAACTCGCCGATGCGGATTCCTATGGCGATGAGGAATTCCGGGCCTCTGCCGGCAACCTGGCATCCTCTGCGCGGTTCGCCGCCTTCGGATCGATCTTTCACTCCCAGGTGAGCGAACTTGCCGATGCAGACGCAGTGGATGCCGTGGTGCTCAGCGGTCCCCAGGACCGGCAGGCTGGGCAGTCGGCCCTCATCGCATCCCGGAAAGGCGTCACGTCGCCCCTGCTGTTCGACACGCGTGTCCTCAAGGCACAACAGGGGACCGGGGCCACCGGCGCGGTGGCATCATGGGCCACCGAGGGTGACCTGCCGGGCATGGCAGCCGCCGGATGCATCGCCACTGGCTTGACCCAGTCCTTCCTGGTGCCTTCCACCCAGACGGGCAACACCCAGCAACTGGTCATGGCGAATCCGACCGACAAGGCCACGACGGTCACGCTGTCCGCATGGGACAGCAAGGGCAAGAACGTTGCGCTGGCGACGAACAGCGTCGTCTCCATTGCGCCCAACAGCCAGGAATCGGTGATGTTGCAAGCGGCTGCGCCGGATCTCAAGTCCCTCTATGTGACCGTGTCCAGCCAAGGGACACCCGTTGCCGCCATGATCCGTTCCGTCAGCGCCAAGGGCCTGACCGCCTTGGGCAATGATTACGTCATGCCGGTTTCCGGTGCTGCCGCCGCCCAGGCCATGGTCCTCGGGAAGGGGGCGGACCAGGAGGTGTCCCTCCTGACGCGCGCCGAGCAGGATGACCGTATCGAGGTTTCATGGATGACCGGGCACGGCCTGGTCAAGGCGACCACGATCGACGTCCCTGCCGGTTCCATCGCCGAGACCCAGTTGTCGGACCGTCCCGAGGATGCCATCGCCCTGTACGTGCAGGGCCGTACGCCGTTCCGTGCTTGTGCACGCGTGGAGGCGACACACGGGCAGCAGCATGATTTCGCCTTGGTGCAGGCATCCGCGGGCAGTGCGCAATCGGCATTGGCCATTCCTCCGTCCACCACGGCAGCGCTGACGGTGGCGAATATGTCCTCACAGGGAACCGACATCGAATTGCGCGGGTACGACGCCAAGGGCGATCTCACGGGAAGCCAGCGGATCGAGTTGGACGCCGATTGCGCACGCAATGTCGACCTCGAGGCCATGGGAGAGGGAACCGTTGCCATCGAGACCGACTCCGGACAGGCAGGCGTGGTATGGGGCGCTTTCCTTGGCAATGACCAGGTCGATGATGCCGACGTGGCAGCCGTGGCATACGTTCCGTCGACGGCATTGGACATCCCCAAGCAGACCGTATCCGCCCGACGCAACCCGGCCATCGTGCAGTGAGTCACCGTCCCCAATCGGGATCGATCTCGTCGGGGCGACGGCCATAGAGCTGGGCGATGCAATCGACCAGCTCATCGCGGATGGCATATTGCAGTTCCACGCGGTCGCGTGCCGCCGTCTGTAGCGGCAGACGGTACAGCACTACGCGTGGCGCCATCCCGTGGGATCCGGGGAAGGCGTGGGAACATGGCCTGGCACGTTCCTCCCAGGGTGCCGGTGCAGAGGGCGGTACGTCCTCGACTGCGAACTGCACAGGCCTGACATAGTTGGGCCATGCCTGGGAGAGCCGCTTGATCTGGGCAATCACCATGTCGTCGAACATCCCGCTGCGTGTACGGTAACGGGGGATCCTCGTGCCGAACATCGGAGTACGCTGCCCGCGACCATGGCGGTTGCGATATACTGGTGCATTCCATGGGGGTTGAAGCATGCCTCCACTGTAGAGCAACCGCATGGCAACATCGGAGTGCGAGGGAGGATTGATGCAGGAACCCACGATCCAGCGATTCGACCAGGTCGATCTAGACGGGCTCTGTGCCCGGATGGGGCTCATGGCATTCGATTTGGATGGCACCCTGGCCCAATCGAAGAAGCCTATGCACCCCGACATGGCGCACATGTTGTCGCGGCTCACGACGCTTGTCCCCGTGGCCATCGTGTCCGGCGGCACCATGGCGTTGGTGGAAAGCCAGATCACGGATGTGCTGGGGCCTGAGGCGGACCGTGCCAACATGCACCTCATGCCCACCACCGGTACACGGTACTACCGTTGGGACGGACACGGCTGGGTGAAGGTCTATGAATACGACATCAATCCCCGGGACCGGCAGGAGGCCATGGCACTGCTGGAGCGCCGTGCCCGCGAACAGGGAATCTGGGAGGAGCGGACCTGGGGCGAGCGGATCGAGGACCGCGGCAGCCAGATCACCTTCTCCGCCTTGGGGCAGCATGCGCCCGTCGAGGCCAAGGAACGGTGGGATCCCGGGAACGTGAAGAAGAACCGTCTCACCCAGAGCCTGCAGGCCGATCTGCCCCATCTGCAGGTGCGTTCGGGGGGCTTGACCAGCGTGGACATCTCGGAACGCGGCCGGGACAAGTCCTTTGCGATGCGCCAATTGGCAGACGCCCTGCACCTCCCGATGCAGTCCATCGTGTTCGTGGGGGATCGCATGGACCCCGACGGCAATGACTATCCTGCCGCCAAGGCGGGGGTGACCGCCATCGAGGTGAGATGCCCCGCCGATACCTTGCTGTTGGGGGAGGGCATCATCGCACGGCTCGAACGGGCCCGTCGCCCATGACCTTCCGGGATGCCTGCCGGGAACTGGCCTGTGCCGTGCGTGATTTGTGCTTTCCTCGGGGGTGCGCAGCCTGTGACATGCCGGATGAGGTGCTCTGTGCGCGTTGCCGTGGACTGCTGGCCAATCCGCAGTTCTTCGCGCTGCCCGACAGCGTGCTGGGTTGGGGCATGGCATGCGGGAGGTATGGAGGTGCATTGCGACGTGCCATATTGGGATGGAAGGACCACGGTGACGTGGAATGCGACATCCCCTTTGCCGAGGCCCTGGGGCAGGCGGTGGATGCCTTGGTCCGGAGTGGTTGCCTCGAACGGGATCGCGCCTACACGGTGGTTCCCGTGCCGTCCTCGCCGCGCTCGGTGCGCCGGCGGGGGCGGCGGCAGTGCGTGCCACTGGCGATTGCCGTGGCGGACCGGCTTGCCGATTACGGCGTTGCGGCCGAAGCCGTGGACCTGCTGCGGATACGGGGCATACGTCTCAAATCCGTCCAAGTAACGACAGCCGCACAGCGTCACCATCGTGTCGCAGGGCACGTGCAGGTGGACGAGGAAGCCTTGCGGTCGCTCAAGGGGCATGTCATCCTCATCGACGACATCGTGACCTCGGGGGCAACCATGCGTACCTGTACGGCCCTGTTGGATGCGCACGGCGCGTCGGTATGGACGGCAATGGCCCTGGTGCATACGCCACCGCGTGGGGCAGTGCACCAAGGCCATTGCGATACGTTCACTGCAGATGTCTCATCGGCAGCCTGATCTCGAAATCGACTCCTCGGGGATCATCCACCACCTGGACAGTGCCACCATGGAGCTGGGCGGCCCATCGGGCGATGGACAGTCCAAGGCCGGTGCCACCCGATTCGGTACCGGGCCCCGATTCCCCCCGGACGAACCTGCGGAAGATGTCCTGGCGGACCTCCTCCGGGATGTGGGAGCCGAAATTGACCACGTTGACGACGGCATGGCCGTCCTCAACATCGGTATGGGCCTCCACCAGGACGGATGACCCATCGCGCGAATGCTTGAGCGCATTGGCAATGATGTTGGTGAAGAGCTGGCGCAGCCGGTTCTCGTCACCCTCGATGACGATGCCGTCGGGCACCCGCGTCTCGATGGTGTGGTCGTGTCCGGCGTCGGCGTATTCCAGTGGACGGATGGTGTCATTGAGGAATGCCGCCAGTTCGATGTCGGCAATCTCGAGGCTCGCGGCACCTGCCTCGATCCTCGACAGGTCAAGGAGGAAGGAGATGAGGTCGCTCAGGCGGTGCGTCTGTGCGAGGATGCTTTCCATGTTCGCCGGAGTGGGGTCCACGACACCGTCCGCCATGTTCTCCACCATGGCCTGGAGCGCCGCGACGGGGGTGCGAAGCTCATGGCTGACGTTCGCGATCATGTCACGACGCATCTGGTCCTCATGTTCCAGTTCGTCGGCCATCTCGTTGAAGGAGTGCGCCAGCTGGCCGATCTCGTCGTGGCTGGTCTTGTTGAGATGCACGCGAGCCCCGTAGTCACCCTCCGCCATGGCTTGGGCCGCGTTGCGCATCTGCACCAAGGGGCGCGAGAGCCCCCGCGAGGTGACATAGGTGAACGTCATCGTGGCGATGATGGTGATGGGCAGGGAGAGCCATCCGTTGATGCCTCCCTTCACCAGGAGCCACGCTAGGAGGAAGGCCAATACGGTCGAGACGACGATCAGGATGCTCAGTTCGCCACGTAGCGTCCGTAACACGCCGAAGGGGCGTTTGCCGTCCTTCACGGACGGCTCACGCCCCTTCGGGGTCTTTTCGTATGGGGTGTCCGTCATGGCTGTTCCGGGGGCTCAAATGCGTAGCCGACGCCATGCACGGTCCTGATCGTCGAGGAACCGAGCTTATGGCGAAGCGCCTTGACATGGGAATCGACGGTGCGGGTGCCGGAGGCATCCACCCAGTCCCAGACATCCTCCAGGAGCTGTTCGCGCGTAAGCACGGAACGTGGCTTGCATGCCAGCGTGTTGAGCAGGTCGAACTCTGTGGGGGTCAGGTGGACGGACTCGCCTCGCAAGGTGACCTTGCGGGTGGCCGGGTCGATGACCAGGGATCCGAAGTCGAGCACCTTCTCGTTCTCGCTGGTCTGGGCGATGACCCTGGCCCGCTCCACGCGGCGGAGGAGCGCCTTGCAGCGGGCGATGAGCTCGCGCATGGAGAAGGGCTTGGTCATGTAGTCGTCGGCGCCTGCGCCCAGCCCCACGAGCACATCGGCCTCGTCGTCACGGGCGGTGAGCATCAGTACCGGGACAGGACGCTCGGCGATGATGCGCTTGGTGGCCTCAAGACCGTCCATGCCGGGCAGCATCACGTCCATGACCACGAGGTCGGGGCGCATCTGGGCGGCCGCCTTCACCGCGGTGATGCCGTCCGACGCCACCTTGGCAATCCATCCTTCCGCGTTGAGCCGCTGGGAGACGGCTATCGCCAAGGTGGGCTCATCCTCCACGACCAATATCTTGTACTGCGACGCAGCACCTTTGCTTTCGGCTGCCATGGCTTGTCGTGCCTCCCTTGCTCAGTCCTGCGGCACCAGGAAGACGACGCCCAGCGCGGGCACCGTGATGCGCGTGGACCAGTCACGGGAGTGGTAGGCGCCGGCATCGGCCTGGATGTCCGTGTTGTGGATGTCCGAGCCGCCGTACTTGGCGTCGTCGGTGGTCAGCACTTCCTTCCACCGGCCGCCCTTGGGCAGCGGCACCTGGTAATCCTGCCAGGCGCTGCCGGAGAAGTTGGCCACGACGACCATCTGCTCGCCGTCCTTGCCGATGCGTTCGAAGCTGAGCGTGTTGTGGTCGGAGTCGTCGCTGGTCAGCCACTGGAAGCCGTCCGGCGTGAAGTCCTGGCTCCAGAGGGCCGGGGAGGCCTTGTACAGGGCATTGAGGTCGCTGACCAGGTCCTGTACGCCGCGGTGGTCGGGCCAGTTCAGGCAATCCCAGTCGAGCTGTCCGTTGTAGTCCCATTCCCCGTACTGGGCAAGCTCGTTGCCCATGAAGGAGAGGTTCTTCCCGGGATGCGCCCACTGGTACGCGAACAGCAGACGTACGCCGGCATACCGCTGCCAGTCGTCGCCCGGCATCTTGCCGAAGAGCGAGCCCTTGCCGTACACCACCTCGTCATGGCTGATGGGCAGTACATAGTGCTCGGAATAGGCGTACACCATGGAGAAGGTGATCTCGTCGTGGTGCCACTTGCGGTTGATCGGCTGCTCGTGCAGGTACTCGAGGGTGTCGTGCATCCAGCCCATGTTCCACTTGAGTCCGTAGCCCAGGCCTCCCTGGTCGGTGGGTGCCGTGACGCCGGGGTAGGCGGTGGATTCCTCGGCGATCATCATGATGCCGGGGTTGTTCTTGTACGCCGTGGCGTTGGCTTCCTTGATGAAGTCGATTGCCTCGAGGTTCTCGCGGCCGCCGAACTTGTTGGGATGCCACTGGCCGGCATCGCGGCTGTAGTCGAGGTAGAGCATGGAGGACACCGCGTCCACCCGCAAGCCGTCGACGTGGTACTCGTCAAGCCAGAAGCAGGCATTTGCCACGAGGAAGTTGCGCACTTCGCGACGGCCGAAGTTGAAGATGTACGTGCCCCAGTCGGGATGCTCGCCGCGCAGCGGGTCCGGGTCCTCGTACAGCGGGGTGCCGTCGAAGCGACCCAGGGCGAAGGCATCCTTGGGGAAGTGGGCGGGCACCCAATCCATGATGACGCCGATGCCGGCCTCGTGCATGCGGTCGACGAGATACTTGAAGTCGTCCGGGCCGCCCAGACGTGAATCCACCCCGTAGTAGCCGGTGACCTGGTATCCCCAGGAGCCGGCGAAGGGATACTCGGCCAGGGGCATGAATTCCACGTGGGTATAGCCCAGCTTCTGCACATAGGGCACCAGCTGGTCGGCCAGCTCGCGGTAGTTGTGCACGTCCTTGCGCCAGCTGTTGGCGTGCACTTCGTAGATGCTTACCGGGCCCTGGTGGGGGTCGCGCTGTGCGCGTCGTGCCATCCAGTCGGCATCCTCCCATTCGTGCGTGGAATCGACGACGATCGACCCCGTGCGCGGGGGAATCTCGTGGGAGCGCTCCATGGGATCGGCCTTCATCTCCCAGTTGTTGTAGGCGTTGAGGATGTGGAACTTGTAGATCTCGCCGGGCTGCACGCCCGGGATGAACAGTTCCCAGACGCCGGAGGAACCCAGCTCGCGCATCGCATACTCGGTGCCGTCCCAGTGGTTGAAGTCGCCCACGACACGTACCGCGTGGGCATTGGGGGCCCATACAGTGAAGGCGGTGCCGATGACCTGCTGCCCGGGGGTGCCGTCGTTGCCGCCCATGGGGTCGTCATATCGCTTGACGCGCGCGCCCATGGCCTCCCAGAGACGCTCGTGGCGTCCCTCGCCGAAGAGGTAGAGGTCCATGTCGCCGACCGTGGGAAGGTAGCGGTAGGGGTCGTCGCCGACCCGGACCGAACCGTCCTCGTTCTCGGTGCGGATACGGTAGGAGGGGACCGTCGGACCGTCCTTGCCGGCGACGGCGGGTACGACCGCGACGAAGATGCCGTTGTGTTCGGGGACCGCCTCGGTCTCGCCGTCGGCGGTGATGATGCCGACCGACTTGGCGTGGGGGCGCAGCACGCGGATGGTGACGCTATCGGCGTATTGCCCCTCGCTGAGATGTGCACCGAGAATCTGGTGCGGATTGTAGAATGCCGCCTTGCTTACGGCGTCCAGTTGGTCATCGTTGACGGGGACGATGGCTTGCATGTCGAATGTAGAGTTTGTCATGTATTGAGGATAAGCACTTTTTCGTAAGACCGGGTGCGTTTTGGACAAAATTTCTCCAGTTTTTTGACAAAACACACCAAGTCCATCCGAAGTGGCATAATCAATAGGGTTTTTTGGTTATTCTCACGGAGGATTCATGGGATATCAAGTCGGCGATATGGTCGTATATCCGCGCCACGGCGCGGCAAAAGTGCAGGCGGTCACTGAGCGTACGGTCAAGGGCGTGACCCGTGAATACCTCAAGCTGTCCGTCCTTTCCTCGGACGACCTGGAGATCTTCGTCCCGGTCGACAATGTCCAGCAGGTCGGCGTGCGTGACATCGTCGATGGCGACGAGGTCGCCAAGGTCTTCGAGATCCTGCGCACCCCCATCATCGAGAAGGAGATGAACTGGTCGCGCCGCTACAAGCTGAACGTGGAGAAGATCGCCACCGGTGACGTGAACAAGATCGCCGAGGTGGTCCGTGACCTTGCACAGCGCGACGTGGATGAGCATGGTCTGTCCGCCGGCGAGAAGCGCATGCTCACCAAGGCCAGGAGCATCCTGACTTCCGAGATCGCCCTGTCCGAAAAGCTCGAGGAAGAGGAGGCGCAGCGACTGCTCGACGTCAACCTGGGATATGCCGACCCGCAGCCCGGGGACAAGGACCACCATACCCAGGCCCCGAAGGAGGCGGCCTCCGCCACGCTCGCCCGCATCGAGGCCGAGGGCAAGAAGTCCAAGAAGAAATAAGCGCCATGGACAACCGTTTGTCGACGGGCCTGGGATTCGACGCGCATCGGTTCGCCTCGGATTCCCGGCCCCTTTTTCTTGCCACGCTGCAATGGGAGGGGCAGGGCATCGAGGGGGACTCGGACGGCGACGTCGTCGTGCACGCCCTGATTGATGCGTGCTGCGCAGCCGCGGACCTGGGGGACATCGGCTCCCTGTTCGGCGTGGGGCCGCAGTCGTTGGGCAGCGGCATGCGCGGCGATGCCATGCTGTCCACCGTGGCGGACATGCTGCGCTCCCGCGGCTGCACGCTGCGCAGCGCCTCGGTCGTAGTGGTGGGCAACCGGCCGAAGGTGGGGCCGCGGCGGGTCGAGGCCCAGCAGGCCCTGGGATCCATCCTGCACTGTCCGGTATCGCTGACCGCCACGACCACCGACGGCATGGGATTCACCGGCCATGGCGAAGGCATCGCCGCCATGGCCAACGTCCTCATGGACGTCGCGCGGACCTGAGGGGGTGGGCTTCCTCAGCGCCGATGCCCGTGCATCGTCTGCCACGCCTTCGCCGATGCCCAGAACAGGGTGGACAGGGTGACGATCACGAAGCTCGGGGGCGCCGGGAACATGGTGGACAGCACCAGGCCGCCCCAGATCGACACCAGGCACAGCGCCGTCGACAGGAGGATGGCGCGCAGGGGAGTGCTGGTCAGCATGGTGGCGGTGGCGGCCGGTGTGACCACGAGCGCGAAGATCAGCAGCGTTCCCACGGCCGGTACCGCGATGGTGATCACTCCGGCAAGGATTGCCAGGAACAGCACGTTCATGAGGGATACGGGGACGCCCTTGGCGCGGGCGACCTGTTCATCCAACGAACTGAACAGAAGCGGACGATAGACAGCGGCGATGGCGAGCAGCACCAGGACGTCGAAGATGGCGAAGCCGACGATCTGGTCCTTGGTGACCGTCAGGATGGAACCGAAGAGGATCGCCTGCAGCTGCTGCGAAGCCGACGAGGACATGCGGGCGAAGAACAGGCCCAATCCGGTGGCGAAGGCCAGGACGGTGCCCGTCGCGATCTCGCGTTCCGAAGCGCGTTTCCCCAATGAGGCGATGACCAAGGCCCCTGCCAAGGCGAAACCGGCCATGCCGAAGAAGACCGGCAGCCCGATGAGCACCGCACCGGTGGCACCCGGCAGTGCAATGTGCGCCAGGGCATGGGCGGCGAAGGTGGAGCTGCGTGCCAGGGTGAAGTAACCGATCACTCCCGCGGCGCAGGCGATGCACAATCCGGCGAGGAACGCGTTCGCCATGAACGGTGCGGTGAGGGTCTCCATCCATTGGGGATCGTAGGTGAATGGCTGCATGGTCCTGCTTACCTGCCTGTCTGTGTGTGCGTGTGATGCGTGGTCGTATGCTTCGCGTGCTGGTGGCTGCGTGCCAGCTCCCGGGTGTCGTGCATGTCCCGGATGCCGGGGTCGAGGTCATCCAGGCCGGGCATGACGAACATGTCGCCCTGGGGGGTGGTGACCACCTGCACCTCGGTGCCGTAGAGATGGGTGAGGAGCTTGGAGTCCAGCACCTCGTTGAGGCGTGCGTAATGCGGGTGGCCGTCGAGAAGGTAGACGGCGCCCGTGAGGATGGGCAGGAGCATGTTGAGGTCGTGTGCGACGACCTGGATGGTCATGCCCAGTTCCCGGTTGAGCTTGCGCAGGATGTGCACGGTCGTTCGCTGGCTCGCGAGGTCCAGGTTCGCCAGGGGCTCGTCCAGCATGAGCAGTTCGGGGTCGCTCACCAGGGCCTGTGCGATGGCGACGCGCTGGCGAAGGCCGCCGGAAAGCTCGGACAGGCGCAAGTGCGCCTTGTCGCTGATGCCGATGAACTCCATGGCCTCGAGCGCCTTGGAACGCTGGGCGCGGGAGACCAAGTGGAACCCGAACCGGGTTCCCGTCAGCCCCAGGAGCACCGACTGTTCCGCAGTGAGACTCGAATCGATCTCGGACGTGTAGCTTTGGGGCACGTACCCGATCCTGCCGTTGGTGGTGCCGGGGGCGCCACCCAGCACCGTCATGGTTCCATGGGACAGGGGGATGAGCCCGAGTTCGGCTTGGAGCAGCGTGGTCTTGCCGGCGCCGTTGGTGCCCACGATTGCGGTGACCGTACCGCGGGGGATGGTGAAGGTCCCGTGGCTCCAGATGGTGGTGTCGCCGCGCTGGATGGCGATGTCGTCACATATGATGCAGGGTTCGTTCGTTGTTCCCAATGCATGGCTCCTTGGATGTGTTGGCCTTCAGTCAGCTGCCGGAGTGCGGTGCATCGGCCAGCTGCGGTTTGGCAATTGCTATTGACAGTCATTCTCGTCAACGAGATGCGCGTGGCAATCCGTCGCCGGGGAACGGATTGCCAAATGAGGTCATGCGTCGTTGTCGTCCGGGTCCGACGCCCCGGTGGTGCTTGGCGAGGCTGCCTGGCCGCTCACGCTGTCCCCGTCCTCGACGGCGTCGCTGATGCGCGTAAAGAGCCGTTCGATCCAGTCGGTCAGGTCCTTGCAATCGCCTGGCATCTGTTCGGTCACCTCTACGATGGGGACGTCGTGTGCCTTCGCCGCAGAGGTCAGGGTGTCATTGGCCACGTCAGGGGCCTGGGGATTGCTGACAAGCAGGTCGGGTCTGTCGTCCGCGAGCAACGCCACGAAGGACTTGAGGGCGGTATCCGAGGGGTCTTCCCCGTTCGCCGCGGATTGCCGGTAGGCTGCGGGCGTCGTGTCCTTGAACCCGATGTCGCTCATGAGGTAGTAGGCCACG
Source organism: Bifidobacterium cuniculi (assembly GCF_000741575.1). Classification (GTDB taxonomy): domain Bacteria; phylum Actinomycetota; class Actinomycetes; order Actinomycetales; family Bifidobacteriaceae; genus Bifidobacterium; species Bifidobacterium cuniculi. The sequence goes on from NZ_JGYV01000001.1 coordinate 350,017, forward strand.
TCTTCCGTGGCGGCATAGGTCAGGCCGGCATGCTCCTTGCCGAACTTGTGCATCCGGTCCTCGAGCGACTGCTCCTTCTGTTTCCAAGTGGCGAGATTGCCTTCGAAGAGCTCCTGGCGGGACCGGTCGGCGCGGGTGAAGGCCTCCGCCAGCTCCTTCGCCACGGCGAAGCGGGCATCCCGGGAGAACCACAGGTGCGGATTGTCGCCATCCATGGCGCCCACGACCTGGCTGGCCGAGATGATGGTGGCGGAGGAAGGCACGTGCCGCGTCGCCCAGTCGTCGTAGCCTGCGCCGTTGACGAGGACGATGGCCGCTTCGTCCAATGCCTTGATGTCCTGGGAGTCGGGCTCGAATCCGTGGGCGTCGCCCGACCCGGAAGAGAGGAGCGACGTGACCTGCACCGCACTGCCTCCGATCTGTTCGGCCAGGGATCCCCATTGGTTCAGGGTGGCCACCACCTTGATAGGCGAGGGTGATGTCGGGCTCGGGGCGGTCGATGCATCGTCGCCGGGCTCGCTGGCGAGGGAGCATCCTTCCAGTCCCCCCAGGGCCGCGATGCAAAGGCAGGCCGCCACTGCGGCCCTGATACGGTTGCTCATTCCTGTGAGCGTCATGCTTGTTCCTCCTGACGGTGCCGGCAGCAGCCGTGGAATGTGGTACCGCGAGATGTTCGCCTTGCCGTACCATACGTGATGGAAGCGTACCGGAACGTGGAAAGGGTGTTCCAGATGGCAATCATACTCGACGGCAAGGGGCTCGCTGAGAGCGTCAGGCGCGACTTGGCGCAACGGGTGTCACGTCTGCGCGCGATGGGCGTCACGCCGGGCCTGGGGACGGTCTTGGTCGGACAGGACCCCGGGTCGATGAAATACGTGGCCGGCAAGCACCGTGACTGCGAGCAGGTGGGCATAGCTTCCATCCGCCACGAGCTGCCGGCGGATGCGACCCAGGAGGAGATCCTGGACGTGGTTCGCGCACTCAATGCCGATGACGCATGCACCGGCTATATCGTGCAGTTGCCGTTGCCGCGCGGAGTGGACCAGCATGCGGTGATCGACGCCATCGACCCAGCCAAGGACGCCGACGGCATGCATCCGACCAACCTCGGGCAACTGGTGCTGCACGTCGACGGGGAACCACGGACGCCGCTGCCGTGCACGCCGCGTGGCGTGCTGGTCCTGCTGCGCCATTACGGCATCGAACTGGACGGGGCGGACGTGTGCGTACTGGGCCGCGGCATCACCATCGGGCGCACCATGGGGCTCATGCTGGGGCGCCGCGACGTGAATGCCACGGTGACGCAATGCCACACTGGCACCAAGGACATGGTCGACTACGTGCGTCGGGCCGACGTGGTGATTGCAGCAGTGGGAAGAGCCGGATTCGTGACGCCGTCGATGGTCGGGGACGACGCGGTGCTGGTGGACGTGGGCGTCTCCCGGGTGGCCGATCCGGACACGGGACGCATGCGTGTGCGTGGCGACGTCGATCCTGCCTGCCATTCCAAGGTGCGGGCATACTCGCCGAATCCCGGCGGGGTAGGTCCCATGACGCGTGCCATGCTGCTGGCCAATGTCGTTGAGATGGCGGAGCGGAAGGCCGGTCTGTCGGCATGACGCCAATTCGACACGCCAACGACTTGACATTGCGCAATGACCACCTCTTGGGATACGATGTTCCCTTGATTGCGGGCATTGTGCCCGCTGATAACTGAACAACGATATTATCCACCCAACTATTCGTAAGAACCACATTTACATGGCAGAGAACAATAAGGAAGTCGAAAAGGTCGCCATCAACGACATCGGCACCGTCGACGACTTCATCAAGGCAGTCGATTCCACCATCAAGAACTTCGACGATGGTGACCTGGTCGAGGGCGTGGTCGTCAAGGTCGACCGCGACGAGGTCCTCCTCGACATCGGCTACAAGACTGAGGGTGTCATTCCCTCCCGTGAGCTTTCCATCAAGAAGGACGTCGATCCCGACGAGGTCGTCAAGGTCGGCGACACCATCGAGGCGCTTGTCGTCACCAAGGAAGACAAGGAAGGCCGTCTGATCCTGTCCAAGAAGCGCGCCCAATACGAGCGCGCCTGGGGCGACATCGAGAAGATCAAGGAAGACGACGGCGTCGTCGAAGGCACCGTCATCGAAGCCGTCAAGGGCGGCCTCATCGTCGACATCGGCCTGCGTGGCTTCCTGCCGGCTTCCCTGGTCGAGATGCGTCGCGTCCGCGACCTGTCCCCGTACATCGGCCAGAAGATCAAGGCCAAGATCCTCGAGCTCGACAAGAACCGCAACAACGTGGTCCTGTCCCGTCGCCAGTACCTCGAGGAGACCCAGTCCGAGGTGCGCGAGACCTTCCTGTCGCAGCTCAAGAAGGGCCAGATCCGCGAGGGCGTCGTGTCCTCCATCGTCAACTTCGGCGCCTTCGTCGACCTTGGTGGCGTGGACGGCCTGATCCACGTGTCCGAGCTCTCCTGGAAGCACATCGACCACCCATCCGAGGTCGTCAAGGTCGGCGACAAGGTCACCGTCGAGGTGCTCGATGTCGATCTGGACCGCGAGCGCATCTCCCTGTCGCTCAAGGCCACCCAGGAGGATCCGTGGCAGCGCTTCGCCCGCACCCACGTGCCAGGCCAGATCGTGCGTGGCAAGGTCACCAAGATCGTCCAGTTCGGTGTCTTCATCTCCGTGGAGGACGGCATCGAGGGCCTGGTGCACATCTCCGAGCTTGCCAATCGCCACGTCGAGAACCCCGAGACCGTCGTCAAGCCGGGCGAGGAGGTCTTCGTCAAGGTCATCGACGTCGACCTCGACCGTCGCCGCATCTCCCTGTCCCTCAAGCAGGCCAACGACTCCGTCGACCCGGCTTCCGAGGACTTCGACCCGGCACTTTACGGCATGCCGGCCGAGTACGACGACGAGGGCAACTACAAGTACCCGGAAGGCTTCGACCCGAACACCAACGAGTGGATCGCCGGATACGAGAAGCAGCGCGAGGAGTGGGAGAACCAGTATGCGGCCGCCCACGACCTGTGGGAGCAGCACAAGGAGTTCGTGGCCAAGGAGCTGGAGAACGCCGAAGCTTCCGCAGCCGAGGATGGCCAGGGTTCCCGCCGCGAGGAGAAGGTCGAGGAAGTCTCCAACTATTCCTCCGAGTCCGACTCCAACGGCACCCTCGCCGACTCCGACCAGCTGGCTGCCCTGCGCGAGCAGCTGCTCAGCGAGAAGAAGTGATCTTACGTCACTGACCTTGGCATGAAATGACATGCCATTGGGGAAGGGGCGGCCGTGGCCATGTGGCCACGGCCGCCCCTTCCCCATAATGCGCCTTCGGCTCTGCGCATGGACGCATGGCATATACTGGGCCGCATGACCATGAGACGTATTGGACTGACAGGTGGCATTGCCGCGGGCAAGAGCACCGTGGCGTCGCGGATGGCTGCACAGGGTGCGCAGGTCATCGACTACGACAAGCTCACCCGCATGTTGCAGGAGCCGCAGTCGCCCGCGATCCTGCGGTTGGCTGCGAGGTTCGGCGACGACATCCTGGACGCGGAGGGGGGCGTGGACCGTGTCGCCCTGGGCAGGCATGTCTTCGGCCAGGACGACCGCGGTCGGGCGTTGGCGGACCTCAACGCCATCATGCATCCCCTGGTCTATCGGATGGCCGAACGGGAAGAGCGGCGAATCCTCTCCGACGGACGTCCCCACGTCGTCGTGCATGACGTGCCCTTGCTTGCCCAAGTGATCGATGGGCTTCCCTTCCGCTTCGACCATGTCGTCACGGTAGTGGCGCCTGTCGATGTGCGGGTCCGCCGCCTGGTCGAGACGAGGGGAATGGACCGGTCGACGGCGCTGGTACGCGTCCGGGAGCAGGGAGACGAGGAATCCCGTCTGGCCATTGCGGACCATGTCATCGATTCGGACCGTCCAATGGAACAGATGTTCGAAACGGTTGATATGCTGGTTGATTCATGGATCAGGGAGATGGAATAGACATGGGAGACATCGTTCGCATCGACAAACCCTTCGTGGTCAAATCACCGTACAGTCCTTCGGGTGACCAGCCCAAGGCAATCGAGGAACTCGCCACCCGCATCGAGAATGGCGAGAACGACGTGGTGCTCATGGGCGCCACCGGCACCGGCAAGACGGCGACCACCGCATGGCTGGTCGAACGCCTGCAGCGCCCCACCCTCATCATCGAGCCCAACAAGACGCTGGCGGCCCAGCTGTGCGCGGAATTCCGCGAGCTCATGCCGGACAACGCAGTGAGTTATTTCGTCTCGTACTACGACTATTACCAGCCCGAGGCATACATACCCCAGACGGATACCTACATCGAGAAGGATTCGAACATCAACGATGATGTCGAGCGACTCCGTCACGCCGCCACTGCCAACCTGCTCACCCGGCGCGATTGCGTGGTGATCGCCACTGTCTCCTGCATCTACGGCCTGGGCACCCCCGAGGAGTATGCAGGACGCATGCTCTTCCTCAAGCAGGGCCAGCAGATCGACCGCGACAGGCTCCTGCGCCTGTTCGTGGACATGCAGTACAAGCGCAACGACATCGCCTTCGCGCGCGGAACCTTCCGGGTGCGCGGCGACACGGTGGAGATCATTCCCGTCTACGAGGAGCTGGCCATCCGCATCGAGTTCTTCGGCGATGAGATCGACCGCATCTCCACCTTGCATCCCCTGACCGGCGACGTCGTGGGCGAGGAGAGCGAGGTCCACATCTTCCCGGCGTCGCATTACGTGGCGGGCCCCGAACGCATGGCCAAGGCCCTGGCGTCCATCCAGGAGGAACTCGATCATCGGGTCGCCGAACTGCGCCAGCAGGGCAAGGAACTCGAGGCGCAGCGCCTCAGCATGCGGACCACCTACGACCTGGAGATGCTCTCCCAGGTCGGTGTCTGCTCCGGCGTGGAGAACTACTCGAGGCATTTCGACGGGCGCGCCCCCGGCACGCCTCCCCACACGCTCCTGGATTTCTTCCCCGATGATTTCCTGCTCGTCATCGACGAATCGCATGCCACGGTGCCGCAGATCGGGGCGATGTACGAAGGGGACGCCAGCCGCAAGCGGACCTTGGTCGAGCATGGGTTCCGCCTGCCCTCTGCTATGGACAACCGACCGCTCAAGTGGCCTGAGTTCCTGGAGCGCACCGGGCAGACCGTGTACCTTTCAGCGACCCCGGGAGACTATGAGCTGGGCCTGTCGGACGGGGTGGTCGAACAGATCATCCGTCCTACCGGATTGGTCGACCCCAAAGTGGAGGTACGCCCCGTGGAAGGACAGGTCGACGACCTGCTCGCGGAGATCAAGGACCGCGTCGACCGCGGTGAGCGCACCTTGGTGACCACCCTGACCAAGAAAATGGCCGAGGACCTCACCGACTACCTGCTTGAGCGTGGCATCAAGGTGGAGTACCTCCATTCCGACGTGGACACCCTGCGCCGTGTCGAGCTGCTGCGTGAACTGCGCGAGGGGAAGATCGACGTGATCGTCGGCATCAACCTGCTGCGCGAAGGCCTCGACCTGCCCGAGGTCTCCCTGGTGGCGATCCTGGATGCGGACAAGGAAGGGTTCCTGCGTTCCTATCGGTCGCTCATCCAGACCATCGGCCGCGCCGCCCGCAACGTGGACGGCACCGTCCTCATGTATGCGGATACGGTGACTGCCGCAATGGAGCAGGCCATCTCGGAGACCGACCGTCGCCGCGACATCCAGATCGCCTACAACAAGGAGCATGGCATCGACCCCAAGCCGCTCATCAAGAAGATCAGCGACGTCAACGACATGCTTGCCAAGGAGGACGTGGACACGAAGGAACTCCTGGAGGGCGGCTATCGCAATGCAGGCAAGGCCGGCAACAGCCACTTGGGCGTCCCCGTCACCAGCGATGCCGACATGGACCGTCGTCATGAGGAAATCCTCAAGGCAGGATTGCCTGCCCAGGACCTTGCAGGGCTGATCCGGGAGCTCAGCGACCAGATGCATACCGCCGCCGAGCAACTCCAGTTCGAGCTGGCCGCCCGACTGCGTGACGAGATCAGGGACCTGAAGAAGGAACTGCGGGCCATGACCCAAGCCCAGGAGTGAGGGGCGCACTTGACGGTCATGCCGTCTGCGCGCGCCCGTAAGCTGGGGGTTTATGGCAGAGACACCCCTTGCATTCATGATCGGCACGTTCGTCGTGCTCGGCATCTTTTTCATCGTGGACCTGTTTGTGCTGGGTCGTCGCCCCCATGTCCCCTCCACCAAGGAATGCGTCCAGCACATCGCCTTCTTCGTGGCCATGGCCCTCGTCTTCGGGGCACTCATCTGGTGGGTGGCAGGGACACGGCCGGCCATCGAGTTCTACTCGGGCTGGCTCACCGAATATTCCCTGAGCATCGACAACCTCTTCGTGTTCGTCATCATCATGTCGAACTTCGCAGTGCCCCGCCAGCTGCAGAAATTCGTGCTGTCGGTCGGCATCACCATAGCACTGGTGCTGCGTGGCATCTTCATCCTCGTCGGTGCTGCGCTGATCGAACGGTTCACCTGGGTGTTCTTCCTGTTCGGCGCCTTCCTCATCTACACTGCCGTCAAGGTCGCCAGGGGAGAGGACGACGATGAGGAATTCCACGAGAACGGGCTGATCCGGCTCCTGCGCCGCGTGACCCGCATCACCAATGACTACGACGGAGAGCGGCTGCGCACCACCAAGGACGGCGTGAAGTACTGGACACCCATGCTCATCGTCTTCCTGACCATCGGTACCACCGACGTCATGTTCGCCTTCGACTCCATCCCCGCCATTTTCGGGCTCACCAAGGATCCCTTCATCGTCTTCACCTCGAACATCTTCGCGCTGCTCGGCCTGCAGCAGCTCTACTTCCTTCTGGGTGCCCTCCTCGACAAGCTGGTCTACCTGCCGGCCGGCCTGTCCATCGTACTGGGCTTCATCGGCATCAAGCTCATCATGGAGGCCCTCCACGGCAATACCTTGCCCTTCCTCAACGGCGGACGTCCCATCAGCGCCGTCCCGGAGATCCCCACGTGGCTCTCGCTGGCCGTCATCGTGGTTGCAATCGGAGGTGCTGCGCTCGCCAGCTTGATCAAGATGCGCAAGGTGGATGCATCCTCCGCGCAGTCTCGCTGACCATCAGGGAGAACATAGCGGGATCAATGTTTGTTAGCGCTCACAAAAAAACGCCGGAGCGGCTTGCGTGATGGAGGTATTGCGGTAAGCTGGGTGATGGCATTCGCGGGGTTGCCCGCGGAGTGACAACAGAAAGAACAGGTAGGCATACATGCGTAAAGCCAAGATCGTAGACACCATCGGTCCCGCCACCGAATCGCTCGAGAATCTCACGAAGCTCGTCGAGGCGGGCATGGACGTGGTTCGACTGAACCGCTCGCACGGAACCCCTGAGGATCACCTGCGCGTATACAACAACGTGCGCCAGGCCTCCAAGGCCACCGGCCGTAACGTCGCAGTGCTGGTCGACCTGCAGGGCCCGAAGATCCGTTGCGGCTGGTTCAAGAAGAACGCCGAAGGCGAGGACAAGGTCCAGCTGAAGGAAGGCCAGGAGTTTATCATCACCACTGATGACGTCGAAGGCGACGAACACATCACTTCCACCACCTTCAAGGGGCTTCCGGGCGACTGCCATCCGGGCGACCCCATCCTGATCGACGACGGCAAGGTGCGTCTCGAGGTCACCAAGGTCGAGGGCAACAACGTGTACACCAAGGTCGTCGTGGCGGGCCCCGTGTCCAGCCACAAGGGCATCAACCTGCCGGGCGTGGCGGTTTCCCTGCCGGCCCTGACCGAGAAGGACGAGCAGGACCTGCGTTGGGCGATCCAGACCGGCGCCGACATCATCGCCATGTCCTTCGTGCGCTTTGCCACCGACATCGACCGCGCGCATGAGATCATGGACGAAGAGGGGCGCCGCATCCCGATCGTGGCCAAGATCGAGAAGCCGCAGGCCGTGGAGAACCTCGAGGACATCGTCAAGGTGTTCGACGGCATCATGGTTGCCCGTGGCGACATGGCCGTCGAAATGCCCTTCGAAGAGGTGCCGCTGGTCACCAAGCGCTGCATCGAGCTCTCCCGCCAGTACGCCAAGCCCGTGATCGTGGCCACCGAAGTGCTCGGCTCCATGGTGCATTCCCCGGTGCCGAGCCGCGCCGAGGCCTCCGACTGCGCCAACGCGGTCCTGGACGGCGCCGACGCCACCATGACCTCCAACGAGACCGCCGTCGGCGAATACCCGACCGAGACCGTGCTCACCATGTCCCGCATCTCGGGTTATGCGACCGAGCATGGCTTCGACCGCATCCCCAAGCTCAAGGACCTCGACATGTCCAGCACCGGTGCCGTGTCTTCCGCTGCGGTCGATCTGGCCGACAAGCTCAACGCCAAGGCCATCGTGGCTTACACGCAGACCGGTTCCACCGTGCATCGCGTGTCCCGCGAGCGTCCGGCCACGCCGATCTACGGCCTGACCACCAACGAGCACACCTACCACTGGCTCGCGCTGAGCTGGGGCACCGAAGGCATCCTGCTCGACGAGGACTACCATGACATGTCCCGCAAGGACCTCATGATCTTCACCGACAAGGTCTTGCGCGAAGCCGGCAAGGTGTCCAACGGCGACAAGATCGTGGTGCTCAGCTCTGCACAGGGCGACCACCAGCCCGGCCGCACCGATTCCATATACGTGCACACCGTCGGCGCCTGCGACTGAACGCAAACCTGCCAATGGTAGCACAATCCCGCGGGGGCGGGACAGGTCCATTAGGACCTGTCCCGCCCCGCGGGATTGTGGGTCGCGTATCCTATTCTAGGATGCATCGACGTCCCACCCATGACAAGGAGCTGCAAATGACCAGGATCCACACAAGCGCTGACGAACTCATCGGAGACACGCCCCTGCTGGACATGCGCGTCATCGAGCACGAGGAAGGCCTCGACGCCTCCGTCCTCGCCAAACTCGAATATCTCAATCCCACGGGGTCGGTGAAAGACCGCGCCGCCCGTGCCATCATCGACGCTGCCGAACATGACGGGACGCTCCGTCCGGGCGGCACCGTCATCGAGGCGACATCCGGCAACACGGGCATCGGCCTGTCGAGCGTAGGTGCGGCACGAGGCTACCGGGTCATCATCGTCATGCCCGACTCGATGAGCGTCGAACGGCAACGCCTCATGAAGGCCTACGGGGCCGAGCTGGTGCTCACCCCGGGCGCAGAAGGCATGAAGGGTGCCATCGCGAAGATGAATGAGCTGCACGAACAGATCGAAGGCAGTGTCATCGCGGGTCAGTTCGACAACCCCGCCAACGTGCAGGCCCACTATGGCACCACCGGGCCCGAGATCTGGCGTGACACCGACGGCAACGTGGACTACCTGGTGGCCGGCGTGGGCACGGGCGGCACTCTCACCGGTACCGCACGCTACCTCAAGGAGCGCAATCCCGACCTCACCGTGGTCGCCGTCGAACCGGCCGGGTCGCCGGTGCTGTCCCAGGGCCGTGCCGGCAAGCATGCGATCCAGGGCATCGGTGCAGGATTCGTGCCGTCCATCCTCGACCGCACCCTCATCGACGAAATCATGACGGTGACGGACGGCGATGCCATGGCGACGGCGCGCATGGTGGGGCAGGAGGAAGGGATCCTCGTAGGCATCTCCTCCGGAGCGGCCATGTGGGCCGCCATCCAGGTCGCCAAGCGTCCCGAAGCCGCCGGCAAGACCATCGTCGTTGTCCTGCCTGACAGCGGGGACCGCTACCTGTCCACCGCACTGTTCGCCGACTGATTCGCGCCGGCCGTGCTTTCGGCCTCCAGGCGCCATGGCCAAGAAAGGCATTCTCCATGAGCAAACCGTACGTCTCTCCGCAGATTTCCTCCGGAAGACAGTCCTCCGGGCGACCGACGGTCCTGCGTCGGCATGGCGTGGAGGGCATCGGCATCCTGCGCCGCAGGCTGCGGGGCTTGGATGACATGCTCGGCGCCTACCAGAAGCGTGACCCCGCGGCTCGCTCCAAGATCGAGATTCTCTTGCTCTATCCCGGAGTCCACGCTACGCTGCTGCACCGTGCCAGTCACAGTCTCTGGATGCACGGGTTGCGGTTCACCGCGCGTCTCCTGTCACAGGTCGGCCGTCACCTGACCGGCATCGAAATCCACCCAGGCGCACGGATCGGCGCCCGGCTGGTGATTGACCACGGCATGGGCATCGTGATCGGCGAGACGGCCGAGATCGGCGACGACGTCCTGATGTACCACGGAGTCACGCTTGGAGGGACCGCCAAGGGGCATGGCAAGCGTCATCCCACCGTAGGGAACAACGTGCTTCTGGGGTGCGGCAGTACGGTGCTTGGCCCTGTCACCATCGGTGACGGGGCGCAGGTGGGGGCCGGTGCAGTCGTGCTGCACGACGTGCCGGCCGGACAGACGGCGGTCGGCGTACCCTCGCATCTGCGCCATAGGTGACAGGGGATACGCGCAAGGAATTGCGCAATGGGAGACCGTGTACTATACTCACACGTGGCGCATGGAAGCATGCGACGCCCCTGTATCCCAATTGGTAGAGGAAGCAGCCTCAAAATCTGCGCAGTGTGGGTTCGAGTCCCACCGGGGGCACCCGACGACAGGGGTCCTGCCACCGCGGTGGCAGGACCCCTGTCTTTGTACCGTATCCATTGACCTGTTCGCTGACCGCACGGAAACGCCAGTTCCAGCCGTCCCCGTGCCGTCTTCGATACAATGGTGCCCAGCATGTGCTGAAGGAAGGAGAACCATGACCAAGGAAACCTACCGTCGCTTCGATCCGTGGCGTGCCACCCCGGTCAACGAGGAATCCAGGGAAACGGTATTGGCGAGCCATTATTTCAATGTCGACCGCGTGGCGTTCGAATCGCGTGAAATCGGGCATTTCGAGCGGCTGATACTGCACAAGAACAACGGCGACTCCGTCGGGGTGATCGGCCTGACCGCCGACGGCAGGATCCCACTGATCGAACAATACCGCATCCCGGTACACCGGTGGACCCTGGAGATCCCCGCCGGCCATGCCATCCATCCGGGCGAGCGTCCCATGGACGTGGCGCAACGCAAGCTCGCCGAGGAAGTGGGATACCGTGCAGGCTACCTCACCCAGTTCTGCCGCTTCATCAACACCCCCAGCTATTCCACCCAGTACACTGCCCTGTTCTTCGCCAACGACCTGGTCCCCGTGGACCAGGAGGGCGATGATGCCCTGCTGTCCTCGGTGCGTTATTTCACGCCGGAAGAGGCATACAAGCTAGTGGTCAACGGGACCATCCTGGATGCCAAGTCCATCATTGCCATCCAACGGCTCTATGAGTCGCCCAACCACCTGATTGCTGACACGCCTGCGACGGAATGAGCATCCAGGCAGGGGAACACGGCCATCGTCGCCGTGTTTCCCTGCTGTTATACTTCACTGTGGAAAGAACACGCGCTCCCATACGCGTGCACGGAGGACCCCATATCAGGAAGCGAGGGCTCATGGCAGAGCAGGATGAACCGCAGACGCAGCAGGAAGCGACACCCGGGGCGCAGGAGCGGCATGCCCCGACCGTGGTCGTCGCCGAGGACGAATCCGTCAACCGCATGGACCTGGTGGCTATGCTCGAGGACAATGGCTACGACGTCGTAGGCCAGGCGGCCAACGGTGAGGAAGCCATCGCGCTGACTCGCGAACTGAAGCCCGACGTGGTCTGCATGGATGTGAAGATGCCACATATGGATGGCATTACCGCCGCCAGCGTGATCTGCGACGAGAACCTGGCTCCGGTGGTCATGCTCACCGCATTCTCCCAGGCCGACCTCGTCAAGCAGGCAATCGGCGCAGGAGCCATGGCATATGTGACCAAGCCCTACGAGGAGTCGAAGCTTCTGCCGGCCTTGGCCGTGGCCATGGGACGTTTTGCGGAAATCAACGACCTGTTGGATAGCGTCGAACGTGGCGAACAGGCATTGGCCGAGACCCAGGAACAGCTCAAGGACGCCGAGGCCAAGCTCAAGAAGACCCAGGACACCCTCGAGGAGCGCAAGTTGGTGGACCGCGCCAAGGGACTGCTCATGGACAAGGCGAACTTCTCCGAGCAGGGAGCGTTCCGCTGGATCCAGAAGACATCCATGGACCAGCGCATCCCCAAGAAGCGCCTGGCGATGGCCATCATCGAGAAGTACGGCGACGAGCCTGCCGGCGAACCGGACGAACAGTAACAAGGACAGTCAAGGCCGGGGCGGCCGTACACGATGTGGCACTCCCCGGCACTTATGGAACAAGACGACGGAAGGTGCGGAAGGTGGCTTCTCAGGGAACATTGCTGGTAGTGGACGGCCACTCATTGGCCTTCCGGGCCTTCTACGCCCTTCCCGTGGACAACTTCACCACCAGTGACGGCCAGCCCACGAATGCCGTATACGGGTTCCTGACCATGCTGTCCCAGGTCATCGAGACGGAACGGCCCGACCATCTCGGCATAGCCTTCGACGTCAAGGGAGGTACATTCCGCAACGAGTTGCTCACCCAGTACAAAGGCACTCGCGAAGCGGCACCCGAGGAGCTGCTCAGCCAGCTGCCGCTCATCCAGGATGCCCTCAAGGCGCTCGGCGTGACCTATGTCGAGAAGCCGGGATACGAGGGAGACGACGTCATCGCCACCCTTGCGACCATGGGCGAGACGGCAGGGTACCGGACCTTGGTCCTGTCCGGTGACCGTGATGCCTTCCAGCTCATCGACCGTGACATCACCGTACTGTATCCGGGATACCACTTCAAGGAACTCAGGCACATGACGCCTGAGGCGGTGGAGGAGAAGTACCATGTGACGCCGGCACAGTACCCCGACTTGGCGGCATTGCGGGGCGAGACGGCTGACAACATCCCCGGCGTGCCAGGCGTCGGCGACGGGTTCGCTGCGAAATGGATCAACCAGTACGGTTCGCTCGAGGGCATCATCGAGCATGCCGACGACATCAAGGGCAAGAAGGGAGAAGCCCTCCGCGAGCACATCGACCAGGTCAAGCTCAACCGCAAGGTCAACGCCTTGGTCCGCGACCTCGACCTGGACGTCACGATCCAGGACCTGACGTTCGGTACGGTGCACCCAGCCGATGTGGAAAGCCTGTTCTCCACGCTGCAATTCGGGTCCAGGACACGCAAGAAACTGCTGCAGACCTTCAACGACGCCCCGGTAGCCGAGTATGCGTTGCCGGAGACCGCAAGTTCCGGCGCCATCGACGATCCGATGGTGGATGCCGTCGACTCCCCGGCCTCGCTGGAGGCATGGGTGCAGCAACATTGCCCGGTCCCTGCCTCATATGAGTCGGCTCCCGATGCCTCCCTCAACGTGGTGGGGGAGTTCCATCGCGAGACCACGCAATGTACGCAGGCAGTCGAACAATCCTGGACGCTCGTGGCGGACGGGAGCGCCAAGCCGGGGCATGTCCGCATCGACCGCATGGCGCTCATGGCGGATGGACACGCCATATGCGTGGATCCTCACGACGGGACCCTGCAGGCGATGCTCCAGCGCGTGCTGGACATGCATGCATCGACCTTGGTGGTGCACGGCTACAAGGAACATGCGCACATGCTCGCGGCAGCCGGTCTGCACCTGCCCATGGTCCTGTTCGACACGCACTTGGCGGGCTATCTCATGGAACCCGATTTCCAGGGCGATTCAATCCAGGAGTGCGCCGAGCATTTCCTCGACGTCGAGGTGGAATCGTCGGACGACACTTCGCAGGGAACGCTTGACCTCGGGGATGACACCGATGGCGGTGATGCAGGGGGCCGATGCATCCGCCTGGCCGCCTATGTCACGGCCTTGGGCCATTGCCTGGCGCCTCTCATCGAGGAACACCGCCAGTATCCGCTGTTGCGCGACATCGAGTTGCCGACATCCCGTGTCCTGTTCCTGATGGAACGGACCGGCGCAGCCGTGGACCGCAGCCGCATGCAGGGGCTCTACGACCAGTTCGCCGTCGAGTCGGAACAGATGAAGCAACTGGCCCAGGAAGCAGCCGGCCACGAGATCAACATGGGCAGCCCCAAGCAGGTGGGCACCGTCTTGTTCGAGGAGATGGGGCTGGAACCCACCAAGAAGACCAAGAAGGGGTCCTACAGCACCAATGCTGCCGCCTTGCAGACGCTGTTCGAGCGTTCCGAGGAAGGCAGCCGGGACAATCGGTTCCTGGGGGCGCTCCTGCGTCATCGGGAGACCAACAAGCTCCAGCAGATCGTGCGCACCCTGCTGGATGCCATCAACCCTGCCGACGGCCGCATCCACACCACGTTCACGCAGACCGTGACGACCACGGGACGGCTCAGTTCGGTGGACCCGAACCTGCAGAACATCCCGAACCGCAATGCGGACGGCCGTGAGATCCGTTCGGGGTTCATTCCGGGGGAGGGCTTCGAATCCCTGCTCAGCGCCGACTATTCACAAGTCGAGTTGCGCATCATGGCCGAGTTGTCCGGCGACGAGGCCCTGATCGAAGCGTTCCGTTCCGGTGCGGATTTCCACCGGTACGTGGCAGGACTGGTATTCGGCATACCGGCTGAGGAGGTCAGCGCCGACCAGCGGAGCCACGTCAAGGCCATGAGCTACGGGTTGGCCTACGGCCTGAGCACGTATGGGCTCAGCCAGCAACTGGGGGTCTCTACCCGTGAGGCCAACGACCTCAAGAACCAGTACTTCCAGACCTTCGGCAAGGTACATGACTACCTGGAAACCCTGGTGTCGAACGCGCGCAAGACCGGCTACACGGAGACGATCTTCGGACGGCGCCGCTACTTCCCGCAGCTGCGTTCCCTCAACCGCACGGCCCGCGACGCCGCCGAACGTGGCGCGCTCAATGCGCCCATCCAGGGATCGGCAGCAGACATCATGAAGATCGCGATGATCCGGGCCCAGCGCGCGCTCGACGACAGGCGCTTGCACAGCCGCATCGCATTGCAGATCCATGACGAACTCGTCGTGGAAATCGCGACCGGCGAGCAGGAAGTCGTGGTTCCTCTCGTCAAGGACGCCATGGAACATGCCGTACACCTGGCAGTGCCCCTTGACGTCTCCACGGGCGTCGGCCCCAATTGGCAGGCTGCTGCACACTGACACGGCCTGCTCCGAGCGAGACATGAAAGGGAAATGACCTATGGCGAACCTCAAACAGGTCGTGGACATACTTGAGACGCTGTATCCGCTGCGCTATGCCGAAGAGTGGGACCATCCGGGCCTCATCGTAGGCGATCTGGAGGATTCCGTGCAATCCATCGTCTTCGCCGCCGACCCGACGATGGACGTGGTGCAGCGCGCCGTCGGCGGGGGAGCGGATCTGCTCGTCACCCACCATCCGCTGTTCTTCCGATCCGTGCATGAAGTCTCCGGCATGGGGTTCCGCGGCCGCATCGTGCGCATGCTCAACGAGGTACATTGTGGCCTGTGGGTCGGCCATACCAACGCGGATGCCGCATGGCGGGGCGTCGGCATGGCGGCCGCCGACGGCTTCGGCCTGGTCGACCAGACGCCGCTCCAGCCCATCGCCGATCCTTCCTACGCGCATCCCGTAGGCCTGGGCAGGGTAGGGCGATTGCCCGAGCCCATGACGCTGCGGTCCTTCGCCCACGTGGTCGCGGAAGCATTGCCCGCCACCAACCTGGGCGTCCAGGTTGCCGGAGACCTCGATGCCATGGTGGAGACAGTCGCGGTGATGCCCGGTTCCGGTGACTCCATGTTCCCCGAGATCAATGCACTGGGCGTCGATGTCTACGTCACCAGTGACCTGCGTCACCATCCCGCCACCGACGAACTGCAGCAGGCTGCCTATGAGGCTTTCCTGCGTGCCAAGGGGATCATGGTGGGACATGGCGATGCACATATGCGTCCCGCCCTCATCAATACGCCGCACAGCGCCATTGAATCGATGTGGTTCGCCTATGCCATGCATGACGTGCCGGATGCCGTGCAAATGGCGACAGGTGACCGGCCCGAAGTGCATTGGGACAAGACCAATACCGACCCATGGGACATGGTCGTCGGCAGCAACGCTACGGCAGGAAGGACAGAGGGACGTGGCATCGAACGACCTGCATGAGATCACGTGGAAAGGCGACGACCTGAACATGGAAGTGCCCGCGCGCATCCTCTCCGATGTCACCGAGTACACGGGGGCGATCTTCAGCGTCCACGAACGGCGTATCGCCCTGACGCACAGGAACGGCGACCGCACGGTCATCACCCGCCAGGTGATCGAGCACGCGCCGTGCGTGGTCATGCTCGTGCACGATGCCGCTGCCGACCGATACCTCGTCGAGCGGGAGTACCGTGCCGGTTCCGGCATCTACGCCTACGGGTTGCCGGCCGGCCTCATCGACGCCCATGAGCCGCCGCAGCATGCGGCCTTGCGTGAATTGCGAGAGGAAACCGGTGTCGTCCCCGACGGAACACCCCGGATCGACCATGTCGGCGACTGCTATTCGTCGGAAGGCATGACCGACGAGCTTGCACACATCAGCGTCATCCACCTCGACGGATGGCATCATGCACCCACCGAATTCGACCCGGACGAGCATGTCGAATCCGCCTGGGTCAGTTGGCGGGAACTCAAGAGGATGCCCATCACGGCCTCCAATTCGATCATCGCAATCCAGCACGAGGAGCTGCGTCGGCTGCGCGAACGCCTTGACTGACACCGTCGCCTATGATACGCATGGCGAAACGAACAGGTGTATGCCATACTGGAACATATGCAGACAAGACCTGGATCCATGTATCCCCTTGGCGCCACCTATGACGGCGCCGGCGTGAATTTCGCAATGTTCTCCAAGATGGCCCAGAAGGTGGAACTGTGCCTCTTCGATGACGAAGACAACGAGACCCGCATCGAATTGACGGAGCAGAACTCCTATGTCTGGCACATCTACGTCCCGGGAATCCAGCCGGGACAGCGCTACGGATACCGCGTATACGGCCCATACAACCCGAACAACGGTGAATGGTGCAACCCCAACAAGCTCCTCCTCGACCCCTATGCCAAGGCCATCGAGGGCAACGTGGACGGCGACGAGAGCCTCTATTCATACTGGTTCAACGACGCGGACAACCCCGGCAACCTCAACGACCTCGACTCGGCAGCCCACACCATGAAATCGGCGGTCATCAACCCCTTCTTCGACTGGGGCAACGACCAGCATCCCTTCATCCCCTATTCCGACTCCGTGATCTATGAGGCACACGTCCGGGGCATGACGAACCTCAACAAGCACGTGCCGCCGGAAATCCGGGGCACCTATGCCGGACTGGCGCACCCAAGCGTCATCTCCTACCTCAAGTCACTGGGTGTGACGGCCATCGAACTCATGCCCATCCACCAGTTCGTCAACGACCCCTTCCTCCAGGAGAAGGGACTCAACAACTACTGGGGATACAACACCATCGGTTTCTTCGCCCCCCACAACGCCTACTCAAGTTCAGGCCAACGAGGCGAACAGGTCAACGAATTCCGCTCCATGGTCAAGCAGTTCCATGCGGCCGGCATCGAGGTCATCCTCGACGTGGTCTACAACCATACCGCGGAAGGCAACCACATGGGCCCCACGCTGAGCTTCAAGGGCATCGACAACGTGTCCTACTACCGTCTCGTGGACAACGACCCCCTGCACTATTTCGACACCACCGGAACCGGCAATTCCCTGCTCATGCGTTCACCCCAGGCGCTGCAGCTGATCACCGACTCGTTGCGCTACTGGGTGCAGGAAATGCACGTCGACGGTTTCCGCTTCGACTTGGCGGCCACACTCGCACGACAGTTCCAGGAAGTCGACAAGCTGTCGGCATTCTTCGACATCGTGCAGCAGGATCCCATCATCAGCCGCGTCAAGCTCATCGCCGAACCCTGGGACCTGGGATCCGGCGGCTACCAAGTCGGCGGCTTCCCCCCGAACTGGTCGGAATGGAACGGTCACTTCCGCGACTGCGTGCGCGATTTCTGGCGCTCGCAGCCGTCCACGCTGCCCGAGTTCGCCAGCCGCATCATGGGCAGCTCCGACCTGTACCAGCACAATGGACGCAAGCCGGTCGCCTCGATCAATTTCGTCACCGCGCATGACGGCTTCACCATGAACGACCTGGTGAGCTACAACAACAAGCACAACGAGGCCAACGGGGAAGACAACCGCGACGGCGAGAGCAACAACCGCTCCTGGAACTGCGGGGTGGAAGGCCCCACCACGATCCGTGACGTCAACGAACTGCGCCACCGCCAGATGCGCAACATGTTCTCCACGCTCCTGTTCAGCCAAGGCATCCCCATGATCTGCGGCGGCGACGAGGTCGCGCGCACGCAGCTGGGCAACAACAACGGGTACTGCCAGGACAACGAACTCTCCTGGACCCATTGGGAACTTGAGGACTACCAGCAGGACATGCTGGACTTCGTCTCGAAGCTCGTGCACATGCGCCTCGAACATCCCGTCCTGCACCGGCGGCGCTTCTTCACCGGACGCGACGGCGACATGCAACCGGACCAGCTTCCACAGGTGGAATGGTTCGATTATAAAGGCACGATCATGGACATGGACGCATGGTCCAACACGCACGCCTTTTCGATCATGGTGTTCCTTAACGGCAATGACATTCCCGAGGCGGATTGGTACGGCAATCGGATGGTCGACAACGACTTCATCCTCATCTTCAATGCCCATTACGAGCCCATCATGTTCACATTGCCGGATGAGCAATACGGGCGTCGGTGGAAGCTGGTGGTGGACACCCACAACCCCAAGGGTCCCGAACTCAACTACGAGGCAGGTTTCGCCATCACGGCGCAGTCACGCAGCTTCCTGCTCCTCATGAGCGATGACAAGCGAGACCGCGAGGACAGGAAGTACTGACGGACATGCAGACGGTACCCATGCCAAGAGGCATGGGTACCGTCCGTCTCTGGGATGCCATGGTCATTGCATCCAGCGCAGCCTGCGATCCGCTGCAACACGGCAGGCCAGGAAGGAGCCGGATTGTAGGCAATTGTCACCCAGTGTTACCATGAATCCCTGCAGCGGAAAAACCGGGAAGACGAAAAGGGTGGAACTCCAAGGAAAGAAGTCGGGCCGACAGGATTTGAACCTGCGACATCCTGCTCCCAAAGCAGGCGCGCTACCAAACTGCGCTACGGCCCGATATGCCTGCGGGCGGAAAACCGTCACAAGGCACAAGCCATCACTATAGCATAAGCTAGGTAGCGTCCGCAAATCATCGAGAAGACAGCCAGGAAGGGCACCCCCATGAAGAGACACCAGAACGCCGAGGCCGCAGGACTGATCTCCTTCCTGGTCTGTGGATGCATAGGCGGTACCGGCACCTGGCTCTACATGCAGCTTGCCCCGGCCCTCATGCAGCTGATGCAGCGCCGGTTCATCGCCAGCTCGGCGATCATCGCGGCATGCGGCATGGTGTCGTTCATCGTCGGCTATGTCCATGCCTCCATCACTTCTTTTTCGACGCGCTCGGGGTGGGTGGTCATCCTGAGGCGCGCAGTGGAGATCGTCGCCTTGGCGATGGTCTATGCCGCCACCTTGTTCGTCACGTCGTTCCTCGTGTTCTCCGTGGTGAACCTGCTGATGGGCCATGCCTTGTTCAGCACGTACCTGGTCGCAGTGAGTGCATCGCTTGCGGGCATGGGCGGATACCTGACCTTCGTGCAGGCCGAGCTCATGGACGCCAAGACCCTTGCGTCCCTGCTGTTCGTCTTCGTGCTCTCGGGCGTGGGAACCGCCTGCGTGACCAATGACAACACGGGTTGGTACAACAACAACTTCTCGCAGTTGGGCGACCGTACGACCTTTGCCGCCACAATGTTCAACGTCACCTTGATCCTCGGCGGCATCTGCGTCATGATCATCAGCTACTTCGCCCTGACCGAGCTGGCCACTACCTACAAGGTGACCGATGCCGACGGTTCGGTCACCATCCGTCATATCCATACCCGGTACCACATTCCCCGCTTCAGGACACGCTTGGCCATCATGGGCACCCTCCTGTTCCTGTGCGGATTGGCCTTCGTCGGCATCGGAACCTTCCGCTACACGCCGCATCCTTTCCTTCATGACCTCTTTGCGCGTACCATGGCCCTGTGGATGGGACTGCTGATTCTCGGATTGCCATGGTGGGCGCCCCAGCTGTCCAATGCATTCTATGTCGTGTCCGATGTGTGCGCCTTGGTGGTGGTGTTCCTAGGAGTGGCATGGCTGCGTGGCATGACGCCGTTGACGAACGTGGAGGCTGCCTGCGGCTTGATGTTCCTCGGTTGGTTCATCGTATTCTGCCGGCAGATCGCAGCCATCGAGGCCGACCGTATCCAGCAGCAGATAGCCGAGCGGCAGCCGATGGATGCGGCGATGGTACGGCAGTTGGTGGGGCAACGTGAGCAGGAGGAATTCGACCCCGTACTTTCCACCACCCATAATCCTGTCTACGACGCAAGCGACATGGTCACCGGCTCCCGGCCATGAGCCGAACATCGGAATCGTCCCAGTTCTGGGGCGGTCATTACCATGGAGGACATGACACAAGCAGATCTTTGGCCGGCTCCGACGGCTACAGGCCGGCTGGACGCCGTCGTGGCCGTTCCCGGCAGCAAGTCACTTTCCAACCGATATCTTGTCCTGGCGGCCATGGGGAACAAGCCCGTGGACATCCTTGGCCTGTTGCGGTCACGGGACACCGAACTGATGATGGACGCCCTGCGTGCATTGGGCGTGATCTGCGCGGTGGATGGGCAGGATCCCGCCCACGTGACGGTGACACCGCCAGTCGATGGCGTCTTCAACGGGGACGTGGACATATACTGCGGGTTGGCGGGCACCGTGATGCGCTTCGTGCCGCCGATGGCCCTCTATGCCGACGGGCCTGTGCGTTTCGACGGCGATGGGCAGGCGTACCAGCGTCCCATGGGACCACTGCTGGACGGCCTGGAACAACTCGGTGCACGCATCGTGTACGAAGGAGAGGCCGGGCATTTGCCGTTCACGGTGTTTCCGCCCGCCAGCTTCCCGGAGAATCCCCATGGGGAAGCTGCACAGGTGCGTATCGACTCGTCAAGCTCCTCCCAGTTCGTCTCGGGGCTCT
The DNA here is from genome assembly GCF_000741575.1 of Bifidobacterium cuniculi. Taxonomy (GTDB): domain Bacteria; phylum Actinomycetota; class Actinomycetes; order Actinomycetales; family Bifidobacteriaceae; genus Bifidobacterium; species Bifidobacterium cuniculi. Next base: position 371,186 of record NZ_JGYV01000001.1, read on the forward strand.
TGCTGGCGGCATCGCGATTGCCTGACGGCGTGACCCTGCGTCATGAGGGACACAGCCTGCCCAGCATGCCGCATATCCGTATGACCATGGAGGACATCGCCTTTGCCGGGGGTTCGGTGACGTTCGAAGCGCCGGCGACGTGGCGGCTCCGTCACCGTTCCCTGCAGCTGCCCTCGTCGGTGACGGTGGAACCTGACCTGTCGAATGCCGCGCCGTTCCTGGGTGCCGCATTGATTGCCGGAGGCTCGGTCAGCGTCCCGCATTGGCCGGCGCACACGACGCAGCCTGGAGGCTTGCTGCCGATGATGCTTCGCGCCTTCGGCGCCGAGGTCTCCCTTGACGGGATGGACGTGACGGATGCGGATGCCCTGTCCACGTTGGACGACCACCACGCAGGGGTGCTGACGGTACGGGGTACCGGTGCAATCCATGGATTGGGGGAATACGATCTGTCGGCGGCGGGTGAGATCGCCCCGAGCATTGCCGCCATCGCCGTCTTTGCGGATCGTCCCAGTTCCCTAGTGGGAATCGGCCATCTGCGTGGCCATGAGACGGACCGCCTGCATGCCTTGGTCACCGAGATCGAGCGTGTCGGATCGCGGGCCAGTGAACTGGCTGATGGCATCGCCATCGATCCGGTGCCGGACAGTGGCCTCCACGGTGCCGTGATGGAGACCTATGCCGATCATCGCATGGCGACGTTCGCCGCGATGCTGGGCCTGCGCATTCCCGGCATCGAAGTGGTGGATGTGCAGACCACTCGCAAGACCATTCCTGACTTCACCGGCATGTGGCAGGCCATGCTGGACCAGAATGCCCCTGCATAGAGACGTGGACCGGGATGTGTGAGGGCCCCTTTCCCCAGCCTGCAGGCTGGGGAAAGGGGCCCTCACACATCGTCATGCATACGTGGTGGCAATCACTTCACCTGGTTGCCGTATGTATCCTCGCCCTTGTCGGCGATAACTGCGGAACGGCGCGCGATGGCGAGTTCCTCGTTGGTGGGGTAGACCACGATCGTCACGGAGGAGTCGGGAGTGGAGATGACACGCGGCTCCTTGGAACGGGTGTCGTTCTTCTCCATGTCGAGCTTGACTCCGAAGGGCTCGAGTTTCTCGCACACCATGCGACGCACGATCTCGTCGTTCTCGCCGACGCCGGCGGTGAAGGTCAGCGCGTCCAGGCCGCCCAGCTGTGCGGCGTAGGCGCCGATGTAGCTGACGATGCGATGCACGTAGACATCGAGTGCCAGCTTGGCGTTCTCGTCGCCTTCCGCGATGAGGCGATGAACCTCGCGCATGTCGCCGAAGCCGGTCATGCCCATCATGCCGGACTTCTTGTTGAACAGGTCATCGAGCTCGTCGACGTCCATGTTGGCGTTGCGGATGAGGTGGAAGACCGCGGCGGGATCGATGTCACCGGTACGGGAACCCATGACGAGGCCCTCGAGCGGGGTCAGGCCCATGGAGGTCTCGATCGGCTTGCCGTTGAGCTCGGCGGAAGCGGAGGCGCCGTTGCCGATGTGCAGGACGATCTGCTTGAAGTCCTTGGGGTCCTTGCCCAGGAACTCGGGTACCTGGGAGGAAACGAACCAGTGGGAGGTGCCGTGTGCGCCGTAACGACGGATCTTGTACTTGTCGGCGACTTCCTTGTTGAGTGCGTAGGTGCTGGCAGCCTTCGGCAGCTGCTGGAAGAAGGAGGAATCGAAGACGAACACCTGCGGCACTTCGGGAAGGAGTTCGCGCATGACCTCGGCGCCCTTGGCCTCCGGACCGTTGTGCAGCGGGGCAAGCACGGCCAGTTCCTCGACCTTGGCGATGGTGTCGTTGGTCACCAGTGCCGGATCGGGGAAGATGTCGCCACCCTGCACGACACGATGGCCGACGGCCACGATGCCGGCTTCGTCCAGGTTGGGGCCATACTCCTCGAAGAAGCCGAGGACACGCTTGAGGCCCTGCTCGTGGTTGTCGATCTTCTCCTCGAGCTCGTGCTTCTCGCCATTGTATTCGTACTTGTAATGGCCGTCGATCGGTTCGCCGATCTTCTCGACGAGGCCGGAGGCGAGGCCTTCGCCGGTCTCCAGGTCCACGAGCTGGTACTTGATCGAGCTCGATCCGGAATTGATGACAAGGACGGTTTTCGCCATGTGGGCTTCCTCCATTGGTGTAGGTTTGCCGTCGAAGGGCGGCATGATTTCCAACTACGTAGACTACTCGCGGTTTGCTACAAAACGTTTGCCGGCGACACGATTCCCTCGGAATCGTGTCGCCGGGGGAGAGGTGTCGCCGGCAAACGGCGTCAGTCCTGCTGTGCCTCGATGGCAGTGAGGGCAATCGTGTTGATGATGTCCTGGACGAGGGCCCCGCGGCTCAGGTCGTTGACCGGCTTGTTGAGGCCCTGCAGGATGGGGCCGATGGCCAAGGCGCCGGAGGAGCGCTGCACGGCCTTGTAGCAGATGTTGCCGGAATCCAAGTCAGGGAACACGAATACGGAGACACGACCCGCCACTGGATTGCCGGGTGCCTTGACGTTGGCGACTTCCGGCGACCATGCCGCATCGAACTGGATGGGCCCCACCAGTTCGAGGTCCGGTTCCTTGTCACGCACGATGGCGGTGGCCTCGTCGACGAGGTCGACATCCGGTCCCTTGCCCGATCCCAGGGTGGAGTAGGAGAGCATGCCGACCCTGGGATCGATGGAGAAGGCACGTGCCGTATGGGCGGACTGGACGGCAATGTCGGCCAACTGCTCGGGGTTCGGATCCAGGTTGATGGCGCAGTCCGCGAATACGGAGACATGGTCCTTCAGGCACATGAGGAAGGCGCCGGAGACGGAGGAGACACCGGGCTTGGTCTTGATGAGCTGGAGTGCGGGACGTACCGTGTTCGCGGTGGAGCTGATGGCTCCGGAGACCAGGCCATCAGCCAGGCCGAGGACAACGAGCATGGTACCGAAGTAGTTGGCATCGCGCAGGGTCTTGCGGGCCACGTCCGGGGTCATGCCCTTCTTGGCACGGATTTCGCACAGCTTGTCCACCATGCGCCCGAGTATCTGTTCGTCGTCCATGGACTGGAAGGTCGCCTTGTCCAGTGCCTTGAGGCCAAGTTTGGCGCCCCGTGCGAGGATTTCGTCGCGTTCCCCGATGATGGTGAGATCCACCACGCCGGAGTCGAGAAGGTAGTTCGCGGCGGAGATGATGCGGTCGTCCTGGCCTTCCGGCAGGACGATGGTCTTGCGGTTGCGCTTGGCACGGGCCAGCAAATCGTATTGGAAGGCGTAAGGCGTGGTCGGGGGAAGGAAGGGGGCATCCAACAGCTTGACCAGGTCTTCGTCCTTGACATGTGCACGGAAGGAGGCGATGGCATCCTTTGATGCGGTATGCTCGAGATTGATGAACGGCACCGTCCAGACGGGGACTTCATGGTCCTTGAAGGTCTCCTGCAGAGAAATGCATTGGTTTTCGTCGCATCCCGTGATGAACACGCCGATGACCTTGGTGCCTGCCTTGGTGATGACCTCCTCGCAGGTCTCGATGGTTTCGCGCACTTCGTCCGGTGTGCGATGCAGCGTGCATACCGTCAGCAGGACCGGCGCCTGCAGGTCGGCCGATACGTCGGCATTGAAGGTGAAGCGTTCGGGATCGCCGACATTGCTGCGGTCGGATCCGACGATGATGCGCAGCTCGGGGGCGATGCGCGCATTGGTGTCGACGAACTTGGCCACGATCTGCTCGCGGGCCTTCTCCTTGTCGAGCCGTGCATCCCGAAGAGTCACGCCGATTGCTTGCTCACGCGTCTGATGGGCGGATGCGAATTCGAGCAGTAGGTCCGTGAAGGTTTCCGTCGGCGATACGGCGGGGCGGAACACACTGGTCGTGCGATGTTCGGAAAGGACGTCGACGATGCCCAAGGCCACGGCATTGCGTCCGTTGCCTGGTTCCGGGCTGATGATGCTGACGTTCTTCAGGCTCACATTGGCTCCTTTGGTAGATGTGGCAGATGGCACAGGCAAGACCGATGGACAGGATGGTCACGCCGGCGTGCACAAGCCCCTATTGTACGCGTCCGTATATCCGCACCACACCGGCAAGGGCTGGGTTCAGGCAGGATGTGACGAAGCCCACATACAGGAAAGGACCCCGCACATTCGCACGGGGTCCTTTCCTGTCGGCCTATCGGATGATGGCAACCGTCAGGGACGGGCAGTCATCACTCGTTGTCGCCGGCGGTGGCAGCGGTCGCGGAAATCGCGCCCTGCTTGTCGGTGTTGACGCCCGGCCACACCCAGTCGGTGAACTCCGGGATGTCGTAGCCGTTGTCGACTGCGAACTGGAACGCCTTCTTGCGGAACGCGTTGAGTTCATCGATCTTGTCGGCGTACTTGTCGGCGTCGATCAGGCGCAGCGCCTCGGCCTGGAGTGCGTAGCGATCCATGTCGTTGACGCGGACCATGTCGAACGGCGTGGTCGTGGAGCCCTGCTCCTTGTAACCGACGACGTGGAAGTTGTCGTGGTTCGGGCGGTCGTAGATCAGGCCGCGCACGTCCTGGGCATAGGAGTGGTACGCGAACAGGACCGGCTTGTCGGCGGTGAACAGCTCGGCGAAGTCCTCGTCGGACATCGCTTCGTCGTTGTTCTCCTGGGACTGCAGCTTGAGCAGGTCCACCACGTTGACGACCTTGAACTTGATGCCCATCTGGTTGAGGGCATCGGCAGCGGCCATGGTCTCCTGGGTCGGGACGTCGCCGGCGGCGGCGAGCACGACCTGGACCTCGTCGTTGTTGTCCGCGTTGGACGCCCACTTCCACTCGGCGGCGCCGGCCTCGAGCTCGGCACGGGCCTCGTCGAGGGTCACCCACGTCGGGGCAGGCTGCTTGCCGGCGAAGATGGCGTTGATGGCGTTGGTGGACTTGAAGCACTTCTCGGAGATGGCGAGCAGCATGTTCGCATCCGTCGCGAAGTAGATGTTGGTCACGTGGTCGTTGTTGAAGGTCTTGTTGATCAGCAGCGAGGTGACGCCCGGGTCCTGGTGCGAGAAGCCGTTGTGGTCCTGGCGCCAGACGTGCGAGGAGACCAGGAGGTTCATCGAGGAGATCGGCTTGCGCCACGGGATCTCACGGACGGTGGCCTCGAGCCACTTCGCATGCTGGTTGAGCATGGAGTCGATCACGTGCACGAAGGACTCGTAGGAGCTCCAGATGCCGTGGCGGCCGGTGAGCAGGTAGGCCTCGAGGAAACCTTCGCACTGGTGCTCGGAGAGCTGCTCGGTGACCTGGCCGGTCACTGCCATGTTCTCGTCGACCAGGGCGGACAGGTAGCCGTTGTCCCACTGCTTCTTGGTGACCTCGTAGGTCGCGTTGAGGCGGTTGGAAGCGGTCTCATCCGGTCCGAAGATGCGGAAGGAATCCGGGTTGTTCTTGATGATGTCGCGGCAGTAGGCGCCCAGGGAGCGCGGAGCCTCGACCTGGCCCCAGCCGTGGCCGTATTCCTTGACGCCGGTGACCTCGTAGTCGTCGAGGTTCGGCAGCTTGAGGTCCTCGCGGATCACGCCGCCGTTGGCGTTCGGGTTGGCGCCGATGCGCAGCTCGCCCTTCGGCATGAACTCGGTGACGTCTTCCTTGATGGAGCCGTCCTCGTTGAAGAGCTCTTCCGGCTTGTAGGATTCCATCCACTCCTTGAGGACCTCGAAGTGCTCCTCGGTGTCGCGGGCGGAAGCCAGCGGGACCTGGTGCGCACGCCAGGAGCCCTCGGTCTTCTTGCCGTCGATGAACTTCGGGCAGGTCCAGCCCTTCGGGGTGCGGAAGATGATCATCGGGTAGAACGGACGGGACATGTCGTCGGTCTGGGCCGCAGCCTTGATGTCGCAGATCTCGTCGAAGACGGTCTCGAACAGCTCGGCGAAGCGGCGGTGGATCGACAGGTGGTCCTCGTTGTCGAAGCCGGCGACGAACTCGTACGGGTGGTAGCCCATGCCGCGGAAGAAGTCGTGCAGCTCCTCATCGGAGATGCGGGCGAGGATGGTCGGGTTGGCGATCTTGTAGCCGTTGAGGTGCAGGATCGGCAGCACGATGCCGTCGGTGCGCGGGTTGATGAGCTTGTTGGACTGCCAGCCGGTGGCCAGCGGGCCGGTCTCGGCTTCGCCGTCGCCGATGATGCAGGGCACGAACAGGCTCGGGTTGTTCATCACGGCGCCGTAGGCGTGGGAGAGCGCGTAGCCGAGCTCGCCACCCTCGTGGATGGAGCCCGGGGTCTCCGGGGCGAAGTGGGACGGGATGCCGCCCGGGTAGGAGAACTGGCGGAAGAACTTCTGCAGGCCAGCCTCATCCTTGGTGATGTTCGGGTAGTACTCGGTGTAGGTGCCGTCCACATAGGACTGCGCGGTGCCGGCAGGGCCGCCGTGGCCAGGACCCATGATGAACACGGTGTTCTGCTGGTGGTCGGCAATCAGGCGGTTGATGTGAGCCAGAAGGAAGTTCAGGCCCGGGGTGGTGCCCCAGTGGCCGACGAGACGGTGCTTGACGTCGTCGCGGGTGAAGGGCTCCTTCATCAGCGGGTTGCTGCGAAGGTAGATCTGGCCGATGGACATGTAGTTGGTCACACGCCAGTACTTATCCATGCCTTCGATAGCCTCTTCGGAAACCGGTCGGTCCAGCTTCGCCCAGGGGGTGCCAATAACAGGATTGGTCATATGTACTCCTGTACTCCTGCACGGCCACGGTCGGCCGTGCGATTTGTTTTCCGTAAGGGCATGGGATCCGCATGTCCTTCCACTGGGAAGGCACCCCATGTCCGGTCGCAAGACATGGTACGTGAACTCTCTGACTTTTTTGCGCTTTTTGACACCCTATGAGTGAATTTGTGCGATAATCTACCGATTCTGGGCGTTTTTCCAAGACGATTGTGCATTCATCGTTGGCGCCATCGATGGCGAGAACCGTTGCAACGGTGCCATTTGCGGTTTTCCCTGCCGCATTTTCCCGTTCGATTGTGGGAGTTTCGTGGCGGCGTGTTGAACTGAATCGAACATTTGTGCTCCCGCCCCGGACGAAGGCGCCCGCCATGCTCGACGACAGGCGGTCAATGTCTACTTCGGGCATCACAATGGTGCTGGTGCCAGGCACATCGCATGCACCACACCGCACCGTTCATCAATAAGGAGTCTTCCATATGGCACAAGGGCCGGTCCTCGTCATCGATTTCGGCGCCCAGTACGCACAGCTGATTGCGCGTCGGGTCCGTGAGGCGCATATCTATTCGGAGCTTGTTCCCCATTCCATGCCGGTCAGCGACATGCTGGCCAAGGACCCCTCCGCCATCATCCTTTCCGGCGGCCCCGCATCCGTCTATGAAGACGGTGCCCCCACGGTGGATCCATCCCTTTTCGAGGCGGGCGTGCCCGTATTGGGAATCTGCTACGGATTCCAGGCCATGGCCTATGCCCTTGGCGGCGACGTGGACAAGGCGGCCTTGGGCGAGTACGGCAAGACCAGGACCGTCATCGACCATGCCGAGGGGTTGCTGGCGGGCTCACCCGGGGAACAGGTCACCTGGATGAGCCACGGTGTGGCGGTCAACCGTGCTCCCGATGGGTTCGAGGTGCTGGCGCATACCGAAGGGGCGCCGGTGGCGGCCATGCAGGATCCGGCACGCAAGCTCTATGGCGTGCAGTGGCATCCGGAGGTCAAGCACACGCCGCTGGGGCAGTACCTCATCGAGACCTTCCTGTACGAATGCGCGGGCCTGGAACGCAACTGGGATGCTTCCGGCATCATCGAGTACCAAGTGTCCAGGATCCGTGAGCGCGTCGGCGATGCCCAGGTCATCTGCGGCCTGTCGGGCGGCGTGGACTCCGCCGTGGCGGCGGCCTTGGTCAACAAGGCCATCGGCGACCAGCTCACCTGTGTCTTCGTCGACCACGGCCTGCTGCGCAAGGGGGAGGCCGAACAGGTGCGACATGACTTCGTAGAGGCGACCGGCATCAAGCTCATCACCGTGGACGCCTCCAAGGAATTCCTCGAGGCGCTCGATGGCGTGACCGACCCGGAGGCCAAGCGCAAGATCATCGGGGAGAAGTTCATCCGCACCTTCGAACAGGCGCAACGCCAGGTGATCGAGGAGGCCGGCGCATCCGGCAAGGAGGTCAAGTTCCTCGTGCAGGGCACGCTGTACCCGGATGTCGTGGAATCCGGCGGCGGAGACGGTGCGGCCAACATCAAGAGCCACCACAACGTGGGCGGTCTTCCGGACGACCTCAAGTTCGAGCTCATCGAGCCGCTGCGGACCCTGTTCAAGGACGAAGTGCGCGCCATCGGCACGCAGCTCGGACTGCCCGAGGAGATGGTATGGCGCCAGCCGTTCCCGGGGCCCGGCCTGGGCATCCGCATCATCGGCGCCATCACCGAAGATCGCCTGGACGTGCTGCGTGACGCCGATGCCATTGCCCGCGAGGAACTCTCGAAGGCGGGGCTCGACCGCGACATCTGGCAGTGCCCGGTCGTCCTGCTCGCCGACGTGCATTCGGTGGGTGTCCAGGGCGACGAGCGCACCTATGGCATGCCCATCGTGCTGCGGCCCGTCAGCTCCGAGGACGCGATGACCGCCGATTGGTCGCGCGTTCCCTACGACGTGCTGGCCACCATCTCCACGCGCATCACCAACGAGTGCCGGCAGATCAACCGCGTGGTCCTGGATTGCACTTCCAAGCCGCCGGCCACCATCGAGTGGGAGTGAGATCCTCCACCCCATACGGCGGGGCATGGGCCGGCGTCTGCGCCGTTTCCGTGCCCCGCTTCGTCGTACCGACGGACCTGCGCAGACGGACATGAAGGAGTCGACGATGCACGAGACACTGATGCAATGCTTCGAATGGTACCTGCCCGATGACGGTTCCACCTGGAACCGCCTGGCCGGCCAGGCGTCCGCACTTGCCGGGGCAGGCATCACCAAGGCATGGCTGCCGCCGGCCTCCAAGGGGGCGGGCGGCATCACCGACCCCGGCTACGGCGTCTATGACCTCTATGACCTAGGGGAGTTCCCCTCCAAGGGGGCCGTCCGCACCAAGTACGGTACACGTGAGGAATACCTGGCGGCAATCCGCGCCATGCAGGCAGCAGGTATCGAAGTGCTCGCCGATGTCGTGCTCAACCATCGCATGGGAGGCGACGAGCGTGAGAGGGCACGCGTACGGGCCGTCGATCCCCATGACCAGCACAGGAACGTCTCCGACCCCTTCGACATCGAGACATACACGCGGTTCACCTTCCCCGCACGAGCCGGCGCCTACTCCGATTTCATCTGGGACCGGCACGACTTCACGGGCACCAGCAGGAAGATCGGCGGCGAACGCCAGGTGCTGCTGTTCGACGGCAAGCAGTGGAACCCGAACGTCAGTGACGAACGAGGCAATTTCGACTACGTCCTGGGAATCGACGTCGATTTCTCCTCACCCCGCGTCCGGGAGGAATTGACCCGCTGGGGGCAATGGTTCGTCGAGACCACCGGCGTGGACGGATTCCGGCTCGACGCCGTCAAGCACATCGACTCCACCTTCTTCGCCCCCTGGCTGGCGCACATGCGCACCGTCGGCCACCATCCTCGGTTTGCCGTGGGGGAGTACTGGGGATACGACGCCCCCACCCTCCAGCGATACCTTGCCGATGTCGACCACAGCATGACGGTGTTCGACGTGCCGTTGCACCTGCGTTTTCGCGACGCCTCGGAACAGGGGGGGGGCCGGTTCGACATGCGCACCCTGCTGGCCGGCACCCTCTCGGCATGCGAGCCGGACAGCGCGGTCGCCTTCGTCGACAACCACGACACCCAGCCAGGCCAGAGCCTCGAATCATGGGTACGGCCGTGGTTCAAGCCGCACGCCTACGCCTTCATCCTGCTGCGCGACCTTCCCTACCCATGCGTGTTCCATGGCGACTGGTACGGCATCCCCCACAGCGACTACGCGCCCCGGCCATGGCTGCCGACCCTGACTTGGATCCGCGCCCACCTGCTGGGAGACTGCCTCACCGACTACCGGACCGACGACCCGCACGCCCTGTGCTGGCAGGTGCACGGCGACCACCCCATCGTGGTGGCCATGGGCAACGGCTCGCGCTTCACCCAAGCCATCCATGACCCCGCACTTGCCGGACGACGGTTCGTGGACATCCTCGGCGCCGCGGAACCCGTCCGGGTGGACGGCGACGGCAACGGGCTCTTCACGTGTCCCGAAGGCGCCGCTGCAGTGTTCCTGGACGAACACGATGCAGCCGGTCTGCCTGCGTGAACGCACCCGCGTGGTTGCGTCACACGCGAACGCGGCCACGCCGGCGCGCCCGTGCCCCCTAGCATGGGGGCAGCGAGGGCAGTCTGCCCTCCCAGACGGCATCCACCAGGACATCACGCTCCCGACGGGGCGAGGAAGCATGACACGACACTGATGAGCACAGCACAACCGACACAAGGCAACCGGCAAGGACGCATGCAACGCGTCGCGGCAGGCAACGACGCATTCGGCTACGACCGCCATGCGCGCAACCAGGCATTGCGCATGGCCAACGGCGTCGCCGTCATCATCCTGGGATTCTCCCTCGGGTCCTTCCTGGCACTCCTGCCGGAACGAAGCAACACGGACCTGCAGGAAGTCGTCCACGGCCTCGATCGGCTCATCGGCCTGATGACCAAGGACCTCGTCGAACTGCCCGCCGTGCAGCACCATCCGGAAACCTTCATCGTGGAAGTGCTCGGCGTGCTCGTCGGCTACGTCATCCTCAAGCACATGCGCCAGGACGCCGACGATTACCGAAGCGCATTCCGCAGGATCGAACCGTTCTATACCGCCGGCCAGCGCCGCCGTTCCAAGCTCGCATGGGCGGCATTCGACATCATCGGCATCGCGATGGCCGTGCTCGTGCCGTTCCTCATGTCCCTGCTTCCCGCAGGCGTCCCCGACGCCCTCGTCGCGGGCGTCAACCGGCTTGCGCTCGCCGGAGGGGTGTGGTGTATCGTCTACGGCACCATGCTGGGCATGCGCACCGACCTGTTCCGCTACAACTTCCACGCCCTGCGCCAGGAGAATGTCTACGAGCTGGGACTGCGCGAATCCGACAGCCTGCGCGAGACACGCCTGGGGGAGAAGCGATTGTGCGACCTGTCCGACTCGATCACCCACGTGGGCATCATGATCGGCGTGATCGGCGCCCTGGCCCTGTATTTCCTGCCGACGATGCGCACCGCCTACTTCTGGGTCCCCATCGTCGTGACCGTGGTCGTCACCATGTTGCTGCAATGGGCCGTGATGTCCTACGCCAAGCGCACCTACGAACCGGATTTCGATGCGGATGGCGCCGTCGCGGGGGCGCTCGCCTGACCAATCGTCATGCTAGACATGGAAGGCTGGCCGCAATACCGATCGATGGAAAGGACGGACGACCGTGCCCTATGATGACGAAGTCCCGCAGCGTTCGCAGCAGGAACTGGTAGGGGACCTCAACCCCCAACAGGCGCAGGCCGTGAGCCACGTGGGTCCGGCCCTGCTCATCGGTGCAGGTGCCGGCTCGGGCAAGACCCGGGTGCTCACGCGCCGCATCGCATGGATCCTCACCCAGCGCGGGGCGTGGCCCAGCCAAGTCCTGGCCATCACCTTCACCAACAAGGCCGCCGCGGAGATGAAGGAACGACTGCGCGGCCTCATCGGACCGGTGGCGGACCGCATGTGGGTCTCGACCTTCCACTCCGCATGCGTGCGCATCCTGCGCCGTGACGGCGAAGCCATCGGACTCAAGCACGGCTTTACCATCTACGACACCCAGGATTGCGAACGGCTCATCAAGCTCATCGCCACCGACTTCAACATCGACGTCAAGCGCTTCACGCCCCGGTCGGTCCTGGCGCGCATCTCCGACTACAAGAACGGGCTGGTCAGCGCGAAGGACGTCCTGGCGCAGTACGCCCCGGACTTCAAGCCGGGCAGCCGTTCCTTCCGCTTCGGCCACGTCGGCAACGTGGAAGAGGTGTACGCCGTCATCTACGCCGAATACCAGCACCGGCTCGCCCTGGCCAACGCCGTCGATTTCGACGACCTGATCGTGCGCACGGTGGAACTGCTGCGCACCCAACCCCAGGTGGCGGAATACTACCACCGCAAGTTCCGCTACATCCTCGTGGACGAATACCAGGACACGAACCACGCCCAGTACGTGCTCATCCGCGAACTCGCCGGCGTGCCCGATGCGGCACGCATGCGCACCGCGCCGTCCGCACAGCCTCCCGCATGGATCACCGTGGTCGGTGACTCGGACCAGTCGATCTACGCCTTCCGTGGCGCCGACATCCGCAACATCCAGGATTTCGAGACCGACTTCCCGAACGCGACCACCATCATGCTCGAGCAGAACTACCGCTCGACCCAGACCATCCTTGACGCCGCCAACGCGGTCATCGCGCACAACGAGGGACGCAAGCCCAAGAAACTGTGGACTGCCGCCGGCAAAGGCGTGGCGATCACAGGCTACGCCGCGGACAACGCCCAGCTCGAGGCGTACTGGATCGCCCACGAAATCGCACGGATCCACGCCGAGGAGGGAGTGCGCTACGGCGACATCGCCATCATGTACCGTGCAAACGCACAGTCGCGTTCCCTGGAAGAGGGGCTCATCCAGGCACGCATCCCCTACCAGCTCATCGGCGGCACTAAGTTCTACGAGCGCCGCGAAGTCAAGGACGCCATTGCGTACCTGCAGGCCATTGTCAATCCCGCCGACGACATCAGCATGCGACGGATCCTCAACGTCCCCAAGCGGGGGCTGGGCGCCCGGGCCGAGTCCCTGCTCACGCTGCATGCCGCCGCGAACGGGCAGCCGTTCTCCTGGGCGGTGGACCATGCCGGACAGATCGACGGCATGACGGCCCGCACCCTCAACCCGCTCACGCGCTTTGCGCAGACCATGGACCACCTGCGCGCCTTCGCCGCCGAACATAACGTGCACCCCTCGCAGGTCGTGGCCGAGGTCCTCGAAACGTCCGGACTGCTCAAGGAACTCAAGGAATCGCAGGATCCGCAGGACCAGTCACGGGTCGAGAACCTGTCCCAGCTGCAGTCGGTGGCCGCCGAGTACGAGCAGAACACGCCCGATGCGTCACTGGACGGGTTCCTCGAGACCACTGCCTTGGTGGCGGACTCCGACCAGCTTCCTGACGAGGAGGACAGCGGGAAGGTCACGCTCATGACCCTGCACACCGCCAAGGGCCTGGAATACCCGGTGGTGTTCCTCACCGGCATGGAACAGGGGACCTTCCCCCACTCCCGCGCCATGGAGGATGCCAGCGAACTGGCGGAGGAACGGCGCCTCGCATACGTGGGCATCACCCGTGCCATGCGCCACCTCTACCTGACACGCGCCGCAGTGCGCGCCCAGTGGGGCAAGGCCAGCGACATGATGCCCAGCCAATTCCTCGACGAAATCCCCGACGCGTTGATTGACTGGAAGCGCAAGGACGCCGGCAGCGAACGCATGCGAGCAGGCTGGGGCGGCCACGCCAGTGGCTTCGGCGCCCACGGCGGATGGGATGACGGTGAATTCGAGGACGGCGACATCTGGGGCGGGGCTTCCACCTTCGGTTCCGCCGGACGCAGCTGGGGCTCGGCGGCCACGTACGGCAGCGCGTCGCGCGGCAGCCGGGACGCGCGTTCATCCTCCTTCCGCGGCGGACGGACATCCTCGAAATCGGGGACGGTCCATACGCGCCATACCGCCAGGAAGGCCCCGGCCGCCCAGCCCGCGTCATCCCTCAAGGCGGACAACCACCTGGAGGTGTCCGACTTCCATCCGGGCGACCGCGTCAGCCATGACAAGTTCGGTCTCGGCAAGGTGCTTGCCGTCGAAGACAAGGGACGCAACTCCGTAATCACGGTGGACTTCGGCAGCGACGGCGTCAAGCGCCTCCTGCTGCGGATGGCGCCGATCGAGAAGCTCTGAGGGCCTCGTCCAGGGGGTATGGATACAATTCACCCTTGGTGCCGTATCCGTCGGCACCGTCTGGAGTCTTAGCCCGTCAGTGGGTCGGCGGCCATGGGCCGTTCGTGCTTGGCACGGCGAAGCACTGGAGAGGCTGACTCAGCGCGGCACTGACGTGCTGCGTTCCGTTCAGACAACGACAGAACAACCAAAGGATGACTCAATGTCAAACAACCAGCGTTCCCGCCGTCAGGTGCGCCAGTCGCGCGCCCTCGGCATCGCCCTGACCCCCAAGGCCCAGCGCATCTTCGAGAAGCGCCCGTACGCTCCCGGTGAGCACGGCCGCACCCGTCGCCGCGCCGAGTCCGATTACGCCGTGCGTCTGCGCGAGAAGCAGCGTCTGCGCGCCCAGTACGGCATTTCCGAGAAGCAGCTGCGTGCTGCCTATGAGAAGGGCACCCACACTGCCGGCCAGACCGGCAACGCCATGCTGACCGATCTCGAGACCCGTCTCGACGCCCTGGTCCTGCGCGCCGGCATCGCACGCACCACCGCCCAGGCCCGCCAGTTCGTGGTCCACCGCCACATCCTCGTGGACGGCAACATCGTCGACCGTCCTTCCTACCGCGTCAAGCCCGGCCAGACCATCCAGGTCAAGCCGAAGAGCCAGACCATGGTCCCCTTCCAGATCGCCGCCGAAGGCACGCACCGTGACGTGCTGCCGCCGGTCCCGGGCTATCTGGACGTCAATATCGCCTCGCTGAAGGCGACCCTGACCCGCAAGCCGGAAGTCGAGGAGATCCCCGTACAGGTCAACATCCAGTACGTGGTCGAATTCTACGCGCGCTGATAGGCCCAGCCTGTCACCACAGGACCTAACCATCACAAGGACATACATACGCGAGAGGCCCCGCACCGCATGGTGCGGGGCCTCTCGTTTCCGCCGGGGCCACACCGAACGGTCAGTCGACGATCGCGCTGACCAGCCAGGAGACCAGGGAGATGACCAGCGAACCGAGCACCGCCCACCAGAAGCCACCGATCACCACGCCCACGCCGAACAGGTTGAGGGACAGCCAGGAGGCCAGCTCCATGAAGGCCCAGTTGATCACCAGCGCGAACAGCCCCAAGGTGAGGACTGACAGTGGCAGCGCCAGCATCTGGACCACCGGCTTGATGGACGCATTGAGCAGCGCCATGAACAGGGCGAAAACGACAATGCCCAGGATGCGGGGTTCGCCTACCGCCTGCACGCCCGGCAACAGGGCGACCATGGCGGCGCAGGCAATGGCCATGATCACCCATCGTGCAAAGAATCCATTCATGGTTCCAGCGTACACGACCGACGTGCGGTACGCTAGGTGACATGATGCTTCACCTCTATTTGGTACGCCATGGACAGACCATGTTCAATCGCTACAATCGCCTGCAGGGATGGTCGAATTCGCCACTGACCGAATCGGGAAGGGCCGACGCGAGGCACGCGGGCTCCCTGCTCTCCGGGATCGACTTTGCCGCTGCCTATTGCTCGGACACCACCCGCGCCATCGAGACGGCACGCACCATCCTCGACATCAACGAATCCGCCGGGCATCGCCGCCCCGCATTGGTCGACGACATGCATTTCCGCGAACAATGCTACGGTTACTACGAGGGACAGGACATGGACATGGCATGGCTGGCAGCGGGAGGACCCCACGGCGCTCCCACCTATGCCGCCCTCGTCGAACGGTACGGCATCGGTGCCACCAGGGACTTCCTCAAGGAAGCCGACCCCTTCCACGATGCCGAATCGGACGGGGAATACTGGGAGCGCATCGCCGGCGGATACCGGCTCATCGCGGACAACGCCGACCTCAAGGACGGCGACAACGTCCTGCAGATCTCGCACGGCAACACCCTGCTTTCCCTGATGCAACGCTTCGCGCCTGACGGATACGACCTGACCGTCAGACCGCTCAACGGGTCGGTCACCCAGTTCGATTTCGACCCGACGGCTGATTTCGGCGAGGCCATGCGCGTCGTGTCCTATAATCGCCACTGAGCGCCTGCGACAAATCCGTCAAGACGATTTTGTACGCTAAGGCGGGTAAGTTACCATAGCCGTCTCCTGATGGCCGAGAAGAACCGAGGTACTAGGTATGGGTGCTGGAGAAATCGCTGGATTGATTGCGGCGATCGCGTTCGCCGTCCTCGCTGGTTTCCTGATCTACCCCCTGATCCGTCTGGGCAAGCTGTTCGACCAGGTCGCCGAGACCGTCAAGCAGACCGGCGACCATGCCATTCCCGCACTCGATGAGGGCGTGACCACGGTGCAGCAGGTCAACAAGTCGCTCACTGACGTGAACAAGATCTCCGCCGCGGCCTCGAGCACTGCCGGCAACGTGGGCGCACTGACCAACCTGTACGGCTCCTTCCTGGGCAAGCCGGTCATCAAGCTCGCCTCGTCCTTCTATGCCCTCAAGACCACGGCAAAGTCCTTCATGAGCAAGGACAAGCAGGAACCCGTCGCCACTGTCGTGGTGGAAAGCAAGGGGGAGTGATGTTCAAGCGCCTGTTCTGGATCGGTGCCGGCGTGGCACTCGGCGTGATCGCCGTCAGCAAGGCCCAGGCATATGTCAAGGCCAATACGCCCGACACGGCACGCCAATTCATACTGGGACCCGACCAGGACCACGTGGGCATGCGGACCCTCGAAGGGCTGGTCGACCAGTTCAAGCAGGCCCAGCACGCCCGCGAGGAAGAGCTCAACAGCCGCTACATGGGCAAGCTGCAGTAGCCGAAACGACTGAGGTCCGACCATACCTTCGGACACAACCAAAAATCCAAGGAGTCACACCGCAATGCGCACCGCTGAGATCGCACAGCGTTATCTGAATTACTTCAAGAAGCAGGACCATCTGGTGGTGCCGTCAGCTTCCCTGATTTCCCCCAACCCGACCACCCTGTTCACCATCGCCGGCATGGTGCCGTTCATCCCGTACCTCATGGGTGAGCAGACCCCGCCGAGCCATCGCATGGCAAGCAACCAGAAGTGCGTGCGCACGCTCGACATCGACGAAGTCGGCAAGACCACGCGCCACGGCACCTTCTTCCAGATGCTGGGCAACTTCTCCTTCGGCGACTACTTCAAGGAAGAGGCCATCCACTACGCCTATGAGCTGCTCACCAGCCCGGTGGAGCAGGGTGGTTACGGCTTCGACAAGGAAAAACTGTGGATGACCACCTTCACCGATGACGACGAGGCCCGCGCCATCTGGAGGAACGAGGGTGTCGACCCGGAACACATCCAGATCCTGGGCATGGAGGACAACTTCTGGACCACCGGTGGCCCCGGCCCCGGCGGTCCCTGCTCCGAGATCTACGTCGACCGCGGCGAAGCCTATGGCAAGGACGGCGGCCCGATCGTCGACGAGAACCGGTACATCGAGATCTGGGACCTCGTCTTCGAGAACTACATGGTCGACAACGTCAAGTCCAAGACCGACCTGCACATCGCCGGCGAACTCAAGCACAAGAACATCGATACGGGTGCCGGCCTCGAACGCCTCGCATACCTGTTGCAGGGCAAGAACAACATCTACGAGACCGACGAGGTGTATCCGGTCATCGAGAAAGCCGAGCAGCTGGCCGGCATCAAGTACGGCACCGACGAGCAGGCGGATGTCAAGATGCGCATCGTGGCCGACCACGTGCGCTCCGCGCTCATGATCATGAGCGACGGCGTTCGTCCCAGCAACGCCGGCCGCGGCTACGTGCTGCGTCGCCTAATCCGCCGTACGGTCGAGGCCATGCGCGTGCTGGGCGTGACCACCCCGGTCATGCCGGAGCTGCTGCCGGTGTCCGAGGCGGCCATGGAGCCCAACTACCCGGCCCTGGCGGATACGTTCCACGACGTCTCCGAGGCGGCGTACGGCGAGGAGGATGCCTTCCGCCGCACGTTGACCAACGGCCTGGAGATCTTCGACATGGCCTTGGCGAAGGCCAAGGACAAGGCCCAGGAGGAGCACGCGGACAGCGACCAGGCTGTCGAGCCGGTCGTGTCGGGCGAGGCTGCCTTCACCCTGCACGACACCTACGGCTTCCCGATCGAGCTGACCCTGGAGATGGCCCAGGAGCAGGGCGTGAAGGTCGACGAGGCGAAGTTCCGCGAGCTCATGGACGAGCAGAAGTCCCGTGCCCGCCAGGACGCGCTCAAGAAGCGCCACAACGTGGGCCTGAGCGAATACGACAGCTTCAAGAACACCATGCAGGCGCCGATCGAGTTCCTGGGATACACGGACATGACCGCCCGGGCCCGCGTACTCGGCATCATGATGGAGGGTGTCGGCTCCGTGCCGGCGGCCAGCGCACCCGCCACGGTGGAGGTCATCCTCGACCGCACCCCCTTCTATGCGGAGGCCGGCGGCCAGCTCGCCGACCAGGGCGACATCGTCTCCGACGACGGTGCCGTGCTGGAAGTCGACGACGTGCAGAAGCCGATCAAGGACCTCATCGTGCACCAGTGCCGCCTGGTGGAGGGCACCCTGGTGGTCGGCGCGGAAGTGACCGCCGAGATCGACGAGGAGCGCCGAGGCGCCATCGCCCGCGCCCACACCGCCACCCACATCGTGCACAAGGCCCTGCGCGAGGAACTCGGCCCCCAGGCCACCCAGCGCGGCTCCGAGGACGCCCCGAACCGCCTGCGTTTCGACTTCCAGTGGCCCAAGGCCCCGACCAAGCAGCTCATGAGCGCCGTCGAGGCACGCGTCAACGACCGCCTGCGCGACAACCTGCGCGTCTCCACGCAGGAGATGAAGTTCGACGACGCCATCGCCTTGGGTGCCATGCACCTGTTCGGCGAGAAGTACGGCGACGTGGTGCGCGTCGTCACCATCGGCGATGACGGCTGGAGCCGTGAGCTGTGCGGCGGCACCCATGTCGACTACGCCGGCAAGATCGGCATGGTCAACATCCTCTCGGAGGCTTCCATCGGTTCCGGCGTGCGCCGCGTGGACGCCCTGGTCGGCCAAGGTGCGTACGACTTCAACGCCCGCGAACATGCCCTGGTCTCCCAGCTGTCGGACAAGCTCAACGCCCGGCCCGACGAGCTGGCCGAGCGCGTGAACACCCTGCTGGGCAAGCTCAAGGACGCCGACCGCCGCCTGGCCGCCATGTACGAGGCGCAGGTGCAGGCCTCCGTCCCGGAGATCCTCAAGGAGGCGCAGGAATCCAACGCACCCGTCACCGTCGCGGCCCGCAACGTGGGACATTTCGGTTCCTTCGACGTCCTGCGCAAGACCGTGATGGACCTGCGCAACCGCCTGGGGGACGACAAGCCCGTAGTGGTGGCACTGGCCGGCGTGAACGAGGACGACAAGCCCATGATCGCCGTGGCCACCAACGACGCCGCGCGCAAGGAAGGCATCAAGGCCGGCGATTTGGTCCGCGGCGCCTCCAAGATCCTGGGCGGCGGTGGCGGCGGCAAGCCGGACTTCGCCCAGGGCGGCGGCGCGGACGCCTCCAAGCTGGATGAGGCCGTGGCCGCACTCAAGCAGGCCGCCCTCAAGGCCTGAAGGCACCGGCCGTGACGTGGATGGGTGTCGACCTCGGTGACGCCCGGGTCGGACTTGCGTTGTCCGACCCGGAGGTCACCCTTGCCCTGCCGGCCGGCAATGTCCGGGTGCATGGCGACTCGTTCCAGGCGCTCGACGAGGTCCTCGACGTCATCGAGGACCGCCACGTGGAGCGGGTGGTCGTGGGACTGCCGCTGCAACTGGACGGCTCGGAAGGGAAAAGCGCCAAGAAGGCCCGACGGTGGGCCAAGGCGCTGGAACGCCGCATTGAGGTAACATGGCAGGAAAGCCAGGTTCCCCGCGACTGGACACCGGATGTTATGCTCATGGACGAGCGATTGACGACGGTGGACGCCCATCACCGGCTCTCGGCGGCCATGGTGGGCAGCAGGGAACATCGCAAGGTCGTCGACCAGCAGGCGGCCATGACCATCCTGCAGACGGCGATCGACCAAGTACGTCGATAGGGAAGACAGAGGAGCGAGAGTGGGCGACGACATCCATGATTTTTTCGATGACGACTTGGATTCATGGCCCGAGGCCGGCGACGGCGGAGGCCTGACGCCGCCGACGCCGCCGCGGTCGCGCAAGGAGATGCGCCTCAAGCGCAAGCGCAGGAAGCAGCATCGCCTCATCAAAGTCGTGGTCGCGGTGGTGGCCATCCTGCTCGTCATCGGCGGCGGCATCGCCGCCGTCCAGGCAGTCAAGGGCTGGCGCCATGCCGGCACTGCCGACCAGAGCATCGTGGATGACTATCCCGGTCCCGGCAGCGGATCGGTCAGTTTCACCATCCAGCAAGGTGAAGGCGCCCTGCAGATCGCGCAGCACCTGCTCGACGAGGACGTCATCAAGTCCACCGAGGCATTCACCAGCGTGGTCAGCGCCAACGACATGACCCTGTACCCGGGGACCTACCAGCTCAGGCACCAGATGAAGGCGTCCAGCGTGGCGGCCATCCTCTCCGACCAGGGCAATGCGAAGGGCTTCCTCGAGGTGAGGCAGGGTGAACGCCTGTCCACGGTGCTCGAGAACGCCGCCCAGGCCACCGATCAATCGGTCAGCGTATTCACGGATGCCACCAAGGACCAGAAGGTCATTGACGCGATCCTTCCCACGGAGGCCAACGGCAGCTTCGAGGGCTGGCTCCAGCCGGGGGTCTACGACGTGGCCCAGGACAAGGACCCGCAGCACTTGCTCAAGCAGATGGTGGATGCCCGCATCGCGCAGCTCGACGAACTCGGCGTGCCGCAGGGCGAGGAACGCGAACGCATCCTCATCATCGCTTCCATTGTCGAGGCGGAAGTCAACCAGGACGAGTACTACGGCAAGGTCAGCCGCGTGATCTACAACCGGCTCGACCAGGATATGTCGCTGGGTATGGACAGCACCGTCGCCTACGGTTTCGACACCACCGGCACGCAGCTGACCAACGACCAGCTCAACGACGAATCCAACCCGTACAACACGCGTGTCCACAAGGGGCTGCCGCCCACCCCGATCAGCAACCCCGGCGACGAGGCCATCGAGGCGGCCCTGCATCCCACCGACGGCAACTGGCTGTACTTCGTGACGACCAACCTCGAGACGGGGGAGACGAAGTTCACGGACGACTACGACACCTTCGAGCAGTACGTGCAGGAGTACAAGGCGAACGACGGCGCCAACTAGGCCAGCAACGGCGCCACCAGGGCGGCGCACACCATGGGCGGCACGAAGGGCACCTTCCGTATCCGGCGTGCCGCGAGGCGCCATGCGCCCACCCAGAGGGCGCCCAGGCATGCCATGCACAGCCACCATGCCACGAAGGCGTCGAATCCGAACCATCCCACGAGGCATCCCAAGGGCAATGCCACGGATACGTCGCCAAGTCCCAACGCACCCGGACGGGCCAAGGCCAGGGCCAGCTGGATGACCATCGCACCCAGTGCCCCCATGAGCGCCATGGCGAGGGGAAGCCACCGGTGCGACTGCCACGCCAGGAAGGACCATGCCGCGCATTGCGCCAGCAGCCAGGACAGCACCAGGAGCCTCGGCACGCGTCGGGTGCGGATGTCGAGGCCGGACAGCAGCGTCCCAAAGAGCAGACTGGGCAGGCAGCATAGGGTTACCATACCGTTACTATAGGCAAGAGTTCGTCGTACCGGAAAAGGAGTTGGCATGTTGCGTTGGCAGACGGCAGGGGAGTCGCACGGAGAGGCGCTGGTCGCCATGGTCGAGGGGCTGCCCGCAGGCGTCGAGGTCACCACCCATGACATCCAGGATGCCCTGGCGCGCCGTCGGCTGGGATACGGCCGCGGCGCCCGCATGAAATTCGAACAGGACCAGGTGCGCCTGCTGGCAGGCGTACGGCACGGGAGCACCCTCGGTTCGCCCGTCGCCATCGAAATCGGCAACACCGAGTGGCTCAAATGGACCGAGGTGATGGCCGCCGACCCCCTCGACCACGACCTCGCGCGTGAGGGACGCAACGCGCCGCTCAGCCGTCCGCGCCCGGGACACGCCGACCTGACCGGCATGCGCAAGTACGGTTTCGACGATGCGCGTCCCGTCCTGGAGCGGTCCAGCGCCCGTGAGACGGCTTCGCGCGTGGCACTCGGTGCCGTGGCGGCACGTTTCCTCGAACAGGCCGCGGGCGTCCGCACGGTCGCCCATGTCATCTCCATCGGCGGTGCGGGTGTGGAGGGGAACGAGGCCACCCTGCCCACACCCGACGACCTGGCGGCCCTGGACGCATCCCCGGTGCGTACCCTGGACAAGGAAGCGGAAGCGCGCATGATGGCGCGGGTCGACGAGGCGAAGGAGGCCGGCGACACCCTGGGCGGTGTCATCGAGGTGATCGCCTACGGCATGCCTGCCGGCGTAGGCACCTATGTCGAGTCGGACCGCCGGCTTGACGCGGCGCTGGCGGCGGCGCTCATGGGCATCCAGGCCATCAAGGGCGTGGAAGTCGGCGACGGCTTCCTCGAGGCCGACCGTCCGGGGTCTCAGGCCCATGACGAGATGGTCATCGGCCCGGACGGCAGGATCGAACGTCTCACCAACCGTGCCGGTGGCATCGAGGGCGGCATGTCCAACGGGCAGCCGATCCGCCTGCGCGCCGCCATGAAACCCATCCCATCCATTCCGCGCGCCCTGCGTACCGTGGACGTCGCCACCGGCGAGGAAGCCAAGGCCATCAACCAGCGTTCCGACAGCACTGCCGTGCCCGCGGCTGCGGTCGTCGCCGAGGCGATGGTGCGGCTGACCTTGGCACAGTACCTGCTGGAGAAGTTCGGCGGCGACAGCGTGTCCGAGACACGCCGCAACATCGAGTCCTACTTGGCATCCTGGCCGGAACACATGCGCTGATGCCGAAAGAGGGACACATGGTACAGCCAGCAGCAGTGGTCATCGGCATGATGGGCGCGGGCAAGACACGCCTGGGCAAGGAGATGGCGCAGATGACGGGCCTGCCCTTCAAGGACGCCGACATAGAGCTCGAACGCCGTCTCGGTATGGGCATTCCCCGGTATTTCGCGCAGCACGGCGAGCCCGCGTTCCGCGAGGCCGAACGCGACGTGGTCTGCGAGGTCCTCGCTTCCTTCCCAGGCGTCTTCGCGTTGGGCGGGGGAGCCCCCATGACCCCGGCCGTCCAGGAGGCCCTGGCGGCGTATGCGGCGTCGGGAGGCAAGGTCATCTACCTGCTCGCCGACCCCCAGGAAGCCATGGAACGCGCGCGCCGCGGCGGCGGCCGGCCCATGCTCGACGGGGACGCGGACGCGCGGTGGCGCACGCTCTTCGAGCAGCGTGACCCCGTCTACCGACAGGTATCCAACGTAGTGGTCCGTACCAAGGGCCTGACGCCGAAAACGGCAGCAAGGAAGATGATCGAGATGATTGACGAAGGCATCGTGCACGTGACCGGCGCAGGCATCGAACCCTACGACGTACGCATCGGCGAAGGGGCGCTGCAGCACCTTCCCGACGTGCTCGGCACGGGACCCGTACGGGTCGGGCTCATCCATACCCAGTCCGTCCAGCGCCATTCCGACCGAGCACGCACCATCCTGCGCAAGGCCGGCTACGAGGTCAGCGACATCGTCATACCGGACGCCGAGATGGGCAAGACCATCCAGGTGGCGAACGGCATCTGGGAACGTCTGGGGCGTGAGGGTTTCACGCGCTCGGACGCCATCGTCGGGTTGGGCGGTGGCGCCTGCACGGACCTGGCCGGCTTCGTCGCCGCCACTTGGATGCGTGGCATCCGCTACGTGAACTGTCCCACCTCGTTGCTGGCCATGGTGGACGCCTCGACGGGCGGCAAGACCGGCATCAACACGCCTCAGGGCAAGAACCTGGTGGGATCCTTCTACACGCCGGCCGGAGTGCTCGCGGACCTGCGCACCCTTGCCACGCTGCCCAACGACATCTTCGTCGAGGGCCTGGGCGAGGTGGCCAAGTCGGGATTCATCCACGACCCGCAGATCCTGCACATCCTCGAGGGCCACGCCGACGCACTGCGCGCCTTCGACGGCGCCAGCTTCCTCGACTCGCCACTCAAGCCGGTCGTCGCCGAACTCATCGAACGCACCGTGCGCGTCAAGGTACACCACGTAAGTGCGGACCTGAAGGAGAAGGGCCTGCGGGAATTCCTCAACTACGGGCACACCTTCGGCCACGCCATCGAGCAGATGGAGCACTTCCGCTGGCGTCACGGCAATGCGGTCGCGGTGGGCATGGTCTTCGCAGCGGAGCTCGCCCGTCGTTCGGGCCTCATCGACCCGGACCTCGTCGACTACCACCGGAGCCTCCTGTCCTCCCTCGGCCTGCCCACCAGCTGGTCCAACGGCAGCTACGACCAGGCACTGCAGCTCATGCACCGCGACAAGAAGGCGCGCGGCAACACCCTGCGGTTCGTGGTCCTCGACGGCATCGGCCACCCCGTGCACCTCGACGGTCCGGAGGGGCGGATCGTCCGCGAATCCTTCGAGGCCATCCGCGGCTAGCGTGCATGCAGCCCATGGCGGAACCGACGCGGTTATCATGGGCAGCATGAATCCGGCCGCGGATGCCGGTGGAATGGAGAGAACATGCAGAAAGTCATCGTGGTGAACGGACCGAACCTCGGACGGCTTGGCGTGCGCCAGCCGGACGTGTACGGCAAGCAGGACATCGAACAGCTGCGCAGGCTGTGCGAGCAGTGGGGCGTCGAATACGGGCTCGCGGTCGAGGTGCGGCAGACGGACGACGAGGCACAGATGGTCCAGTGGATGCACGAGGCGGCCGACAGGCAGATGGCCGTCATCATGAATCCGGCTGCCTTCACCCACTACTCCTATGCGCTTGCCGACGCCGCCCACATGGTGCTGGATGCGGACATGCCGCTCATGGAGGTCCACATCTCCAACCCGGCGGCACGCGACGAGTTCCGCAAGCGTTCCGTGATCAGCCCGGTCGCCACGGGCACCATCACCGGCCTGGGCTTCCTCGGCTACAAGCTCGCATTGGAAGCGGTCGCAGACCTGACCAAGTAGGCAGTACCGTCGCACAATGCGGCAGGGCCCCGTCGGGCTGTCGGACGGCATGCCGTCCGACAGCCCGACGGGGCCCTGCCGCATTGTGCGACGGCCGCATTGTGAATGCCTGATTTCACGGATGTGAAGAAATTGTGTAAAATTGAAAACGATTTTCGTGCAATCGTATGCAATCCACCTTGTTGTGGAGCCGAGAGAATCCTTGCATTGAGCGCAAGCGGTTGGAGCATACATTGGCAAAAGCGCGTGCTTGACCGGTGTGGGCATGGATGCCCGAACCGTCTGGCCGCGCACGGAGACAAGAGAATGGAAACACGCATATGGTGAACAAGCAGTTGCGGACTGCGGTGCGCCGCCCCGTCGGCATGGCCGTTGCGCTTGCCCTGGGCTGCAGTGGCGCATTGCTCGCCGTCCCATCCAGTGCGATGGCGGACGATACCGGCAGCACCCAGCTGCCGAAGGCGACCGACGTGCAGGTGATCGCCTTCCAGCAGACCTGGAACTCCATCGCGAAGGAGTGCACCAAGACGTACGGACCGGAAGGAGTCAAGTACGTCGAGGTCTCGCCGCCGCAGGAAAGCATCCAGGGCACGGCCTGGTGGACCTCCTACCAGCCCGTGAGCTACAAGCTCGACTCGAAGCTGGGCACCGAGGCCGAATTCAAGGACATGGTCGCGACCTGCGAGGCCGCGGGCGTCGGCATCATCGCCGACGTGGTCCTCAACCAGACCACCGGCTCCGACGTGGCCGCCGGCGAACAGACCGGCGTGGCCGGCACCAAGTACAACGGTTCCACCGGCGACTATCCCGGCTTCACCGGCGAGTCCGGCCAGTACCCGCAGGGCGTGACGAAGGACGACTTCCACGACTACGAGAATGGCAAGAGCATCTCCGACTACACCAACCAGCAGGAAGTGCAGGAAGGCCGCCTGAGCTCCATGTGGGACTTCGACACCTCCTCCGCCAAGGTGCAGGACATCCAGTCCGACTACCTGGTCAAGCTGTGGAACCTGGGCGTGCGCGCCTTCCGCATGGATGCCGTCAAGCACATCAACGCCGATGACGTCAAGGGCGTCAAGGACGCCATGGCCAGGAAGCTCAACATGAATGCCGACGACATCTACTGGATCCAGGAGGTCATCGGCAACGGCAACGAGGCCGCCGGCATCCAGCCCTACAACTACTTCGGCACCGGCACTGTCACCCAGTTCGACTACAAGTCCGACCTCAACGCCAAGTTCAAGGGCAACATCGCCGGGCTCAAGGACCTGTCGACCCGCATCGGCGACACCTCTTCGAACAAGCTGGCCGTGCCTTCCGCACTGGCGAACGTCTTCGTGACCAACTGGGACACCGCACGCAACGACGGCGCCATCACCTACAAGGACGGTTCCATGTACTCGCTGGCCAACGCCTTCATGCTGGCCTACGACTACGGCACGCCGCGCCTGCTGTCCGACTACAAGTACGACGTGAACGACAACGGCGCCCCCGGCGCCACCGACACCGCGGTGCCGGACGTCGACTTCGACCAGGCCTGCTCGACCAAGGACGGCGACTGGAACTGCCAGCAGCGCTGGACCACCACGCGCGGCATGATCGCCTTCCATAACTACGTGGCCGGCACCGCCGTCACCTCCTGGCAGGACGACGCCGCGAACAACATCGCCTTCTCCCGCGGCGGCAAGGGCTTCGTGGCCCTCAACAACTCGGCCGAGGACAAGGACGTGGAATACGCGACCGACATGCCCGACGGCGAGTACTGCGACGTCTACGGCACGCAGGACTGCTCGAAGACAGTGACCGTCTCCGGCGGCAAGGTCAAGATGACCATCCCCGCCATGCAGGCCGTCGCCATCTACGGCGGCGCCACCAAGGCCACCCACCCCGCGGCCGATGCCGCGACCGACCCCAGCACCCCGGACGTGGTCGTGCCGGACACCACCCTCAAGCCCGACGACACCACGCTGACCGTGTACTACAAGGCCGCGGAAGGCCAGGAGAAGGCCTACATCCATTACGGCGTGGGCGATGACTGGACCGCCGTTCCCGGCGTGGAGATGACCAAGGACGCCCAGGGCTACTTCACCGCCACGTTGGACACCAAGGGCAAGGCCATCGAGATGGTCTTCAACGACGGCAACAACAACTGGGACAACCCCAACGGCGGCGGCAACTACACCCCCGCGCTGGGTATCACCCATGTGGGCGTGGCAAACCACGAAATGACCGTGGGCAACCCCGAATCCATCGGCGCGCAGACGCGACTGCTCGTACACTACAAGGCAGCCGAGTCCGACCCCGGCCGCGGCGTCTACTTCTGGGGCACCGACAAGTCCGGCAACGACCTCGCCGGCGCGCACCACGCCTTCACCGGCACCGACTGCTACGGCAAGGTCGGCGAATACGTCATCGACGGCTCCTTCGACGAGCTGGGCATGATCGTCACCACCGACGGCTGGGACAAGTTCGGCGGCGACCGCATCGTCAAGGTCGCCAAGGACGGCACCGCCGAGGTGTGGATCGACGGCACCGGCGACGCGGACTCCACCCTGGACACGGCCCCCGCCGACTACGCCTGCAAGGCCGCCTCCGTGGAGCTGACCGTGCACTACCAGCGCTTAGACGGCATGTACTTCCAGCCTGGAGCCACCTATATCAACGATCAGGGCAAGGAAGAACCGGTCAAGGTGCCGCAGTGGGACATCTGGACATGGAACGCCAACTCCGACGGCTTCGCCGGCAAGTTCACCAGCCACGACGACTGGGGCGAGGTCGCCAGGCTGTCCTTCTCCAACTACGCCTACCAGTCCGACAACGGCATCTCCGACTTCGGCATGCTGCGCCGTTTCGGCGTGGACGAGTGGGCCAAGAAGGACGGCGGCGACGGCGACATCAAGATGACCGCCAGCGCCCTCGTCTTCGACGCCGCGTCCAACACGGCCAAGGGTGAGGTCTGGCTGGTCCAGGACGACGCCACCGTGTACACCGCCCGTCCCGCCCTCGGCGCCCGCATCGTGTCCGCCGAGATCTCCGGCAACGCCGAGGTCAGCGCCAAGCTGTCCCGGAACGCCGACGAGGCTTCCGTCAAGGACGCCGTCAAGCTCACCGACGCCGACGGCAACACCGTCGAGGTCAAGGACGTGAAGGTCGAGGGTACCATGGTGACCGTCACCGTCGCGCAGGACCTCGACCTGACCGCCAAGTACGTCATCGAGATCGGCGACTTCGGCTCCGCCGACGTCGTCGCCGGCTCCGTGGTGCGCACCGACGCCTTCGACCAGGCCTATGCTTACGACGGCGACGACCTGGGTGCCACCTGGGCCGACGGCGGCTCGACCTTCAAGGTCTGGGCGCCGACCGCCAAGGACGTCAAGCTCGTCACCTACCAGGACAACTCCGAGAAATCGGCCGAGGCCGGTGCGGTCGACATGCAGCGCGGCGACAAGGGCGTGTGGAGCGTGACCGCCAAGGTCGACGACGGCACCGCTTACGCGTACCGCGTGTCCTTCGCCGACGGCACGGTGAACACCACCGCCGATCCCTACGCCAAGGCCGCCGTGGTCAACGGCAGGCGTTCCGTCGTGCTCTCCGGGCAGCGGACGACCGTGGCCGGATCGACGCGCATGGAACCCTTCACCTCGCCGGCCGACGCGATCATCGCCGAGACCCACATCCGCGACTTCACCAAGAGCGAGACCTCCGGCGTCTCCGAGGCGAACCGCGGCAAGTACCTGGGCATGGTCGAGACGGGTACCGTCAACTCCTCCGGCACGTCCACCGGCGTTGACTACCTGAAGGACCTGGGCATCACCCACCTGCAGATCCAGCCGATGTTCGACTACGTGAGCGTGGACGAGACGAAGCCGCTCGACGACTCCAACTACAACTGGGGCTACGACCCGCTGAACTACAACGTGCCGGAAGGCTCCTACGCATCCGACGCGACCGACCCCGCGACCCGCATCGTCGAGGCCAAGGAGATGGTCGACGGGCTGCATGACAACGGCATCCGCGTGATCATGGACGTCGTCTACAACCATGTCGCCGACGCGGCCACCAACCCCTTCGGCCAGACGGTCCCCGGATACTACTTCCGCTACCAGAACGGCTCGCTGGTCAACAACTCCGGCTGCGGCAACGACACCGCCTCCGAGCGTGCCATGATGCGCAAGTACATCGTGGATTCCGTCACCTACTGGGCGAAGGAATACCACATGGACGGCTTCCGCTTCGACCTCATGGGCCTGCATGACCTGGAGACCATGAAGCAGGTGCGCGCCGCCCTCGACGAGATCGACCCCTCGATCATCGTCGTCGGCGAGGGATGGGACATGAACTCCACGATGGACAAGTCCCTCATGTCGATCCAGCCGAACGGCTACGAACTCGACAACGGCACCTCCACCGTGTCCTTCTTCAACGACTCCATCCGCGACGGCCTCAAGGGCTCCGTGTTCTCGGACACCGGCCAGGGCTTCGTCAACGGTGCGGCCGGCCTGGAGGAGCGCATCGCCAACAACATGCTCGGATGCCAGAACCAGATGGACGCCACCCTCGAGGACGGCAGCCTCAATCCGGCCACCTGCAACAACGGCAACAACGTGTTCCACTACGCGAACGCCGCGCAGTCGGTGAACTACGTCGAGATCCACGACAACCTCACGCTCAACGACAAGCTGGAGAAGTCCCTCTTCGTGGACGGCGAGGGCAACCCGTTGCCCGACGCCGACACGATGGGCGAGCAGGAACGCAAGGAGAAGATCGCCGAGGCCGCCAAGCTGGCCGACGCCTCCATCTTCCTGGCCAACGGCATCGCCGAATTCCAGATCGGCCAGGAGTTCCTGCGCACCAAGGGCGGTGACGGCAACAGCTACAACGTCGGCGACGGCGTGAACATGATCGACTGGAACCGCCTCGACGACGCCGTCTACGCCGACAGCGCCGCCTACGTGAAGCAGCTCATCGCACTGCGCAAGAGCGTCTCCGCGTTCCGCATGGCCGACTACGGCGCAATCAACGCCACCGCCAAGGTCATCAAGGCCGCCGACGGCGTGGTCGCCTACCGCATCGGCGACACGAAGGGCACCTACGTCGTGGTGCTCAACGCCAATGCCGACGACGTGGACCTGGAGGGCATCGATCCGCAGGGGTACGAGGTGCTGCTGGGCGCCGACGCAGCTGATGCGGCTGACGCCCCGGTCGAGGCCGTCGCGTTCCGGAGCGACGACATCCCCGTCGAGGACGCGGTGGCCGCCGCCGATACGACGGACACGGCAGCCCAGGGCCTCGAGGTCCCTGCCGTTGGTGCCAAGATGACGGTCGCCGAAGGCGACGCGGTCAAGGTCCCTGCCCGCAGTGCGCTGGTGCTCGCCACCGAGGCGCTCCCGCAGGCCGTCGACCCCGGCGCCAATGGTGCCGACGGCGCCGCGGCTGCCGCCGCCGCGGCCGACCGCATCTCCGGCATCGCCAGCACCGGCTCCTCCATCGCCGTCCTGGTGCTGGTGGCGCTGGCACTGGCCGTCGCCGCCTCGGCACTGCTCATGCGCCGCGAGCGCAGGAGCTAAGGTGAACGGTCCCCACCGGGACTGACATTCGGAGGGCGCCATCCGGCGCCCTCCTTTTTCTTTCGGTGAACGCTTGTACATGTTTCGCGCGGAAAACGAGACAAATGATGAGATTCCGTCTGTATTTGGGTAGGCTGCATCGTGGCGGTCCGCCGGGGCCGGCCGTATCCGTCACCAAGGAGACCAAGGAGATTGTCATCGTGAAGAAACGCATCCGCGCCGCCATCGGCGCTGCCGTCGCCTGCGCGCTGTTCGGCAGTGCCGCCATGACCGCCGTCGCCGACGACGGCGGTGGCCTGGACGGTCGCATCGTCGACGTCTACGAGGCGTCGAATGGCATGAGCTTCGAGAAGGTCAGCCACCCCGAAAGCGGCCTGCGGACCGCGGACGGCGTGGTCGACTACGTCGGCGGCGGCGCCGTCTCGGCAAGCGACGCGGGGCAGGGCGACCGCGGCCAGTCCTACAGCTATGCGGCGGAATCGTACGGCGACTGGGTGTACATCGGCACCATGTACGGCGGCCTGGGCGTCCAGGCCATCCTCAAGAACGGCCTGGCCTCCAACATGGGCATGAGCGCCGAAGCCGCCACCGAGCTGATCCAGACCCTGTACTCGGGGCACATGTACCTGGGCGAGCCGGACGGCGACAGCGCCGGCGGCATACTGTTCAAGTTCAACGTGAAGACCGGCGAGACGAAGATCCTCATGTCGCAGAGCGCCGGCATCGACGGGGGAGTGGGCGTCATCCCCACCTTCCGCAGCGCGTTCAAGATGAACGGCAAGCTGTACTTCGAAGGCATGGTCATGGACACCTCCACGCCCGGGCTCACCGCACAGGAAATCAAGACCGCCATGGCCATGCAGAACGGCTTCCCCTGCATCTACGAAGTCGACCCGGAAGACGGCGACCGGCTGACGCGCGTCTACGACAGTGTGGACGTCGACGGCTTCCGCCAGCTCGTGCAGCAAGGCGTCTTCACGTCCACCAGGGCCATCGGCTCGTTCGGCAACACCTTGGTGGCGGGTGACCT
Organism: Bifidobacterium cuniculi; assembly: GCF_000741575.1. GTDB lineage: Bacteria > Actinomycetota > Actinomycetes > Actinomycetales > Bifidobacteriaceae > Bifidobacterium > Bifidobacterium cuniculi. The sequence continues at coordinate 402,798 of NZ_JGYV01000001.1, forward strand.
CAAGCCCACCGAGGACGGCGGCGCCGCCTACCTGGTGGCTTCCGACACGCCCGGCGTGCCCGGCTCCTACAAGGTCATCGCCGACATGGACAGCTTCGACGGGCTGCCCGCCATCCACCGCTCCGACGTCAACGGAGGCGGCGGCATCTACCAGGTGCAGGAATTCAACGGCAAGCTGTACGTGGTGGTGTGCACCGGCAAGCGCGACACGCGCAACGAGGAGACCGGCACCCTGAGGTCCTTCGCCATCTACGTGGGCGAGAACACGGGCGACCCGACCGAGAAGGACGACTGGCACTGGCGTCCGCTCGTCGGTGACACGGCCAAGGGCGCCAAGTACCACTACGGCATGGACGCCGGTCGTGTCAGCGCCGGCGCCTGCACCCTGCAGGTCTACGGCGACTACCTGTACATCGGCGACTACAACGACGTCTCGAGCGCCCTGCAGGGCTTTGCGACGAACATGGACTTCGTCACGCAGGGCACCAACCTCGACCAGTCCATCAACCTGTACCGCATGGACGCCGACGAACACGTGGAGATGCTCGTGGGCGACCCCAACGACACCTTCCCCGACGGCGGTTCCACGGGCCTGGGGTCCGGCTACGGCAACCACATGAACCAGTACACGTGGCAGACCACCGTGCACGAAGGCCGCATGTACCTGTCCACGATGAACACGACCACGCTGCTCGAACCGATGGCCCAGTTCACCAACGGCGACATCCTGCACCTGACCAAGGAGGAATGGGCCGCCACCTTGGGACACCTACGCACCTTCCTCGAACTCGTGCTCAAGCGCGACGCCGTGGCGGCGCACGACCTGGACACGACTGACGCCTCTGCCGCCCCGAGCGCCGACGATCCCGACGCGCTGGTCGACTGGGCCCTGGACCAGGCACAGGACCGCGCGGAGGCAGCCATGACGGCGAGCGCCGACGGCACCGCGGCGGCGGGACAGTCGGTCACGCTGACCGACAAGGCACGCCAGGCGCTCGTTGCCGGCCTTACGGACGGCAGCATCGTGCCCGGCTCCCTGGAGGACATGGAGACCGCCGCGGCCCTGGTCGACGCCAACGACAGGCTCGGCGCACTGGAAACCGCCCTGGACGAACGCGCCTCCGCCGCATTCGTCGAAGATTACGGTGAGGTCCTTTCCCTGCTCGACCGCCTGCAGATGCCGGACGCCCTGCGTACGCTGTACGAGACCATCGTCAAGCTCGCGTCGCAGCGCAACATGCAGGCCTTCCTCAAGTCCCTGCCGTACCTCTCCTCTTCCAAGCGCGGCTTCAACCTGTTCGAAATCACCGACAACGGCACTCACGTGAGCATCGAGACCGTGGCCGACGACGGATTCGGCGACCCCTTCAACCATGGCCTGCGCGTCTTCGTGAACACCGACGACTATCTGCTGGTCGGCACGGCCAACCCCTTCTACGGCACCCAGCTGTGGCGCGTGGCGAACACCGTGTTTCCCGTGCACGTAGAGGCCGGTGAAGGCGGCACGGCGTCAGCAGACCCGACCGCGGCAGTGGCCCCCGGCACCAAGGTCACGTTGAGCGCAACGCCCGACGACGGCTACCGGTTCACCGGATGGGACATCCTGCGAGGCGATGTCGAAATCGGCGACGACCAGACCTTCACGATGCCCCAGGGCAGCGTACGGGTCCGTGCGACCTTCACCCGGACGGCCGCATCCGAAGCACAACAGCCGGCGGCACCCGACGCGCCCGACGCGACGCGAGGGGACCGCGGCTGACGCCCGCCGGCGGGACGCCGGCCACGACGGCTCCGAAGGACCCCTGGCCGCCACCGGCGCCTCGGTGACGGGACTGTTCCTCGCATCCCTGCTGGCCGGTGTCCTCGGCACGGCCCTGGCGATCTCGCGGAAGCGACGCGCCTGACAAGCTGCCCAGCCTGCGCGGCCCAGGCATCCCCGTCCATGTGGACGGAAGACGCCGAGGGGTGCGCGGGCGGGGCCTGCCGCGGTGCATAAGACGCGGCTTTCCGTACCGTGGGAGGTGCGGTAGAGTGGAACGGTTGCAATCGATGTCGACGAGGAATCGGAAGGGATACGGAGCATGACGAGGTACCGCAGCTACAAGAGGACGCATGCCTATGCGAAGGGCACGACCTGCAAACGTTCCTGTGCTGCACTGGCCATCCTGGCGATCGCCGTATCCCCGGCCATGGCCGGATGCGGTGCCCAGGAAACCGGTTCGACCGAACTGCCCAAGAAGACCGACGTCGAAGTCATCGCCTTCCAGCAGCCCTGGAACTCCATCGCCAAGGAATGCACGGAGACCTACGGGCCCGAAGGGGTGGCCTACGTGGAGGTCTCCCCGCCGCAGGAGACCATCGAAGGTACCCAATGGTGGACCAGCTACCAGCCGGTGAGCTACAAGCTCGACTCCAAGCTCGGTACGCAGGCCGAGTTCAAGAACATGGTCGAGGAATGCAACACCGCCGGCGTGGACATCATCGCCGACGTGGTGCTCAACCAGACGACCGGGGCCAACGACAAGGGCACCCAGCGCGGCGTGGCCGGCACCAAGTACAACCCGACCACCGGCGACTATCCCGGCTTCACCGGCAACGAGGACCAATACCCCAAGGGCATCACGAAGGACGACTTCCACGACTATGAGAACGGCGCCTCCATCACCGGCTACCTCAACCAGGAGGAAGTCCAGGAAGGCAGGCTCAGCGGCATGTGGGACTTCGACACCTCCAGCGACAAGGTGCAGGACATCCAGTCCGACTACTTCGCCAAGCTTTACGAGATGGGCGTGCGCGGCTTCCGCATCGATGCGGCCAAGCACATCGACGCCGACGACTTGAAGGCCATCAAGGAGAAGACCGCCACGAAGATCGGCGCCCCCGCCAAGGACATCTTCTGGGTGCAGGAGGTCATCGGCAACGCCGGGGAGGCCTCCGGCATCCAGCCCTCCAACTACTTCGACAACGGCACCGTCACCCAGTTCGCCTACGTCACCAACCTCAAGTCCGCCTTCAAGGGGTCGCTGACCAGCCTGTCCGACCTCGGGGAGCGCCTCGGCGACACCAAGCGCAACAAGTTCGCGATCCCCGACGAACTGGCCAACGTGTTCGTCACCAACTGGGACACCGCCCGCAATGGCCAGGCCCTGACCTACCGGGACGGCGCCGACTACGCGCTCGCCAACGCCTTCATGCTGGCCTACGACTACGGCACGCCGCGCCTGATCTCGGACTACGGGTTCACCGCCAGCGACGACGGCGCACCGGGCTCGACCGCGACCGAAGTGCCGGAAGTCGACTTCGCGGACGAATGCTCCAGCGCGGACGGACAGTGGAACTGCCAGCAACGGTGGACGCCGATCCGCGGCATGATCGCCTTCCACAACTACGTGCACGGCACGCAGGTCACCGACTGGCAGGAGCATGACGACAACGTGATCGCCTTCTCGCGGGGCAACAAGGGCTTCATCGCCATCAACAACTCCACCGACGACCTCAAGGGCCTCGAGTTCGACACGGACATGCCCGACGGCGAGTACTGCGACGTGTACGGCACGCAGGACTGCTCGACGACCGTGACCGTCAAGGGCGGCAAGGTGAAGGTCGACGTGGCGGCCAAGAGCGCCGTGGCGATCTACGCGGGCGCGACCGCGAAGGTGCATCCCGCCTCCTCGGTCGCCGTCGACCCGAGCACCCCGAGCTGGTGAGGCGCCGGCAACCGATGCGTGCCTGCCCCGTCGAAACATTGGAACCATGCGGATGCAACGCAGCGTTGCGTCCTGCGGGACACATGTCCGTATCCGTTGCTGGCGCTGCCCCGGGCCGGAGCCGTATGGTGACGTCGAACCATCCGACGCCACCCTCGAAGGAGCCGACCCATGAGCACCACGACACCGACGGACACGCGGCAGGCCGACGCGCCGATCGTCAGCGCACGCGGCCTGACCAAGGCATACGACGCGGGGGACCACCCGCAATGCGTGCTGCGCGGCCTTGACGTCGACATCCACCGCAGCGACTTCACGGTCATCATGGGACCATCCGGCTCCGGCAAGTCGACCTTGCTGCACGCACTGGCGGGACTCGACCGCCCTAGTGGCGGCACCGTCACGTTCGACGGCAAGGACATCACCGCGATGGGGGACGACGACTTGGCCGTCTTCCGACGCCACGCCTGCGGATTCGTCTTCCAGCAGCACCAGCTGCTCGACGGCATGAGCCTCATGGACAACGCCATCGTCGCAGGCGCCTTGACGATGCGCTCGAAGCGGGACATCATCGCCAAGGCGCGCACGCTGTTCACCCAGGTCGGCCTCGACGAACGCACCTGGCAGCGCGCCGCCACGCAGGTGTCCGGCGGCGAGGCCCAACGTGCGAGCGTCGTACGGGCACTCGTCAACGATCCCGCCCTCGTCTTCGCGGACGAACCGACCGGCGCCCTCAACTCGCATCATGCCCAGGCCGTGCTCGACGTCTTCACGCGCCTGCACCACAGGGGACAGGGCATCGTCATGGTCACCCACGACCGGCACTCCGCACTGCGCGGCAGCCGCATCCTCTACCTGCGCGACGGCGCCATCGTCGACGAATGCCGACCCGGCACCTATACGGCGGACGGCGGCCAGGGACGCGAACGTGCCCTGTCCGACTTCCTCGAGCGGATGGGATGGTGAGGGCCATGAGGACACTCATACGCCACCAGTGGCGTCAGGGACGCAGCGCATTCCTCGCCTTCGGCGCCATCCTCGTGATCGCCGCCTGCCTGCTCGACACGGCACTGACCCTGCTGTGGTCCTTCGACGCGCAGTACGACCGACGGCAGGAAGCACTGGCCGTTGCGGACATCGACATCGTCATCCCGCAGTCCGCGGCGTCGGCGAACCTGGAACGGCAACTGTCCGCCCTCGACGGCGTTGCCGACGTCGAGGCACACCCCGCCGTCCTGGCCGACAGCGACATCCCGGACTTCCGGGGCGCCGACTTCACGATCCGCACCCTGGTATCCGACGCCGACACGGCACGACGGCTCAACCGGTACCGCCACGTCACCGCCAGCCAGACAGGCGGGGACCTGTACATACCCCAGTACGTCGCCGAATTCGGGCAGTTCAAGCCGGGGCAGGACCTCGTCCTGCGCATGGACGGCCACGAGGAACGCCTGCGCATCGCCGGCACCATCGAAGACATGGAGTTCGGCAACGCCGGCTCCGGCATCCTCGCCTTCACCATGCCCCACGACGCATTCGACGCATTCCTCGACCGGCACCGCCAGGACGCCGTCACCGAATACGCGGTCCGCATAGACGGTGACGCGACGCTCGCCACCGTCCGCAAGGACCTCGGCACCTTCCTCGACGCCCATGGCATCCCCGTCGCCGCGACGCTCGACCGGCAGACCGTACGCACGGTACGCACCATGGTCAGCCGGATCGTCGTCCTCGTCCTGACCGTCTTCGCCCTGCTCGTCGCCCTCGTCAGCCTGGCCCTGTGCGCCTTCCAGATCGGCAACGCAGTACGGCGAGAACGCGTGGACATGGGCATCCTCAAGGCTATCGGCTACACGGGCCGCACCGTGGCACGCACCATGCTGGCGCCCTACCTGCTGGCCAGCCTCGCCGCCACCCTTGCCGGCATCCTGCTCTCCCTGCCGCTCGTCCACGCCGTCGGCTCGCTGGTCGCCATGCAGTCCGGCCTCGACTACCAGGCAGCCATCGACCTGCGCGCATGGGCCGTCACCCTGGCGGCGCTCGCCGGCCTCACCATGCTGTGCGCCTCCACCGCACTGCACGGCGTCCGACGCCTCAAGCCCATCGACGCCATCCGGACACGACCTGCAGGGCGCCGCCGGCAGGCACGACCGCTTGCGGCGCTGCCGGGCAACGCCCGCACCGCCATCCTGCTCGCCCAAGCATGCGCCTCACGCCCACGCAACCTGCTCATCGCCGTGATGTCCGCCTGCATGACCATCCTGCTCGCCTTCTGCGCCACCCTCGCCTACAACGCCGCGCTCCGGCCCGACAACCTCTACGACACCCTGTCCACCGAGACGCCGCAGCTCGCCGTCGCCACGCAACCCGGCGCCGCACGCGAAGCGGCCGGACGCATCGCGTCCATCGAAGGCGTGGACGACGTACTGGACTACACCACCGAATACGTCACCATCGACGGCAACCGGATCCCCGCCTTCGTCAGCGACGATTTCGCCGCCGCGCGCAACGACATCCACTACGACGGGCAGCATCCCACGGACGAACGGCAGATTGCACTCGGCTCCGCGCTCGCCGCCGCCCATCCCATCGGCTCGCAGGTCGCCGTCACCCACGGCGACGAGGTGCGCTCCTACACGGTCGTGGGTTTCCTCCAAAGCGTCAACGACGGGGGAGCGGTCTGCGAACTGACCGACGCGGGATACGTCAGGCTCGAGCCGGGCTTCGACGCCGCCAGCCACACCCTGTACGTGTACTGCGACGGCGAGGAGACGGCACAGGTCGCCGAACGCATCAAGGACCATGCCGATGGCCTGGTCGGCCAGGTGACCGACACGAACCGCATGCGCCTCGCCTCGCAGCGGATGGTCGGCACGGTCCTGGTTGCGGTGAGCGTGGCCATCCTGGCCATCGCGCTCTTCCTGGTGCTCCTGGTGCTCATGATGGTCGTCCAGACGTCGATCGCCCGCGACCGGCACCGCCTGGGCATCCTCAAGGCCATCGGGTATACCAGCCGCCAGCTCAGGGCGGAGACCGCCATGGTGCTCCTGCCCGCCGGCTGCGTGGGCGCATTGCTTGCCGCCGTACTGTGCGCAGGAGGCATGCTGCCGGCCGTCCAGGCGCTCTTCGCCACGATGGGCGTCATGCGCAGCCATTTCGAACTGCCCTGGGCGCTGCCGGCCGCCGTCGCCGTACTGCTGGCAGCCCTGCAGCTCGCCTGTGCCTTCGGCTTCGCACGGCCCATCCGCGGGATGGCGGCAGTCGACCTCATCAGGCAATGACCACACGGCACCATGACCAACCAATCGAAGAACGACACCAAGGAGCACACCATGGGTATGACCACACGACCCGACGACGTCCGCGAGGACTTCGGCACGCGCCTCAGGGCGCTGCGCAAGCAGGCCGGCCTGTCCCAGAAGCAGCTGGCGCATCGCATCTACGTGACCCGGCAGGCGGTCGCCAAGTGGGAGAACGGTGCCGGCAGGCCCGACATCGCCAACCTGACCGCCCTCGCCGCGGTCTTCGGCGTGACCCTCGACCGGCTGATGGGCCTTGCCGCGCAAGACGGCACCGCGGACACCGGCGGGGGAGACCTGCGCTACGAGAACGTCACCGCCTATGACATCGACGGGCCCAAGCACTTCGACATCGACTGCGGATCGGTCTACTCGTGCACGATCGGCGGCTACGAGGGTGAGCAGCTGCGCGTCCGGGTCGCCTCGAACACGGTGGAACAGCTGGCACAGCACGTCAAGGTGTCCCTGGACGACCGGCCGAAGCGCATCGACGTCGCCGTCAACCGCGGCAGCGGCATCAGCGAGTCTCTGGCCAAGGACGACATATGCGTCCGGCTGTGGATCCCGCAGCGACACCTGGCCAGCCTGGAGTGCGCGGCGAAGGCGCAGACGGTCCAGGTGCGCCACCTGGAATGCGAGCGCCTCGAGCTCGACCTCAAGGCGCCCAACCTGCGCCTCGAGGAGGTGAGCGGCCATGTCGAGGTCGACTGCAACCTCGACATGGACATCGACTGCGCGACGCTCGACGGCCAACTGGACATCAACCAGGTGTCCGCCACGTCGCGGATCGCGATCCCGACAGGGGTGCCGGTGGCGCTGACGACCAGGGGAGTGCGCACCCGCATGATCGTCGGGGCAGGCGTGCGCCAGGACGAGGACGCTGCCGACGGCATCGAGCTCAACGGCATCGCCAGCGAACTCATCGTGGAGACGCGTACCGCACCCTCCTCCATGTCACGGTCCAGCGATACCATGAAGACCCATGGCTAGAAGACAACATGGCAATTCCCAAGAACACGTCACCAAGCATATTTTCGTCACCGGCGGCGTCGTCTCCTCCCTCGGCAAGGGACTGACCGCATCCTCGCTCGGTCGCCTGTTGCGCAGTCGCGGGCTGCGCGTCCTCCAGCAGAAACTCGACCCCTACATCAACGTCGATCCGGGCACCATGAACCCGTTCCAGCACGGCGAGGTGTACGTCACGGAGGACGGCGCCGAGACCGACTTGGACATCGGCCACTACGAGCGTTTCCTCGACGTCTTCCTGTCCCAGAAGGCCAATGTCACCACCGGCCAGATCTACCAGGAGGTCCTGCGCAAGGAGCGTGCAGGGGAGTACCTCGGCCAGTGCGTGCAGGTCATCCCCCACATCACCAACGAGATCAAGTCGCGCATGCGCGCCCAGGCGTCCGACGACGTCGACGTGATCATCACCGAGATCGGCGGCACCGTCGGCGACATTGAATCCCAGCCCTTCATGGAGGCGGCGCGCGAGGTGCGTCGCGAGCTCGGCCCGGAGAACTGCATGTTCATCCACGTCTCCCTCGTGCCGTACATCTCCGCCGCCCATGAGCTCAAGACCAAGCCCACCCAGCATTCCGTCATGATGCTGCGTCAGCTGGGCATCACCCCGGACGCGCTGGTGCTGCGCTCGGACCGCGAGCTCGGCCAGGGCATCAAGGACAAGATCTCCCTGATGTGCGACGTGGACGCCGAGGGCGTGGTCAACTGCGTGGACGCCGCCAGCATCTACGACGTGCCGAAGATCCTCTTCGACGAGGGACTCGACGCCTACGTCATCCGCGAGCTCGGCCTGCCCTTCCACGACGTCGACTGGGACGAGTGGCGCGACCTGCTCGAGCGCGTGCACCACCCCAAGCACGAAGTGAACATCGCCATCGTCGGCAAGTACATCGACCTGCCGGACGCCTACCTGTCCGTGACGGAGGCCATCAAGGCCGGCGGCTTCGCCAACTGGGCCAAGGTCAACGTCAAGTGGGTCGCGGCCGACCTGTGCGAGACCGAGGAAGGTGCCGCCGCCGCCCTCGACCAGGTGGACGGCATCGTCATCCCGGGAGGCTTCGGCATCCGCGGCATCGAAGGCAAGATCGGCGCGCTGCGCTTCGCCCGCGAGCGCAAGCTGCCGGTGCTCGGCCTGTGCCTGGGCCTGCAGTCCATGGTGATCGAATACGCCCGCGACGTCCTGGGCATCGAGGATGCCGGTTCCACCGAGTTCGATCCGGACTGCAAGGATCCGGTCATCGCGACCATGGAGGAGCAGAAGGACATCGTCGCCGGCAAGGGCGACATGGGCCACACCATGCGTCTGGGATCCTACCCGGCCGACTTGCTGGAAGGCTCGTTGGTGGCCGACCTCTACGGCACCACCCATGTGACCGAACGCCATCGCCACCGCTACGAGGTGAACGTCGCCTACAAGGACCGCCTGCGCGAGGGCGGCCTGGTCATCTCCGGGCAGAGCCCCGACGGCGAGCTCACCGAGTTCGTGGAGCTGCCCCGGGAAGTCCACCCCTTCTACGTGGCGACCCAGGCCCATCCCGAGTTCAAGTCGCGCCCGACCAAACCCCACCCGCTGTTCGCCGGGTTGGTCAAGGCGTCGCTCGACCACCAGGCGGCGCGCTGAACGACCCGCAGGCATTGAGCGGCCTGTGAACATTTGGTGATTCCACGGCCACGGACATGGACATGTTCGTGGCCGTGGAGCATAATGGGCGTCGAATAGCAACGATCATCACTACGAGGATTCTTCATGACTTTTCCTTCCCATGGAAATGACGACCGTGCGGCACGTCAGGGGAACGTGCCGCACGCTTCGGCAACCGCGGACACCGAGGCGTTCATGCCCTTGGACGACTCGTTCCCCGGCATCGCGCCTGCGCCCGCCAGGAAGCACCATGTCTGGCCTTGGGTGCTGACCGGCGTCATCGTGCTGCTGGCCGCCGTGTGCTTCGGATGCTGGGCCTTCTTCCAGGGCCGCGCCCTGCCCGGCACCACCCTGTGGGGCCACTCCATGACGGGCAAGACCCAGCAGCAGATCGCCGACCTCGTCACCGAACAGGTCGACAGGACCACGGTGCCCGTCGAATACGACGGCAAGACGGTGGAACTCACCGCCAAGGAACTGGGGATCAGCGTCGACGCAGAGCAGGTGGCCAAGGACACGGTCGACGCGAAGCGCACGGACAATCCCTTCGCCCGCTACGCCTTCTGGGTCAAGCAGGATGTCAACCCCGCCGTGACCGCCGACACCACGACGGAGGTCCTCGACGAGCACCTCGGCACCGCCAGCACGGCCGCGCAGGACGCGACCCTGAAAGTCTCCGAGGACGGCAAGAGCGTCACCGTGCAGGCGGCCGTCGCCGGCAGCGGTGCCGATCCGGCACCCGTGGACGAGGAAGCCGTCAAGGCCGTCCGGGGATTGGGCGACTACACGCCGCAGACCGTCGAGGTGAAGCTCAAGCAGATCGACCCCGCCGTGGGCGACGAGGTCGCCAATAAGGCGAAAGACACCATCAACACGCTCCTGGACAAGGGCGTCGACATCACCGTCAAGGACCACGCAGTCGCCAGCTTCGACGCGGCGACCCTCCTGGAGGCCGCCCGCATCGAACCGGACGAGGACACCACCCTCGCCGACGGGGAAACCCGCAACGGAGTGGTCGTCTTCAGCGCCGACAAGCTGCAGGACGCCTACGAGCAGGACATCAAGCCCAACCTCACCTCCTCCCGCGAGGACCGCGAAGTCATCGTCAACAACAACGACGAGGAAGTCAAGGTCATCACCGAAGGCCACGACGGCGTCAAGCTCGCCGACGGCGCCGACGCACAGGTCGGGCAGGAAGCGGCCGCCGCACTCGCCGACGGCAACGGCACCATCGAACTCGCCGGCGAGGTCGACCCCATGCAGGTCAAGAAGACCAAGCGCCACGTGGTGGTGGACTTGTCCGACCACAAGGTGTACGCCTACGAGAACGGCAAGCAGATCCGCGCCATGAACATGTCCGCCGGCCAGGGCAACGACTACGAGACCGGCGTATGCAACTCCTCCGGCGACCTGTGCACGCCCGAAGGCGACTTCGAGGTCTGGCTCAAGTACCCCTCGCAGCACATGTCGGGTACGCTGACCCTGTCGGACGGCACCAAGGAAACCTGGGACGCCCCCGACGTCGGCTTCGTCAACTATTTCTCCAAGACCGGCTGCGCCATCCACCGCATCGCCACGAGCTCGCCGACCACCGGCGCACAGATCGCCGCCATGGGCGCGAACACCTCCCACGGCTGTGTGGGCATCGGCTGGGACGACGCGGAATGGTTCTATGACTGGTGCGTGATGGGCGACGGCGTCGGCACCACCGTGCACGTGCAGCGCTGAGCGACCCTAAGTACCGTGATGCGCCGAGGGACCGTCGGACGAATCCATTCGTCCGACGGTCCCTCGGCGCATCACGGTACTTAGGGTACGTGAAGTACGCCACATCCGCGTCTTTTCGTCCCCGTGCGCACTGGCGTGTTCATACCCGTTCTGCTACGGTGTCGCGTGGATAGCATTCAGTGATAGGAGGCGTACGACAGTGGCGGATACTTCCCCCAACGCGGCGTCTGACGTGGAGATGAGCCAGTACGTGGCTGACCGTGCCCGCGTCAACGAGGAGAAAATAAGACAGGACGACGAGATCATCGAACAGTTCGGTGAGTACTCCTACGGCTGGCATGATTCCGATGCCGCCGGCGAAGCGGCGAAGAAAGGCATCGACGAGCAGGTCGTCCGGGAGATCTCCGCGGACAAGAACGAGCCCGAGTGGATGCTCGACATGCGCCTGCGCGGCTACCGTGCCTTCGTCGAACAGCCCATGCCCAAGTGGGGCGTCGACCTGTCCGGCTTCCACGCCCAGGACTTCAAGTACTACGTCAAGCCGGTGGGCAAGCAGGCGGCCAGCTGGGAGGACCTGCCCGACGACATCAGGAACACCTATGACCGGCTCGGCATCCCCGAGGCGGAGAAGAGCCGTCTCGTCTCCGGCGTCGCCGCCCAGTACGAGTCCGAGGTCATCTACAACTCCATCCAGGAGGACCTGGCCAAGCAGGGCGTGATCTTCGTGGACACCGACACCGCGGTGCGTGAATACCCCGACCTGGTGCGCAAATACTTCGGCACGGTCGTGCCCCCCGAGGACAACAAGTTCGGTGCGCTGAACACCGCGGCCTGGTCCGGCGGCTCCTTCGTGTATGTGCCCAAGGGCGTCCACGTGGACATCCCGCTGCAGGCCTACTTCCGCATCAACACCCCCAACATGGGCCAGTTCGAACGTACCCTGATCATCGCCGACGAGGGCTCCTACGTGCACTACGTGGAAGGGTGCACGGCCCCCATCTACTCGACCGACTCGCTGCATGCGGCCATCGTGGAGATCATCGTCGAGAAGAATGCCCGCGTGCGCTACACCACCGTGCAGAACTGGTCGAACAACGTCTACAACCTCGTCACGCAGCGCGCCTACGTGCGCGAAGGCGCCACCATGGAATGGGTCGACGGCAACATCGGCTCCAAGGCCACCATGAAGTACCCTGCGTGCATCCTCGCCGAACCGTACGCGAACGCGAGCACCATGTCCCTGGGCTTCGCCGGCTCCGGCCAGTACCAGGACACGGGCGCCAAGATGATCCACCTGGCGCCGCACACCAGCTCCACCATCGTCGCCAAGTCCATCTCCCGCGGAGGCGGACGCTCGGCGTACCGCGGCCTGGTGAAGATCGTCGACGGCGCCGAGGGAGCCAGCTCGAACGTCGTCTGCGACGCGCTGCTCGTGGACGACTTCTCGCGTTCCGACACCTACCCGCACGTGGACGTGCGCGAGGACGACGTCTCCATGGCCCACGAGGCCACCGTGTCCAAGGTGTCCGAGGACCAGCTGTTCTACCTCATGAGCCGAGGCGTCGAGGAGAAGGAGGCCATGGCCATGATCGTGCGCGGCTTCGTGGAGCCGATCAGCCGCGAGCTGCCCATGGAATACGCACTCGAGCTCAACCGGCTCGTGGAACTGCAGATGGAAGGATCGGTGGGCTGAGCATGGCCGAACGCAGAGAGATCAACATTCCCGTCGCGGATCCGAACGACCCGTACGCCGTGCCGGCGGCGATGCCGTCCAGTGCGGACACCAACCCGCGGTCCTTCGACGTGTCCGACTTCGCACGGCCCACGCGCAAGCAGGAGGACTTCCGGTTCACGCCGGTGGAACGCATCGAGGAATTCCTGGACGTGTTCACGCCGTCGAACGCCACCACGGTGAGCGTGTCGATGATCGACGGCGCGCCCCTCGAACCGGACATGGTGACGCTGCGCGAAGTGCCGGTGGGGCAGGAGCCCACCGGCACCGTCGGCAAGCCGACCGACCGTGTCGAAGCGGTCGAATGGGCAAGCGCCACCCGCGCCTTCGTGGTCGAGCTCAAGGACAGCCCGGCGCAGCCGGTCCTGGTCAAGGTCCACGGCGCCGGCACCGACCTCGATGCGCTGCACCTGGTCGTCACCGCCGCGGACCGCGTGCACGGCGACGTCGTGATCGAACACGACGGGACCGCCAGGCTGGCCGAAGGCGTGGAGATCACCACGGGCACCGACGCGCACCTCTCCGTGACCTCCATCCAGGAATGGTCCGCCGACTCCAAGCACGTGGGCGGCCACCGGATCCACGTGGGTGCCGAATCCAGTGTGCGCCATGCGGTCATCACCCTGGGCGGCACCGTGGTGCGCCTGCGCATGGACCAGGACTTCGGCGGCGAACACGGCGACATCAACATGCTCGGCATCTACTTCGTCGACCCCGGCGAACACATCGAGCACCGCACCATGGTCGTACACAACCACCCGGACTGCAAGTCGCGCGTGGTGTACAAGGGCGCACTGGACGGCAAGGGTGCGCACTCCACCTGGGTGGGCAACGCGCTGATCGAGCCGACCGCGCCCGGCACCGACTCCTATGAGCTCAACCGCAACCTCGTGCTCACCCCCGGCGCCATCGCCGACTCCGAACCGAACCTCGAGATCGAGAACGGCAACATCATCGGCGCCGGCCATGCCAGCTCCGTGGGCCGTTTCGACGACGAGGAACTATTCTACCTGCAGTCGCGCGGCATTCCCGAGGCGCAGGCACGCAAGCTGGTGGTGCGCGGCTTCTTCGCCGAACTCGTGGAGGAAATCGGCATCGACGCCATCGCCGGCCACCTGATGGAGGCCATCGACCGCAGGCTGGCACGCGGCGAGGACGCGGCCACGCAAACCGTATTGGAGGAGAAGTAAGCATGTCCACCCTGGAAATCAAGAACCTGTACGCAAGCGTCGAGACGAAGGAAGGGCGCAAGCAGATCCTGCGCGGCGTGAACCTGACCGTCAACTCCGGCGAGATCCACGCCATCATGGGCCCCAACGGCTCCGGCAAGTCCACCCTCGCCTACACCCTCGCCGGCCACCCCAAGTACGAGGTCGACTCCGGCCAGGCACTCCTGGACGGTGAGGACCTCCTGCTCATGACGCCCGACGAGCGCGCCAAGGCCGGCCTGTTCCTGGCCATGCAGTACCCCGTGGAAGTGCCCGGCGTCTCCATGACGAACTTCCTGCGCACCGCCGTGACCGAGGTCAGCGGCGAGGCCCCCGCCATCCGCACCTGGACGAAGGAACTCACCGCCGCCATGAAGCAGCTCAAGATGGACCCGAAGTTCGCGACGCGTTCCGTCAACGAAGGATTCTCCGGCGGCGAGAAGAAGCGTGCCGAAGTCCTCCAGCTGGAGATGCTCAAGCCGAAGTTCGCCGTCCTCGACGAAACCGACTCCGGCCTGGACGTCGACGCGCTGCGCATCGTGTCCGAAGGCGTGAACCGCGCCAAGGCCGCCAACGACTTCGGCGTACTCATGGTGACGCACTACACGCGCATCCTCAAGTACATCAAGCCCGACATCGTGCACGTGTTCGCCGACGGTCACTTCGTGAAGACCGGCGGCCCCGAGCTCGCGGACGAACTCGAGGAGCGCGGCTACGACGAATACCTACCCGAAGGCTCCGACTCCGAGTCGGCACTCGCCTGACCATCACGGCCGTGGCCGGATGCGGGCGCATCCGGCCACGGCCGTCACCCCCCCCAGCACATGGAACACCAGAAGGAGCCAGCGACCATGAGCGACCCGTCAGCACTGTCCGGCATCAGGCAGCAGTTCCCGATTCTCGACCAGGAGATCCACGGCCACCCGCTGGTCTACCTCGACTCGGCGGCCACCTCCCAGAAGCCGCAGACGGTGATCGATGCGGAAAGCCGGTTCTACGAGCAGGACAATGCCGGAGTGCACCGCGGTGCCCATGAACTGGCGGCCCGCAGCACTGAAGCCTTCGAACAGGCCCGCGCCAAGGTCGCCCGCCTCGTCGGCGCCGACAGCACGGAAGGCAGTGAGGAACTCGTGGTCACCGCCGGTGCCACCGCCGGACTCAACCTGCTGACCACCGCCATGGGCAACGCATCCCTGGGCCGGGGCGGCACCGACGCACGGCGCTTCGCGCTCCAGCCCGGTGACGAGATCGTGGTCTCCCAAGCCGAACACCATTCCGTCCTGCTGCCCTTCCAGGAACTGGCGGCCCGTACCTGCGCCACCCTCAAGTGGCTGCCCCTGACCGAGGACGGCCGCATCCGCACCGACGTCGCCGACCAGGTCATCACGTCACGCACCAGGGTCGTGGCCGTCACCCACGTCGGCAACGTCACCGGCGCCATCACCGACATCGCGCCGCTGGTACAACGTGCCCACGAGGTGGGTGCCCTGTTCGTCCTCGACGCATGCCAGTCCGTCCCGCACCTCGCCGTCGACTTCCACGCACTGGACGTGGACTTCGCGGCGTTCAGCGCCCACAAGATGTACGGACCCACCGGCGTGGGCTTCCTCTACGGCAGGCGCGAGCTGCTCGAGGCATTGCCCCCGGCGCAGTTCGGCGGATCCATGGTCGAACTCGCCTATCTGGACCGTCCCGCCCAGTACATGGCGCCGCCCGCACGTTTCGAAGCCGGCACCCAGCCGGTCGCGCAGGCTGTGGCGGCAGGCGTCGCGGCGGACTGGATGCTCGGCGTGGGCATGGACCGCATCGAGGAGCATGAACGTGCCATGACCCGGGCGCTGCTCGGCCTGGCCGACGTCCCCGGCGTCAGGATCCTCGGGCCGCAGGAGACGCAGGGACGCATCGGCACCGTGGCCTTCGAAGTCGAAGGCGTCCACCCGCACGACGTCGGCCAATACGTCGACGCCCAGGGCATCGCCATCCGGGTCGGCCACCACTGCGCCCAGCCCGTGCACCGGCATTTCGGCGTATTCGCATCCAACCGTGCCTCCACCGGCGTCTACAACACCGTGGACGAGGCCGAGGCACTCATCGAAGCGGTACGCGGGGTGCGTGCCTTCTTCGCACGATGACGCTCCATGCAGGAATACGCAGGCCCTGTCTGCTGTAGACAAGGGCAGGGAACCTCCACGAAAGGAACAGCACGACCATGGCAGACGCCGCTCTCGAACAGATGTACCAGGAAGTGATCCTGGATGCCGCCAGGCACCCGCACGGCAAGACGGACCTTGCCGGTGACGGCGGCGACGAGGCGGACGCCACGGTACACGCCGCCCACGAGGCATGCTCGCTGGCACGCTCACGCCAGTTCAACCCCACCTGCGGCGACGAGGCGACCATCCACGTGGAGGTCACGAAGGACGAGCCCCACCGGATCGCCCGCATCGCATGGGACGGGCAGGGCTGCTCCATCTCCCAGGCGAGCCTGTCCATCATGGTCGACCTGGTGGACGGCCGGACCGTGGAAGAGGCCATGGACCTGTTCCGGGACTTCCATGACCTCATGGAATCACGCGGCGAGGGACTGTCCGACGAATCGAGGGAGGATGCGTTGGGTGACGCCACTGTGTTCCAGGGCGTCTCCCGGTATCCCATGCGCATCAAGTGCGCGCTGCTCGGCTGGGAGGGCCTCAAGGACTCCATGGCCAGGGCACTCGCCGCGCAGCAATGAAGCAATACCGTATCCGATGCGGGAAGAGAGGTTTCCAACATGACAGACAATCTGGTACCGGGGCCGCAGTCGACCATCTTCGATGCGGTCAACGCGGTGGTCAAGGACGAGCAGGCGGCCGAGGCCATCATGGCCAACCCGTCCCTGGCCAAGGACGTCGACCGGGACGGCCTGAGGCAGGACCGGCCACATGAGTGCTGCGGCGGGGACGGCCACGAGTGCGGCTGCGGCCAGGACAGCGAGGACGGCATCACGCTCATCGGCGTCGACGACATCGGACGCGCCACGGCCGCCGACGTCAAGGAGGCACTGCACCAGGTGATCGACCCCGAACTCGGCATCGACGTCATCGACCTGGGATTGGTGTACGGCATCGAGATCGATGAGCTGGGCCGTGCCATCATCACCATGACCCTGACCACGCCGGCCTGCCCGCTGACCGACCTCATCGAGGACGAATGCGCCAGCACTTTGGCCGGCCTGGTGGAGGAGTTCCGCATCGACTGGACGTGGACGCCCCGATGGACCGTGGACAAGATCACCCCCGAAGGGCGCGACCAGCTGGCCGCCCTCGGGTTCAACCTGGATGCGCTGCCCAGGTACTGAAACGGCCTGAAGACACGGATGCGTGTCTTCAGGCGCGCACCCGGGTCGAGTAGAAGGCGACGGCGCTGGATGCCGCCACGTTGAGCGAATCCACGCCGTGGCTCATGGGGATCCTCACGGTCAGGTCCGCCCTGGCGATCGTGTGGTGGGACAGGCCGTCCCCCTCGGTGCCGAAGATGAGGGCGAGCCTGTCCACGTGGTCCGGTGCGGCCGGGTCGCTGTCCAGCCGGCGCACCAGTTCGTCCAGGGAGATGGAGTCGTCCTCCAACGCCATGGCGGCGGTGGTGAAACCGAGTCCGTGCAGGGCAGGAATGCCTTGGAACGGCCAGTAATGGACGTCGTCGCCGCCGATGCGCGTCCACGGCACCTGGAAGACGGTGCCCATGGATACGCGTGCGGCACGCCGGTAGAGCGGGTCGGCGCAGGACGGCGTCACCAGCACCGCGTCGACGTCCAGGGCGGCTGCGGAACGCATGATGGCGCCGACGTTGGTGTGGTCCACGATGTTCTCCAGCACGGCGATGCGGCGCGCACCGGCGCAGACCTCCTCGACGGAGGGCAGTGGCCAGCGGCGCATCGCCGAGATGGCTCCCCGGTGCAGCCGGTAGCCGGTGATGCGCCTGAGCTGGTCGGGGGAGGCGACGTAGACCGGCACGTCCGGCCCCCAGTGGGCGTCGATGAAGGCGAAGGTGTCCGCCATGCCATCCAGCCAGGGCCGTTCCACCAACAGGGACAGGGGCTGGCGTCCGGCAGCCAGCGCACGGTCGATCACCTTGGGCGATTCGGCGATGAAGATGCCCTTGGCCGGTTCCAGCTTGTTGCGCAGCTGCAGTTCGGTGAGGTTGACGTAGGCGTCGACGCGGGGGTCGTCGATCGATTCGAGTTCGATGATGCGCATGTCACCGCTCGGGGGTCGAGGTGGAGAAGACCAGCTCGTCGTCGCTGCCGTCCCCATCGGCGACTTGCCTGGCCCGTTCCTCGGCGAGCTCATGGTGCAGGTTCACGAGGTTGACTACGGCGGCGATGCCCCAGCTGACGGCGGTCGTGGCGGCGAGCCGGGTGCGGGCCCGGTCGCCGCCACGTGCCATGACGGCGCAACGGACGACGGCTTCGACGCCGAGCAGGGTGCTCAGGGCCAGCGTCACCTTGGAAAGGGTGCTGGGGCGGATGGATTGCAAGGTCTCGGTGAATCGGTTCATGGCATCCATGGTAGCGTGGCCGGGGGAGTGGGGCCAGGTCAGCTGAAGCGGCCCAGTGCGCGCGACAGCAGGCTCAGGGCGACGGGGCCGGCCGTGGAGGCACGCAGGATGTTCGAACCCAGGACCACCGCTTCGGCGCCGGCCTCAGTGAGCATGGCGACTTCATCGTCGCTGATGCCGCCTTCCGGACCGACTGCCACATGGATGGTGCGGGTACGGCCGTCTTCCAGGCTGCGCTCGGCGATGGCGGCAAGCCGGTCCTCGATGCCTCCCCAGCCGATGGTGGCGTCCTGGTGGAGCACGATGACCAGGTCGCCGTGGACGCAGGCGCGACGGACCTGGGCGAGCAGCTGCCTGCTGCTCATCGGTTCGTGCAGGACGGGCAGGAAGGCACGACGCGACTGTTCGGTGGCGGCGCGCAGCACCTGGCCCCATTTGCGGTCGGTGCGTCCCGCCTTGAAGCGGGCGATGGCGCGGTCGGACTGCCAGGGGATGACGTCGTCGACCCCGATCTGGGTGGCCATGTCGATGGCCTGTTCGTCGTGACCGTTCTTGGCGAGCGCCTGCACCAGGGCAAGCCGAATCCTGGGGGCGTCCTCCACGGTGAACGAATCCACGAGCACGGTGCCTTCCGCCGGATCCGCCACGGTGGCGTCGATGCGCAGTCCTTGGCCGTCCGAGACCTGCAGCGCATCCGATTGCGTAAGCCTCATGGAACCGAAGGCGTGGCGTCTGACATCCGGCGGTAGGGACATGGTCCAGCCGGACCGCAGTTCGTCCCGCGAGATGGGGGCGTCGTCATTGTGGGAATCCACGAGGAAGAGGGGGTTCGTCATGATTCCCAGCGTACACGGTAGGGCGCGACACGCCGAGAGTTGACGTGTGGAGTGGATTCGCGTATATTTTCAACTCGTTGCGCTAAGCAATCTGTCCGGGTGGCGGAATGGTAGACGCGCTAGCTTGAGGTGCTAGTGCCTATTTTATACAGGCGTGCGGGTTCAAGTCCCGCTCCGGACACCGCCAAGGCCAGTCTCCGAGGAATCGGGGGCTGGCTTTTTTCGTTGGAATTCCGCCATTCTCTCGGCGCGTCGCGGATGGGTGCCGGCGGGGGGCATGGTCACGTAAGATCACTCGACATCACGGACAATGTTGGCGCGCATGTTGGCGCCTTCCCCGATGCGCGACACGCCGAAGGTGGTAATTTACCACCGACTGTGCTATATTGGTAATCATACAGGGAAGCACAAGGCAAGCCCTAGAGAGCAGAAAGGCTCAAGATCATGACCACCGCAACCTTCACCACCTACACCGCCGACCAGCTCTTCGACCAGGCCGCCGCCTACTTCGAGGCCTGGGCAGGCAACGAATACGCCGACACCACCCCCGACCGCGAGACCGGCCGCGTCGGAATGTTCACCGGCACCGAGGCAATCGACGTATGGGTCGAGGTCGACGAGTACGGCACCACCGCCTCCTTCACCTGGAAAATCACCAGCCAGGACCCCGACGAGGCCCTCGCAGAAGGCAAGACCGGCAGCATCGAGTTCTCCGGCGAGCTCGACGACAACGGCACCGACGAAGCCCTCGCCCAGGCCTTCGACGACTACCTGGTGCCCGACTGGGACAGCGTCAAGCGCGACCTCGACGCCCAGGACTGAACCCACCCACAACCCGCAGGGGAGCCGCACCGACGCGGCTCCCCGCCCCATCCGTACAAAAAAACACAAGAGAAGGACCCAACATCATGGCCAGCTACAACACCGAGACCGCGCAGATCATCGACGCCGACACCAACCTGCACGAATACAGCGGCGGCGGCTTCATCTCCATCATCGACATCGGCGAGCGCGGCTTCGTCGTCGTCGGCAAGGGGTGCATCGCCCCGGCCTCCTTCGACGTGCAGAAAACCCCGGAAGGCCTCGTCCTCAACTGGCATGACGCCACTCGCAGCGGCCAGGAAAACGAACGGGTCGAGCTCGACAACGATGACGACCTGCGCTACGCGCTCTGCGAGCGCCTCGGACAGGTCGCCTCCGCCGCGTACCCCACCGTCAGCGAACTGTGCGACATGATGGACCAGCAGGCAGCCGACGGATGGACTTTCCGCGAGGAAGACGGCTGGATCCACGCGGAGCACGGCGGCGAGCGCTCACATCTTGAGGCATCGCCCGTCTACTGGTCGGACCGGCGGTGGGATGCCGACCGGCAGTACATGGCGAAAATGCAAGTCATCATGCGCTACCGCGATGACGCAGGGTGGAAAAAGAGCTACGAGTTCTCCACCGCCCAGGACGCGGCCGACACCATCGGTCGCCTCCTGGTCGACGACCTCGCCGACGACCTCGCCGACGAGGCAGCCTAACCCAACCGACCCGCAGGGCCTCGCGGGCCCGCACCCTACGAAAGGAGACCGGTCATGACGCCCGCAGAATTCAAAAGTTGCCGCGAAAGCCTTGGCTTGAGCACGAGGTGGCTCGCCGACAGGTGGGGCGTCAGCGAGTACTCGGTGCAACGGTGGGAGCGCAGCCGACTCCTGCCGGACGATCTGCAGGCGGATCTGCTCGGCCTGCAGGTACGCTTTGCCGCCGAAGTCGCCAAGGGCATCGAAGAGCACGGCGATGCCATCATCGTACCGCGCACCAACGCCGAATCCGTCCAAGACTTCCCGGCCACCTGGTGGCGCCTCATCGCCTGGCAGATCCGACTGAAAACGGAGGTGTCATCCTCTACTACGATGACGACACCGACGGCCTCGACGACGAGGTCGACGACCTGGAGGGCGACGATGAGCAAGCGTAAGAACACTGTCAAGCTCACGCCCCTATGGCTGCCCTACATCCGCGACAAGCTCGGCACCACCTTCAGCGAGCTCCAACGCTTCCGCACGCAGCAAGTCGGCGGCCAGGACGCCTACAAGACGATGATGGGAGACGTGTGGAATGTCGGCGACAGCATCCGCACCGCACCACTATGGTGGGTCAGCCGAGACATGACCACCCTCGCCTCCGACACCGTCGACCAGGGAGACTTCCCCCACGCCGACGCCCCCTCACCAACAGGCATGGTGTTTTTCGACGACGGCCTGCCCGGCATCCACGCCGACACCACCACAGGCGAACAGCCTACGCCGATCTTTTTGCACGCTGAGCCGGGACGCGGGAGTGAGTGACCAGGACATCATGGCCGCCGGAGGGTGGTCTCACGCCACCATGATCGACTACTACGATATGGGCCACCGCGCCGCAGAAGCCCCGGTGGCGGGGCAAGCTGTCAGCGACTACCTGACCGGGAAATAGCAAAAATCCCCGCTTATCTTGAAATTAACTCTGAATTCTGAGTTAATTTCAAGATAAGCGGGGCCATGTGATTAATGTAAAACTAATGTGATTCGGATTGAATCACATTAGTTTTACATGTCCTTGACGAGGACGCCGAAGGCCGGAAGGTCAGCCTTGGCGACGGTGCCGTAGCCGGAGCGGCCCGGCTTGCCGTTTGTGCACTGCGCCCAGGACTTGACGACCGCGCCTGCCTTGCCCAGCACGTAAATCCTGGTCTTGAGGGCGGTCATGGTCGGCATGCGCATGTACGTGCCGGCCATGACGTTGGCGATGAATATGTCGAGGCTACCCTCGAGTCCGAAGACGATATGGGTCGTGGCCATGCTTTTCTCCTTTTCGACGATTTGCGCGGCGCTCTGCGCGCCGCTGTATTTCTGCCTGATCAGGGCGATGAATTTCTCCCAGGAGTAGCCCCACTGGGCGAAGTATGGGCGGGGGTCGACGTGGTCGCTGCCGCCGTAGACCTGGCTAAACCACAGGTGCGGGTGGACCACGTCCGGGCTCCAGCCGCGGGCCTTGAGAACCTGGGCGACCACGTCCGCGGCGATGTCGATGCCACGGTTGAAGTCGGCCTGATTGGTGGCTTCGCAGATCTCCAGGCCGATGCACGTGGAGTTGCCGTTGCCGACCTGCCAGGCGAGGCGGTCGTATTCCATGCACTGGATCGCTTCGATCCAGTCGCTGGTCAGATGGACGGCGTAATCCCAGCCGCGCGCCCACAGATCACGGTGATTACGTGCCGTCGCACCCGGGTTCGCGGTGGAGTGCACAGCGAAGAGGAAGGGGGAGAGGTAGCCGTGGCCGGCGTTGACGATTTCTCGCTTGATGCTGACCATGAGGCTCAGGCCTCCGGCGTCTCATCGTCATCGTCGACCGGCGTCATCGGATTCTCCTCGACCGCGACGACCTCGTCCTCCGGGGCGACCAGGTCATCCATGGTCGCCGCCTGCATGTCCGCCGCGTTGCCCGAGCTCTGCGAGAGCTTGATCGAGCGCGTCACGACACTGCCGGCCGCGGCGGCCTCGGTGATGTTCTGGTCCTTCCACCACGCGTAGATGACGGAGATGACCGAGAGAATCGAGAAAACTCCCGCGGACACCTGGTCGGTCGTAAATGGAAGCGGGTTGATGCCGGCGAGCGCGCAGCCGGCGCTGATCATGCTGTAGAGGCTGACGGCGAGGGTGGCGATGGCTTTGGCGCGTTCTTTGCCGATGCCTGTGTTGGTGGTGGGGGTGGCGTGGTCTGCCATGGTTTCCTCCTATTTTTGAATTGTTGGGTAGTTGTTCATGCGTTCGAGGTCGTGGATGATGCGGGTGCCGGCGCCGTTGCCGCCGAGTTGGTGATAGGCGGCGTATACTTCGTGGGCTTCGTCGAGTTCGTCGAGGCTGATGTAGCCTCTTTGGATGGCGTCGTGGTGGAGATCCTTGAGGATGCGAAGGCCCGCGTGACGGCTGAGAACGTTGCGGGCCTTGATGTCCGGGTCGTTTTCAGGGTGGTGTCTGCGGTTCCATTCGCGGATGAGGTGTTGGGTGAGGGCGGTGAGGGCTCCGCCGATGGCGCCGCTGCCGCACATGCCGATCAGGATCTCCACCCACATGTCCATGCGCGTCCTCCTTGTTTTTGGGATTATGATGGGTAGTCGGATCCGTCGAAATACGGGTATTCGAGACGTCCCTGCTCGTACAGGGTGAGCATCCGTTCCCAGTCGTCGGCCGTGTAGATGCCCACGCCGTGGATACGTGCCGCTTCCGCGTAGATCCACAGGACCGGGCCGCTACTGTCCTCTGTCAGCTCCTTGTAATAGGTGCGGGCCGTGCCCCCAGTGGCGACGTACTGGCCGGCGGGGGTGCCGTCTATGTAGTTTTGGTCGCCGAACAGTTTGCTGCGGTTGATGAGGGTGATCGCTACAACGCTGCCGGCATGCACCTGGCCCCATGGGCTGATGGTGCCGCGCACGAACGTCGTGCCCTCTTGTTTCAGGGGTTGGAATCGCCACACCTGGTCAGAGTCTCGGGTCAGGGTCGCGTTCCACGTCCACGGACGCGTCACAACCAGTCGGGGGTCTAGGGCGTTGTTCACTCGCCGCGTGCTCATGCGACCACCCCCAGAGAGGCGGTCAGGGCGTGAGGATAGGTGGTAACGCGTGCTTCCTGTCTGTCGCTGCCGTAGGGGTTGCCCACCATGGGATGGTGAGGCGTCCCTGCGCCATGAGCTCCTGGATGCGTTGCCAGTCGTCCTCCTCGTAGTAGCCGCAGCCGAGGCAGGTGACGTGCGGCACGTGGGCACACTGGATGTTCATTTCGTGGACCGCACTGCCTAGATTGACCATGCGGCCCGCCAACCAGCAGAAGTGACCACCCACGATGCCACGCACCTGGTTTTCCGCCGACGCGATCGATATGTTCGCGATTCTCGACGAGTCGTCCAGCCAGAGCACATACAGGTTCGTGACCGTCGTCTGCTTGCTCATGCGACCACCACCCACTGGCGGCCATCCACATGTGGATGCAGAGTGCTAGGAAGGCACCCCCCCCCCCGCTCGATTACGTCACCGCTGAACCAGCGCACTGGATCCTCCTGGCGGCGCATCACCGTGAAGCTCTCCTCCGTATAGAGGCCAATGTGCTGGAAATTCAACGCAGCGCCCTTCGTGGGACTGATGTTCATACGCAGCTCCACGCTGTTGGTCGTCTCAAGCGTAAACCTGACTAGGTTCATGCCATCGCGGAATGCGCAGGACGCTATCTCGAGCAGGGGAGAGCCCTGTATGACGCGCAGTGTTTTCGCCGGCGGCACCTGCGCAGTAGCGATGTAGGCCGCGTATATGTAGTCATCGGCGAGAAGATCTCGGACAATGGTACGCACATACAGGTCGGAGGCTCCAGTCAGGTTGCGTGTATAGATGCAATCCCCAGAGGAAGTCGTGCGCAACTCGATATCCGAGTCACGTCCAGCAGTGTTCCAGTCTGCGACGCTATACGGCTGCGGGTTGACGATGAGATTCCTCGCCTCCATTTTCGGCCTCCTTCAATCGCTTGGATAGGGTCGAAATCTGCGCCGTGAGGATTGCTTTCTCGCGGGTCAAACGGGCAACGTCCCTCGTGAGAGAGTCGATCACCTCGTTGACGTCTGCCGGGATATCATCATTCATTGGTTATTTCCTTCCTGTGCGAGGGTTTTGAAAGAGTCCAGGAATTGCTGCCGCCGCTCCTTAAGCCGACCAGCCACACCGGCGAGTGCGGCAGTGATGCTGTCGGTGTCGGGCATGTCCGGCTCGTCGGCTGGGGTGTCGGCGGTGGGGAGTGCGATGAGCATGGTGGCGGCACGCATCGCGTACCGTGTGGGTTGGATGAGCCCCAGCTGGTAGCGTGTCTGCACGCTGCCGTCGAGACCTGGCGACGTGACGCCAGCGGTGTCCTGGGCGAGTTGCCGGTATGCGCTGGCCCAGGCGGTTTCGCCGGTGGTCTCGTCGATGACGCCTGGGTCCTGCGCGGTCAGGATCGCCTGTACGGCCTCCTCGTCGGATTCGAGTTTGAGCAGGGCGCGCCAGGAGGCGATGGCCTCGAGAGGGATGACGCGCCCCTCCTGCTTGTCGGTATCGACGATGAGGAGATTTTCTCCCTGAACCTGCATTTGGGTGGCCATGTGTCTCCTTAGTCGTCGAG
Organism: Bifidobacterium cuniculi; assembly: GCF_000741575.1. Classification (GTDB taxonomy): domain Bacteria; phylum Actinomycetota; class Actinomycetes; order Actinomycetales; family Bifidobacteriaceae; genus Bifidobacterium; species Bifidobacterium cuniculi. The sequence goes on from NZ_JGYV01000001.1 coordinate 428,676, forward strand.
GATGCCGAGAGTGTTGATGACGATGGGGGAGGCGGATGCGCTGCCGGTGTTCTTGGCCTGCACCTTGCAGCCGGAGGCAGTGACATCCCTGTAGGTGATGGCGAGCACCTGGGTGCTTTCCGCGGTACCGACGGGGTAGTATTTGCCGACGGCTGCGGGTTTGCTCCAGGTGATGTCCCACGTGAAAGTGCCGCCCGCGCCGACCGACCCGGTGGAGTAAACGCGGTTGCGCAGGAAGGTCGAGTAGCCGTTGTGCCAGCCGCCGAGTTTTCCTCCCATGTAAAGGCGTTTGGCCTCCCAGGAGAGCTGCACGCCGAGGTTTTCGGTCTCCTCGAGATTGCTGACGCGCAGCTCCGAGGTTGCCTTTGCACCCCTGGCGTGCACGGTGGCAAGAGCCCGGGCGCTGGGACTCCACGTGTTCAGTCCTGCTTGTGCGCCGTAGCCGGAGCGGCAGTAGAGGTCGAGGTTGGAGCCGGAGTCGGTCTGGGAGGATTCGGCGTACTCGGTGTTTGTGGTCCACAGGACTGCGCCATCGCGCCGGCCGGTGTCCTTGTGGGTGCCGGAGCGCAGCCTGCCGAAGGCGCCGGGTTGGCCTTTGGCGAGGTAGCCGGAGTGGAAGTCCAGCTCGGCGATGTCGCCGACGACGCTGGATTTGCTGATGCCGGAGATCTGCGGGGAGGCGGCCATGGCCGGGTTGACGAAGATCAGCCCTTGGCCGGTGGAGACCTCCTCCCCGTCGGTGGCGATCGCCGAGTAGTCTGGCGTGATGTAGACGCGTTCCCCGCTCGTCTTGGTCTGGAAAGTGCCGGTGATCAGGTTGGTCTTGCCTTGGCCGTCGAGGTAGACGGTCTGGTTGCCTTCGTTGTCCCACATGCGCAGCGCAGTGTCGTCGAACTGTGCGCGCGGGTACTGGCCTGCGGGGCCGGTTTGGAAGGTGGTGCCTTCGATGGTGCCGCCGAAAATGTAGGGTGCGCTGATGTTGGAGTTGGTCATGATCGCGCCCTGCGTCATGAGGGTTCCCTCGTTGGTGAGGGTGAAGGCGGCGAGTTTTTGGGCATTGTAGGCGACCAGGCCGTCGTCGGTGAGCTTGATGCCGACATTGTCTTCGCTGGAGGTCTGGACCACGCAGCCGGTGACCTTGGCGCCCTTGATCTCGCCGCCGGCCTGGATGGCGCCCGACAGGGTCAGCTGCCACGCGCTGTTTTTCTTCGCGTAGGTCAGGGAGTCGCCGAAGGTGATGCCGTCGGAGTTGAGGGTGCCGATGACCTTGTCGTCCTTGTCGGTGACCTGGTAGGAGGCGCCGCGGATCGTGCCGCCGGCGACCACGGGGGCGGTCAGGGAGCCGTCGATGATGAGCACGCCGCGGAAGGTCGCAGACCCGTCCGCCGAGTTCATCGTGATCGTCGGGTCGTTGTCCTTGTCCCTGAGCAGGAATCCGGCGTCGTTGAGCGCCATCCGTTCATTGCCGCTCAGGAATTGGCCGCCCTTGATGACCTTGCCGTACAGGGCGGTGGCGGCCAGCTTGTCGGCTTCGATGGCGCCTACCGAGATTTTCTCTGCCGTGATGCTGTTTGCGGCGAGTAGTTCGGTGACGACGGATCCGTTGACGAGCATGTCCTGCGCGTACAGGACGTGCTTGACCCATTCCGTGCCGTTCCAGACCTTCATTTCCTCGATCTCGTCGGAGTGGTCCACGAGTACGGAGATGGAGTTGTTGGGTTCGCCTTCCCAGTAGGTTTCCAGGTTGGTGGAGGTTTTCCACCACAGATCGCCGGGCTTGACCTTGTCGGCGATGGACATGCCGTCCGCGTCCGTGTCGTCTCGTGGATCCGTCGCCTGCATGAAGATGCGGTTTTTCGAGTCGGCGGTGGTAAAGGCGTTCTTGGCGGCGGCCTGCGCGTCGCTGGCAGCGTTGGCTGCGTCGATGGCTTTCTGGTCGGCGGCGACGGCTTTCGCGTCGGCGTTCGCGGCGTCGGTGACGGCCTTCTGCGCGGTCTTGTCGGCCTGGTCGGCGGTCTGCTGCGCCGCATAGGCGAGCGTGATGTCCTTGAGGCTGAAGTCGTCCAGGAATGCTCCGGCCGGCTGATTGAAAGCGAAGCGGCAGCGCAGGTATTTCATTTGCGCGGTGGCGACGACGTCCACTGACGTGGCGCGCCAGTCGTCGCCGACGGTCAGTGCGATTCCCGGGCAGTTGGGTACGTCCGCCCAGGATTTGCCGTCGGCCGAGTACTGCAGGCGGGGGCCTGCCGCGGTGGCAGTCCCCTTGTCGGTGATCTTGTACCAGCAGCTCATCCGGTAGCGCTGTCCGACGGTGGCTTGTACGGCGTGGGTGGAGATGATCTCCTTGGTGCCGGCCGCGACGGTCAGAGAGGCACGGTGGGTGCCCGAATGCGAGTACTGGGTGCTCTCCTGCACGAAATCGGCGCCGGCGACATTGGTCGTCCAATGGTCCTGGCCGCCCTCGAAGCCGGGGTTGGGTTGCAATTCGGCGGCGGTCTGCATGAGCAGGTTCGCCGCGGTCTGCGCACTCGTGGCGGCCTGCTGCGCGGCTGTGGCGGTTGCGGCCGACTGGGTGGCGACCTTGCTCGCCCCATCCGCAGTGGACTTTGCCGTGGCCGCGTCTGCCTTTGCTTGGGATGCGTCGGTTTTTGCGTCGGCGGCGTCCTGGGCGGCGGAGGAGGCGGAGGAGGCGGAGGCGGCAGCCTGCTGGGCGGCATCCTGTGCCGCGGTCTGCGCGGTCGTGGACGCGGTCTGTGCGTTGGTCGCGGCCTGCTGCGCATCCTGTGCCGCTGTCTGCGCTGCCTGGGCGGCGGCATAGGAGGAGGAGACCTGCACTGCGGTCCATGTCCATGTCGCGTCCGACAGGTCGACACGGGAGGCAGTGTACAAGGTCTTGGCCCGATCATAACCCGGTTCGATCGTGGTCCACGGTGCCGGCGGATCCTGCACGGTCGGCTTCGCTGGCATGGTGGAGGCGAGGGCGTAGTAGTCGGTGACGGCGGTGATGCTCACACCGTGGGTGCCGTTGTCTCCTTTGGGGCCGGTGTCTCCGGTGACGGGGGCGGCGGAGGACACCGAGCTGGTGCCGTCGCCGCGAGTGATACGGGTGCGCATCCACACGGTCGCTCCGGCAGGCCGGGTGATGGTGTTGGCGGTCCATCCGGTGGTGGGGGCGTGGGTGGCGTCGCCGATTGCGTATTCGATGACGCTGCTGGTGACGGTGTTGTCTTTTGCGTCTTTGGCGGCGGCCTGCGCGGCGGTGGCTACGGTGGCGGCGTTGTCGGCGGTGCTCTGTGCAGCCGTGGCCGTGCTCTGCGCGCTGGAGGCGGTGGAGGCGGCCATGGCCGCGGTCTTTCCCACGTCATCGACGCGCTTTGCCTGGTCGACCAGGTCCTGCTTGGCGGCCGTGAGGTCCGACTGAACCGAGTCGAGGACGCTGCCATGGTCCTGCACGGTCTGATTCAGGTCGCCCAGTGCCTTGTCGGCTGCGGCCTTGTAGTCGTCGAATTCCTTGCCGGCCGCGTCGATGGCCGTGGCGTTCTGGTCGGCCTTGGCTTGGGCGGCCTGGGCGAGCTGTTCGCCACGCTGCACGCCGGCCGTGTTCGCCTCGATCTGCGCCTGCTGCTCGGCCAGGGTGCCGTTGATCACGGTGACGTGGTTCTCGATGTTGGTGTTGGCCGCGTTGAGGATGGTTTCGGCCGTCTGGTCGAGCTGGTCCTGGCTGATACCCTCCCACAGGGGCTTTTGCTCCTCGCTGGTGGGGTTGAAGTCGGCGATGCCGTCGTTGGCCATGGCGCCGACGAGGACGCCGTGCTCCTCGTCGATGGGGAAGTATGCGGATCCGCTGTGGTGGGTTTGGCGCTGCTGGGCGGCGTCGAGGGCTTTCTGGGCGACGAGGAGGGGCACGGTGGCCGGGTCGGGGTTGATGATTTTGTGCTGTGCCACTGTGTGCCTCCTTAAAGGGTCTAGGTTTCCGGGTCCCGCATGGTGTCGAAGACGAGGGTGATCTTGTCGGTTGTGTCGCCGCTCATTTGCATGAGGCGTGTGTGGTATTCGCCGTCGGGCAGTGCCGGATGCCCGGTGACATCGATGCTGAAGAGTTCTCCTGGCCAGAGGGTGGCGAGGGGGAGGGTGAGATTGCCGGCAGTGTCCGTGTGGTTGGCGTGGACTTCGCCCTGGATCTGGATGAGGTGGTGCCGGTTGGCTTCGAGGACTGCCTGCGCGTGGGCCTTGAGGACGGTGGCGTTGTCGGTGTCGGCGTCAGCGTAGGTCATCTCGAGCAGTGGCCACGGGTCCCGGTTGGTGACCAGGTCGAGGTTTTCGGCCAGGGCTGTGGTCTGTGCCTTGTCCTGGCCGGCGCCGGATGAGTAGACGCGCTGTATGGGGCTGAGGTGGTCGACGGTGATGTTCTGCAGGTTGCCGCCGTGGGGATGGTAGGACACGTGGTGCAGGATGTTCTCGCCCAGATAGATGGTCGAGTCGCTTCCGGCCAGGAATGCGTAGCGCACGTGGGTCTGGTCGTCGGTCAGGTATGGTCGGAATTGCATGTCGGGCCCGTTTTCGATGTTGGCGAGCTTCTCGAGGATCCCGGAGCCGGTCTGGTTCTGTACGTTCCACGCCTCGTACTCTCGCGTCCGGCTGCCCTTTTCGTCGAGGTAGTTGAGGTCGATGGGCAGGGCGCCGCCGGGTTTCGCTTCGGTGCATTGGCGGATGACCTCCGCGGCGATGGCCCGGTAGGAGCGGCCGGTCAGACGGATCGTGTCCGGGCTTGTGTTGTGGGTGCCGCGCCCGTACACCCCCTCTCGCAGCATGTATCTCTGAGAGAGGATGTTCATGGGGCTCAGGAGGCTGAAGCTGGTGTCCTGGCTCGTGTCGCGGCGGGTGCCGATGGCGCCGCCGACCTTGACGGTTCCAAGCTTGTTTTTTGGGGTGAGCTGGTCGCGCCAGATCCACGCGATGCCGTTTTTCAGGGTGGCGACGGCGCGGCGCTTGTCTGCCCAGGTGCGGCCTGGCACCGAGTCCCACGGCAGGGTCAGGCCCGTGGTGTCCTGCGCGCCGACACCCTTGTCCTTGGTCGTGGTAAGGGTGCTGTCGCCGACATCGATGTTCCAGGAGACATTGGGGATGTCGATGGGGTCGAGCAGTTGCCCGCTCATGGTGTCCATGAGGTACGCCACCCAGCTCATAGCCGCCTCCTCGATTCATTGGTCGTTGCCGTTGTCGTAGATCTCCAGTTCGAGGCCTTCGAGGCTGGAAGTGCCGTGGACGTCGGCGTTCTGGCCGTTTCCGATCCAGATGACCATGTCGCACGTGTGATTGCCGCGCCCGCAGATCGTGGTGAAGTTCAATTGGCGCGAGTCCCAGGCGCCGTAGCCGGTCAGGTTCCGCGTCGGCCCCTTGATCGCGCCATCGATACGGAAAGCGACACGCAGTTCCGTGTACTTGGAGAAGTCCAACGCGCCCTTGGATCCGGTCGCGGAGAAGTTGATGCTCATGTCGAAGCGGATGTAGCGATCGGTGGGGATGAAAATCGGCACACGGCAGAAGACGCCCTTATTGCTCTCCTTGTTGGAGATGGTGAAAGAGCGCCGGTCGTAGTAGCCGCCGAGCCGCTGCCCGTTGGACGCGTAGTGCAAAGCATACTCGACGCCGTCTGTGCGCGTGGCGCCCTGGGTGCTTGCTGCGGCAGCCGGCACCGTCATGTACCGCAGGAGGGTCGCATACTCGGGGATGGTCGGCTTGGCAGGGCTCGCGGCCGGAGTGCCCCGGGTGACACCGACATAGACCTGGTTGTCCGGGTCATCCGTGTACTGGTGGCTGTTGTGGGAGGCAATCCAGATGGCATCGATGCGCGGGTTGGAGGCGTCGCCGGCGACGGTGTCCACGGTGCCACCCTCGTAGCGGGCGAGCATCTTACCGTCCGAGTCGGAGCGGGCCACGACGGCCGTGCCGGCGTCGACCTTGTATTGCAGGCCGGCGGTGCCGGACACGTCCAGGCCCTCGAGGATGCCGGTGGTGCGCCATTCCGCGCCGATAATACGCCGGTGCGTGAGCGCATCACACCCCTTATTGTCCACGGCGGGAACGCCAAGAGCTGTCGTCATAATATTCTCCTTCTACATGTAGGTGTCATGCACGGCGGCTTCCACCCAGCCGTCGGCGGCGGTGGGCACGCTGACCTGCAGACTCGACGCCGGCGGTACCTCAGGGAATCCTCGGGACACGAGCAGTTCGGACACGTTCGAGCCGTTCATCACGGCGGTGCGGGACCTCGAGTCGAGGGTCAGGACGGAGCCCTGCGGGATCGCCGCGGTCGAGGAGAGTATGGATCCGTCCGAGCAGACGATCTCGAAGCCCTCCGGGAAGGGCCCGTAGATGTCGAAGGTCGGGTAGGCGCGCGACGTGCCGTTGTTTTCGAGGATGCCGGTGTTGGACACGGCCACATCGTCCTCATCTGGCAGGTCATATGTCAGCGGGTAGCGCAGTCCCGTATCCCCGTCGAGGGTTTCCGCGAGCACGCTCACGGAATTGTTCGGTTCTCCCTCCCACCAGGTGAGCAGGCCGACGGGGTTGTAGGACAGGCCGCCGCCCTGGTTCGCGGGGGTACAGACCAGCTGGATGCGCTGCTCGTCCACGCTGAGCCGTTCCGGCTGCGGGCAGACGAGCGTGATGGTGACCGGCAGGAGTCGCTTGCGCCATTCCGCAGAGGACGTGACGGTCGCGTAGCCGGTCACATAGGTCGTCTGTGCCTCGTCATGCAAGGTCATGCGACACAGTCGGTGCACTCCGCTCAACGCTTGACCGAGCGCGGCGAGCACGTTTTCGCGGTCGCGGCCGACGGCGGCCGCGTTGATGGTGACGGTACGAGCCGCGTAGAGGATGTTGTCCTCGCTGACCTGGTTCGCGCCGTCGCCCTGGCCGCGCTCGGTCAGCGACGTCTTCACGGTCGGGGTCGAGTAGAAGCCGTCGATGCCTTGCGACGTGATCATGAGATAACTGTCGTGCCGGTCACCGTCCGGCGGTTGCGTGCCTTCCAGGCGGAAGGTGGTGTCGCCGGCGGTCAGTTCCGCGAAGATGTTCACCGGATCACGCTCCCCTCATGGATAGCATTGCGGTACAGGATGGAGCTGGCGGCGTAGAGGTCGTCGTCGGAGCGTACCACCGTCGTGGAGAAGTTCTGCACCAGCTGCCTGGAGTTGTCGGTGTAACCGTTGGGGTAGGCGCGGTATCCGGCCGGGAGGCGGCCGACGCCCAGGTCGATGGTGGCGTCGCCCAGGTCCAAGGCGCTGGTGGCGCGGTTGAGGACGTCACGGCCGAGCTGGTCGATTTGCCCGTACAGCTTGGTTTCGCCGCCCAGGATGCCCACTCCGATGCCTTCGGTCAGGTATTTTCCGACTTGGTCACGCATGAGCTTGGACGGGGAGTTGATGCCGAAAAATCCCTTGATGTTGTCCACGATGCCGCCGCAGAAGCCGGAGATCTTGTCCTTGATCCAGCCGCCGAGGTTCGAGATGCCGTTCCAGATGCCCTGGATGAAATTCTTGCCGATGTCGATCGCGCCGGTGAAGATGCTTTTCACGCCGTCGAACGCGCCCTTGACGATTTTCTTCATGCCCTCCCAGACACGGTTCCAGTCGCCGCTGAAGATGCCGGCGATCACGTCGACCACGCCGCCGATTACCGTGGCCACGTTCTTTACGATGCTGCTGATGGTGTCGATGACGGACTGGACGACGGGCAGGAGGCCTTGGACGACGGGGACGATGACGTCGGTGATGAAGCCGGCCACCGTGGTGATGACGTCCTCGGCCACGGGCAGGAGTGCCTGCACGGCGGAGCTGATCGTCTCGATCACGGTCGTCACGACCGGCGCCAGCTCGGTGACCAGATTGGAGATCATCGGCAGGATCGTGTCGATGAGTGGCATGATCGCGGTGATGATGGACTCGATGGCCGAGCCGATGACAGGCAGGACCTGCTGGATGATCGGAGTGAGCGCTGCGATGATCTGCTCAATGACCGGGATGAGTGCCGTGATCACCGTCATGATCGGGGTGAGGATGCTCGGCACCAGGGGGATGAGCGCGTTGATGACCTGCGTGATGACCGGCATCATCGCGGTGATGATCTGGCTGATCATCGGCAGTACGTTGGTCACGGCCTGCGCCAGGACGGTGACGACCTGCTGGATGGACGGCAGCATCGCCTGGATGGCGGTGGAGATGGTCGCCATGATGCTCGGCGCCTGCTCGGCCAGGACCTGCAGGATGGCGGTGATGACCGGGGCGAGCTGTGCGACCATGTCGGTGATGGCCGGCATGATCGCGTCGATGGTGTCCGTGATGGCGCCGCCCAGGCCTTCGATGATCGGCTCGAGCTGCTTGCCGACCTGCTCGACGGTGCGGCCGATGAGCTTGAAGCTAGCGGCAAACTCGCCCTGCAGCTTCGGGCTCGTCGCCACTAGGGCACCGATGGCCGCGGTCAATAAACCGACTGGGCTCGCGAGCGCCCGTAATGGCCCGGCGAGGTTTTTGAGGACTGGTATGGTACTTAAAACGCTTCCGAGGCCTCCGGCTCCGAGTGCGGCGAAGGCTGCGGCCAGTGGGGCGAGGATGCCCTTGGCGTTGGATGCGATGTCGCCGATCTTGTCGAGGGCCTTCTGGAATGGCTCGGGCAGGAGCGTAACCAGGCCCTTGAAGGCGTCGGGGATGGCCTTGACCATGCTGGACGCGATCTGTTTGATGCGAGGCAGCGCGTTTTGCAGCATGGTGGCGATGGAGTCGACCAGTTCCTTGGTCATGGCATCCATGTCCACGTCGTCACGGCCGAGAGCGGTCAGCCAGTTCTCCCACGCGGCCTTCATGGCGTTCGTGGATCCTTTGATGGTGGTGGCGGCTTCCTTGGCGGTGGTGCCGGTGATGTCCATCTCGGACTGGACGGTGTGGATAGCCTCGACCACGTCCGCGAAGGAGTCGATGCTCAGGTTGGCCATCTCGCCGTTGGCGGCCTTGACCTTGTTGGCGTCGGAGATCATCCTCTCCATCTCGGTCTTGGTGCCGCCATAGCCGAGCTTGAGGTTGTCGAGCATGGCGTAATTGCCTCGCGCCAGGCTCTGGTAGGTCTGCTGGATGGATTCAATCGACGTGCCCATTTTGTTGGCGTTGTCCGACATGTCGATCATGGCCATGTTGCCCATTTCGGCGGCCTTGGCGGTGTCGCCGCCCAGGCTGGAGATCAGGGACGCGGAGAAGCTCGTGATCTGCTCCATGTACGTGTTCGCGCTCACGCCGGCGGTCTTGTAGGCTTGGGCGGCGTATTTCTGCACCGTGGAGGATGCGCCCTTGAAGAGCGCGTCGATGCCGCCGACGGCCTGCTCGTAGGACGCGTACAGGCTGAAGGCTTGTTTGCCGACGTCGACGAGCTTGGCGCCCACGGCTGCCACGCCGGCGGCCAGTGCTGCCATGGACACGGTCGCTATGTTCTGCAGGGCCTCCTTGGCGCGGGAGGCTCCGTCACGGATATGGGTGCCTATGGCACTGGCCGTCTCCTTGGCCATGCTTCCGATACGGCCCAGGGGACCGGAGGCGGCCTGGCCGAGTGCGCTGAAAGCTTGGCTGCCGGCGGTAGCAACGTTCCTTAGGTAGCCGCCGGTAGCGCTCAGGGCGCCGCGGGCGCCGGCTGGAATCCTGTTCCACAATCCGGTTGCGGCGGAGCCGAGGCTCTGGAAGGTCGTGGTGACGCCATTGCCCAAGGATTTGAAGGCAGTGGTGACGGGGGATGCGATGCCGGTCAGGCGGGTCTTGATGTTGCCGGCCACCGTCGTGGTCTTGGCATGCAGCTTGTCGAGTGTGCCGGAGACGGGGGAGAGGATGGTCTTGCCCAGGTTCTTCCACGCGCCGGCCACGGAAGCGGCGGCCTTGTTGCTGCCGGAGGCGAGGGTGCCTTGCGCGTTGGCCAGGGCCTTCTGCGCGTCCTTGAGTCGGGTCGCGGCTGCGGTCGCCTTCTCGGTGGATGCTTCGAGCTTGAGGTTGGCCTTGTCGAGGCGGATCTGCGCGGCTTCCGCCGCGGTGGCCGCGTTGGCCTGCTCGGCCTGCGCCTTGTTGAGTGCTTCCTGCGCGGCCTTCGCTTCGGCACTGTTCTGCCCGTGCTCGGCTATGGCCTGGTTGAGGGCGTCCTGTGCGGCCTGGACTTTCGCGGTGGCGGTGTCACGTTTGGCGATGGCTTGTCCGAGTTTTTCCTCGGCTGCCTGCACCTGGTTGGCGGCGGCCTTCTGCTCGAGCAGCGCGTTGGCGTTGGCGTGTGTGGCCTTGGCGACGTCCGACTGATAGCGTTTGAGCACGTCCTCGGTCATCGCCGCCGTGGCCTGCTGGAAGCCTGCCTTGAGGTCCTTGCCGGCCTTCGCACCGGCAGATTTGAAGCCGCGGCCGAAAGCGTTGGAGCCGGCCTGGCCGGCTGCCTGCGCTTCCTTGGTGACAGCGGCACGGAAGCCGGTCATGACGGGAAAAACTGGGAGGGTTGCCTTGCCTACCTGGTTGCCTGCCATCGATGTACCTCCCCGTCCTGTCGGTTATCGGAATAGATGTGCGAAGGGACCGCTCATGTGCTCGGCGCTGGCCGCGAGCTGCCGGCGGCGTTCGCTTTCCTTGATTTGTGCGCTATTGTTTTTGAGTTCCTCGGCGAGCATGCTGGCCGGGTCGCGGGCGATGCGTTGCAGCAGTGCGATGGCGTCCGCGACTGGCAGGCGGCTGCCGAGATCGTGTTGCACGCTCCAGCCGAGGGCGGCCATGTCGGCGCGGATCGCGGTCTCGTGAGCGGTCAGGAGGCCGGCGAATCCGCTGATTTTCCCACCGATGCTCCCTGCGCGTCCGCGATGGCGGCGCCGTAGTCGGTGACCAGGTTGATGACGACCTGGACGGGTTCGGTCTCGATTCGTGCCGCCTGGTCCTTGCCGGCGAAGGTTTCGAGCAGGTCGGTCACGGTGTCGAGCTGGTCTCCGACGTCCTCCAGCTCGGACAGCTTCTGGAAGCTCTTGTAGCTCAGGGCGAGGGGAAGCCTGTAGATGTTGCCGGCGGGGGTCAAGGCCCACCAGGTGTCGCCCTTGATGACGTGCTTGACGCGGAAATTACCGGCGATGGCCGCGTAGGCCTTCGCATCGTCCTCCTCGCCCCAGTTGTCGAAGTCGTCGAGGGTGGGCGCGACTGTCTTGTCTGTCATGATGCTCTCCTATGAATGGCGGCTCTCAAAAGATGGGGTGGGTGGTCGGGGCGAGAGCCTTTCCCCGGCCACCCCGGTGGTTCGCCGCCTGCCCCTGCGAAGAAGGGACAAGAGACAAGGGCGGTCGGCGAAGTCTGGTCAGTCGCCTGTGGAAGGCGTCACGCGCGGGTCGTAGATCGACTCGATGTACTTGTGGCCGGAATACATGTCGTCCTCCACCCAGGTGGCTGTCAAAGCGGTGCCCTTGACCTCGCCATTGGTTGACTGCGCCGGTTCGTTGCCGGTGATCTGCACGACGCCGGCGCGGCGGCGGATACGGCCGTCCTTGAGGGTCTCCTCCTGGTACGCGCACCATTTTTCGTCCTGGATGATGTCGTCGACCGCGTAGACGCCGTTGGCGTCCGGCTCGCCCAGGGTCACGCGCCGCACCAGGCGGTTGTTTTCGGCGACGGTGAAGGTCGTGGTCAAGGTGGAGGAGCCGGAGATGGTGTAGCCAGACTGGTAGAAGGTGACGGCGTCGCCGCCGTCACGGCCGTCCTGCGGGCCACCGTCGGACGTGATCAGGCCGACGTAGGAGTCGGCGTTGTATGCGTCGGGCAGGGTGACGGTTTTCTTCGTCTCGGCCATGGCCTCCGGCTTGATGGCGTTCGCCGTGTCGTAGGTGGTCAGGGAGATCGCGCCGCCGATGGGAATCTCGACGCTCTTGAGGTCATTGCCACGCGAGTCCCTGGTGGACGCGGCGGGGGATGCCGCCTTGGCCTGTGCGGTTTCCTTGGTATCAGTCATTGTTTGCTCCTTGCTGAGGTTGGATGGTGCCGACCGCCTGGTATTCGACGGTCATGTACCAGGCGGCGTCAAGGTCCTGCCCGGTGACCGGGTAGGGGCCGTTGCAGCCGTCGGATGTGATGGAGGCGACCGGCCCAGACTCGTAGGGGATGGACGTGTCGGTCAGGGACGAGTAGACGGCTGCGGCGAGCTGCCGGGACGGGTAGGGGTCGTCGATAGGGCCGTAGTGGACGGTGACGCCCAAGGACCTGTCGAAGAGCAGCGGCCCCTCCTGGCCGCCTCCGTCGTCACGGATGACGATCAGCGGCCAGTCGCCCCGGTAGCCTGCAGGCACGCGGATGTCGACCTGCAGGCCGGGGTACTGTCCTGCCAGTTCGCCGCGCAACCGTTCGGTGGCCCACAGGGCCACGTCCGGTGGAATGACGCGGCTCATATCTTCGCCGCCTTCGCAGCCCTGGCGAGGTTGCCGGTGCGGGACTCGACGAAGATGCCGTAGGGCACGTCGGCGACGACTTCCGCGACCTGCCGGTGGGCGGCCTGCGTGTGCTGCACGTGGATGGAGTCGCGGTAGGCGCCGGTGCGTACCGGGGCGGTGGCCTTCGCCTGTGCGACCACGCGCTCGGCGGCCAGGTCGACCAGGGCGCGCACCTGCGCGGAGTTGAGGACCTCGTCGAAGAAGCCCTCGTCGAACTCGATCGTGACTTTTGCCTGCCTGCCCATTAGCCTCTCACCTCCTCGAGGTCGACCTCCAATGTGGGACGCCACCCGGTGAATGGGTTGGTGTCATGGGAGGGGATGCCGGTGACCGCCCAGCGGCGCCCGTCGTCCGGGTCGGCGCGTACCCGGTCGCCGACACGGATGTCGGTGTCCGGGTCGGGGATGGTCATCACCGCCCGGCTGGTCACGGTCCGGTCCAGCGTGTTGACGGTCACCGTGCTCGACGAGGATGCCAGGAAGCCGTTGAAGGCGAGCTCCTCCGGCGCACTCCAATCGGATCCGGGCGCGGCCGGGTTGTACGGGTTCGGTGCGGCGCGGGTGGCGCGCAGCCGCACCCAGGCGGTGGTCGCCGGCATCGGGAAGACGATGTCGGTTGTGAAGACGCTGCTCATCCGACCACGCCCCAGTTGAGCCGGTACGGGTCAAGCAGCTGCTGCTCGATACCCAGCAGGGGAATGGACAGTGGGGCGCCGCCGGCGGTCAGGTAGGACACGGAGGCGCCGTTGACCGACTGGCTGGCGATCAGCCCCTGGGCGCGCGCCCTGCGGGCGATGGTTTCCAGGAGCATGATCACGTCCGGTGCCTCCTCCGGCTCGTAGCCGTGGGTGAGGGTCACCTGCACGCCGCCGGGCATGTCCGGCAGGAGGGTGCCGGCGTCGGTCTGCAGGATGCCGGCCTGTGACCAGTGGGTGCGGGCGGTGATGTCCACGCCGTCGGCGACGACGGAGGCCACTGCCGTGACATGCTTGGATGGCAGGAGCAGGCGTCGGCCGCCGTAGGAGTCCAATCGCAGTGTCTGCTCGATCGAGGGGGCGACGTGCCAGCCGCAGTAGCGGCGGATGGTCGCCTGCGCGGCCTTCCGCCACCATGTCTCGTCGACCTTGTGCCCGTCGTCCATGTCGGGGATGGTCATGACAGCCCCTTCGCTTACTTGGCCTTGCTGGCTTTCGGTTTGCGTTTCGCGGCGGCCGCGACCGACGGGGCGACCTTGGCGAGATCCGCCTCCGCATCCTCCTGCGGCTCGGCACCGGCCACTTCCTCCGGCTCCGGTTGGAGGATGGGTGCAGGGTCGATTGTTTCGGGCGCGTCCTCGGGCCGGTAGCGGATACCGTCGATGATGCGCATGGTCACGCTCCTGATCATGCGCCCGCCTTGCCCTCGAGGACCACGAAGTTGCTCGGCCTCCAGATGACCTGGGCGGCTGCCAGCTCGGCGCGCACGTACACCAGGTTTCGGGACGCGTAGTCCTTGTGCTGGTTGAAAACGTCGATGCTCAGGCCGGTACGGTCGAGCAGGGCGAGCTGCTTGAAGTCACCGACGATGACCTTGCCCTCGCCGACCTGCTCGGACTCGACCAGGGGGCGTCCCCACACTGTGGACGGGCCGAGAGCGAAGGGGCCGTTGCCGAAGAAGCGCTGGTTGGAGTCCTGCATGAGGTCGATCTTCTCCGCGTCCGCGGGGTTGAGCAGGATCGCGTTCGCGGAGGCGCCCACGTGCTTGAGCTTGGTCAGGGACTGGCGGATGGCCTTGACGAGGTTCATGGCCTCGTCGCCACCCTTGGTGTACTCGCCGGCCTGCACGCCGGTGGTGTTCAGCAGGCCCTTGGGCTGCCCGTTCGTGCCGGTGCCGTTGAGCAGGATGTCGGCCAGCTTCAGGTCGAAGGAATAGCGGAATTCGGTGTCCAGGAAGGTGGCGAGCACCGCGGAGTCGCGCAGCATCTTGTTGGTCACCGTGTAGCCGTCCGCGTAGTCGTAGACGGTGGCGGTCGCCAGTTCGGTGCCGAAGGTGGACTGTGGTTTCTGCACGTCGGTGTCGTCGTCGCCGGTGTTTTCCGGCACCTGGGCGGTGTTGCGGGTCACGGAGGTGATCTGCAGGTACTCGATGGATTCGGCGGTGATGCGGCCGCGGCTGATGACGTCGAGGAGGGTGATGTCGGGCCTGTCGACCAGGTCGATCATGGGCAGGCGCTGCGGCTGCTCGTGCACGAGCTCGCTGGTGAGCGCGGTGCCGGCCTTCGCGGCGTAGAAGTCCTCGAGGGAGCCAAGGCGGGTCTTGCCCAGGCGGATGTCCTGCGGGGCGAGGTCCTTCTTGACGAGCTCCTGGTAGCCCTTGTAGGCGGCGCCGTGGATGAAGCGGTCGGACAGGCGCTTGACCTCGACCTTCTCTTCCTCGGTGGTCTCGACCTGCTCGTCGTCGATGACCAGGCTCTTGAGTTTGTTGGAGCCCTCCTCGAGGCGTGCGATGGCGGCCTTGAGTTCCTCGGCCTGTGCGACGTAGCCGTTGAAGGACTTCGCTTCCTCGTCGGTCAGGTCGCGGTTCTCGGCCTGCGCGGTGGCCATGATCTGCTGCGCTGCCTTGACTGCGGCCGCGAGCTGCTGCTTGAGATTCATATCTCTTTTTCCTTTCAGAGGTTGATCAGTTTCAGCCGGCGAGCGGCCATGTCAAGACGCGGGGTTGCGTCCTGGCAAGATTTCTTGGTTGGTTCGGGTTCCTGGCGTTCGGGCTCTTCATGTGGGCCCAGGCCGAGGACCGATTTCTTCGCGGATACTTCCGTCGACTGGTTCATGCCGATGGGGCAGATGGACACCTCGAAGAGATCCACGCCGCGCAACTCGTAGTAGCCGGGAGTCCAGGAGCCGTCCTCGTTTTTCTTGCCGTCCACCCACGCGCCGTCGGTGATCTCGTAGGCGAAGCTCATCTGCTGGACGCGCCCCTCCTGGAGGAGCTTGGAGACCTGCCGGCCCATGTCGGTGGACCGGTCGATGGTGCCCTCGACATGCAGGCCGTGCTCGTCCTCGACTGCCTTGGTTGTCACGCCGAGGTTCTTGAATGGGTCGGAGGTATCATGCTCCCAGTAGACGGGAATGCCGGCTCCGTCGTCGGGGTAGCGGTTGGCGAGGGTTTCAGCGAAGGCGCCCTTGCGGATCAGGTCGCCGCCCAGGTCGACGTTGTCGAAGACGGAGGCGTAGCCGTCGAACTGCAAGGGCCCGTTGGGGTCCTCCTCGTCCTGCTCCTTGGTTTTGAATCGTGTCCGTGTGGTCTTGGTCAGGATCATGGCGTACTCCTTTCGTCGTCGTCCTGTATGTCTGGAGGTTCGTCGGTTGGGGTGCCGCGGCTTTCGGTCTGCCCGTCCTGCGGGCTGGTCTGCCCGCCGATGAGCACGTTGAGCGGGGTGACCAGGCCGTCGCCTTCGGGAAGGTTGGGGCGGTTGAGCAGTTCGCGCGCCTCGTTGGTGGTCAGGAAGGGGCGGCCCGTGGCCGTGGACAGCGCCGAGTACTGCTGGACCGGGTCGCCTCGTAGCTGGCCGTCGCGGTCGACCTCGATGTAGAGCGCCTTGTGGTAGGAGGCCATCATCGGCAGCAGGCACATGTTGAGCGCCTGCTCGAAGCTGGTGATGTACGGGTCGAGGTAGGTGCCGTACAGCATCTGCTTGAAGGCGGCGAGGTTGGAGAAGTTGCCTTCACGGATCCCGACGAGCTCGGGCGGGATGCCGTAGGCGTTGGCCACGTCAACCTTGACCTTGTCCCGGGCATCGAGGTCGGCGACGTCGATGGGTTTGAAAGCGTCCAGCTGTGTGGCTTTCATGCCGTCCTCGAGGACCATGCCGCCGCCGGCAGCCGCCCCTCCGTGCACGAAGGCTCTCATGGACGCGCGGAAGCGGTCGGCTGAGGTTTCACTCGGCCACGGCCTGTCGCGTTCGATCACCAGCGGTGCCTGAAGGCCGCGCTCATTGACGGCCTTACGAAATTCGATGGACGCCTTGTATTCGTCGAGGATCGCCTTGAGGCGTTTGCGCTTCGGCATGCCTCCGGCACCAGTGAAGGCGTAGCCGACCGATAGGAGCATGGAGGTCTCGTGAATCTTGAGTTTCTCGGTGTGCCCCTGCACTTGAAGACGGATGCCGGTAATCTCGTCGAAGTCGTCATGCACGACACTCCATCGGCGAGGGGGAATACGCTTGAGGTGCACGGTCCCGTCCTGCTTTGTGATGGGCAGGGCGAGGAATCGGTCGGCGAGCAGGCCGTCCATGATCAGGGACAGCCAGAAGGCGTAGGCGGGGATGGCCGGGTTGCCGGTCGGATCGTGCAGCAGATCGGCCAGCGGGTGACCGCGGACGCGCTCACGGCTCCCGTCCGGCAATCGCCTGTATAGTTTGATGGGCAGGGCCGCTATGTGGGTGGCGATGAAATCGGTCACCTCACGTAAGGGGTGGGATTCGATGCCGTCAGCGTTGAAGGCGTCCGGGTCGTAATCCCATAGGCTGCTGGGTGGGTCGACGATGTTGACCTCGCCCTGCTCGAGCCAGGCTCCGAGCTCGCCGTTGGTCTGGAAAATCGCTCGAGCCATCAGACCACCTCCGAGAACCTATGGGGGATGATTTGGAGGTATTCGACGCGGTCGGCACGCAGCAGGAGCTGACCGTCGGCCGGGCTGGTGACGCCGAACTCGTTGACGTACTCGACGGATTCGAGCAGGATCCACGTGCCGTCGGAGCCGGTGAGCAGGCCACGCCACGTGTGCCCGGCCGACGCGATGACGACACGGCTATTGACGAAGTGCCGGAGCGGATCCTTGCTGCGCCTGAACATACTGGCTCCTTAGGGTCTAGAAAGTTATGAGGTCGTGGTCGTCGTATGCGGATGTCTCCGGCTGCGCGGGTTCGAAGCATTCGAGCCCGTAGAGGGCGACGGTGATGGCAGCCACGCCACTGATGTCGACCATGCTGCGCCTGCGGTCCCACGCCTCGTTTTCGGCGATGACCTTGGTGACCCCGCCCTCGATGGCCTGGTCAACTAGCGGCTGTGGCGCGTGGATGAGACGTTTCTCCCTGACTCGGTCACGCAGGCGCCCGGTGGCCAGGCCGATATGACTGCCGTCGATCTCGTGGACCTGGAAGCCCATCTCCTGCAGCGGTTGAATGAATTCCATGGCCGGGCATCCCTTGGACTGGACCGCAACCTCCCACATGCCGCTCTCCTCGGCCAGCGCCTTGAGGTATTGGGGTACCCACATGAGGCCTTTTCGGTGTTCGCGTAGGGAGACGACTGGTCGGTCCTGGTCGTCGTAGACGGCGGCGGCGATCCAGGTGTGGGAGCGGTCGACTGACACGTCGATGCCCCACACGGTTCGGGCGCCGTGGGGGATGCGCACGTCGAGGGCCGAGACCATGGTTGCCTCCCAGTCCTTGACGTCGATGTAGCTGTCGACCTGGGCGGTGACCCATTGGCACAGGTCCTCGGTGCGGTAGGCGGCGTCGGTCATGGCTGCGATGTCGCTCTTGACGACCTCCACGGTCTGCGCGCCGTAGCCGATGGACGGGTTGGACTGCAGGATGGCGTCGACGTCATCCGGTGCGCACTCCTCCGGGGCGCTCCACTCGAAGAGCGCCAGGCTGCAGTCGTGCTGCGCGGCGTATTCTGCGGGACTCATGAGGCCGGCGTCGACCTTGCGCTCCCAGTCCGCGATGAATTCCAGGGCGGCTTCACGCTGTTTGATCAAGACGACGCTGGTGGAATCTCCGGCGTTCGAGATGCCCCACAGTTGGCCGTTCCAGAAGCTTTTCGTGGTGGGGCTCATGGCGTTCCACGCGTCCCATTTGGTTTGTTCGCGCAGCTCGTCCATGATGACGCGGGCGGCGGGCTTGCCTCGCGCGTTCTTCGCGGCACGGATCTCGTACCTGGCGAGGCTCTTGGTGCGGATGTACTCGTCGCCGTTCGTGTCGGACACCTTGCTGGTGGCTGCCTGCAGGGCCGGGATAGCGGCGAGCTTTTCCTCCTCGGTCGGAGGGTCGTTGTCGCACCACAGCTTCACGCCGGCCCATGGTTCGCGGGCGATGTCGAGGTTCTGCGCGGTGCCGACGATCTTGAAGCGGATGGGAGGCAAACGGTCGGGGTGGCGTTCCGAGTCCATGAAAAGCCACCAGGCGGCCAGGACCTTCGCCAGTTCGGTCTTGCCGTTCTGGCGTCCCACCAGGACGATGACGCGGCGGAAGCGATAGGTGACGTTGTCGTCGAGCAGTTCGAGCGCATGGATCAGGAGCCACTGCTGCCAGGGGTAGAGTTCGACGCCGAGGATGAGGCGCGCGAATTCGATGACCTCGTAGCCGAGCGTGGTTTCCTGCGTCAGCTCGCGTAACGGTTTGACCCACAGGCGAGGCTCGGTCTTGCCGTACAGCTTGACCATGGTGGCCTCCCTGTCTATCCGGAGGCGAATTTCCTCCTTCGGAATTCAGCCAGCTCGTCGACAGGTTCCGCCTGCTTGCGCTGCCGGCCGGCAACGTCCTGGACCTGCTGGCGTGCCTGCGGGGTGGCACCGAGCGTGTTGAGGACATTCATGAGATGTGGCACGAGGTAGAGTGCCTTGGTGACTTCCTGCCCGGTACCGTGCGTTACCGCGTAATCAATCTGTGCGGCGATCATCCGCCCCGATTGGACCAGTGCCTCGTCCTGCTTTTCCAAAGCGCCCTGTTCTTTGAGTTCGGAGACGGTGTGTTCGTAGGATTGCAGCAGCCCGTCCTGTGCCTTGGTGGGCGCGTCGATGAGCCGCAGCCGCTGCTCGCTGATCTTGAGGCATTCATCCACGGCCTTCATGTCACCCTGCAGGGCGGCCGGGTATAGCTGCCGGTAGAGGCTGTCAAGCCGTTCGATTTCAATCCGGCGAGCGCTGTCTGGGTTTTTGCCGGCTTGGGCTGCTTTGAGGGCTCGTTGGATGGCGGCTTGGACGCTGCTGGTTGAGCGCATTTCCAACTGGTCGCGGATGCGGTTGACAGGCACGGCGGCGAGGAAGAGGTTCAGGGCCTTCGCGTCTGTCTGCTCGCTCATGACTACTGCTCCTTGTCGGTGGTGAAGTCGTGGGGTACGCCGTCGAGTTCCGGCATTCTTCCGGTGTATTCCTGGTATCGCCGGCAGATGACGTCTGCGTATTTGGGGTCGAGTTCCACGGTCAGGCAGCGCATGCCGAGGCCGGTGGCTGCGATGAGGGTGGATCCGGACCCGCCGAAGGGGTCGTAGACGATGCCGCCTTTCCGGCAGGAGTTTTTGAGCATGCTTTGGATGAGTTCAACGGGTTTCATCGTGGGATGCTCCCGGTTCGCGGTTGGCTTGTCGAAGCATTGCGCGGTGGTTTGTTTTGCGTCGCCGTACCACCACTGGCCGCCTCGGCCCAGACGCCCCCCCCCGCTGGAGTGTGGCGTGAATCCGTACCCGATCGGTTCGACCTGGTTCTGGTAGTCGCTGTGGGCCAGGCTGGCAGTGTTCTTCACCCAGATCAGGGTCTGGCGCCACTGATAGCCGATGCTTTCGAGCGCGGTCTGGAATCGCACACGATACGAGTCGGGGTGGGCGCAGTAGAAGGGGCATCCTTCGCGGCTGATCTGCGCGGCGATGCGGAATGCGTCGGTAGTGACCTCGATGGCCCTGTCGATGGTGAAGTCGTTCTGGATACTGAGCGTATCCTTCGTCTTGCCCTCGTAGGCGATGCCGTAGGGAGGGTCGGTCCAGATGCAACCGGGCTGACCGATCATGCCGGCCGCCTTCGTGACGAGCTCCTTGTCCGTGCTGGAGCCGACCACGAGGACGCTGTCACCGAGCTTCCATATCTGTCCGACCTTGGTGAAGGGCGTCTTGGGGGTTTCCGGCACTGCGTCCGCGTCAGCTCCCGGCAGTTCCTTGGGAGCGACTGCGGCGAGGATCTCGGCGATATCCTCGTCGCTGTAGCCGGTGCCCAGTGTCGGCTCCGCGACCGACTGCAGGATCTCGGCGAGCGCCGCCGTGTCGTAGTCGCCCAGGTCGGCGAGCCGGTTGTCGGCCAGGACGATGTGGGCTGCATCGTCCGCGTCCACGTCTACCCAGGTGACCTGTATGCTGTCCCATTGCAGGCTCTTGGCTGCCTGCCAGGTGTGGTTTCCGGCGAGTATCTCGTTGGCCACGCCGGTCTTGGTGCCGCGGTTGACAACGATGGGCCGGTATTGGCCGCGTTCCTTGAGGCTTTCCGCGATCTTTTCCACGTTGCCGCGCCGTGGATTGCGATGGTACGGGACCAGGGAATCAATCGGGACACGTTCCAGCTGCAAATCATCCATTGATGTGACTCTCTTCTCGAATAGTGCCGATCGGCAGCGAATATGATCAAAAACACGCGGCTTTCAGGGGCCGAAAAAGTGGCTCCACGCAAGGGTCCTGTGGCGGTCTCGCGCGCGATGGGGTAGTCGGCGTCGGGGAGGGAGGAAGGCTGCCCACGCGGATACTGGGCCGCAAGCGGCCTGCTGCAAATCCAACCGCCCCTACCCGGCCAGCAGACGCTTGCAGGCTGGCTGGCTGATCTTTTTTGCGCGTGCAGACGCGCCGTTACCACCACGCTGGTATCACGTCTCCCAGGTCGGCCTTGGGCTGGCCATTGCCGCGCTCGCGGTTGCATCGGCGGTGGCTGTGCCTGAAGTTGGCTGGGTCGTCGACCAGCTCGGGGTAGAGCGAGTAGGGATAGTAGTGGTCGAGCTCGTGGGACTGGTCGCTGCTGCTTGGCGGCACCGAGTAGTCGATGCGTTTGTGGCAGATCCAGCAGTCGGCGGCCGGGTCGCCTTCGGCGTCCAGGCGCTTGCCGGCCTCGAAGAATTCCTGCTTGTGTCGTTCGAAGGCACGGGTGTGGGGACGCTTGGCCATGAGTCCTCCCGGCATGACGAAGGCCCCAGCCTGCCGGAGTGGGCAGGGCTGGAGCCTTGTGAAAACCTCGCGCTCAGCTACACGCGTCGCGCAATACTAGCCAAGCTAGCCGTTACAGTTGGACATGTCAAATCCGTCGTCGTCATCCTCCAGGTCAGGGCGCACCAGCAGATAAACCTCCGCGAGCGCGTACAGGTTGTGGCCCTGCTCGTCTTTGCCGAGGTCGCTGAGTTGGCCGCGGTGCTTGGAGACGCGCAGGAAGCTGCCGCTCATTTCGATTCCTGCGGTTTTCAGGAGGCGGCGGATCTCGGTGTCGGTGTCGACTATGTTGGCAGCGGCCAGGCGGGCGAGCTGCGTTTGCTGTACCTGGCCGTAATTGTAGTCGTGGCCGCACATGCGGCACTGGCCCCATAGGCCGGGGCTGGGCTTGTGCTCGCGGGGGATGCTGAGTACGGCGCGGCAGTTGGGGCAGCGGCCGATGATGCGCGTGGTGGGGTCGGGGTCGATCATCCGGTCGGACTGGTGTGCGGCCTCGCCGAGCATGGTGAGGATGTTCGCGTAGTCCTTGCGGTTGGCGAGCGTGGTGAGGTATTGGTTTTGGGTGAGTTTTTGGAGGATGGGGTCGGTGGGAATGGTTTTGGTGGTGGCCAGGCCGGCGGCTTTGGCGAGGAGGCGGCTCATGGTGTGGATCTGGTCGAGCAGGTCGGCTGCGGCGAGGTTGATGGGGGTGGGTGCGCTGTCGAGGCGGCGGGTGGTGCCGGTGTTGTTGGTGAGGTGGATGCGTTTGGTGGCGATGTCGTCGAGGAGGCGCAGGTTGGTGCGCACGTGTTGGATGTGGTCGAGCAGTCGAGTTGTCTTCCAATCGGTTTCGTCGATGGCCATTAGTCCTGTGCCTCCTGGCTGCCGCCGGTGCGGGCGAGTTCGGTGTTGAGGATGTCGATGGCGCGGTCGCTCATTTCGATCATGCCGTCCCGGTGCCCGGCGGCGTGGCCGTCGAGCCAGATGATGATGAGGTCGTCGACGGTGAGGCCGTGGCCGCGGATGGGGAGTGCTGCGAGCGCTTGGGCGGCACGGTGGGTCATGTCTTCGGGGTTGCTCATGGGTTGAGGTGTCCTCCTTTGCGGCATCGGCGGATGTAGGCGGCTTCGGTTTTGAGGATGGTTGCGGCGTCTGGTGGTTGGTTGATGTGTTGTCCGGTGCAGGTTGGGTGTGGGCTGCGGCGTAGGTAGTGGGAGTCGCGGTAGCAGGTTTTTCCGCAGGTGCGGCACTCGCACTCCCAGAGTGGGTAGCCGGTGGGTGTGGTGCCTACGCGTTCGATGACTCGGAGTTGGCCGATGGTGCGTCCGGTGAGATCCTGGTATTTGCCTTTGCTCATTGCCTGTCCTCGTCGTTGAAAAGTGGGGGTTCGATGAATTCGGGGCCGTGGGTTGAGCTGTCGGGCTGGTCGCGTCCGTCGATGATGTCCTGGACGGCTTGGATGGGCAGGTTGAGGTATTGGGCGGTCATGTCGGCGCTGTAGCCGTCGGCGTGCCATTTGAGGACCATGTCTTTTTTTGCTTGGCTGACCATGAGGGTTCCTTCCGTGGGTTAGTTGAATAGGGGGACGTCGGTGTATTCGGTGCCGGTTGGTGACGGCGCCGGGGATGGCGTGGTGGGCTCGTAACCGTTGGCGATGCTGTTGGCGTAGGCGGCGCGCTCGCTGTCGCTCATGGTGTTGTCTCTGGCGAGCGCGCGGATGATTGGTTTTCCTTCGGTTGGTTTGGCGGGGATGGTGGGGCGCATGCCGGCGAGGTAGTGGCCGATGGTGACGAATTTTCCGTTGGCTTCGTCGCTGATGCTGGTGATGATGCCTTCGATGGTGACGGTTGCTTCACCGCGGGTTTCGACGGTGCGGATCCAGTCGCCGGGTGTCATCTGCTCCCAGAGGGCGGTGTGGGAGCCGTGCAGGCGGTTCATGCTCATCGGTTGTTTTTGCCTTCCTTGGGGGCGTAGCGGTCGATGAAGTAGGTTTGTCCCTTGCCGGTGACCTTGGGGGTGCGGTTGAGGGTGACGTGGCCGTCAGCGTGGGTGACCGCGGTTTCCTTGATCTTGAAGAGCCCGGCCTCGACGTAGCGTTGCTTGGGCACGTTGTAGTTCTGCCCCACGGTGCCCAGGTAGCCGTCCTGGCGGAGGAGCCGGAAGAGACGGTTTTGGCCGATCTTGAAGCCGGCCTGGGTGAGCATTTTGGCGAGCTCTCCGACCAGGCAGGTGCCGTCGGAGGCGGCGACCGCGTCCGCGAAGAGCACCTTGGGTCGCTGTGCTTCGAGCTGTTCGGCCTGTTGTGCGATTTGGCCGCGCTGCTCTGCGATGCGGGACTCGAGCCAGCGCATGGACGCGGCGAGCATCTCCTCGGGACTCATCGCCTCCTGGCCGACCATGTAGCCGCCGTGGCGGCGGATGGATGGAAGGACCTCATGGGTGATCCACCTCTGGAATCGCTTGACGTGGTTTCGCGCGGCTTCGTCCTTGATGTACGCAGTCTCTCGGTTAAGGATAAGACGGTAGAGTCCAGACTCGTTGACCACCAGCATGGACTGGTCTCCACCAAGGGTGGGCACTTTGTGCATACCCTTCTCATCTGCATCCAGAGAGCGCACCATGTCTTTGGCGCTGCCGTAGCCGAGGATGCGGGCAAGGTCGGTTGCCACGAAGTAGGTGTCGTCGTTCTCTCCGATGGATATGCGGATGCGGTCGGATTCGAAGTCGAAGGTCTGGAGTTGCTTGCTTGCCATGGTTGGAGTCCTTTCGTACAGGTGTTCGGATCTAGAAGTGGTGGTGGCCGCCCCACCATGCGGTGAGGATGGTGACGGCCAGGAGGATGAGGATGGTGGCGTGGTCGCTCATATGGGGCGCACGATGGGGCCGAGCTCTTGCATGGCGCGGTCGAGGCGTTCGGCGTAGGTGGCGCCCACGTTGCTGGCGGCGCGCATTGACGCTTTGGCGATGAGCATGTCGATCACGAGGTCGGGGTCGGTCAGGCGCGGGTCGATGGATGCTGCTGTCTTGGTCATGACTCGTCCTCTCGAATGTAGCGGCGGAGATTGGTGATGTGGGCGCGCTTGGGATTGAATGGTCGTGGGATGGCGACGGGGTACTGGTAGGAGGCGCTGCCGGGGATGATGTCCTTGACGGGGCCGTCGGCCATGTCTTGCCCGTCGCGGATGCGTTCGATACTGGCGATGGTGCCGCGGATCGTGTGGTCGATGGGGCCCACATGGCTCTTGTGCACGGTGACCTGGTCGCCGACCCGGAGGTCGTCCCACCAGCTGGTGTGGTTGCCGGGAATGTTCTTCCATTCGCTCATCGTGCCGCCTCCTCGCTGCGGTTGGGTGCCTCGATGGGCGTCGAGCCCGAGTAGCCCAGATGCTGCAATGCCCAGTCCTTGACGTCGGTGATGGTGACGATCTGGCCAGCCAGGTGGACGCGTGCGTCCCTGCTGGCCGGGTCCGCCTGCCGGCACGCCCGGTCGTAGCGGTCGGCGAGCGCGTCGAGATGGGTGATGAGTGCGGTGAGGGTGAGGTCTTTCTGTGTGATGTTCGTGGCCATTGTCGTGTCCTTAGTAGAGTTCGTTGATGGCTCGGCTGATGCTGTCCTGGAGTTCTTCGAGGTCGTGTTTGAGGTCGTCGACCTGGTCTCGGAGGTTGGGGTTTCGGTCGTCGAGATAGCGGTCGAGTTCGGCGAGGTCCTGCACGCTTTGGAAGTCGACGCTGCTTCTGGTCATGAAGCCGTATTTGTGGAGGATGTCGAGCAGGTTGGCGAGTGCTCGGCCTGTGCCGGCGAGTTCCGGCGGGGTTGGGATGAGGGTGATGCTGCTGTCGGTGAGGCTCATTGGAGGGTTCCTTCCGTGGTTGGGTGGATGCTGACGTGGGCGGCGCCTTCCCGGATGGCGCCAGCCAGGGACGGCTGTTCGCGGATCAGGTCGGCGAGTTCGTGGGGGTGGATGCTGGTGCGCCAGTGGGTGCCGTATTCGTCGGGCCAGCGCACGGTCAGCATGGTGGCCGTGTCGGTCTGCTCGTCGCCCTCGAGGCGGCTGGTGAGGTTGGCGATGTCGCGCTCGCAGTGGGACACGTAGATGCAGATGCCTATCTCGATGAGCAGGAGCAGGCTGATCAGGAGTGTGGCTTGCAGGTTGCTCATTCGTTGGTTTCCTTGGTGGGGGTGGTGAGGAGGTGGTGGCCGCGGGTGCGGATCCAGGTGGCCCATTGGTCGATGGCGCGGTCGAGGCAGTCGTCGACACGGTGCGTGGTGGTGTGGGTCTGGTTGCCGTAGGGGTTGAGTCCGCTGAGCTGGTCGAGCATGCGGATGGTGCTCAGGTCGAATTTGCGGTGGGAGAGGCGGCGTTGCAGGGTTGCCCAGTGGCGGCCGGCCAGGTTTTCCTCGAGGAATCGCAGGTCGAAGTCGACGTTGGTGCCGGCGGGGTGCAGGACGTGGTCGCCTGGGGCGAGTTCTTCCATGAAGCAGTCGAGGAGCTTGTGCAGGTCACCGACTTGGATGCTGGGGTGGAATTTTTCGGGAGGTGTGGGGGCGGTGAGGACCTGGTCGAGCAGGCCGTTTTCCAGGTGCATGCGCAGGGCGGGGAGTGTGTCGCGGTTGATGCCGCCGGAGCGGATGCTGCTGTCACGGATGACGATGCTGAGCCAGCCGTACTCGTCCCATGGCGCGTCCAGGGGCGTGACGCGCATGCCGACCTCGAGCAGGTCGTCACGGTCCGGATGCAGGCCGGTGGTTTCCACGTCGACCCATAGCAGCATGTGCTGGTCGCCGACGGGGCGGGCGACGTCGTAGGCGACGCTCCTCATCTTCTTGGCCATGTCCTGCAGGTCGGCGCGGCCGACGAGCCGGTATGTGTCGATGGTGTTGGTGTCGCTCATTGCGGGATCTCCTCTCGGATTGCTTTGGCGGCCGCGACCGCCTGGTCGGGGCTGCCGCCTTGGTTGATGGTGTCGGCGTAAGCCTGGGCGGCCCAGTTGTATTCGCTGATGCCCCATTGACCTTCCGGCACGGTGTGGTCGAACAAATGTGCGATTGGTGCCATGGCGGCTTTGGTGTGCGCGCAGGAGCCGGTGTGTACGTGCTCCCGGGGCTGGTAGCGGTCGGGTTGCGCACGGCCCGTAGGGACGCTGCTGGGGGTTGTTTTGACGGATTTGTTGTATCCGAGCTGGTCGCCTCTGCGCAGCCAGTTGCGGAAGGCGGCGTCCGTATCGGCGGGCTGGTGGCCTCCGGCCTTGACGTGGTCGCGGAATTTTTCCTCTTCGGCTTCGAGGTCGGCGCCGAGACGGTCGGCGAGCGCCGCGTCCATGAGGCTGGGCGCCCATTGGTCGATGTCGGTTTTTTGCTCGCGCGTACTCTCTCGGGTTATAGGCTTAATCCTTATATTGTGGGTTTGTGTGCAAACAGCTTGCACACCTGTTTGCCTATCTAATTGCACACCTGTTTGCACATCTGGGTTGTTTTGCACACCTGTTTGCACATCTGCGGCGGGGGTGTCGTCCTCGTTGTTTAGGTGTGCATTTTTTGCATACGCGGTGGTGTCTTCCTCCTGATCCATGTTGAGTCGCCACACGATGGGGCGGTGGTTGGCCGGGATGGATGCGGCCAGGGTCTGGTCGTCGCGGCTGATCAGTCCCTTGGATTCGAGGCTGGCGAGCTTGTTGCGGATGGTGCGCACGGAGCAGTGGCACCAGTCCGCGAGGTTGGCGACCGAGGGGAAGATACGGCGGCCTTCCACGTCGGCGATGTCGGCCATGATCATGAGCAGGCGAAGCTCGTTGGCGTCGAGCCTGTCGGCGACGTCGTAGAGTGCCCATTGGGTTGCTTTGAGGCTCATAGGTCCTCCTCGTCTGTGTTCGTGAGGGGTTGGATGTGGATGTCGATGTCCCACTCGCCGGTACGACTGTGGTATTGGCTGGCCAGGTAGGTGCGGCGGCGCAGGTACCTGGCGCTGTCGTCGGGCCAGATGCCCGCCAGGGTCAGCCCGTCGGTGATGGGTTTGACGGTGGGGAAGAGGTTGTCGGCGTCCATGTCGTGGGCGCGTGGCGGGTAGTGGATCACGTAGAGCACGTCGACACGCTGGAAGGGTTCGAAGATGCGGCCGTCGCGCGCGTAGGCGGCCAGGATGTTGCGGCCCGCGAGGAAGCCGAGCTGCTTGAGCTGGTTCTTCACGCGCGTCCTGTGCGCCCTGGCGGCCTGCGTGACGTTCATCTGGCTCCCGTTGGCGCGCAGCAGCAGGCCGGAGGTGATGGTCACGCCGGTGACGAGCTCACCTGCCCGGCCGCACTCCTGCGGGTCCTCGGGATCATGGGGCAGCATGACGCGGCTCATGCTCGTGTCTCCCTGGCCTTGACGGCCACCAGGTACGTGCCGGGCTTGGCGGCCGGCTCGACCAGCTGCGCCTCATAGGCGCCGGCCGGGCGGAAAGCGACGCGCTGCCCGCGGTTGATCGCGCGAGCCACGGAAGCGGCCGCCTTGCGACGATTCTCGACGCTGCGGGCGCCGTCGCCGGCGCCGTACACGGCGACGATGACCCACCGGCCCGGGTTGGCGAGCGCCTTGGCGGCGAGTTCCTGACCGGGGATGGGGTGGGCGTGTGTGACCTGGTCGGGCAGTTCGTCGAGGACCATGCCACGCTCCCATGAGGAGGCCGTGAGCGGCCTGTCCGGCGTCGGCTCAGGGGTGGTGTCTGCGGCGGTGGTTTTGGTGAGGACTGCGGTGTTGACGACGTTGGCGTATTCGTTGATGCTGTGGGAGGGGTTGTCGGTCATGACGTGCTCGATCTGCGCGAGCTGGTCGGCGCTGATTCGTGGGAAGGCGCGTTTGATGGCGTGGCGTCCTTGTGTGGGGGTGAGGGTGTTCCAGGGCTGGTCGCACCAGCGGTCGATGTCGGTGTTCTTGGGTCGTGCCATGGTGTCTTCTCCTTGATTGGTGTTGTGCGGGGCGTCTGTGCCTCGCAGGCGGTTGATTTCGTCGCGTTCGGTCTCGATGACCTGCTCCCAGTCGATGCCGTACATGGCTCAGAAGGCAGGTTCGCCCGGGTCGTCACCGCCGAACTCGGCGGGGGCGCCGAAGGTGACGCCCTGGCCGATGGGCTGGCCCCATGGATCCTCACCGACCGCTCCGGAGTTGGATGCGGTGGCGGTGGCGCCTCCCTGGTAGCCGCCGGTGGGTGTCTGCTCGTCGAAGCGGGAGTCATGGAATCCGCCGGAAGCGGCGCTGCTGGTCTGTCGAGTCACCTGTGCGGTGGCGCGTTTGAGGGTGGGGCCGATTTCCTGGACGCGAAGCTCGGTGACGGTGTGCTTGACGTGGTTGTCGTCCTCGTAGGAGCGTTGGCGCAGGATGCCCTGCGCGATGACGTTCATGCCCTTCGCCAGGCTCTGGGCGATGTTGGACGCCATGTGGGTGCGCTCGCTGTCCCATGCGGAGCAGTTGAGGAAGAGGGTGCCGCCGTCCGTCCACTGGTTGGACTGCCGGTCGAAGTTGCGCGTGGACGAGGCGATGGTGAAGTTGACGACGGTGGATCCGTTGCCGATGGTGCGCAGTTCGGGGTCGCGGGTCAGGTTGCCGACGACGGTGATGATGGTCTCTCCGGCCATGGCTATTCCTCCTCCGCTTCCGCTTCGAGGTGGTTGACGGCGTCCCCGAGGCGGAACAAATCAGGGAAAAACTCCGGTGAGAGATCCACCGATGGATCTCTCCAGTCTGGGAAAAGCTTTTCGACGGTGTGCTGGAGGATGAGGATGGCGAGCTTTGTGATTCCAATCATCTCTGCACGGGTGAGGTCGTTTGCGACTTCGCCGTCCGTGACGGTAGCGATGCTCCGGGCGTGGCTGCGCAGGTTCCACGAAACGAACACGGCCAGGGCACGGTCGGAGTCTGTGGATGATTGGACCGTGTAGCCGTATCGCAGTTCTGGCTCATCTAGTGCCATGTAATGAGCGGTGTCCTTCTTGCCGCTGTTGGGTTCGGTTGGCATTGTGTCTCCTTGTGTGTGATGTCCGGTGTTGCACGTGGGTGGGTCCACGCTGCAGGCGCATAGCCCAGTTACGGCACCGGCTGACCTGGCCGGATGTGCCTGCATCGTTCCCCTGGCCGCGCCTGGCTATCTCGCCGCGGCAGGGGTGGCGTTGACGTGGACCTAGTGGACGGCGAGGGGTTCGCACCTTCCGTCCGGCCTTTCAGGTCCGTCCCCGGGAGAAGAAGAGCAGGGGTGGAAGCCATGTGGGGCCAGGGCATCTATGGCGCCGTCCGTGCGCGCCGCCGGCAGAACAGGTATGGGGCCGGCGACGCGAGTCATCATCTTCAGTTATGGCGGTTTTCACGGCTTTTCCTTGCCGCCGCCGACTCCCGGAGGGGTCGGCAAGTCTTTTAGAGATCCAGCGCGCGGATGGCGAGCAGGACGCCGCCGGCGGCAGCGGCGAGCGCGATGGTCTGGGGCCAGGGGGCGGCGTAGAAGCCGGGCCCGCAGGCCAGGTAGAGGAAGGATGGGATGAGGAGGATGGCGGCGAGGATGCCGGCGATGCGCTGTCGGGTCATGGTGTGGGGTCCTTTTCGTGTGGTGGACGGATGGTGGTTAGTCGCCGGGGAGGGTACCGACTCGGGGCTCATAGGCGTAGCGTTGCCACATGCGCAGCTTGGCGACGGGGTAGAGCACCCGACGGCCTTGCTTGATGTAGGCGGGGCCGACCTGGTGGCGCTCGTCGGACAGGGAGCGCCAGTTGGCGAGGGTGCGTGGGTGCACGTGCAGCAGGTCGGCCACCTGGCGTGGGGTGAGGGTGGTCACCAGGTCGCTCACCGTGTCTCCTTGGCGTGGGCTCGGATGGTGTCCAGGACGATGGTGGCGATGGCGGTAGTGTCGATCTCGACGGCCAGGCCGGTTTCGGCGTAGCCGTCCGCGCGGCGGAGCCTGAGGTCGAGCAGGTCGCCGTCGAGGGAGTTGATCCAGGAGGCGGCGGTGCGGATGAGCTGGTCGCGGATGGCCAGCTCGAGGTCGGCCCGGTCGGTGTCCTCGCCTGCCGTGGCTGGCATGTCGGCGAGCGCACCCAGCCAGTCGGCGGCCTGGTCGGTTTCACATGGATCCTCGTCGAGAGGCCTCAGCCCGGCGAGGACCATGGTGATGTGGCTGATGCGTTCGGCGGCCCCGGTGGCCGCCTCGTGGGCGGCGATGAGCCGGTCCTCGATGGCCTGGCAAGCCAGTCGTGCATCATGCCCCGCGGGGGTGGCGGCAGCGAGGGCGTCCTGGTGGATGGCGCGGTAGGCTTCCAGCTCGTCCCTGTATTCGGCGACTGCCTTGTCGAGCTGGGGGAGGCGCTCCTGGAGGGCGTCTCGCTCGGCTTCGAGGGTTTCACGCTGAACTTCGGTGAGGTTGGTCATGTCTTCTTCTCCTTGGCGGTCGATCAGTGTCGGATGGGCTTCATGAGCTTGGTTACCGGGGCTCCGGTGGCTATGGACAGCTGGGCCAGCTGCCGCACGTTGAAGGGGTAGGCGTCCGGATGTTCCAGCTGTCTGATCAGCGTGGTGCGGGGGATGCCGGACCGGGTCGCCGCCCCTGCCTTGGTCAGGCCGGCCTTCTCTATGGCCTGGGCGACATTGTCGGCTACCTGCTCTGCGTATCTCGTGATGTCCATGCTTGACATTGTACTGCCCAATTGGGCAGTAAGTCAAGACGGCGTGTTGCCCATTTGGGCAGCATGTTTGGAGAGAAGGGCGTCTATACTGACCATATGGACATTAATGAAGCGACGGCCATGGCTCTCTCGGCAGAGAGATCAGCGGCCCACATGACAATCAAGAGACTCGCAGAAGAATCCGGAATACCGGAAAGGACGCTGATTCGCATACTCAAAGGGGAGCGGGATATCAACGTCATCCAGATAGCCCGAGCCTGCGCCGTCCTGGGCCTTTACCCCCACGAGCTCATAGAGGAGGCAGAGAAGTACATGGAGCGCAGCGGCAGGGAAGAGCGGGCCGCCTGGATTGCCGCCCACCCCGAACTCGTCACCAAGGCCGCCAAGAAGGGCGACACCGAGGTGGAGCAGGAAGCATACGAGGAGCAGCCGTAAGTGGGTGCCATCGAGATTGAGGCATTGCGATGGGCCGACCTATGGGACCTGCCCATAGCAGACGAGCACATCCAAGGCATGTGGATACCGGACGACCGGATGATCATCCTCGACAACCGCCTCACCGATACCGAGCGCAAATGCGTCCTCGCCCATGAGGTCAGCCACGCCCGACACGGAGACGGCGGATGCCAGGAGGACAAATGGGCCGAGCGCAGGGCCGACATGGAGGCCGCCGGCATGCTCATCGACCCCACGCACTACGCAGCCCTCGAGACCATCTGCGACAACCCCGTCTGGCTCGCCCACGAGCTCGACGTCATGCCCTGGGTCATCCACGCATTCCGCGAGCGCCTCCACCACAACCCGGCGCTCGCCATCCAATAAGCAAAAAGCCCCGACCATGAGGCCGGGGCAAGAGACGGAGGGGGGTTAGCGGTGGGCGTTGATGATGTCGACGAGCGCGCGGATATCCTTTTTGGAGCCGCCGATGCGCTGCAGGCGCAGGGTGCCCATGTGCACGGTGATGCTGCGGGTGGCGACGTCCACGTCCTGGATAGCCGAGTAAAAGATCGTGTCGGTCCTGTGGGTCAGACCCAGAGTGAGGACCTTGGGGTGGCGGATCTCGATACGGTTCTCGTAGGCGCTGACTCGCTCGTTTCCGACGCGGTATTGCAGCAGCGGCTCTTCCTTGGTCTTGGCCATGGCGTTGCTCCTTCTCCTAGTGCCTACTTTGGCTGGTCCCCAGTATACCCATAAAAAGACAGCGAGCGCGTCGGCCGGATACCTGATGGCGCTCGCTGGCATCGATAGAGATGCGCGTCTCATCGTAGCAGGCGCGCGGGAAGGTGGTCGTCATGGCCAGTATCACACAGTACAAGACCTCCAGTGGCGTCAAGCGGTGGAGGGTGGATTATCGCAAGCCGGGAGGCGGCGGGCAGTACACGAAGCGGGGCTTTGCGCGGAGGAAGGATGCGGAGGCGTGGGCGGCCGAGCATGTGGTGACGGCGATCGCGCAGGGCTCGTATGTGGATCCGGTGGACTCGAGGACGACGGTGGGTGCGCTCCTGCCCGCCTGGCTGGAGAAGAAGCGGTTGGCGTGCAAGCCGAGCTATCTGGATGACCTGGAGGACTCGGCCCGCGTCTACGTGCTGCCCGCCTGGGGGCATGTGGCGTTGAGGGATGTGACCAGGTCGGGCGTGCAGCGGTGGGTGTCGGACATCGCCTCCGGGCGCTTCGAATCGGCGGAGCGGCAGGGGAGTGCGGCGCGCCTGGAGGGCAAGCCGAAGAGCGCGAGCGTGGTCAAGCGCGCCTACGGGGTCCTCGCCGGGGTACTGGATGACGCGGTTGCCGACCGCCTGGTCGCAACTAATGCCGCCCGGGGCGTGACCCTGCCGCGCAAGGAGAGGAGCCGGCACGTGTACCTGAGTGCGCCCGAGCTGTTCCGTCTCGCGTCTGAGTGCGGGGAGCGTCGCAGCCTGGTGCTCACGCTGGGGTTGACGGGGATGCGGTGGGGCGAGGCCACGGCCCTGCTGGTCGAGGACGTCGACCGGGCACGCCGCAGGATCTCGGTCACCAAGTCAGCCACGCAGGTGCGCGGCAAGGTCGTCATCGGTTCGCCGAAGACCTCGGAGGTGCGGTCGGTGTTCTACCCGGCGATGCTAGACGACATCCTGCCCCTGGCCGGGCGGCACGACGACAGCCTCCTGTTTTTCGATCCTGATGGCCTGCCGGGCGGCTATGTGCGCCAGCTCAAGAGCCCGAAGGCGGAAGGCTGGTTCGCCAGGGCGTGCGACGCGGCCGGGCTGCCCAGGATGACGCTGCACGACCTGCGGCACACGGCGGCGAGCCTCATGGTCTCCACCGGCGCCTCCGTCAAGAGCGTGCAGCGGCAGTTGGGACACGCCAGCGCGGCGATGACCCTGGACGTCTACGCCGACCTTTTCGACGCGGATCTGGAGTCCGCGGCGGCCGGGATGGAGGAGCTGCTGCGCTCCCTGGATGTTGGCGCTTTGTTGGCGCCCCGACCGGGTGCGGCGGCCTAGATTGGCGTGATTCCGCCCCTGCGGGCGCAACGGCGTGCGGGTTCAAGTCCCGCTCCGGACACCGCCAAAGGGCCGGTCCCAATCGGGGCCGGCCCTTTTCGTTGTCCGTCAGGAATAGTGGCGCCCGTACCGCGGTTTATCCTGATGGATGCCTAGCATGAAGGGCATGGCCGACCGAAAGGAGAGTGGCATGAAGGATACGGAGTGCCTGTTCTGCAAGATCGTGGATTGCGAAGTTCCCAGCGAGAAGGTATACGAGGACGCCACCACGTATGCATTCAAGGACATCAACCCCAAGGCGAAGGTCCATGTACTGGTGGTGCCCCGAGAGCATTACCGTAACGTGGATGAACTGGCCAAGGCCGACGCCCAGCTGCTTGCCCACATGGTCGAGGTCGCGCAGACCATTGCGGACCGTGAATATGACGGCGCGTACCGGCTCATCTTCAACACCGGCGAAGAGGCGGGCCAGACGGTGTTCCACGTCCATGCCCACGTGCTGACCGGCGAGCCGCTCGACGAGTGAACCCGACACGGACGGACGGGCGGCAAGACCGACAGAGCATGAATCACGACGACGAAGAGGTGCGGTGGCGACTACAAC
Source organism: Bifidobacterium cuniculi (assembly GCF_000741575.1). GTDB lineage: Bacteria > Actinomycetota > Actinomycetes > Actinomycetales > Bifidobacteriaceae > Bifidobacterium > Bifidobacterium cuniculi. The sequence goes on from NZ_JGYV01000001.1 coordinate 462,793, forward strand.
ACGAACGGTGAGGATTCCCGAGACGCTGGACTCCCTACGGGTATTCGGGCCTTACGACGAGAACATCCGCGAACTCGAACGCGAGTTCCCGGACATCACGATCCACATCCGCGGCAACGAAGTGACCATCCGCTCGACGACTCGGCGTGGCGAGGAACAGGCCAGCGAAGCGCAGGACATCGTCAACCTGCTGGTCGATGCCGCCTATGACGCACCGCTGGACGCCCATGCGCTGCGACGCATGCTCGACCAGCGCGTCCTGACCCACGACATCAGGGATGAGGCTCCGGGCACGGGCCGCCAAAGCGAAGCCATCCGCCGGGCCAGGCGCGAACACAACGGCACCGCACGGGATGCTCACGCCACCTACCGCAAGCCCCGTGACGGCAATGCGATCGCCTACGCCAACGGCTACCCGGTACGCCCCAAGACCGCCGGACAGGCAGCCTACGTCCACGACATCGCCACCCACACCATCACTTTCGGCATCGGACCTGCCGGCACGGGCAAGACCTACCTGGCGGTCGCCAAGGCCGTGCAGGCCTTCGAAGAAGGCAAGGTACGCCGCATCATCCTGACGCGTCCGGCCGTGGAGGCGGGGGAGAACCTCGGCTTCCTGCCGGGCACCCTCAACGAGAAGGTCGACCCGTACCTGCGCCCCCTCTACGACGCCCTGTCGGACATGCTGGGCGCCGAACGCATGAAGCACTGCCTGGACGACGGCACCATCGAGGTCGCACCCTTGGCCTATATGCGCGGACGCACCCTCAACGATGCCTTCGTCATCCTCGACGAAGCACAGAACACCACCGTCCAGCAGATGAAGATGTTCCTCACCCGCCTGGGCTTCAACACGACCATGGTCGTCACCGGAGACGTCACCCAGGTCGACCTGGCCCAGGGCCAGTCGGGCCTGGTCTCCATCGAACGCATCCTGGGCGCGATCGACGACATCGCCTTCGTCCACCTGGACGCGCAGGACGTGGTCCGCCACGAATTGGTCGGACGCATCGTCGCCGCATACGAACGCCACGACCAACACCGCCAACAGGACCAGCACACAGTAGGGAACCACACAGCATGAGCGTCGAAGTCACCAACGAAACCGAATGGGTCATCGACCCGAAGACCTTCTCCGACCTGGGCATCTGGGTCATGGACCAGATGAGGGTGAGCACCCAGTCCGACCTCGCCATCATGTTCGTGGACCCAGAACCCATCGCGCAACTGCACGACAAATGGATGGGACTGCTGGGCCCCACCGACGTCATGAGCTTCCCCATGGACGAACTGCGCCCCGGCGACCAGGGCACCGTACCGGTAGGCATCCTCGGCGACATCGTCATCTGCCCCTGGGTCGCCGCACAGCAGGCCGCCGCCGCGGGACACAGCACCATGGAGGAGATGATGCTCCTGACAATCCATGGCATCCTGCACCTGATCGGCTACGACCACCGCACCGCCGAACAGGAACGCCAGATGTTCGGCCTGCAGCGACAGCTGCTCCTGACCTTCTTCGCGATGCATCAGGGTACCGCCTGGAACGCCACCCTGCCTGAGGATGCCGTCGACGCGCTCGCGGCATACGAGGAACGCTTCGGCAGCGACCGGCAGCTGGGACATTGAAAGACAACCTTCACGGAAACGAGGCATGACGTCGATGAGTGAACAAGCCGCCATAGTCACGGCTGTCGTCCTGGGGGCCATGGCCATCGTACTGGCATGGCTGGCCCTGATGATGGCGGGACTGGAGAGCGCAGTGGCCCGGGTCACCCGGGCAAGCCTGAACAACCTCATGATCGAGGCGCAGACCGACCCCGAACTGTCCGCCTTCAACCGCAACAAGCGCGTCAGGAAGATCCACACGGTGCAGCGCGTCATCGCCAACCGCAATGTCGCAGCCAATTCATGTGCCTTCTTCCGCATCTTCGCGAATGTGCTCATCGGCGTGCTGGTGACCGTGGTCATGAGCCTGTTCTCCCAGCCTGTCTGGCTGGACCTCCTGGTGGGTTTCACGGGAGCACTGCTGGTGGCGCTCGTCTCGGTGCTCGTACGGCCAAGGACCGCCGGCTCGAACCGTCCCATGGAGCTCATGCTCAGGCATGCCTCCCTCGTGTCGGCGGCCACCAAGGTCACCCCCTTCACCCGCCGTCGCCATCACGAGGGCGCATCACGCCGACAGGCGGAACCCTCCGACGACGAGGAACTGGAGAAAATCCAGCTGGAACAGGGCAAGGCCGCCATCGACCGACTCGTCGAGAGCAACCGCTTCGACCCGGAGGTGTCGGAGATGCTGCGCAACGTACTCATGCTGTCGGATACCCTGACCCGTGAGATCATGGTGCCGCGCACGGACATGATCTGCATCGAGCGCGACGAGGACCTGCAGGACTTCCTCAAGTTGTGTTCCCGCTCCGGCTTCTCACGGGTTCCCGTCATCGGTGCCGACCTCGACGATTTGCTCGGCGTGGCCTACCTCAAAGACGCGGTCCGCGCCACCTCCTTCAACCACGAGGCGTTCGCTCGAAGCGTGGAATCCATCATGCGCAAACCCATGCTGGTGCCCGAATCCAAACCCGCCGACGACCTCTTCCACGAAATGCAGCAGACACGCAACCACGTGGCCATGGTGTGCGACGAATACGGCGGCATCGCCGGCATGGTCACCATCGAGGACGCCATCGAGCAGATCGTGGGTGAACTGGACGACGAGCACGACCGGGCGCAGCATGCCGACCCCGAGCAGATCGGCTATCGCACCTGGAGCATGCCGGCACGCACGTCCATCGCCGAGCTCGAGGAGATCTTCGAGGTCGACCTGGACGAGAACGACGTCGACACCGTCTACGGGCTCCTGACCAAGCTCCTGGGACGCGTGCCCATCGTGGGATCCAGCGCCGTCACCCACGGATTGCAGCTGACCGCCGTGGACTCGGCAGGCCGGCGCAAGAAGGTGTCCACCATCGTGGCCGAACCCGTCCCGGCACGGCAGGATAATGACGGACAGGCCGGCGACCAAGCGCCGGAAGAGGACGGCAAGGACCAGGAACGGAACGAATCATGAACGACACACAGCAACAGGCCGGCGACGCCACCCCCTACAAGTCCGGATTCGTGGCAGTCGTGGGACGCCCGAACGTCGGCAAGTCCACCCTCATCAACGCCCTCATCGGCACGCGCATCGCCATCGCATCCTCACGCCCGGAAACCACCCGCAAGGCCATCCGTGGGGTGTTGACCGAGGAACACGCGCAGATGGTGCTCGTGGACACCCCCGGCATCCACCGGCCTCGCACCCTGCTCGGCCAACGGCTCAACGACGTCGTGGACGAATCCCTCGCCGACGCCGACGAAATCGCCTTCCTGCTGCCCGCCGACCAGGAGATCGGCCCCGGCGACAAGCGCATCCTGAGCCGTTTGCGCTCCCAGTTCGCCACCAAGCGCGAGGACGGCACCTTCCAGTGGAAAGTGCCCCTGATCGCCATCGTCACCAAGATCGACGAACTGACCCGCGAACAGCTCATCGACAAGCTCATCGCCATCAACGAGTTCGCCGACTTCGCCGACATCGTGCCCGTCAGCGCCCTCAAGGACGACAACCTGGAGGAAGTGCGCAACGTGCTGTTCGAGCACCTGCCCGAAGGACCCCAGATGTACCCAGCGGACCAGCTCACGGAGGAACGCCCCGAGGACACGATCGCGGAGCTCATCCGCGGCGCCTTTCTCGAGGAACTGCATGACGAGCTGCCGCATTCCCTGGCGGTGGTCGTCGACGGGATCGAATACCCGCAGGACAACGAGTCGGGGGAGCAGTACGCCGGCAAGGCGCGCGTCATGGTCTCCATCTACGTGGAACGCGACTCGCAGAAGGCCATCATCATCGGACACAAGGCCGAACACCTCGTCTACGTCAAGAAGAAGCTGCGCACCGCCGTCAACCGCCTGGTCGGGCAGAAGGCACAGCTCGACATGCACGTCAAGGTCGCCAAGAACTGGCAGTCCGACCCCAAGAAGCTCGACCGCCTCGGCTTCTGAAAGATTCGGGCCCCGGACGAACCGTGAAGTTCGTCCGGGGCCCGACCCGTTACGGGGACTGGGATCCCGGCCGGATCAGTGCTGGGCTGCTGCCTCCGGCTTGCGGGTGGTGTACATCTGCGTGTTGAGCAGGGTGGCGTAGCGCTTGAGGACCTTCGGGCGGATCACCTTCATGGATGCGGTCATCAGGCCGTTCTCCTGGGTGAACTGCTCGGGCAGGATGATGAACTTGCGCACGGACTCCGCACGGGAGACGCCCTCGTTGGCCTTGTCGACCCACTTCTGCACCTCGGCGCGTACGGCCGCGTTGTCGGCGGCCTCCTGCATGGTCATGTCCGGGTTGAGGCCCTTGGAGCTCAGCCAGGGGCGCACGGCCTCGTCGTCCAGGGTGATGAGGGCGGAGATGAACGGGCGCTTGTCGCCCAGCACCAGGGCCTGGGAGACCAACGGGCAGCGCTGGATGACTTCCTCGATGGGGCCGGGGGAGACGTTCTTGCCGCCGGCGGTGATGATGAGGTCCTTCTTGCGGCCCGTGATGTACAGGAAGCCGTCGTCGTCGAGACGTCCCAGGTCGCCGGTGATGTACCAGTCGTCCTTGGCGAAGGAGGTCTCGGTGGCCTCGTCGTTCTTGTGGTAGCGCGGGAAGACCGCGGTGCCCTTGACCTCGATCTCGTTGCCTTCGCCGATGCGCACCTGGAAGCCGGGGAAGGGAATGCCGACCGAACCCTGGTGGTACGGCACGCTCAGGGGGTTGAAGGCGCAGGGCGCGGTGGTCTCGGTCAGGCCGTAGCCTTCGTACACCGGGATGCCTGCGCCGCGGAAGAAGGCCATGAGGTCCGGGTCGAGGGGAGCGCCGCCGGTCACGATCCACTTGGCGCAGCCGCCGAGGGCGTCACGCACCTGGGCGTACACCAGCGGGTCGAAGGCGTTGCGGCGCATCGTGGCGAAGCGGGAGGCGTGGCCCTTGTCGCTGAGCTCCTCCATGTACTTCTGCGCGGCGACGACGGAGGCGGCGAACACGCGGCCCTTGGGACCTTCGCCGGCCTTCTGCGAGGCGGCGTTGTAGACCTTCTCGAGCACGCGGGGGACCACGATCATGATATGCGGGCGTGCCACGCGCAGGTCGGCGGTCAGCGTCTTGATGCCGTTGGCGATGTACAGGTGGATGTCCGAGGCCACGCAGATGTAGTTGATGGCGCGGGCGAAGGAGTGCGCCTGCGGCAGGAACAGCAGCACGCGGTTGCGCTTGTCGTGCAGCAGGTCGGGCATGTACGTGGGCAGGTTCGTGGCGGTGGCGCAGTAATGCTCGTGCGTCATCTCCACGCCCTTGGGGGCGGAAGTGGAACCGGAGGTGTACACGATGGAGCACATGTCGGTCTTCCTGATCGAGTCGATGCGTTCGTCGAGCTGCTTGTCGGTGACGTTGCGGCCGTATTCCTTCAGTTCGTCCATGGCGCCGGTCTCCATGCACATGATGTGCTTGAGCGTGGGGCATTCGCGTTCGGCGAGCTTCGCCTTGACGCGCATGTCCTTCGTCTCGACCATGAGCAGGATGGCGTCGGAGTTGTTCACGATGTTGCGGATCTGCTCGTCCGAATCGGTGTCGTAGACGGTGGCGAGCACGCCGCCGATGGCGACCACGGCCGCGTCGAACACGTCCCACTCGTAGGAGGTGTGGCACATGAAGGCCACGCCGTCACCCTTCCTCAGCCCCAGGTGCATGAGGCCCTTGGCCACGGCGCGGATGTCCGCCAGGGTCTCGTTGCCCGTCTTGGACACCCAGTCGCCGTTGCGCTTGAACGTGTAGAGCGGTTCGTTGCCCATGCGGTTGGCACGGTCCTCGTAGATGCGGTAGATCGTGTAGTTGTCCGGCAGGGGGCCGTTGCCCTCGGTGCTGGCGGTGATGAAGCCGGAGTCGGCGTCGATGTAGGTGGTCGTCGGACGGTCCGGACCCCAGAAGTCCACGCGGGGCAGCTCCTCGTAGTTGTGATGCTGGAGCATGGCCTCCGGATCGACGTAATCCGGCTCGTCGGCCGCGTCGCTGATGGGGTGCTTGAAGTCCCCGCCGAGGCGCAGCATGCGTTGCGTGGCGTCCGATGCTTGTTGTCGGACCTTGTTGAAAATGGACATGAAGTGCTCCTTGTGACTTGCCGAACAGCCGGAAAAATCCTTGTGCTTCCTTGCATATTAATGGGTCGGGGACGTTCCGTCACCTTACGGTTGCGTAGGAAAACCGCGGTTTTCGCAGGGTTTCGGGATGTTGGGCGCCAAAAATACTCGGTGGGCTAAAACGTTCCAGCCCGGTGAAAACGTGCGCAACCCATTCGAAAGGTGGACGGCCGGCGCTGTCACGCAGGCGTTTCGTTACACTGGTGGGCGTATGTTCACCATCCCGCATTGGGCGGGATGCATAGAAAGGGTTCACATGGCCGAACAAGCAGAAGGCACCGTGGTCTTCGGTGTGTTCAACGAGACCTCCGGGACCGAATCCCGCGTCGCGTTGACACCGGACATCGTGGCACGGCTGCGCAAGTCAGGCGTCACATGCCTGGTCGAGCACGGCGCGGGCGATGCCGCCGAATACACCGATGCCGACTACATCGCCGCAGGCGCGCAGGTATGCGACGCCGAAACCATCCTCGAGGACGCACAGGCCCTGGGCTTCGTCGACCGTCCGGGCGAGGCGCTCATCTCCCGCATGAAGCCGGGCACCTGGGTCATCGGCATGCTCGGCTCGTTCACCGACAACGAGTACGTCGAGACCTTGGAGAAGGCGGGCGTGACCGCAGTGGCAATCGAACGCCTCCCGCGACAGCTCAGCTCCGCCCAGTCGATGGACGAGATGACCTCGCAGAATTCCGTCATGGGCTACAAGGCCGCCCTCGTGGCCGCCAACGCCTATGGCTCCTTCCTGCCGATGATGACCACCGCGGCCGGCACCATCCGCCCCGCGAAGGTCCTCATCCTCGGCGCGGGCATCGCCGGCCTGCAGGCCATCGGCACCGCCAAGCGCCTCGGCGCGGTCGTCACCGCCTACGACGTGCGTCCCGCATCCAAGGACGAAGTCGAGTCCCTGGGCGCCAAGTTCCTCGACCTGGGACTGGACCTGTCCGCCGGCCAGGGCGAAGGCGGCTACGCGCGTGCCCTGTCCGCCGAGGAGCAGGCCGCGCAGCAGGCCGCGGTCGACGAGAAGGCAGCCGGTTTCGACATCATCATCACCACCGCGAAGGTGCCGGGGCGCAAGCCCCCCCGTCCTGCTCACCGAGCGCGGCGTGGCGGGACTGCACCGCGGTGCCGTGGTCGTCGACTGCGCGGCCAGCGACCTGGGCGGCAACGTCGAGGGCTCCACCGTCGGCCAGATCGTCACCGAAGATGGCGTCAAGGTCATCGGTGCGCCGTACCTGGCCAGCGAGGTCGCCACCACGGCGTCCAACCTCCTGAGCCGCAACGTGGCCGACATCCTCACCCACTTCATCGTCGACGGCGCGCTCGCGGTGCGTCCGGACGAGGAGCTCGACCAGGCCATGATCGTCGCGGGACACAAGCCGCTCAACGCGCAGAAGGAGGCGTAACGCATGCCGTCGCTCGTCATTTCCGTCACCCTGTTCATCCTCGCCCTGCTCATCGGCATCGAGGTCATCGGCAAGGTGCCCGCCACCCTGCACACCCCGCTCATGTCGGGCGCCAACTCCATCCACGGCATCGTCATCGTCGGCGTCGTCATCGTCGCCGCGGAGGCCGACACGCCGCTGAGCTTCGTGTTCATCTTCCTGGCCGCCGTGCTGGGCACCATGAACGTCGTCGGCGGCTACGTGGTCACCGACCGCATGCTCGAGATGTTCAAGTCCGACAAGAAGAACGAAGGAGGAGCCAAGTAATGCAGGCAACCACTACCGCCAGCGCCATCGACATCGTCGCATGGTTCGTGTACCTGCTCGCGGCCGTCATGTTCGTGATGGGCCTGCACTACATGAACTCGCCCAAGACCGCCCGCAAGGGCAACTTCATCTCCGCGGCCGGCATGGTGATCGCCGTCGTCATGGCCTTCGTCAAGCTGTTCGTCCAGCATGACCTCATCCACAGCTGGGTCGCCATCGGCCTGCTCGTCGCCGGCATCGCGGTCGGCGCCGTCGCCGGCGTCTGGTCCGCCAAGAAGGTCAAGATGACGGACATGCCGCAGCTCGTCTCCGTGTTCAACACGGTGGGTGGCGGCGCGGCCGCGCTCGTGGCCCTCAACGACATCCTCGCCGCCGAGGGCACCCCGGCCCTGGTGGTGCTCATCACCGCAGGCCTGGGCGTCATGATCGGTTCCGTGACCTTCACCGGCTCGCTCATCGCGGCGGGCAAGCTGCAGGGCATCGGCTGGGTCAAGAAGCTCAGCCTGCCCGGCAAGAGCGTGTGGAACGTGCTGTTCGCCCTGCTGACCGTCGCCTCCCTGGTGATGCTGTGCGTCATGCCGGGCCAGCGCCTGCTGTGGTCCGTGCTGACCACCGTGTTCGCTCTATGCTACGGCCTGGTCTTCGTCATCCCGATCGGCGGCGCGGACATGCCCGTCGTCATCTCCATCCTCAACGCCTGCACCGGCACCGCGGTCGCGATGTCCGGCCTGGCGATCGACAACGTGGCGCTCATCGTGGCCGGCGCGCTCGTCGGTTCCGCCGGCGTGACGCTGTCCGTGCTCATGAGCAAGGCCATGAACCGTCCGCTGCTGAGCGTGCTCGCCGGCGGCTTCGGCGGCTCCGACGGCGCCGCCGGTTCCGCCGACGGCCCCGAAGGCACCATGAAGGAAACCTCGGCGGACGACCTGGCCGTCCAGCTCGTCTACGCCGACAAGGTCATCTTCGTGCCCGGCTTCGGCCTGGCGCAGGCGCAGGCACAGCGTGAGCTGGCCGACCTGGGCGAGCTGCTCAAGGAGCACGGCGTCGAGGTCGAGTACGCCATCCACCCGGTGGCGGGCCGCATGCCCGGCCACATGAACGTGCTGCTCGCCGAGGCGAACGTGCCGTACGAGGAGCTCGTGGACCTCGACGACATCAACCCGCAGTTCCCGTCCGCGAACGTCTCCCTGGTGGTCGGCGCCAACGACGTGACCAACCCGGCCGCCCGCAAGCCGGGCACGCCGGTGTCGGGCATGCCGATCCTCGACGTCGACAAGTCGCAGAACGTCGTCGTGATGAAGCGCGGCCGCGGCAAGGGCTACGCCGGCATCGAGAACGAGCTGTACTTCGAGCCGAACACGCAGATGCTCTTCGGTGACGCGAAGGCCGGCCTGCAGGCCGTCATCGCCGCCGTCAAGGAGCTGCTCGCCTGAGACCCGGCGAACCTGCACACCACGGAAGGGCCCCTGTCGGTGACCATGGTCACCGACAGGGGCCCTTCCGTAAATATCTATCTCTTGGCTTGTTGTGCGATGGGGAAGTGACGTGCCAGGAAGCGGTCGATGGCCTGCCAGTAGGCGTGCGGGTCGGTCTCGACCTGCGCGGTGTGCACGGCGCCGTCGACGACCAGGCATTCGCCGTCCGTGCCGCGGTACGCCTGCCGCAACCGCCGGGCACTGCGCGGGTCGACGATGACGTCGGCGCCGCCCTGGGTGAAGAACGCCGGCACCGTCATGCGACGGACCGCGGCCAGCACGTCGGCGTCATGCAGGTCGGCGCCGGCACGCAGGCGCAGCAGCAGGTCCGCGCACCATGCCATGGGGCCGGTGCTCCATTGGGGGATGCGCAGGGCGGATGCCAGCGAACGGCACAGCTGGCGGGTGGCGTCCACGTAGGCGCTGTCGGCCACCACTGCCGCGATATGGGGCGCGATGTGGCGGTCGCCGACCGCCAGCAGCACGGTGGCCGCCCCGAGCGAGTTGCCGTGCAGCAGGATGCGTGCCTGGGGGTCGTGGGCCACGATTCGGTTCACCCACTGCATGAGGTCGCGCCGTTCCAGCGCGCCCATGGTCACGTAGCGTCCCTCGCTCAGTTCGTGGGCGCGCTGCGCCGGGCAGACCACGGTGAAGCCGAGCCGGGCGTAGTGCAGTGCCCAGGGTGCCGTCTCCTCGGGACTGCCGGTGTACCCGTGCATCACGATGGCGTAGCAGTGGGGCAGGGGATGGGCGGTGTCCGGGTCGAGCCGCCAGGCGTGCAGCATGAGCCCGTCGTAGCTGCGCAGCCGCATGGCCTGGCGCGTCTGCAGGAACCAGGAGGTGGCGGCGCCGTCACTGTGCCGCCAGCTGTCGTCGAAGCGCGTGAACCGCGGATCGCTCTTGTGTGCGAAGGTCGACAGGGGAGAGCGGCTGTCGAGGGCGATGGAGAACAACGCCACGCCGGCGGCGGCCGTGTAGGAGGCGACGCCGAGCGCACCGAGCGCCAGGGCCGTGGCGGCCTTCCCGGCCGGATGGCGCCGGTCGTGTCCGTGTGCCTGAGCCTGATGTCGCATATGCCGGTTCCCTGCCTTTCCGCCGTCGGTATGTCTTCCCTGATTGTACCCGGGAAGGGGCCGTCGGCATTGTCCGAGCAGGCTACTACGGTAGAGACGTTGCTTTGGCGAGGGAAGGCACCGACCGGTGCGCTTCCGTCATCGACTCGGCATTCAGGACCTGCCCTTGGCATGCCCTTCGGTCCGACGATGCGCCGAAGCGGAACATACTACCAAGGAGAACACACCCATGGCCAACAACACCATCGTCCTCGAAGGCGAACTGCGCACCGAGTTCGGCAAGGGCCCGGCCCGCCGCATGCGCGTCGCCCAGCAGATTCCCGCCACCATCTACGCCGGTGGCGAGCAGCCGCTCTACGTGAAGCTGCCGATGAAGGACACCACCCTGGCCCTGCGCCACACCAACGCCCTGATCACCGTCAAGTTCGGTGACGAGTCCCGTCTGGTGGTCGTCAAGGAAGTGCAGCGCAACCCCGTCAAGCGCATCGTCGAGCACGTCGACTTCTACGAGGTCAAGGCCGGCGAGAAGATCGACGTCGAGGTCCCCGTGTTCGTCGAGGGCACCCCGAAGGGCGGCGCCGTGGCCTTCGTGGACATCCAGCAGCTCAAGGTGCGCGCCGATGTCGCCAACCTGCCGGAGCGCATCGTGGTCGACGTCGACGACCTGGAGGCCGGTTCCCGCATCTTCCTCAAGGACCTCGCCCTGCCGGAGGGCGTGGAGCTGGACATGGCGGACACGGACGAGTCCGTCGTGACCGTCGAGGTCCCGGAGGAGGCCCCGGCTTCCGAGGAGACAGAGGTCGCTCCCGACGCCGTGCCGGCCACCGCCGAGAAGGACGACACAGCCAACGCGTGATCCCGGGCCGCCTCGCGGCGGCCTGTCCGACATGCGGAAGGGGGCCCGGACACCTTGCAGGTGTCCGGGCCCCTTCCATGTGGATGCACCGCACCCGTTGGCACGCCGTCGCCGGCCGGGCGCCCGATGCCGTCTCCGGACCGCACGACGGACCAGGACACGGTTCAGTATGTGAACGCAACCGGCGTATTGGTAAGGGGGTCGTGCCAAAGTAGTGAGCCAAGTCAGGCGCCAAAAGTGCTGGTGACCAACCAAACCATAGGAACACCGATATTCAACTGAAGAAGCAAGCATCATGACCACGCAATCCCATCACGACCCCGCATACCTCGATTCCCTCGCCGAGCGCTTCACCGTCCTGCCGAACGACAATCCGGCATCCGACGCCAAGCGCGAGGGGCTCATCGACAAGCCGGCGTTCGGACAGGTCTTCTCCGACAGCATGGCGCACATGAGCTGGACGAAGGGGGAGGGCTGGTCCGACCGGCGCATCGAACCGTACGCCCCGATCAAGCTCGATCCGGGCGCCTCCGTGCTGCACTACGCACAGGAGGTCTTCGAAGGCCTCAAGGCATACCGTCATGCCGACGGCTCCACCTGGCTGTTCCGCCCCGACGCGAACGCCGAACGCATGCAGAATTCCGCGAAGCGCCTCTACCTGCCGGAAGTGTCCGTGGACGACTTCCTGGCATCCTGCGCCGCACTGGTCCTCCAGGACCGCAAGTGGGTGCCGACGCGCCGCGAGTACACGCTGTACCTGCGTCCCTTCCTCTTCGCTTCCGAACCCTTCCTGGGCGTGCGCGCCCCGCAGGAGGTCGACTACTGCGTGATCGCCTCCCCGTCCGGCCCGTACTTCCCGGGCGGCGTCAAGCCGGTGAGCATCTGGGTGGAGGACAAGTTCTTCCGCACCGGCCCCGGCGGCACCGGCTTCGCCAAGTGCGGCGGCAACTATGCCGCCTCCCTGGTGGGCGAGTACCGTGGCATCGACCAGGGCTGCGAGCAGGTGTGCTTCGTGGATGCCGCCACCAAGACCTACCTGGAGGAGCTGGGCGGCATGAACATGATGGTCGCGCACAAGGACGGCCACGTGGAGACCCCGAGCCTCAACGGCAACATCCTGCCGGGCGTCACCCGCCGCTCCATCATCCAGCTGCTCGAGGATTCCGGCCATGACGTCGTCGAGAAGATGATCGTGCTCCAGGAGCTGCTCGACGACATCCGCTCCGGCGAGGTCACCGAGGTCTTCGCCTGCGGCACCGCTGCCATCATCACGCCGATCGGCCGCTTCAAGAGCGAGGACTTCGACGTGACCGTCGGCGACGGCGAGCCGGGCGAGCTGACCATGAAGCTGCGCGACGAGCTGCTGGGCATCCAGATGGGCGAGATCGAGGATCCGCACGACTGGATGTGGAAGGTGTGCTGAGTACACTTCGTAACCATGCGACAGGGGATGGCCATCCGCAGGCGCGGACGGCCATCCCCTGTCCCGTATTGCAGCCCCGAGCAGAAAGCGCATGGCATGGAAACAGCACTCCAGACCTCACCGTTCATCCAGGGCGTGGAATACCTGGCCATCTTCTTCTGCGGCATGGGCGGTGGACTGGCCGCGGTACGCAAGCAGTACGACATGTTCACCATCATCATCACCGCCTGGCTGACCGCTTTGGGCGGCGGCATCATCCGTGACGTCCTGCTGGGCGCGGTGCCCCCGGTGGGCATCTCCGACCGGGTCAGCGTGCTCACCGCACTGGCCGCGGGCTGCGCGGTGGCGGTCTTCCATCCGGAAGTCGACAAGATGAAATGGTCCATGCTCGCCATCGACGCGCTCGCCTTGGGACTGTTCGCCGTCAACGGCACCAGCAAGGGCCTCATGTACAACACCAGCGGCATGACGGCGGTGTTCCTGGGCACTTTCACCGCAATGGGAGGCGGCCTGATCCGCGACATCCTGCTCAACGAGGTCCCGATGGTGATCCGCGACCGCCACTGGTACATCATGCCCGCGGTGCTGGGCAGCATGCTCACGGTGCTGGCGTGGCGCTGGCAGGCACGGGGCGCCATATCCCTGCAGGTGGAGATGGTGTTGGACATAGTGATCGTGTTGCTGGTGGTGGCGATGCGCATCTGCTCGGTCGCCTTCGACTGGCAGCTGCCCGGCGCGGTGCCGCGCAGCCGGGTGCACCTGCCGGCCGTGAGGTTCCGCCAGGTGCATCACCGCGACGGGACGCACACCATCCAGAAGGCGTCACCGGACGGGGAGCGCCACGAGGGGACACGATGAGCGTTGCAACGCAAACGGGTCGGCCCCGTCCACGGTACCGTGGACGGGGCCGACCCGTTTGCGTCCAAGCCGATGGGGCCGGAATCACATGGCGTTGATCTGCACCGCGAGGCTGGACTTGCGGTTGGCGGCGTTGTTCTTGTGGATGACGCCCTTGCCGGCAGCCTGGTCGAGCTTGCGGGAAGCGATCGCGAACATGGCCTGCGCCTTCTCCTTGTCACCGGAGGCGATGGCCTCGCGGGTGTGACGGATGGCGGTCTTGAGCGCCGACTTGACGGCGACGTTGCGCTTGTGCGCCTTCTCGTTGGTCAGGACGCGCTTCTTCTGCGACTTGATGTTTGCCACTCTGTATTCTCCAAACGACGATTACTATAAGGACATACAGCAGAAAAGAGTAACATGGCGTGCGGATAAAACGCGCGCGCCGTCCCGCGGCCCACTTGCCTTGCGGTATGGATAGAATACAACGGCATCGCGGAACAGACGAAGCGGGAAGGACCATCGTGAGCGAACAACACAACCAGCCTGGATTCACCGACCAGTCACTGATCCGCAATTTCTGCATCATCGCGCACATCGACCACGGCAAGTCCACCGTCGCCGACCGCATCCTGCAGCTGAGCGGCATCGTGCCCGAACGCGAGATGCGCGACCGGTTCCTCGACCGCATGGACATTGAGCAGGAACGCGGCATCACCATCAAGAGCCAGGCGGTGCGCGTGCCCTGGACCTTCGACGGCACCGAATACACGCTGGGCATGATCGACACCCCCGGCCACGTGGACTTCACCTACGAGGTGTCCCGCGCCCTGGCCGCCTGCGAGGGCGCCGTGCTGCTCGTGGACGCCGCGCAGGGCATCGAGGCGCAGACCCTGAGCAACCTGTACATGGCGATCGACCATGACCTGACCATCATCCCGGTGCTCAACAAGATCGACCTGCCCAGTGCGGAACCGGACAAGCACGCCGAGGAGATCGCCGGCCTGATCGGCTGCGACCCGTCCGAGGTGCTGCGCGTCTCCGGCAAGACCGGCGAAGGCGTCAAGGAGCTGCTCGACCGCATCGTGGTGGACGTGCCCGCCCCGCACGGTGACCCCAAGGCGCCGGCGCGCGCCCTGATCTTCGACTCCGTCTACGACTCGTACCGCGGCATCGTCACCTACATCCGCATGGTCGACGGCGAACTGCGCAGCCGCGAGAAGCTGCACATGATGGGCGTGGGCTCCACCTACGACCCGATCGAGATCGGCGTGATCAGCCCGGACATGGTGCCCACGCGCGCCCTGGGCGCCGGCGAGGTCGGCTACGTAATCACCGGAGCGAAGGACGTCAGCCAGTCCAAGGTGGGCGACACCATCACCTCCGCCAAGGACGGCGCCACCGAGCCACTGCCCGACTACCGCGACCCGCAGCCCATGGTGTACGCAGGGCTGTTCCCGATCGACAACGCCCAGTTCCCCGAACTGCGCGAGGCGCTGGACAAGCTCAAGCTCAACGACGCGGCGCTCGTCTACGAGCCGGAGACCTCCGTGGCCCTCGGCTTCGGCTTCCGCTGCGGCTTCCTGGGGCTGCTGCACATGGAGATCGTCTCCGAACGCCTCAGCCGCGAGTTCGGACTCGACTTGATCTCCACCGCGCCCAACGTGCCCTACGAGGTGACGGCCGAGGACGGCACCGTGCACCGCGTGACCAACCCGAGCGAGTTCCCCGAAGGCAAGATCAAGAAGATCGTGGAGCCGATGGTCGCCGCGGACATCATCACGCCCAAGGAGTTCATCGGCGCCGTCATGGACCTGTGCCAGGACCACCGCGGCATCATGGGCACCATGGAGTACATCTCCACCGACCGCGTGGAGATGCACTACCGCATCCCCCTGGCCGAGATCGTCTTCGACTTCTTCGACCAGCTCAAGAGCCGCACCAAGGGCTACGCAAGCCTCGACTACCACGAGGACGGCGAGCAGGCCGCGGACCTGGTCAAGGTGGACATCCTCATCCAGGGCGAGAAGGTGGATGCGTTCAGCGCCATCGTGCACCGCGACAAGGCATACAGCTACGGTGTGATGATGACCAAGAAGCTGCGCGAGCTCATTCCCCGCCAGCAGTTCGAGATTCCCATCCAGGCAGCCATCGGCGCGCGCATCATCGCCCGCGAGAACATCCGCGCGCTTCGCAAGGACGTGCTCGCCAAGTGCTACGGCGGTGACATCACCCGCAAGCGCAAGCTCCTGGAGAAGCAGAAGGCCGGCAAGAAGCGCATGAAGATGCTCGGCCACGTGGAAGTGCCCCAGGAAGCCTTCGTCGCCGCCCTGGCAACGGGGGAGAGCGCCAACGACCGCGACACCAAGGACAAGATCCGCGCGGCGCAGAAGTCGGAGGGGTGAACCCAAGACGAACTCGCGCGAGCCAGTTTGCTGACATGTTCTTGGAATCAAAGACAGGCATGGTTCTTGCTGTTGGGTGTGCAAGCCAGACAACAAGGACCATGCCTCCTTTTGCCCCCAGAGAAGCATGAAGAATCCAGGGGTTATAGGCCAAAAGTGCGTCCGAAGATTGGTTGTGGCATGGTCCCAGGTGATGTCAGTCCTGAAGCATGCGGACACGTCGAGGTCTCACGTCCCTCTTCTTCGTTGAGAGATATCTTTTGAGGCTGCATGGCACGGTATAGGTATCGACAAAAGGGCGGAATTCCGCCCTTTTGTCGAAAGCGGATACTGGGTGCATCCCTGATTTTGGTATCTCTCAACGCCGTGGGGGTCGTTGTCGTCGGCATGTCGCATCGGATATGCGTCAGGACGTTGCCCGGCGACTACGAGCATGCCAGAAGACCGATGGGTCCGATGCCTCAAGGTGGTTTTGAAACACACTTTTTATCTATTATCCCGACTTTTGAATACAGTTCTGCGTTACATCCTTGTGATGCCTCTCGGATACCCTCCGGATACCTTGCCGGACGGTGCGCCTAATGCGAATCAGGCCAGTTAGCAAACAAGGTGGCTTGCACTATCTAATTGGCAGCAAACCCTCACCCTCACCGGGCATGCCAATCGTTCGGATGATGGAATCACAGCCGTTGTCCGGCTGAGGGCATGGGGGTGGCTCAGGCACGGGAGGGACGATCGTAGTAGATGTCTGTGCATCCGGATTGTGCACAATTCGCGTTGTGTCAATCGCTACGGTCCACCAACCGGCCAATGAATTCCTTCGCCGGCAAGGAGCAGGACTTCAATTGCTAGATGAACGGCATCGGGGAGGGTCGGGGAACGGTTCTGTTGATCGCTGCTTTTAGAGGTGGTCTTAATTGGCAGGGGAAGTTTGGAATTCTGCTTGGCGATATTTGGAAGTGTAAGTTTGCACTAGGCGCTTTGCTCAGGTCATCGCCGGACGGTACCGTTCGAAACTGTTTCGAAAGGTACCGTCCTGCAGACGATACGGACCGCTGTCAGTGCAGTGTCCGCAACAGCAGTTCGTCGTGGGTGACGATCACCAGTGCACCCCGATATTGGCTGAGCAGTGCGGCAAGCGCCTGCTTGCTCGACAGGTCCAGATGGTTCGTCGGTTCGTCGAACACCATGATCTGCGGACGGTTGACCAGCCCCATCGCGAGCATCAGCTTGCGCCGTTCGCCGGCAGACAAATCCGCTGCCGACAGCAGTGTTTCCGGCTTGCCGTTCAGTGCGGCGAAATGCCGGATGATGTGCTGCCGTTCGTTCGCCGCATGCTCGTCGAACCGGCGGAGCAACGTTTCGGCGTCCGGCGTATGCTGCGTGCAGACCAGCTGCGGGACGTCGGCATCCAGTGAACGCAGCAGCGCGGTGAGCACGGTGGTCTTGCCGGCGCCGTTCGCGCCGGTGATGGCCAAGCGGTCCTGCGGGCCGACGCTGAGTTGCGGAATCTCGACTCCGGCGGCGTCCGTGACGGTTTCGATATGCAGACGGGAACCGTCCGGCATCGCACGGTTGACCGGCACGATGGTCGTGGCATGATCGTCGGCCGGGTCGAACGGCAGGATCTGCGCGTCCAGATGCAGCAGTTCCCGTCGACTGCTCGGCTCGATATCGACGGCAAGGTCGCCGTCGTATCGTTTCGCGGCAACGCTGATGCCCTGCGCAGCTTGCCGGGCCTCGGCAATCCGGCCGGCCAATTGCCCGGCGCTGCGCCCTACGCCGCCATCCAAGCCCCCTCTCGCGAATTTCTTCGCCTTGCAGGCGTCATGGTCCTTGCGATCCGGCGTGCGCAGGATCTTTGCGGACACCTGCCGCACCTTCTCCTGACGTCGCCTCTGTTCGTCAGTGAGCCGCCGCACCTCCTGCCGGCGTTGCCGCAGTTGTTGCTGTCGTGCGGCGTTCCGTACGTCGAGCTGCCGGGAGATGTCATCCCAGTTTCCTTCGAACAAGTCGATCACCGTATGGTTGCCGTGATCGGTATGCACGCGGTGCAGCAGATAGCTGTGGGAAGCAAGCCGGTCGATGACGGTGACGTCGTGCGTGATGACGATGCCGATGCCGCCGAACCGCCGCAACGCCTCGATGACGGCATCGCGGACAGGCGCATCGAGATGGTTCGTCGGCTCGTCGGCAATCAGCAGTTCAGGATCGACCGCCAGAGCGCATGCCACCTGCAGTTTCTTGCGCTCGCCACCGGAGAGCGACTCCCAGCGGTACGGCCAGTCGTCGGCAATGGCGAGCAGCGTGCGCAGCCGCATCGTTTCCGGCGACCAGTCGGCGGCGAAATCATCGAGGTTGGGCGGTCGCCGATCGGTCTGCTGTTCGATCCAGGCAGCACGCAGCGAAGCGGGGGAGATGCCGCCGGTTTCCGGCTTGAGTTCGCCGGCAGCCAGACGGCACAGCGTCGTCTTGCCGATGCCGTTGTCTCCGAGCAGCGCCGTCCAGCTGGTCGAAAACGTTGCGGAGAGCCCGGTGAACAGCGGTTCTGCCGCTGTCGGCGGCGTATAGGAAAGGTCAGTGATGTGAATATGCTGCAACATAAGCACCTCGTGGGATACTCAAGGCGCACCGCTTGGGCCGGCCTTTCCGCAGCGGGATACGGTTGTCTGCGAAAAACAGGGAAAAGGAGGAACCGATGCAAGAGGCAGGCTGACGCGAAGCGGTGCGCACGGTGACGCGCACGGTTCCGGCAGTCAGCTCTTCAAGATCCTTGTGTTCCTTTCGGGAGGGACTTCCTGGCATATCGGAAATCCTGTTTTCTTCGCACCACTATACCTATACCATTGGTCGTGGCAGAAGGCTACGACTCGGCCATCTGCCGTTTGGCCGATATCGCGAAGTAGGTGTGGCTGTACAGCGGCATTTTGATCTCGCGGGTATTCCAAAGTGCCAGGAAATCCTCGGCGCGGACGGTACGGTTATGGGTGGGTTCGCTGCAGTTCACCAGTTCCGGCAACGATTCGGCGAGGAACAGATGATCGGCATCATAGCCGACTACCGGCACGTAATGCAGCCATTTGCGCTCGGAACGCACCCGAATCAAGACGATGACCGGATCGCCTTTCGCCACTTCCGCCTTCAGCACGTTGAGGTCGCCGCGACAATACCGCACGCCGTAGCCGAGGCCTTCAAAAAACCGTACGATGCCTTTCGGATACACGTATCCGCCGGTCATTTTCCCGGGAAGCCGCCGGTAGATTTCCGCCCCATTCGCTGACGTATCGCCATGATGGCGCAGCAGATAGGCGCTCGCATATCCGGAACAGTTCAGCGCATCCTGCGAATCAATGCGGTTGGGCGTGTCAATCAGAAAACTCGACGGCGGCGTCGACCGGGACCGTACGCGGTGCAGGCGACCCATCAGCCGGATATCGACGATCGTCGTGATGGCGAACCACATTAGGAACCCGGCGACCACGAACGCAAAGACAACAAGGATGAACATCAATACCGGATGCATTGGTATCCTTTCGATTTCCGCTCTCTGCCGTGCCAGTATGGGTACGTTTTCAGTCTAGCAAACCGTAATCGTGGTGCTTTGGCCACTGATCACGGAAGTGGGGTCCCGGGTTGTGCAATCGGCGCAAGGATGCGGATGCCAGGGCGAAATGGGAAATAACGAGGATCATGACTTCCTCTCGACTCTCCAGCCACCGTCGGCGGATGCATGCGTGGCTTGTGGCATTGATCGGCTTGTCGTTTTTCGCCATCGGACTTCCCGAAGCACTGCTGGGGGCGTCGTGGCCGGCGATGGGAGGCGGCTTGCACGCGCAGCTGGCCTCCGTGTCGTTCATCGCGATCGTCATCTGCGCGGCCAGCGTGGCGAGTGCCCTGTTCGCACGGCGGATCGTGCGGCGTCTCGGCATGGGGAACACCGTCGTCTGTTCCGTTGTCGTGGCCGCGATCGGTTGTGCGGGGTTCGCGTTCGCCGATGGCCTGTCGTGGCTGCTCGTATTCGCCGTTCCCTATGGGGCTGCGGCGGGTCTGCTCACGGCTTCGTTGAATGCGTACATCGCCCCGCGCTATGCGGCTCGGCACATCGACTGGCTGCATGCAACCACGGCGGCCGGTGCGACGGGCGGCCATGCAATCCTGGGAGCCGTCATCGCGCTGATTGTCACGCTCGTGCCATTCCCCGGATCATGGAAGCATGCCGCCGGGCCGATCCTGCTCGGACTCGGCTGCGCCCCGATCAACCCGGCCGTCGTCCATCTGGTGCCGCGCATCTACGGCGTTGCGAATACCGCGACGGTCATCGGTCTGCAGACGGCGGCCATCTACGGCGGCACGCTGATCACGCCTTCGGCATTCGGCATCATCGCACACTACCATTCGACGTCGTTCCTGCCATGGTATCTGGCGATCTTCACCGCGTCGACGATCATGGCCGGACTGGCCACGCGACGCCAGCTGCACGTCGACGGCACCGACGGTGGCAGCCAAGGTGCCGGTCGATAGGCGGGGACCGTGCCGCGACTGGTGCCAGCCGTGCCGACGTGATCGGGAAGGTGTGGTGCGGCGAGCATTTCCGGCAGTAGACGGTATCATGGGGATCTTGACACCGGTGCAGGGCATGGCAGGATGCCACCCATTGTCCGGAGGAAGGATGACCATGGCGGACTCAAAGGAGAAGATGCTGCGGATTGCGCTGCTGCAGCTTTTGCCGGAAGGCGACACGGCACGCAACCTGGCCAAGGGGATTGCGGCATGCCATACGGCCAAACAGCAGGGAGCGGATATCGCACTGTTCCCGGAAATGTGGAGCAGCGGGTACCGGATTCCGGAAGACATCGGCGAACTCAAGGACCTGGCCGTCGACGGCAACGGCGCGTTCGTGCAGGCGTTCGCCGAACTGGCTCGCGAACTCGACATGGCCATCGGCATCACGCTGCTCGAACGCTTCGAACCACTGCCGCGCAACACGATCGTGCTCTTTGATCGGCACGGCAACGAAGTGCTGCGATACAGCAAGGTACACACCTGCGACTTCTCCGATGAAATCCGCCTGACTCCCGGCGATGTGTTCCATACGGCCGACCTCGACACGCACGTCGGACCGGTGCGCGTGGGTTCGATGATCTGCTTCGACCGCGAGTTCCCCGAAAGCGCACGACTGCTCATGCTGCAGGGCGCGGAAGTCGTGCTCGCGCCGAACGCCTGCCCGATGGACATCAACCGGCTCTCCTGCCTGCGCACACGCGCCTACGAGAACATGATGGCCATCGCCACATGCAACTACCCGGCATCCCACCCGGATTGCAACGGCCACTCCACGGTATTCGACGGCGTGCCATGGGTGGAGGGTGAGCCGGGCAGTCGGGACATGTGCGTGCTCGAAGCGGCCGCGGAGGAGGGGATTTACATGGGTGTGGTCGATTTGGGGATGCTGCGCTCGCATCGGTCCCGTGACGTGATGGGGGATTCCTACCGGCATCCGAGGTTGTATGCTGCGCTGGTGGATGGGCATACGCGCGAGCCGTTCGTCAGGGGTGACGCGCGTCGCTGAGTGTGTGGGCTCGATGTCCCTTCAGCAACTGGAAACACGAATGGTTTTGGGACGTTGATTGTGGGACGTGGAAACAGTTCGCAATACGCTTTGCGGCGGCGTGTTAGGAATATGCCGTAAACGGCACCATGCGGTTTACAGGCGTCGTTTCTTTAGGGGCTAACTATCCAATGCGACAGGCTACTTTCCGGAGATTACTCAATGTGCGAACAAATGTTCCATACTGATTGTACCGAAGAGATTGTGAAAGTCGGATTACTGGTATCCGAACCGGAGGGTTTGAAGATGGTTCCCAACAAGCAAAATAATTATAAGAATGGATCCAATAAGTCAAAATGCTGCTATAATAGTGATTTCAATTGCAGTAATTGAAGTATTTGTTTTATTTCCTATTATGTGTCAAGCTGGTTCCGGGAAAGCGCTCCTCGAATGGCCTAACTGGCTAAGTTTCGGCACTTTTGTTCTTGCTGTATTGGCGGGAGTAGTCGCCCTTAAGGAGTATCGGCGGCACGATGAAGAGAAGTGGCAACAGGACCGTGCTTATGTGCAGGTAAGTTACATGTACTATAACCGGATTCTGTGTGTTTGTGTCGGAAACACGGGCAAGACCATCGCGAAAGATATCCACGTAACATTTGATCCACGGTTGACACCTCCAGACGCCGACGGGATTGACGATTTTCCTCGAAGCTATTTCGAGAGGGGCTTACACGGAAGAAACATATCTCTTCTTGTTCTAGGACAGCGTTACCTGTTCTACGTGGACTTAAGCAAGGATGTAGTGCGTCATGTGGAAGAAAGAAAACTCCCCAAGACAACTACCGCACTGGCAACATATTACGATTTACGAGGATATAGCCAGTCGGAGCCTTGTACTCTGGATCTGGATGATTCGAGATACAGCCTCGAAGAGGATACGGTTCTTCATCAACTGACTCGAATGGCCCAATATCAAAAAGAGCTGCTCCAATACGTTAAAAACTTAGTCGCGCGAAGAGGCTCCGCTGATAATGGTACCGATGCTGTCGAAGGATGCCTTGCCGTTTCAGTCCTAGTGCTCTTTAACCCAGTCCATGAGTTCAGGTGTCTTGGACCAGTAGTTGACACCCCAGTTGTCGAAGTTCCATTCGTCCATATAGTCGTTGCATTCGAAGTCGATGTAATAGATCAGATCGTCATGCACGATGAAGTTCGTCGGGAAATAGTCGATGTTCAAACCCGCATCCTTGAGGATCGCAGCCATCTGCCGGACTTGCTCGACATATTCGGGGCGCATGCGGTCGGCGAGTACCAAGTCGAGGATGGTAGGACCGTCCACATACTCCTTGACCAGCCGCTCTGCGTCAACGTCCACGTCAATCATGGCAGGAATTCGGATACCGGTCGACTTGAGACGCTCGTAATCGTGGATCTCGGCTTGGATCTTGTCGCCGAACGAATAGTAGGAGCACGGCTCGTGGTGGATTTGCTTGAGGGTCACCTGGGTGGCAGGATCGTCTTGCCGATGGGCCAAGTACGAATAGCCTCCCTTGCCGTGCCCCAACAGCTTGGTGATGATGTAGGGGATGCCGTTCACGATGTGTGTTTCAGGTAACTCCATGTTGGCTCTTTTCGTCCAGGAAGTGCTGGAAGCAAGTATAGGGCATCGGTGGGTTATAGGACAAAAGTGTGTCTGGCTAGTGTTCGTGGAATGCGTTCCGGTCAATGCCGGTCCCGTAGCGTGCAGGCATGCTGTCGGGGTCGCGTAGGTCTTGCGGTGCGTATTGCCACGCATGCTGGTACCAGTCGGCCAGTTCCTGCTGGCCGAGCTCGTGCGCGGCCAGCCACGCGTCCGATTTCGGGTGTGCGATCTGCTGGTGGCACCACCAGCAGATCGCCTTGATCCTACGGGCCAGTGACAGGCCTCGATGGTCACGCAGCATCTGGCGGATACGCCCGTTGAGGGACTCGACGCGGTTGTTTGTTTGTGTTCAATAGATGTTGGACAGCGTGATCACTGGATTTGAACAGTATCGGCGTTCATTTTGGTCGGTGGCGTCAGTGCCTGAAAGGCACATCGGTGCCGCCGGTTTCCTGAATGGATTCCCGAGTGCTAGCAACCGTCTTCGAGGTTCCCGGGAGGAAAGGAATGACGACACCGATGTGTGTGCAACAGCGTATCAGGCAACTTGACCGGCAGGGCAGGACCCATACCGGCATCGCCCAGGAACTGGGCATCTCGCGTATGACCGTGGTCAAGTACGCCAATCGTGAGGACTGGTCACCCAAGCCTTCCGCACGTAAGGATCGACGGGCCACGAAGATGGACGGTTACGAGGAAGTAGTGGACTCGTGGCTACGTGCCGACCTGTCGCGTCGTCCCAAGCAGCGGCGCATACCGCCGTGCGCATCCATGAGCGCCTGGTCGCGGAATATGGGTTCGAAGGCTCGTATCCGTGCGTGCAACGCTGGGTCAAGCGCTGGCACGAGGAACATCGTGCCGAGCGGGACGGTTTCGCCGAACTGGTATGGCCGCCCGCATCGGCGCAGGTTGATTTCGGTCAGGCCGACGCGTCGGTTGCCGGCGTGGAGCGCGTGGTGCATTTCCTGGTCGTGAGTCTGCCGTATTCGAATATGCGCTTCGTGGTCGCGTTGCCTGGCGAGGGAGCTGAATGCGTGTGTGCCGGCTTGCAGCAGGTCTTCGAGCATATCGGCGCAGTGCCCTCGCTGTTGGTGTCCGGTCAATGCCACGGGCGTGGGCAGGCGCAAGGCGGACGGCAGTGTCACGCTCACGCGTCTGTTTGCGATGATGATGGCTCATTACGGGTTCGAGGCAAGGTTCTGCAACCCGTATTCGGGCAACGAGAAAGGCAGTGTGGCCAACGCGGTCGGGTTCGTGCGCCGCCACCTGATGGTTCCCTTGCCGGCGGCCGAGAGCTACCATGCGCTGGGCGAGGCATGGCTCGCACAATGCGACGCGTTGGCCAGCCGGGTTCATTATCGCAAGGACCAGCACCTGTCCGATTTGTTCGCCACCGACCTGGAACACATGCTCGCCCTGGCCGCCAGTCCGTTCGACCCGTGCGACTGGCGCTGGTTGCGCGCCGACCGTACCGGCACCGTCACGGTGGGCCGTGACCGGTTCCTGGCCGGCCCGAAATGGCATGGCATGCGCCTTGAGGTCGGGGTGCGTGCCATGCCATGTCGAACTGCGCGGCCCCGTGGGCGAACCGATCCACACGTTCGACCGACCTTGGGGTACGGGCGAAAAGACCCAGATCGAACCGGCCAGCCTCTTGGAGCTGCTGGCGCGCAAGCCACGTTCCTGGCAGCAAAGCCTGATCAGGAATCGCTTCCCGGATGCGTTGTTCCCTGCTTGACCACATGGCCGACGCGGACCGGCGGGCCCTGATGGACGACTTGCACCATGTCGTCACTGTCTTCCGGGTTCGATGCGACCGTGCAGGCCGCGGACGAGATCATCACCGCGGGACGCGTGCCCGAGCGCGCCAGCCTGGAGACCTATGCCCGGCGCATACGGCAGGGGGCGGCCAGCGGTGGCATTGATCCTCGTGCGGCTACGACCGATTCATGAAGGAGTAGAAGGACATGAACAGCACCACCACGGCAACATCGCACGCGCGCGGTGGACGCATTCTGGTCAAGGCCAAGTCCGAAACCGTGCTCGAATTGGCCCGTGGCCTGCCACTGACCCGGGCCGTCCTGGTCCGGGCGGTCGAGGATGCCGCACCAGGCCAGCTTGGTTTCCTCGCGCAGGTACTGGCTGCCGAACACGCCGCACGTGCCGTTGCCAAGCGCCAACGACTGGACCGGCAGGCCGGGTTCTCGCAACGCAAAAGCCTGGACGGTTATGACCGGGGCATGGCCAGTTTCCCGCCCGACTGGGGACGCGCGCAGTTGACCAGCCTTGAGTTCATCGACCACGCCGAGGACCTCGTGCTCTACGGGGACGTGGGATGCGGCAAGACCCACCTGGCTATCGCCCTGGGCATCCAAGCCTGCCAGCAAGGCATCCCCATCAGGTTCTTCACTGCTTCTTCGCTGATCATGCAACTGCGCCAGGCCAAGGCCCGCGACAGGCTCGAGCGCGAGCTGACCGCCATCGGCAAGGCCCGACTGGTCATCATCGACGAACTGGGCTACCTACCCATCGATATCGAAGGGGCCAGACTGCTGTTCCAGGTCATCGCAGACTCCTACGAGAAGCGCAGCCTGGTGTTCACATCCAACCTCGGGTTCTCCAGGTGGGCGGACGTGTTCGGTGACGGTGACATGGCAGCGGCCGTGATCGACCGCATCGTGCACCATGGCCGTATCATCCGTTTCCACGGTGATTCGTATCGCAACACCCACGCCCTGATGAAGTAAACCCAACCAACATGACAAGGAAACCGGCAAGACGATCGAAACGTCCAGAACAGACGACGAGAGTGTTCAATTCTCGTGATTACGCCGACCACACCAATTTGACAAAACACACCGGTACGTGCCGTCGGGGATGCAACGCACTTCCGCGTGCCGGCGATGCCGGTCAACAGCGCGCGTGAAGACCTTCTCCTTGCTCTCCCTGGACAAGGGCGGATGGACCTGGGTGCCCTCGAAGGCGGCGAGCAACTGCTTGGCCAGGTCGACGTCCAGGGCGAACAGTTCGCCGGTGCCTACCCGGGCCTTGGCGAAGATCTCATCGATGCGCTGTTCCTTGGCGTCGTAGTCCTCGACCTCAATGGCGAACTCACGCTTGAGGCCGGTCGCGTTCGCATACCCGTTGCCCTCAAGGAAGCGCATGCGCTCCCGGTAGTTGCCGGTGCCGGTCTTGCCAATCTTGACCAGGCCTGAAACCGCGGTCGACATCAGATGGATGATTCCCTGGCCATGCGCATCTCCCTGCTTGACGACCTGTACCCGGTCTCTACGCTAGCATCGGCTAACTTACCCTCACCTGTTTCGGGTGGATTTCCCTACTGCTGTCATGACCTTGAATCGGCCCTGACTCGCGAGCGGCATCGCCGGTAGTTGCCACTGTGCAGGGCGGGCTGCCGGTCAAGTCGGTTGATTCTCTTCTTCGGTCCGCACGATGCCGGGCCGTAGTGTTTCAGGCCGTCGAAGGTTGTGGGGCCATCTTGTATACGGGCCACGCATACCGGTCAGGTACCACGGCAAGTGTGCCGTGTTTGGCGGGGAAGGGGAGGAAGCGGGGTACGCTCCGGTGCCGTCTGCATGCGGCAGGCTAGCTCGGAGCGTACCCATTGCGGGATCCGATTCGTGACGCTCAGGCCATCCCGATGCTCCAGCATGGGGTTCCTGCCAGGTAAGGGGTCAGGAGATGCTCCAGCGTATCGCGTTGCGAGACTGCCCGCTGCTCCAGGAACGTGGAATCAAGCTGGTCGTCCTCGAGGTACTGGTTGACGACCCACCCGTAAGGGGTGATGCCGGCACGGGCAAGGTCGTCGGCAAGTTCACGCGCTTCCAGGATGGGTGTGGATTCGGGCAGTGTCACCAACAGGGGGACGGTGAGCTCGTGGTCGCGCAGGCGGTTCAAGGCAGTCAGTTGCCCGTTGCCGTCTTCCCGGTATCCCGATTGGCGCATCAGTTCCCGGTGGTAGGAACTGGTCGCGTCCAGCAGCAGCAGCGTATGTCCTGTGGGCGCCGTATCCACCACTACCCATTTGCGGTCGGATTTCTCCAGCACCTCGGAGAAGGCACGGAACACGGCCACCTCCTCGGTGCAGGGGCTGGCGAGGTCCTCCTTCAGTTGCGCAAGCGCGACAGGATCGAGTCCCTTGCCGGTGTGTTCGAGTACTTCCTGGCGGTAGTCCTCGACAACCCGGACCGGATCGATGCTGCGTATTTCCAGGGTGTCGTACTCGTCGGCCAGGGATGCGTTGAGATGCGATGCGGGGTCGGTGGTGGCGAGAAGGACGGGTAGTCCACGGCGTGCCAGGGATACCGCGATGGCCTGGGCGACGGTTGTCTTGCCTACGCCGCCCTTGCCCATCGCCAGGACGATACGAGGCTTGTTGGAGGCAATGTCGTCCACCAGCGTCTGCAATCGTGCGGACGCTGCAAGGGTGATGTCCCTGTCAAGGAGGCTTGCCCCGGCTCGCGGCCCTTCGACATGAGGGGGCGTCCGAAGGGGCTGCGGTTGGATTGCGCCAAGTTCCCTGGCTCCCATGACGGGAGACGCGCACATCTCGATTCCCATCACAGGCAGTCCGCGCAGCGAGGGGAACTCGTCTGCCATGCCGGCGAGCATGGCCTGCTCGCGGTCATGCATCCGCTTGAGGAGGGAATCCTGCCCGGTGTCTGGAAGCAATCCATTGACGACCAAAGCCGTAGCCTTCACTCCCAGGCGGGAGAGCTCGTTCGCGGACCGGTCGGCCTCCGCCAGGGTGGAATGGCTGGACCGAGTGACCAGCGTCAGCGTGGTCTGGTCTGGATCCGCCAAAATCCTGACGGCCTGCTCGTAATCGCTGCGTTTCTTGTCGAGGCCCGACAGAGGGCCGAGGCATGACGCGTCCCCGGCGCCGCGCTGGATGAACGACGACCAGTCACCGGGAAGAGCCAGCAGGCGCAGCGTATGTCCTGTGGGAGCCGTGTCGAAGACGATATGGTCGTATCGTTGACGATAGTCGGGATCGGCCAGGAAATCCACGAAACGGTTGAAAGCCGCGACCTCGACCGTACAAGACCCTGACAGGGTCTCGGCAGCCTCGGCAAGGACGTCGGCGGGAAGCAGGCCCCGTACGGGAGCGAGGACGGACTCACGATACGCCTCGGCCTCTGCTTGGGGATCTATCTCGATGGCATCGAGTAACACGGATTCCGTGTCACTCGCAATCAGGTCACCCAAGGGGGTGATGGCGGAACCGATGGGCCGACCGAATACCTGTGCAACATTCGATGCCGGGTCGGTGGACACGAGTAGCACGCGTTTGCCCGAGCGTGCCAGACTGATGGCAGTCGCACAGGAAACCGTGGTCTTGCCCACGCCTCCCTTGCCGGTGAACATCAGGAAAGGCGTATGTGGCGGCCATTCGTTCAGCAGCATGACGCACCCCCGCAGCGGCACTGGCGAGAGGCGGCCGGAGTCTCGGTTGCGTTCGCGTCCGCACCATCCCTGTTCCAGGCGCGAACCTGGGAAATGGTCGGATAGGAGCCGTACTGGACCAGTGTTCCGTCGACCACCACTGCAGGCAATGCCTGCGTTCCCTTGGTCTCGAGCAGTTTCGCTATTGCCGGCTCCTGCGCGAAGTCCAGGGGAGCGGTGGAAGGATTGTGGCGCGTGATCTCGATGCCTTCCTCCTGGGCTGCTGCGATCATGGCACGCGCGTCGACCAAGGCCGGGTCGACCTCTTCTCCGCACACGCCCGAGGAACAGCACAGGGACGGGTCATAGATATGGATTCGGGACATGGTGTACCTCGTCTTTCTTTACATATCGACAAACGTCGATATGAAAGAGAGTAAACTTCGTATCGAAGTTTGTCAATATGTGATAAGGTGGTGGGCATGTCGCCAGAAAACAAGAACCGGAAAATGGATGATTGGATTGTCGCTCGTGCCTCCCAGTACAAGGCGTTGGGGGACTCTACCCGGCTGCGCCTCGTGCTCATGGTGCGCGATGCGGCACCTTCCCCGGTATGCACCTGCGACCTTCCGGAAATCTTCGGGATGGGCCAGTCGACGCTTTCGCACCATCTGGGCAAATTGGTGGATGCCGGGATACTCGACCGTGAACAGCGCGGACGGTGGGCATATTTCACGCTCGATGAACAATTCGATGCCTCCATGCTGGGGCATAGCGGGTTCATCCACCCAGCGGATGCCTCTCGGGGGGATTGTTGTTCATCTCGCAAGGACGCCGATGGGACCGTCACCGTACTCTTTGCGTGCCGTCGCAATTCCGGGCGCTCCCAGATCGCTGCCGCTATCGCGCAGTCGATGGCACCCTCCGGGATGCGCGTGCTGTCAGCAGGCAGCGAACCGGCGCACGAGGTCGACCCCCTGGTGGTGCAGGCCCTTGGCGAAATCGGGTTGAAGCCATTGTCGTCCCCCAGCAAGCTCGATCCGACCGTGGTGAAAAACGCCGACTGGGTGGTGACGATGGGGTGTGGGGAAAGCTGCCCCTATTTCCCGGGAACCCATCGCGAGGACTGGGCTGTTCCCGACCCCCACACGCGCGACATCGACGAGGTGCGAGACATCGTGGCCCGAATGCAAGGGAAGGTAGCTGACTTGATGGCGCGAATCGAGAAAAACCAGGAAAACCGGGAAGGCCAAAACGGTCAGGAAGAATAGGGGCTGCGAGAACCACTACGCGCAGCCATCGCCTCTGTCTCGCCGACTTCGCGGAGCAAAAGGAAGTCCCGGCCCGCGCCATTTTCCCCGGCTGGTGGCGAAACGAGCTGTCCTGTGCCGGTCCCTTGAAGGCAGGGGGCGGGCTGCGGACCTGGTCTATGTCCCGGAAGACGGGAAGCCGGTCAAGGACATCCAGTCTTAAGGATTACCGGTAGTTCGGGTAATAGCGCATTAAAATGAACCCAATAAATATAAGCGTCATCCTAACAATTATCTCGAAAAACTCAAAGGCGACCTAGCTGGTCGCTACAGCATCAGGGTGCCGCCAATACCGTTTGATATGCACTTGGAGCGACATAGAACAGGAGGCACAGGACTGCGACGACTGCCACGACGAGCACGTTCCTCGTCACCCCGGGCGAGATCCTCCAGGAGGCGTTCATGGAGCCCCATGGCATCACCGCCTACCGGCTCGCCAAGGCCACGGGCCTGAGCGAGACCGCCATTGGCCAGATTGTCAAGGGCAAGCGTGCCATCGCCGTGCGCCCCGCCTGCCGTTTTCACCCGAGAAACCAACAGGTGACGCACGGGCCAACACGCCGCCCATTTGCACGTGACGCCGCGTCATATGGTGTGCTGAGAGTCTTGAAAGGAGGCAAGCCATTGTCCGAATCCACCACCTACACCACGGGCCAGGTCGCCCAACGCTGCGCCGTCTCCGTGCGCACCGTCCAGTACTACGACCGCAAGGGGCTGCTCAGCCCCACCTCGGTCACGTCCACCGGGCGGCGCCTGTACGACGAGACTGCCGTGCGCACGCTCGAGTACATCCTCATGCTCAAGGAAACCGGGCTCAGCCTCGCCGCGATCCACACGGTCCTGGAAAGCCCCTACAGCATGAACATGCTGCAAGACATCCTGGGACGGCAACGCGACGAACTGGCCGGAGACATCGAGGAAGCGAGTCGCAAGATCGCGGCGATCGACGCCCTGAACGCCGACCTCGCCCTGCACGGCACGCTCACGATGGCGGACCGAACGGACATGGCAGACTATATGGCCAATACATCATCATCCCGTCGTTTCTTCATGCGCATGCTTCTCGTCGGCATCCTGGCCGACGTCGCATGGATCGGCACCCTCGTGTGGGCCATCCGCACCCACATGTGGTTCATCTTCGTCATCGGTGTCGTAGTGGCGCTCGCCATGGTGGTACCGATGACCCTGAGCTACTACCGCCACGTCGTCTACTGGGATCCGGCCAGCGGCACGGAGTTCAAGCCGCGCTTCTGGCCATGGTTCTTCGCCAGCCACACCTTGCATACCCGTAAGCTCAAGGCGCCGGGCAGCAGCGAGAAAACCTGGTGCGTCGAACACTTCCGTGCCACGCCGCACGCAGGCGAACGGTAAAGATTCGGGCGTGCGCCCATCAGGACGATCGTGCCTCCGACTCGAGGACTTCCACCCGCTGCTCCACCTGCCGAAGCCGGTTGCGCAGCGCGTTCTCCACGTCGATGCCGGCGCCGTCCGCCTCGCGCACGAGTGCGAGCATCGCGTCGGCGATCCGTTCGGTATCGTCGGCCGGTGCGGGCAGTGCGAACGCGTCGGCGAGCGCGTCCGCGTCCGGCGCCTTGCGGATGCGGGAGGCGACCTTGGCGGCGCGGGGGAGTGCGCCCTGGGCGTGGGAGATGCCGTCGAGCACGCTGTCGCGCTGCTTTTCCTGCTGCTTCATCTTCTCCCACAGTGCCAGCGTCTCCTCGCCGGTCAGCTCCCCGCCGTCCGTGTCGTCGGCGAACAGGTGCGGGTGGCGGGTGATGAGCTTGTCGACAAGCCGGTCGCATACCTCGTCGAGTGTGAACGGGTCGTCCGGGTCCTCGGAGCACACCTGTGCCTGGAAGACGGACTGCAGGAGCATGTCGCCGAGTTCCTCGCGCATGTTGTCCCGGTCGTCGGTCTCCAGCGCCTCGATGTATTCGTAGGTTTCCTCGAGCAGCGGCTTGATGAGGGAGCGGTTCGTCTGTTCGCCGTCCCAGGGGCAGCCGCCCGGCCCGTGCAGGACCTGCACGATCGCCTGGACGCGCTCCAACGGGCCGGCCGCGTCCAGTACCGGCTTCAGCTTGGGGGAGTTGCGGAAGCCTTCGGGCAGTTCGTAGGTGTCATGTGTTGTTGTGTCGTTCATGCCCACGATTGTCGCGCAGCGCGCTGACGTGCCGTGGTCATCGCCGCGGATTTGGATTGCTGTCGTATGGCCTAAGAAGTTCTAAAAGGTTCTAGGGCGAATTTGCGCTACGGTTGTTGTGGCTGCTGGTAGCGTTCGGGCAGCAGGTGGGGCAGGATGCGCTGGTCGTCACTGGCATGTCGACGCAAGCGCAGACACACTGTGTCTTGAAGGGCATGGGCCCCTGATATCTGTGGACTGAACGCCCCACACAACAAGAACCGTGCCCGTCCCTTGAAGACAGGCACACAAAACCAGTGAGCGTAAGTTCGCCCTGACAGGTCCAAGCGCTTCTCGGAACTTCCCATGGGTTCCGACGGCACCGGTCATGCACCCGGTACGCTAGATTGGGACCCATGTTCGAGGTCTACGTCCATGTTCCCTTCTGCCTGCGCCGCTGCGGCTACTGCGATTTCAACACCTACACCGCCACCGACCTCGGCCAGGGCGCCTCGCGCGGCAACTACGCCACGCAGGCCATACGCGAAATGCGCCTGGTACGCGACTGGCAGACAGCACACGGCATCCACGAACCACCAGCCTCCTCCGTCTTCCTCGGCGGCGGCACCCCCACCATCCTGCCCGCCGCCGACCTGGCACGCATGGTCGACGCCGTCCGCGACCTATGGGGCCTGACGACGGACGCGGAAATCACCACCGAAGCCAACCCCGACACCGTCGACGCCGACTACGTACGCGCGCTCGCCGACGCCGGCTTCACCCGCATCTCCTTCGGCATGCAATCCGCCGTCCCGCACGTGCTGCGCATCCTGGAGCGCACGCACACGCCGGCCAACGTCGCAGCCGGCGTACGCGCCGCACAGGCGGCCGGCCTGCGCGTGAGCGTCGACCTCATCTACGGGGCACCGGGGGAGAGCCTCGACGACTGGCACACCAGCGTCGAAACCGCACTCGCCCTGGGCGTCGAACACCTGTCCGCGTACGCGCTGACCGTCGAACCGGAGACGAAGATGGGCAGGAAGATCGCCGCTGGCACGCTGCGCGCCCCCGATGACGACGACGAAGCAGCCAAGTACCAGATCGTCGACGAACTGTGCCGCAAGGCCGGCCTGGCATGGTACGAGATCTCCAACTGGGCGGTGCCCGGCCAGGAAAGCCGACACAACCTCGGCTACTGGAGGAACATCGACTGGGCCGGCATCGGCCCCGGCGCACACAGCCACTACGCCCAGACGGGCGAGGACGGGGTACGCGCCTGGGACACCCTGCACCCGCGCGCCTGGAGCGCCGCCATCAACGACGGCCGCATCCCCTGGGCAGGCAGCGAACGCATCGACAAGGCCGCCGACCTCGAAGAGCGCATCATGCTCGGCCTGCGCCTGCACGAAGGCCTCGACCTGGCCGACATCGAACACCGCGCCGGCCGCGACCTGCACGCGCTCGCCGACGCTCTCGAACGGGAAGGACTGGCAGCCATGACGCCCTCGGGGCGCATGGTCGCCACGCTGCGCGGCCGCCTGCTCAACGACACGGTCATCGAACGCATCTTCGACGCCGTGCTCTGAGCACGCCGAACGCCACCCGTCTCACATTGTGAGTGAAATGCCCACGGACGGCCGTCCCGACATATGGCGGTAACACCCCGCCCCCTACAATGCTCGAGACGCAGCTTGCCCTGTCATGCCCGAAACGGCGCGCCATTCCACGGTTTTCGCGATGTGGACCCGTGTGCCGCCGTGAAAGGCGCGACTGGTAACCTGTGCTGGCAAACTTCAACAGGGGATGGGCTCTCCCCGCGACGAGAGAGGTGATTGCGGTGACACACACTCCGCTAGACTTGACGATCCATCGCCCGGAAGGCATGTACGACCCGGCCTCCGAGCATGATGCCTGCGGCGTGGGCATGGTCACCACCCTCAACGGCAAGCCCGAACGCAAGATCGTCGACGACGCCATCGAAGTGCTCGTCAACCTCAACCACCGTGGCGCCGTCGGCGCCGAGGAGAACACCGGCGACGGCGCGGGCATCCTCATGGCCATGCCCGACGAGTTCATGCGCGCCACCGTCGACGCCGACCTGCCCGCAGCCGGCCACTACGCCGCCGGCATCGCCTTCCTCGACCGTGACATCGCCGTCTGCGGCCAGCAGGAACAGGCCATCGCACGCATCGCCGCCGAGGAAGGCCTGGCCGTGCTCGCCTGGCGCCAGGTCCCCACCGACCCCAACGGCCTGGGCCTGCAGGCACTTGCCAGCATGCCCGCGTTCAAGACGCTGGTGCTGGCCGACCCGGACGGCCGTCTGGGCGGCATCGAGCTGGACCGGCGTGTCTACCATGTGCGCAAGCGCGCCGAGCATGAGGTCGGCATCTACTTCGCCTCGCTGTCCTCGCGCACCATCACCTACAAGGGCATGCTCACCACCATGCAGCTCAAGCCCTTCTTCCCGGACCTGTCCGACGAACGCATGAAGACGACCATCGCGATCGTGCATTCGCGCTTCTCCACGAACACCTTCCCTTCCTGGCCGCTGGCACAGCCCTTCCGTATGCTCGCCCACAACGGCGAGATCAACACCATCCAGGGCAACCGCAACTGGTTCACCGCCCGTCAGGGACGACTCAAGTCCGAACTGCTGGGCGACATGGCGGACCTCCTGCCGATCCTGACGCCCGGCTACTCCGATTCGGGCACCTTCGACGAGGTGCTGGAACTGCTCAACCTGGCAGGCCGTTCCCTGCCGCATGCCGTGCTCATGATGGTGCCGCCGGCCTGGGAGAAGGACCCGGGTCTCGACCCCGACGTGCGCGCCTTCTACGAGTACAACAACTCCCTGATCGAACCGTGGGACGGACCGGCCGACATCGTCTTCACGGACGGCACGCTGGTCGGCGCCGTCCTCGACCGCAACGGCTTCCGTCCCGGGCGCTGGCAGGTCGACGACGCCGGCTACGTGGTCCTGGCCTCCGAGGCGGGCGTGCTGCCCCAGGTGCCCGACGGTTGCGTCGTGGCCAAGGGCCGCCTGGAACCCGGCAGGATGTTCCTCATCGACACCGCCGCCGGCCGCATCATCCCCGATGCCGAGATCAAGCACGACCTGGCCACGCAGCACCCCTACCGTGAGTGGGTCGAGGACAACTCCGTGGACATGGCCGACCTGCCGCGCCGTGAGCACATCAGCTACTCCGACCAGTCGGTGCACCGCCGCCAGCGCGCCTTCGGCTATACGCAGGAGGAGCTCAAGCTGGTGCTCACTCCCATGGCCAACACCGGCAAGGAGCCGCTGGGCTCCATGGGCAACGACACGCCCCTGTCGGTGCTGTCGGGCCGCAGCCGCATGCTCTTCGACTACTTCACCCAGAAATTCGCACAGGTCACCAACCCGCCCCTGGACTGGGAACGCGAGAAGATCGTCACGTCCATCGAATCCGCGATCGGCCCGGAGCCGAACCTGCTGGAGGACTGCGCGACCCACGCCAAGAAGATCGTGATCGCGCAGCCGGTGATCGACAACGACGAGATGGCCAAGCTCAAGCGCATCAACCGTGCCCGCCAGCTCGACGGCTACTACCAGCCGTACGTGGTCAAGGGCCTGTATGAGGTGACCGGCGGCGGCGACGCCCTGGCGCGCCGCCTCGAGGAGATCTTCGCGGAGGTCGACGAAGCCATCGCGCAGGGCTGCAACTTCCTGGTGCTCTCCGACCGTGACTCCGACCACATGATGGCGCCGATCCCGTCGCTGCTGCTCACCTCGGCGGTGCAGCACCACCTGCTGCGCCGCCAGACGCGCACTCAGATCTCCATGGTCGTGGAGGCCGGCGACGTGCGCGAGATCCACCACGTGGCGTTGCTCATCGCCTACGGTGCGGCCGCCGTCAACCCCTACCTGGCCTTCGAGTCGGTCGAGGAACTGGCGCGTACCGGCTTCCTGGCGGTGGACGGCGAGCGCGGCATCGCGAACCTGCGCCAGGCGCTGTCGACCGGCGTGCTCAAGATCATGAGCAAGATGGGCGTCTCCACCATCATGAGCTACCGCGGCGCCCAGCTGTTCGAGGCGGTCGGCCTCAACAGCGACGTCATCGACGCCTACTTCACCGGCACCGTCTCCCGCGTGGACGGCTGCGGCCTGGACGAGCTTGCCGAGGAGGTGGCGATCCGCCACCGCGAGGCGTACCCGAACCAGTGGTCCGCGCGTCCGCACCGCGAACTGCCCACCGGCGGCGACTACAAGTGGCGGCGCACCGGCGAGGAGCATCTCAACGACCCGGAGGCCATCTTCCTGCTGCAGCAGTCCACGCAGCGCGGCGACTACGCCATGTTCAAGCAGTATTCCGCACACGTCAACGACACGTCGAACCGTCTGATGACGCTGCGTGGCCTCATGAAGTTCAACCATGTGCGTCCCGCGGTCGACATCAGCGAGGTCGAACCGGCCAGCGAGATCGTCAAGCGGTTCTCCACGGGTGCGATGAGCTACGGCTCGATCTCCAAGGAGGCGCATGAGACGCTCGCCATCGCCATGAACTCCATCGGCGCACGCTCCAACTCGGGTGAGGGCGGCGAGTCGACCGAACGGCTCAACGACCCGCTGCTGTGCTCGAAGATCAAGCAGATCGCCTCGGCGCGCTTCGGTGTGACCAGCGACTACCTGGTGCATGCCACGGACCTGCAGATCAAGCTCGCCCAGGGCGCCAAGCCCGGCGAGGGCGGCCACCTACCCGGCGCCAAGGTGCCGCCGTGGATCGCCAAGGTGCGCCATGCGACCCCCGGCACGGAGCTCATCTCCCCGCCGCCGCACCATGACATCTACTCCATCGAGGACTTGAAGCAGCTGATCAACGATGCGAAGATGAGCAACCCGAAGGCCCGCATCCACGTCAAGCTCGTCTCCGAGTTCGGCGTGGGCACCATCGCCGCCGGCGTCGCCAAGTGCCATGCGGACGTGGTGCTCATCTCCGGCTATGACGGCGGTACCGGCGCGGCGCCGCTCAACGCGATCCGCCATGCGGGCACGCCGTGGGAGATCGGCCTGTCCGAAACGCAGCAGACGCTCATCTTGAACGGTCTGCGTTCGCGCATCACCGTGCAGTGCGACGGCGAGCTCAAGACGGGCCGTGACGTGATCGTCGCGGCGTTGCTGGGCGCGGAGGAGTTCGGCTTCGCGACGACCGCGCTCATGGTGGAGGGCTGCGTGATGATGCGCGCATGCCAGAAGAACACCTGCCCGCAGGGCATCGCCACCCAGGATCCGGAGCTGCGCGCCCGCTACACCGGCAAGCCGGAGCATGTGATCAACTTCATGATGTTCATTGCCGAGGAGGTGCGTGAACTGCTCGCCGAACTGGGCTTCCGCACCCTCGAGGAGGCGGTCGGCCACGTGGAGTGCCTCGACCAGGACGAGGCCATCAAGCGGTGGAAGTCCGCCGGCGTGGACCTGGCCAACGTGCTCATGCAGCCCGGCCCGGTGCCCGGCACGGTCCTGCACCAGACCATCGAGCAGAACCACGAACTGGACAAGGCGCTCGACAACGAGCTCATCGCCCAGGCAGCCCCGGCGCTGGAGCGTGGCGAGCACGTGGACATCGCCATGGACATCCGCAACGTGAACCGTACGCTGGGCACCATGCTCGGCTACGAGATCACGCGCCGTACCGGCGAGGCGGGCCTGCCCGACGACACGGTCGAACTGACCCTGCACGGTACCGGCGGCCAGTCCATCGGCGCCTTCATCCCACGCGGCGAGACCCTGCACATCGTCGGCGAGGTCAACGACTACGCCGGCAAGGGCCTGTCGGGCGGCTCCATCGACATCCGCGCCCCGCACGACGTGACCTACGACCCGCACGAGAACGTGATCGCCGGCAACGTGCTCGGCTTCGGCGCCACCTCCGGCACCATGTTCGTGGCCGGCCGTGCCGGCGAACGCTTCGGCGTGCGCAACGGCGGCGCCACCTTCGTGGTGGAGGGAGTCGGAGACCACGGCTGCGAATACATGACGGGCGGCACCGTGGTGATCCTGGGGCCCACGGGACGCAACCTGGGTGCCGGCTTCTCCGGCGGCCACGTGTACGCGCTCGACCTGGACATGGACAAGGTCAACCCGCAGGCCGCGGCAGGATCGCTCCTGTTCGAACCCTTGGACGACGAGTCCGCCGACACGGTGCGCACCCTGGTCCAGGAGCACGTGGCGCGCACCGGTTCCGCCTTCGCCCAAGGATTGCTGGACGACTGGGAGCAGGCGAGGGGACGCTTCACGCACATGGTGCCGCGCATGTTCGTCGCCATGACCGAGGCCATGGCGCAGGCCAAGGCCGAGCATATCGATTTCAATGAGCCCGGGGTGTGGGAACACACCTACGAGCAGGTTATGGAAGGAGCGCGCTGACATGGGAGATCCACGTGGATTCCTCAAGGTTCGCCATCGTCACGAACTGGCCGAACGCCCCGTCGAGGAGCGGATCAAGGATTGGAACGACGTGCATGCCGAATCCGGCCTGCAGCCGTGGACCAAGGAACAGGCGGCGCGCTGCATGGACTGCGGCACCCCCTTCTGCATGTCGGGCTGTCCCCTGGGCAACATCATTCCCGAATGGAACGACCTGGTGCGCATGGGCCAGTGGCAGGAGGCATACGACCGCCTGTCCATGACGAACAACTTCCCGGAAGTGACGGGCAGGATCTGCCCCGCCCTGTGCGAGTCGGCCTGCGTGCTGGGCATCCACCAGCCGCCCACCATGATCAAGAACGACGAGTGCACGATCATCGACCAGGCGTGGGACCTGAAGTACGTCAAGCCGCTGCCTCCCGAACGCACCAGCGACCAGACGGTCGCCGTGGTCGGCTCGGGACCCGCCGGCCTGGCCTGCGCACAGCAGCTGACCCGTGCCGGACACACCGTCGTCGTCTACGAACGTGACGACGAGGTCGGTGGCCTCATGCGCTACGGCATCCCGAACTTCAAGCTCGAGAAGGGCCTGCTCGACCGCCGCGTGGCGCAGATGGAAGCCGAGGGCACCCGATTCCGCACGAACGTGGAGGTCGGCAAGGACATCAGCTGGGACGAACTGCAGTCGCGCTACGACGCCGTGGTCGTCGCCATCGGCTCTACCGTGCCGCGTGACATGAAGCTCCCCGGCCGTGAACTCGACGGCATCCATTTCGCCATGGAATTCCTGCCGGACGCCACACGGCGCATCTACGGCAAGAAGCCGGTGCACGACCTGACCGCCAAGGACAAGCACGTGGTGATCATCGGCGGCGGCGACACGGGCTCCGACTGCCTGGGCACCTCCATCCGCCAGGGCGCCAAGGACGTCACCGTATTGCAGATCATGCCCCAGGAGCCGACCTCGCGCCCGGACAGCCAGCCGTGGCCCACCTTCGCACGCCTCTACCAGAAGACGAGCTCCATGGAGGAGGGCGGCGAGTACGTGTACAACACGGATTCGGTCAACTTCGTGGGCACTCCGGAGCAGGAGGCGAAGGTCAGCATCGAAACGGGCACGCAGACCGAGGGCTTCGTCGCCGACGAGCACGGCCACGTGACCGGACTGAAGGTCGTGTCCGTCGCCCCCGGCGACGACGGCCCCTTCACCCGCCAGCCGGGCACCGAACGCGTGCTGCCGGCCGACCTGGTGCTCATCTCCGTGGGCTTCCTGCACCCGGACACCGACACCCTGCTCGAACAGTTGCCGGTGGAACTCGACGGACGGGGCAATGTGGCACGCGACGACTCGTATGCCACGAGCCGTGACGGCGTGTTCGTGTGCGGAGACGCGGGACGTGGCCAGTCGCTGGTGGTGTGGGCGATTGCGGAGGGCCGCTCCTGTGCGGCTGCGGTCGACCGCTACCTGACCGGCGCCACGGAACTGCCTGCGCCGATCGTCGCCTCGCAACGTCCCATGGCCCTGCCGCGCCGCTGAGATACCCCTTGGTTGCCTATGGGCAAAGTGGGTCGGTTGCGCTACAGTGGTCGGCAGTTGTGTCTGGACACGCTCATGAAGGAGAAATCGAATGGCAAACCGTGCACAGCGCCGCGCAAAGGGCGGCGCCCCGCAGGCCGGCAGCCGCAGCCATGGCGGCATGATTGACGAGGCGTCGCTGCAGGACAGGTCGCTGCGCCTCAAGGAAGGCCGCAAGGGACCGTGGAAGCCGACGAGCAGTGAGCTCAAGAAGTACGAGGAAATCGCGATGGGCACCGACCCGAACGATTTCGACCCGCCGTCGGTCATCCACGCACCCCACTCGGTGCGTAACTGGTTCCGCCTGTTCGCATGGATCCTCATCGTCGTGGCGGCCATCGCGTTCTTCGTGATCATGTGGCTGCCGCAGCGTCCCCTGTGGGCGATCATCACGGTGGTGGCCGCGCTGGCGGTGGGCGTGCTCAGCCTGTTCTTCGTGTCCGGCAACCCCAGGAACAACCCGAACCTCGACCAGAACGGCACGGCCGTGTGAGCCACCGTGACCCCAAGGTCCCATGGACGAGGGGCCTGTCCCATCCGATCGTGGGACAGGCCCCTCGTTGCGTCAGGGCCCGGCCGGGAAGAAAAAGGGGGAGGCGCATCCCATTGCGGATGCGCCTCCCCGGGTCGTTGTCGGGAAATGCTTACTTGAGCTTGGCGACCTCGGCGAGGATGCGCTCGACCTGGCCGCTGACGTTCACGTCATAGTCGGCGTAGGCGATCTTGCCCTCGCCGTCGATGACGAAGGTGGAACGGATGGGGGAGTACTCGCGCTTGCCGTCCTTCTCGGACTCGGTTACGGTGCCGTACAGCTTGTGCGCCTCGTACTCGGGATCGCTCAGCAGGACGAAGTTGATGTCGTCCTTCTCACGGAACTCCTGCAGTGCGGGGATGTCGTCGCCGGAGACGCCGATGACGACGGTGTTCTCGTCCTCAAGACGGTTGAGGTTGTCACGGAAGGCACAAGCCTCCACGGTGCAGATCGAGCTCATGGCCTTCGGGTAGAAGTAGAGCACGACGTTCTTGTGCTTGAAGTCCGCGAGCGCGTAGTGCTTGTACTCGTCGGATTCGAGTTCGAAATTGGGGGCGGTGTCGTCTTTGGCCAGGCGAATGGCGTTATGTTCACTCATGCCCCAACCATAAGCCCGGCCCCCACGGACGACGACGCAAATACGCGGTGAGGGGAACCCGCCCGACGGAACGCGCAGCATGAACTATGCGCCATGCCAATGACCGCATGATGGGCCCGCGACGGCCCGCGACGACGCCGGCACGCTACGGTGGTCGCCAACGACATCTCGGAGACCGGCGGAACGAAGGAGCAGCATGGACGACATGACACCCGCATTGCGGCTGGACGGCGTGGAACTGCGCCGCTACGGGCGCACGATCCTCACCGACGTGAACCTCACCGTGCCACGCGGCGGGAAATGGATCCTGTTCGGCCCCAATGGCATCGGCAAATCCAGCCTCGTACGGATGATGAGCTCACGCGGTTTCCCCTCCCAAGGCACCGTGGACATCCTCGGCAACCGCCTGGGCAAGGTCAACGTGTTCTCCTACCGGCACCGCATCGGCCTGTGCTCGGCGGAACTGCAACGCTCCCTGCCCGCTTTCGAGGATCCCCTCGACGCGGTAGTCACCGCACTGACCGCCACCACCGGCCGCTGGAAGGACACGTACGGCGAGGACGACTATGCGCAGGCGCGTCTGCTCATGCGTCGTTTCGGCATCGAATACCTCATCGGCAAGCAGATGGCGAACCTGTCCGAAGGGGAACGCACCCGCGTCATGATCTGCCGGGCGCTCATGGCGGACGCGGACCTGCTGATCCTGGACGAACCCACCACCGGACTGGACCTGGGCGGACGCGAAACCACCCTGCACGCCCTGGACCAGCTGGGCACCCAGGGCGACGGGCGCACCGTGGTCGTGGTCACGCATCGCCTCGAGGAAATCCCCGCCGGCTTCGACCACGTGGCCATCATGGGCCGCACCCAAGGCAACGAAGCCGACGCCATGGCCAACCGTGTCGCCGGCACCGACCCCGCACCCGGCACCATCGTATACGCCGGCGACCTGGACCACGGCTTCACCTCCGCACGCCTGTCCGCACTGTTCGGCCTGGACCTGACCGTCCACCACGACGGCGGACGCTGGGCAGCCTGGGCGCGCCCCTGACCTCGATGTCAGACGCGCGCGTAGCGTGGGGGAGAGGAGCCGTCGCCAGGAAAGGAGGGCCGCCCATGCACGCCATCGACGTCGCCAACCAGCTGCTTGCCGCCCACGGCACCCGGATACCGTTGACCAACCGGCGCATCAACAAGCTCGTCTACTTCACCCAGGTCGAAGCATTGCGGCGTACCGGCCGGCCACTGTTCGACGACACCATCGAAGCGGCCGTCTGCGGCCCCGTCATCCCCACCGTCCGTGACGCCTTCAGCCAATACGGCACCAACCAGGTCGCCAAACCCACCGCGCCGCCACCCGACAACGCGACGCTCGCCGACCTGACCGGCCGGGCCAAGGCAAGCTATCGATCCCGTGGTCGACGCCATACGGAACGCCCTGCCACTGGTTCCGGTACCGTTACCACCCGAAGACGACGCCATGGTGACGCGACGCGCGTCATGGCAGCGCATCATGCGCAACTGCTGCATCGCCCTGAGCGGCGCATTGGGTTTTGTCGGCGACGACGGCATGTCGATGACCTTTGAGCCGACCAAGCGCACGATTACGTGTCATGGGGAGACCCACAGCCTGGACGGTGTGCACGTGAGCGTGGAGGACGGTGCGGTCCTGCAATCCCGCGTGGCCTTCACCCGCCTGCTGGCCCTGGGTGTCTTCGCCCTGGCCGTGCCCAAGCTCAAGGGCGGCGACGCCTACGTGGCAGTGCAGGGTCCTGATTTTGCGTGGGTGGCTCACGTTGACCGCAAGCATGTCGCCGGCGCCCTGAACTTCGCCAACGCAGTGAACCAGGTGGCCGAGGATCGCTGACCAGGGACGACTGCACGACTAGAATGATCCCTGATTCCGCCATGACGACGTGGCGGGGAAGGGAACCACCATGCGCCTGACCGACCTGACCATCGACAACCACACCCGCGTCGCCGACTGCCACCTCGACATACGCCGCCACCTGGTACTCGTCGGCACCAACGACTCAGGCAAAAGCTCCCTGCTGCGCTGCCTCGACCTGCTCCTGGGCGCCGACACCGCCACCCTGTACGCCGACATCAGCGCCGGCGACCTACGAGACCCGCACCAGCCACTGCGCATCGAAGCAACCTTCACCGACCTCGACCCCGACCGGCGCACCCTGTTCGGCCTGGCCGGCCACGCCACGACCATGCACGTCACCCTGACCGCCACCATGCACGACGACGGACAGACCCTGACCATTCGACGCACCATCGACGGCACCGACATGACCGTGCCGCGACTGCACGCCATCGGCTGGACCATGTTCGACCCGACTGACCCCGACACCACCCGACACATGACCGACCGACTCCTGGACGACCTCGACCTCGACGACCTGCCACGGCGCCTCGAACCCATCAGCACACAAGCCGACCAGGCGCTCGCCAACACGCCGCAACTGAACCAGCTGCGCGACAGGATCGCCGAACAGCTTACCGCCGCACTGCCCGGACGCTTCCAACGCAACAACCTCGCCTTCAGCGTCGGCAACCTCCTGGAACACCTCACCCTCGAACTGCACCGCAAGGGCCGTCCACGCAACCTGTGGGCACAATCCAGCGGCATGCGCACCGGCGTGGCCATCACCCTGCTGGACGCCCTGGACCGGGACACGCAACTCATCGGCATCGACGAACCCGAAACACACCTGCACCCCGCCAGCCAACGCAACCTCGCCAGGCTCCTCGCCCAAGGGCGCTCGCAGAAGATCATCGCCACGCATGCGCCGGACATCATCAGCGCCTTCGACCCCGACCAGGTGACCGTCATCCGCGCCGACGGCCACTGCGTACAACCCGACCGTGACTTCCTCGACGATGACGCACGCACCATGCTGCACCTGTGGGACGGCAGCCGCATCGAACCGTTGACCGCGAACCGGGTCATCGTCGTCGAAGGCGTCACGGACCGCATCCTGGTGGAACGGTGCGCCGACGTGACCGGCCGCAGCCTGGACGCGTCCGGCACCACGCTCCTGCAAGCCGACGGCTGGGGCAACATGGACGCATGGCGTCGCCTGCTGGGCGACCACGGCTACCGCATCCCCATGGTCCAGCTCATCGACGCGGACGCCGCCGACACCACCGCCTCACAGTTGCACACCACCGTCGACCGGCTGGCCGAGCATCACGTGCATGTCAGCCACCCCGACCTGGAAGGCGAATACGTGCACGCCCTGGGCGCCGACACCACCTGGCAGGCACTGCACGAAGGCAACCATTTCAAACCGTCCGAACTGCGCACCCTGGACGGTTTGCGCGACCAAGGCAGCCTCGACGAGGAACGCGTGGCCGCATTCTGCCGCACCCCCAGGCACAAGACCGCCGCCATCCTGGCAATCCTGCCCTTCGTCGACGCCA
The DNA here is from genome assembly GCF_000741575.1 of Bifidobacterium cuniculi. Classification (GTDB taxonomy): domain Bacteria; phylum Actinomycetota; class Actinomycetes; order Actinomycetales; family Bifidobacteriaceae; genus Bifidobacterium; species Bifidobacterium cuniculi. The sequence goes on from NZ_JGYV01000001.1 coordinate 507,341, forward strand.
CCGTGGCCCGCAGGATCGGCAGCATCGAACGACTCCTCGCAGACAATGCCGATTCGCGTCTCGGCTGAATCAGACAACGCCGACTAGACTCAGGTCATGATCCCAAGAGACAGCCAACGGAGGGAACATGGCCAAGACCACTGATTCGACCGCATTGTCCGCGATGCTTGCCGACGACGGCACCATCCTCGAGGACGACCAGGCACACGCCTACATCCACTACTCGCTCGGCCTGCTCTACGGGGCAGCGGTCGGCAGCATCCTCGGCCAGCCCTACCATGGCAAGCAGCGCGGCACCTTCACCTGCACCGGCATGGACACGCCACCCGCCAAGCGCATGTACTCGGCACGCACCGCACTCATGCTCGCCACCTTCGACTCCCTGACCAGCCACGACGTGCAGGTCGACCTCAAGGACATGCTCGACCGGTACGCCATGTGTCTGGCCGGCGGCGACTACACGCCCAACCTGGTGCCTCCCTTCGGCGCCAAGGACCTGGCCCGCGCCTTTGAAGAGAACACCGACGCCGACGACATGGACAGCGGCGCCCTACTGCGCGTCGCACCCTGCGCCATGTTCGGCATCGACGACGAACAGGTGCGCGCCATCGCATCCCTCGCACCCGCCGACCAGGACACCGAACTGGCCTGCGTACGCTTCGTGCACATCCTACGCGACCTCATGCTCGGCAACCCCGTACGCGAAACCCTCACCGGCCACGGCTACGACCGCATCTGGGAGCGTGGCACCGACACCATCATCACCGACGGCGGCACCACCAAGGACATCCTCGAAGCAGCCCTGTGGTGCATGTCGACCACCGACGCCTACGACGACTGTGTCCTGACCGCCGTCAACCTCGGCGGCAAGACCGCATGGACCGCCGCAGTGGCCGGCGCGCTCGCCGGCATCGTCTACCTGTTCGACGACGAGCTCGACGAGGGCATCCCCGCCGATTGGACGAGCATGCCCGGCGCGCAATGGTTCCCGCAGGTCATCGCAGGCACCGCCAACGACGAGGGCGACCCCGAGAAGCTCATGCGTGAGGGTGACCTCATGCGCGAGGGCGCATCCGGCAGGGATGGCTACGAGAAGGCGTTGGAACTGTACCGCAACGCGGTGAGCATCGTGTTCAACCATGCCACTGCGGACAATCCGCAGGCCGTGCTTCTCGTCGCCGCGCTGCACGAGCGCATCGGCATCGTGCACGAGAGCATTTCCAAGCTGCCCCGTTCCGCATTCGCCAAGCGTACTTGGCAGCAGGAGACCGATGCGCGCGACAACTACGCCACCGCCTACCAGGCAGCCGGCGATGCGCTCAAGCTCGGCCTGGACGGCGAGGAAGCCAAGGAGGCGACCGACATCGCCAACCGTGCCAGCAAGGGCGTCGAACGCATGAATGCCGTCCTGGCGCAACGCTGAGCGTCCCCGTGGCCACCACGGAACCGCGACCAAGGAGGCGTCGATGATCAACATCCTGCCCGGGATCCTCATCGGCGCCTTCGTCAGCTTGGTCGGCGGTGGAGGGGCATTCTCGTCATGGGCGCCCTCGTCCTGATCTGCAACCTGCGCCGCAAGGCCGCCGAAGGGGACCGTGCCGACACGCATCCGGCCGGTGCCTCCCTGTTCGGCGTGCTGAGCGGACTCATGGTCGGTGTCGGCGGACTGTCCGGAGGCACCACCACGGTCGTACTAGCCGTCATGTCCGCCGTGGGCTTCACCACCCATCTGCTGGCCTCCACCATAGCCTGGCAGGTCGGCGCCACCCTCACGGTCGGCGCCGTCATCGGCAGAGTCCTCACCCCCGCTCCCGCTCGCCCGCCTCGACATCCGTCGCCATGACCGCCCCTGGGCATCCTCCTGGGCTGCGTCATCGTGTTCTTTGGCACGAAGATGCTGCTGGGCCTCTAGGGCGGATTTGCATTACGGTCGTTGTGGCTGTTGGTGGTGTTCGGGCAGCACGGGTGGCGCAAACGTGGGCGTGGTGCCGTGGAAAGGCGCGGGCCCCTGTTGTTCGGTTTGAGCTTGAACACCCCTGACGGCATGAACCGTGCCCGTCCTTTCCCAAGCTGGACATGAAAGCCAGTCAGTGCAAGTCCGCCTTGGAAATACCACGGAAAACAAGGGATCCCTCCGGTGGATCCCTACGGGAACCTGCACGACTCCGTAAGGATTCGTCACCCCGGTCCGTCGTTGCGGCGAATCCTTACGGGGACGTGCCGGGTTCTGTAAGGATTCGTCGTTCTGGTCCGTCTTCACGACGAATTTATACGGGAACCTGCCCGGTCCCGTAGGGATCTGTCGTCCCGGCATCTCGTTACGGCGAATCTTTACGGGTTTGCGCCAAACCCCGGGCATATCCTCCGCCGGCTGCCTTGCGCTTTCGGTCGTGGACGCCCGGGTTGCCGGGTGTGCTGGCCCGGGCAGACGGATTGTTGCGGTATCCGGAACGTGCTTGGCCATCGATCTATCCGTGGTGGTGTGTCTGGGAGGCGGTGGGCACGGTATGGTTCGTGCGAAGGCCAGGTACATCGCATCGAGACGGACATGGACACGGAAACCAGTTAGTGTAAGTTCGCCCTAGGATGCCGCCGCCGGCCGGTCCCATAGATGGGACGGACACGTCACTACGCCGGCCGGTGCACTACCATGGGTCACGACCAGACCGGCACCGTACAGGCATACAGAACGGAGTACCCATCCATGGCCGAGGATCCGACCCCCACACTCGACGACTTCGACACGTGGCTCGACCGGCAGGAACAACACCGCCACGACCTCGCCGCACGCCTCCTCGACATCATCATGGACACCCTCACCACCGCAGCCGTCGGCAACGCGGTCGCCACCCCCTACCAGGGGCGTCGACGCGACAGCTACACCTGCCCCGGCATGCCGGCCGACACCACGCTGCCCTACGGGCCGAGCGTCGCAGCCATGCTCACCACCATCGCCACCCTCATCGACGACCCCAACCCCACCGCCGACGAGCTCAAGGACGCGCTCGACGACTGCATGCAGTACGGCACCACCACCGCCGACGGCGAACCATGCGCCGACGGACTGTCGAACCTGACCCAAAGCGACTGCCTGATCCGCGTGGCACCCTTCTTCCTGTTCAATGCCGACGACCAGCAGATCACGCAGGCATGCGCCATCACCGACCCCGACGGCGCCTGCGCCGACGCCGCCATCCGACTCGTGGACATCCTGCGCGCACTGGCCCAAGGCGACGATCCGGACGACATCATGGACAACTACGGCTACGGCGACCTGGCCAGCCAGCCACGCAGCCAGGTCCACGCTGACGGCACCGCCGAACACACGCTCGAAGCGGCCCTGTGGTGCCTGGCCACCACGCACAGCGCAGCCGACTGCATCTGCGCCGCCGCCAACCTCGGCGGCCACGTCACCCAAGCCGCCACCATCGCCGGCATGTGCGCCGGACTGCGCTACCTGGGACAGCCAGCCGGCGAACTGCCCGACCAGTGGATCGAACAACTCGACGGCCTCGACGCCCTGATGGACGCCGTCGCCGGCGACGAGGACGACCTGCCCAGCAGCGACGAACTCGTCGACGAAGCACAACGCTACCTCACCGGAAACGGCGTGGACAAAGACCTCGACGAAGCCATCGACTGCTACGAGGAAGCACGCACGTCACTGCGCGCCGAACACGACACGCCCACCGCAGCCGACCTCCTGCGCGACGCCGACATCTGCCTGCGCATCGCCCGCATCTGGGAAACCAAAGCCAAGGAAACACACTCGGCATTCTTCAAACGCACCTACACCAACGAAGCCGAAGCACTCCACTGCTACGTGCAAGCCCTCGACGCCGCACTCACCGCAGCCGACCTCGCTACCGACGGCACCACACGTCGCCAAGCCAAACTCCTCACCGACCAGGCGCGCGTCGGCGCACAACGCATCGAACACATCATCGACACGGACTGAACACGACAACCGGCATGCCCCTCGGGCAGACAGGAATCACCGCTCCTGCCGTTCTAGGGCCATGCCGCGACGCTTACGTTCAAGCATGCCGAAATTACACGCCACGGCAACCAACGCACCCACCAGCACGCCAGTCACCGACGCACGGCACCACGCCACCACGCGACAACCCGCCGCCATGCTCCAACAACTCCAAGGACACCGTCACCATGTTCACCGCAATCACGATGAAATAATGACTGAACATGAGCAACAACGAACGCGTCACACGCTCATGGTCACACAACACATGCAACTGCAGCACATAACAGCCGAACATCACCAACAACAACACCATCACCAACACGGCATCCACCGTCAAACGAGACACGTCGAAATACCCCGCAGTACCCACCACGCCCTCACCAAACGTGAGAATGGTCAACAACTCGAAACGCTCCGTCAAATGCGGAAAACTGATCACCGACACATCAAAATGCCCCCGCAGCCCAAACAGCAGGAAAGCGCCGGCCAACACCGCCACCAAGTCAAGCCAGAACACGACAGACTGCGCACCCGCCAACGCACACAGTCACGCCGCCGCATACAAGGCACACACCACCGCCAATATCACCAGCGAATTGCGCGCAGCCGCAGCCCGGGCACCGCCCCTCCAGGCACGCACCACATACATCACACCCACACACAGCAGCATCACCAGCATTGAGGCACTGAACGCCACCGGCGCCTGCAACCAGCCGACAGTCAACGTATTCGCCATATACGTCGCCGCAACCATATTCGCTGCAGTCAACCCATACTCCCACCACGACCACTACGCATACCTGTTCACGTAATTCGTCAAATACAACCACGACTGCAAAATGATGAACGCAGCCAACACATACCGCGCCAACTCACCCGCCTCCAACGAACGGGCATCCACCACCGACTCCGTCAACCGGGCAATCGCATACACGTAAATCAAGTCATAGAACAGCTCAATAAGCTCCACACGACGATGACGCACTTCCACCACGGCAACACCTTTCCCACAAACACGGAAAACGCGACACGCACCACAAACGCCGAGGGGAACACGCTTCACGATACGACTCGGCACACCAGCCTACACCAACCCCACAGGCAGCCAATCGTGTACAGTGGACACACACCCCACACGGGGCACCTCACAACCAACAGCCGGCAGAACAAGGAGCGCTCGCATGCGTCGAGGACCGCTACAGGCGGGGGAGAAGGTCCAGTTCACGGACCGCAAAGGCAACAAGATCACGGACCAGCTGCGCGCCGGGCAGGTCACGCAGACCTCGCACGGCATCATCCTGCATGATGCGGTGATCGGCAGCAGCGAAGGCAGCGTGGTCACCACCGTCACCGCCAAGCGGGAGGACCAGTTCAACCGACAGCATCCCGAACGTGACGCCAACAAGCCGTGGAAGGGGTCGCGCGCCATCGGAGGCTGGGAATTCACCGTCATGCGGCCGCGCTTGGCGGACTACGTGCTGTCCATGCCACGCGGTGCGCAGATCATGTACCCCAAGGACATCGCGCAGGTCATCCAGCTGGGGGACATCCGCACCGGCATGCGGGTGCTGGAATCCGGCGCAGGCTCCGGCGCCATGAGCATGAACCTGTTGGATGCCGTCTCGCCGGAAGGCGAACTGACCACCATCGAGCTGCGTCCCGAGTTCGCGAAGGTGGCCGAAGCCAACGCCGCCATCTACTTCGGGCAGCGCCCGCAGTGGTGGGACCTGCGCACGGGGGACTTCGACTCCGTGGCCGCCGGGCTTCCGGAACATCATTTCGACCGCATCGTGCTGGACATGCTCGACCCATGGAACCGGCTCGAACAGGCATGGAGGGTCATCGCCCCCGGCGGCGTGCTCACCGCCTACGTCACCACCACCACGCAGCTGAGCCGCCTTGCCGAGGCACTGCGGGAGTCGGGGCAGTGGACCGAACCCATGGTGCAGGAAACCATGGAGCGCTCCTGGAAGGCGCAAGGGCTTGCGGTGCGCCCCGACCACCAGATGATCGGGCACACCGGCTTCCTGGTCATCGCACGGGCCATGGCGCCCGGCTACGAGGCGTTGCGCAAGCGCGAACGGCCCACCAAGGACACCACCACCGACATCGACGAGCTGAGTGCCGAGCAGCGTGCCGACGAGCTCGAGGAACTCGAACTGCGTGACATCTCCGACCGCAAGCTGCGCAAGGTCCTGCGCGACCTCGACGCCCAGGTCGGAGCCTTGGGACAGTAAGGAAGATGTACGTCCTCAGCCGTGGGACGCAAAAAGGGCGTGCGCGGCGCGGACGGCACCTATAATGGGCCGCATGCCCCGCAATCCATGCGTGGTGCGGCATCAATCCCGACGACAAGAAAGTGCAAGGTCATGGCCAACCAACTCAAGAAAATCGCCAAGCAGGCAAAGGGATACAAATACGTCCTCCTGGTGATGCGCCATGCCAAGACCGAAGCCTTCAACGCGCATGGCGACTTCGAACGTGAACTGCAGGACAAGGGGCTCAAGCAGGCCAAGAAAGTCGCCAAGGCGTTGGAGGCGATGAACCTGGTGCCCGACCAGATCGACTGCTCGAATGCCGTGCGCGCCCGCCAGACCTGCGAACGCATGCTCAAGGTGTTCGGGGACGGGCCGAAGGTCAGCTACGTCAAGGCGCTCTACGACGACGGCATGCAGGCCGTCTTCGACGCCTTGGGATCCTGCAAGGACAAGCGTCGTGTCCTCATGGTCATCGGCCACGAGCCGACCGTGTCCATGGCCTGCCAATGGCTGGCGGGCAAGCAGTCCGCACAGGAGAACCTCGACCTGCTCAACCTGGGCATGGGCACCGCCACCGTGGCCGTGTTCGGCTCGAATGCGCCCCTGCGCAAGTGGGACACCCATGACGCGGACCTCATCGGCCTGCTCAACCCGAAGGATCTCTGAGTCATAGGTCCAACTGATGACGGGATGGGCGGCTATAAGCTGCGTTTATGGCCACGCTTCGGAAACCGCTATGACGGATTGGTGGAATCATACGGTTTGTACGCACGAATCCTGCTACTGTGAGTCGCGTTGCATACACGTACCCAGTCATGGAGGAATTCATGAGCGTTCCCACGTCCATCTCCGGTTTCCCGCGCATCGGCCGCAACCGCGAGCTCAAGAAGATCATCGAGGCGTATTGGAAGGGCAACGCAAGCCTTGACGATGTGCGCCGGGTGGGCGCCGAGCTGCGTGAAAGCCACTGGAAGCTCGAACAGGCCGCCGGCATCGACCTCATTCCCAGCAACGACTTCTCGCTGTACGACCAGATGCTCGACACCGCGATCCTGCTGAACGTGATCCCGTCACGCTACCGTCGGCTCGGCTTCGACAATCCCGAGGAGACGCTCTTCGCCATGGCCCGCGGCTACCAGGGGGAGCGCGGCGACGTGACCGCACTGCCCATGAAGAAGTGGTTCACCACGAACTACCACTACCTGGTGCCGGAATTCGACGTTTCCACCGAGGTGAAGCTGGGCAGCACCAAGCCCTTCGACGAGTACACCGAGGCCAAGGAGAAGCTGGGCATCGAAACCAAGCCGGTGCTCATCGGCCCCTACACCTTCCTCAAGCTGGCCCGCACCACCGATGCGCAGGAGCTCACCATCGACGAGGGACTCATCGACGCGGTGGCCGGCGTGTATGCACAGGTGGTCTCCAGGTTCATCCCGCTGGGTGCGCAGTGGATCCAGTTCGACGAGCCCTCCCTGGTCATGGACAAGACCGAGGCGGACATCAAGCTGTTCAAGTCCCTGTACTCGCGCATCCTGCCGGCACGCCAGGGCCGCATCAGGATCCTGCTCAACACCTATTTCGGCAACATCGCCGACGTGTACGAGACCGTCAACCTGTTCGCCTTCGACGGCGTGGGACTCGACCTGGTGGAGGGACGCGAGGAGAACCTCGCCGCAGTCGACCGCTACGGCGTGGCCGAGGCGACCACCCTGTTCGCCGGCGTGGTCAACGGCCGCAACATCTGGCGCAACGACTATGCGCGCAGTATCGCCCTCGTCCAGGCGCTCCGGCAGACCACCGACAAGGTGGCGGTCGCCTCGGCATGCTCGCTGCTGCACGTGCCCTTCAGCACGGCAGGGGAGGAGCAGCTCGGCCAGGACGTGCTCAGGCACCTGGCCTTCGCCCTGGAGAAGCTGGAGGAAGTACGCCAGATCGCCGACCTGGTCGACCTGAACGACGACGCCCTCAAGGCGTCCGACATCCTCAAGGCCAACCAGCTGCTCTTCGACGGCAGCCGCGTGGCGCGCGACCAGGAAGTCGCCGACCGCGTCGCCGCCCTGGGGCAGGAGGATTTTACCCGCCATCCGGCCCGTGCTGAACGCCAGAAACTCCAGCACGAGACCCTGGAGCTGCCGCCGCTGCCCACCACGACCATCGGCTCGTTCCCGCAGACGCGCGAAGTGCGTGCCGAGCGCGCCCGCCTGCGCAAGGGCGAGATCAGCCAGGACCAGTACGACGAGTTCATCAGGAACCAGATCGACGAGGTAATCCGCCACCAGGAGCAGATCGGCCTGGACGTGCTGGTACACGGCGAATTCGAACGCAACGACATGGTCGAATACTTCGGCCAGAACCTCAACGGCTTCCTGTTCACCAAGAACGCCTGGGTGCAGTCCTACGGCACCCGGTGCGTCAAGCCGCCGCTGGTCTGGGGCGACGTGTCCCGCGCACGTCCCATCACCGTGCAGTGGAGCTCCTACGCCCAGTCCCGTACGTCCAAGCCCATGAAGGGCATGCTCACCGGCCCGGTGACCATCCTCAACTGGTCCTGGCCGCGCGAAGACATCACCCATGAAGAGCAGACGCAGCAGCTGGCGCTGGCCATCCGCGACGAAGTGCTGGACCTGGAGGCTGCCGGCATCCCCGTCATCCAGATCGACGAGGCCGCCTTGCGTGAGAAGCTGCCGCTGCGCCGCTCCGACTGGCACGCCAAGTACCTGGACTGGGCCATCCCCGCCTTCCGCCTGGTGCACTCCGCCGTCAAGCCCACCACGCAGATCCACACGCACATGTGCTACTCCGAGTTCAACGACATCATCGAGGACATCGACGCCATGGACGCGGACGTCATCTCCTTCGAGGCCTCCCGCGGCGACCTGGTGGTGCTGGACGCCATCCATGACGCCCGGTTCGAGACCGAAGCCGGCCCCGGCGTCTATGACATCCACTCGCCCCGCGTGCCCTCCACCGAGGAGCTGGTGGCACGGCTCGGCGAGATCCTGGACAAGATGGACGTCTCCAAGGTGTGGGTCAACCCCGACTGCGGTCTCAAGACCCGCGGCAACGAGGAGACCTGGCCCAGCCTGGAACGCATGGTCGAAGCCACGAAGATCGTGCGCGAACGCCTGTAACCGTCGTCATCCACCCGGTGAGGACCGGCGTGGCGGCACTGCATGCCGCCACGCCGGCATCGCCATACCCCATGCCACACTGCCGGAGGAACGCCATGCCCATCTTCTCCCTCGAGATCTTCCCGCCGAAACGCACCGCCCCCGTAGGCACCATCTACGACACCCTCGACGGCCTGCAGGGCCTCAAGCCGGCCTTCATCTCCGTGACCTACGGCACCGGCAGGAGCGCGGACCGCACCGCCACGGCACGCATCGCCCATACGGTGCGCAGCGAGTACGGCATCGACGCGGTGGCGCACCTGACCGCCCAGTACCTGGACGAGGACGCGGCGCTCGAAGCCCTCGACATGTTCGACCAGGCCAAGGTCAGCGGCATCCTCGCCCTGCGGGGCGACCGCGACCCGGAGCGCGAACCCGCAGGCGTCTTCGCCCATGCCAGCGACCTGACCTCCTTCATCCGGGAACACCGTCCGGACATGAAGGTGTACGGCGCCTGCTACCCGGAGAAGCATCCGCAGGCAGCCACCCTCCAGGAGGACGTGGACAACCTCAAACGCAAGGTCGACGCTGGCTGCACGCACCTGATCTCGCAGCTGTTCTACGACAACGAGGACTTCCTGCGCTTCCGCGACCTTGCCGTGGCCGCCGGCGTGGACGTGCCCATCGAGGCCGGCATCATGCCCGTCACCAACCAGCGCTCCGTCCTGCGCATGGCCAACATGTGCCAGTCGCGGATCCCGCCGGCACTGGCGCGCATGCTGGAACGGTGGGCCGACGAGCCGGCCACGCTCAAGGACGCCGGCATCCTCTACGCCTCCCAGCAGATCGGCAACCTCGTGGCCAACGGCGTGGACGGCGTGCACCTGTACACCATGAACCGTCCCTGCGTGAGCCGGCGCATCTGGGCGAACGTACGGTCCCTCTTCGACCAGGCGTAGGTGGGCAGTGGCTTCCCGGCGTCAGGAAAACACGGTACTGTAGTCGCGTATGGACCAACAAGGCACGACTTCCATCACCACGCGCGAGATCATCCATGCCGGCATGCAGGAGATCAGCCGTTCCAGACAACTGCTGCAGGGCCTGTCCGATGACGGCGTCACGGACGGCCAGCTGCGCGGGATGCTGGAGCAGCTGGCGCAGGTGGCGGACCCGGACGCCGCCCTGTCCCGCTTCGTGGACATCCGCAGCCAATACACCCAGTACGGCCATCCGCTGCGCGACTACCTGACGGACGGGGACCGCACGGGGCGCCTCCTGGCCACGCTGGGCGCCTCCAACGCCATGGGCATGCTCATGCGCACCCGGCCGTCCCTGATCGAGGCGGCCACCGGCGATCCCGGGCAGGCGTTGCAGCCCACCAGGCAGGAGCGGATCCGCGCCATGCTGGATGCCATCGGCGTGACGGAGGACGAGGGAAGACCTGTCGCGACCCGGGACCTGGCGACCGGTACGAACGCGTTGCGGCGCACCTACCGCAACCAGCTGGCGGCCATCATGGCGGCAGACGTCACCGCCGTCGACCCGATCGCCGTGCAGCCCGCCATCAGCCGCGCCCTGTCCGACATCGCCGACGCCGCGCTGGAAGGCGCCCTGGCCATCGCACGCCGGGAGGTGCCGGAAAGCGGCAAGGTCCGTTTCGCAGTCATCGGCATGGGCAAGCTGGGGGCCCAGGAACTCAACTACGTGTCCGACGTGGACCTCATCTACGTGGTTGAACCCACCATGGACACCGTCGGCGGTCAGTCCGAGCCGTCCATCGGCGACGAACGGCTCACCCGCATAGGCACGAAGATGGCCACCGTCCTGCAGAAGGTCTGCCAGTCGGTCATCGCCGGCACCACGGAGCCGGCACTGTGGTCCATCGACACCGCGCTGCGGCCCGAAGGCAAGGACGGTCCGCTCGTGCGCCGCCTGGAAGCCCACCGTGCCTACTACGGGCAGTGGTCGGAGAACTGGGAGTTCCAGGCGCTGCTCAAGGCCCGTGCCGTCGCCGGCGATGCCGCGCTCGGCGACTCGTACATGCAGATGGCATCCTCCTTCGTATGGCAGGCCGCCAAACGGGAGAACTTCGTCAACGACTGCCAGAACATGCGCGAACGGGTGGAACGGCTGATCGCCCCGGCACTGCGCGACCGCGAGATCAAGCTGGGTCGCGGGGGACTGCGCGACGTCGAATTCACCGTGCAGATGCTCCAGCTGGTGCACGGCCGCACCGATGCGTCGCTGCGCGTGCGATCCACGCTGGACGCGCTGCAGGCACTCTCCGAAGGCGGCTACGTGTCCCGCCGGCAGGCCAAGGAACTCAGCTGGGACTACCGGTTCGAACGCGTCCTGGAACACCGCCAGCAGATGTGGCAGCTCAAGCGCACCCACCTGTTCCCCGACCTGGGGCCCGGCAGCGACGGCGGCCTCGAGAAGAAACGCAACGTGAGCGTGGACGAACTCAACCGCAACGAGGAACTGCGCCGGCTCGCCCGCGCCGTGTCCATGCGGCCCGAGGAGCTGGTGGAACGCTACGACGAGACCCGGCGCCAGGTACGCCACCTGCACAACGACATCTACTACCGGCCCATGCTGCCCATCAGCGCCACACAGCCCGACGAAAGCGTCATACTGTCCCCGGAGGCGACCATGGCACGCTACGAGGCCATCGGCTTCGCCGATCCAGAAGCCGCACTGAGGCATGTACGCGCCCTGACCGACGGCGTGACACGAGCCGCCAAGATCAACCGCATCCTCCTGCCGGCCGTCCTGCGCTGGCTGGGGGAGGGCCAGAACCCGGACATGGGACTGCTGTACTGGCGCACCCTCGAGGAGCATTTCGGACAGGAACACGAATACCTCGGCTTCCTGAGGGACTCACCCAACGCGGCCCGGCGCCTGTGCCACGTCCTGTCCAATTCGCGCTTCCTGGGCGATTCGCTGAACAAGTCCCTCGAATCGATCACCTGGCTGGGTCACGACGACCTCCTGACGCCCCGCACGCGCGAGGCGCTCGACACGCAGTGCGCCGCCGTGACCGGCCGGTACTCCGAGGGCATGCGCGAATGCGCCACGGCATTGCGGGCCATCCGCCGCCACGAGATCGAGCGCATCGGCCTGGGATGGATGAGCGGCGTGGACGACGACCGCTGCATGCTCACCGGCATGACCGACGTCTACGATGCCATCCTGGACGCCGCCCTGCGCTGGTCCATCGACGCGCAGCTCACGGAATCAGGCATCGAGCAGGCGCCCGCCGCCATCACCATCATCGCCATGGGCCGCTACGGCGGCCGCGAAGTCAACTTCAGCTCCGACGCGGACATCATCATCGTCTACCGGCCGGCTGCCGGCGCCGACGAAGCCACGGCGAACCAGTTCGCACGCAAGGTGCAGGAAAAGCTCAGGTCCCTCATGCAAGGCCCCGTCACGCTGGAACCGAAGATCGAACTCGACATGGACCTGCGACCCGAAGGCAAGAACGGCCCCATGGTCCGCTCCTACGCCTCCTGCGAGGAGTATTACCGCAGCTGGTCCAGCACGTGGGAACGCCAGGCGCTGCTGCGTGCACGCCATGCCGCGGGGGACGCGCAACTGGCATGGGACTTCCTGGACAACATCGCCGACCCCATGCGCTACCCGGACCGGCCGCTCACGCCGGAGGAACTGGGGCAGATACGTCGTCTCAAGGCACGCATGGAAGCCGAGCGGCTTCCACGCGGCGTACGCCGCGACCGGCACCTCAAACTCGGCAAGGGCGGCCTATCCGACGTAGAGTGGACCGTGCAGCTCCTGCAGCTCCAGTACGCCCACGACATTCCCGAACTGCGCGTCAACTCGACCATGGCCGCACTGGATGCGTTGGCCTCCCATGGGCTCATCGACGGGGAGGACGCCGCGATCCTGCGCGAGGCATGGCAGATGTGCACCGATGCGCGCAACGGCAACTACCTGTGGAGTGGCCGGGCCAACCAGGCCGACATCCTGCCCACCGACGTGTACTCGCTCGGCGGCATCGCGGTCTACCTCGGGTACGACGCCAACCGCGGCCAGCGTTTCGAGAACGACATCCTCGCCGTGATGCGCCGCGCCAGGGACGTCACCGAACGGCTGTTCTACGGCAACGAGCAGGAACGCCCCTGACGGATGCCGACGCTTCGCATAGCGGGCACGTGGCTTGCCACGTTGCCGGCAGCTGTTATCGTTGATTAGGTCACACACGCATGGCCACCTTTGACATCCAACGAAAGGTGCACCGTTGAATATGCATGCACAGCCTCCCGTGGACCGCTCCATGGTCGGGATGAGCGTCATCACCCTGGACAGCCTGTCCGTTCCCCAGATCCAGGACCTGCTCCACAAGGCCCGCTACATCGACGCCCACCGCCGCCAGGTGGCCCACACCTGCGAAGGTCGCGTCCTGGCGACGCTGTTCTACGAACCCAGCACCCGCACCCGCCTGAGCTTCGAGACGGCCATGCTCAGGCTCGGCGGCCAGGTCATCGGCTTCGCCGGCGCCCAGCTCGCCTCCGTCACCAAGGGCGAATCGATCAGCGACACCCTCAAGACGGTCTCCAACTACGTCGACGTCGTCGCCATCCGCCACCCCAAGGAGGGTGCGGCACTGGTCGCGTCGCGTGCCGCGTCGGTGCCCGTCATCAACGCCGGCGACGGCGGTCACATGCATCCCACGCAGACCCTCGCCGACCTCGCCACGATCCAGTCGCGGTTCGGCCGCATCACCGACCTCACCGTCGGCCTATGCGGAGACCTCACCTTCGGACGCACCGTCCATTCGCTCATCGAGACACTGTGCCGCTTCGGCAACGTACGCTTCGTGCTCATCTCCCCGAACGAACTGAAGACGCCCCAGTACGTCCTCGACCGCATCAGGCAGACGCCATCCTGCTCGTATGTCGAGGTCAGCGACCTCAGCGAGGTCATCGGCGACCTCGACGTGCTGTACATGACGCGCGTGCAGAAGGAACGCTTCTTCAACGAGGACGACTACCTGCGCCTGCGCGACACCTACATCCTCGACGAGACGAAACTCTCCCTGGCCAAGGACGACATGGCGGTCCTACACCCCCTGCCGCGCGTCAACGAGATCGCCACTGAGGTCGACTCCGACCCGCGTGCCGCCTACTTCGAACAGGTCAGGAACGGCATGCTCATGCGCATGGCATTGGAAAGCTCGGTCCTGGGCGACGACCTGCCCGGGTACGAACCGCTCGAGACACGGACGTTGGAGGTCTGAACCCATGGAAGTCACCAGCATCATCAACGGCATCATCATCGACCACGTCCCCGCCGGCAGCGCCCTCAAGGTCCTCGACTACCTCGACGTGGACCCGTCCAGCGCCCGCCTGGCATTGATCATGAACGCATCCAGCGAACGCTACGGACGCAAGGACATCATCAAGATCGAGGACATCGGCAGCGACGACATCGACCTCGACGTGCTCGGCCTGGTGGCACGCACCGCCACCGTCGGCATCGTGTGTGGCGGACGGATCGTCGACAAGCTCAGGCCGGTCCTGCCTGAACACGTCGTCAACATCATCACCTGCGCCAACCCGCGCTGCGTGACCACCACGGAGCGAGGCATCGACCAGATGTTCCACCTCATGCACACCGAACGCGAGGAGTACCGCTGCGACTACTGCGATGAGGAGGCCCAGTTCTGATGGCATTGACCCTCCACGACATCACCGTATGGGACACGGGGGAGACCATCGACCTGGTGGTCCCCGACGAGGGCCCCGACCGGGACATCGCAGCCGACGACCTCACCTTGGCGCCGGGCCTCGAGGACCCGCACGTCCACTTCCGTGACCCGGGGCAGACCGACAAGGAGGACATGGTCACCGGCTGTGCCGCGGCGGCGGCCGGCGGCTACACGAATGTCCTGATCATGCCCAACACCGTGCCCGCCATGGACGGCGAGACCGTCCGACGCGGCGAACTCGGCGCCGGCGAGGTGCTGGATGCAGGGTACGACACGGTCATCGACTATCTGCAGCATTACGAACAGGTCCACCGGGTGACCCTGCCGGTGCGGTACGAACTGTGCGTGGCGGCCACCAAGGGACGGGCCGGTCTCGAAGCCAGCGACCCGGAGGACTGGGCGTGGTACCTGCCCTATCATGGGGACGGGAAGGACGCCGCACAGATCGCCCACCCGGTCACCGCCATGAGCGACGACGGATCCGCCGTCCCCGAAGCGGTGCTGCGGCAGGTGCTGTCCAACTGCGAGCGGACCGGACTCTACCTCATCGAACATTGCGAACACCACGACACCGGTGCGGTCAACGCAGGCCCCGTTGCCGAACGACTCGGCGTGCCCGGCATCCCCGAGGACACCGAGCTGCGGATCGTGGCGCGGGACATCGAACTGGCCCGCGAAACCGGCGTGCACATCCACTTCCAGCACGTGAGCACGGCCATCTCCTTCGACGCCATCAGGAAGGCCAAGCAGGAGGGGCTGCCCATCACCTGCGAGACCGCACCGCATTACGTGGCGTTGTGCGACGAGGACCTGCTGCGGTATGGCACCCTCGCGAAGATGAACCCGCCGCTGCGTTCCGCCGCGGACCGCGAAGCCACCATCGCCGCCGTCGCGGACGGGACCGTGGACCTCATCGCCACGGACCACGCGCCACACACCCTCGCCGAAAAGGCCGCAGGATTCCTCGACGCCCCCAACGGCATCATCGGGCTGGAATGCGCCTACGCCGTCTGCCACAAGGCATTGGTCGACTCCGGCGCCATCGACGACGCCAGGCTCATCGAGCTCATGTCGGTCGCCCCCGCACGGCTCATGGGCCACAAGGCGACCGACATCGCCGGTTTGCTGGACCACGCGCCCGCCCAGGGCGCCAAGCGCGTCCTCGACCTGCGGTCCGTGCCCGGGGCGGACCTGGTGGACCTCGTGGTGCTGGATACCCGCCGTTCCTGGACCGTCGACCCGGAGGCATTCCGTTCCAAGGCACGCAACACCCCGTTCGGCGGATGGCAGGTCACCGGCATGCCGATGGCCACCATCGTCGGATCCCGTCTCATGTCCGCACGTTGGTAAGGAGCACAGGCAAGCATGGACCGTCTCATTGAAGCCATCGAGGCAGCACAGAACCCAAGCGTCGTGGGCCTGGACCCCACGCCGGCGCTGGTGCCGCCCCAAGTAGTCGATTCCTTCGCCGAGGAAGTCGCCGACCAGGTGGAGGACCCCCGGGAACTGCGGGCCACCCAGCTGTCCGTGGCGTACTTCGCCTTCAACTGCGCGATCATCGACGCCGTCGCCGACATCGTCCCCGCCGTCAAGCCGCAGATCGCCATGTACGAGGCGCTCGGACCGGCCGGCGTCGACGTCTACACCATGACCTGCGAATATGCGCAGCAGCAGGGACTGTACGTCCTGGGGGACATCAAGCGCGGCGACATCGGATCGACGGCCGCCGCCTACGCCGCCCACCTGGCAGGCGTCGCGGGAGGGGAGGAGCCGTTCGACGCATGGCATGAGGATGCCGTCACCGTCAACCCCTACCTGGGTTCGGACGGCATCGTCCCGTTCACGGATGCCGCCAAGGCCGCCGACAAGGACCTGTTCGCCCTGGTGCGCACCTCCAACCCCTCCAGCGTCCAGCTCCAAGAACTGGAGCTTGCGGACGGACGGCGCGTATATGAGCACGTCGCGGCCCTGGTAGAAGAGTGGGGTGCCGATTCCATCGGACGATTCGGCTACTCCCGGGTGGGCGCCGTCGTGGGCGCCACCCACCCGGACGAGGGCAGGGCACTGCGTGGGGCCATGCCCCACACCTTCTTCCTGGTGCCCGGATACGGCGCGCAAGGCGGCACCGCGCAGTCGGTCGCCGGCATGTTCGACCGCAACGGCTCCGGCGCCATCGTCAACTCCTCGCGCGGCATCATCGGCGCCTGGCTCCGGTCGGAACGATGGGACGACTCCATGGAGGCGTCCGAAGCCCTGGAGCTGGTCGCGCAGTGCGCACGCGAAGCGGCCCTCGACATGCGCGACCAGCTGCGCGTCGCCATCCCCTAACAACACGGACCTGGTCATCACATCAACAGCAGGAGAGGAAGCATCAGTGACCACCGCATCATTCATACCCACCACGGCACAGGCCACGGCCGCCGGCTACTATCCGCCGCGACGCACCGTCGAAGTCACCGGCGTGCGCCAGCTCGCCCAGGGCGTGTTCCGCTTGACCTTCCGTGATGCCTTCATCGCGGAGCATGCCAAGCCGGCACAGTTCGTGAACCTCTACTCGCACAACCCGTTGCACATGTCGCCGCGTCCCTTCGGCGTCGCCGATGTGCACGGCGACGAAGTGGCCGTGATCTTCGCCGTCGTGGGCTACGGCACCGACGAATTCAGCCGCATGCAGGCCGGCGACCGGATCGACGTGCTGGGCCCCTTGGGCAAGTCCTATGACGTCGGTGCCGATGCGCATTACGTGCTGGTCGGCGGCGGCCTGGGCATCCCGCCGCTCCTGCGTGCGGCACAGGTCCTGTCCGCACGCGAGGACGCCACGGTGACCACGGTGTTCGGATACCGCAACGAGCATTTCGCCGACGAGTTCGTGGCACCCTTCGCAGATCGGGCCCTGGCCATCGACGAGTCGGAAGGCAACGTGATCACGCTGCTCGAACGCATCGAGCACGAACTCAGGACCGGGCAGCGGCCCGTGACCATCCTGTCGTGCGGACCGCTGCAGATGCTCAAGGCAGTGTCCTCCTGGGCGGCCAACCGGGACATCGCCTGCCAGTTCAGCCTCGAGGAACGCATGGGCTGCGGCTACGGCACGTGCGTGGTGTGCGTGGTGGACACGGTCGACGGACGGCAGAAGGTCTGCGTGGACGGCCCGGTGTTCACGCCCGAACAACTCGGCTGGACCGAATGAGGGGAGTGGAGACAATGAACGAGCAAGCATCCATGGATATCTACGCACCGCACGCATGGCGCCACGGCACCATGGTCGCCGGCGTGCGATGGAAGAACCCCGTCGGCACGGCCTCGGGAACCTTCCAGCTCGCTGCCGTCGGCAATTTCTACGATGTCGCCCAGCTGGGCGCGGTGAGCACCAAGGGCGTCTCCACGGTGCCGTGGGAAGGCAATCCCGCACCGCGCACCGCGGAAAGCCCGGCAGGCACCGTCAATGCCGTCGGCCTGCAGAATCCCGGCGTGGATACCTATTTGGTCGACGAATTGCCCAAGCTCAAGGCCTTGGGTGCCACGGTCGTGACGAACGTCGCCGGCCATTGCGATGACGACTACGCTCAGGTGGTGGAGAAACTTGCGGATTCGCCTGCGGACATGCTGGAAATCAACGTGAGCTGCCCGAACGTGAGCCATGGCGGCATGTCGGTGGGCACCGATCCGGTGGCCCTGTCGCATCTCATCGAGCGCCTGCGCAAGATCACCGACAAGCCCATGGTCGTCAAGCTCACGCCGAACGTCACTGACATCGCCGGCATCGCCCGCGCGGCCGTCGAATCCGGCGCCGACTGCCTGAGCATGATCAACACGCTGGTGGGCATGCGCATCGACATCAGGACGGGCGAGCCCATCATCTCCAATGTCACCGGCGGCGTCTCCGGACCGGCGGTCTTCCCTGTCGGTCTGGCCTGTGTGTGGAAGGTCCGTCAGGCGTTGCCGGACATCCCGATCATCGGCATCGGCGGCATCGACTCGGGGGAGAAGGCACTTGAGTACCTGTATGCCGGCGCCAACGCCGTCGAGGTGGGCGGCGCCGCGCTGGTGGAACCGACTGCACCGCTGCGCGTCGCGCATGAACTGGAGCTGTTGCTCGACGCCCGCCCGGAACTGGCCGACAAACTCGCCAAGGGCGACACCTGGCGCTGAGAGAGGAAGGAGCACCATGACCATGTTCGAGACCCTCGATCACCGTTTCACCAGGTTCCTGCTGGAATCAGGGGCCCTGAAATTCGGTGAGTTCACCCTGAAGTCGGGCCGCAAGTCGCCGTATTTCATCAACGCCGGCGCCTTCGACGACGGACGCAGGATCGCCACGTTGGGTGCCTTCTACGCGGAGAAGATCCAGACGGAGATTGACAACGAGCGGCTGCCGGTACGCATCGACACCATCTTCGGCCCCGCCTATAAGGGCATCCCCCTGGCGGTCACCACCGCAATCGCCATGCAGCTCAACTATGGCGTCACCTGCGGCTACACCTTCGACCGCAAGGAACGCAAGGACCATGGCGACGGCGGTCTCATGGTGGGCAAGCCGTTGGAGGACGGCGCCAACGTCCTGCTGGTGGACGACGTGATGACCGCCGGCACGGCCGTCCGTGAGGTCGTTCCCAAGCTCAAGGCGCAGGCCGACGTGAACATCGTCGGCCTGGTGCTGTCGGTCGACCGCATGGAGAAGACCAAGGACGCGGACGTCTCGGCAGTCCAGGCGGTGCAGGAGGAGTTCGGCTTCCCCGTACTTGCCATTGCCAACGTCCGCCAGATCTTCGACGCCGGACGGCAACTGGCCGATCCGGCGGGCGATGGCATGGTCGTCGACGACGCCATCGCCCGCGCAGCCGAGGAATACCTGGACCAGTACGGCGCATGAACGAATGGCGGTGTGCGTCCCGACACATGTGTCGGGACGCACACCGCCATGTTCCGTACCAGCTGACCGGAAAGAAGGAAGACGTGCCGCAGGCAGTGCTCTATACCGATTTCGACGGGGTGATCAACGCCTTCGGCACCATGTCAAGACCGATCACGGCCCATGACGACACCGCGTTCGGTCTTGACATGGCCAAGACGATATGCGTCGCTGAAGGGCACGCCTATCTGGTGCAATGGTCAGGGGAACTCGTGGCTGCCATGGCGGAGCTGGCCACCGCCGGCTTGGTGGAACTGGCATGGCTCAGCACCTGGCAGCCCTTCACCGGCAGGCTCGAACAGGCATTGGGGTGGGACCATGTCCCGGTCGAGACGGTCCGCTGGTATGATCCGGTGACCTTGGCACACCTGCGGGACGGCAAGTTCGCCGCCATCCAGTCGCGGGCACGCCATGAACAGTTGCAGCAACGGCCGTTGCCCATCATCTGGGTCGATGACGAGGAGTGCACGCCGCAGCGCCGTGACCTGCTGCAGGGGATGGGACTGCGGGTTCCGATGCTCATGGTCCGTCCCGACAGTCGCATCGGCATCTCGCGACGGCAGTGGTCCCTCATCGTGGATTTCCTGAGCACACCGGAACGGTACGGGCAGGTCACCCTGGACGAGGAAGCGACCGCCTCGTCACACGACGGCCACTTCGGCTACTGACGGTCGGACCACAGCATCTGCGTGGCATTCGCATCCGCCAGGTTGACCATCCTCGTCAGCGGCACCACGAAGTCGTGGCCGAGTGGCGTGAGGGAGTATCGCACCTGTGGGGGAGCGGTGTTCCCGATGACATGACGGCGCACCAATCCGTATTTCTCGAGATACTTGAGGTTCTGTGACGCCATGCGTTCGCTGATGCCACCGATGGCGCGGCATAGTTCGCTGAACCTCAGGTCCCCGGATTCAAGCGCCAGCAGGATGAGTGAGCCCCACTTGCTTCCGATGACGGAAAGGGGGAAGCGCAGAGGGCAGGTCTTCTCGAAAATGTCATAACGAGCCATAGAAGTATCATAACTTTGTCTTACGATAAGTAAGGTACTTACTCTAAGTAAGTATTCTTTCCACTCCACCACTGCCATCGAAAACAACACTGATGTAATTTACCAGCACAGAGCACAGAGTGCCACTTCCGTCGGACATGCCGATGCCCCTGCAAGGGGATTCCTCGCAGGGGCATCGGCGTAGTCGAAACCTCAGTCCTCGATGATGTCGTATCCGTGTTCGGACAGGACTTCCCGGAGCTTCTCGAGGTAGGTGAGGGCCGGTTTGCTCAGCTTGGCCCGTTCGTGGTTGATCCATCCCACCAGCATGGTCTCCTCGCATTCCAAGGGCACCGTCACGATCTTCTCGTTGTTGAGGTCGCCGTTGTCGATGCCGGTGCACACCGTATATCCGTTGAGGCCGATGATGAAATTGAGGATGGTGGCACGGTCGGTGACGTTGATCTGCTTGGGTGAGTATTCGGGCCACACGGCCTCCTCCGCAAAGTAGAAGCTGCCTTCCTCGCCCTGCTCGTACTGGATGAAGGGGAACGGCTTGAGGTCGTCCATGGTGACGGTCTTCTTCATGGCGAGGGGGTTGCCCCGGGAGATGAAGACATGCAGGGGTGCCCGGAACAATGGATGGAACTCCAGGTGCTTCTCCCGCAGCAGCTTGCCGATGACCTGCTTGTTGAAATCGGAGAGGTAGAGGATGCCGATGTCGGAACGCATGGTGGCTACCTGGTCGATGATGTCACGGGTGCGGGTCTCCCGGATGGTGAACTCGTATTCGTCGGACTTGATGGACTCGATCATCTTCACGAAGGATTCCACTGCGAACATGTAATGCTGGGTGGAGACCGAGCAGAGCTGCTTGCGCGGCTTGGCGTTCTTGTACCGTTCCTCGAGCAGGGCGGCCTGGTCCAGTACCTGGCGTGCGTAGGTGAGGAACTCGGCACCGTCCACGGTCAGGGAGATGCCCTGGGAGGAGCGTTTGAAGATCTCGATGCCCAGTTCGTTCTCGAGGTCCTTGACGGAGGAGCTCAGGGCCGGCTGGGAGATGTAGAGTGCGTGGGATGCCTCGTTCATGGAGCCGCATTCCACGATCTTGACGATGTACTTGAGCTGCAGCAAGGTGGTCATGGGCGTTCCTCGTTTCCTTCCAATACGTGCAGGTCCTCCAGGTCGGCGCGGACCTGTGCCGCGTCATGGAACCGGAGGGCATGCCACCCGACCGTCCGGGCGCCTTCGACGTTCCTGGCGGTGTCGTCCAGGAAGAGGGTATGGCCGGGGTCGAGTCCGAAGCGTGCCTGTGCGAGTTCGTAGATGGCGGCATCCGGCTTGTGCAGGCGTTCGACGCCGGAGACCACGGTGTCCTCGAGCAGTCCCTGCAGGACGGGGAAGCGTTCGAAGGCGAAGTGGAAGGTCTCGGACGACCAGTTGGTCAGTCCCCAGGTCCTGATGCCTGCCGCCCGCAGGTCGGTCAGGAGCGTTTCCATGCCGGGCACCATGCTGGGGAGGGCATCGCCATAATGCGCGATGTAGTAGGCGAAGACATCCGCGATGTCCTGCCCGTGGTCTGCCTGGACCATGGGCAGGATGTCAGCGAGGAGCATGCCGCCATCCATGCGGTCCTCGTAGTCGAAGAACCCGTAAGGGTCGTCGGGCGCCACGATCGCATCGACCAGTTCCTTGGGATAGTGGCCGTCCAGTGCGGCACGACACTGCCAGTCGACGAGGACACCGCAGAAATCGAAGACGACGTCGGTGATGGTTGGTGGTACTGCCATGACTGCCTTTCCAGACGGTGGGGTGTGGTCCTTCGCGGTCCAGTGTACCGTCTGGGAGGCAACATGGGGCCATCCGGCTCACATATGGTCAAGTACGTCGAGCAGGTCCGTCACGTTGCGTACGTCGCGTACCACCTGGCGGGCGCCATGGCGGTTGGCCACGATGCCGGGCGTGGCATCCACGCCGTATTCCCCGGCGATATGCGGGTAGATCGTCGCGTCGTACAGTTCGGCCCGCACGTTCGTGTTGGCGGCGGCCAGCCGCTGTGCGGCATGGGCCGCCCGCGCGCATTCGTCGCCGTCAAGCGAGACGAGCAGCATCAGGTCCACCGGGTCGTGGATGGCTTCGATGCGTTTCGTCTCCTCCTCGGACAGGGGCTGGCCGGGCCCGGCCGCGTTGAACAGGCCCATGACGAAGGGGTGGAACTGCCGGCCGGCAGGCACGCCATGGAAGGCCAGGCCGGCCGGACCCAGGACGCCGTTCCCGTCGACGTTCAGCACGCGTACCAGGGGAGTGGCGTAGGGAAGGTTGCTGGACAGGTCCACCACGTGGTGGCCGTCGATGCCGAGTCCGGTGACCTGCTCCTCGATGGTCAAGAGCCGTCCCTGCGAGATCGTCACAAGGGCATGCGCCATGGTGCGCAGCAGGAGCGCCTCGGACGAGCGGTCGAGCTGGAGCTGCAGCGTAAGGGGACGATCCATGCGTGCGCACTCGACGCGTATCTTGCGGATCGACTCCTCGCCGAAGAGCTCGGGCCACAGGAAACGTGCGGCATCCAGCGCCGCAGCGCCGTCAGTGGGATGCTGGTCCATGTGATGGGTCTCCTTTTCGTATGTTCGGGTGGTTCAGGCGAACTGGGCGGTGGTAATCAGCAGGTCGAAGGCGTCGGGGAGGGCGTCGACCACGTCCCCGGCGATGATGGGGTGTCCGATGGCCTGTTCGTGGGAATCCTCGGCTTGCTCGCCGACCAGCCGGGGTTGCTGCCATGCGTGCTGGTCGCTGTGGGATGCGAGTGCCGCCGCCAGCGAGTGGGTGTACACGGCGCCGGCCACGGTCGTCGTCATGACTTCGGGGTGCCGTTCCAACCAATCCGCGTGGGAGGCCAGGAAGGCGCCGATGATGCCGGCCAGGACGTCGCCGGCGCCGGCGGTGGCCAGCAGGGATGGTGCACGTCCGCACATCAGTACCCGGGGGGAACCGGAACCGTCTGCGCCGACCACCAGCGTGTGGTCGCCCTTGAGCAGCACGGTGGCGCCGGTGGCCTCCCATGCGCGCAAGGCGCAGTCCCTTGGGCGCGCCGTGACGTCGTCGACGGCGGTGGGGGTGCCGAGGCGGGTGAGCAGCGCCGCCATTTCCCCGGCGTGCGGAGTGAGGACCACCTGCGGCGGCACCCGCTGCGGCAGGAGGTCCAGGGCGCCGGCATCCACGACGATGGGCGGCATGGCCTGTGCACGGCGGTCCGTGCCCGGGTCGCCGGTGAGTGCGTAGTGCTGCAGGAGTGCGCCGATGGCTTCACGCTGGATGTCTTCGCCGTGGTCGTGGGCATGGTCGGGAATGCCGCTGCCGACGACCCACGCCTGGACGTGCCCCTTGCCGAGGACCGCCTCGGGCAGTCGCTGGAGGACGAGGTCCTGTGCGCGACGGGGGCCGAGGTAGCGGACCATGCCGGTGTTGGATCGGGCTGCGGCGGCGGTGCCCAGTACGGCCGCCCCGGGGTATTCGACGGATCCGGTGATGAGCCCGACGACGCCGCGGTCGTACTTGCCGTCGGTGACGTCGGGAATGCGGATGGCCTGCTGGGCGTGGCCGCGGTGGATGAGCTCGACTGCAGGCCGTGCCTGGTCCAGGTCGAAGTCGAAGTCGACCAGGTCCGTGCGGCCGCATGCGCCGGCGGCCGGCGGCAGCATGGCGCATGGCTTGAGTGCGCCGAACATGACGGTGATGTCTGCGGGGATGTAGGGGCCGGGCAGGGTGCCGTCGTCCACGCCGACGCCCGAGGGCGTGTCCACTGCCACGACGAGGGGAAAGGTCAGGGCGGTGGCGTCCTGGGGGAGTGCGGGGTGCGTCGGCGCCCGCCGGTCGTCGGTGCCGAGTGCCTCGGCCATGGCGGCGGGAATGCCCCGCAGGGCTCCTTGCACTCCGATGCCGGTCATGGCGTCGATGAGGATGTGGCTGCGGCGGGCATGGTCGATGGCCTTCGCCAGCCGTGCACCCGCTTCGCCGGAGGAGAAGCCGGTGGGGGCTCCGGGAATCTGCGATGACGGGTCGAGGGGGAAGACATGGCCGCCGTTCTCCATGAAGGTCAGCAGTCCCTCCTCATGCAGTTGCGGTCCCGTCGCAATGGCCGTCACATGCAGTCCCTGGGATGCGAGGATGGCTCCGGCGAACAGCCCGTCGCCGCCGTTGTCCCCGCCGCCGACCAGCAGCGTGATGCGCAGTTGCGCCCCCTGCCATCCCTGCTCGTGGATGGTGTCGATGACGGTCTTGGCGATGGCGTTGGCCGCCATGCGCATGAGGGGGACGCCTTCGTCGAGCAGCGGACCTTCCATGGCACGTACGGCGGCGACGTCGTAGGCGTTCGTGGTGAGTGTGATGTCATGCTCTTCGCTGGTCATCGGCGGGCTTCCTTCGGTCGTGTCATGCGTGGCACGGATGCGCCACATGCTCCTACTCTAGTACCCGGGAAGCTGCCTGCGGTCCGTGGTTCAGCCATGGGCCGGCGAGGGGCGCCATAGGCATTGCCGGGCACCTTCCGCGCCCATTCCGCTGAGGACGATATGCAATGCCATTGCCGGGAGCCACCCTAGAATGGGAGCGAACATACATGGCGGGCGCGCCACGAGAGTGCGCCGGCATCTGGAAAGGACTATGTCATGTGCACTGCCGTACGGTTTACCGATGACAAGGGCAATATGTACTTCGGCCGCAACCTGGATTGGAGCTGCGGCTATGGCGAGAAGATCGTCTACACGCCGGCCGACTACGCCTGGTCGCCGGCCTTCAACGCCGAGGACCGCAACCATGCGGTGATCGGCACCGGCATCATCGTCGAGAACACCCCGCTGTACTTCGACTGCGCGAACGATGCCGGCCTGGCCGTCGCCGGCCTGAACTTCCCCGGCTACGCCCAGTACGCCGAGGACAGCGTGAACTTCTCCACGAACGTGGCCGCCTACGAGTTCCCCCTGTGGGTTGTCCGCAGCTTCACCACTGTGGACGAGGTCGCCGAGGCCCTCAAGAACGTCACCATCGTGGCCAAGCCGATCAACGACCAGTACCCGGTCTCCATGCTTCACTGGATCATCGGCGACGCCACCCGCAGCATCGTGGTGGAGTACACCGCCGATGGCATGCACGTGTACGACGACGACGTGGACACCCTGACCAACCAGCCGGAGTTCCCGTACCACCGCGCCAACCTCATCAACTACGTGAACGCCGACCCGAAGCCGATCGACGAAGCCAAGTGGGGCAACGCCACCCTCAAGGCCTGGGGTGCCGGCCTGAGCGCCCACGGCCTGCCGGGCGACCCGAACTCCACGTCCCGCTTCGTGCGCGCCGCCTACTCCAACGCCCACTACCCGGCCAAGGAGGGCGAGAAGGACAACGTGACCCGCCTGTTCAAGACGCTGTCCAGCGCCGCCATGGTGGAGGGCAACTCCATGATGGACAACGGCCAGTACGAGAAGACGATCTACACGGGCGGCTATTCCACCGCCACGAAGACGTACTACCTGAACACCTACGACGACCCGACGATCGTGGCGTACCCGGTGTCCGAGTTCGACGCCTCCAGCAACGAGCTGCAGTCCAAGTGAGCCGCGTCCGTGGCATTGCCACGACGCTGACCCATGGAGAACGGCCCGCAGGCGGACGGCCTGCGGGCCGTTCTCCATATCTGCCGGTAGGAATGGATGGTGCGAGGGCACCGCCGGCGCCCAAGGACGGAAGGGACAGCGTACATGTTCGAGGAACTGCACAGGAAAATGAACCGCTTCTGGAACAGCGACCGGACCCTCGAACAGACCGATCCGCAGTTCATACGGCTCTTCTCCGAATTCGCCTACGACGAGGTCGTGCACGAACCAGCGGCCAACGACCCGAGGCTCGACGGCCCCGACCGCAGCATCGCCATCATCGCCGCCATCATCGGCGCGCAGGGCATGGACGCCTTCGACATGATGCTGCCCGTCGCCTACGGCGCCGGGGTGAGCTCCGTCCAGCTCAAGGAAATCATCTACCAGGCCACCGCCTACGTCGGCCTTGCCCATGCCCTGCCCTACCTCAAACGGCTCAACGCCTTCCTCGAAGCACACAACGTCGCGTTGCCGCTGGAGAACCAGACGCAGGTAGCGGACGAGGACCTCGCCGAACGGGGCGCCCGGGAACGCCAAGCCGTGTTCGGCGAGCGCGATGGCGCCGGTGACGGCGTGCCTGAGCATATCGACCGTTGGGTCGATGCGTATTGTTTCGGTGCGTACCATACGCGTTCGGGGTTGTCACGGGAACAGCGTGCCATGGTCGCGGTGTGTCTGCTCATGGGGCAGGGTGGGTGTGATGCGCAGTTGGGGGAGTGTCTGAGGGGCAATCTGGTCGTCGGCAATGATGGGCGGTATCTTGTGGCTGTCATGTCCCAGTGCCTGCCGTATGTCGGGTTCCCGCGTGTGCTTGATGCCTTGGCGTGCCTGCGTGGCGTCGTTACGGAGTCGCGGGACTGAAATGGAAAGGAAAGGCCTCATGGAGGATCAGGGGTCGTCGGTGCAGTCGCTTGCGCCTCGGACGGAGCCGGAGACGCCGCAGGTGCGTGAGGAACGCAAGCATGCCGGTGCGGCGGTGAAGGCGGCACTGCTGGCGAATATCGGCGTGGCAGTCGCCAAGTTGGCTGCCGCGGTGTTCACCGGTTCGTCGTCGATGCTGTCGGAGTCGGTGCATTCGATTGCGGATTGTTCGAATGAGGTGGTGCTGATCATCGGCGACCGGGTGTCCCGGCACCGCATGAATACGGTCCATCCGTTCGGCTGGTACCGCACGAAGTACTTGGCGTCGTTCGTGGTGGCGACGTTGCTGTTCTTCGTGGGCGGGTTCTTCTCCACGAGCGAGGCGGTCAAGAAGCTGGTGGCGGTGTCTGGCGACCCGGTGCTGCGTGATGCGAACCGCATGGAGTTGCTGGTGGCCTTGGCGGTGGTGGTGGTCAGCGCCTGCCTGGAGGGCTATGGGTTGCATCAGAGCATGAAGGAGGCCGATGAACGCATGGAGCGTACCTGTACGCCGAGGATGGGGATGTTCCGGTTCTGGAAGCATACGAAGTCGGCGGAACTGGCGTCGGTGATCATGGAGGATACCCTGGCGCTCATCGGCTTGGCGTTTGCGTTCCTGGGCATTGGTGCGGCCATCGTGTTCGATGATGAGATCTATGATGCCGCCGGCGGTCTGTGCGTGGGTGTGCTGCTGATGGTGGGTTCCCTGTTCCTGGCGTACAAGTCGGGTTCGTTGCTCATCGGCGAGTCGGTGGATGCGTCGACGAGGGAGCGCATCGTGGGTGCCGTGGAGGCGACGCCTGGGGTGGAACGCCTGATCAACATGCAGACGGTGCACATGTCGGAGGACAATGTGCTGCTGTGCGTGAAGGTGCAGACGTCGAAGCTGGACCGCGACTATGACGTGCAGACGGTCGACAAGATCGAGCGGAACGTACGTGAGGCGTTGCCGTGGTTCGATTTCGAGATCTATGTGGAGCCGGACATCGTGCGTGCCGGACGCTAGGTGCGGCTTACCGCATGTAGGAGGGCGGTGCCCGACGTTTCCGTCGGGCACCGCCCTCCTACATGCGCGGGGCAACGAGGCGGGTGTGGCTACTCTTCGGCGACGAGTTCGAGGTAGGTGTCGTTCCAGAGGTCTTCGTCGCCGTCGGGCATGAGCAGGACCCGTTCGGGGCGCAGTGCCTGCACTGCGCCTTCGTCGTGGGTGACCAGCACGATGGCGCCTTCGTACTTGCCGATGGCTTTGAGGATTTCCTCGCGGCTGGCGGGGTCGAGGTTGTTGGTGGGTTCGTCGAGCAGGAGCACGTTGGCGCGGCTGGTCACCAGGGTGGCCAAGGCGAGCCTGGTCTTCTCGCCGCCGGACAGGACGCGGGCGGGTTTGAAGGCGTCGTCACCGGAGAAGAGGAAGGAGCCGAGGATGGAGCGTGCCTGGGTGTCGTTGAGTTCGGGTGCGACGGCGCGTAGGTTGTCCAGGACGGTGGCGTCCAGGTCGAGGGTGTCGTGTTCCTGGGCGAAGTAGCCGATCTTGGCGCCGTGGCCGTAGTCGACCTCGCCGGTGTCGGGCTGGTCAAGGTGGGCGAGCAGGCGCAGCGTGGTGGTCTTGCCGGCGCCGTTGTAGCCGAGGATCACGACGCGCGACCCCTTGTCGATGGCGAGGTTGACGCCGGCGAAGACGATGTTGGAACCGTACGCCTTGGAGATGTCCTTGGCCATGATGGGGGTGCGTCCGCATGGTGCGGGTTCGGGGAAGCGGATGTCGGCGACCTTCTCCTGCCTCTGTGCCTCGGAGGTTTCGCTGAGCAGTTTCTCGGCGCGACGCATCATGTTCTGTGCGGCGACGGCCTTGGTGGCCTTGGCGTGCAGGCGGATGCCCTGCTTCATAAGGCGTTCGGCCTTCTTCTCGGCGACTTCGCGTTCACGGCGCCGGCGTTCCTCGTCGACGACGCGCTGGTTGAGGTACGCCTTCCACCCCAGGGAGTACATGTCGATCTGTCCGAGCTGTGCGTCGAGGTGCCAGACCTTGTTGACGACTTCGTCGAGCAGTTCCGTGGAGTGGGAGATGACGAGGAAGCCGCCCTCGTAGTTCTTGAGGTAGCCGCGGAGCCATTCGATGGAGTCGGCGTCGAGATGGTTGGTCGGCTCGTCGAGGATGAGGGTGTCCGCGTCGGAGAAGAGGATGCGCGCCAGTTCGATGCGGCGCCTCTGGCCACCGGAAAGCGTGCCCAGGGGGCGTTCCATGACCTCCTGGGGCAGTCCGAGGCTCGAATCCATGGCCCGCGCCTCGGCCTGCGCCGCGTATCCGCCGGCCTTCTCGAAGTCCTGCATGGCCTTGTCGTAGCGGTTCATGGCCTTCGTCATGACGTCCGGGTCGGGGTCAGTCATGTCTTTCTCCGCCTTGCGGATGCGCTTGATGATGGCGGCGATGTCACGTGCGCTCATCATGCGGTCCAGGGCGCTTTGTTCGGGGTCGGCGGCGTGGGTGTCCTGCGGCAGGTAGCCGAGCTTGCCGGAGACGCGAACGGTGCCCGCAGTGGGCAGCATGTCACCGGTGATGACCCTGGTGAGGGTGGTCTTGCCGGCGCCGTTGCGGCCGACAAGGCCGATCTTGTCCCCCTTGGCGACATGGAAGTCGGTGGGGTGCAGCAGCGTGCGTGCACCGATCTGAATCTCGAGTCCTTGTGCGTCGATTGCCATATGCCTGGTCGTGTCCTTCGCCTTGTCGCGTCAGCAATGGGTGCGCCCGTCGTCCTTCCATGTCGGAAGGACGACGGGCGCATTGCCCGCACACCATCATAGGGGCGCCATGCCGTACCGTCCAGTCAGCCGGCGGCGAGGGACCTACTGGTCGTCATCGTCGGTGTCGGCGTCATCGCCGGCGTGGCTTTCGATGACCATCGGACCGTCATGGGTACGGGTGCCGTCGGCAGGCGCATGCGCCCGGGCATCCAGGTCGGTCAGCCGAGGGGAGAAGCGGGACCATGGCACGTACATGAGGAGCATGGCGAGCGTGGCCAGGATGATGATCAGCACGGCAGTGACCTTGGAGACATCCATGAGGCGGAAGGCGATGCCCACCACGGACCAAACCGTCACCAGACCGTACACCCAGTCATGGTTCATGAAGCGCAGCGCGCAGGCGAGCGCCAGCAGCAACGCGGTCACCACCACGGTGGCGACCGCCTGCCCGGTGGAGGACAGGGGACCGTCCTTGGACAGGTAGTAGGTGGCGGCCCTGGCGATGTCGACGACGCATTCGACCATGATCCATGCGCCCCACAGCGAGAAGGGGATCCAGTCGATCCAGCCGTCGCCCTGGCGGCGGGAGAAGAAGAACAGCGCCCCCACGAGGACGGCTTCGACGAGTACCAGCGTGATGGCCGTGGGGTAGGATTCCACTTGCCAGGCGATCTGCCAGGCGATGCCCACGAGGCAGGCGGCGATGAGCAGGAGCACGGGCACGGTGAGTCCCATGAGGGTGCCGCCCTTGGGGGCCTTGCGGTGTTCGTGGGATTGGCGCAGCAGCCACAGGGCCGCCAGGACGAAGATCGGCACCCATATGAGTTGCACGTAGGGTTCGGGGGAGAACCAGGCGTAGACGGAACGTTTCCCGTCGTTGCCGAGTATGGAGCGCAGGAGCCCGGACACGGCGAGCGCCGTGCATGCCGCGAATGCCGCGAGGGATGCCCAGGCGACGATGAGTTCGGTGTCGCGTGGGCCGCGTCCCGGGGTCCTGGCCGGGTGTGTGTCGTGGGTGGTCATGGTCGTCATGCTCCTTGTGTGGGTGGCCGTGTCGTTACGGCGCCGGTGATGTCGGTTTCCACAGTAGGCGTCGTGTGCGTATCGTGCATGTCGGCCCGTGGTGTCGCACCGTGGACGGCATGTCGAACAATTGTTCGACATTGCGCCCGCGGTGCAGTATTCTGGGGGATGTCGTACTCTCGCTGTCATTGGAGGAATGAGTGACGGAACAACGTCATACCGCAGTGCCCGCGCCGGTCATCGAGCGCGTGATGTCGAGCGATGCTTTCCTGGCCAAGGAGCTTGCCAAGGCTCCCTTGCTTGAACGGGACGGTTCGCTGGTGGCTGACATCGGCCGGTTGCCGAAGGACCTCAAGATCGTGATCCAGGGGGCGCGGGAGCACAATCTCAAGAACGCGAACCTGGAGTTCCCGCGCAATCGCATGGTGGTGTTCACCGGCCTGTCGGGTTCGGGCAAGTCATCGATGGCCTTCGACACGTTGTTCGCGGAGGGCCAGCGTCGCTATGTGGAGTCCCTGTCGGCGTATGCGCGCCAGTTCCTCGGCCAGATGGACAAGCCGGACGTGGATTTCATCGAGGGCCTGAGCCCTGCGGTGTCCATCGACCAGAAGACCACGAACCGCAATCCGCGTTCCACGGTGGGTACCATCACCGAGGTGTATGACTACCTGCGTCTGCTGTTTGCACGTACCGGCATTCCGCATTGTCCCGTGTGCGGCGCGCAGGTTGCCGCGCAGACGCCGCAGCAGATGGTCGACCGGCTGCTGGCGCTGCCTGAGGGCACCCGGTTCCAGGTCCTGGCTCCCGTGGTGCGCGGCCGCAAGGGCGAGTTCGTGGAGTTGCTGGACCTGCTGCGGTCGGACGGGTATGCGCGTGCCATCATCGACGGGACGATGCACCAGCTGTCCGACGACATCAAGCTGACCAAGCAGAAGAAGCACACCATCGAGGTGGTCATCGACCGTCTGGTGGTCAAGGACGGGATCCGCCAGCGCCTGACGGATTCGGTGGAGACGGCGCTGCGCCTGGCGCACGGTGTCATGGCCGCCGATTTCGTGGACCGGGATGCGGACGATCCGCAGCGGCAGATGCCGTTCTCGGAACGCATGGCCTGTCCCAACGGGCACGCGTTGGAACTCGACGAGATCGAACCGCGCACCTTCTCCTTCAACGCGCCGTACGGCGCCTGCCCGGTGTGCACGGGCCTGGGCTTCTCCCTGGACATCGACCCGGAACTGGTGGTGCCCGACCCGGACAAGAGCCTCAACGAAGGTGCCATCGAACCGTGGATGATGACCAAGAGCACCGGCGACTACTACCGTCACCTGCTGGAGGGCCTGGCCGACGAACTCGGGTTCAGCATGGACACCCCGTGGAAGGACCTGCCCAAGGACGTCCGCCACGCCATCATGTACGGCAAAGATTTCAAGGTGACCGTCTCCTACCGCAACCGGTGGGGGCGCATGCGTGAATATTCCACGGGATTCGAAGGCGTGGTGCGGTCCCTCATGCGCCGCCACGACGAGACGGATTCCGACCAGCGCAAGGAATACTACGAATCGTACATGCGCGAAGTGCCCTGCTCGGCCTGCGACGGCAAGCGACTCAAGCCGGAGGTCCTCGCGATCACGGTGGACGGCAAGTCCATCGCCGACGTGTGCGACATGGCCGCCCAGGCCGGCCTGGAGTGGATCAACCACCTGAACCTGACGGGTGCCGCCGCGCAGATCGCCGGGGAAGTCGTCAAGGAGATCCGCGCACGACTGGGCTTCCTCAACGACGTCGGCCTCAACTACCTGACCCTGTCGCGTGCCGCCAAGACCCTGTCCGGCGGTGAGGCGCAGCGCATCCGTCTGGCCACGCAGATCGGATCGGGACTCGTGGGCGTCATGTACGTACTCGACGAACCCAGCATCGGCCTGCACCAGCGTGACAACGCACGGCTCATCGACACGCTGCACCACCTGCGTGACCTGGGCAACACCCTCGTCGTCGTCGAACACGACGAAGACACCATCACCGGTGCGGACTGGGTGGTGGACATCGGCCCGGGCGCCGGCGAACATGGCGGCCGCGTAGTGTATTCCGGCCCCGCCGACCACCTGGTCGACGCGCCCGACTCCATCACCGGCGACTACATCGCCGGACGACGCCGCATTGCCATCCCCGCCACGCGCCGTCCCGTGGACCGCAGTCGGCAACTGACCGTCGTGGGAGCCCGCGAGAACAACCTCAAGAACCTCACCGTCGACTTCCCGCTCGGCGTATTCACCTGCGTCACCGGCGTCTCGGGATCGGGCAAGTCGACCCTGGTCAACCAGATCCTCTACCCGGTCCTGGCGGACAGGCTCAACGGGGCACGCATCGTCCCCGGCAAGCACACCCGCGTCACCGGCGTGGAACTGTGCGACAAGGTCATCCACGTCGACCAGAACCCCATCGGACGCACGCCGCGCTCCAACCCGGCCACGTACACGGGCGTGTGGGACAAGATCCGCGCCCTGTTCGCCAAGACCCCCGAAGCGCAGGTACGAGGATACGGTCCGGGGCGTTTCTCCTTCAACGTGAAGGGCGGACGGTGCGAAGCCTGCCACGGCGACGGCACCCTCAAGATCGAGATGAACTTCCTGCCGGACGTGTACGTCGAATGCGAGGAATGCCATGGCAAGCGATACAACCGGGAAACCCTCGAGGTGACCTACAACGGCAAGACCGTGGCCGATATCCTCGACATGCCCATCGCCGAAGCCGCCGACTTCTTCCGTGCCTACACGGGCATCTCCCGCTACCTGGACACCCTCGTGCAGGTCGGCCTGGGGTACATCCGCCTCGGGCAACCCGCCACGACCCTCTCCGGCGGCGAATCCCAGCGCGTCAAGCTTGCCACCGAACTGCAGCGCCGTTCCACAGGCAAGACCGTGTACATCCTCGACGAACCCACCACCGGCCTGCACTTCGAGGACGTCAACAAGCTTCTCGGCGTCCTGCAAGGCCTGGTGGACAAGGGCAACACCGTCATCGTGATCGAACACAACCTGGACGTGGTCAAGTCCGCGGACTGGATCATCGACCTCGGTCCCGAAGGCGGCGAAGGAGGCGGCACCATCGTCGCCCAGGGAACCCCGGAACACCTCGTGCAATGCGATGGGTCCTGGACCGGCCAGTTCCTCAAGCCGCTGCTCGACAGGGACCACGCATGAGCGTCTTCGAACGCCACGCGCCCGGCACGTGGGCGCGTACGGCGCAAGGACTCATCGCCGCCCAGGAGGGTGCGGGCACCGACGGCACGAACGCCAACGGGGCGCCCCTCCTGGGCGACAGCCGCGACCTGTTCCGCCCCAAGACATCCGACATCCCCACCCAGCCCGGCGTCTACAAGTGGCGCGACGCTGACGGCCAGGTCATCTACGTAGGCAAGGCCAAGAACCTGCGCAACCGGCTGTCCAACTACTTCCAACCGCTGCACCAACTGCACCCCCGCACCCAGACCATGGTGCTCACCGCACGCAGTCTCGAATGGACGGTCGTCGGCACCGAACTCGAGGCACTCACCCTCGAATACACGTGGATCAAGGAGTTCGACCCCCGGTTCAACGTGGTGTTCCGCGACGACAAGACCTACCCATACCTGGCTGTTTCCGTGGGGGAGGAATTCCCGCGCGTGTGGATCACGCGGTCACGCAAGCAGCGCAACTCACGGTACTTCGGCCCCTACGCCAAGGTCTGGGACCTGCGCAAGAGCCTCGACCGGCTCCTGCGCACCTTCCCCGTGCGCACCTGCACGCCCGCGGTCTTCCGCAAGGCACAGCTGACGTCCCGTCCCTGCCTGCTGGCCTCCATCGGCAAGTGCTCCGCCCCATGCGTGGGACGCATAGACGCCCAGTCACATCGCAGGATGTGCGAGCAGCTCGTCGGCGTGCTCACTGGACGTGTTGGCAGGTCCTATGTCAACCAGCTGACCGCACGCATGAAGGAAGCGAGCGCCGCACTCGACTTCGAGCAGGCGGCGCGGCTGCGCGACGACATTGCCGTGCTGTCCACGGTCATGGAACAGAACGCCGTGGTCCTCGACCAGGATGTCGACGTGGACGTGTTCGGGTTCGCCACCGACGAACTGGAAGCGTCGTTCCATGCGTTCACGGTGCGTTCCGGCACCATTCGCGGCGAACGCAACTGGAGCGTGGAACGTATCGAACAGGTCGACGACAACGAGCTGATGGCCGACCTGATCGTGCGCGTCTATGCGGATATCGCGCGGGAATCCGGCCTGGGGGAGGTCGAGGAAACGCTGGCATCCCCGCAGGCAACGCTGCAGGTCAGCGAACGGCGCAACGCCTTGGCGCCGACGCAGCGGCTGGAGGCGACGGATGCCCGGGCGCGTGCGCAGGCAACCAAGGCCCGCAACGAACGGCAGGGGCAGACGGGCCGCGAGGACCTACTGGAACCGATTGCGCCGATTCCACGCCAGGTGTTGGTGCCGGTGCTGCCGGCACGGTCCGGGGAACTGGCTGCATGGCTCTCGTCGCTGCGAGGTGCCGCGGTGTCGATCGATGTGCCCCGGCGTGGTGCCAAGAAGCAGCTGATGGACCGTGCCGACCAGAATGCGCAGCAGGCGTTGCAGCGCAGCAAGATGAGCCGTATCAGCGACATCGGTGCGCGTACCGAGGCGATGAACGAGATTGCGGACGCGTTGGGCCTGCAGCAGGCACCTTTGCGCATCGAATGCTATGACATCTCGAATACGGTGGGTGGCGCCTACCAAGTGGCGTCCATGGTGGTGTTCGAGGATGGCATCGCCAAGAAGTCGGAGTACCGCCGTTTCGCGATCCGCGGCGACGACGGGCAGGGTGCACTGGATGACCTGGCCGCCCTCTATGAGACGTTGACGCGGCGTTTCCGCCACGGCAACGTCGCCGGTGACAGCGGCGAGAGCCTCGACAACGAACAGCGCGCCCGCGATGCAGGGTCGGACGGGCAGGTGGTGCAGCAGAACACGGATCGTCGGCATTTCGCCTACACGCCCAATCTCATCGTGGTGGACGGCGGCAAACCGCAGGCCATGGCGGCCTGGCAGGCCTTGCATGACTGCGGAGTCACGGACGTGGCGGTGTGCGGCCTGGCGAAACGCCTCGAGGAGGTGTGGCTGCCCGAGGACGACTACCCGGTCATCCTCAAGCGCTCCTCGGAAGGCATGTACCTGCTGCAACGGGTCCGTGACGAGTCCCACCGCTTCGCCATTGCCTACCATCGGCAGTCGCGCCGCAAGGGTGCGTTACGTTCCGCACTGGACGGCATCGACGGGGTGGGTCCTGCCCTGCAGAAGAAGCTCCTGGCCGCCTTCGGCTCCGTGCGTGCCATCCGCGCAGCCAGCGTCGAGGAACTCGAGTCCGTCCACGGCGTGGGCCGACGCAAGGCACAGGCCATCCACGACGCCTTGCACGGCGATGCCACCACGCAGACGCAGACCGATCCCTCACGGACACGGGACGTATAATGGGACATCGGCACTGTCACTTCGTGAAAGGATCCTGAGGTCCATGGCACCACGGCACCATGCAGCCGTCCTCGGCAGCCCCATCGGCCACTCCCTCTCTCCGGTACTGCATCAGGCCGCCTACCGTTTCCTGGGCCTGGACGGATGGGAGTACGGCAAGGCGGAGGTCGACGAGGAGCGCCTCGACGCATTCCTGCAGCACCTGAACGGACAATGGGTCGGCCTGAGCCTGACGATGCCGCTCAAGCGCAGCATCATCCCCTACGGAACCCCCCGCAACCTGTGGGCACGTGAACTGGGCGTGGCCAACACCGCAGTCTTCGACTGGCGGCACGAAGGCTCCGGTACGTCCCTGTACAACACGGATGTCTACGGCATCGCCCGCGCCTTCGAACAGTGCGGCGCGGTGGAGGGCACTGGATTGCATGGCCTGATCCTGGGCAACGGGAACACCGCAGCCAGCGCCATGGCCGCCTATGCATCCCTGGGCTGCGTGGATATGGTGAGTGTCGTCGCACGCCATCCGGACCGCAACCCGCAACTGTCCTTGCTGGGGCGGCGCCATGGCCTAGCTGTCGATGTGATTCCCCTGGAGAATGCGCCCGAAGCGTGCGCCCATGCAGACCTCGCCGTCAACACCATCCCCGCCGGCGGCGCCGACCAGACGGCGGCACGACTGCGCCGGCTGGGCATGCACGTGCACGGTACCCTGCTTGACGTGGTGTACGACCCCAGGCCCACTCCGCTCATGCAGGCATGGCGCGCCCAGGGAGGAACCGCGATCGGTGGCGAATGGATGCTACTGTATCAGGCAGTAGCCCAGGTGATGCTGATGACCGGCCGCGCACAGGGGCCGCACTACGACACCCACGGCAACGACCCACGGGACCATGCGCTGGAGGAGGCCATGGCCCAGGCATTGAAGGAGGCACTGTAGATGACCGATGAAAGCAACCATGCCAGTGCACCCGCCGAAGGCTTCGAGGTCATGCTCATCACCGGCATGAGCGGAGCCGGACGCTCCCATGCCGCACACAGCATCGAGGACATGGGATGGTACGTGGTGGACAACATGCCGCCACAACTCATGGTCCCCATGGTCGACATGATGACCTCCAACCCTTCCGGCGTGCACAAACTCGCCGCCGTCATCGACGTACGCAGCCGCGACTACTTCGCCGACCTCAACGCCGTCCTGTCCCACCTGGACGACCTGGGCGTGCGTACCCGGATCCTCTTCCTCGACGCCGACGACGACGTGCTCGTCAAGCGGTACGAGTCCGTACGCCGCCCGCACCCGCTCCAGCACGGCAACCGGCTCATCGACGGCATCCGGGAGGAACGCGAACTGCTGGCGAACCTCGAGGAACGCGCAGACATCGTCATCGACACCTCGCACCTGAGCATCCACCAGCTGTCCACGAAACTCTACAACGCGCTCATGGGGTCGGGACCGACCACCGTCTCCGTGCACATCTTCAGCTTCGGATTCAAATACGGCATCCCCATCGACGCCGACTTCGTGGCGGACGTACGGTTCCTGCCCAATCCCTTCTGGGTGCCGGAACTGCGTGAGCTCAACGGGCTGGACAGTCCCGTCAGCGACTACGTCCTCTCCAGCCAGGGCGCCAGCGACTTCCTCGATGCCTACGAACAGGCCATCCGCATCGCCATCCGCGGATACGCCCAGGAAGACAAGCACTATGTGACCATCGCCATCGGATGCACCGGCGGACAGCACCGTTCGGTGGCCATGAGCGAAGCCCTCGCCTCGCGCCTGCGCGCCCACGGCCTCTCAGTCAGCGTCTCCGCACGGGAACTTGACCGCCAGGCCTGACCGACAAGCCGTGGCGCATGATTCGCCGCACCCAATCATCCACCCCGTGATGTCCACGATGTTCGGTATCACGGATTGGCGGAGGCCCGTCGCGACACGCCGGTTTTCCGTCACGAGCACGAGCATGAACAGGAGGATCCTTTGGCTCTTCTCGATGAAGTCAAAAGCGAACTGTCCGGCATTGACGGGGAGATGCCCGCTGCCCAGAAAGCACAAGTGACGGCCATGCTCCGTTTCGGCGGCGGACTGCGCAAGGTCCAACGCAACATCATCGTGCAGGCGCAGTTCGATTCCCTCGACGCCGCCCAATGGCTGCAGGACGCCATCCTCCACCTCTACGGGCACGAGGCCCTGGTACGGACGGTCGACCATGCTACACCGCATGGCAACGTACGCCGCTACGTGGTCATCGTCGAACGCGGGGGAGTGGCCCTCGCCCTGCAGACAGGGCTCCTCGACCGACAGCGCCACCAGCCGGTGCCTGGACTTCCGCCCGAACTGGCCAACGGCAACATAGCCCAGGTCAAGACCATCTGGCGCGGCGCCTTCCTTGCGCACGGCGGACTGTCCGAACCAGGCAACGCCAGCTACCTGGAGATCGTGTGCCCCTCCAACGAGGCGGCACTTGCCCTGGTCGCCGCTGCACGCCGGCTCGGCATCAGCGCGCATCCACGCCAAGTACGCAGCTCCAAGCGCGTCACCCTGCAGGATCCCGACGCCATCGAGCGCATGCTCAACCTCATGGGCGCGCCCCGTTCGGCACGCGAATGGACCGGCAAGCGTTCGGACGGCGAGACCCGGAGCAAGGCGAACCGTCTCGCCAACTTCGACGACGCCAACATGCGACGCAGTGCCAAGGCCGCTGCCGAAGCCTGTGAGAAGGTCCGCAGGGCGTTCGACATCCTCGGCGACGACATCCCCCCGAACCTCAAGGCCGCAGGGCAGCTGCGCCTCGACCACGTCGATGCCAGCCTCGAGGAACTGGGACACCTCGCCGACCCGCCCATCACCAAGGATGCCGTGGCAGGACGCATACGTCGCCTGCTCCAACTCGCGGAGAAGGTCAACAAACAGGGCGGCCAAGCCGCCAAGTGAACAGGCACGGGGAATGTAGCCTCGTGCTGTAAGATGCGTAAGTGGCGGATCAACAAGCCAGGGGACCCGTGGATCATGCCGGGTTCCGAGAAAGGATCAATGCGATGAAGACACTCAAGGATCTGGGAGACCTCAAGGGCAAGCGCGTGCTGGTGCGCGCCGACTTCAACGTCCCGCTCGACGGTACGACCATCACCGACGACGGCCGCATCAAGGCAGCACTGCCCACCATCGAGCAGCTGCGCAAGGACGGCGCCAAGGTCATCCTCATGGCCCACCTCGGCCGCCCGAAGGGCAAGGTCGTCCCCGAACTCTCCCTCGCCCCGGTCGCCAAGCGTCTGAGCGAACTGCTCGGTTGCGACGTGGTGCTCGCCGAGGACACCTACGGTCCCGACGCCCAGGCCAAGGTCGCTGCCATGCAGGACGGCGACGTGGTGCTTCTCGAGAACGTGCGCTTCAACCCGGAGGAGACCAGCAAGGACGAGGCCGAACGCGCCGCCTACGCCAAGAAGATCGCCGCCCTTGGCGATGTCTTCGTCTCCGACGGTTTCGGTGTTGTCCACCGCGCCCAGGGCTCCAACTACGACGTGGCCGCCGACCTTACCGCAGCGGCCGGTCTCCTGGTCGAGAAGGAAGTCAGCGCCCTGTCGCGCGCCACCGAGAACCCGGAACGCCCCTTCACCGTCGTGCTCGGCGGTTCCAAGGTCTCCGACAAGCTGGGCGTCATCGAGAACCTGCTCGACAAGGCCGACCGTCTCGTCATCGGCGGCGGCATGGTGTTCACCTTCCTCAAGGCCAAGGGCTATGAGGTCGGCACCTCCCTGCTCGAGGAAGACCAAATCGACAAGGTCAAGGGCTACATCGAGACCTCGGCGAAGAACGGCGTCGAGCTCGTGCTCCCCGTGGACATCGTCGTCAACAAGGGCTTCCCCGCAGGCGACACCCCGATCGACCCGAAGGTCGTGCCGGCAGACCAGATGCCGTCCGGCGAGATGGGCCTCGACATCGGCCCCGAGTCCTGCAAGCTCTTCCACGACAAGATCGTGGATTCCAAGACCGTGGTCTGGAACGGACCGATGGGCGTGTTCGAGGTGCCGCAGTTCGCCGCGGGCACCCGCGCCGTGGCCCAGGCCCTGGTCGATGCCACCGCCGAAGGTGCGTTCACCATCGTGGGCGGCGGCGATTCCGCATCCGCGGTGCGCAACCTCGGGTTCCCGGAGGACGGTTTCTCGCACATCTCCACCGGCGGCGGCGCATCCCTCGAGTTCCTCGAGGGCAAGGAACTTCCCGGACTGAAGGTCCTGGACTGATCCCCCTCGTATGGCCGTGTGCGGACCGATCCGCACGCGGCCACGCCACATTCCACCTATCCTAGGGACTTTCCGTATGGCATCGTCACGCATACCCATGGTTGCGGGCAATTGGAAGATGAATTTCGACCATCTCGAGGCGACCGCGTTCGTCCAGCGTTTCGCACGTGACCTTCGAGCACGTCGCTTCGACTTCGCCAAGTGCGAGGTGGCGCTCTTCCCTTCCTTCACCTCGCTCAGGTCCATGCAGGTACTGGTGGAATCCGACAACCTGAAGATACGGTACGGTGCACAGACCGTGTCCGTCACCTCCCAAGGCGCCTTCACGGGCGATGTCTCCGCGGACATGATCGCCCGCCTCGGCTGCAGCTACGTCATCGTCGGCCATTCCGAACGCAGGAAGTACCATCCCGAAGACG
Organism: Bifidobacterium cuniculi; assembly: GCF_000741575.1. GTDB lineage: Bacteria > Actinomycetota > Actinomycetes > Actinomycetales > Bifidobacteriaceae > Bifidobacterium > Bifidobacterium cuniculi. The sequence continues at coordinate 548,787 of NZ_JGYV01000001.1, forward strand.
ATGCCAACATCGTGGACCAGGTCCGGGCAGTGCTCGCAGCCGGCATGCAACCCATCCTGTGCGTGGGCGAAAGCCTGGAAGAACGACGCAAGGGCATCGAACTTGACTTCGCGGTGGGGCAGGTGCACGACGTAACCCGAGACCTTTCCGACGCGGAAGCCACCCGGCTCATCATCGCCTACGAACCGGTATGGGCCATCGGAACCGGACTGGTCGCCACCCCGCAGTCCGCGCAGGACGCCGCCCGTGCCTTCCGTGAAGACCTCCGCGCCACCTTCGACGGCCAGGTCGCCGGGACCGTGCGCGTCCTCTATGGCGGATCGGTCACCTCCCGCAATGCCATCGAACTCATCGAGGAACCGGACGTCGACGGATTCCTCATCGGAGGCGCCGCACTCCACGTCGACGAGCTCACCAAGATCTGCATGGAGACATTGGCCATCACATCTTCACAAAAATGACGGGACTTTCTCAACGCCATACGCTATGGTAGTACGAGGAAAAACAAGTTCTGGAGGTTCCCTAGTGTCCGCTATCGCAGTAGTAAAGCTGATTCTGCAGATCGTGCTGGTCGTGCTGTCCCTGATCCTGACCCTGCTCATCCTGATGCACAAGGGCAAGGGCGGCGGCCTGTCCGACATGTTCGGTGGTGGCCTCACGCAGAACGCCGGATCCTCCGGTGTCGCGGAAAAGAACCTGAACCGGTGGACGGTGATCATTGCCTTGGTATGGGTCGCCATCATCGTCGCACTCGGCCTGTTCACCAAGTTCAACCTGGTCTGAGGGCCACAACCCACCGCAAACCCATGGACCCCGGTCGTCGGGAATCCATGGGTTTTCCATATGCGCATTGTCCATATCCCAGGCACGAGGGAGAGGGAACCATCCATGAACCGACCGGTGGTCATCGCCGACCTAGACGGCACCATGCTGCACGACGCACCCACCTTCGAACAGCGTGCACTGTCCACGTACACCATCGATACCGTCGACCGGCTGCACCAGGCAGGCATCAGGCTCGCCATCGCAACCGCACGTCCAGTGAGCACCGGATTGTCCATGGTGAACCAACTACATGCCGACGCATGCATCTACCTCAACGGGGCACTCGTGGATTTCGATCCCGCACATTCCGACTTTGCATCGTTGACCGGCGTCAACGACCACGCCGCAGGACACCTGCGCAAGATCGGCTTCGACTCGGACAAGGCGGCAGCCCTCTGCCGTCGCATCACCGAGTCAATCGGCAACGTGGAGATCGGCATCGTCATGGACGATGTACGGTACACCAATTTCGACGTCACGAAATACTGGACCACCCAGACTTGGCGTCCCTCCGACTTCACCGACGTTCCCCAAGGCACCGCCGACAAGATCATCATCTTCCCGGACAGCGCAGAGCAGGCCGAAGCCATCCGTCCCCTCATCCCGGACGATTTCACCGTCCACGTCTCCGAGGGACGCATGTGGATGCTCATGCATCCGCATGCCAACAAGGAGCATGCCGCCCAACTCCTGTGCCGCAATTGGGGAGTGCAGCCCGACGACCTCGTCGCCTTCGGCGACGACACCATCGACATCGGTATGATGCAGTTCGCGGGGACCGGAGTCGCCGTGAGCAACGCCGACCCAACGGTCCTGGACATCGCCGACGCCATCGCCCCGAGCAACAATGACGATGGCGTCGCCCGATGGATCAATGCCCACATATTGAACTGATGCCATACCGACAGCATCGAAAGTTCAACAAGGCAAGGACCTTAACATGAACCATGTTGAACTCTCTGTCTCTATACTCTCTTCGCGTTGAACCATGTTGAACTCATTTACAAAAGTTCAAGATTGAACCGTGTCGGCATACCGGCTTTGAACCCAGAAAGTCCAATCATCCTGCTACAATGAACCCCGTTGTGTTGAACCAAGGACAGGGAGCACCTCATGACAGCATCGTTTGCGGACAGGCTCAACGAGGCCATGGAACTGCGCGGCATCAAGCAAATCGACTTCGTCCACGCGGCACAGGACCACGGTATCAAGCTGGGGAAGAGCCACATCAGCCAGTACGCCAGCGGCAAGACCAGGCCGCGGGAGGAAATCGAGGCGTTCCTGGCGGCCGTGCTCGGCGTGAACGTCCAATGGCTTGAGGGATACGACGTTCCCATCAATGAACACGTCCCCAGCCTTGCCTCCTACAACAAGAGTTCAACGACTTCAAACATTGAACCGCTGGAGGAAAGTGTTGAACTTGACGAAAGTTCAATTTCCGTCAGTGATACTGTGGCCGCATCCTCGTCTCCGGGGTTCAACGCGGATGTACAGAACCCATCCTTCACGGACATTCCCTCATCAGTGAACCAGGACAACGACAAAGGACACCCCATGGCAAGGACCTTCAGCAAATCCACCAAACTGGACAACGTACTCTACGACGTCCGCGGACCGGTCGTACAGGAGGCAGCCCGCATGGAGGCAGCCGGCACCCACGTGCTCAAGCTCAACATCGGGAATCCGGCTCCTTTCGGGTTCCGCACCCCCGACGAAGTGATCTACGACATGGCACAGCAACTCACCGAGTCGGAAGGCTACTCCGCATCCAAGGGCCTGTTCTCCGCGCGCAAGGCCATCATGCAGTATGCACAGATCAAGGGACTGCCCAATGTCGGCATCGAGGACATCTACACCGGCAACGGGGTGAGCGAACTGATCAACCTGAGCATGTCCGCATTGTTGGACAACGGGGACGAAGTGCTCCTGCCGAGTCCCGACTATCCGCTCTGGACCGCCTGCGTCACGCTGGCAGGAGGCAAGCCGGTCCACTACGTCTGCGACGAACAGTCAGACTGGTATCCGGACCTCGAAGACATGCGCTCCAAGATCACCGACCGCACCAAGGCCATCGTCATCATCAATCCCAACAATCCCACCGGGGCGCTCTATCCGAAGGAAGTCCTGGAGGAGATCGTCCAGATTGCCCGTGAGCACCAGCTCATCATCTTCTCCGACGAAATCTACGACCGGCTCGTCATGGACGGCTTGGAGCATACGTCCATCGCATCCTTGGCCCCCGATCTGTTCTGCGTCACCTACAGCGGCCTGTCCAAGTCGCATATGATCGCCGGCTTCCGCATCGGATGGATGATCCTGTCAGGCAACAAGGCCTTGGCCAGGGACTACATCGAAGGGCTTGACATGCTCACCAACATGCGCATCTGCTCGAACGTGCCGGCGCAAGCCATCGTGCAGACGGCGCTTGGCGGACACCAAAGCGTCAAGGACTACATCGTCCCCGGCGGCCGCATCTACGAACAGCGCGAATACATCTATGAGGCACTCAATTCGATTCCCGGCATCACCGCCGTCAAGCCGAAGGCCGCGTTCTACATCTTCCCGAAGATCGACACCAAGCGCTTCCACATCACCGACGACGAACAGTTTGCCGTCGACCTCCTGCACAACGAGAAACTGCTGATCGTGCAGGGGACAGGCTTCAACTGGCATGCACCTGACCACTTCCGCGTAGTGTACCTCCCGCGAGTCGAGGTGCTCAAGGATGCCGTAGGCAAGATGCAGCACTTCTTCGGCTACTACCGTCAGTAAGCCACTTCCCGTGTGACCGGGAGATGGCTTCGCACCGGTCCCGTCGCAAGCATGAAGGGAGGGGCGCAATCCGCAAGGATCGCGCCCCTCCCTTCATGCGTCATCGTTCACGGGATGATCCGGATGACAAGGTGGACTCCACTCAGCCGTTCACGCGGTCGATGCCGGACTGGACATCCTCGAGCACCGAATCCCAGGACTTGATGAAGGCGGCGACGCCGTCGGCCTCAAGCTTGTCGGTGACATCCTTGAAGTTGATGCCGACCTCGGCCAGCTCGTCCATGACGTCATGGGCCTCGTCGTAGTTGCCGGAGATGATGCCCAGCGTGGCGTCACCGTGATCGGCGACGGCCATGAGGGTCTTCTCAGGCATCGTGTTGACGACATCCTTGGCCACGAGCTCGTCGACATACTTGGTGTCGGAGTAGGCGGCGTTCTTGGTGCCGGTGGAAGCCCACAGCGGACGCTGCTTCTTGGCGCCCTTGGCCTCGAGGTCGGCCCAGCGCGGATCCTCGGCAAACTTCTTCTCGAAGAGCTCGTATGCGAGACGGGCGTTGGCGACGGCCGCCTGGCCCATGAGGCCCTTGGCCTTCTCGGAACCGATTTCCTCGAGCTGCTTGTCGACTGCGGTATCCACGCGGGAGACGAAGAAGGAGGCCACGGAGGCGATGTGCTCCAGGTCATGGCCGTTGGCGGCAGCCTGGGCGATGCCCTCGATGAAGGCGTCGATGACCTGTTCGTAGCGCTCGAGCGAGAAGATCAGGGTGACGTTCACCGAGATGCCCTTGGCCAGGGTGGCGGTGATGGCCGGCAGGCCCTCGAGGGTCGCCGGGATCTTGATCATGGCGTTCGGGCGGTTGACCTTCTCCCAGAGCTCGACGGCCTGCTTCTCGGTGGCTTCCGTCTCATGGGCCAGACGGGGATCGACCTCGATGGAGACACGGCCGTTGACGTAGTCGGAATCCTCGGCAACATCCTTGAAGATGTCGCAGGCGTTGCGCACGTCGGTGGTGGTGAGCTCGCGGATGGCGGTCTCCACGTCGACCTTGCCCAGTTCCTTGAGCTGCTCGTCGTACGGACCGACCTGGCTCAGGGCCTTCTGGAAGATGGAGGGGTTGGTGGTCACGCCGACCACGTTGTCGTTCTTGATGAGCTCTTCCAGGTTGCCGGAGGTGATGCGGGTGCGGGACAGGTCGTCCAGCCAGATCGACACGCCAGCGTCAGAAATCTTCTGGGTAGCTTCAGTCATTGTTTGTTTCTCCTACTTGATTGTTGGATGAAAAATACGGGCCGGTGTTGGCGGCAGGGGAGGGGGCGGGCCTCACGATTGGGCAGACCCGCCCCCTCATGGTTTGGTTCAGCGTGCAGCTTCGATGGAGTCCTTGGCGGCTTCCACCACATGCTCGGCGGTGATGCCGAGGTCAATCATGTTCTGCGCGCCATCGCCCTGCAGGCCGAACTGCTCGATGGAGACAGGCTTGCCATAGGTGCCGAGGTACTTGTACCACGGGGTGGCAATGCCGGCCTCGACGGAGACGCGGGCCTTGACGGAGGCGGGAAGCACGGACTCCTTGTACTCGTCGTCCTGCTCCTCGAACCACTCCATGCAGACCATGGAGACGACGCGGGCCTTGATGCCTTCGCCGGCCAGTGTCTTGGCAGCCTCGACTGCCCACTGGACCTCGGAACCGGTGGCCATGATGATCACGTCCGGGGTGCCTTCGGTGTCGACGAGGATGTAGCCACCCTTCTTCACGCCGTCCTTGGCCTTGTCGGCGGTCTCGGCGAGGGTCGGGACACCCTGGCGGGTCAGCACGAGGGCTGCTGGCAGGGTGTTGTCCTTCTCGAAGAAGGCACGGTACGCCTCGGCGGTCTCCCACTGGTCGGCAGGGCGCACGACCTCGAATTGCGGGATGGCGCGGAAGGAATCGAGGTGCTCGACCGGCTGGTGGGTCGGGCCATCCTCGCCCAGCGCCACGGAATCATGGGTCCAGATGAACAGGTTCGGAATCTCCATGAGGGCGGCCAGACGCACAGCTGCACGCTCATAGTCGGCGAACTGGAAGAAGGTGCCGGAGAACGGTCGGGTGTCGGAGCCCAGCAGGATACCGTTGGTGATGCAGCCGGAGGCGAACTCGCGCACGCCGAAGTGCAGCTGGCGGCCATAGGGCGAGCAGTCCGGCCACTGGGTGGTGGCGTACTTCGCCGGGGCGAAGGACTGGGCACCCTTGATGTTGGTGTTGTTGGAGCCACCGAGGTCGGCGGAACCGCCCCACAGCTCGGGCATGACCGGGGCGATGGCGTTGATGACGTTGCCGGAGGCCTTGCGGGTGGCGACCTTGGCGCCGACCTCGAAGGAAGCCTCGAGCTCGTCGATGGCCTGGTCGAAGCCCTCGGGCAGCTTGCCCGACTTGATGCGCTCGTACAGGGCGGCCTTGTCCGGATTGGCGGCCTTCCACTGGTCGAAGGCGGCGTCCCACTCGGCATGGGCCTTGGCGCCGCGTTGTGCGACCTCACGGGCGTGGGCGAGGGCTTCCTCATCCACCTCGAAGGTCTTGACCGGGTCGAAGCCGAGCAGCTTCTTGAGACCGGCGACGGCTTCCTCGCCCAGGGCGGAGCCATGGGAGGACGGATCGTTGGTCTTGCCCGGGGTCGGCCATGCAATCAGGGTGTCGACCTTGATGAAGTGCGGCTTGTCGGTGACCTGCTCGGCCTTCTCGATGACCTTGGCCAGGCCCTCGATGTCCTCCTTGTAGGAGCCGTCGGGCTGGATGAAGCTGAACTCGTCGGTGTACCAGCCGTAGGCTTCGTAGCGCTTGAGCACGTCCTCGGCGAAGGCGATCTTGGTCTCGCCCTCGATCTGGATGTGGTTCGCGTCGAAGATCACGAAAAGGTTGCCGAGTTCCTGGTTGCCTGCCAGGGAGGAAGCCTCGGAGGAGACGCCTTCCTCGACGTCGCCTTCACCGCAGATGACCCACACCTTGTGGTCGAAGGGGGACTTGCCGGCCTCGGTGTCGGGGTCGAGTAGGCCGCGCTCGAAACGCTGACCGTATGCGAAGCCCACTGCGGAGGCCAGGCCCTGGCCCAGGGGGCCGGTGGTCATTTCGATGCCCGGGGTCAGGCCCACTTCCGGGTGGCCCGGCGTGCGGGTGTCCTTGCCGCCGCGGAAGTACTTGAGATCGTCGAGCGTCACCCCATAACCGGAGAAGTACAGCTGCACGTACTGGGTGAGGGAGGCATGGCCGCCGGAGAGGATGAAGCGGTCACGACCGGCCCAGTCGGGATCGTTCGGGTCGTGCTTGATGAAACGCTGGTAGAGCGTGTAGGCGATCGGAGCCAGGGAAACAGGCGAACCGGGATGTCCGTGGCCGGCCTTCTGCACGGCGTCGGCGGACAGGACCTTCGCCATCTTGATGGCGCGCTCGTCCAGTTCAGACCAGGTGTTATCGGTCATAGGTGATCAACTTTCCTTCCAATACTTCGGGCGTGGCCGTCGCGGCTTGGTGCCGCCCGATTCCATGCCCTTCACATTGCCCTTACATACTAGCCGCCGCAAACGACGAGGCGATTCGCGTTTGGCGTGTTCGCCGCCCATTGCCTTCCACCGGCCATACGGGGCGCCCCATCATGTGCCTGCCGCCATGGCCGTGCATGGGGAAATTTGCTGACAGTGAGAGACTAGCACTCCATGACCAAGAGTGCTTATACAATGGGTCCATATTCTTCATATGCGTTCCGCGTACGGGGACCCCAACGGACGTCATGCCCTCGCGCGCAGTCATGAAGGAGGCTTCGAACCATGACCCAGACACGTCGCATGCAGGTATTGCGCGCCGTCGTCGAGGACTACATCCATACCCAGGAACCCGTCGGCTCGGCCACGCTCATCGGCCACCACGACTTCGGCGTGAGCTCGGCCACCATCCGCAAGGACATGAGCGCCCTGGAGCAGGAAGGCTACCTGGACCAGCCGCATACATCGGCCGGGCGCATCCCCACCGAGTCGGCATACCGCTATTTCGTGGACACGCTCGGCGGGAACGAATCGCTGCGTGCCACCGGAAATGCGACATTGCCGCGCCTGCTCGATGGCGCGGTCAGCCTCCAGGACGCCCTACAGCGTGCAGCACGCGCCGTATCGCACTGCACTGGACAGGTGGCCGTCGTGACCGCCCCCGCACTCCCCAGGTCACGGCTCCGGCATCTCGAACTCATCACTGCCTCATCGCATGCCGTACTGGCCGTGGTCGTCACCGACACAGGCCGGGTGGCGCAACACATCATCTCCATGCCGTCCCTGCCGCAGTCCGACGAGTTGGCCACTCTTTGCTCCGCGATCAACACCCGGTGCGCCACCATGACACTGCACGACACCGCCGAGGCCATCCGTGCCGTCCCGTTGCATGACAGTGACCTGGCGCAATTCGTCTCGATCCTCTCAGGCGCCTTCGAGGACCTCGCCGATGAGGAACACGCCGATGATCTCTTCATGTCCGGCATGTCCTCCCTGGCACGGCAGCGCTCCTCGGCAGCGGACCTTGCGCCCCTGTTCGACACCTTGGAGGAACGCGGTGCGTTGGCGCACCTCATGAGTGCGGTCAGTGCCGCCGCCTCCTCCAGGAGCGACGACGTCGGCGTCGCCATCGGATCGGAGACCAAGACGCCCGGACTGCTGCACGCCGCAGTCATCAGCACCGGGTATGGCAGCACGATGGACGGGGACGGGCCAATCGCCTTCGTGGGCTCCATCGGTCCCACCCACATGGATTATGCAGTGGCCATGGCATCCGTCCGCGCAGTCGCCCGTTACCTCACCTCGTTCCTCTCCCACGGACAGGACGACCCTGACTGACACCGACCCAGGACCCCACCCCATGACACAATGGCATGCCAGCAGACCGGAAGGAATTCGCATTGGCTGACTACTACGAGACACTCGGCGTCGAACGCACTGCAACCGAGGAGGAGATCAAGCGCGCTTACCGCAAGATGAGCCGCAAGTACCATCCCGATCTCACCGGCCCGGAAAACGAGGACAAGTACAAGGAGATCAACACCGCCTACGAAGTGCTCAGCGACCCGGACAAGCGTCGCATGTACGATGCGGGCGTGGACCCCAACGACCCGCGTGGCGGCTCCGGCGGCTTCTCCGGCGGCTTCGACATGGGCGACATCTTCAGCCAGTTCTTCTCGGGTGGCTTCTCCGGGGGCGACGGCCCCATCCCACGGTCACAACCCGGACGGGACACCCTCGAGGCGCTCACCATCGACCTGCGCACCGCCGTGTTCGGAGACACCGTCAACCTCTCCTTCGAGACCCTGGGCACCTGCCAGGAATGCAAGGGGACCGGTTCACAGCACGAAGAGCCGCCCGTCACCTGTGACGTCTGCCACGGCACCGGCTCGGTCCAGCGCGTGATGCGCACCCTGCTCGGCCAGATGATGACTTCCGTACCCTGCGAACGCTGCGAGGGACATGGCACCATCATCCTGCATCCGTGCCCTGCATGCCTGGGACATGGTCGTGCCCACGTCCATCGCGACCTGGGAATCCATGTACCCGCCGGCGTCGAGGAAGGCACCCGCATCCGCTTGGCGCAGCAGGGCGAGGCCGGCGAATGCAACGGCACGCCCGGCGACCTGTATGTGGACATCCATGTACGTCGCGACTCCGACTTCACCAGGGATGGCAACGACCTGCACTGCTGGATCCAGGTTCCCATGAGCTGGGCCGTCCTGGGACACACCGTGGGCGTCAGCACCTTCGACGGGGAACAGCAGGTGGACATCCCCGCAGGATGTCAGAACGAGCAGACCATCGCGCTCAGGCAACTCGGTGTCGGCATGCTCGACGACAATGGCGAGCGCGGCGACCTGGTCATCCATGTGACAGTGCAGGTCCCGACGAAGCTGACCGACGAGGAACGCAGTCTCATCGAGCGGTTCGGCACCTTGCACGACGGGGACGCCCAGTCCGTGGCACAGAGTTCGCGTCCGACGACGCCTGCCAAGAAGGGTCTGTTCAGCAAGCTCAAGGACGTGTTCAGCTAAGTGTCCGATGGACGTCAATGGGGCAGTCCCTGCGAGCGTTTCCCTGCCCGCGGGGACTGCCCCATTGACCTGGCATGGCATCAGGCCAGCAGCGAACGGCACATCTGCCGGTATTGACTGACGTATCCGCCCCCGAAGAACACGCAGTGTCCGACGATGGGGTAGAGCTGCCAGAGCGTGGTGCGTTCCTCGTAGCCCGCCTTGAGCGGATGGACGGACTGGTATCCGGCGGTGATGTCGCTCAGGTAGCGCATGCCGAAGAGGTGGAGCATGGCCAGGTCCTCCTCACGGTGGCCGCCATGCGCCGCGGGATCGATGAGCACGGCCTGCACCTTGCCGTCGTGTCCTTTGGTGTACATGACGTTACCGCTCCAGAGGTCGCCGTGTACGCGTGCGGGCTTGTCTTCGGCGGCTCGTCCGAGCAGTCGGGGCAGGGCGTCGATGACTTCCTGGGTCAGGTCCATGTCGGCGGGGCGCAGGCTGCTGCGTTCGATCCCCATCTGGACCATGGGGCGCAGACGGCCTTCGGCGAGGTAGGTCGCGACGTCGGTCCACGTGCCGGTGTCCATGGGAACGGGGTCCTGGAGCGGACCGAAATAGCAGGTGCCGTCGTATCCTGCCGGGGCGGAGCCGAAGTAGGGCGCCCCGGCGTCATGCATGCGGGCCAGGGCCGCGCCGAAATCGAAGGCCGCCTGGACGGTGGGTTCGCAGGGCCGGATCCGCTCGATGTCAAGATGGTCGCGGCCCCATCCATAGACGTGTACGACTCGCGGACCCCCTTGGGATTGCGCTTCGCCTAGCCATTCAAGCCCCTTGCCCTCGCATTCGAAGAAACCCTGCGGCGCAAACGCCCTGGTCTTGCGGTATGTATCTGCCATGCCGATCTCCTTGCCATAATTACGCTTGTTTTCCCAAGTATTGTTCATGGCCTATCATAGTGGCTGCCCTCGCGGCCTTCGCAAGATACGACAATGGAAAGAGCATCCATGAACCTGATTCAAGCCCTGTTCCTCGGCTTGGTGCAAGCACTCACCGAATATCTGCCCGTGTCGTCGAGCGCGCATGTGCGCATCTTCGGCGACCTCATCCTCGGCCATGATCCCGGCGCGGCATTCACGGCCATCATCCAGATCGGCACCGAGCTGGCCGTCCTCGTGTATTTCCGCCGTGACATCTGGAACATCCTGTCCAACTGGTGCCGTTGCCTGGCGGGCAAGTCCGGCAAGGACTGGCGTCATCGCATGGGGGCGGACAACAGGGATGCGTTGCTCGGCTGGTACATCATCATCGCCACCATCCCGATCCTCATCGCCGGACTGTGCTTCCAGGACGCCATCGAAAGCACCCTGCGCAACCTGTGGGTGACGGTGACCATGCTGCTGGTCTTCGGCGTCATCCTGTGGGTCGTCGACGACCGTGCCCGCCAGGTCAAGTCCATCGACGACCTGACCGTGAAGGATTCCATCCTCTTCGGCATCGGGCAGATGCTGGCGCTCATCCCCGGCGTCTCCCGCTCGGGCGGCACCATCACCTTCGGCCGTGCCATGGGCTACACCCGTGAGGCCGCCGTGCGCTGCGCCTTCCTGATGGCCATTCCCGCGGTGTTCGGCGCCGGCATCCTGGAGGCGGTCAAGGCGGTCAAGGACATGGACGATCCCGCCGTGGCGGCCGCCTTCCCGGGGTGGGGCGTCACGATCGCCGCCACGGTGCTCGCCTTCATCGTCGGCTACATCGTGATCATCGGATTCCTCAAGTTCGTCTCCACGTATTCCTACCGTGCGTTCGCGATCTACCGCATCGCCCTCGCCGTCATCGTCGCGATCCTGCTGCTGTGCGGGGTCCTGCAGCCTTATGAGGGCATGCCCATGAACGCCACGGCGTGATGGCATGTCCCGCAACGACGGCGGCCGCCCACCAAGTGACTTGGTGGGCGGCCGCCGTCGTTGCGGGACATGCCATCGGTCAGGGCAGTTCGCGCAGGTAGGCCTCGGCTTCCTGGACCAGCTGCTCGACCTCCGGGGTGCCTTGCGAGGCGATCTTCCTGGCCGACTCTTTCATGTCGTAGTCGTGTTCCAGCTGCTCCACGTACTGTGCCATGTCGGCGTTGTTGCGCACCATGACGTCCCCGCGGGCATGCCACTGCGCGGCCTTGCCGGCCAGTTCCATGGGGGAGAGGTCGACGCCGACAACCTTCGACAGCGCAGCCAGCAGGTCCACGGTGGCCTGCGGACATGGGTCGCTGCCCAGATACTGCGGCACCGACACCCAGATGGCGTCCGTGCGGTAGCCTTCGTCGACCGCCATGGCGTCCAGCACGTGCGGGATGCCGATGGGTCCACTGTATTCGCTGTCCGTGTCCCAGGCCTTGCCGTCCCGACTCATGTCGAGCGGCAACGGACGGCTATGCGGGGTCTCGGCGAACATCGATCCGAGGGTCACCAATTCGTCGACATCGTACTGCTTGGCGAAATGCAGGCTTTCCTGACAGTATTCCATCCAGTGGTAGTTGGGTTCGGGGCCCAGTTGGGCAAGGATATGCACGTCAGGGGAGATCGTGATGTCGTAGAACGCGGTCTGCGGCCAGAGGATGTGGCGTGTTCCCTGGATGGTGCACTGCATGGGACGCGCCGCCTGGAAATCGTAAAATCCGTCACGGCTGATGTGTCCGACCTCAAGCGAGCGATACTTGGAGACAAGGTGGCGCACCACGTTCATGGCGCTCTGGCAGGCGTCGTTCCACCCGTCAAAGGCCGCGACCATAAAGTATTTCGCTCTGGCTCTTTGCTCGTACATGGTTAATACTGTATCCCTGCGATCGTGGCTGAACCGTGAAGCTCAGCTGCTGGTGAATGACTCAGCGGCTGTTCTCTATGCCAGTATATTTTTCGGGACAACGGCAGGGGCACATGCGTCCAGCATACGGCCACGGCAACGTCCCGCGTCACCCTCGCGGACAATGACGACACGCCGATTTGACAGAGATGAGCGCCTCACTTATAGTTTTCTCTTGTGCTCGAAAGCGGAAGATTTCCTTCTCTTTTGAAACACGCGGACATAGCTTAGTTGGTAAAGCGCGACCTTGCCAAGGTCGAGACCGCGGGTTCGAGTCCCGTTGTCCGCTCTAAGGTCCGAGGAGTGCGACGACCTTTACGGTGGGTTAGCCAAGCGGTTAGGCAGCGGCCTGCAAAGCCGTATAGACGAGTTCGACTCTCGTACCCACCTCCACAACTGAAGATCGGGCGGTTGGCGCAGTGGTAGCGCACTTCCCTGACACGGAAGGGGTCACAAGTTCGAATCTTGTATCGCCCACGCAGCCGGCTTGGCCGGCGGATAACCAAAGAACGGGTGATTGGCGCAGCGGCTAGCGCACTTCCTTCACACGGAAGGGGTCATAGGTTCGATTCCTATATCACCCACATCCAAACCCCACGGACCAGCGGTTCGTGGGGTTTTTGTTTCGGCGTGTCCGTTGGGATTCCCCGGCGTGTCGGGCGTGTCGCAACAAGGGCGTCCATGGTGTGTGTAGCGGCCCGTTTGTATTGGTTTCGGAACCCCGTACAGGCATTTGGGCTACCATTTGGGCTACCCGATTGCCAGACGGTTTCCTTGTCGCATCAGGTTAGAGCATGGCAAGTAACACACATACGACACGCCGAGCCTTCGGTTGCGTGTTGGAGAAAAAAGACAAGAACGGACGGACGATCGGGTGGATGGCGCAATACGCCGATCCGAAAAAGAAACGGCATAAGGTGTACCGTCAGTTTCCCACGGCTGCGTTGGCGCGTGAGTGGTTGGAGGGGGAGGAGTTGCTGGTGCGCGCGTACAAGCGTGGCACGGCGGATTGGACGCACCCCAGGGAACGGGACGCGCGTGAGCGTGCGCGGGGCGTGTTGTTCATGGATTGGGCGGATGAGTGGATGGACAAGTGGGGCCGGTTCAAACCCAAGAGCGCGCGTGAACCGTTGGCGCCCGCCACACTGCGGCGCAAACGCCTGCTGTTGCACCGGGTCAAACAGGTGTTCGGCATGCGTGCCCTGGAGGAGATCGGTGTGGCGGACGTGAACCGGTGGCTGGACACCTGCGGTTTGGACGCGACGCCGAAACGGGAGGCGTACATCATGTTGCGGGCGATCATGCGGTGCGCGGTGCAACCGCCGGACGGGCGGCCGGCGTTGTTGGACCGGTCGCCGTGCATGGCTCCGATTCCACGGCGGGTGTTGTCGGACAAGTCGTTGATGGTGGAGGTCAGTGCGGCCGATGCGGCGCGTATCAAATCGTTCATGCCCGCGTACACGGCCGTGAGTGTGAACGTGCTGCTCGCGTTCGGTTTGCGTATCGGTGAGTTGTGCGCGTTGCGTGTGGACGATTTCGATTTCGACCGCATGGTCGTGCATATCCGCCACAGCATCCGGCGAGGCCCGGATGATACGGGCGAGTTGCGTCTGGCCGAGTTGAAGACGGTGGGCAGCATGGACGCGTTGCCGATCCCACCCCAGTTGGTGCCGGTGTTGCGGGAGCATATCGACCGGTTCACGGATGCGCCGCGGCCGGGGGCGATGTTGTTGCGGCCGGCCAAATCGCGGGTGATGAGCGACCGGACGTTGCGCACGCAGTTGGAGAAGGCCGCGGTGAAAGCGGGCCGTCCTGATGTGACGCCGCATGCGTTCCGCGCGACGGCGATCAGCCGGATCATCCATGAGGGTGGGGAGATCAAGGATGCGCAGTTGTTCGCGCGGCACACCGACCCGTTGGTCACGGTTAGGTTCTATGAGCGTACCCGTGGTGAGCAGACCCGGCGTGAGTTGAGCGAGTTGGCGTACGGGAGCATGTTCACCGCACCCAGGTCGCGCTTGGAACTGGAGCATGAGTATGAGCGGGCGCAACGTGAGTTGGCGCGGTGGGCCGACCGGTGCCGCAGCCTGCACACACTGCTCGAACAAGACACGCCTGGTGGCGTTTCAGCCAACGGTTGACGATAAGGGTGGGGTCGTTCTGATCGGCGGCCCCATCCTTTGTCGTGGTGGTTCACCAGTTGTCGGCGGCGCAGTCGGGGCACAGTTCGCCCAGCAGGCAGCTTGCGCAGATGGCGCAATGGCAGTCCATGCAGTCCATCCCGAACGTGGGGTTGCCGCAATACTCACACATGTTCTCATGCTCCTTGTCGTGCAATGGTTGTTGACGGGATGCGTCCTCACCAATCCATGGTGGTGTGGGCGAGCAGGCGGGCCTGGGTTTGCACCTGCGGGTCGGGGTGTTCGGTGAGGTCACGGGCGGCGCGTGTGGCCAACCGGGGGTCGCCGGCGCACATGGCCAGTATCATCAGTGCGGTCGGCTGGTCCACTGTGTGTCGTGCGCTGGTGGGGTCCATCACCTCGCCCATGTCGAGCATGTGTTGGAACGCGCCCACGGTATTGGTGTGTTCCAGGGAGCGGGCGAACCCGTCCGGGTCGAGGACGGCGAGCTGATCGTACAGGTTCAAGGCCACATCATGCTGTTGCAATCGGGTCAACCCACGCGTGTCCAGTTCCCCGTGGGCGATCATGTCACGGCACGCGCGGCCACGCACGGTCGCATACGGGTTGGTGCGCGCCATATGGGCGACGTCGCACCGATGGCCCCGCATGATCGCCTGTCCCATCATGCGCATCATGTCCTGCACCTGCGGATCGGTGAATCGGCGGGAGCGCACGTCCATGGCGGGCGGCTGCGGTGTGTCGGGCAATGGGGTGATGGGTGGCAGCTGGTGTTCGGCGACCATCTGCCGGTAGGTGCGGGCGCAGCCCAGGGCGTGGAGTCGGGTGTGCAGTTCGTGGGGTGTGTCGCCGTAGTGGTGGGCCAGATGGCGGGTGAGGTCATGGCGTTGCCCATCGGCCAACATGGTGGGGGACACGGCCCCGCGGGTGATGCGTTCATACCATGCACGGCCGCGGGTCAGGCTGTCGGGGTGGTGTAGGGCGGTGCGTTCCAATGCCCGGTCGTCCACTTGGGGGCCGTTGCCGGTGTGCTGGTCCAGGTGGGGCAGGCCGGTGGGTGTGGTGGGGTGTGTGGTGTATTGGCCGCCCGTACCATTGGGCGCGCCTTTGGGTTTGCGTGGCTGCATCATCGCCGCCCTCCTTGCCATGCCAGGGTGGTGCCGGCTTCTATGCCCTTGTGGCGACGGTTTGTCGCATAGCGGGGGGATGGCAAACAAGAGTTCCGATCATGCGAAGGACGGGTGTGATGACACAGCCACGCAAACCCAAGGGCGCGCCGAACAGTGCGGGCGGCCAATACGACACCTACGCGCACACCACACCCACCGGCCTGCCCGCATTGGACGGTGAGCTCGCGTGGGAACGGGAACACGGGGAGGGCGGCCGTGTCGAACAATCGCAACAACCAGCCCCGCCCATTGGTGTGGCCGATGGGGGGTATGGGCGGGTGGACCCGTACCTGCCGTCACCGGTACGCCCCGATCTGGTGGAAGGGACGCGGGTCAACGGCGATCTGGGGGCGATCCCATTGCAGTTCCGTGACCTGACATGGACCGAATGGGATCGGGTGCGGATGGGTGGCGCGAACCTCAACGGCGCGAACCTCACGGAAGCCCGGTTCGACCGGGTGGACGCGCATGATGCGAACTTGGTGCGTGCCGATCTGACCGGCGCCGTCATCCGGAACAGCAGCCTGCGTGGCGTGCGGGCGGCGGGCGTGGATCTGCCCCATGCGCAGGTCACGGACACGGATATGCGCGGCGCCGACCTGCGCAACGCGGATGTTGGTCATGCGGCACTGCGCAATGTGGACCTGTCTGGCGCCCGGGTGGAGGGTGTGGCGTTCCACCGGGCGGACACGTTGTCGAATGTGGATCTGACCGGTACCGGGTTGACCGGTGCCAGCGGCACATTCGATGGGCTTGGGCAGATGAGCGTGGTGTTGGGGGACCGGTCGCAAGGGGTGTGCCGCTATGAGCGGACGGTCGATGGCACCCATGCCGGGTTCTATCCACCCACCCCCGTGGGTGAACCGTTGCGGCACCCGGACATGCAGGCGTCCACCCAACGGGGCGTGTCCCCGGTGTGGGCGTCCCGCCAGGACATGGAGATGGCGGTGCACGCATGGGGGTTGGGGCCGGATGCGGTGCGCGTGTTGGACGCGCACGCCGATTACGAGCATGGGGTGTGGCGGGATACGGACATCGCGTTGTGCGCGGCCACGGTGGACACGATCGGCGGCAAGCCCGTCACACAGTGACCTGTTAGCGGGGTGGGCCGCATAGTCGGCTTGTATGGTCAATACGAGTATGTTGCGTGCCCGGCGTGGGGAGAGCACGGACGAGTGGTACACCACATGGCCGGTCGTGGACCGGGAACTGTCCCGGCACATGGATGGGTTGCGTGGCATGCGGGTGTATTGCAATTGCGATGGGCCGGAGAGCATGTTCGCCCAATGGTTCGCCATGCATTACACCCAATTGGGGTTGGCCGGGTTGCGTCTGTCACGGTTCAACCCGGCCTCGCACACCCTGTTCGACCCGGACGCCAGCGGGGACACATGGGAGTGGGATGGAGCCGGTTGGGTGCATGCACGCTTGCATGGCGACGGGTCGTTCGACAGTGTGGAGTGCATGCGGTTCGCCGCCCAGGCGGATGTGGTGTGCACGAATCCGCCGTTCAGCCTGTTGGGGCAGTACCTGCCGTTGATGGTGGAGCATGCACGGCATGTACTGGTGTTGGGCAACATGAACGCGGTGAAATACCACGGGGTGTTCCCGCTCATGATGGGTGGCCGGTTGCGGTTGGGGTATGACACGGGCCGTATGGGGTTCATGGTGCATGGCGAACGGCCGGCGGTGTTGAGCACCGCACGCTGGTTCACCACCTTGCCCGTGGAACGTGCCCCGTTCCACCCTCAGGGCACGGGGGAGGGGTTGCCGGTGTTCGATGCGCATCCGGATGTGGTGTGTGTGGATCGGTTGGCGTTGCTGCCGGACCGGGCGGGGTTGTATGGGGTGCCGGTGACGGTGTTCGACCGGTTGCCGGACCCGTGTTGGCGGGTGCGGGGGTTGTTCACGTCGGGGACGCATTCGTATGGCATGGGGGCGCCCATGGTGGGTGGCCGGGAACGGTTCGCCCGCGTGCTGATCGAACGCCTCCCCAACTGACCGATGGTGCAAAGGAGTTGATGGTGATGGAGACCGTGGAGGAGCAGAAGGCGAGGATCGCGCGCATGCGGCGCCCGTTCAGCAAGGCGCGGTTGGCGTGCAAGGCCGCCAAGGATGATGTGCAGGCGATCTCGTCGCTGTTGGACATCGCGATGGGGTGGGAGGATGTGCACGATGATGAGGACCAGCGTGTGTTCGACGCGTACCGTGTGGTGTTGGACGATCTGTTCCTGCAGGCGCAGACGAATGTGAGACTGGGTGACGAGTATGCGGATGAGGATGTGCGCCGGGGGGTGCGGACGGCCGGTGAGTTGGCGGATGTGCGCCAATGGTTGAGTTGGGCGCGTTGGTATGGGCTGCCTCAGTTGCATGAGCGGTATCTGCGGCATATGGATGAGGAGTATGACATGGATATGCGGGAGGCCGAATCGTTGGACCGTTCGTGGGACGCATAGTGGGGGTGTGCCGGACGGTTGCCCGGTGTTGGTTCCCCTGGCCCAACTGGTAGAGGCGGCGAGCTCAAACCTCGCTGGTTGCGGGTTCGAATCCCGTGGGGAACACGAAAGAAGCAGTCCGGTCATCGGCTGTGATGCCATATGCATGTGGAGAGGGATGGAGCACCTGACCATCATCCCAACCCCTGGGTTAGGCGGGGGTAGGTGGCCGATTGCCTTCGTGGCCCAGTGGATAGGGCGTCCGCCTCCGGAGCGGAAGGCCGCGGGTTCGAGTCCCGCCGAAGGCACAAAAAGGTACGCCACCCGTCGGGCGTGAGGGACACGACGGGCACCGGACCCATGTGGCGGGTCCCCGCGGCATCCACCTTGTCGTGGCACAGCAAGCGTTTGCGGGTGGTCGCAATGGCGGGCGGTGCCCGTCACATCCGGGCCGGCGGATGGCGTCCAGCGAGTGGGTGGACGCGCAAACCGGCATATAGGCGGGTGGTGCAAATGGCAGCACGACGGTCTTTGGAACCGTATGTTGCAGGTTCGAATCCTGCCCCGCCTGCGAACCATTCACAGAGGTGGGCACGGTCCTGGGTGGATTCTAGTGGTCGTTGCAACACGTCGTTGTGATTATATGTTTCATTGAGCGTATTGCATGGTGTTGAGAAGTTCGATGATCCGTTCGCTTGGCTTGGCCCAGTCCAGTGTTTTGCGTGGCCTGTCGTTGAGCTCGTCGGCCACTGCATCGAGGTAGTCCTGGCTGTAGGCGGACAGGTCGGTGCCTTTGGGGAAGTACTGGCGCAGCAGTCCGTTGGTGTTCTCGTTCGTGCCGCGCTGCCAGGGGCTGTGAGGCTCGCAGAAATAGACCTCCATGTCCAGCGAGGCGGTGATGGCCCGGTGTAGTGCGAGCTCTGCGCCCTGGTCCCATGTCAGGGAGTTGAGCAGCGGCGCGGGAAGCTGGCCCATCTTGGTGATGATGGCCCGTTGCACGTGCTCGGCGTCATGACCGTCGGGCAGTGCGAGCAGGACGGTGTAGCGGGTGGTGCGCTCGACCAGCGTGCCGATCGCGCTCTTGTTGGACGTCCCGCAGATCAGGTCGCCCTCCCAGTGTCCCGGTACGGCACGGTCCTCGATCTGTGCGGGCCGTTCGCTGATCATGACCATCGGCTCGCGGAAGCGCGGCCTGCGCGACTGGCCGTCGCTGCGGGAATGCCTGACTGCGCGCCCCTTCCTGAGGGCGTTGCCGACCTGCCTGCGCAGTTCGCCGCGCGGCTGGACGTAGACGGCCTGATAGATGGTCTCGTGGCATGCTCGCATATGGTCATTATCGGGGTACTCGCGTACGAGGCGGTTGCTGATCTGCTCGGGGCTCCAGTGCCGCCTGAGCCCTGCGGCCACATATGCGTACAGGTCGGTTCCGGGCCTGATCTTGCGCCGCTTGGGACGGGGCCTGCGCGATGCCGCCAGCTGATCGGCGCGGTGCGGTCGGTACCCGCCGTCTGCCGGATGGGCATTGCGGCGCAGCTCGCGGCTGACCGTCGACGCGCTGCGCCCGAGGCGCCGGGCAATGCCGCGCACGCTTGTGCCGGACCGGCTCAGGTCGGCGATCTCGATGCGCTCGTCGATGCTCAGATAGCGCGATGACACAGTGGTTGTGCTGTCTTTCACCCGTCCACCATACCAATCGACCAGAGGCCTTTCGTTGCGTCCGTTCGAACGGGTTCGCCCGTTGCGCCACACCTTTCCCGTGCGCTTGGAGACGCCGACCGCGTGCGCTGCCTGGGTGAAGTTCAGTCCTTCCTCAAGCAGCTGCACGTACCGGGCGCGCCGGGCCTCCTGCATGTCTCGAAGCTTCCCGTACTGCACGCCCTCGAACTCGTATGCCATCGCTGCAACCTCCGATTCCCAAAGGTGTTGCAACGACCACTAGAATCCACCATGTCCCGTGGTGGGTCATGGGTTCCCGATTGAGGTCAACCAAACACCTACCATTCCGAACTGGAAATGTTCGTCACACGACTCATTGAGGTCGGCCAAACACCTACCATTCATGGAGGAGTCGCTCTTCACGCAATCGAAAGCATCGCCTTGCGGGGCGGGTGCGGGGATGGGACGCCACCATTCCGCGCCGTCATATTCGCAACGGACCAGCATGGCGCCATCCGTGAACCGGACGCACAGGTCGGTTGCGATCTCCTGATCGCCATACCCGTTGTCGTAGCGCACCCTGAGCACCGGTTCGGCTTGGGGCCAGGGCAATTGCAGCCGCCCGTCCTCGCTGCCCACGTACAGGACGTCATCGGTGGTGTGCCCGGATTCCTCGATGGCATCCAATGTTTCCTCCAATAGATACATGATTGCGCCCTTTCCCTGTGGCCCTGTAGGTTGGTTGGTTGGTGTCAGTCGGTGTTCCCGTCGAGCATGACCCGTGTGATGTAGTCCAATGTCCGGCCGTGCAATCCCGTGTACAACTGGTCGGCCTCCACCATGATTGCCGCTGTCTCATCGTCCGCGAACTCGCTGGCATTGATCTCGATGTAGTCGAGGGCCTCCGCGTACCCGGTGTCGTCGTGCGTCATGACGGCGATGGTGCCCCTATTGGGTTCGTCCACGATGATAGGGAACGTCAGCCACACCTCCGGCGCGTCCATGAACCGTTGATCGGCGATATTCCAGGAACGTTCGTCCCCCATGTACAGGGCGACCGAATCATCGCCCCTCATTGGCGGGTTGGCTTCGATGGTCTGCACGGTGAAATCGGTCTGGTGCCCGTCCACATACACATGTTCCATGAGCGATTCGACTGCCTGTTCGATGTCGGTGATGCCGGTACGCATTTCGGGTTCCTCCCTGCACGTTCGTTGGTGTGTGTCACCTGCCCCCATGCGTCCCCGCACCGGCCGAGAACAAAGACAGCGCCCCCGGGCCTGCCATGGGCAACGGTCATTGGGGTGTGATGCGCACCGTGGCCGGTTCCTGCATGGATACGGCCACCAGCCAACACACCGGGTACGCCGGCATCTGCAGCTGGCGGTTGCGCAGGTCCCGCAACCGTTGGTACTCGTGTTTCCACTCGTCGAACTGGCGGGCCACCTGTTCGGGGCGAACATCCCCATGGCAGACCGGGCACCGGTTCCACCAGCCGCCACGCACCCCGCAATACTCCACATTGAGCATGGACCGGCACTGGGGGCACTCCACCATCCCATTGGCGGGCTTGTGGGTTTTCCACCACGCCCGGTCACGGGCACGCAGTTTGGCCCGCAACCCCCGTAACCGCTCATCCAATGCGGCATCATCCATGGGTTCGGGGCGCATGGCCTCATCATGGTAGAGCACGGCAGGCAACACCATTCCGTTGGCATGGTCCTGCAACCATTGCACCGCCTGGCCGGTGTCCGCGCACACCACATCCGCGTGCATGGCCACCGGCATGGCATCCAACCCCATGGCATGGCGTTGTTCGGTGACCAGCTGTTGCACCTGCGCCAATGTGGCGTCCGGGCCCAATGTGAGCACTTCCATATTCCACCGCTCCTTGCCCTACCGATCAAACACATTCGAGGGGTGTGATGCGTCCTGTGGTTGGACGCATCAGGCCGGGGCATGACGAACAGCTCGCTTCTGGCCGCGCAAGCGAACGCGGACGATGAATTCTACACACCCCTGTTCGAGATAGAACACGGTTTGGCGCCATACCTGGACCGGTTGCGGGGCGCGCGCATCCTGTTGAACACCAACGACGGGCAATGGAGCATGTTCTGGCAGTACCTGACCGGCCGCTTCCACGAGTTGGGGCTGCGGGAGGTGGTGAGCATGGAGTACAACCCCGATCATGGCACCCTGTTCGCCCAACCCGGCGACACCGGGCGTCTGCACCATTACGACGGACAGCGCATGTGGGTGGAGGACACGCATGACAGCGGCGGCTTCGACGCGCCCAGTGGCCTGGACGCGTTGCGCCACACGGACGTGGTGCTCGGCAACCCGCCCTTCACCCGGTTGCATGACTACGTGCCCCTGTTGTTGGCCGCGCCGGTGGATTGGCTGATCGTCGCGAACATCCACTGCGTGCTGTACTCACGGATCCTGCCCGCGTTCATCCAAGGACAAGTGCGGGTGCGCGCCGGCAACGGGGGCATGTGGTTCAGACTGCCCGAGGGCCACACGCCGCATGCGCGCATGCGGCGTGTGGACACGGATGGGCGGCCCATGGTGCGGGTGACGAACACGGGATGGTTGACGAACATGCCAACCGAACCGGCTGTGTTCACGCCCACCCACCGGTATGACCCGCACACCAACCCCCTGTATGACACGATCGATGCGGTCGACGCGGCCAGCCGCAACCTCATCCCTTGCGATTGGGCGGGGCGGGTGGGTGCGCCGGTGAGCATCCTCAACCGGTGGCCGGCCGGCTACCGGCCCGTAGGGATGCTCAGCACCGGGCACGGCCCCCTGGACCATGGCGCGCCCACCGTCCAGGGGCGCGCGTTGTACAAACGCATCCTGATCGAACCGGGCCCATGGGCCGGCGTGCTAGAGCAATAGGTCGTCATGGACGGTCACGTCCAAAAACACCACCGTCCCATTGTCCACGACGTATCCCAACCGGGGGGCGCTGGGCATGCGGCTGATCGACGTGCGTTGCACCGGCAACCCATGCCAGGTGCGTGTGGGCATGCCGGCGCCGGTGCCCGCACGCAACGGGTGCGTGCCACGCGCGAAGGAACATGTGTCCAACCCCAGCAGCACCTCCACCATCACATCCACCGTCTTCCACCGGTCCGCGCTGTGCGGCCACTGCTCGAACGAGTCCGCATACCGCCATTGGGCCGGCAATGGCCGGGAGGGTTTCTCCGCGGCCGGGATGCGCTGCAACCACCGGTAGCGGACCATATAATCGAGCCGTTCACGCCAGTCCACACTCCACTGGTCCGGGTCGGGCACCAACGCACGCAACCGTTCCAGTTCGCGTTTCTGCTCACGCACCCGTTCGCGCATCTGCCGCATCGGCTGCGTGTCATCCGCCCGCGGCATACGCGCCGGCGTGGAAGAGACGCTGGTGTTGTCGCAGCCCAAAAACCCATGGATCAGGCTGGGTATGTCGTCGCCTTCCATGGGCCGCCAGTAGCGCGAGCGCCCGTCGGGGCGCCATGCGCGGATGGTGCCGGGGGTGATGTATTGGTTTCCGGCGGCTTGGTTGAAGGCGCGTTGCGCGTCCCATTGCAATCGGACGATGTCGCAGACGTGGTTGAACCGTCGGGCGAGGAGGGTCAGGTCGGTGGGGTCCTGGTCGTGGTAGGGGACGATGGCTATCAGGGGGCGGGTGCGGTGGTGGAGGGTTTTGGCGAGTTTGTCGCCGTCCGTCCATTGGTCCAATCGTTGGTACAGTACGGTTGGGGTGTCATTGTGCGCCATGGGGGCTCCTTCGTGTCATAGGGTGTTGCCTCCCATGGGTATGCGTCCGCGTACGTGCGGTCAGGTGGTGGTGGGCATGGTGTCCGCGGATAGGGTTGTGGGGCGTGGGCTTGGTGGGGTGTGGCGGCTGGTGTGGTTCCATGCGCTGGTGATGGCCCATTGCGCCACGGTGCGGGGGATGCGCGCCTGGTCGCGGTGCAACTGTGTGTACAGCCATGCCGTGGGGGATTGGGTTGGGGCCATGAGCCACATGCTGCGGGTGTGTGGGGTGCTGTAGGGGAATGGTTGCCAGAACATGTCGACCATGTGGGGGTTGTGGCTGGTGTGGTCCTGGATGAGCATGAGCATGGCGGTGAGTGCGGTGGGCAGTTGCATGTGGCTGTGTGCGTTGAGGCGTTTGGCGGGCAGGTAGTAGTCCGTGTGCAGGCGTGCTCCACCCAACGTGTCCGCCAATTCGATGGTGCGCATGGGGGTGAGGGTGTGGGGTGCGCGTGTGTGGAACAGCATGCCTGCCTCCCCGTGCACATGCCATCGTTCTAGTAGTGTGAGGAACCCGGTGAAGTTGGTGGTGTCCACGCCCGGGTAATACAGATCCACCAATTGCAGGAGTTCGTTGCGCCACTGCTTGCCCTGCGGCATGGCCAGGGGTTGTGTTCCGGTGTTATGTGTTGGTTTGGTCATGTCGTGGTCTTATGCGTCTGGTCGCGCTCGCATGATGGCATCCCAGCTGGGGGTGTTTTTGACAGGTTGCCGAAAAACAATGCGTTCTTCAATGCCCCGGTTTTTGGTGTACGGGTCGTTCGGGGACGCAGTGACATTCCATGTTTCTTCACCGACCTGCAACTTTCTTCACCGACCGTGCTGGAAATGTCGGTGAAGAAAGTTATGTTTCTTCACCGACTTTCGAATGTCACTGAAGGCTCCCACACCTACTGCCATAAGGGTTTTATGAAGTTTCTTCGGTGACGCACCGACTTTTAAGGTCTTTTCTGGAGGGAGCCGATTTGAGGGGTTCCTTTATGAACCCACTGCGTCGGTGAAGAAACATGGCTTCGGAGCCCCCAACACCAATCGGCAGTAAGGTTGAGGAGTCTTCACCGACATCACTGCGTCGGTGAAGAGTGCCCTAGGGCCACTGAAACATGCATGCACCGTGGGCGTGGGGCAGGCGGAGGGTTGGAGCATATTTTTCCGGTTCGGACCCGTATTTTTCCAATGCCATTACATCACCTCCCGCGCTTTCACCCCGGTTCGCCCGGACGCGACCGGCGGCATGCGTCGTATCCCGATCACACTTGCACGGTTTTTTACCAGACGCCGAACATAACAATATGCGACATAATGGTTCGGTTTTTATGTTGCGGGTGGATCGGCGACGCAGTGACAAGGCAGGTTTCTTCACCGACCTGCAACTTTCTTCACCGACTTCTGACATAAGTCACCGAAGAAACATAAGTTTCTTCACCGACATTCGAAAGTCGGTGAAGGCTCCCAGCCCTACTGCTGATTGGGTTTGTGTAAGTTTCTTCGGTGACGCACCGACTTTTAAGGTCTTTGTATAGGGGAGCCGATTCCAAAGGTTCCTTTATGAACCCACTGCGTCGGTGAAGAAACATGGTTTCAGGACTCTGAACTTCAATCGGCAGTAGGGTTGAGCACTCTTCACCGACATCACTGCGTCGGTGAAGAGTGCCCTGGGGCCACTGAAGCATACCGTTGTTGCCAACGGGCGCCGCAACCGGGACGGACGGTTATTTTTCCCCACCACCCCTGTGTTTTTTCGCTGGCATTGTTTTTGTTGGCGTGGGTGCGGGGTGGTGACGCATCGCCGTATGGCATGGATACCAACAAGGAACACACACCCCCATCGGCCGCACCGTTGTTGAGCCTGTTCTCCGGGTACGGCGGGCTGGACATGGGCGTCGAACAGGCGTTGGGCCCCATGCGGCCCGTCGCCGTGTGCGACATCGAACCGGGGCCCACCACGATCCTCGCCGCCCACTGGAATACCCCCAATCTGGGGGACATCACCCACGTCGACTGGCGGGGCATGCCCCAAGTGGACGTGGTGTGTGGCGGCAGCCCGTGCCAATCCATGTCCCTGGCGGGATTGCGCGCCGGCATGAAACACGGCACCCGTTCGGGGTTATGGTCCTATCAGTGCGACGCGATCGAAACGCTGCGGCCCGCGTTGGTGGTGTGGGAGAACGTCGCGGGAAGCCTGTCCGCCGTGGCGTCCAGCCAACAGGACCTGAACGTAGCGCAGGAACGCGCCCGGGCGCTCGCCGAACACGGGTTGTGCGGTTGCATGGAGCCCCGGCCGCCCATGGTGGACGGGTTCACCCCGCACACCGGGGAGGGAGCGGCCCGTGTGGACGACCAGCTGTTCGACTGGCTGCGCGCCCACCAACTTTTGGGTGAGGCGGGCCGATACCAATGCACGCGATGCGGGTTGCCCCTGTTCGAGCATGCCAACGGCCAATGGTTGGCGGGGGACGCGCGGTTGGACGGTGTGCACACGGGATGCACAATCCGCGCGTTGGGACGTGTCCTGGGGGATTTGGCGAACCTGGGCTATGACGCGGTATGGCACGCCATGTTCGCCTCCGACACGGGTGCGCCGCACAAACGCCTGCGTGTGTTCGTGTGCGCCTGGCCACACGAACACAACCCAGCCGATCCCACTGCCGCCAATGCGCGTCTGGCGCGCCTGGCAAGCCTGGGTCCCATGCGCCCCGAGGGCATGCCGTTCGCCACATGGGACCGGGATAGGGATGTGTGGTGCAATCCCATGGGCGGTGACCTGTTCGACGAGCCGGCGATATTCACGGACCCGTGGCCCAAGCACGGGATCATGGCCGAGGGGCGCGCATGGTTGGCGCCGGCCGAATGGGTGAACCAACCCGTGCACGACCCGGGGTTGCAGCCGGCCGGCAGTGGCAATGGCATGGTGATGTACACGCCGAAGGCCACGGACGCGGCCAGTGATTTGCCCGGCGTGTCCGGCCGTCCCCTGTCGGGGTCGACGTTTTTGGCGACGCAGGTGCGCCTGTTGGATTTCCCCGGCCGGATCACCAACAGGCAACGGCGATTCCGTGACCGGTTGCTGCCCACACCCAGCGCCGTGTACGACGCGGACAAGGCCGGCAACCAGGCCACCAGCCGGCACCGGGCGCACACTGGGCGTCAATTGGGGTTGTCGGACGTGGTCAATCTCATGGGAGAGGAGCAATGATGGCGTATCCACGATTCGAGGGGTCCACCAGTGGGTTTCTGCCCACACCACGCGCCCGGGATGCGAACGGGTTGAATCAGCGGTGCAACCAGGAATGCCTGGAGGGCGCCGTCAGGTTCGGCATGCCGTTGATGCTGCCCACACCGAACACAATGGACATGCTGCCCGCCCGCACGGGCGCCGCCCGGGACCGTATCCTGCACCGTGGCCGGGCCAATGGCATGGCGTGCGAACAGACGGGCAACGTGCGCGAAAGCGTGATGATGATGACCCCGGACGGGTACGGGCGTTACGGGCGGTTCACGCCCGCGATCCGTGTGTGGGAGCGTACGTTGGGCCGCACGGCGCCCAGTCCCACCTGCATCACACGCGTGTTGCGCCAATGGGTACGCCAATTGCCCACGGAAGGGCTCACACCCGGCTGGTTGCTGCGCCATGCGCTGACACCCAACCGCCCCAAAGGCGAACAGTGGGTGACCGCGCCGATGCGTGAGCGCGTCATGGCCATATGGCGCCAATCGGGCGATGTGTCCGCGTTGCTGCCGTTGGATGTGTGGCAGGCCATCTGGGCGGACCGTGTGGGAGAGGACACGGTGTTGGACGCGGACATACTGCCCCAACCGTGTGTGTTGCAGGCATGGGAGCGGCTGTCGGGCCGTGCCCTGCCGGCGAGTTTGACGTATCTGTCACCCGTGTTCGTGGAATGGATGATGGGTTTGCCCGCCGGGTGGGTCACCGACCCGGCGCATTGGCGGGGTGTGGAGGGCAACCACCGCAACATGATGATCCGCATGCTGGGCAACGGGGTCGTGCCCCGCCAGGCCGCCGCCGCCATCGACTGGTGCCTGGGGTTGCGCGAACACCTCAGCCATTGAACCTGCATAACCCAAAGAGGGGGTGTAGGGGTGTATGGAACCGGCCCCATACACCCCTACACCCCCGTTACAGGTGGGATCATACGATGCCGAGGATACGTTCGCGGGGGTAGGTGATGGTTGTGCCGAACAGGGTGGTGACCGTCACCAGTCCCGTGGCGGGCGTGTCATAGTCGATGGCGGTGTACGTTCTGGTGGTGATGGTGTTGCCCCACACGGCGTTCAGCTGGTGGTAGGCGTGCCGGGTGCACAACACCGCGATGGGGCGTTCGTCCAACGCGGCGGTGGGGGAGAGCGTGCCGCCGCCGGTGGCATACATGATGAACCGGTTACTAGTGGCGGTGGTGCGTTCACGCAATTCGAACAGGTTCTCCCTGTCCGGAGCCTTCGTGGCGGTGACGATGTGCTCCCCATATGCCCCATTGTCGTCGCATGTGAGCAGCAGATACGATTCACCCTCTTTGACCCGGCGCACCCGGTCCGTCCAAGTAATCGACCGACGCGCCTGCTTGGCCAACCGGTCGCGCATCCACTCCGGCATATCGTTCGCATTGCCCATGATCGTCAACCTTTCTTGCATTGTGGTGGTGTTCGCGTATGCACCCCACCCATGCGTCCCCGGCCCGGGGCATCGTGGGCATGGGTACACATTGCATGGCCGGGTTCATGCCATGACCGCATGGCTGCGCACGCCCGCGGACGCGCCCACGGCGGCGATCGCTGCAAGACTCGGCACCAGTTGGCCGGGGTCGAGGTGCGTGCTTTGTTCATGCAACGCGTCCATGTCATCGGTAAGCCATGCCAGCCACATCGCCAACGCCGTGGCCATATTGGCGTGTTCGGCGCACACGCCACGCATCCGTTCGGCGAGCGCCATGAGACGCCTGTACCCGGTGGCGTCAATGGGGGTGAGCCCGTCGCAGATGGCGTTGAGCGTCTCTTTCACCTGCTGTTTGTTGCCGGGCGTGTGGGGGTGTTGGGCGACGTCGAGTGTGTCCGTGAGCGTCATGGTGGGTGCCAGGGCGCATATGATGAGCGCGTCACGGGCGGCGATATCGTCGTCGATAAGCGCGGCCAATGCGCGCACCGTGGTGTCATCGACGGGCGTGCCATGGGTGAGATGGTGGTGTGCGGCGACGATGAGCGCAATGGTGTTCTGGTCCATGATGCTCGTGCTCCTTTACGTGGACGGTTGGCATGCCCCGTCGCATGCGTCCGCGCCCCCGTCATCGCACACGGGGACGCATGAACCATGCAACGGGTGGCCAACACGGGCCGCCAACAGGAAAAAAAAGGGGGAGCGGCCATGGGCAACCACAACCAACAGGGGCATGTGCATGAGGGCGAACCATACCCATACGACCTGCCCCACAATCCCGCATCACAGGCGTTGCGCGACGAGGCGGCGCACTACATGGAACTGGCCGGACGGTTCACGGACTGGCTGTTCGACCACACCGACCATCCGATCGACCTGCTCGCAGGCGACCCGGACGCCATCCAAGAGGCCACCCTACGGGAACGGTTGATCGCCGACCAAGCCAACACCTACCAAAGCCTGGCACGCCAACGGCTCGCCAGCGCACGCCGCGACGAGTGGCGCACCATATACGGAACCGAACCATACGAATGGCCCCATTGCCAGCAATGCCACAAGGATGCCGCACAAGCACGCCATCAATACTGACCCCGCCCAAGGCCACGGGACACACAAGAACACCCCACCCGTCTTCAAATATGGGTGGGGTGTTCTTGCGCACACGGTCACTCAGCCCCCATCGCCCCATCGATATGCAAGACGATCGCGGACGCTACCGTGCGGGCTGTGGCCAACGGCTGACCGCCACCGGGCATGGTGGCGATCTGCTGGGCCCAACGGCGTGTCTCCGCCCGATCGCCCACACCGCCAACACAATCGGCGTACAACCGCACCGACGCGGACAACCAAGCCGCCCCTTGCATATCATCCGCATTGCTCTCCACACACGTCAACACCGTGGACAACGCCCGCGCGTTGCGTTGGGCGCTCGCGTCGGGATGCGCGGCCAATTGTTGGACCAGGGTCTGTTGCAATCCCACGCCCTCGCTGGCGGCCATGGTGTTCATCTGCCCGGTGAGCATCTCGACCGTGTGGGCCGGATCATGGTTCAACCCCAACGCGATGGTGGACAGGGAGTCCATGTCCCCGGTCGGGTCTGGCGAGTCCAGCACACGGAGCGTGGATTGCCTCACTTGTGTGGTGAGGGTGCCGTCATTGCCCGTGTACGCGGCTTCGCGCATGCAGATGACATTGTTCAGGTCACGGCCCGCATATTGCGCGTTGCGTTCGTTCTGCCGGTACATGTCCATGTTGAGGCGCGTGTCATGGTCGAGGTCGGTGTCCGTTTCGTTGGAGCGCCCTGTACCCCACACGTATTGTTCGTACGCCTGCTCGCTGTTGTTCATCGTGATGATCTGCTTGGGCGACAGGTTCTCCATGTGCAGTCCGGGGTGCCGGCAGGACAGTTCGTACGCGGCGCGCGCATACGCGGGTTGGTCGCCCCACGCCTGCTCCCATTCGTGTTCGCCCACGAACCCGTCCGGGGTGGCGTGCACCGTTTCACCCGGTTCGAAGTCCATGGATTCGCGGGACTGTCCGGCCAATTGCTCACCGGTGTGGCGGACACGATCCGCAACCGTGGCGCCGATGGGCTCGTCCAAATCGTAATCATCGTCCTCGTACTTTTCGGTGTAAAACACGTACGCGGGGTGGAAACCACCCGCATCATAGGCGTGTTCGATCTCAGCGGGGCTCATGTGGGCGACCTCGTCCGTGGTGTACTGGCCGTTGTCGGCGAGCATCCATGCTTTCTCCTCCAACGGGTGCTCGTCCCACACGTCCCGCCAATCGTCCTCGGTGACGTAATCGCCGAAATCGTTGATCCGGTAACACCCGCCAATGGGCAGATCGTCCCAGTCCTGCTTGCGGTCGAACAGTTTTTCCGCGATCTCGGCGGTCTTGTCGATGAACTGTCCGCCCACGGGTTGGGTGGACACGTCCAACGCGGGCAGGCCCATGTCCGTGTGGTTCATATGGTCGAATTGGCCTCCCGTGCCATTGGGCGACCCTTTGGGTTTGCGTGGCTGCGCCATGATCATCGTCCTTCCTGACATATGGTGTGCGTTCACCCACCCTCTATGCGACCGGAAAGGGCCAATCAGCAGTGGGGTTGAGCGGTCGAGGAGGAGTGTCCTCGCCTGTATGGAACATCTATCTGGGCAAGGGCCGCCGCTATTCGCGCTCGGGAGTGTCCTCGCCTGTACGGGGCATCCCCGAGCATGCCCTCGTCCAGCAGCTGAAACGGGGGAGTGTCCTCGCCTGTACGGGGCATCCCAGTGATTCGTACATGTTCGTGCTCCTTGCATGGGAGTGTCCTCGCCTGTACGGGGCATCCTCTGGTGCGAGTACGCATGAGGGTTCCTTTCGGGGAGTGTCCTCGCCTGTACGGGGCATCCCCTATCCAAACCGTTGCAAAACCAGGGTTCGGCAACATTAGGGAATCCGAAAACTTCGGTTTGCCCCACAAGCGTGGATATGACCGCCTTGCGACGGTCAGCTTCAAGCCTCACACCACCAGTCCGGTGGCTGCTTGATAGGCGTTTCATCGAACCCATCCGACGATCCGAAGATGGTCGGAATGTGGTTCTCCACGCCCGTTGTCCGTATCCCCCACACCAAGAGTGCGGTTCGTATCCTGCACAAGCCTCTTATGCAGTCATCCTTGACTATGCGTCCGGCAACGGTCCTGTATAAGCCAAGCCGCGACATCGTGCACGGCCTGCCCAGCGGTGTCATACCCTTGCCAATCCGGTTCCCCGTCCGCATTTTCCGGGGTGATGCCCACCCATAGTTGGCGGCAGTCCGCCAACTCGAAATCACAATCGCCCACCTGCATGTCATCGTCAATGGCCACACGCCACGATTGGCCCTGGCTGGTGGTGAACCACATCACCCCATCCGGCATCGTGCGCACACCCCAACCACCATCCCGGTCCATGACGTCAAGCCTGCCCGCCACCATGTTGGCGAAATCCCCTGGCGCCGGGTATGCGTCGCGCACCATCTCCGCCACACACCATTCGACCTCCTCCAACAGTTGTGTTTCGTCCGGATAGCAGTCGAACGAGGAGTCGTCGTGTCTGGTTTCGATCATGTTGATCCCGTCCACGTCCCCGTAAGCGTACAGGCATACCGCATGATCACAGCGAGAGATGCGGGGTGTGATAAGCACCCCGTCCGGGGTGGGTTCGACCCGCACCCATGGATTGGCAGTGAGGAACGGCGCGAACGACGCCTGCTTGTTCATGAGCCGCCACAGATCCTCTACGGTGAACTGTTCGTATCCCATCATGCACCCCTTGCCGGTCTTGCCTTATCCATACCAGCCCTCATGCGTCCTTGGGGGATGGCGTGTATGGGATAGGGGATGGGATGCTTGAGCACCTGTTGGTGCGGTGTGGATTGGTGCCGCCGACATGGAAAAACGTTACAGGCAGATTCTCGTGAAGGAGTATCCGTGGAGTGCCCACTTGCGTAGGGGAGAACAGCTTTTGGCCGATGCTGGGCGAGCGCAGATCAGCTCGGAGTATCCACTCGCGTGTGGGATGCCCTTGCCGCGTGGGAGACGGTGTGCGACTGGGAGGGGAGTATCCACTCGCGTGTGGGATGCCCTGCGCGGGCTTGTCGAACACCTGAACGTTGACGGGAGTATCCACTCGCGTGTGGGATGCCCCCTGTCCGAACCGGTGGAACGCCAAGGATCGGCATCACCGGGAAGCCATGAAAGGCTTCGGTTCCATCATGCGTATGGGTATGGCCGTCTTGCGGCGGCCAGCTTCAAGCCTTACACCACCATCATGCAATGGTGGCCGCTTGATAGGCGGTTCATTGAACCCGTCCAACGACCCAGAACAGGGTGGTTGGCGCTGGGTTCTCCACGCCCGCTGTCCGTATCCCCACACCAAGAGTGTGGTTCGTATCCTGCACAAGCCTCTTATGCAGTCATCCCTGATTATGCGTCCGGCAACGGTCCGGTGGCAAGACGTTGCGCCAACGCCATGGCATCCACATGCTGTTCAACGGTCATTGGTTCGTGCATATGCATGCTGGCGCCGGTACGTGCCGTTTTGTATGTCAGTTGGCGGGTGAACTCGGCGAATGCGGCGTCCGCCAACGATTGGGCGAGCACATGGTGGCGCATGCCGCGTGCCAGATGGATGCGTTGCACATGGATCACGCCATAATGTTCGGCCAACTGTTTGCTGGCCGCATGCAACGCGTTGTCACGCAACGCCTTGACGCGCTTGTGGATGCGGGCGACCTTGCGTTGCTGGTCCATGTAGCGGGCGCTGCCATGGGTTTTGCGCGACAAATCACGGGAGGCTTTTCGCAGATCAGCCAACGCATGCCGGTAAGGCCGGGGGTTGGTGAGCCGGGTGCCGTCGGACAGGGCGATGTACTCGTCCAACCCGAACACCACCCATACTTCGGGTTTCGTGTTCACGGGCGGTGTGGGGGTGGGTGTTTCGCACAGGATGCTCGCATACCAACGTCCTGCCTCACAACGGATCGTCGTGGTTTTGGTGGCGCGTCCGGCCACCAGCCGTTCGACGTTGCGCAATGTGTGGACGCGGCCGATGCGTGGCAGTTTCACGCCGTGCGCGTCCGGGATGGTGATAGTGCTGAACGCGAACGCCTTGGCCGCGGCGCGCGGTTTGAATTTGGGGAATCCTACCGGGCCGCCTTGGCGTTTGCCGGACAGGCTTTTGAGGAAGTTGGCGGATGCGTGGCCAAGGTTGTCGAACGCGCAGTTGAACACCTGCGAGGCGACCTCGGGCCACCACGGTGCCAACGTGTCGCGGTTGGCGCGCCACCAATAGCCGAACTTGACCACATTGTTGTCGATCTTGACAAGGTCCTTCTTGGCCACCCCCGCCTCGATCTGTGCCTTGCGTTCGTCCAGCTGTTCCTTCATGTGCGCCAACGCGGCGTTGTACGCGAAGCGTGCCGCGCCCGCGTACATACGGAACATGCGCTCCTGCGCAGGCGTGGGGTCGAGCGGGACTTTCACCGCCTCGTAATCGGCCATGGGTGGATTCCTTTCTAGAAGTACCGCAGCAGGTCCGGTACGGTCAACCCGTGCGGCGGCGAAACGTGGTCATGCATGTATCGCGTGCACACCTCGCGCATGGCACGGTCGGGCATGCCTTGTTTCAATGCCTGCAGTTGCATGTCCTCCAATTCGGCGCGCAACCGTCCATGCGTCCGCCACCATGCCTGCGCGCGTCGTTTGATAATCGACGGCCGTGTGCCGCGCCGGCATGTGGTGGTTTTGTACCCGTGTGCGCGGTATGCGGCCGCCGCGGTGCGGTATCCATATCCTTGCGCATCGTCCACGATGTCGCTGGTGGCCGTGTCCACAAGCCGCCACCGGGTTTCCATGTGGTCGAAATCGTACCCGTCCCCGGCTGGGACCGTGACCGTATAGGGGACGGCTTTGAGGTTGCCGGTCATGATGCCTCCTTTGTGCTTGCGCACCCCGGTTATGCGTCCCGCTGTCGTTTACGCATCTATGTTGTCGCCGTACGGCAACCCGGAGGCGACCAGCGCATCCTCGAACACGGGGCTGCCGCCACGGCCCTGTGATTGTCGCACGTTGGGCACATGGGAGTCACGGATGCGGTAGTGGGTGAAGAAATCGTCCATGATGTCGGCGTGTTCCTCCCATGTCTGGAACTGCCATGCGTGGAACGTGTGTCCGGCGAAGGTGAAGTATTCGCCGTCCTTGCCTGTTCGGATGCTGCGCTGTCTTGTGAGGGTGCGAAGCCCCCTCTTCCTGACCGTGAAAAGCACCTTGCGCGCCTCGGCGTCGACCTCGTCGATGGTGCACAGAATGGTGCTGAGCGAATTGTTGGCCGTGTCTGCACGGAACCTGCCGGGCAGGTGGTGTGCGCGCACGATGTCTTCGATGATGGCCGGCGCCTGCGTGTTGGTGATGATGGTCATGATCCCCGCCCTTCCCGTGTGTGGTGTTGGCGGGTTCATGCGTCCGCGCAAGAACGGGCCGGTGTGGGAAAAACTGCGCCCGCCCCGGCCGGACGGTGGGTCCAACCGGGGCGGGCGTGGAAAACAGGCTGCCGGCACGGGAAAATATGCCAGGCAAACATGGACCATCATAGCAAAGGCCGCCACATGAGAGGGTCAGGGGATGATGGTGGTGTGGCTGAACAACGCCAGACGCAACCGCATGCTGGCCGGCAGGGTGCCGTCCGGGCGGCGGGTGACGGGACGGTTCGCGTCCTCACCGTTTGCGTTTGCGTGGGCCACGGCATGATTGGCGTGGGGGAGTGGGGTGTGCTGGCTGGTTCTCTGCATGGTGTGTTGTGGCCTCATGATCGTTGTCCTTGCCGGTAGGGGTGACGGTGGTGTGGTTCCAGTCGCGTACTGTGCGGCGCGTCTGCCATATGAGGAACAGGGCGCACCATATGAGCATCTGGTCGAACGCCTCCCCGTACGAGCATGATGCGGTACAGCACCGTGATCCACGGCGCCAACGCGACCACCACCACAGCCATCACGATCCTTCGTGTCATCAGCCGGCCGCGTGGAGAACGCATGGCATGCCATATGGTGGTCGCCTTGTGGCCGATCCATGCCGGCCATGCGCGCCAACCGTGCGCCCGCCGTGCGCCCGCGGCGGCCGACTGCGTGTCGTGTGGGGGTGTCTTCATGCCCCGCCCTATGCGTCCGGGGTGTGCCACCAGCATGCACGACAACACACGGCATGCAAATAATGACACCGATAATACTGTACTGCAGGAGGGTTTTATTTCATGTTGGGCGGGTGACATGGGTCGCGGGCGCCAACCACACGTTTCACCGACCATGCAGGTATCTTCACCGACGCAGTGATGTCGGTGAAGACTGCTTACGCCTACTGCCGATTGGTGTTCAGGGCCCTGAAAACAACTTTCTTCACCGACGCAGCGACCTTATAAAGGAACCCCTCAAATCGGCTCCCCTATACAACGACCTTAAAAGTCGGTGCGTCACCGAAGAAACTTCATAAACCCCAATCAGCAGTAGGCTTAGGAGCCTTCACCGACATTCAAAAGTCGGTGAAGAAACTTACCTATCTTCACCGACATCGCCCGTGCGGTCGGTGAAGAAACCTGCATGTCGGTGAAGAAACCCGGGACGCCACTGCGTCACCGATCACCCATGAATGCAAAAACAATCTCATTTCGGTTCGTATTGTTTTCCTTGGCGCGGATAATAGCCCACGAGGGTGGGGGCATAGGGGTGTGGCATGTTCGATCCCAGTGATGACAAGTATTGGGCGATGGGCAGCCAACTCAACTGGTGGGACCACACGTTGGGGTACCGGCCCGCATGGCTCACCGACCCCACCCAGGCCAGACAACGCCTGCAACGGCGTTTGCCGCTCGTGTTGCGCGCCCTCGCCTTGATCCACGAGCACCGCACCGTGGAAACCAGCCAACTGCACGCCTTGGACCCGCAACTGCCCGCCAACCCACGCGCCCTGATCTACATGGATATGGCATCCATGGGATTGGTGGACGTGGGCTACCCGTTGTCCATCACCGGGCGCGCATCCAGCACCCCCGGCTACACGCCGTTCACCGCATGGCGCCTGCCGATCCACACCACCATCGAACCCGTGCTCGACCAGTTGGGATGCACCCCGATGCAAACGGCCGCCATAGGGCCCGGCCCGTTGCGTGGCGCACGCCAATACGACAGACACAACCTCATGTGCGCCACGTTGAGCATCACCGCCCGCCACCACGGGTGGCGCACCGTGGGGGAATTGTACGGACGGTTCAGCCTATTGACCGGCGACCCGTTGGCCGGGCACGGCGGCCCCGATGTGACCCTCATCGGCGAACACCTGCGCGTATGCGTGGAGTTGACCGCGAGCGCGAATTTCTCTTTGGCGTCCAAGTTCCGCCGGTGGGATCGGATGTTGGAGTACGGGGCGTGTGCGGATACGCATGTGGTGTGGGTCAATGCGGCGCGTACGGATAGTCTGCTGACCCAATTGGAGGGGTTGTGCCGGGAGCGGGCGCGTCACCATGCGGCCGATTGGCGGGTGTGGCGTGACCGGTTGGAGACGGTGGATGGGTTCACGCCAAGCCCGGGTGTGCCCCGACGGGCGGATGATGGGTGGGCGCGCGGTGAGTTGGCGCGCATGGTGTCCGCGTTCGGGTTGGACGGGTTGGACGGGTGGCGGATCCCCGCCATGTTGGATCCGGGGGTGTTGTATGACTGACGCATCGGGATGGGGCATGACGAAACAGAATGATGGAACGTGTTTGGCCGGTCTGGGGGCGCCTGAGTTGTTCGGTGCGTTCGCGGCGGGCCATGATGATTATGTGGTGTTGGCGGACGCGTGGCGTGCGTTGGAGCATTTGGATCCGGTCCAGCGGCGCCGGGTGTTGGACGCGTTCCGTGTGGTGGGCCGTCTGGCGGGCCCGGGTGATGGGTTGGCGGAGTGCATGGGGGTGTGCGCGGTCGTGATGGATCAGGCACGGCGCGCCAACACACCCCACTGCCCATGACCCGCCACCGATACCAGATGCGATAGGGGGTGTGGTTCCCATCATGGGGACCACACCCCCTTATTGTGTTGCCGGTTGGCGGGTTATTCGTCCCGCATGCTCACCCCGTCGCCATTGGTGGGGTCCGGGGTGGTGTGGCGGCGGCGCGTGATCATGGTCGCCGCCAAAGCACCCAAACCAACCACGGCGAGTGCCACGCTGGCCCAGATGAGCACGCTGGTGGTGGTGCCGGTGGCGGCCAACGCGTCCTTGACCTGGTCCACCGGGGTCTTGGCGGTCACATGCACACGGTAGGTGACGGTGACCAGCCCGTCGGCGCTGACCGTTTCAATGGTCGCGTCATGGCCGTGTTTGTCCATGCTTACGCTCATGCCGGTCATCTTGTCGAATACGGGGGTGAGCACATACCGGTCGGGGTTGTCGACGGGCACGGTGTACTCCAACCGGTCGGGGGTGAACCCGTCAATGGGGGTGCCGTCGAGTTTGATGCCGGTCAGGCCCGCCCGGTGCGTGTCGTGGGTCAGGTAGGTGACGGTGAGCGTGGTGCGCCCGTATGTGGTGTGGTCGGCGGCCAGCACGTCCAGATCGTATTTCCATGTCATGCCGTGCATGCGGGTGCCGGTGGGTTGCACCACCTGTCCGGCGTACGAGCGCCATGCCAGCACGCCATGTTCGGGGATTGTGAACGTGGTGGCATCCTGGGGATGGTATTCGCCATTCAGGGTGTACCCGAAGGACACGAGTTTGGTGTTCGTTTCACTGGGATTGGCCTTGTCGGACACCTGCCCGGTGGGGGTGGGTGGCTCGAACCTCTCGTCCGCGGTCTTGTCGGTGTGTTCACGCACGAGGGTGACGGTGTAGGTGCGGGTGGAGCCGTCCGGGCCGGTGACCTGCCAGGTTTGCACCGTCGTGTACGCCGTCTGCCGGCTGGCGCCCGCCACGACTTTCACGCCCGTGCCCGCCACCGGGGTGACCGTCACCTTCTCGCCCTGCTTCGCGGTGATCGTGTACGCGGTGACCGAGGGTTTGAACCCCGCCAGGGGTTGGCCGTTGATCATGAACCCCTCCAGGACCGCCAACGTGGGGGTCGTGTCCTCCGCGGGCGGGTTGAACGGTTGGCGTACGGTGACGGTGCGTGCCACGGGCGTGGTGCCGGTCCCGTTCAACTGGTCGACCGTGTACGACACGGTGAACACCCGTTCGCCGTTGGAGCCCAGGCTGTTGGCCACATGCGTGTCGCGCACGGTGTTCGCGGTGGGGTCCACCCCGCCGACGGTCAACTGGTAGCGTTCGCCGATGCGGGTGTTGTCCAACGCATCCAACGTGATGGCCTCGGGCAGTGCGGTGGCGTCCCGCATGCCACTGGACCACACATCCGTAGTGGCCCCGTCCCCGTTGGTGGCGGTCAGCGTCAATTGGGCGGACGGGTCGTAGGTGTGGGAGGCGGTGACGATCACCCGCACCACGGTGCCATGCGCATCCCGGCCCGTGTAGGTGATGTCCCGTGTCCAGGTGCGTTTGCCATGCTCGCCTTGGGCGAGGGTGACCGGGCCCAGGGTGGCGTGCAGGCGGGTGCCGTCCGACAAGGTGGCGTCGTGGCCCTCCCATGCGGTCACATCCGTGACCGCCCCATTCGCACCCCGGGTGGAGCCCAACAGGTTGGCCGCGTCCGCGCGTGCCGTCCACACGTTGTCCGTGAGGGTGAACGCGGTGGGTGGTGTGGACAGGCCGTCCACATGGACGGTGGTGGGGGTGCCCGCCGGTTCGGCCACATGGACGGTGACCTGTTGGCCTCCCGGGGTGGTGCCGTGCAATTCGCGTTCCATCACGCCCACACCCAACGTGTCCGCGCCTTGGGTGAACACCGCGTCCGGGCCGGACAGGGTGAACGACTGGTTGTTGGGGCCGGTGACGGTCAATTGGTCCTTGGGGTCGGTTGCCATGGTCAGGGTGAACGAGTCGGTGGCCTGGTCATAGTGGAGTTGTTCGCCTTGGAACGTCCACTTGGCCGTCGCCAGATCACTGATCGCGTGTTCCAACCGGGTGCGGGCCGTGTCGAACCGAGTGGCGCTGGCCGTGTCCACATCCACCTGGCCGGCTTCATCCAACGCGGCCTGCAACGCGGCCCATCCGGCCGGCAGGTATTCGTGTTCGTCCAATGCTTGCGCCCGTTGCAGGGTTTGCGTGAACTGGCGTTGCTGGACGCTGGTGCCGCGCACCGCGTCCAACACGGTTCGCAGTTGCACGTCCGCTTGCTCCAACCGGTCCGTGTCCGTGTCTGTGTCGGTGAGCAGTTGGCGTGCGGTGGCGGTCAGGGTGCGCAACCGGGCTGCGGCTTGCGTATCCTCATACGTCAATCCACGGTCCAGTTCCTGTTCGGCCGCCCGCACCGTGCCCTCCAACCGGTCACGGGTGGCGTCCTGCGTGTCCGTGGCGCTCGAAGTGGGGGTGGGGGTGGGGGTGGGGGTGGGTGTCGGTGGCGTGCGCCGGGGCGACGGTCATGCCGGCCGCCAACACGGCGGCAACGGTGCCCATGGCGACCGGGCGCCATGGTTGGGATAGGTGCTTGCTCATACGCGGTTCTTTCCCCGCCAACCCAACGCGCATATTGCACAATCGGGGTGACGGCAATGGTGTTGTCCAATTACCACCGGCCACACCCCAAGGGGGTGGCCCGGCTGCATCCCCTCTATGCGCCCAAAACCACACCGGACGCATACCTTATGGTCATGCACTGGTATGACGAGTACTGTTCCCACCCCGAACAAGGCGCGTACAGCCCTTATGCGCCCGTACGCGCCCTGGCCGCCCGGACCCAACCGTTGCCGTTGCGCACCCAAATGCGCCTGGCCCACGACCCCATTCCCGCGGTACGCCAAGCCTTGGCCGCACACGACCCGCTGCCCGCAGCTATCATTGACGAGCTGTCCTGGGATCCCAATCCGCGGGTGCTCGCCACGCTCGCCGAACACCATGCGTTGACCGGCGAACAACACACCCGCCTGTTGCAATGTTTGGACCCGGCCGTGTGCCGTGTGCTGGGACACGCGGACATGGCGGCCGTGCTGGAGCAATACACGGCCGGCTGGCAACCGGACCGGCCCGGCAAACATCGGGGGCGGCCATGAGGGAACGCAGTGTGGAACACCGGTTCACCATGTTGGCGCGCCAACATGGCGGATGGGCGGCCAAATGGGTGTCACCCGGTGTGGCGGGCGTACCCGACCGGATCCTGTTTTTGCCCGACGGGCGCATGTTCCTCGTGGAGTTGAAACAACCCGGGGGCCGCACGCACGGCACCCAACCCGCCATCCACCACAAGCTCGAACGGTTGGGCCACCATGTGCATGTGGTGTCCGACCCCGACCTGTTCTTCCGTCAATTCGTCGACGGGGCGGGGGACGGGTCAACGGGTGTGGGGGACGGGCCGGAACCCTGACCCGTCCCGCCGGCCGTGTCCAACAGGTTGCCATGCCACCGGTTCATGTACTCACGCAACCCGGGCGCATCCCCCGGCGCACCCCACGCGAGGATGCGTGGTGTGCCGTCCGGGTCGGCCAACAACAGGTCGAACCCGTATTGCACCGGTTGGTTGTCCCGGCCCGTCATGGAGATCGTCACCCGTGCGAACGCCCTATCACTGGTCTGGTTCTCCTTGTCGACCTTGCCCATGTCCGCGTACGCGACCCGGTCGACCGTCGCGGACTGGAATTGCCCGTCCAATCCCAACGGCTGGTACACGCTCGCCGGATCGGGGTCGGCCATGATGACCTTGAGCCGGTCCGCATCCGACCCGGTGAGCGCCTGCGCCCATTGGGTGACGAGCGTGGAGAGCGCGTCCGAGCCTTGCGCATCCTTGATCGTGCCGCTCCAGCCGACCGTCCCGTCCGGGGTGAGCGTGTCGGGCACCGCCACCGGGCTCGCGTTCGGATACCCAATGGGCGTGCCGTCCCGGTTGACCGCCACGGCCACCCGCCACCAGCGCGCCCCGTTGGCCACCGTCAGCACATGCCGGTACACCGCACCGCCACTGGTAGGGGTGCGGGTGGCACCGTCCCAACTGACCACCCGAGCCTGGGCGCCCAACGGGTGCCCCGTGGCCAACCATTGCTCCGTGATGCTGTACGCGGCCTGTTTGCCCGTCTCATTCAACGACACGCCCTTGGGTGTGGCCGGGGTGGGCGTGTTGGATACGGTGAAGGCCGCGTACACGGCCAACAACAGGGTCACCCATGTGACCAGCCGCCACCAGCGTGTGCGGGACGCCTGGAGTTTGACCAGTTGCACATCCGGGTCCGGTTCGCTTTGTTTGGTCGGATCCGCGAACCATTCGTCATCATCCTTGTGTTTCCTCCACCAAGCCATGCCGGCCGTCTATGCGCGCATAGACGGGGGATGTGAACACAAGCACACCACCACGTCACGGACGGGTGGTGTTGAGGAAAGGCGAACACCATGAGACAGGTCACCTTGGCCGCGGCCCCGCAAATCGTCCAACCCAGCCGGCAGGCCATCGAACAGGCATGCGGCTACATCGAACAGAACGCCACGTTGAAGACACTGCTGATCATCATCGGCGCCGTGTTCCTGATCATCACCATCACCCTGCTCGTCATCCGCAAGTTCTGGCCGCAAACCCCTGTGGGCCAAAGCATGAACGCGGGCAACGGCAAGGTCATCTGGTGCATCGCCGGCATGCTCACCGGCCTGATCTTCATCCTGCCCGCCCAGATCCTGCCGTTCCTGACCTCATTGGTGATGACGCTCGTGCAGGTGCTCCTCAACATCATCGCCGCCATCT
Organism: Bifidobacterium cuniculi; assembly: GCF_000741575.1. GTDB lineage: Bacteria > Actinomycetota > Actinomycetes > Actinomycetales > Bifidobacteriaceae > Bifidobacterium > Bifidobacterium cuniculi. The sequence continues at coordinate 590,974 of NZ_JGYV01000001.1, forward strand.
TCCACCTGTAAGCACACCGGGGGGAAAACCGTGTTGTATGATCTGACGCGCGTGTCGGGCGAACGGGTCAAACAGGTCGACGAGCTGCATGTGGGCGGCCGCGTGTGGATCACCTCCACGAACCTGTTCCTCCTATTGGGCGGCGCCGCCGCAGGCGCGCTCGTGGCGTCCGCACTCAGGTTGGTGTTCGCCGGCAATTGGCTCGTCTATTGCCTGATCCCCGTGGGCGCGCTCGTGGCGGTGGTGTTGTTCTCCCGCAAACGCTCCCGTGCGGGCGAGGTCAACCAACGCCGGTGGGACAAGTGGAGGGACCGGCATGGCCAACCCGACCATGAGTTCATCCTGCCGGGCAACCCCGAACCGTTTCTGCCCAACCAACGTGAAATCGTGTTGTGGCACTGCCACCCATACAAACCCTGACCCGCACACCATGCGCAGCGGACAGTTCCCAAACAACCACCCCATGTGCTTTTGCCGACCGGGAAAGCACATGGGGTGGTTTGCGATCTGATGGCGGGTTATGGGCGCAAGCGCCGGATCGCCTCACCATGCAAGCACGCCCACTGCCATTGCGTGCGCACACGCCGCCATGCCCGCCCGTCCGCGTCCATGGTGCGCATGTGTCCGGCCAACCGGGCGGCCCGCCGGTCCCAAGCCACCAGTCGCGCATCCAGTTCGCTGGGGGACAGGGGAGCGTAGCGGCGCATGAGGGTCCGGCAATCATACTCGTCCATCGCCGCCAGATACGCCCCCCTGGCCTCTTTCCATTGCGCCAACGCCTGCCGGTAGGCGGGGCCGCGTTCACCGTTGCTGACGGCCGCCATCTGGCGCCCACATGTCCTGGCTGCGCGCGCACCAGGTGATGCGCTCCCATAATGCCGTATCGGTCAACGCCCGCACATCCACATCCGGCATCATGGCAACCCTCCTTTTCCCTGTGAACGATGTTGCCGGCCCCATGCGTCCTTTTGGCTGCGGGGTCAGCGCCTCCGGTGCGCCACCCGTCCCGCATGCCGGTGCGCCGACAAGCATACGGCCACCGGCAAGCCCGCCACACCCACACCCAAAGCCGCCAACCGGGCCATCCACACCGGGTCCACACCGCCGGCCACAGTAGGGGCGTGCGCGCGCATGGCGGCCATCTCACCGGCCGGGATGCGTTCACCGGTGACGAGCAACCGGTGCGAGTTGACGAAAATCGGCGTGCACGTCACCAACGTCACCAGATCCCGTCCCGGTTCTATCCGCAATGCCTTCGTGTCCCGGGGCAGTACGGTGCGGATGTCCGCCACACGGTAGGACAGGGTGCGGGTGCCGGTGCGGATCGTGAACACATCCCCCCGTTCCAGTTCGTCCAACCGGCTGAACAACGCCTTGTCCGCCTCCCCGGTATGCCCCGTCAACACCGCATGCGTGCCTTGGCCGCCCACGGGCAGGCTGGTGCCATGCAAATGGCCCACGCCACGGTCCAACGCGGACGCGTCAGCACCATGCCTGATCGGCATGTCCACATGGATGCGGGGGATCAGCAACTGGCCCATGACCCCGTCGCCATAATCCACCGCACCCCAATACGCCTTGTCGGAGGCGAACGAGAAATCACCCGACACCCCATCTTGCGACAGGGTTTCCCCGATCACCTGCGGTTTCGACGCCAACGCCCGGTTGTACTTGTCCCCTTGGGCGGACAGGTCCCGTGCCGGGTCGGTCTGCACGGCCATGGCGGCCGCCCGCGCCTGCTCCACACCGGCCTCATGGCGTTCCACCATGATCCACGCGAACACGAACACACCCAACAGGGCGCACACCACCATCACCACAGTCAACACCCGCACCAGGCGGCGCCGGTGCGCACGGGCCCGCCGTTCACCACGGCGCGTGCACCGTCCACGGGCCGGATCATGCCCGGTGACGATCCATTCCCATTCATCCTGCTTGTCCATGACCCCGCCCTATACGTCACACCCATCCCATACAAGGGTGCGCCCCACACCGCAATCGGGCATGGGGCGCACACACACGGCCACCAGAGGTTTTGCCGGTCAGGGGTTATGCCTTGCGGCGGAGCTTCCACACGCACACACCGGCACCGACCGCGATCAACAGCACCAATGCGCCGCCGCCAATCAGCCAGGCGAGCGTGGCCGAACCGGTCTCCGGCATCGTCGTGGCCAGCGGCGCCCACTGGGCGTACAGGGTGACGTCATGGTCGACCATCGGCACACCCTTGCCTGGCTGGTACGCGGTGCCCTTGCCGTCCGCCTGCGTGTTCCACCCGGTCAACGTGAACCCGTCGCGGTGGAACGAACCGTTCACATCGTTTGGGATGGTGACCGTCGTATCCCACCGCGTGTTCTGCGACGGGTGAGAACCCTCGCCACCGTTCGCGTCGTAATGCAGGTTGATGGTCAGGGGCGTCCACGAACCGTACACGGTGGTGTCCTGGGTGATGGGGGTCGTGTCGAACCCGTACGCGGCGGACGTGTCATCCCGGCCGGTCTTCCACCCGTCGAACCGCCATCCACGGATGATGTTGGTGGCTCCCGTCTTCCATGGGGAGGTGTTGGGCACGGTTGCACCGGGGGAGAACTCACGCGCATCCGGCACACCCGGCATGCTGCCCGTGTATTCAGCGGGTTTGTCCGCATCATACGTGAACCGTACATTCTTCACCCAGATCGCATACACAGTCGTGTTCTCATGCGGCATCGTGATCTGCGCCTGCGGCGCAGAGGCGTTCCGGTCCGGTGACCAGCCCTTGAAGGTGTATCCGGGACGGGTCAACTGGGAGGAATCCCAACAGTCTCCATCCTTGGCCCCGGTCGCCAGATTGATAGTGTCACCACCCACATAGTAGACGAGGCAACCGTTCTTCACGCCTTGCGTGGGAATGCCATCACCGTCCATGACTGGCACACCGTTGTTCGTGTCCGGGGCGTTCGGATCGTACTTCAGCTCATATGCCACCAACGCTTTGATCGGCTGAACGGACGCTTGGCGGCCACCAACGGTGTCATACCTCAGTTTCAAGGTATTGCCAGCGAAAGTCACACCAAGATAATGCTTCTGGGCATGATCATCGAACAGGTTGTTATTGGGGTCCATGCCACCATTCCAACCATTGAACCCATACTGTGCCAAATGGGTGTCACGGCGTACGTAAGCTCCGTCGAACCCGCCGAGTAACTGCACCCCTTCCTTCGGCCCGTTATTCGGTTCGCCGTCCAAATCCTGAAAACCCGCCAATCCCTTGATGTTTTCCGGCATGGGATTGCCGTTTTCATCCAGAAGCCTCAACGTATAGTCCATGTACTTGGCCACAGTGCCGGGGTATTTATAATCGCCACCCGCGCCGAACCAGGTGCCATGCGCATTCGACCCCTGCGCAGGGCCATCGATGCTGAAAACGGCCTTCTGGTAGTCGTTAACTATGAAATCACCTTGCAACTGGTGGGGCTTCCCGTCAGAAGTGCGGTAAGTGCCGATATTGGTGACGCGTAGAGATGCGTTTTTCTTCGTTGGCCGCCAACGGATCCACCCAGTGTATGTTCCTGAGGTATCCACCTCGAACCCATTCACATTGATGACGTTCTCTTTGGTGACATTGGTGGTATCAATCTGCACATTGGAATACTCAGGACGAGCCAACGTCTCCTGCAGATCATAGATAGGCAACCCCTCCGATGTATGCCCCATGGGGACGAATGGGGCAGCGGCCGCCACACCCACACCCATCAACGCCACAGGAACGGCGATGATGAGGGCGAGCATGGCGGCCACACAACGGGGCAGCCTTGAAGGAGTACTGGTGTTCACAATCAGTCCTTTCCAACAGGTTGCCGGCCGGTCAGGCACGGCTCTTGAGCATGTACGCGGAAACGCCCGCGGCACCGGCTGCGAGAATGATCGCCATGCCGGCGAACAACAGGACCGCCAACGTGGACGAACCCGTCTTCGGCAACTGCGACACGTTATCCACGTTCTGCACCGTCACCATCGGCACACCAGCCTTGCCATCCGCATTGTTCACACCGGTGACCAAACCCGCCTGATCGACACCCACGGCAGTGACCTTGCCGTCCTCCGTGATCGTCACCCTGAACGACGGTTTGATATGCGTGAAATACCCATCCGGCACGGTGGTCTCCTTGACCAGATACGTACCCGCACCCAGGCTGCGGAAATCAATCACGCCATCCGCGCCGGTCCTCAACTCCGTGGCCGCGTTTTCCGCATCCACATACGACCATTGCTTCGTGCCGGCGTTCCAGTTCATCCACTTGTTCTGATGCAACGCGGACTGGTTCTGGATCTTGAACCCGGCGCCGGCGACCGTCTTGCTGGTGTTGCCTGCGGACACCTTGCGCAACCCGAAATCGTACGTGTTGAGCGTCGTCGTGACCGTCGGCACCGTGGGTTTCGGCTGGCCATCCAGGAACACACCGTCCTTCCAACCGGGGGTGACACCCACCTTGTTGACGGCCGGCTTGGACTTGTCCAATGTGGTCATGCGGGTGCTGTAGGTGACCGTCACCTGCTTGCCCTCATGGGCGGCGACGAACGTGTTCTTGGACACGGCGGTGAACCCGTTGCCGGTTTTCGTGGGGGTGTTGAACTGGCCGGTCACATCCGCACCATCCACGGTCGCGTGGAACGTGCCCGCCACATACTCCATGTTCTCCATCACGTCCCCGATGGTGACGGTCTGCACGGCGGCGGCGTTCGGCACGGTGAACCGCACACGGTACTCGCGGGTCTCCGAATTCGTGGCGGACGCCTCATCGACCCATTGGCCGGCGAGGTTCTTCACCTTCTTCTCCGGTTTGATGCCGTTGGACTTGACGGTCGTCCTGCCGATCGGCTTCCTGTTCAAACTGTTCTTGCCCCGCACCGTCGAGGAGATGAGGATCGGCACACCATCCGTGTCCGTGACCAGGTAATAGCCGGCCGGCAACTGCATCGTCACGCTTTCCGTGGTGGATGCCGGCACGGTCTTCTTCTGCAAATCCTTGCCGTCCACGCTCGTGGCCAACCGGGCCGCCAACTGGCGGACCGTGTTCGTATCATCAGTGACACGCAGCAGGGTGCTTGCCGCGTTGTCACCGGCTTTGACAGTCACATGCTGCGCATCCAATGCGGCCTTCACCCACTGTTCGGTCGCGTTGCTCACCGAACGGGCGGACAGGCTCGCCAGATCGTTGCCGTTCATCACCACATCCGGGTATTCGGCGATGCGGTACACGGTCAGGTTCTTGCCCGCCAACGTGGACCCCTGACCGGCGGTGATCGTCAACTGGTCGGTGCCGGCGGGGATGTCCGCCGCCATGGCGGGCGCCACACCCACGCCGATCGACGCGAACAGCGCCAGTCCGGTAAGCCCGGCCGCCAATTGCCATTTCCTGCTTGTCATCTGCGTATCCTTTCACGCACGCTGTATGGGACGCCGCATGTCTATGCGCCCACACGCCACACCCCTGTGCGCCACACCCGGCACACACCCAGTACACTGGGAACACACGCCGGGGCCGCCACCGGCACCGGCATGCGCGCCAAGGCGTGGAAGGTGTTCGATCAGGACAAGGAGTGGTTCCCCGCGCTCACGTATCTGAACTCCATGCCGGAGGAGGATCAGAAGAACACCCAGTGCCATGTGGGGTACAACTCCACGGACAACACCTCGCCAATGGTGTGCGCCACGTTCGCGCCAATACCGTTCACCATCAAGGACATCCCCGTGACCATTGATGTGGGCACGAGCCATGCGCAAGCCGACGTGGGCAATGTGCTCAAGGAGTTGATGGGGGACGCACCCCAACCAAACGCCTAGGCCAACAGGTTGGCGACGGTGGTGGCCATGTCACGGTGTTCGAGGTTGAGGTCCGCCAACACATTCATCATGTCCACCGCCTGCTGCCGGTGTGCCCGGTACCAGCCGGTCACCGCTTGCGGCGTCAACGCGTCCGGGGTGAACACCTGCGGGTACACGTCCCGGAGCGTGCGCAGCATACGCACCGCGTACCGTTGCCCGTCCGCACCAACCGTCGCGTACGCGACCGCCGTGTAGGCGGACAGGACGGCGCTGCCGTACTCGCATACGGGCACCAGGTCACGCGCCAAGGCGCACAACATCGCCAACGGGTAGCCGTCCGGCCATGCCACGTCCACCCATGCGGCCGCTGTCTGGCGGCACTGGTCGGCGTCCTCACTGCCCTCGCCGGTGGCGGCGGACAGTGCCATGGCCGCCAAACGGTCCGGGTTGGTGGGGATCGTGTCCATCAACTGGTAGGTGAGTTGCCCATGGTCGGCGACGTCCACCTGGTTGAGGATGGTGAGGGTGAGCATCATGCGCATGTGCCATGCGGCGTTGGTTTCCGTGCCGTAGCGCGCCCACACCTCTTGGGGCAGCCAGATCATCGGCAACCCCAAATACATGTTGGTGACCGTGTCCATGGTGTTCGCCCATGGTGTGGGGCACGGCATGGGCGACCATGGTTGGACGCTGACCGTCTGCCCGTCCGCTTGTCCGGCGCTTTCGGCGAACCAGGTGTGGTACAGGTCCTCCATGCCGTCGTGCAATGGCACGGGGTTCGTGCACCATAGTGCGCTGGTGTTGTCCAACACGTCCATACCCCATCATCCTTTCCTAAGATTCCTTGCCGGCCATGTTCTATGCACCGTGCCCGGTTGGTGTGCCCACGGGCACGGACACGGGTTGGGGTGGCGCAGGCGGGGACGCCACGGGTTTGATGGACGGGCGCGGTGCCGTTTGCGCCACCGGCACCGGTCGCACATCACCCGGTCCGGTTTGTTGACCCATGGGGGTGGCGGGAGCGCCCATGCGCATGCGCGCCTGCTGTTCCACTGGTTGCATGTGTGGCGCCGCAACCGGCGTGGGGCCTGTTGGGGATGCCAACAGGGACATGAACCCCTTGGCGCGCCCGGCTGCGTCCCGCGCCCGCATCTGCGTGTTCTGGATGGCCTGGCCTGCGTGCTGCGCGCCCTTGGCCATACCCCGGCCGGCCACAGCCAATGCGACGGGTGTGGCCAATGGGGTGAACATCAACGCGCCCACACCCGCGACACCGGCCGCACGGGACAGGACGGGATGCTGTTCGTTGAAACGGTGGGCCTCACCGCGGGCGAACGCCATGGCCGCCCGCGTACGGTGCACGCCACCATCCCCGTCCGTGTGCAGTTCACGGGCCAATTGCAACCGGCCCGTCGCCGTTCGCATCAACTCACGTTCATGTTCCGCCTGCACACGCACCTGTTCACGTTGCCGATGTCCGGCCAGCAACTGTTGCTTCACCTCACTGATCTGCTCATCGCGTTCCGTTTGGCGGCCGGCCAAGCCTTGTTTGACCAGGGCGGCCACCTCCTCCTCGCTTGCCTGGGGGTGTTCGGCACGCACCTTGACCAGTTCCTCGTGCTCCATTTTGCGGGTGACGATGTTCCGGGCGGTTTTGTTGGCGGCAAGCTGCGTCATGTTGCCCGAGTCCGCCGCCAACCGGTCACGCGCCTCCCGGTCGATCCGCTCTTCGTCCCAATCGGGGTGTTCGACCATCAGGTTGTTCTTGATGCTGTCCAGATGATCACCCTGCTCCCGTTCCAATTGGCGTTCGAACGCATTGTCCACCACACCGGAAGCATTCCCGTCGTGTCCATTGGGGGAGCCGACCGCCCGGTCCGCTTCCGACTGTTGGTTCGATTGGGCCGTATGCCGGCCTGCCCCGGTGCCCTTGCCTGCACCGTGCTGTCCATGCTGTCCATGCTGGCCTTGCCGGTAGCCGTGCTGCAACGCGTCCGACACGGACCCGGCCCGGGCGCCGTTCATCGCGGCCATGGCGACCGCACCGCCGGTGGCGCCGGCGGCCAGGGCGCCACCGGCGGCCATGGCCATACGGCCCGCCTTGCGCACCCCCTGGCCCACGGTGGAGCCGATGACGCCAAGCGCGCCGAAACTCAACGGGTCGCCCACATGCAGCACCCGGATGCACAACCACCGCAACCCCAGCACGCTCGCCAAGGGAAGCACGAGGCTGCACACGCCCATCACCATGACCGTCGCCGCCGTGTTGCCGTTGCGGTCGACGATGCCCAACGCCATCATGATCGTGTTCATCAGGATGCACGAGACCGCCATGTACAAGCCCAGCACGGTGGGGGTGGCGATCATGCCCAGCATGCTGGTCACCGTCTTCGACAGGGTTTTGCGCCCCCGGTCGGGGCTTACCGCCCACACGATCAATGCGAACCACAACCCGGTGGCGCACAGGCACGCCAACGCGACCGCCAACAGGCGAAGCAGGCCGAAGCCCACGCCCCAGATGAGCATGTTCACCAGACCGCTCAGGGCGAAGATAAACCCGCCGCCCACATCGGACCATTGCGCGCTGCCGTGCTGTTGGTTGACGGTGGCGATGGCCTTGATGGTGTTCTCCAACTGGCTGGCGTCCGTGTGCGTGCGGGCCGCCCACTGCCATGCGGTGTTCGAGTTCGACAGATCGAACTTCTTGACCACCGCACGCAACGCACCGTCATTGGGGTTGTTCAGGTTGCCGATGCGGGTGCGGTTGGCCTGCACCTGCTCATCACCCGACCCGTCCTTGACGGTCTGCGCGCTTTCTCCAAGCAGCCTGTGGTACTCCTCGTACGCTTGACGCACCCCTTTGGCGCCGTCGATCATTTTCCACGGGTTGGTGAGCAGGCTGAAATTAGTGACGATGGACATGATCGCGCTCATTGGTTTGCCCGCTTGGATCGCCCCTATGATCTCCTGCTGTTCGGAGGTGGAGAACCCCGCGCCCGACAGCGCAGCCCGTGCGGCATCCAGTGCCGTGTCCTTCAACTGGTGTTGCAGTTCTTCGCCCTTGGTGCTGTCCTCAACCGCCCACACACGCCAATCCTTGTTGGTGCTGCCATCCAACGCACCTTCGCCGCTGACCGCCACCCGGCAATAGTTCGACAGTTTGTTCTTTTCACCAAGGCCACGGTTGGGGCCTGTGACGGCGTCGACCCATTGCCAGCCGCCACGGGACACGTACCCGTTGTCACCCTCACCGTCCCTCCAGGTGCACACGTCCCACATGGTGACCATCCGGTCGAGCATTTTCGCCGACGCGGCGGGTTTGATGTCACTGTCCGACCCGGTGGGCCCCTCCCCGTCGATGATCAGCAGGTCCGGGTTGAACGCCATCGCATACCCGCTGGCCTTCACCGGCGAGTTGGACCCGTTGAGGGACCGGAGCCGTTGTTCCGTGTCGCCGCCTTGGCCGGGTGGGGTGGCCATGGCGGCCGCGTTCGTCCGGTCCGCCTGGTCCAGCGGGTTGGCGCCCGCCCGGTACTCCAGCACACGGCAGAACACCTCCGTGCCGTTCTCCCCGGCGCCGTATTGGGCACGCGCCCACATGCGCAACCCCGTTTCCTCCCACATCGTGTTCATGCTGCGCAGGATCACATCATCCTGGCCCATGGATGCCTCCGCGCCCAACCGCGCCAGGTAGCGCCGGCAGGAGAGTTTGTTGGTGGTGGAGGTGGACGCGAGGAACGCGCCGGTGGATTTCATGCTCGCATCCAACGCGCCGGTGAGCTGATTGCCGGTTTTGCCGACGAGCTGGTCGGCGAACTGGTATGTCCACCATGGTGTGCCGGTGGCGGGGATGTCGGGGTGTTGGCTGCATTGCGCGCCGATGCCGAGGACGAACGCGAACCCTACGATCAGGGCGGTGAACCGTTGCAATAGCACGCGGCCGCCTTGGCCTTTGAATACCATGAAGATGGTGGTGCAGATGGTGGCGGCGACGATCAGCGCGGGGATCATCATCGTGCCCGTCAACGTGTCGTATATGGTTTTGACGACCCGGTTGCTGACCGGTCCCATTGCGTCCGCGATGGTTTGTTCGCTGCCGTTGGACATGCCCAACAGTTTCGCGCCCGCGGTCCACAATCCGTTGCCCAAGCTCAGCATCACCCCTTCGACGCTTACGGGGATGGAGCCGAACAGGCCGGTGATCTGGTCGATGACGTCATCGGTGCGGTTCTCCAGACTGCCCGCCACGTCGCCCCATCGCAGCAGGGGGAGGGTTTCCATGGCCAAAGTGGTGTAAGCGCTCATGGGGCGCGTCTATGCGCGCATAGACGGTGGGACGTGAGAGGACCGGACCATGGGAGGTGTGGATAGGGTATGGATAGGGAGCAACGCAACCGGGAGCGTGACCGGTTCCTGTCGCAATCCTCACGGGACAAGTGGGGGTTGTGGATAGGTGCCGTGTTCTGGCTCATCATGCCTGTTGCGGTAGTGTGCGCCGTGTTCGGGTGGTGTTGACCCATGTGGCATCCTATCCGGTTGGCGCGCAGGCTTATGGGCGCGCACCGGTGGGCGCGCCATGCCCTGTGGGCCGTGGCCGGTTCCGGCGGCATGGGGACCATGGGGTATGTGGGCGGTGTGTGCATCCGTGTGCATGACCGGTTGTTGGCTGAAACGGACAGTCCGGAGTATGCGGCCGACATCAGCCTCAACCCGTTGTCCGGGTGGCGGTGGCCCACATGGCGTGCGCCAGGCATCCCCACCGTGTGGCTGTGGGTGGCGGCAATCGTCGTGGTTGTGGTTGCGATGGCGGTGTTGGTGGCGTGTTGGCCCATGCGCAAACCGGACAACCCGTTCGACCGTGATCCACGCCGCCTGTTCTCGGACGCGGACCGGGAGTTCATCACACAATGCACCGGCAACCAGTGCGAGCACCGCATGTGCGGTCTGATCCGTTGCCCGCGCATGGGTGAGCAGATGGACCATCATTACCCGTGGAGCCGTGGGGGCGCCACCAGCCGGCGCAACCTGGTGTGGTTGTGCGCCAAGCACAACAGGCGCAAAAGCGACCGGGTGCCCAGCCGTCTGTCGACTTGGTTGTTGGTTCGGGCGCGTGAGTCGTATTGGCCACGCGGCGAACGGGCGGCGATGATCCCGGACGGTATGGCGGATATGGCGCATGGCCCCGATGACGGGGTGGGTGTCGGCGCATAGGTGGGGTGCGTACACCACAACAGTCATATGGAATCGTGAAAGGATGATGGTCATGCCGGTCATGCGTAAACCGAAAGGGGCGCCCAATGGGGCGGGTGGACAGTTCGATGCGAACCCCATGAGGGATGTGGGCCGCCCACCCATGCCGCCCACCCCCTCCAACCAACCCGCATCCGGCGTGTATCCGGCGCCGCCGGCGTGGGAGACGGCCGGATGGGAGGCGAAGAACCGGATTGACCTGTTGGCGTCCCGGGGGGATGCGGCTGGCGCCGTGTCGTTGGCGCGCAGCATCGGCGCGTTCTGCCCCGGTGACAGGATCCCGTACGCGGAGGGGTATGTCGCCATTTTCGACGGGCGCACGTTGGAGTCGGCGTTCGTGCAGGGCCGGCGGGTGACGATGTGCGAACAGTTCATGCCGGAAACGGTCCGTGTGCCCGGTCGGGACGCATAGTACGGGTTGCCTCCACCCCGGCAGTGGGCTGGGTGTTGGGTACGGCACACAGTAAGGAACATGCCATGTCTGATCTGATTCTTCCCGAACCGGCCATCGCCACGTTCGTCCACCTGTTCAAACCCAGCATGAACGACAAGTACGAGCTCACGCTGCTGATCGACAAGAAGCCGGGGACGGAAACCGTGGATGGTGTGGACAGGACCGTGGAAACGTCCGCGGATTACCGTGCGATCCAGCAGGCCGTCATGGCCGCCATCAAGCAGGGCTGCACCGAGGAGTGCGGGTATGACCCGAAGACGAAGGCGAAGTTCGTGCCGTTCGCCGGCAAGGATCCGAACAATCCCGCGTTCATCAAGACCCTGCAGCTGCCGTTGAAGGACGGTGACACGGACCGGTTCACCCGTGGTGAGCACAATGGCGAACTGCGCAAGGATGTGTACCCGGAGTTCGCCGGCCGCTATTTCATCCGGTTGACCACGTCGAAGGATCTGGCGCATGCGCAGGATCCGGAGACGGGTGCGGAACGCAGCCTGCTGGTGGATTTCAACACCGGACGCCCGTTGACGATGCAGCAGCTGTACGCCGGTTGCTGGGTGCGTGCCAACATCTGGTTCTCACCGTATGTCGTCAATGGCAACATGGGCATCAAGGCGGTGGTGAACGCCGTGGTGAAGACGGGGGACGGCACCCCGCTGTTCACGATGGAGGACCGTGACCCGCTCAAGGGCTTCAACATGCCCGCCCCGACGGTCGACACCGGTGGCGCGGACACCATGGGCGACGCGTTCGCCGCGATGGGCGTCGGCACGGTCTGAACCACCCCGCTATTCATGCAATAAGCCGGGTGCGCCCCGTCCCCTTCCCACATATGGGTTGGGCAACCACGGGCGTACCCGGTTTATTGCATATGCGCCCGTGGCTGCCGCCGCCCCCGTGCGTTCCGTGAATCCGAAGGCATGGGGGCGGCGCCGATTGCGGGCGTTTGCCGCCCGCCCACACTCCATGTACCGTGCATTGACGCCACTGCAGAAGCGAATCATCAGCACAATTCGGCATACTTGACGCCATACACCCGTATCCCATGATTGCTATCATGCTGTTTTTGACTTTTTGTAGGTATAGCTATAGTCTTGTTCATCCGTATATGCACGTTTTCACGTTATGAGGAGTTGTTGTATGGGGTACAAGACCATCCGGCAAACCGTTGCCATGGGCTCCGCGACCATTCCCCCAAAACAAGCCGCGCAACAGGAATACGATACACGGATCAACGGCTGGTCCACATACCGTTCAGGGCTTGTGCTGGACGGATACGAAATGTTCGCTATATTGTCCGCGCAACTCGGCCGCGATATGGATAAGGTACGCGACTTGGAAAATCAGGTGGAGGCGCTGTGGCGCAGCCTGCCGCCCATCGCGTGCCACGCATACCTCATGGACCTCATCGGCACCGAAGTGCAAAGCACCAACACCATCGAGGGCGTGCACACCACACGCAAGGAGATCAGCGAGGCATTGCAGGCCGCCAGCACCAATGGCGGACATACACGTTGGAGTGAATTCGCCAAGCTGTTCCTCGGCCTGTCCGACCCCGGTCCCGAACGGCTGGAACTGCCTTCCACCCTTGAGGGCATCCGCCGCATATACGATCAGGTCATGGACGGGGAACTGGAGGACAAGGACACCCCCGACGGGCAGCTGTTCCGCAAGGACACCATCGCGGTCTGGGATGAGAGCACCGGACGCAAACTGCATGATGGGGCCTGGCCCGAATCCACCATCCAAGTGCAGTTGACGCAATGGCTGGCCTTGATGCGTGACCGGGACATCCCGCCATTGCTCAGGGCCGCCATGTGCCATTATGCCTTCGAGCACATCCACCCGTTCTACGACGGCAACGGCAGGACGGGACGGTTCCTGTTCGCACTGCAACTGAGCAAGCACCTATCCGCACCGACGGCGCTCAGCGTCAGCACCATCATCGCCGACCACAAGACACAGTATTACAAGGCATTCGATGACGCCCAGCATCCGTTGAACTGCTCGGACGTGACCATGTTCTGCCAACGCATGGTCCGGTTCGTGTCCGAAGCGCAGGAGGCCATCATCGCGCAATTGACGGAGAAACAAGCCCTGTTGTCGGCAGCGGAAACCGCGTTGACGTCATACCGCCAACAAGAGGGGATGCCCGGACTGCAAGCGGGCATCCTGTTCTTCCTGATCCAGGAGGAGCTGTTCGACGGGATGCGCGTGCCCGTGACCCGCAGGCTCCTTCGGGAGGCGTTGGACATAGGCGAACGCAAGACCGTGAACGCGCTCGACGCGCTGACGGATGCCGGATTGCTGCAAACGCATGGTTCCAAACCCATACGGTACTCGCTGTCGGACATGGGGCGCGCACTGTTCCTGAACACCTGACCGGAAACCGGGCGGGGGTTGGTCCCGCACGGTTCACGCGTCCATGGTTTGGAACCGTAGCGCGCCCTCGCACTCCAGCACGCGCTGGCGCCACCCGGCGACACGGTCGGGTGCGGTCATCGCGAACCGGGCCAACAGCCACCGGTAGACCGCCAACGCCAACTGCAACGAACGGGCGTTGGCCTCCACCACACCCCACGCATCCAACCGGGCGACACGGGCCGTGAACCCGTGGCGCGCCCCCGTCTCGTACTCCACGACGGCACACCACACGTCCCACACCACCGGGTCGATCGGTTCACCCTGCACCATTGCCAACCTCCCTCAACCTGTTCACTCCAACGGCACGCGGGTGCTCAACCCCGCCTGTTTCAACGCGCCGGCCAACACCAACGCCGTATCATGCCGGTCATGGCCAACACGCACACCGCGTTTGATCCGTTCCACCAACGCATCCACCTCCGGTTGGCTGAACCGTTCCTCCGCGGCGTGATGGATCAGCCCATACGACCAATCCCGGATCGCGTCATGCGTGGCGCCCTTGGATTGCGCCGGCACATTCAACCGCATCGTCTCCCCACGGTTGCCACCCTCCGGGCGCGGCTGCGTTTGGGGCGAACGGTAGAAGCCACCCAACGGATCCACACCACCACGGCGCCCCGCCGGGGCCGGGGTGTTCGCGGGACCGGCGATGACGCCATCAGAGTCCACCATCACATCGGTTTCCGCGTCCGCTTCGGGATGCTCCACATACCCGTGTTCATCCAACCAGGCGACCATTTCCGCGCTCATCTCCACAACCTCATGCGCGTCCGCCACCAGATACGAGCCCTTGCGGATGGTGCTGCCGGGGGCGATGACATACCCCTTGCGGGCCGTGCGCACATCAATGGGCAACCCATCGGGGAACCGGTCCGTCTTCGGGTGCGCCGTGTTGCGCAACACCACACCCTTGGGCAGACGGTAATACGCATGCGCGCCCATGCCGGGGGTGCGGGCCACGAACGTGGCGGGGAACGCCATCGACCCGTACGCGCCGACCTCATCGCTCATCACGGCCCACCCGGTTTGCGCGCCCGGATCGTCCGGCACGTCGAAATCCAACACCGCATACCCCTCGGCAGGGACCGCCGCCCACGCATTGACACCCTGCGGCACCCTACTGGTGTCCACACCCGGGTCCAACGCGAGCTTCTGCCAGTTGCGCGCGACCTTGTCGGCGCCCGCCGGCGTGTAATCACATACGAAGCCATACTCGTCCGGGTTGCGCTTGTCCGGTTGGCGGCGCAACGCTTCCGGGGGGACCGCGTGCCCGTCCTGTTCGATCTTGTCACGCACATACGCGGCATACGGTTGGAACCTGGCGCGCGCCTCCTCATCGTCCATGTTGACCATGAGCACGCTCTTGTTGCGCCGCCTCGCCGTCTTCAACCCCAGCTTCTGGCAGATGTCATGCGTCGCATGGCTGGAGGGGCGGAACGGGTTACTGGTGTTGTCCGCGAAACCACGCTCCACCAGTTCCGCCACGATCCATTCCTCCGCCTCCGACAGGTTCTCAGGCCGGCCGATCTGCACGGTCAACGCCTTGCCGTCCGGATGCTGCTGCCAATAGCGGCAGGACGCCATGATGAACCCCCATGCGCCCACCGTGGCGACGAACGTGCGCAGGTACACCATTTCAGGACTGTCGGCGCTGCGGTTGTCCTTCATGCGGATGAACGCGAAGCGGCGTTTCATGCTCGCGTCCATGTTCGTCACGAAATCAAGGTTCGTGGCGATGCACAACACGGCACGCGGGTTGAAGCTGATCACGTCCGAGCCCAGCACACGCCCCGAGATCGTGTCGCCGGTGGACAGGCGCTTCAACCGGTCCGTCTGGTGGGTGTCCAATCCGCTGGCGTCCTCATCGAACGCCCACAGTTTGCCCACGAGCTTGACCGGTTCCTGTTCGACCGATGTGCCCGACAGGCGGCCGCCGCCGACGAGTTTCTCCGTGTCGATGGTGGCGGACAGGCGTTGGGTCTGCCGGTTGTGTTTCGTGAACGCGCTGAAGAACAGGCCTTTGCCGTTGCCGCCGTCACCGGCCAGGACGAACGTCAGATGCTTGTAGGGTTGCAGGAACGGGCTGGCGGGCAGCAGCATCATGTTGTGCCGGCTGTTCGCGTCCGCGGTCAGATCGGCGATGATGCGGTCTCCCACGTCGGCGAGATGGTCGTCCCATGCGTGTTCGAGGTTGAGTTCGAACGGCATTTGCATCAACGAGTCGTTGGCGTCGAGGATCTCATGCAGGTGCTGGTGGCCTTTGCCGTCGTCCTCACGCCAGTAGGCGCGGTCGTCGAAGCGGATGCCGTGCACGACGCGCCATGGGTGCCCGTCGCGGGTTTGCAGCCGCCGGCATTCCTGGATGAACAGGTTCTCCCACTCGTTGTTGCGTTCCGCCCGTGGCACCCGGTACTCGTCCGCGATGGCGGAGATCGCGTGCCATGTGTGCAACCGGCGCACCTGTCCGTTCTCGTCCGTTTCGGTGTCGATGTCACGGCGGAACAGGACGGTGCCGGTGTCGTCCGGTTGCAGTTCCAAGGCGAGGTTGCGGTTGCGCAGATCCCACAGGGCGCGCGCGTAGCCGATGGCGAAGTAGGGTTTGCCGTCGTTGCGGGTGGGTACGCGCACGGGGTCGTTGTGGTCGTCGATGAAGGTCCATTCGCCGGCGTCGTAGTCGACAATGCTCATTTCGTTGTAGATCTTCTGCACGTTGCGTGGCATGCCGGGGCGTACGCGGAACCTCCAGCGTTGCATGTCCTGTTCCTCTTGGTAGGTGCACATGTGCCTCATCCTCCCCGCATCCTACGGTGTCGCGTCTTGCGGTACCCCCTATGCGTCACAAGGACCACCACCCCGGCTACCCAACCGCCCCAAAGCGGGGGAGGATGGTTTATTCCCATGGCCACGCCGAAAACAATACGATGCGCAATATGTTTCTTTTTGTTTTCCGGTGTGGTTGGCGATGCAGTGACATCGCAACTTTCTTCACCGACATGCAGGTGTCTTCACCGACCGCACTGGCAATGTCGGTGAAGATACTTATGTTTCTTCACCGACATTGCAAAGTCGGTGAAGGCTCCCAACCCTACTGCCGTAATGGTTTTATGAACTTTCTTCGGTGATGCACCGACTTTTAAGGTCTTTCTATAGGGGAGCCGATTCCAAGGGTTCCTTTACAAGGTCGCTGCGTCGGTGAAGAAAATTGGTTTCAAGGCCCTGAACACCAATCGGCAGTAGGGTTGAGGTGTCTTCACCGACATCGCTGCGTCGGTGAAGACACCCCTGTGGCCGGTGCAGGCGCGTTGACGGGCGGCAGGCCGGGAGCGGGGAGGGGAGCCGGATAATTCCCGTCGTGTGGACGGTTTTTTCGATGGGTATTTTTTTCGGTTGGGTGTGGTCGCATAGGGGTGTGGCATGCCATTCAAACCGAAGTTCGAGCACGCGGCCACACCCCCCGCGTCCAGTGCCCCCGCACCGGCCGCACCGTCCATGCCTACGGGTGCGGCGAGCCCGGCGGGCAATGCGGGCGAGGGGCATACCGCCCCCGAGGCCGCGCCTGCGGGAGAACCTGGTGGCCCGGACCATACCACCCGGACGGTTGCATCGTCCGGGCCGGGTGAGGATGATTGGGAGAGCCTGTGGACCGATCCGGAAACGGCCATGGCCACGGCGGGGCAATCCGAACCGGAAGGCGAGACGCCGGCGTCGGTGCAGCCGGTGGACCGGGACGGGCCCGTGCAGGCCACTGACACGGGCGGCGGCGTGGCCACGGTGGATGATGGGGACTGGGATGCGTTGTGGGACGCCCCAGAGCAAGACGAACAGGATTCCGGCACGCCCCCACAGGACATGCAGGCCACCGGGGAACAAACCGGCAGCACCGGGCCGCAGACACACCCCGCACCAGTCACAGCGGGCGGACAGGACGCCGATCAGTGGGATTGGGGTGCGGACGGTGAACCCGTGGACGATGCGGGCGCCATGCGGGGGGATGGGTTGGCTGGCGATGACATCGCCGGTCCCGACGACACCCCATGGGACGAGCCTCCAACAGTTGGCACGGACGGCGTGGCCGCCGCACCAGCCTCCGCCATGCAAGCGCACCCGTGTGACCCGGCCTCGGACGGGGATGAACCGTTGCCGGCGGATGATGATGATTGGATCGCCCAGATCGGTTCGCGTGGCGTCAGCCTGGACCTTGACTGGGACGATGACGAGGATGATGGGCAATCCACGGCCCCCATAGGAGATACGGTGGTTGCCGGCGCCGGTGCCGATGCGATGGATGTGGCCGCTTGCGCGGACGATGATGATGGGGGCGGGCGCACCCGGTCATACCGGCCGTTGATCATTGCCGCAGCCGTGTTCGTGGCGATCCTCATGGTGGCGGCCCTGGTGTTCGCGTTGCATGCGCACCAGACCGCCGGGGAGGGGCGGCGTCGTGAGGCCCAGTGCGCGCAATACGCGCAGCAGTTGGCGCAATGGGATGCGAGCGTGGCGCGGGCGAAACGGTTGCGGTTGAACGCGGGCAGCAGTCCCGAACGCACCTGTCCGGCGGATGCGGAGGCGCACACCAGCCGATTGCGGGCGCGCACCAACAGTCTGGACAAGCGCGTCAGTGAGCAGATCGCAACCCAATGGGAGGCGATGCGCACGCAGGCCGCGCAGGCGGTCAGGGATTGGCCGTTGGCCGGCAAGGATACGTTGTCGGCGCTCAAGGGGTATGACGGGTTGCCGGTGGGCACGTTGGACGCGTTGCAGTCCCGTCAGGACACGTTGCGTGGGTTGCGTGCCAGGGCGCAACAGGAGGACGCCGCCAACCGCGCCAAGCGGGAGGCGGAGAGGAAAAAACAGGAGGAGGAACGCAGGAAAAAGGAGGCGGAGGCGAAACGGCAAGCCGAGGAGGAGCGGCGCCGGCAGGAGGAGGCCCGTCAGGCCGAGGCGCAAACGCGGGGGGCGGGCCCGCAGTACACGGCGCCCGCCGCACCCCAGTACACGCCGCAGTACACACCCCAGTACACACCCCAGTACACGCCCGCACAACCAACCCAACCCACACAACCCGTGCAACCGGCGCAACCGTCCACACCGGACGGCAACGCGAGCGCGGAAATGTGAAAAGAAGGGGGCCGGCGCCCGATAGGTGGGAGCCGGCCCCCTTCTGGGGCATGAGGTGAGGGTGTTATTGGCGGATGGGCACCAGCACCTGGCGCCACTGCAAACGCGCCCCATCGTCTTCGTCGTTGTCGTTGTCGCCTTGGGTGAACAGGACGGGTTTGAGCGCGTCCCGCACCCGCAGGTCGACCGTCCCGTGGGGCCATGAGGCGGTGATGTCGGCCAGGAATTGCGCGTTGAGGCGCAGCATCCCGTCCATTGCGCCGTCCACGCTGGTGCCGTCCAATGTGACCTGTCCCACACTGTCCGCGCTGGCGGCCTGGGTGCATACGACCTCGCCGTTGGTGACCGTCATGTCCACGGGCAGGGTGTCGCGGTTGTCCATGTCCAGGGCGCGCAGGTATTTGACGGCCGCCAACAGTTCGTCGCGTCCGGCGTGCACCACCAGCGGGTACTCGTCCTCCGTGTTGGGGATGATGCGGGCGATGTCGGGGTATTGGCCGTCCAAGACGACCGTCATGTCCTCGTCCACACGGTTGGAGGCCATGACGAGATGGGAGCCGATGTGCAGGCTGGTGGCGTCCCGTCCGACGCGTTTGAGCCATTCGGCCGGCACAACCACGCTGCCGGTGAAGCCGGGGGCGTCCACTTGGGCGCGGGCCGCCCGGTACCGGTCCGTCGCCTCGAAGACCACATGGTCGCCGTCGCCGTGGATGTGCACGCCGGTGAGCAGGGGGCGTGACTGGTTGCGGGACGCGCAGTGGGTGACGGCGTTGATCAGGCGTGGCAGCGTCCCGTCGGGCAATGCCAGTTCCATGCCTTGCATGTCTGGCCATTCGTTTTCGGCCGCGCCGGGCATCAGGCGCATGCGGGCGCGGGTGCGTCCGTTGACGGTGTGCAGCCATTCGCCGCGCGCATCCGTGCGGGTTTCGATCACGGTTTCGCCCGGGCCGTTCTGTCCGGCGAGCGCGGTGAACCAGAAGCCGGAGACGATGACGGTGCCCGGTTCGAGCACGTCCGCGTCCAGGCGGGTGCGGGCCCATTGGCTGCGGCTGTTCGCGGTCAGGGTCACCGTGTCGTGTTCGGCGGTCAGGGTGATGTGGGTGTGGTCGGGGTCGAGTTTGTCCAGGACCCGGGAGACGTGTTGTGCGGCGCGTGCCAGTTCCGCGCCCTCCACGAGGACTTTCATGGAATGTTCCTTTCAGGGGTTGGTTGGTTGTTGGCCGGTGATGCGTCAGCGGCATAGCAGAGGGGTATGTGGTATGAGCTTGAGGCGTTGCCGGGGGTGCCGGCGGAGGATGCGGCCGCGTATGTGAACCGTGCGCGCAAGGCGGCGGCCGCGTTGGGTTTGGCGGACCGGCCCGGGTGGGACTCGTGGTGGCGCCTGTTGGTGCACCGTGATGATGGAATGGTGTTGTTGGCCGACCGGACACGCCGGTGGGTGTGTCTGCCCGATGGGGTGGACGGGCAGGTGGTGCGGTTGGTGGCGGACGCGTGCCATGCGCGCGCCTGCCCCCTGGATGGCGCCCCGGAGGTGTTGGAGCGGCGGCTGGTGTGGGCGCATGCGGTGTTCCCCACGTCCGCGACGTTGGCGCGTACGGCCCGGGATACGGGGGTGGATGCGCACGAGTCGCGGTTCGATCCGGCGGATGGGGGTGTGGTCGCGGTCAATGTGCGCCGGCAAGGTGTGTGGGAGACCCGGCGGGCGAAGAACTGGCTGGCGGATGAGTTCAACATGGCGCCCGATCAGAACCGGTTGCAGGAGACGGGTGTGGGCGCGTGCCGTGTGGTGGCGGGCATGCCGCGTGGCGCGGACGCGGTCCGTGAGGCGCGCCGGGCCGGCACCGCGTTGGGGTTGGGCGTCACCCCGGGTGTGGCGGCGCACCGCTCCCGCCCCGGGTTCGCGCTCCTCCTGACCAGTGCCATCCTGTGCCTGTTGGCGGCCCTGGCGTGCGTGCTGTGGGGCGCATGGTGGCCGTTGGCGGTGAGCGCACCCCTGGTGGTGGCGGCGGTGGCGCGCATGGTGCGCATGCCGGCGGACGCGCCCGTGTGGCAACGGCCCCGGCATTGGTGGTGGCCACATGCGCGCACCCGGCGCATGGAGACCAGTGATTTCAAATCCCGCTCCGCCGGCGACGACGGTGGCCGCCGGCGCGGGCGGCGGGCGAAGGCGTATGCGTATGAACGCTCCACGTTCCCAGTGCCGCCGGGCACGTTGATGGCGTTGGCGGCGCCCTTGGCGCGTGAACGTGGCGTCCAATCGGCCCTGTCGCACTGCCCGCCCGAACTCCAGGACGCGGACGGGCCCTTGTTGGGGGTGGCGGTCGACGGGCAGCCGGTGCGCATGCCGGCGGCGGTCATGTGGGACGGGATCGCGTTGTTGGGCAAACCCGGCGGCGGCAAATCGAACAGCATGCACGGCATACAGCAATGGGCGTGCGCGCACAGCAACCCGGATGATTCGGTCGTGGTGTTCGAGGCGAAGGGCGTGGACAGTTTCCCCATATTGCACCGGTTGAACCCGCGCATGCGGTTCATGGACCTGGCGGATGCGCGCACGCCGATGATCAGTCTGCTCGGTGAGGGGGACGCGTGGGTGCGGGCCCAACGGTTCGCGAACCTGATGCACGGCGCGTTGGGCGACCAGCAGATCGGCCCCAAAAGCCGCTTGCAGTTGACCGACAGCGTGGCGTTGACGTTGCGCGCCCTGGACGCGCCGCGGTTCGCCCAAGTGTGCGCCAGCCAAGGCGTCGCCGTGCCCGCCACATGGGTGGATGGCGCGTTCACGTTGCTGTTCGGCCATGGGGCTCGCGCAGGCCGTGCCCTGGCGCGCGCCATGGCGTGCGCGTTGGACGATGATGAGGCCAGGGAGACGGTCGAACGCCTCCATGGCGGCGTCAACGAACGCTCGGGACGGCCGGCCGTGTCGGACGGCCAGTTGTTCCAATTGCTCAACGCACCCATGAACAAAATGGGCCTGTTGGCCGGCGCGCCCCAACTCACCGACCCAAGCCGGCGTACGGTCACCTGGGAACGGTTGTTGGCGCATGGGGTGCAATTGGCCATCAACACCGGCGACCCCGCCCGCCCCGGCGTTGCCGCCATGGGCGAGGACGCGCGCCGCTTGGTCAACGCGCTCCTGTTCCAGGGGTTGCGGTTGCAGATAGGCGAGTCGTGCATGGGTTGGCAGGAGCGGGGGCGGCGTGTGCGCGTGTTCGTCGACGAGCTCACGGAGATCACCGGCGCCGACGGACGCGATGAGGGTGGCAATGTCGCCGCGGTCGAATGGCTGCGGTCGCGTGGGCGCGCGTATGGGGCGGAATTGTGCGCGGGCACCCAGTACCCCGAACAGATAGGCGAACGGTTGATGAGTTGCCTGCTGGGGTTGCGCACCATCGGCTGTTACGCGCAACTGGCCCCGTCGAGCGCGCAGATCATGGCGGCCGCGTTGAATGTGGACCCCAGTCAGATCCGCGCGTTGGGTGAGCATGTGATGTGCGTGCGCACCACCGGCCGGGACAACACCGCGTTGCCCGCCCTGACGGTCGCTGTCCCATGGTTCGACGGGGGCCACGGCGTGTGACGCATCCGCCGAACCATGGGAATGATGACGTCACAGCAACGAGACCGGTTGGACGCGCAGGTGCGGGCCATGCACTGGGATGCGGACGCGTGCGCATGGGGCAGCCAGCAGCGCATGCAGGTGGCCGCACTGGTGGAGGCGACGCCCTTGGTGGAGGGGGAGATCAGGCGTTTGTTCCCCGACCCCGGTCAGGCGGAACGCATGATCGAGTACATCAAACCCCGGATCACGGAGAAGATCGTCGGCCGTGAAATCGTATCCCACTCCGCGAACTGGAACAAACACAACCTGTGGGATCCCACGTTGAACACGAGCGTGTGCGGGTGGGTGCGCCGCCTGACGGTGGCAATGGCGAAGGCGAACCCACGGCGCATCCTGCACGGGCACACCCTGCCGGCCAGCACATGGGAAAGCGAGGACGGGTACAATCCCGTCTTCGACGATGCGAACAGCGAGAACGTGCTCATAGGCCACCCCTTGTGCGGCATCTTCGACGAACACCCCGGGTTGCGCGTGCCCCGCCCCGTGGGCGGCCCCGGGCCCAAATGGTGGCGCCGGTTGCAGCACAAGGGGGATGCGGGCGTGGTGCGTGACAGCATGCGTGCGGCCGGCATGTGGGACACGTCATTGGACGTGTTGGACCCGTTGCCCGCATGCGCACTGGTATGCGCGCCCCTGCCCAGCGTACGCGCCAGTTTGCTGCCCAGGCTGTACGAACCGGGAAGCGTGTGGGAACAATTGGCGATCGAGTATTGGCCCACGCAAACCACCGGGCGGCCGGGGGCGCAACGGTTGCGCCAATTGCGCCAACTGGTGGAACACACCGCGCAAACCGACCAGGTGTTCGAGTGGGACGTGTGGGTGCGGTTGGGCACCATGACGGCCCGCCTGTTGGCGGACTAACCATGGTACGGGTCAGGGGGTTCGGGTTTCCACCCCGAACCAGTGGCGATCGCCGCCAGCCACGCCAACAGGCGCGCCCCATGGGTGCGGTCGTCCAACAACCAACCCACCGTGGTGCGTGCCGGACTGTGTTTCAACACACACCCCGTCCAACGGGCCGCGGTCTGGATATGCCGGCAAGCCAGGGCACGGCCCGCGCCGAACACCGCCTGGTCCACCAGCCACACATGCAACGCGCACACGGCCGGATCATGGGCCGCCCGGTCCACCAATACAGGGATGCATTGGTCCCCATGGCCCGTGTCGGCCAATTGTTTGAGCTCAATGAGCAGTTGGGCACGCCGTTGGGACGCCAACCGGGACGCCTGGGCCGCTACGCGAGGATCCGGCGTAACCATGACACCCCCTTGGTATCCGTGTCCGCGCTCGCATCCACGCCCACGAACCGGGCTTGGCGCGCCAACCATGCAGGGCATTGCGTGCCTTGCGGTTGGCCGGGTTGCTGCCCGGTCAATGATTGCGCCGTCCATTGGTCGGTGCCCGCGAACCGGCTCAACCCGTCCAGCATGCGTTTCCAATCCTTGTCCGGGCGGGGGTTGGACAGGGTGCCGGGCGCTGCGCGCACGTGATCGTCAACTCCGGCATGCCCACCGCATCCAATGTCTTCAACCCGTCCCCCAACTGGCTGCCCGTCTGCCCTATGCGGAACAGGATGCGCCCGGCGCCCGCCTGCATGAACGGGCGGATGACCCCACCGGCGAACGTGTGCGAGGACCGCCATTGCGCCGGGTCCATCCGGTCGGCGTCCACGACGATCAGGTCGATGTGCGGGTCACGGCTCAACGCGATCAACGCACGCCCGTACAACCCTATGAGCCCTGGGGCGCGCGGGTCAAGGGGGCCGGGCAGCAGCGCATACGGTTGGCCCAGTTCACGGGGCATGACCATCGCGTGTTTCAGATCGTCCCATTGGGCGTTCTCCAGCATCCTGTCCGCGTCCAACCGGTGCCAGGCGCGTTGCGATTGCTGGCCCGGGTTGCCGTCCACCAGAACGGTGTGCAGGCGTTGGCGGCCTGCCAACGCGGCGAGTTGGCGCGCGTTGCCGCTTTTGCCCAGGCCACCGGATCCGCCGGTGACGAATGCTATGGGACGTTCACTCATGACCTATGGCTATGCGCCCGCACATCCCCGTGTTTTACGCGCATAGCACCCTTGTGACAACAGAACCGAAACGGAAAAGGACCCCGCAATGTCGTTCTTCAACCCCTCCTGGGACCATGACACCCCCACCCCGGACGCGACGGCCGAACCGGCCACACCCGCCATGCCCGAACCGGACACCGTGGCAGACCCCACGGACGCGGGCGCGCCGGAACCGGTGGAGGAGGATACGGGCGCCGACGCCAAGCCCACGCACACACGATCGCGCGCCAAACGCTCCTCCGGCATCACGCGCCGGGACATCACCCGCATCCTCGAGTGCGACCGGACGTTGACGGGCAACCCGCAGTTGGGCGCACTCATGGAACAGCTCGCCGGCCAGGACCGTGCCCAACAGGTCGAACAGGTGCTGGACGGCAAATGGCGCGATGCGGCCAAGGCGTTGCAGGCGGCGCATGACGACGCCAACGAGATCACCCGCACCATCGCCCTCATCCAACTCATCGACCGTCAAACGGCGCAGATCCGCGCCATGGCCCGCATCTGCGAGGCGCTCACAGGGGACGGGGAGGCGAAATGGACGGGCAAGGAAATGGACGTGGCCGCCACGATCGCGCAACACGCGCCCCAACTCGACATGGGCGTGCTCAAGGAGCTGCTATGACGGCCCAACCCACCCTGTTCGGCAAGGACCGGTTGGCGCACCTGCTGCATGTGCCGCCCATGTTCATCGACCGGCTCATCGACCACGGGCTATTGCCCGAACCCAACGGCCCAGGCCATACGTGGCCCGAACCCAAGGTGCGGGCCTTGTTGGCGGCGCGCCCGTGGCTGCGTATCCTCACGGTCCCGTTGAGCCGTGTCGAACTGCACCGGCTCAACCCGAGCCTGCGCATGCCCTCGGACGCGGCCGTCATTTCAGGACGGCCCTACGCGCCCCTGTGGCATGCGATGGATGACGCGTGGGGGCGGGACGCATCACGCATGGTATGACGCCATTGATCAGTTTCCACGCGGGGCATGCGGTACCGGAGCAACCGGTGCGCGTGCCCCGCGCGTTCTCCCACACGGCCATCACCACATGGGCGCAATGCCCCGCACGATGGCTGGCGGGCAAACTCATCCCCCAACCGGTGCGCGCCGACGACCCGTTGGTGTGCGGCCGTCTGGCGCACACCGCGTTGGAACTCGCCATAGGCCACGATCCAAATGACGTGGAGCCCGAATGGGCGTTGCTGTGCTCGCACGCGATCGACCATGAACGCCGGATGGTCCGGGACAAAGGATGGGGTGACGATCCGGCGCCACGCATCGTGCTGCCCAACGGCGCCATGGCGGACGATGCGTATTGGGCCATGTGCGCGGCACGGCGCTTGCAAGGCTTCAGGTTGACGGACGCGTTGGACGGGCCGTTGCACCCCGCGGGTGTGGAGGAGGCGTTGCACGGCGAGTGGGACGGGATCCGGTTCACCGGGCGTGGCGATTACCGGGACGCCACCGGCGTGGTGGTCGATTGGAAGACGGGACGCGTGCCCCAATACGCGGACGGGGCGCGCACGCACGCGAACCAGTTGCGCCTGTACGCGCACCTATACGAACAGATGGGCGTGCATATCACGGGCGCACGCGATGTGTATGTGGAGCACCGCACGCATGTGGCGGCCAAACTGGACGCGCGGTTGATGAACGCCGCACGCCACACGTATGTGGACGGGGCGCGCGACATGATGCGTGTGTTGGAGCCACGGGTGCAACAGGTACCGTTGCGGCCGGGCCCGTTGTGCGCGTGGTGCCCGTTGGCGAACGTGTGCCCCATGGCGGGCCCGTTCACCGGCAAAGCGGCACGCGCAGCCCACGAGCAACCCATCCGGGCGGACGATCCACGCTTCCCGGTGGTGCGGACGCATACCGGTGGGCAGCAACAACCGGTGAGCGTCGGCAAGGAGGGCATGATGGATGAGGCGATGTTGATGGATCTGATGGGCGGCACGCACCCCAATGCACCGACCGCACCCGAACCCGCACCAAAGCCCACACCCGACCCCAAGGCCGAGGAGACGGACCCTGTGATGGGTGTGGACCCGTGGGCGGGCATGGACGGGGCGCGGGACGCGTTGGCCCAATGGGGCATCACCCCACCCGAACCCGAACCAGCCACCACACCCGAACCAAAAACGGGCACGGAAACGGTGACAGAGGAGCAACCGGCAACACCAGCGGAACCCACACCCACCCCCGCCACGCCGGCCACACCGGCAGGGGACATGCGGTTCGTGGAACAACACCCCTACGACCCCACATGGGGCGCGCACGGCATCAACATGGCCGGATACGGATGGTTGCGCCTCCAGGACATGAGCCAAGCGCTCATCGGCGTTCCCGATGCCACCACAGCAAGCCTCATCCGCCTCATCCAAGGAGCATGGGCCGCGGCCCGCACCGCATACGGGCCCGGCGCCGCACCCGACATCCCCGGACTGGCCGACGGCGCACCACAACCCGAACCCCTGTTCGCATGGTTGGACACCGCCGCCGCCCGCGACACGGTCCGAGCCCTGCTCGCATGGTTCACCCAACCCACCGATGACGGCATGCCGGTGGACGGGCGCATCGGGCAAGCCGCCCGGCACGCCGCACACACCCTTGCCATGGCCACGGCCGTGGCCAGCATGCGCCCCGGCGCATGACCCTTACAATAAAAACACCCCGATAGAAAGGACAGCACGCATGGCACGAACCAACGAACACGGAGGCGTCGACTACGGCATCGTCCGCACCGCGGACGAGGTATGGCTCGCCGACGACGACGGTGACGGCCGCAACCCCGAATGGGTGGCGGACGAAGAGGACGCGACCGTATGGCCCACCCGAGAGCAGGCCGAAACCTTCGCCCTGCTCGCCGGCGTCGCACAGGAAACCGACACCGGCATCGAACTCGACGACCACGTTGACATCCGCGAGGTCCACTGGATCAACGAGGAGGACATCGAACCGGACGACCTCGACCGTGAACTCGACGAAGAGGAACACGGCAACTAAACAACAAACCAACAACGTAAGGGGGTGGTCCAAGTGAACCACCCCCTTACGTTGTTGCATCGGGCGTCAAACAGGGTCAGATCTCATAGACCGCGTGGATGAACGAACGCATCTCCGTCAACCGCGCCGGAAGCCGGTCCTCCATGACCCCCGTCACCTTGTTGCGCACCCGGCGCGTCCGCCGCGTATGCGCCACCCGCGCATCCCCGGGCTCCATCTGCAAGAACAACCGGGCCGCCTCCGGGGACAACACCTTGTGATACGCCGCCATACGCGCCATGTTGCCCTGGCCGCCACACGCCCCGGACGCCCCATCGATCAGATCGACGCCCGCGCCCTTGCCATGCATGCGGATCAGATCCTTCGCGAACTGCAGATCACCATGCGGATTGGGGACGCTGCCGTTGCCGTAGCACATCTCCCAGAACGCCTGCGCCTGCAGATCCGGCGCATCATCCAACTCACGGAACGCCCGCACAATCTGCCGCGTCTGCTCCCGCGTCGGCACACCATTGGTCGGTTGGAACATCATCCGCAGATACGAACGGGCCGCCATGCCCTTCGCCGCGGGCTTGTTCACCATCCCCGGCACCTTCACCCGCCGCCCATGCTCATCCAACTCGTACCGGCGCGTGCCGGGCACCATCTTGTTCACCAACCCCATTTCACGGACCGCATCGCCCTTATGGTGCATGATCTTGCCGGTGGCCTTGTCGACCACATCCTTGTCATACCGTTCGATCTTCGTGTAATTGATGAACTTCCACGCCGCGCGCGCATCATCGGGTCCGGGGTACCCGTTGCGGATCACATTCGCCGCCGCGGCCGCATCCTCATAATGCAGATCGATCAACACCTGCGCCGCCCGGTCCGCATCCTTGCGGCGGCGCAGACTGTTCGCGATGCTCGTCGCCGGCACATACCGGCGCCACGGGCTCGCATCAATGGTATGGCGCCGCTCATACGGGGTCGCGGCCCGCCACGCCGCCTTGACCATGCGGCGCCGGTCCGCGGCCGGCACACCCTCCAAACGGCCCCGCAGCACGTCGCGCACCGCGCCACGCACCCGCTTGTCGCCACGCATCACCGTTTTGTCCAACATGGGCCCGTCATTGATCTCACGGAACACCACGTCGCCATGCTCGTCCTCCAACACGAACCCGGACGGTTCGATACGCACCGTGGCCGCCTGCGCAAGCAACCGGAGCGTCTCCTGTTCCGTCTTGCACACGCGCGGCTCCCGCACCGCGTTCTCACGCATCGTCGCCGTCAGTTCACTGATGGTCATGCTCACCGGGTCCAGGTCGGGCAGGCCACGCAACCCCATGTCGGGTTTGTTGTCGTACTGGCCGCCCGCACTGTTCGGCGCTCCTTTGGGTTTGCGGTACTGGTTGCTCATCATTCGCTCCTTCACGCTGCCACGAATCAACCCCTATTGCCGTATGGGGCTCACAGCCAGCTATGCCGCCACCCACCACACACAACGGGGGAGGAGGGGCAACTAGGGAAAACCGAAACAATGCAAAAAACTATTCACCCACCAGGGTGCGGGAATTACCATCAACGCGCACCACAACCCGGTACGCACCCCAAAGGCACGCTTCAACGGCCACAGGGCACTCTTCACCGACGCAGCGATGTCGGTGAAGAGTGCTCAACCTTACTGCCGATTGGTGTTAGGGGCTTCGAAAACAAGTATCTTCACCGACGCAGTGGGTTCATAAAGGAACCCTTGGAATCGGCTCCCCTATAGAAAGACCTTAAAAGTCGGTGCGTCACCGAAGAAACTTCATAAAACCCTTACGGTAGTAGGGCTGGGAGCCTTCACCGACTTTGCAATGTCGGTGAAGAAACTTATGTTTCTTCGGTGACTTATGTCAGAAGTCAGTGAAGAAACCTGCATGTCGGTGAAGAAACCCATGATGTCACTGCGTCCACAATCCAGCCGGAAACACAAAAGAACTGCATTAAAAAGTTATTGTTTCGCCAGATTCGAAGAAAAACCTTTCCCACCGCAGCGTACCCAACCATACACCTCTGATACATAAGGGGAACATCATGAGCCAGCCATACAACCATAGCAGTGCTGAACTGTTGATTTGACCTGTACCGCCTCGCCTGACTTGCCAGACACAATACGAACCGAATGATCGCCACAGACGCTGGAAGACCGGCACCAACGCGGATAGGCTGCATTGCTTTGCGCTTTGTTCGGCATTGTCGTTTATCCTTGGGTTGCAAGGATTGACACCCCGTGTTTTTCATCGCAAGATATGTGAAGCGAAGAAGCACGAATATATCGAGCAGAACATGGCAGCCGGCTCACGCCGCCATGACAGCACATGACAGGGAACAATGAGGGAAGGTGAACAGCTGATGGCGAAGAAGGAACCCAAGACCGATCTGTGGGTAGCCGACCAGCTCAAGGACTGCGGGATTCGTTTCGATGCGCAGGGAAGCGACGTGAAAGAGATCGATGAAGCACTCAAAACCGCATCAAAACGTGGAACCGGCCGTGTAGGATACCCCGAATACACTGCCGTCATCGGAGATTTCGTCATTGTCATTGAAGATAAAGCCTCAATAGATCGGCAAATCAAGATGACCGACTCGGGGATCCTTGACACAAGTGTGAACGCGGTGATGGATTACGCCGTAAATGGTGCCTACTTCTACGCTAAGCACATTGCACAGCACACACCGTTCAAAAAGGTGTTCGCCATCGGGGTGTCCGGAGATGAGAAGCACCATGTGATTACGCCGGTATGGGTGGATGATCGCGAGGGCTACAAGATGCTACCCGATATCGAATCATTCATATCGTTCTCCAAGCAGAATATCGGTGAATACTACACTCGTTATGTACTGAATGAAGCAACCGATGTCGAGAAGACCACAGAGCAGATCCTCAAGGATGCGGCCCAGCTGCATGAATATCTACGTACCTATGGCACGTTGAAGGATCAAGACAAGCCTTTGGTGGTCGCCGGCATCCTTCTGGCGTTGGATGAGATAGAGTTCGGCGGGTTCTCCCTTGGCTCGCTGACAGGTGACCAAGTGGACGGCAACCGCGACGGCGACAAACTGATGAATGCGATCAGAACACGCCTGACCCGTTCCAATGTGGGCCCGGATGCGAAAAAGGATAAACTGCTGGCGGAGTTTTCCATCCTGCAAACCAGTTTCCGTCTTAACGAAGTGAACGATACACTGGCGAAAACGCCGTTGAAATTCTATACGGAATTCCTGTATGAGCACGTATTCCGCAATATCAAATACCAGAAAACCAGTGAGGATTTCATCGGCCGTTTCTACGGCGAGTTCATGAGTTATTCAGGCGGTGACGGCCAAACGCTGGGCATCATCCTCACCCCGCGGCACATTTGCGATCTGATGTGCGACTTAGTGGATGTCCAACCCAACGACACGGTGCTTGATCCGACATGTGGTACGGCAGGGTTCCTGATTGCCGCCATGCACCGGATGCTGACGGCTGCGGACACGGATGCGCAGAAACGGAACATCAAAAAGAAACAGTTGCACGGCTACGAGTTGCAAAGCAACATGTTCGCCGTCGCCGCCGCCAACATGATCCTGCGCAAAGACGGCAACAGCAATCTGGAGTGCTGCGACTTCCTGAAGATGAACCCGGCTCAGGTACAGCTGAAGGGCGCAACCGTCGGTTTGATGAGGGACCGCATTCCGTGTCGAATCGTTGCGACTGCGAGGCTTCGTGTCGTAGAAACGTTGGTATTCCAACGGTTTGCGTGGTGTATACGTGGTAGATAGCATGTATATGATGGTTATCTGGTAAGGGTGCCGTAAGGGTGCCATGTTTTTGAGGCAAGGAGACATTGGGAATGGTGGAGAAGGCGAGGGCGCCGAAGGGTGCGCCACGGCCGAAGAAGATCGTGCGCAAACGTGTCGTGAAGCATCGGGACGGTACCGTATCCGAGCGGGAGGTGACCGTGTGGCGGCAGAAAGTAGTCGAGGGTGTCGTCGTGGAAGCCAAGACGCTGCGTGAAGTGTTGGCGAAGGCGTCCGGGAAGCGCAGGGAGTTGCAGGAGACGGGGCATGTTTCGGTGCGTGGCCGTAAGCCCGTGTTGCACAAGTATATTGAAATGTTCCTGGAGTTGAAGGAGAAGGAGCTGGCTCCGAAGACCATGGTGGGGTATAGGGTCATCTGCCGCCGTCTTGACGGTGCGTGCGGGCAGGATCGGGTGGATTCGTTTACGCCCATGACGCTTCGTCTTCTTTTGGAACGGTTGTGGGGGGAGAAGTCGTTTTCCACGCGGAAGCATGCGCAGCATATCATGTCGCAGATTTTCGGGTTGGCGGTGGATGATGGCGTAATCATGGTGAATCCCATGGCTGGTGTGAAGGTGAAGCAGCCTCGCGGGAGTCAGTCGGTGGATGCGCGGAGTGCGTTCAGCGTGCCGGAGTTGAAGATGATGCTCATGGTGTCGGCGCGGTGGCCGTTGGACAAGGCGGCGCGTATGTGGTTCAGGATTTTTACGGGTGCTCGACAGGGTGAGATTCTTGGTGCCGTGGCGGAGGATTTGCATTTGGATGCGCCTGTCCCGTATTACGATTTGCGGTGGGCGTTGACTGAGGTCACGTGGCGGCATGGGTGCGGTTCCATGGGTGAGGATGGTCGTTGGGCGTGTGGGCGCAAGCGGGGTGGTTCTTGTCCTGATCGTCGGCATGGTATTCCTCGTGGCTTCGTGTGCCGTGAATTGGAGGGGCGGTGGATGTTGAAGTTGCCTAAGAGCTACAAGCCGCGCACGGTGCCGTTGGTGCCTGAATTGGTGGAAGTCATGCGTCGGTATTTGGATTATGTGGCTGCGTGGCCGAATCCGCATGGGTTGCTGTTTCGTCATGAGGATGGGTCGTTGGTGACGGGCAAGGAGGATACTGCGGATTTCAAGGAGTTGCTGGTGGAGTGCGGCATGGACCCTGAAGAGCATCAGGGCCATGAGACGCGGCATAGTGCGGTGACCATTCTTCGTAAGGCTCATGCGGATACGAAGACGATCATGGAGGTGATTGGTCATTCGTCGCTGGCGGTGGACGACCTGTACATGCATGTGGATGATGAGCAGAAGAGCGAGGCGATGAACGTGTTGGGTGACGTGTTGAGCGTGCCGAAGGGACTGCTGCCCGGAGAGTGAGAGTCAGGGATGTTTTTGTCTTTTTTGCGCCTTGGCGCTATCTGTAAAAACTGTAATCTGTATATATATCTGTAAGGCCAGTTCACAGAAACAACCATATGGATAGTTTTGCAGTACAGGTAAAAATGGTGTATAGTGCTAGTAGACAACTGAACGGCACAAAAGAAAAATCCCCGCGCGGCTAGGGCCGGAAAACCAAAACCGCAACGGGGAACCCGAGAGCAAAGCCCTCATAAGCCATCTTAGCGGAAGGCATGGAGGGCGGAAATGGAAACCCGAATGGGCAAGAACAACGTCGAGGCAGTGTTCACCAAGGCATCGGAAGGCTACCTCATGCGCACCACAAAGAACAAGAAAGGCGTCGAAATCTTCACCTTGGACAATGTCGCCGTGACCATCCTCACCCTCATGGCAAACGAATCCTACGACTGGCCTCCCACCCAGAAGCAGGTAGCCGAACACGTCCCATGCCGCGCCTACGAGCGGGGACTGGATTACATAGCCGACATGATGGGATACGGCAACGCACTCACTGCACAGGAAGTCCAGGACCTCGACCTCGTGCAGGTCCAGGACCTCATGCAGCGCAAGCATGATGATGGTGTCACCTACATCTCCAAGATCATCACCAAGCTGGTCAACGCGGGATTGGTCGAAGTGGTCCGTGAAGCCCGCTCCAAGTCCAGCGACAACAAGTATGCCGCCTATCTGCTGCTCATAGGCGACGACGTGGAAAACGAGAAGGTGCGCCAATGGTGGGCCGACTGCGTAGACGCCGGATGGGGCAGACGACGCCGACCGAAACGCCCCAACATCGTGGACCCATACGCCAACCAAGAGGAGAAACAGTCATGAGCATGGTTGAACTCAGCTGGGACATCAAAAGCGAATACCTCGTGACCGAGCTTATGCAAGGCGCTTGGCGCGCCCAGCAGAATGGCCACGACTCGCCGGAAGCATACGAGTATGTGTGCCAACGCTACGACATTGAAACGGTGATAGCGCACATGCAACTGTTGGCTGACGAAGGCTATTGCGAAGGCGTCCTCGCCTACCGTTGGGGTGAAGAGAAACCGTTGGGCAAACTGTCGCAGTCGGCCTGCAACGACTACATGATCATGAGGTTTGTTCACATGGGCCCCCTGACTCCCATGGGGGTGAAGTATGCCGCCCGGCACAAGGAACTTCAGGTAATGGACCTCGACGTGCAGCACTTCATCCCCTTCCCCTCCGCGCCGATTGTCGAACGGTTGAAGAACCTGTATGAGACGGACCAGGAGGAAGCCCACATAACTGCTGACGGTATCCTCTGCGAAATGCTGGACCGTCTCGGGTACAGTGACGTAGTGGATGCCTACGATGGTGTCCCGAAATGGTACGCATAGGAGGCTGCCATGTGTCGTGATTGGGATTTGATTCGTCGCATGCTGCTCGCCGTGCAGGGAACCGCCATGAGCGAGGAGACCGCATACTATGGGACGGCGATCAACGCGGCCCGGTTCGTGGATGCCGCCCATGACTGGGACACGGTGGCATACAACGTGGACTTGATGCAGCAGGGCGGTCTTGCGGAGGGGATTGTGGTGCGAACCCATTTCGGTGAGGCCGTCGCCATGCATGTCGGACCGTTGCTGTGGGAAGGCCTGAATTTCCTGGACTTGTTCACGCCCGCCCCGGTATGGGAGAACGTGAAACGGCGTCTTGACCGCGTGGACGGCCACGCACCATATGAGACGCTGATGGAGTGGGGGCGGCATGCCGCGACCTAATATTGGCAACCCCAAGGGAGTTGCCTACCCCCGAGTTCGTGGAATTGCCTGATGGAGGAGACTATGAGCCGAACTGGTGACGCGACGGTAGCGTGCCTGCTGCCCGTGACCGATGTGAACCGTATCGTGGTGTCCGCGTGCGGGTATGCTATCGGACGCATGTCGGCGATGGTGGGCATCGTCGCGGATGGTGTCGCGGAGAACCTACACGCCTTGACCCCGCATACGGTTTCTTCGATCATTCGCATGATTGACGAAGCGAAGGCACAGGACTGCTTGGGCTGGGATTGCGACGTGGAGGACTGGATGCGCCTACGCGCCCGTCTGACCGCCTATGAGCCGTCCCCTGAACCCGTGGAGCACACTACGCTGCACGGGTGGGCGTTGCCGCAGTTCCTGGGCGCCGCATGGCGTTGCGAAGCGGAACAGCTGCAATTGCAGGATGCCGCATGGTTCTGGACACACTTGGCCGAACAGATACCCGAACTCATCCTACACTCCTCCTTCACGATCTGCACCATACGTGACATGCTGTCGGACCACATGATTCCCACCGGCCTGCCCGTACCACCGCGCGAAAGCATCCCGAACCGGTGGGACGACGACCAGGACGACACGTGGACCGACTTCTACCTAGCCTTGTACGACGCCTACATGAAGGACGAATACGGACATTAAAGCGAAGGGCCCCACCCACCTTCCGGTGAGCGGGGCCCTTTTTGCGTTGCGGCTCTAGTCGGTGATTTGCGCCGGCGCACTGTACGAACTGTAGTAGTTGTACTTGTAGGATGAATCATCCTTCTTCGACTCGCTGGACAGGCCAACACCCACACAGATGGCGCCCACGAACACGAACGCGACGATCGCCACCACGTACGGCGTCAAGTCCCCAGCCTTCTTGTCCTTCTCCGTCTGCGCAACCTTGTTTGATCGAATCACGTCACGCTGCCCGTCACGGACCGCTACACGGATGATGACATACAACAGGATGAACCCGCCAACAGTGCCCAACAGTAGGCCGATATATACGCCTGCCATAGTTTTCCTTCTCCTTCTATTTGGTGCGCACGAGGGTTCGTGCGCGACAGATTTGCGGCAACACCAGACACTGGTAGTCACGGATTACTTCCTCGCACAAGCCAAGTTCGCGGGCGATGTTGTACGCGCTTCCGTCATACATGCATTCCGCCTGCGCATACCGTTTCGTATCCACGAGGGTACGTGCGGTCAGCATGCGCGCCTCCCGCTCCCTCCTGCGCCCATACGGCGGGCGGGAATCGTCATCATAAACCCAGTGGGCGAGCTCATGCACGAGAGTGCATTTCTTCAAATCGTACGGGAGAGCGCGCTCAATAACTATCGTCTCCAGCGACGCATCATAAGCGCCATACAGTCCCCTGCGTAGCTTCCCGGAGCATACCACCAGTGACGGCGCTAAATCATACAAGGCCATCCTCATGGGCCCGTAGTTCGGTGTTCCCGCTGTCACCAGGTCGAACACGGCACGCCTACCAGTCTTCAGACTCTGCCCCATCCGCATCCCCCTCAAATGCCGCAAGATCATAGTTTCCACTGTTCGCGCGCTGGAGAGCAAGCGCCGCACGCTCCTCAGGAGAGAGAGTGGACGGTTCGACCTCGCTGGTTTCGTCTTTTTGCGACGCAAGGTATTGGATTCTCTCCAATGTTTCCATTGGGTCTACGCCACAGATAGAGCATACCGTAAAAAATTCGCCGATTCGCATAGGCGCACGTTTCTTTTGCCGTATCCAGCGCATTCGTGAGTAACCGATGTCGCCGTTGGTTTCTCGGTCTACTTGCCGGTTGCTGACATGAGTCGCAGTCATTATCTGGTCGATCACATCAGCCGTGGCAACGTCGATGCTCGACCACCCTGTTGGTGTACTTGCCATAAAAGAATGATACCAAACGACACGCCCATTTGACATCAATCGTGACCATGTGGCATCATAATAACTATGTTGATGCCAAGTGGACTCAGCCGTGAGGCGATGAAGAATCTACGCGATGCAGTAATGACTGCGCGCGTAAGCAAGACTGCTATCGCTGAGCGTGCTGGCGTAAACCGCAAAACTGTAACAAGGCTCCTACAAAAAGACGATGTGTCGATGGGAACGTATTTCGCCATCGCAAAAGCTGTAGGCGCCAATCCCATGGTTCTTCTGGGAGAAGCCAACCGGCAAGCAGACGCATTGATTGAAGAAAAGAAAAAGGACGCCGCTGCAACGGCGTCCAATACCCCAGGAAGTGAGGTCGTAACCCGTGATTGATAATACCACAAGCGTCGCGTTGACGCCATTCGATTTCCATGGTTCGCAGGTGCGCGTCTTCACCGACGACCAGGACGCGGTCTGGTTCGTCGCCAAGGACGTGTGCGACGTACTCGGAACTGCAACCAATCATGTTCGTGAATACCTTGACGATGACGAGGTGAGCAACCTCCGGATTACGGACATTGCTCAGAGCGGCGGCCGTGCGCCGGTCATCATTTCTGAGGCTGGTTTCTACAAACTGGTGCTTCGTTCCCGTAAGCCGGTCGCCAAGGAGTTCCAGCGTTGGGTCACCCACGAGGTGCTCCCGTCCATCCGGAAGCACGGCGGGTACATGGCGGGGCAGGAGGCCATGTCTCCGGAGCAGATGGTGGCGGCGTCCATGCGGTGGCTGGAATCCCGCATCGCCGAGCAGAAGGCGCAGCTCGAGGCGCAGGCGCCAAAGGTGGTGTTTGCGGACGCGATCATTACCAGCGACACGAACATTCTGGTGCGCCGTCTTGCGAACATTCTCCGCCAGAACGGTGTGAATATCGGCCAGAACCGTCTTTTCAAGTGGCTTCGCGCCAACGGCTACCTGACCCGCACCAACGACCCGACACAGCGAGCCCTAGACCTGGGATTGTTTGTGACCCGCACGAACAAGCCGTACACGGACCATGACGGCAACAAGCACGTGACCTACACGACATTGGTCACTCCGCGAGGACAAGTTTACTTCGTGAACAAGTTCCTCGCTGATTAAAGACTTCCCTTGCCGAGGCTGGGACTCAAGACACTGTTCCAGTTTGCTTCCTTTCATCACCGTCCCAACCCCGGCAAGGGGACACTATTTCAACCACCAACCAACCGTCGCCAAGGAAGGCGACACCAAGAAAAGGAAAACAACAATGAACAAGGAAAACCAGAACGAAACCGTCCAGCAGCACACGAACACAGACGATTTCCCGGACATCACAATGTACAAGTTCGTGAGGCTTGACGAAAAAGACAACCCGACCTCGGTGTCAATGATCTGCGGTGAAAAGGCCATCGTGGATACAGAGGACTCCAACACGGGAGTAGTCCTCGGCGCGTCCTGTATTGATGTGGAGGATGCGCCATTCGATTTTGATTGCGTCAACGCTGTTTGTGCCTTGGTGGATATGCTTTCCGCATTCCCCACGAACGCACTGATCGGCGCGCTTGGTCATGACGGTGCTGAAAAGTTCATCCAGTTGGACCAGGAACGTTCAAGGCATGTAGATGAGGCAAAGTTCCGTTTGACCCAAAAGGAATGGGAACGCCAATTCAAGGCATCCCACGATGATGAAACCTCAGCTGTACCGGAGGCTGATTTCTGATGTCTCGCACGTTCATGTCGCCGGAAGCAATAGACGCTTTGCGGGCCAAACACCGGAAACCGATCAGCACCAAGAGTCTCCGCACGGAACGCCGTTTCGTGAATGACTTGGTGAAGCATCCGGGACAGTTCGCACAGTTCCATAAAAGCTACAAGATGAAGCAGGCTGCCTACAGTGCGACCTCTACCATTCGGGCACGTTCTCGTGCGGCCTTCCGTGACTGCGAAGCGCCGGGAACATTCATAACCAAGATCGTTCGCATTATCGGCGGCTATCAGCTGTGGGTGGCGTATCAGCCGCCGCAGGATACGCCCGATGCGTGACCGCGCATGCCTGGCTGGCCTGTTCGATGCGATGGCGCAAATGCCGCCGGAGCAGGTCGAAGCCATGTTCAGCCAGGACACCATACAAGCATTCAACGAATGGAAGGAACAGGCGAATGAATGACGGAAACAACACTGGAATGTCATACGACGTTCTTGGCTCATTCACCATCACGCGGGACAAGGATAAGGAGAAACCGATGAACGAGAATCATGAGGTCATCACGGACGTGGAGGACGTCCAGGAGGGTGATTTCGTCACGTTCTGCGCGAGGAGGCCTAACCGGGGTCAGATCGCGGCGGTCGTGCGGTGCATGGAAGAAAACGAAACGGATTACATCGTAGAAATCGAAGGCGTCCAACCGGCGAAGGTCATATTTTTCCATGATGCCCCAGTGGCTCTCCCCAAGAACAGGTGGAGGTTCCATCAGGCGACTCGTCCCAAGGTGAGGAATTTCTACGTGGACTGGAACCGGGAGAAGTGGATGACCGTGTTGGAGAATCTGCTGACTGCTGGCTCTTGGGGTTGGATGCGGCATCACGCGAATGAGCGTGCGATGACCATCGAGGGAGTTCAATTCGGCCCCAATAAGTTCGTTGACTTGCTGGAAAAAAGCTATGAGCATCCTGTTCTCTCGGATTACGACAGCGAGATGAAGTTAATGAGTCGCGTGGGAGCCGTGTTGGATGGTGCCGACACGAGTGGTGATGTGCAGATGTTGGACGGGACTGTTTGGACGTTCCTGAACGTGCCCCAACTGGTGTCTGATCTTGCTGACGTGTTCATGGAGGCGGTGCAGGATGCGTAACGCCTTGTTGAAGACCCTCGTCGTGTTTCTGGCGGGCATTTGTCTGATTCTTGCCGCCGTGACCGTCCCGTTCATCATTGCGCGTACGCCGTTGCAGACGGTGACGGTGTTGGCGGGCATCATCCTCGCGGGTGTGGGCGGTGGCCTGATTCTGGTGGGCGAGATCACGAAACGGGAGGATGCGCAGTGAGTTTGCGAACTGAAATGCCGGACTGGCCGTGGCTGGACGCGGATGAGGCACAGGAACTGACTGGCGCCGGTGATTCCAATTTTCGGAAGGATTTCCGGTACATCGCGCAGACGTATCGCGGCAAGCTCTACTTCGACAAGGAAACGCTGATAGAGGCGTTCAGGGCGAACCTAAACAATCCGAACACACAGAAGGAGGCGCCCAATGAGTGACATGGTGAATCATCCTGCCCATTACCAGCGTAATGGTGTGGAGTGTTTCGAGATCAATCGTTGGATGAATTTCATGCTGGGCAACGTCGTCAAGTACGTGTTCCGTGCCGGGTTGAAGGACAGTGTGCCGGAAGCGTTGGCGAAGGCCCACGAGTATGCGGTGCGTTGGTGCCAGAAGACCGGCGGGAATCCGCTTGCCGAGGCGTTCGTCCACTGTGACCCCGACGACCTGGTGTTGGCTGACCATAGCGCGAGCAGGATGGCGGACAACACGATCAGCCCGGAACATGATTTCTGGGAGCATGTCGCGCAGATGGCCGACAGCAGTTCGGATGATTGGCCGACTGTAATTCACCAGGATGTGGTGGACATGATGGACGATCATGGCATTCCCCATGAGGGGTGCCCGCTGGTGAAAGCTCCGGCGGTGCAGAAGCCTAGTGAGATGACTGTCGTCGGAGAACTGACTGGTTGCGACGGTTACGACTGGGAGGCGATTGAATGCCGACGCGACTCGGACGGCCAGTATTGGCTTGGCACTGATTCGGGTTGCTCCTGCTACAGCCCGTTCGAGAACTATGCGGACAGTACGGTGGATTGGACAGGGCCTCTTACCTGTACGCAGGCGGTGGCGGAATTCACCAATCTTGCCCTGCCGTTCGTTAGGGAACACTCCTACTTTGGCGGCGACCTTATTACGGACGACGACGTGAACCGTGAAGTACGAAAGATTCTTGACTCCGGGAAGGAGAAGTGAACCATGCCGATGGTGGAACAGCGCGTAGGCGCAGAGCAGAAGTACAAGGCGGGATGGTTGCTTGCCCATGATTACGTCGGGTATTGCATTTCCCCGGCGAATGGCAAGCCCGCTTTGATTCCGACACCGACCATGATTGCGAAGATTCTGAACATGCCACAATCCAAGGTGGATGAAGCATTCCGCGACATCCCCGAGATGACTGTGGGGGAAGCTGCCATTCCTGGCGCTCCTGACATGGGGGAATGCTTGAAACAGTTGGCTACCGAATGTGGCAGCAGCGACTTGTTCGACATTCTCTACTATGCGGCCCGACACCGCTAACCCCATATGTGCCTGTTGCTGGTAGCCCCTCGCACACGCAGCTTCCCGAATGGACTGTGCGAAAGCTGGGCCCGGTTCGATTCCGGGGCAGGCAGCCAAGGGGCGGTTCGGGTCAACGTCACCGTTTTTACAGTCATTTTGTCGGAACGATGGGCGGGGGAGTGCCATTCCTCTAGTGGCCACACCTCGCGTGGACTCCTGTCCGGGGTTACAACCCTGCCCAGCCCAACCGCCCCACCCGCTTTTAGGAAAAGGAACTCACCATGAACACAAAGAAACCGCCTAAGGAAGGACTTTACCGCTACCCTTGGGGACACTTTGCTTTCCTTAACGGCTACTACTGGTCCGTGAACTTCGCAGCGGCGCAGCAAGACCTAGAGGACATGTACGAACACTATGTAGCGGCGGGAATAGCTGATCTTATTGCTCCGATTCCACGTCTTGCTACACCGAATCCACCTCGCATATTGCCTCGTGAAGAGTTGGAAGGCAAGGGGTATGTGTCAGCGAAACAGTTCCTGACACGGCGTCTCAGGGAGGATTACCATTATCGGCCTACTCAAAAGGAAATCTGGGTGTTTGCCGGCATGGCTAAACGCACCTACCGAAAAACTGTCCAAGAGAACCCGCCCGAATCAGATGCCAGGAACCTGACTGGCGGCGGCCGCGTTTGGTACTGCCCACCACAACATCTTGAAGTGTTTGAGAACACGTATGGGCGGTTCTTGCAGGAAACCATCACAGGGCAAACGCTCGTTAGCCGGTTGGAGGCAGCATGACAAGACCGAAGAATCCCGTACCTGGCATTTGCAAGGTCTGCGGGGAAACGAAGATCATGTACGCGCGAATGATGTGTGAAGCATGCTACGCGCGGCAGTTGCCTCCTCGTGTCAGGAAGATACAAGAATGCGCCAACTGCGGGGAAACAAGACCGATTTACGCACGCGGACTATGCGGGAAATGTTACCGACAGCATTGGCGCCGCACCGTGTTAGCTGACCGAGAATGCCAGGCGTGTGGAAAACGAAAGAACCTTAAAACAAAGAACTATTGCGGTACTTGTTACTGGAAAGTGCGTGCGCCTTACACGCTTTGCAAAGCGTGCGGCCACGCGGCCCTGATTCGAGCACGCGGCTTGTGCAACCCCTGTTATTGGAAGCAACGGAAACAAAAACGACGACTGGAAGGAGCAGCCTGATGGTGCGAATGGAACAGATCAGCGACACTGACTATTTCGCACATCCCGCGTTGGACCAGACCATGCTCAAGAAGTTCATGCAGTCACCACGCGCCTACGCATGGGCGAAAGAGCACCCGGTCGAGGATAATGCGGCGTTCGCGTTCGGCAAGGCCATGCACTCCATCGTACTTGGCTCC
The DNA here is from genome assembly GCF_000741575.1 of Bifidobacterium cuniculi. Classification (GTDB taxonomy): domain Bacteria; phylum Actinomycetota; class Actinomycetes; order Actinomycetales; family Bifidobacteriaceae; genus Bifidobacterium; species Bifidobacterium cuniculi. The sequence goes on from NZ_JGYV01000001.1 coordinate 633,272, forward strand.
GGCCCCGCCCCCATGGAACGCCCCGACGCGAGAACAAAAGCCGGAAAGGAAGCTCTCGCCCTGTATGCGGACGACGAGAACGTGGTGATGCTGTCGGCACGTGACATGGAACTGGTGGACATGATGAAGCGGAACATGCCCGACATCGCCGGCATGCACCCTGGCCGTCCCGAAGTCGCCATGTTCGCCACCGACCCCGACTCCGGCGTTGAACTGAAAGGCAAAGCCGACTGGCTTCCCAACGGGCCCGACGAAGATGGCGTCTACAGGATCGTGGATTACAAGACACTACGCGACCAGCCCGAAGATTTCCCGCACGACGCATACAAGTACGGGTACCACATTCAAGCCGCATTCTACATGCGTCTCTACCGTCTCTGCACCGGCTACGCGGGCCCACTTGGGTTCGAGTTCATCACCCAAAGCAAACAGGCACCCTACGACTGGATGGTGTGGCGGTTCACGGAAACCCAAATGGAAATACGTGACGTGGCTAATCCACGCATCGACCAGGCGTTGCAACAGTTCGCATGGTGGCAGCAGCATCCTGACGCGAACATGCTCGACTGGGGCGCCGACCACACGCCCCAACCAATCGAATACACCAACTGGCAGATCACCAAGGAAATGGAGGAACTCTAATGCCGGTCATAGAAGAAAACAAGCGCAGCGACTACGGGTCTTACACCGACCTGTCAAGCCTGATGGCGTACGTGGAAAAGGAAATGAAGCTTGCTGTCCGCTTCGAGGTTGCCGCCGGTACGGAAGATGAGCCGGACATGGTCGTCACCTATCTGAAGCAGCTTCCTTCCAGCCCCTACGTGGATTGGACCGGCCCCCTGTGCCCGGCGCCGATCATCGTCGGAGGCGGCAACCGTCAGGTGAGCCCGGCGCAAGCGTACGGTAGCGCGCTCACGTACGCGAAACGCTACTCGCTTCAGGGGGCGTGCGGTTTGGCGACCAGCAGTGATAGCACCCAGTTCACCGATACGCAAACCCGTGACGTGCAACTTATGAGCGACGAAACCAAGGAACGCATCGACGATCTCCTCGACGCTAGGAGCGTTCCGCCAGGGGGAGAGGACCGATACCTCAGCGGCATCGTCGGCTCCGCTGTCTCGTATCGTACGCTCACCGAGCCGGTGGCGCAGCGCATCCTCGACGCCTACCAGAAGCATTTGGAAAACACCAGCAACAACAATCACAAGGAGATGGAAGCATGAGTTTCCCCGAGTTTTATTGGATGGGTAACGTGTACTGCGGGAAGGACCAGGACGGCAACGCCCTGGCCGACGTGCAGGTCAAGCAGTCCCAGAACGGCAAACCGTATTGCCACTTTACGGTGATCGGCAACAAGAACCGTTTCAACGAGCAGACACAGCAGTGGGACACGGTGAAGACCATCGGCATGCAGGTGACCGTGTTCGGTGACTATGCGGCCACTGTCGCGCAGAACATCCACAAGGGCATGCGGGTCCTGTGCGTGGGCGAACTGGACGAACCTGGCGCCTACACGGGACAGGACGGACAGGCTCATGGCTCTTATCGGATGATCGCGCGCACTGTTGCCGTCATCCCCTCCAAGCCGCAGCAGCAAAGTGGTTTCGTTGCCAACCAGCAAGCCGCCCAGCCGGCCGCCCAGCAGCAGTATCAGTCCCCGCAGGGTGGGTTCACGCCGGGCATGAACCTCGCACAGCAGGGCCAGGGACAGCCGCAGGGGCAGCAGCCTCCGGCAGACCCATGGGCCACGAACGATGGCGGCTTCAGCCAGGAGCCCCGCTTCTAATGAGCCACCTGTACGGTCCGACCGATCACGAGGGTGACGCCGCCTGCACCAGTTGCGGGCGGCCCCTCCCGCTCACCGACATCATCCAAGGCCTCCACGTGTGCCAAGACTGTGCAGACGACTGGAAAGCCGACTACGACTACGACGGCTGGGAAAACGACATGTGGGAGGAATCGTAACCATGCAACCATCCTCGACAGGTTCGGAGACGACGAGGACCACGATGATGCATAAATGCCCATTGCCGTTGCCGGAGGATTCCGTGTGGGACATATGGGAATGTCCTGAATGTCATTCTTGGTGGCGACAAGAACTCTACGCAGGGGCGCATGGCCCGTTGAGATGGTGGGAACCGTCCACGTTCCTCTCCTGCGTATTCCATCATCCAGTCCAATACCAGCACATACAACGCGGAAAGAGGTACGACCGTGCTGCAAATTCTTGAGCTCTTCGGTGGCATCGGAGCGCCCCGTTGTGCGCTTCGCAACCTGGGTGTGCCGGTGAAGTCGATTGACTACGTGGAGATTGACGAGAAGGCAGTGCGGTCTTACAACAAGATGTTCGAACATGATCTCGAATATCGTGTGCAGGACGTGCGTGGCTGGACCCTCCGCCCGGACATTCTCGTACATGGCAGCCCTTGCCAGGATTTCAGCATTGCCGGACACCAGAAGGGTGCGGACGAGGGAAGTGGCACCAGGTCGAGCCTCATGTGGGAAACGCTGCGCATCATCCGTAACCTGGGCGAGTGGATGCCGAAGGCGGTGGTGTGGGAGAACGTGCCCAACGTGCTCTCCAAGCACATGCGGCACAACTTCGACAAGTACTTGGGTGCCATGCGTTCCCTCGGCTATGTGAGTGCGTGCGACGTGCTGAACGCCATGGACTTCGGGCTTCCCCAAGACCGGCGCAGGGTGTTCACCATCAGTGTGCTCGACGGCGCCGTGTTCGACTTCTCGAAGATCAAGCGGCGGCATCCCCGCCCGATTGGCGAGTTCCTGGAACACACTGACGAAGCACGCTACAAGGTGACGCAGCCGAGCATGCTGAACCGTATCGGGGAGCATGATGGCCGATTCAACGGATGCGTCCCCATCATCGAGGACCATGCGCACACGGTGACGACGGCACAGATGCGCTGCCCGAACGCGGGAGTCGTACCAGTCGAGGATGGATACAGGTATTTGACGGAGCGGGAATGCTGGAGGTTGCAGGGATTCACGGACGCCGACTATGAGGCGGCACTGGCCGCGAACCCAGGAAGGCCGGGTTGCATGAACGGCGCCCTTTACAAGCAGGCGGGGAACAGTATGCCCGTGCCCGTGTTGGAAGCAATCTTTGAACAGTTGGAGGTGACCAAGTGACTCGTAACCGTCAGAGTGCGAAGAAGGCAGGAGCCACGTTCGAGAAGGCCGTAGCCGACTATCTGGCATGGGCGTTGGATGATGCGCGTATCGAACGCCGACATCTGAGCGGCACCAAGGACCGGGGCGACATCACCGGCGTCATGTTCAGCCAGGAACATGTCGTCCTGGAATGCAAGAACGTGGTGCAGCCACGCCTCAACCAATGGTTAAGGGAGGCGGAAGAGGAAGCCGGGAACGATGATGCGCCCCTGTGGGCGGTCGTGTACAAGGTGCGTGGCGTCGGCATCACACCGGACAGGATCGGTGAGCATCACGTGGTCATGCGCGCCTATCTGCTCGAATATTTGAGCTGCCCCACCAGTCTCGCAACCCACAGCGCACTCGAAATGCACCGCACGCTCCTCCACCCCCACGAGGACCGGCCCTGCACCATCAGCCTGCACTATTTCGCCCACCTACTCAACCATCGTCAGCCTCTCGGCCCGGAAGAAAAGGAGACCAGCAATTGAGCGTGAAAGCAATCACCGTGTACGAGGTTCAATGCGACCAATGCGGCAAATGGCTCAAAAACGCATTCTACGAACTCGTACAGGCAGACAGCGAACAGGAAGCGTACCAGCGGGCCCGCGACCTCGGCTGGCACACAAGCGAAGACTACCCCTTCGCCATACACGCCTGCACCGACTGCCAGAAGGAGAACCAAGAATGAATAACTGGAAGCCAGTGCCCGGCAACCACGAAACATGGTGGGACGAAGCCAAGCTAGGGGACAGGATCACCATTACGGAAATCATCAACCCGGAATGCACCGTCACCTCGACCGGCATCATCCGCGACATCACGAACGAATGGTGGAACGACGAAGTGCGTGTCTTCCAACTGGGAGACGGCTCACATCGCTTCTACGCCGGTGTGGGCCGCGTCTTCGACCCAACCCGCCAGTTCATCCAAAAACTCGAAAGGAAGGAAGACTAATGCAAACCGCATGCGTCGTAATCATCCTCGTAGCCATTGTCTGCATGGTCATCGCCTGCATCATCGCACAGCGTGAATCAGACAAGGCATTCCACGAAATCCTCGACGTAGTCAAGGAACAGGACAACCAGATCATCCAGCTCACTAAGGACATGCGCCTCGCAGAGGCCGCCATCCACCATCTGAACGAAAGGACCAAGAAATGAGCCTCATCGCGCTTCTCCTCGCCATCCTCGCCGTCGCCTTGGGCGTCGTCTCCCTGGTGCTCCAATGGTTGCACGCGGACGTGGCGGACCACAACACGAGAACCCTGTTCGACCGCACCCGCACCCTTCACCATTTGCACTTGTCCACGAAGCATCGCGTGGACGACCTGGAAGACAAGATGAACAAGATTGACGAATGGGCCCAGCAATGAGAATCCTCACCATCACCGCCGCCATCCTGTCTGTCGTGGACCTCGTCGGCGTCGTCTATGCGTGGAAGTGCCTGTACAACCATCGGGACGCCATAAACGCACTATGGGGAACGGGAAACAATCGTGTTTTTGTGGATGCAATCAACCAGCTCAACCATGACAAGGCAGACCGCGACGAATGAAAGACTGGCCCGCCTACGTGATGCTCGCCCTGTGCATCCTCCTGTCCTGGCTCGCCAACCACTACGACAAATAAGGAAAACACTGCCATGACCACCCTCACCGACCAGCAAATCATTGAACTGAACAACCAGTATCCCCTCATCACCCCATTCAGGCTCGACCAAGTACAACCAGCGTCCTACGACGTGACCCTCGACGGAGAGTTCAGCATCTGCGTGAACGACGACACCCGGCCCAGCCACGAAGGATTCCGCGACACCATGACCGGCGAAGAACATGGATGTCACTACGAAAAACACCGTAGGGAATGGTACGACATGCAACCCGGCGAGTTCATCCTTGGCACCATCGTGGAAGCCATCCACCTGCCTGCCAACATGCTCGCCCGTCTCGAAGGGAAAAGCACCCTCGGACGCATGGGTGTCGCAGTCCACGTCACCGCCGGTTTCGGTGATCCCGGTTTCGAGGGAACCATCACGTTGGAACTGAAAAACGAGTCACAGCAGATACTCCGCCTGACCAAGGGGCAGCGCATCGGACAACTTGTATTCGAACGCCTCGAACAGTCCTGCGCACGCCCCTACGGGCACGACAAGCTTCGCTCCCACTACCAAGGGCAGCGTGGAGTCACCACCCCCCGCCTCTAAGAAAGGACCCCTCATCATGCCGTCGAAGAAACAGATCGCCCGCATCCACCAGCTTGCACACATGGGTTACGGGGAAGGAGACATCGCCGCCCTCACCCACATCCATCGTGGGGACGTGCATAGTGTGCTCCTCAACCCGGAACATCCCGTATTCAACCAGCAGGATTACCGGCCCGATTCCATCGAACCGTCCTTCGACAACATGTAAGGACCCCCAGTATGCTCCCTCGCACCTATGCGGCGTCACCAATGGCAATCCTCAGCGTCTGCCCGCACGACACCCCCCTACTCGGTGACCGTCACCGACAAAGGCGTCACCACGGCAGACTCGCTTCTCCAGGACAAGGACGCCGTGGACGCCACCTACCACGCACTCGACCAAATCAAGAAAGCAATGGACCAATGGACGAAAGGAAAAACGCATGATGAACACCATGCCGAATCGTGCTGACCTGCGCTACCGGCAATGCGAACGCTGCCACCAGTGGACACTCCTACCCGCACACGGCGCCGACCTATGCGACTACTGCCGTGCAGGGCGACGAAAACTCCACCGTGACCAATGCCCACTCTGCCACAAACCCACCATCTACGCGCGAGGCTTGTGCCGCAAATGCTACGACGCGCAACGAAAACCAAGCCGCACAGAACAAGACCACATCACGTACCGGATTGGAGCGGACATGGACACTGACATTCAAACCGCGTCTGAGGAAGCGGCCACCTACTGCAACGCACACTCTGACGCATCCTATGCGGCCGTGTTCGACCGTCTCCTGCGTGACTCCGGCTACACAGTCACCGCCCCCATGCCGAGACGATCATGAAACAGCAACGGTTCCTGTTACGCCAACTCAAACGGCAGGGTTGGCGCATCCGAACCTCGAAAAAAGGTTGGATGCTGTACCCGCCAGACCGCGCATATGATGCCGTCCCCTTGCACAAGACCTACAGCGACCATCGCTGGTGGCAGAACATGATTCACGATCTGCGAAAGAAAGGCTACACACCATGAACAGCCCCGACGTGTTCCTCGAATGGTTGAACGACGAATACGAACGTTACACCGCCCGACGTTACACCGCCCGACGTTACGCCGCCCGACTGTCCGGCCGCGACTGGAACACGTATGACGACGCCTACACGGACGCACTCGACACCGTACGAAGCGTGTACGAGTACTTCAAACAGGAGGGAAAACTATGAGCTTGGAAAGCTTCACGCCAGTAAACACAACACCGGCACCCCCGGCACCGTCAGCATCATCCCCGCTCTGCCCTCAATGCGGCCAACCCATGAACGGGCCCGTACGAACCAACCTTCTCGGCATGGACGGCAACGGTGCCACATACGAGTGCGCCACATGCGCCTGGACCCGATGCGAACACGCCGACTGGCCCGTTCCACACTGGAGTCTCGACCTCGACCAGCAAGCACTCAACGCACTCAAAGGCGCCGACCTGGGCAACGCTCCTGCCGCCATCGCCTACGTGACCGGCTACAAGCAAGCATGGAACGCCGCCCTCACCCTCACCCAAAACATTGAAGAAAGACTCAACACATGACCTGCCCAATCACCGAACACCTCCTCCCATGCCCCACATGCGGCCACATCCCATTCATCTACGACATGGGCACCCACTGGGCCATCTACGACCCCACCTGCGACATGTTCGTAGACCGCATCTCACGACGCGAAAAAGCAATCGCCGCATGGAACATGCACACCCAGCAGAAGAAGAACACCCATGAGTGACCTCGAACCCTACGAAGCCATCGAAACAATCTTCCAGCCCCTCATCGAGGACGCCATGCAACGCGCAGCCGAACACACCAAAAACAACCCCTACGAAATCCCTGGAAAACCCTTCTCCCTTGAACGACTCATCTTGGGACACCTGCGCGGCTATGCGGAACAATACGAATTCATGTGGTACGGGCACCGTAACGGCACCGGCAAAAGTCTGGTCGAACTGAAATACGATGCCACTTTCAACGAACTGTTCGTAACCATGCTAGAAGCGCGCTGGTACGTGCGCCGATACGACACGTCACACGCAATCTGGGATGACAGGGCAGACAAGATCGCCATAACCCGCATCTGGGCACGGATGCGGGAAATCGGCGCCGTCACCGTTCCCCGTGGCGCCCAAGCAATCACAAGAAAGGACGTTGACCAATGAGCGACGAAAAGCGCTACGGCTACCCGTATCGGGAAGCCTGCTTCGAAGCCGCAACATTCCGCCACCAGCTCCTCACCATCCTGTACAGCGCACGGTTGGCACGCGGTCTGTCCCGCGCACAGTTGGCGGAACGCATGAACACCACCGAACAACGCATCCGCGACATCGAATGCGGACAAGACGCGGCAGACCAAGCGGAAATCACCAGTTGGATCATCGAAACCGGCGTCCTCGTCGCCGTCGCCGGAATGCTCATGAACCCCGACGACCAAGCCGAACGCGACTACGACGAACGCCTCTACATGGACCAGCGTCTCACCGACGCCTACCACGCTGGAGACCCAGCGGAATTCGAAGGAGACCCCGATGAAGAGTAAGCATCCCGCCCGCCGCCACCACCATCCACAACCCGCATTGAAAGGCAGCCTCGTGATCGACATGCACACATGCGACGCCGTATGGGGACGCTACATCAACCAAGAGCGCAAGAAAATCCGTAAACTCACGTGGGGCCCCTACTCGCGCCAAATCACCCGCTACGTCAACCAACGCATTGATGAACTCTTCTACACCCTAGATGGTGTCCGACGATTCAACGAACTCTACCACACCAACGAATCCACTACGCGCCTCGTACCGTTCGGCACCTGGGCAGCATTCCACCCCTCCCATCAGCGGCAGGACAAGTGGCAAGCCCTCAAGGTGTTGGAGGAAGCATCCGAAGTGGTCGAAGCATGCAAGCAGTGGCTCGACTGGAACAAGCTCAGCGACGAAGAACAAGACACGATCTGCTCGCAAGCCACCATGCCCCTCCCGTGCAAGCAAGCCATCGCCAACGAAATCGCCGACCTGCTGCAAACACTCGCCAACCTGTGCAACGCCTACGGCATCACTCACACCATGCTCAAACAAGCAGACAACACATGCATCGAAAAGAACACCGCACGCGGCATGTACGAAGCCGGACCACGAACACACATGCACCGAGAGGAACAAGCATGAACCCTTACCTTGCCTTCCTCATCGGCATCTGCGTCGGCGCAGCCGCCCGCCTGATTGTCAACCTCTTACAAGTCGCCTACCGCGTCATTACGGAAAGCACCTGGTACCAGTGGAACTTCCGACCCTTGAGACAAGCCGTATACTGCGCCTGGTGTTCCACCTCCGGGAAACCTTTCATCGTGTCCACCCCCAGCCAGCCCCCACGAAAAGGTCTCAAACAAGCCAAGAAACACATGCGCACCGAAGAACACCTAAACAACAAGCCAGCAAGTGAACCCACCGGATCAGAACACTTCCTCACCCTTCACCCCTAAAACCAGAAAGGAACCTGCTGAAATGAGCAACGGATACGCGCGCCTCAAGAATGATTTCTGGCATAGCCCCAAGATCATGCGCGCACTGGCTGAGAACCCCGCCGCCATCGGCTACTACGTTGCCGGAATCAGCTACGCTTCCGACAACCTCACGGACGGACACCTCAGCGAAACAGCAGTCTGCTATGCCATGCGAGTCCCCGACGAGATTATCGATTGGCTTGAGGATGAAGGCTTCTGGGAATGCCTTGAAGATGGAGGCTGGATGATTCACGGCTACCTGGAACACCAGAACAGTCGGGAGAAAATCGAGCATGCGCGAAAAAAGGACGCGCAACGCAAGCGTGCCACAGGCGACCGTGAAGATGGAATCCGAACGGAATCCGAACGGAATCCGAACGGAATCCGTTCGGACTTAACCCAAAACCCAAAACCCAAAACCCAAAACCCAAGTGATTCTTCTTACGAAGAATCACACACTACGCGCGTGCGCGAGGAAGATGGAATCCGAACGGAATCCGAACGGAATCCGAACGGAATCCGTTCGGACTTAACCCAAAACCCAAAACCCAAAACCCAAAACCCAAGTGATTCTTCTTACGAAGAATCACACACTACGCGCGTGCGCGAGAGCGAAGAAGACAATCCCCTCACCGCCACGGAACAAGGCTACTTCGATCACTTCTGGGACCTGTACCCGAAGAAGCAGGGGAAGCGGGACGCCATGTTTGCGTTCAAACGCGCCCTCAGGCGTGCGCATGGGGCCACCGCGATCATCGCAGGCGTGACCCGTTTCGCCCAAGACCCGAACCGGCCACCAGACGGCGACCGCTACCTACGAAGCCCGAAAAACTGGCTCGAAGGAGACTGCTGGAAAGACACCAACTACACCCCCACGGCCACGCGCACGCCGGCACAACCGTCGAAGCAACAGCAGAACCTTCAGCACAACCTCGACCTCGTGCGCATGGTCGAAGCCCAGGAAAGGGGAGAAGCCATTGCTGAGCTTAAGTGAGACAGCGAAAGTCATCACCATGATCCGCCACCATCACGGCGACGCCACCTTCGACGTGGAGTACGTGAACATGTTCCATGGGGAGCTCGACCCGAAGGTCACGCTTCCCATGGCATTGGAAGCCGTCCGCAGCTTCTACGCCGCCCAGTCGGACAAGTGGATGCAAGCCGCCGACATAAACGCCTACGCGAAACGCATGCGCGACCGCAACCGACCGTCCGAGGCGGCAATCTGTGACGCCATGCAACGCGCGGGCATCACCGGCGTCCGTGAGGAACAAGCCTACCGGCGCGCCGTCAACCAGATGGTTGCGGAAGGAAAAAACGCTCAGGACGCCCTACAGGCCGCGTTCAGCATGCAACCCGATAAGTTCATCACAGCAAACCGGAACGGCCGAATACAACCCCGCCAAAACGTTTTAACAAGGCAACCGACACGACTTCGTGATATACTAGGGGAGGAGAAACCAACGGACTAGGAGGGCCCGCCGAAGTGAACACCGATGTTTGCCGCAACCCCAAATGCTCCCGCCCCACCACGCCACCACACCTCCTCTGCGAACACTGCACCACCACCATGATGGGCGACCTGACCTGGCTCACCCGCAATTTGGACGACCTCGAAAACGGTAGGCTCAACAGGATCAACAACCGAAAACACGACACCGGCCGCACCCCCACAACCGCGTCAGCATCCGCACCGTTACGCGAAGCCGTCCTCGACCTGCTCCACGTGGACCGGGAAGGAAACATCGAAGACACCCTGCACGCATGGGCACGCTGCCTGAACGTACACGTCGGCATGCGCGACAGCCTGGCCACCACCGCGGAACGCATCAGCCGCACACCACGGTTGGACGAACACGCCGCCACCCCCATCTACGCGGCCGAAACCCACACACTGGTACGACGCGCACAAAACCTCATCCGCATGATGGACGAAACACGCATCAAATGGGGCAACTGCCCCAACCCCGACTGCCAGCAGCCCCTCACCGCCCCAGCGGACGCGGAAACCATCGACTGCCCACACTGCCATTGCAAATGGGCGCCACAAATCGTGTGGAAAAGCCGCGACAAGCAACTCAAAACCAGCAAGGCCGAAGGCACCTACGGGGAACTCTCCGCCATCCTCGACAGCCTGGGGTTGAACGTACCCGCCGCCACCATCCGCTCCTGGGCGTACCGAGGCAAACTCAACCAAACCAAAGACACGCATGGCAAACCAACCGGAAAATACCGGCTCGCAGACGCCTACCAGCTCGCAGTACCCAACCACGACCACGAAAAAGAAGACGACGAATGAGCAACGAAGACGGTTCAACCTCTGTAACAGACATCCTCAACGGCACCTATCCGGGGCCGAGCATCACCGTCCTCCCCGACAGCAAAACCGAACTCATGCGGAAGCAGTCCGACGCGCTCAACCGTATCGCAACCGCGCTCGAACGCATCGCAGACGCCTACGAAGAACAAGAAGACGACGCCGACACCAGCCGCGCACTCATGCGCGGCATGCTAGGAGACTAAATTGAAGTATGGGCTGCCCTACCAGGGCTCCAAAAACAGTATCGCACCGTGGGTAGTGGACCATTTGCCCGCAGCGCCCGTCCTCGTGGACATCATGGCGGGCGGCTGCGCCGTCACGCATTGCGCGCTCCTGTCCGGCAAATTCGGCCGTGTCATCGCAAACGACATTTCAGACAGTGCGCTCTTTTTCAAAGAGGTGGCGGAGGGCAGCATGCGCGGATACGCGCACGTACCCACGCGCGAAGAGTTCCACGCCGCGAAGGACGACGACCCGGCCATCGGGCTCCTCTACTCCTTTGCAAGCAATCGTAAAAACTACTTGTGGAGTCGTGCCCTTGAGCCCGTCAAGATCGCCGCGTCCCGCATGCTTACATCCCCCTCATTGCATGAGCGTCGCCGCGCATGGCTCCAATTCGTACGTGAACTCGACAAGTACGTAAAAACGACCAATACCCCACCCTCGAAAGCAATAGAACGCTTGCAACGGCTGCAAGGGCTGGAACGGCTGGAACGGCTGGAAGGACTGGAAGGACTGGAACGGCTGGAACGACTAAACGCGCTCCAAGGCGACTACCAGCAGGTGCCACTCCCACATGATTGCGTAATCTACGCAGACCCGCCCTACAAGGACACTAAATGCGGAAGCTACGACGGCTTCGACCACAACCGATTCACCCAATGGCTCCAAACCGTGGAACCGCTCACCATCATCAGCGAATACACCGCGCCGCCCGACTGCACGCAAATCGCGGAACGCACGAAAACCGTCAAAGCGAACGGATACGCCACCACGAAAACCACGGAACGCCTCTTCGTCCCCAACCACCAAGTCGAAACGTACTATGCGCGGATGAGCGAAGGAACACTCGACTTGGACCAACCAAAGGAAATAATGCCATGGCACGACTGACCGCCGCCAAGCGCCGCCGCCTACGCAAGACAAGCTTCGTCTACCCGTCCCGACGCGCCTACCCCATACAAGACAAAGCCCACGCACGCGCCGCCTTGGCCATGGTCTCCCAACATGGCACACCCGCACAGAAACGCCGAGTTCGCGCCGCAGTCCACAAGAAGTATCCCACCATGCGTATCAGCGGATACAAGCACCGGAAATAACAAAAAGGGCACCCCATGAAGGGAGTGCCCTTTGTCAAGGAAGCTCCGGAACCGAAGCCCCGGAGAGAACTAGGGAAACCCTATCAACTTTCGTTAATCGAAATCCCTCAATGAAGTCCTCGACAGTGATTGACACTGTACCTCAAGAACCATAAACACGCAAGCGCGACACGCCGAACCCCGACAGACTCCCAAACCCGATTCTGTTGCATTCGTATGCACGCCCTGTTGGGCGTAAGAATTAGCTCCCCACGCACGTGGGGATGCCCCTAGTGGATGCACAGCACCCCATAGAGGTAAACGTGCTCCCCAACCTGGTAGGGAAGGGCCGGACAAGGCGGGAAAACCCTGCTCCGGCCCTAATCTTCAGAATTCTTCCCAGTAGGTCCTTCGTTGATTTCTTCCCTGACCGGGCCGAACAATCCGCGAGGATTCCTCACACCCAAAGCGTCCGCGATCCGCTCCACGGTTGCATACGACGCGCGCCGAAGCTCATCATCCGACCTGGTGTAACGCGACACCGACTGCAACGGCAGCCCGCATTTTTCCGCCAGCTTGCCACGGCCACCATCACCAAACCGCCTGTCAATCAGCTCGGCCAAGCGTGTCCGCGTCTTCGCCCCGCCTCTCATCCGACAACACCTCCTTCGCATCATAGAACACGGGAACGGTACGGATGCCTTGAGCCATGAGCGCGTCCATCACCGCCCACTTACGCGCGTTGATCTCCTCAACCGGATACGGCTCCTCCGGGTGAGCCAAATCATAGGCGCCCTGACCGCGATACACGGTCAACGGCACCGGCTCCTCAACCGTACCCGCCGCCACAGCGGCACGCACCACGGCCACACCAGCCGTCACTGACTGCTCAAATAAGGCAAACCTGGCCGCCATCCAGTCATAAACGTCGTCAGGAATAGGCCCATACTTCAAATCAGGCCGCTCATCGCGCACGACCCACAGCTTCGTAACCTCACGGCCCAAATCCTCGGACGCCAGCCTAGCCGTATAGCCCTGGGAGAGATGCAGACGGTTCCGCATCGCAAAAAACTCAGCCTTCCGACGCAACTCCCTAGCCGCGTCAACCTCCGGCTGCTTCCTACCGGTCATTTATTTACCTCCTTGGTTGTTTTGACCCACTCCTAAAAATCGTGGGGCCGGAAACGCCAGGAACAGCATTCCGGCCCCAAACCTTTGTCTTGCCAGCGTCGCCTACTCGGCAGCGTTCAACATCATCTGCGCAATCTCGTCAGCCGCTTCCGCCTCCGACCTGAAACCGCCACACGGCAGAGGGTCCAGGTCCTCAGCATTCGCCGCCTTCCAAATCCACAGGTCAGCACAACACGACTCGACACTAACCGCATCATCCATCGTATACAGCCCCGGCACGCGCGAACCGTTGTGCCGCGCCATAAACCACTTGCCACCGCGGCCACACTGTTCGATGACTTCCCAAAAGCCATCTTCGCCGGACAGGCGGTCCTCCACCAGACGCGCCAAATCCGTCACCGTCGGATAGTTGGCCACGGCACGCTCTGCGGCCGCCCTACGCAGCCACTTCGCCACTTCCCATACGCTGGTGAAATCCTCACTATCCAGCTCAGGGAGGGAACTGTCTACCGGAGCGAAAAACAGCCCTATGTCATCCTTGACGGACTGCGCTTCCACCCAGATGTGCAGCGCGCCGGAATCATCCGCCGCCACGCCGTCGGTCAGGAAAACGCCGTTATCCACGCCCACGGGCGACGGCTTCAACAGGGCGAAACCACCATCCAGGTACCCCTTCAGCAGTAGCTAGTTTTGTACCAAAGCATGGTATTTGCTAGTTCCGTCCGTCTCCCCGTTGGCTGTTGCGGTTCGATGGGCGCCCGGAGCGCCTGTAACGTCCGGGACCGCGCCTTCCATCGGCCTGTTCCAACGGTGTTGGAAGCGTTGGTCGAGTAGTTGGCGGGTGTTGGTGCGCGCCTTGGGGCCCATGTTGTCCGGTTGCTGCCACGAACGTCGTGATTGGATGACACGGGCCGCGTTGATGTCGGCGTGCATGGTTTTGCCGCAGAAACGGCAAGCATATCTGGCTCGGCTGGGCCTGTTGCGTTTACTGGTGTAGCCGCAGCCGGAGCATTCCTGTGACGTGTATTGTGCGGGTACCTGTTCGACTTGGATGCCCGCGCTTTCCTGTATGGATTCGAGTTTGCGCTTCAAGACGGCGCGCCCGGTGCGGGTGATGAGCCGGTTCATGCGCCTGCTCATGCCGCCTCCCCGGAAGTCGAGGCGCTCGACCACGAGCGTCCTGACTTGTTCGGGCCCGTGGGTGAGGGCGAGTCGGTTGATGATGCGCCCTACCTCGTTTTTCACAGTGTCGCGGATGCGCCGGTTGAGGCGTTCGTGTTCCCGGTCGCCTTGCGTTTCAGGCCCCGTTGGGCAAGCCATCGGTCATGGTCCGCCAGTTTCTCGTCGAGTGCGCGCAGCTGCCTGAGCGCCTTGGCGCCGAACAATTGCCCGTCGCTGGAGGCCAAGAGCGCGTCGGCCATGCCGAAGTCCAAGCCGACCGTGCGCCCCTCGGTGCGTGGCGCGGCGTCGGGGATGTCAAGCACCAGATTCATGGTGAAATTCTGTGTTCCCTTGTCGCGGTGCAGTTGCACGACACCGCACATGCCGCCACCCCGTGCCACCGTATCCTCGTAGGCGCGTTCGAAATACGTGTTGGCCAACAGTCCGATTTCGACGGGCTTGCCCTTGGTCAGGGTGCTGGTCTTCACCCACCACGAGATGCGCGGACTGTCCGCGGTTTCGGGACGTTCCGGCTTGGCGATGATGCTGTCCAAGACGAGCGTGTCCACATGCACCATGTCAGGGAACTTGTCGGTTTTCATGGCCTGTTTGACCAGTCGGCGTGCCAGTTTCAACAGGCGCGGCTGAACGTCGAGCATGACCTTGCTCTTGACCTTCATGCCGCACGGCACGAGCACACCGTCCTCGCTGACCTTCCATGGCAGCTGGAATGCGGGTTTCCACCACGCGTGCCACTTGTTGAGGCGCAACAGAACAAGCCGGTCATCGTCCGACAGGGACGAGTCCATGACGAGACGGCGCACGCGCAACTCCAGCAACGCTTGCCATGACAGCAGCTGAGCGCGCACCATGTTGCCCACGCTTTTCATCTGCCGCGCCGACAATCCCCCGACACTCGCCTTGTCTGGCAATGCCACATACAAGGGCAGGTCCGCGCCCTGCTGCAACCGGGCACGCCAGTATGCCATCGTGGCTTTCAACGCACATCGGAACGGCGCGAACAAGGCGTTCAACGCTTCTCTCTTGCCCGCGTTCAGGTCAAGAAGTTCATGCCGGTACGCGCGCTTCATCACGCACTCTCCCCATCGACTGGTGCCTGTAATGCCTTGACGGCATGTTGCACGCGATGCTTCGACCCGCGAAGCCCGTACAGGCGGGCCGTGAACGAATACAGGATACTGGTCATGTCCGCCATCAGGTCGCTTGTATCGTCCTGCGCCTCGTTGGCGACGACCACGTTTCTGCCCTGCCGGGCGAGCAGGACGCGGAACCATTCGAACCCGACACGGGTCAACCGGTCCTTGTGTTCCACGACCAAGGTGCCCCATTCGTCGGATTCCAGCAGGCGCGTGAGCTTGACCCTATGGTCGTTGACGCCGGAACCGACTTCCTTGACGACCTTGACGACCCGGTACCCGGCGGCATTGGCGAATGCGGCCATGCGCTCGGCCTGACGCTCCAAGTCCTCTTTCTGCCGGTTCGTGGACACGCGCGCATACACGGCCGCGTTCCTCAGGTTCTCGACCTTCGGGTCCGGCACGACCACGTGCCCCGTCCCGTCCAAGTATGCGCCGGGAATACGCCCCTTCTTCCACCGCAGGTACGCACCCTTGTAGGTGATACCCTCATTGCGCGCATACTGGGATAATTTCATGGTACCCAGTATACCATAAATAGGTCAGAACATGATAGAATCAGAAAATAGTTACAACACGTCGCCAAGGCGTTCCCCGAGACCGGGAGTACGTACGCGCAGGGCGGCCATCTCCAGTTCGCGGAACAGGTTCTCGATGCCCCGGTCGCGGTCGCTGTCGGCTTCCAGCTGCACCGCCACCATCCGCGCGCACTGCAACAACAGGACCGTCTTGCCCACGCTACGCAGGCCGCCGTATATGCAGCCGCGGTCGATCAGCCCGATCTGCGTACGCAGGATGAGACGCTCCATGTGCTCAAGTTCGCCGTCGCGCCCCACCAAGTCGCGAGGTTGCTTGCCTGCCCCCGGCATGAAAGGATTCAACGCCTGTATGCGTACGCCCTTCTCCATCCGCCCTCCCTGTGTATGACAGCCCAACGTAAAAGTATAGGAAATTATATGCGCTTATACAGGATTCTCACTTCCTGCCCATGGAGCATCGACGAGCCATTCCGTTCACGACGCAAAGTCGGCATATCGAACGACTGCCACAGCTCCTTTCGGTGGGATCGTGGCGGACCGTGCCAACCACGGCAGCCGCCCGCCCCTATCTGCCTTAAGTGCGTAAATTCGGACCAACTCAGAGGTCTATCTGCCTTAAGTGCGGTCGGTTCCTGCCGACCAAAACCAATAAAGGATTGAACAATAGGCGATTTGGTGAAACAATGAAGAAAACATTGCTTCACTCAATAACTTCGTGGTGAGGCGCCCGGAGTCGAACCGCACTTAAGGCAGATAGACCCCCGAGACGGCCCGGATTGCTGCACTTAAGCCAGATAGTTGTGCCAGGGCGCGGCACGCGGCACGAGTGCCGCCGAAACCGGGCACATGGCCAGGATCCATGGCGCACACCACCCAGACGGTGCAAACCGCTGTCCACCGGACCAACGACGCAGGCGGTGCCGGGCACGTCGCCAGCCGCCGAACACGCGTGCAACGCTGCCGGCAGTACACGAGGAAACGCCTACCGCACCTCCGCCTTGGCCTTGCTCGTGAAGACCCACCAGCCAATCAGCGCGAAGGGGATCGCGGCCAGGGTGTAGATCCACGTGGTCATCACGCCGGCGTATGCGTCGACGTGGTCGAGCACGATGCCGCCGAGCAGGGAGCCCAGTGCGGCGCCCACCTGTCCGGCGGTGGTCAGCCAGGACAGGCCCTCGGTCAGCGACTGCTCGGGCACGGTCTCGCGCACGATCAGGTTGCCGGTGGCGAAGATCGGCGAGACCACCAGGCCGGCGAGCAGTTCGACGCCGCCGAGCACGAAGTAGTTGTCCATCGCCATGCGCATGCAGGCGAATCCGACGGTCAGGATCGCCAGGCACGCCAGCAGCCGCCGCCAGTGCGAGCCGCGGTGCTCACGCGAACCGAAATGCAGCGCGCCGATGCACGACCCTACCGCAATCATGGCCAGCTGCAGCCCCAGGAAGGAGTCGAGGCGGTCGTGTTCCATCTTCGCGGTGATGGACACGTCGAAGGTGGTGAAGCTCATGTTGAAGCAGATGAAGGAGAGCATGAGCGGCAGGATGCCCGCGTAGAGCAGCACGTTGCGCGTTTGGCGGCGCGCCGGCCTGGCCAGACCGGCGCTCTTGGCGCGCGACTCGCGCAGCCGCGCGGCGTCGCCGCCGTCGAGTTCGCCGCGTGCCACGCGCAGGGCGAGGTCGTCGTCGGGCACTGCGGAGGTCTCCACCACGTGCAGGACCGGCGGCTCGCTGCGGCGCAGGCTGAAGAAGACGGTGCCGCCGACGGCACAGGCGACGGTGGGCACGAAGAGCTGGGAGACGGGATGCACGCCGGTGGCCAGGGTGGCGGCGAGGATCGGGCCGAAGATGAAGACGATCTCGTCGATGGCCGCCTCCAGCGCGTACGCCGTGTTGAGCAGGTCCATGTTGTCGGTGCGTTCGAGCAGGTAGGTCCACCGGGTGCGCACGAGCGCGCCGAAGCTGAACTGGGTGGCGCCCATGGCGATGGCGAGCACGAAGAGCAGGGCGATGGGCACGCGCGCCAGGGCGGCGAAGGCGAAGACGAGCATGACGGCGACCTGCACGGGCAGCACGACGCGGCCGACGCGTCGCTGGCCGAAGCGGTCGTAGAGACGCGCGTAGAAGGGGGTGACGGCGGCGACCGCGACGATGTACGCGGCGGACATCGACCCGGCGACCGTCCAGTTGTCATACAGGTGGTTGAGGGCGAGGACGATGCCCAGGCTCATCATGCTCATGGGCAGGCGCGCCAGGGCGGCGGAGGCGCAGAATGCCTTGGCGCCGGGCAATGCGAACATGCGCGCGTAGGGAGAACGGTGCTTGACGGTCGGCTTGGACGTGGTCATGGGGAGTCTTGCCTCGGAAAAACAAGGAAGTGGATGGTCGGTTCAAGGATGGCAGGTGGTGTG
Organism: Bifidobacterium cuniculi; assembly: GCF_000741575.1. Lineage (GTDB taxonomy): Bacteria > Actinomycetota > Actinomycetes > Actinomycetales > Bifidobacteriaceae > Bifidobacterium > Bifidobacterium cuniculi. Next base: position 652,181 of record NZ_JGYV01000001.1, read on the forward strand.
GATGGATAGTGCGTCTTGCGGTGCCTTGGCGTCCGTCTGCTAGAAATATCACGAAAAAACGAGAGATTTCTAGCAGACGGACGCCAAGGCGCCGCAAGACGCCGTCCTCGTCTCAGCGCAGCTGTGCGGTCTCTCCTCGGTAGATGTACTGGTCGTCCTGGATCTTGGGACTCGTCTCGTCGTCCTCGGGGTGGTCGGCGTGCAGGCGTTCGGCCACGCGTTCCAGGCCCTTGTGGTCGTAGAAGGAGTAGTCGCAGCTCGAGTCGGTGTGCAGGAAGAAGGCATGCACGTCCATCTTCGCGAAGGCCGCGAGCAGCGACTGCCACAGCTCGCGCCCCAGGCCGTGGCCGCGCACGTCGGGGTCGACCATGAACAGTTCGAGCTCCGCCTGCGTGCTCGAGGCGATGTCGGCGTCCTCCTCGAGCATCGTCTCGTTGGGGAAGAAACCATCCTCGAGCATGGCGAGCGCGTCGGCGCCACGCGGGTCGGCCGCGATTTGCGCGCGCACCCGTTCGAGTTCGTCGACGGCCTGCGGGAACTGCTGCGGCTGCCCGTCGATGCGTGCCAGGGTGCAGCCGGCGAAGGTGCCGTCGGGCAGTGCGGCAATGTTGGACCAGCTGGTCAGGGCCACGTAGTGCAGGGTCAGGTAGCGTGCCATGAGCGCGGCCAGGGGCGTGCCGTCGATGTACGGGACCTGTGGCCAGACGCGGTCGAAGCAGTCGGCCATGGCGTCGAGGTCGCTCCAGCGCATGGGCCGGAAGTCGATCCCGCCCCCGATGACCGGCGTGATGTCGTGGGTGTCGATGTCGTTGCTCATGTCGTTGCTCCTCCTTCGTCCGTGGCGCACCGCTCCTTGATCTGCCAGTCTAGCCGCCGCGGGCAGCGGTCGGCCGGCAGCGAAGGAGCGTCAGTCCTCGTCGTCGACCTGCGGGATGCCGGCCTTGAGTTCCTCCATGATCCGCTCCTCGTCCTTGGCGTCGGCATTGACCTGCCGCAGTGCCGGGTCGGCTTCGCTCACGTAGTAGAGCGCTGCGTCGATGCGGTCGAGCGGCATGTCGCGTTCGCGGGCGAGCAGGAGGCGGTAGAAGTCGAGCTGGCGCAGCTTGTCGGCTTTCTCTTCCGGTGTGCGCGGCCGCCGTCCGGTCTTCCAGTCGACGATGGTGAGCCGCCCGGCGTCGTCGGGGTCGTCGAGTCCGCCGGCGAAGACGGCGTCGAGCTTGCCCTGCACGAGGTTGGGGATGCCGTCGATGGCGGCGACGATGGACTGTTCGGCGCTCGCCAGGCGGCGCGCGGCCCATGGCGAGTCGATGAGGCGCGCCTTCCAGGTGGCCAGCCGGCGTTCCTGGCGGCCGTGCGCGTCGGCGAGTTCCCGTTCGGCGTCGGCGGCCATGGCGGCGCGCGTGGTGGGGCTGCCGGGCTGTCCGGCGGTGAGGTAGCGTTCGGCCCATGCGTGCAGGCGGGTGCCGTCGAGTGCGGCCGGGGACGACAGTTGCGGGATGGGTCGCAGGATGCCGCGGATGATGTCGCGCTGGCGGCGTGCGCCGTGCTCGCCGGCGGCGCTGGCATTGGCCTGCAGGGTGGTGGCGTTGAGGCGTTGGCCGGAGAGGATGCGTGCGGCGCGCTCGCGCAGCATGGCGTCGACGCCGTGTTCGTCCATGCCGGGCAGCGGCCCCAGGTCAGTGTCGTCGGCGATGAGGGCGGCGTGGGCGCTCAGGGGCCCGGCGGCCGTGGCCGGGAGGGCGCCGTCGTCGATGGCGGCGGTGACGGCGTCGACGGACCGGCGCAGCCGTGCGCGCAGCGGCCCGCTCAGGGCGAAGGGCCAGGGCAGGCGTCCTTGGTCGTCGGGGTCGTCGAGCGTGGCGTTCCACGCGTCGCCGACGACGGCGTCCAGCCAGTCCTGCGCGTCGTCGCCGACGAAGAAGCCCTGCGGCAGGTCGGCGCCGAGGGCGGCGAGGGTGTCGCCCTCCCCTGTCGGCTCGGCGGCGGGCTGCACATTGCTGGGCACGCGCGCCAGGGTGGCTTCGTGGGACATGGCTTCCTCGACTTCGCTCCAGAAGTTCGACGTCGAGGTGCTGCGGGAGGCGATGCGCTCGTCGAGGGGGTTGCGCACGAGGGCGTTGCGCCGGCTCGTGGTGAGCAGTGCGGCGTGGCGTGCGCGCGTCAACGCCACGTACATGAGCCGCCGCTCGTCGGCGTGCAGCCGCCTGCCGTACTCCTCGCGCTGGGTCAGGTCCCAGCTGTCCGCATCCGCCTGGTCGGCGTCGCCGCGGGCGAGCATGAGGTCGCGCAGCGTGCCGGAGACCTCGTCGTCAAGGGCCATGGGGTCGTCGAGCACATCGAGTGCCTCGATGGGGTCGGCACCGGCGGGCGCGTCGTGCGGGAAGCGCGGCAGGATGTCCGCGTCGATGCGGATGGGTGCGGGCACGGCGGTGGGGTCGGTCAGCCACGTGTCGGCCTCTTCGCGGTAGTCGGGGGCGTGCCAGGAGCCGTCGGCGCCGAAGGCCTGGTCACGGTCGCGGTCGACTGCCTCCACGCTCAGCTTGTCGCCGGTGTTGGAGGGGAAGATGCCGGCGCGCAGCGCGGGGATGGCCACGACGTTCCATTCCAGCCCCTTGGCCTGGTGCACGGTCATGAGCATCACGTCCACGGGCGTATCCGGGGAGACGGGCTGGGTCTCCTCGATGTCGCCCATGCGCGCCATCCACGCCAGGTAGCCGCGCAGGGTGGGCGCCTGCGCGGTGGCGATCTCCTGCACGTAGGTGTCCACGGTGGCGGCGAGCGCCTCCATGGGCGCACGCACGATGGCCGGGTCGGCGGTGCCGTCGGCGCGGTGCAGCGCGGTGGCGAGCATCATGTCGATGTCGAGGCCGAGCGCCTCGACTGCGGCGCGCGCCACCTGGCCGAGCGGCTGGTAGGCGGCGTGCTGCACGAGGCGCAGCACGCGGGCTGCCCGGGCGATGCCGTGGCGGCCCTGCGGGCTGATGGCGGTGTTCCTCATGAGGCCGTCGAGGTCGTCGTCGAGCAGGACGTCGGCGACGAAGACGGCGTTGGGCACTTGGCGGCTGTGGTCGCGTACCGCCTGGCGTTGCGCGGCGAGGTCGGCGTCGGGGTCGTCGGCGACGCCTGCCTCGAGCAGCGCGCGGTAGCGGTATTCGGTGTTGAGCCGGTCGGCGAGGCGGGCGAGCGCGGCGAGGTCCTGCACGCCGACGCCGTAGCGCGGCGTGGCGAGCAGGCGCAGCAGTGCGGCGGTGTCGGCGTGGTCTGCGACGACGCGCAGCACGGCGAGCGTGTCGATGATCTCGGGGCGTTCGACGAGGGCGGAGATGCCGACGGCGCAGGTGCTCATGCCGGCCTGTTCGAGGGCGTCCTGGTAGTCACCCATCGACTTCTTGCTGCGGAAGAGCACGGCCGCGTAGGGCGGTTTGCCAGCGGCCCCCTCCCCTGCCTTCCGTGCGTCGTGCACGGCCTTGGCGATGAAGCGCACGACGCCGTCGACCTCCTGGCCTTGCGTGTCGTAGCCGAGCACGCCGAGGGTGCCTTCCTCCCGGCTGTCCGGGGCCATGCTCAGCGGGTCGACGTCGACTTCGCTCAGGCGGGCGCTGGTGGGGCGCGGCGGGCGGCGGCGCAACACCTGGGTGAGGTCGTTGGCGGCGTCGAGGATGACGCGTGCGTTGCGCCTGGTGGCGGTGATGGGGTACGGCTTGGCGTCCCCGTCCATGGCGAAGTCGCGTTTGAACATGGTGAAGGCGCCGGGGCTGGCGCCGCGCCACGCGTAGATCGACTGGAAGGGGTCGCCGACGGCGTTGACGGCGCTGCGTTCGCCGGCGCCGACGTGGAAGAGGCGGGCGAGCAGGGCGGCCTGCGTGGTGGAGGTGTCCTGGTATTCGTCGAGCAGCACGTGCGTGTAGCGGCGGCGGTAGCGTGCGCCGATGGATGGGAATCGGGTGACCAGCTGGTAGGCGGCGACGGTGAAGTCGGAGAATTCGGCCATGTGCCGGGCGTGCTTCTCCTCCTGGAAGCGGGCGACGAGGTCGAGCAGCAGTTCGCGCCGGCGCACGGCGTCGCGCATGGCGGCCACGTCCCAGGCGGGCATGAGGCGTTCGTATTCCTCGATGGCCGCCATGCGCTTGGCGTCCCTGGCGTTCATGGTGCCGTTCTTGTTGTACTTGGGCGGTGCGAAGTTCCTCGGTGCCGCGGGCTTTTCGTCGGGTACCTCGATGCCGTCGAGCATGGCGTCGATGCGCGCGGCGAAGCGTGCGTCCCAGGCGCGGATGCGTGCGATGGCCTGCTCCATGTCCTCGCAGCCGGGGCCGATCATGGAGTTGGCGATGTGCTCGGAGAGGGCCAGCACCTGGGAGACGACGGTGCCGAAGGATCCCATGTCGAGTTCGGAGTCGACCAGGAGGCGCAGGTTGGCGCCGACGACGTCCGCGGCGAGCTGCGCGGCGCCGGCGGCGCTCAGCGGCTGCACCTGCTGGTCGAAGCCGACGAGCAGCCCGTACTGGCGCACGATCGACTGGAAGAAGGCGTCGTAGGTGAGCACGTCGGGTTTCATGAAGGCGCCGGCCGCGTCGCCGCGCTGCGCGGCGACGGCGCCGGAGACGCGGGAGAGCAGTTCGGCGGCGGCCTTCCTGGTGAAGGTCAGGCCGAGGATGCGTTCGGGGGCGACGCCGTCGGCGATGAGCTGGATGATGCGCCGCGTCATGGTGAAGGTCTTGCCCGAGCCTGCGCCGGCGACGACGAGGACGTCGGCCCCGGCGTCCGCCTCGATGATGGCACGCTGTTCGGCGCTGGGAGTGGGGGTCTTGGCCATGGCGGTCATCCTTCCGTCGTTTCGTACACGGTGGCGGCGCGCCCCTTGCACGCCGGGCACAGGTCCGCGGTGCGGCACTGGGCGAGGTGCGCCTGGGTGGGGTGGGCGACGAGCAGTTCGGCGCGGGAAGCGGCCGCGGTGTAGAAGATGCGGGCGATCATGGCGATCGCCCACGGCGCCAGCGTGCCGCGCAGGGACACGAAGTCCGCCCACGCCTGCGGGTCGACGTCCGCGGGCGGCTCGGCGGGCAGCGCGAAGTCGGCGACCTTATCGAGGCCCTTCACGTTCGCGCGCTGTGTGAAGGGGTGCGCGTTGATGGAGCCGTCGCGGAACAGCGGCTCCTGGAAGTAGGGTTCGGCGGCGGCGCCGCTCTTGGTGGCGGGCTTGCTGCTGGCGCGCACCTGGAAGAGGTCGCTCTGCGCGATGTCCGGCATGGCCTCCACGGCCGCCGTGCCGCGCAGGCCGGTGCCCTCGGGGAAGGCGAGCGCCAGCTGGTAGCACACGAGCTGCAGGTCGTTGAAGTATTCGGCGCCGGTGTACGTGCCGCCGGTGGTCTTGTAGTCGATGATGCGCACGGTGGCCGAACCGTCCGCCAGGGTGCGCTGTTCGAGGCGGTCCATGCGGCCGGTGAGACGGACGGACAGGTCGGGGCGCATGGTGTCGGGCCAGCCGCCGACGAGGGCGCCCATGATGCCCATCATGTCCTGCACGTCCACGGGGCGGATGCCGTCGATGGCGTTGTAGGCGGCGGTGATGTCCGCCAGGTCGAAGCGTGCGGTGAAGGCCACCTCGGCCTGGGCGTCCGCGAGGGTGCCGATCTCGTATTCGCCGGTGCTGCCCACGTCGTAGCGGCCGGGCAGGTTGGAGTCCACGAAGTAGGAGGCGATGCGGCCCAGGATCTCGGCGGTCTCGGCGTCGCGGTCCAGGGCGCGGTAGCGTTCCTCGGCGTCCTCGAGGCCCTCCGGGTCGGGCCGCATGGCCAGGTAGCGTTCGGTCATGAGGTCGGTCACCTGCGCCACGCGGGCGTCGCGGTCGAGGTCGGCGAGGAAGTCGGCGCGGTCCCAGCCTTCCTCGGTGGCCGCCTGGGCGACGTCATGGATGATGGAACCGTAGTCGGTGGCCACGGAGGCGCGTTGGGGGCCGGCGAACTGCTGTTCCATGCGTGCGCACACCGGGCATCCCCACAGGCGGTCCACCTGGGAGGGCGAGAGGGTGACGGTGGGCGGCCCGTAGGGGTCGCCGTAGCGCGGTCGGGCGTCGTCGTGCGCCGGTCCCTCCCCTGCCGGGCCGTGGTGGGCGTGGGCGCCGTGGCGCGCCGTGGCGACCGGGGCATCCGCGGCGGACGCGCCCACGGGTGTGGGTTCCAGGAAGGGCCAGTTGCGCGGGTCGGCGTCCTCGAAGCCGGCGTGGGCGAGCATGGCGAGCGTGTCGACGGCGTCGCGCGCCTCGGCGGATCCGGCTTCGTGTTCCGCCAGGGCGATGCGGGCCAGGGCGATCAGGCCGCGCGCGTCCACGTCCAGTCCCTGTCGGTCGGTCCCGTCGTCCTCGCTGCCTCGGTCGTCGCCGTCGCGCATGCCGAGGGTGGCGTAGGTGCGGGTGAGCGGGTCGGCGTCGCAGGCCCGGTCGAAGTGTTCGGGCAGGTAGGCGTAGAGGAAGTCGGAGGGTGCGGCGTCGTCGTTGAGGGCGGCGCTCACGACCACCCGGTCGGTGGCACGGGTGAGGGCCACCAGGAAGCTCTTCTGCTCGGTGGCCAGCAGCCGCTGCATGGCGGGGTCGCCGTGGCCGGCGGCCGCGTCGCGCTGTTCGTCGAGCATGCCGGTCAGGAGGATGTCCACGAGGTCCTCGCCGCCGAACATGGTGTTGCGGGCCGCCAGGTTCGGCCAAGTGCCTTCCTGCACGCCGGGCATCCACACTTGCCGGAAGCGGTGTCCGACGGCGCCGGCGGGCGTGGCCAGCGTGACCGCGTCGTCCACGGGCGCCAAGCGCGCCAGGGAGTCCGCCTCGACCTGCAGTTGGCGCACCTGGTCGATGAACGTGCCGATGGTGGGTGCCACGCCGTCGCCGCTGGCGTATTCGAACAGGCGCATCGCCGTGTCGAGCCGGTCGTTGGCGGCGCGGCCGGCGGGCGTGTTGAACAGGGCGTCGCGTTGCCAGCGGCGTGCCACGTCGCAGCTGATCCAGGCGGCCTCGAGCGCGAACTGCGGGGCGTCGGATTCGAGCCTGCGCAGCCGCCCGGCCAGGTCGTCAACCGTCTCCCACAGGTGCCGGAAGCGTTGCGCCGGCTCGCCGCGGCGCGAACTGCGCTCCCGGTCGGTGCCGCAGATGCCGGCGACCGCGTCGAGCACCGCCTGGCTGCCGTCCCGGGCGAGCATGAGGTAGAGCGCGTCGATGCCGAAGTCCAGGTCGTCGCCGTCGTCGCCCAGGATTTCCACGCCGCTGGCTTCGCGGCGCGCCGCGTGCGCCTGGCGCACCCGCTCGCGCAGCTGTTCCCAGGACGCGGTCAGGCCACGCAACCCGTGGCCCTCCTCCTCGCCGTCGCGGTCGTCCTCGACGACGGCCGCGAGCGCCTGCAGGGCGCGCAGGGCGGCATCGACGGGTTCCATGTTGAGCGGCTGCGGCAGTTCGTTGCCGCGGCTGCGTGCCAGCAGGGGGCTGTGTACGATCATCGTCACGCGCGAACGCACGAAGGCGGCCGCCGTGGCCAGGTCCATGGAGCGGCGTTCGAGGCCGTCGTTGCGCAGCTGGGCGAGTTCGATGAGCGCGAAGAGGGCCTGCACGAAGGGTTCCTGCGCCAGGGGGCGGGTCACCGACGAGTAGCGCACCGGCACGCCGGCGTCGCGCAGGCGTTCGCCGGTGCGTCGGATGGCGTCGTTGTCGTGCATGATGACGGCCATGTCGTTCCAGCGCAGTCCCTGCTGCAGGTGCGCGGTCTTGACCTGCCAGAGCACGTTCTCGAGTTCCTCGGAAGCCGAACGGTACAGCAGGCCGGCCACGGTGCCGTCCCTGCGCCGCGGGTCGCCCTCTCCCAGCGCGCACACCGGCCAGGCCCCGGGCAGTGCGGGCAGCTTGCCGGGGCGGGCGGCCAAAGGGGTGTCGGTGTCCTCGGTGGAGGCGATGGACAGCGAGACGCGGGCGGCCAAGGTGTCCAGGAAGGTCGGGTCGGCGTGCTCCGCCGCGTCCAGGCGCGCCTCCCGGGCGTGCATGGCCGTGCGCGCGTGCGCGAACAGGTAGTCGGGGTGCGAGCCGCGGAAGGACTGCACGGATTCGTCCGGGTTGCCCACGAGCAACAGGCGCGTGCCGCGTACCTGGAGCGCCTCGAGGAAGGACAGGCCGGCGAGGGTGGCGTCCTGGAAGTCATCGACGACCACCAGGCGCGGCAGGTCCGTCGCCTCGAGTCCGCGCGCGGCCTGGGCGCCGGCGACCTGCAGGTAGGAGGAGTCCAGCCGGTACTCGCCCGGGTAAGCGCGGGCGATGGACGCGATGTATTCGCGGCGCAGCGCGAAGGCGAGGCGCCATTGGATGCGCAGGCGCTCACCGGACGGCCCCGCATCGGCCACGGCGTCCAGGACGGCCGTCTCGCGCTCGCCGGTGGCGCCCGCCTCGTCCATGCGGGCGAGCATGTCGCGCAGCTGGGCGGTGAAGGCGGGGCTGATGCCCTCCTCAAGCAGGCCCTGGCTGGTGGCGGGCGTCTCGCCGTCCTGCGGGGCGTCCTGCCAGTCGTCCGCCACGTAGCGCATCCAGCGTTCGTTGGCGAAGTAGTCGCGCAGCAGCCGGCAGGTGGAGCAGTCGTCGCCGGCGCGCACGTGTGCCAGGTGCACGGCAAGCACGCGTCGCAGCAGTGCGTCCTGTTCGGCGCCGTTGAGCAGCTTGGGCAGCGGCGCGTCCTCGCGTGCTCGCTGCGCGGTCACCAGGCGGAAGGCCAGCGCGCTGAGGGTGGTGGCCGGGCGCGCCTGCGTGCTTACGCCCGCATGGCGGATCAGGGCGGGCGCGTAGTCGTCCGCCAAGGTGCGGTTGGGTACGGCCAGCACCACCGCGTCGGCGCCGAAGGCGTCCATGCCGCGCTGCGCCGCGCCAATCGCCAGCGTCGTCTTGCCCGCCCCCGGCGCGCCCGTCACCAGCGTGGCCGCACCGTCGGCTTCGGCGTCCTGCGACACCAGCCGCGTGCATGCCGGATCGTCCAGGAGGCGCCTGACGTTCTCCGCCTGCCGTTCCTGAGTGCCCATCCCTGCCTCGTTCACCGTGCACCCCTTCCATCGCGCCGCACACATGGCCCTCCATTCTAGCGCCGTCTGACGTGGGTTCGAGAAATCTCTCGTTTTTCCGTGACTTTCCCAGGATGCGGGCCGCGTCCTGGGAAAGTCACGGAAAAACGAGAGATTTTCAGGGCGGACTTACACTACGGTTGTCGTGGCGGTTGCCCGCGGACAGGTGGACGCGCAGGCGTGGACGGAACGTCATGAAAGGCACGACCCCCTGTCGCCAGGTTTCGGCTTGACAGCCCCGAACAACAAGAACCGTGCCCGTCCTTGTGCCCCGAGTTTTCCCGAGCCGGCCCCGAAAACCCGGCCGGTGCAAGTCCGCCGTGCAAATGCCACGAACAACGAGCGAACCCCACGACGAATCCTTACGGAAACCTACCCGATTCCGTAATGTTTCGCCGTTCCAGCCCCTCGTCACGACGAATTTATACGGGAACCTGCCGGGTTCCGTAAGGATTTGCCGCCCAGGCCCCTCATCACGACAAATCCTTACGGAAAACTGCCCAGTTCCGTACGGATTCGCCGTTCCAGCCCCCTCATCACGACAAAACCGTACACGGATTTGCGCCACAACCCGGACAAATCCACCGACCACCTCACGCGCCTTAAACACCACGAGACAACGAGGGATTCCCCAAACCCCACCGTGAGCAATGTATTGCATGTTCTGCATACGGTGTCATACAATCACGGTGGGGCTTGGGCACGGCGCGCCGGACGGGACGCGACCCAGCTTCGCACCCACGATGACGGCACGAAGGCATGGGGGACCTGCATGGCAGCACCACAGCAATACACGCCCGGCGAGCACGCGCACACACGCCGGCCCATCCCCGGCGGCGCCACACGGCCGCCGGTCAGCCCGCCGCAGCTCGACGGCTACACGTACATATCCGTGCTGGGCGAAGGCACCACCGCCGCCGTCTTCCTCTACCTGCAGCACGGCACCGACCGCCAGGTCGCCGTCAAGGTCAGCCGCGGCCGCCTCGACCCCAAGGCCGGCGCACGCTTCCGCACCGAGGCGAACTTCATGGCGCAGCTGAGCGCCCACCCCTTCATCCTGTCCATCCACGAGACCGGCGTCACCCGCGACGGCCGCAGCTTCATCGTCTTCGAATACGCCACCCAGGGCAACATGAAGGACCTGCTGCGCACCCGCACCTACTCCGTCGACGAGACCCTCGACATGGGCATCAACCTGGCCAGCGCCCTGTACACGGCGCACCGCGCCGGCATCGTGCACCGCGACATCAAGACCAGCAACATTCTCATCACCTCGCAAGGCCTGCCCGCGCTCGCCGACTTCGGCATCGCCGCCACCGTCTACGACCACCGCTCCACCGGCTACTCGCTGCCCTGGGCGCCGCCGGAGGTGCTGCGCTCGCAGGGCGGCGGCGATGAACGCAGCGACATCTACTCGCTGGCCGCCACCCTCTACGCGATGCTCGCCGGCAAGTCGCCCTACGAATACGGCTACCGGCCGCGTACCCAGCAGGAACTGGCCACGGCGATCATGACCAAGCCGCTGCCCGCCATCAACCGCGCCGACGTCCCCGCACAGGTCGAACGCGTCCTGGCGAAGGCGCTCGCGAAGAACCCGGAGGACCGCCACTACTCCGCCCTCGAGTTCGCCTACGCGCTCCAGGAGGCGCAGCAGGAGGCCTGCGGGCACGCCACGCCCGTCACCGTGGAGGGCGCCGACCGTTTCTCGCGCTCCCTGGCCAGGCTCAGGACGAAGACGGCGGCCGGCGTCGGCCCCGCACCGGCCGCCGACGGCACGTCGCGGCGCGCCGTCGCGATCGGCGTGGGCGTCGTGGCGGCGCTCGCCGCCCTGGCCGCCGTCTTCGCGCTGCTCGTCCTGCCGAACCTCGACCGCTCGACCTCGCGCGACGCGCTCGTCGTCAACCCGCAGGCCGGCGGCACGACCGGACAGGACGACGCGGGCGGCGTCACCGGCGAGGACAGCGTGCCCGCACCCGTCGGCCTGACCGGCACCATTCGTGGAGATTCCGCAACATTCGACTGGAAGAACCCCGACCCGCAGCCCGGCGACATGTACAGTTGGAAGCTCATCGACGGGGAGGACGCAGGCGGGGCGGGCACCACCACGAGAGACACGACCGTCACCATCCCCGCACAGACCGGCGCGCAGACCTGCATCCAGGTGAGCATCGTGCGCGCCGACCGCAGCATGTCCACCACGCCGGCGACCGTGTGCGCGACACGCTGACCACGAGGGTACGAGGAAAGAGAAGCAAAGGACACACGACATGGCCATCCGCAGGAAGCAGGACACCCCCGGCACGCCGCGGCGCGGCGCACGGCTGCGCACGCTGGTGCGCGGCCGGCGGCACCCGTGGCTCATGCCGCTGCTGGCGTTGCTGGCGGTCCTCGCCGTCATCGTCGGCGCGGTCCTCGTCAGCTCGGTCAGCTGGCACCACCTGCAGCTCGACGACGGCACCGTGTGGGTGACCTCGCAGGCCGACGGCAAGGCGGCCCGCTACAACGCCAGGCTGCGCGAACAGGACGCGTCGGTGGCGGCCGGCAGCGCCACCTTCGACGTGGCGCAACACGACGGCGTGACCATGATGGCCGAGGAGACGCAGACGAGCTCCATCGACGCCGCCACCGTCACCATGTCCGAGGGGACGGTGACCGGCACGCAGATGAGCACGCTGGTAGGCGGCGACACGGTCGTCTTCCTCGACCGCGCGCACGGCAACGCGTGGATCGCCGACGCCGCCGACGTGGACGCCACCAAGCCCAAGGACTCCGACCCGGACCTGCGCCTGGGGCTCAACGGGCTGGTCGCCGTCACCCACGACGGCACCGTCTACGGCTACCGGCCCAAGGACGGCGCCGTGCTCAAGGTCACGGACCGCGACGTCAACGCGGCCGAGACCCTCGACTCGCTCACCGACGGCCAGCACAAGGACGCCGACTCCTTCACCGTGGTGGACGGCACGCCCGTGATCGCCATGGACGACACCGTCGCCTGGCCGGGCGGGTCGGCGGACTTCGAGGACGCCGCACCCCTGACCCTGCAGGCGCCCGACGCGGACGGCGCCCAGTCCGGCTGGGTGGCCGTCGCCTCCGAACGCGGCATCGGCACCGTGGACCTCGACGGCGGCACCGCACGCCTCGTCGAGACCGGCACGCGCGGCAACCCGGCCGAACCGGTCTCCCTTGGCGGATGCGTGTACGGCGCCTTCGAACAGAACGCCGCCAACTACATCCGCCTGTGCTCGCCGGATGCCAAGGACGCGCACTACCAGGACCTGCAGGAGGTCACCGCCACCTCGCAGCTCAGGTTCCGCGTCAACCACCGCCTCGTGGTGCTCAACGACGTCAACAACGGCAACATCTGGAACCCGGACGAGTCCACCGACGTGATCAAGCTGCAGTGGAAGACCATGGAGACCGAGGAACACTCCACCCAGCAGAGCAACGACGACTCCACCACCAACAAGCACGACTTCGAGAGGACCTGCTCGACCACCTCCGGCAAGATCGCCGCCGCCGACGACTCCTTCGGCGTGCGCGCCGGCAGCCACCAGGTCCTCGACGTGCTGCGCAACGACGAGCAGACCGACTGCTCCGTGCTGCGCATCACCTCCGTGAGCGCCCCCAAGGACAGCGCGGTCACCGTCACGCCCATCTACGACGGCCGCTACCTGCAGCTCGACGCCTCCGCCACCCCCGCCGGCCGCGCCACCTTCACCTACGAGATCTCCGACGGGCACGACCAGACCGCCAAGGCCACCGTCACGCTCGACATCACCGGTTCGGGCAACCGCGCCCCGCGCGCCCTGGACGCCAAGCCCGAGCAGATCGAGATCGAGCAGGGCGCCAGCTACTCCATGAACGCGCTCGGCGGCTTCACCGACCCCGACGGCGACCCCCTGACCCTCGTGGCCGCCCACGTGGAGAACACGGAGGAGGCGACCGTCTCCACGCGCGCCGACGGCCAGCTGACCTTCAACTCGGGCGGCATGACCGGCGGTCAGGCCACCGTGCGCTTCACCGTCTCCGACGGCACCGAGACCGCCGACGGCACCGTCATCTTCGCCATCCGGCCCGAGCATACGCTCGCCGCGTCCATCGACCCGGTGCTCAAGCGCACCACGCCCGGCACCTCCACCCTGGTCAACCTCAAGCCCTACGTGCACGGCACCGGCAAGGAACCCGCGCAGCTCACCGAGGTCGACCGCCCCGACAAGGCCGTCACCACGCCCTTGGCCTCCGAGATGGCCTTCACCTTCACCGCCGAGGAGCCCGGCACCTACTACGTGCCCTACACCATCACGCAGGGCACGATCCCCGCCACCGGCCTGGTGCGCATGGAGGTCGAGGCGCTCGCCGAGGACGAGGCCAAGCCCGTCGCCGTCAACGACACCGCCCTGCTGGGCGCCGACGGCACCGCCATCGTGGAACCGCTGTCCAACGACATCGACCCGCTGGGCGGCGTGCTGTCCGTCACGGGCGTCACGTCCTCCGACACGAGCGTCAAGATGGGCGTCGTGTCCAACAAGCGCGTCTACATCACCGCCGTGCGCGCCTCCTCCAAGCCGATCCCCATCACCTACACCGTGTCCAACGGCAAGGGCGAGAGCACCGGCACCATCGTGCTGCAGCCGGCCGTCGCCTCCCACGCCAACAGCGCACCGAAGGCGTCGAACGTGACCGTGTCCGTGCGCACCGGCGGCATCGTCTCCGTGGACGTGCCCGACCACGTCAGCTACAGCGACGGCACCACCATCACCCTGGACAACGAGCTCAAGGTCAACGAGGACTCTTTCAAGGGCCTCGCCTTCGTCGCCTCGGACGTCGTGCGCTACCAGGCGCCCGACGAGCCCGGCTCCTACCAGACCACCTACACCGTGCGCGACAACGACGGCAAGACCGACTCCGCCACCATCACCTTCGCCGTGCACAAGGCGGACGCGGCGAACAAGACGCCGCCGACGCCCGGCGAGGCGGAGGCGCAGGTGGCCGCCGGACAGAAGATCCGCGTGCCGATCACGCTGCGCGGCATCGACCGCGACGGCGACGACGTGCAGCTGACCGGCCTGGGCAAGCAGGCGCCCGAGCTGGGGCGCATCACCGAGGTCGGCGCCGACTACCTCATCTACGAGGCCTACCCGGACAGCTCGGGCACCGACGTGTTCGACTACGCCGTGGAGGACTGGACCGGCCAGCGTGCGCAGGGCACGGTGCGCGTCGGCATCTTCGCCGACGGCGCCAGCTCCAACGTGTACGCGCGCGACGACGAGATCACGCTGCGCACCGACACCTCCACCACCGTGCCGGTGCTGCTCAACGACGTCTCCAGCGACGACTCCGAGCTGGAGATCGACCCGAAGGTCGAGGCGCAGGGCCTCAAGGACGTCAAGGTGCACGACGGCCAGATCTCCTTCACCACCGGCGACCACGCCGGCACCGCTTACGTCACCTACACCGTCGCCAACAAGGCGGGCCTGACGGACACGGCTACCCTGACCGTGACCGTCGACCCGGAGGCGCCGATCCAGCCGCCGACCGCCTACGACTACCGCGTGCCGGCGATTGCGACCATCGACCGGCGTTCCGTGGACGTGGACGTCTCCCCCTGGATCGCGAACCCCTCCGGCGCCCTCGACGAGCTGGAGGTGGGCGTGCACCCCTCCGCGCAGGACCACGCGTCCGTGGTGCCCGGCCAGAAGGCCACCATCCGCGTGGAACTGACCGACGAGGCGCGCGCCGTGCCCTACACGGTCACGAACACCACCTACGGCATCACCTCCACGGCCTTCATCCAGGTACCGGCCTACGGCGTCTTCCCGCCGCAGCTGCGCCCCAAGACGGAGCCGCTGACGGTCAACGCCGGCGAGAAGCTCACCATCGACATCGCCGACTACGTGCGCGTGGGCGCCGGCAAGACGGCCGTGGTGGTCAAGGATTCCGTCACGGCCACCAAGAACGCGAACACGGACCTGTTCAAGGACGACCAGACCCTCGAGTTCGTGGCCGAGAAGGACTACGGCGGCCCCGCCTCCATCACCTTCGACGTCACGGACGGCAAGAGCGAGGGCTCCGGCTCGGTCAAGCACGTCAACATGAACCGCATCACGCTGCCCATCACCGTCCTGGGCCATGAGGTGGCGCCGCCGACCTTCTCCACCACCACGGTGGACGTGGTGGCCGGCGAGGCGCCCGTCACCATCGACCTGACAGCGTTGACCCACACGGCCGTGTCGGACGAGGACATGACGCTGACCTACTCGGGCGGCTCCTCCGGCGGCGAGATCACCTCCTCGCTCACCGCGGACGGCAAGCTCACCGTGGGCGCCTCCGCGAGCGCGCACGCCGGCACCACCCAGTCGGTCAACTTCGCCATCGACTACGGCAAGGGCACGCCCGTGGCCGCCGGCGTGACCGTGCGCGTGGTCGGCTCCAAGCGCGCCCTGGCGCGCGTGCCGGACCAGACGCGCGAGATCCAGGCAGGCAAGACGGAAAGCGTGGACGTGCTCTCCGGCGCGCAGAACCCCTTCCCGGACACGCCGCTGACCATCATCTCCGCCTCGCCCATCTCCGGCGCGAACCTGGCGGTGGCCACCAACGGCGGCACGATCTCCGTGACCGCGCCGGACGACATGACCGCAGGTCAGGCCTCCGTGCTGGTCACCGTGGGCGACGCCACGCGGGACGAGGACCGCTACGTGACTGCCACCGTCACCTTCGTGGTGCGCGGCAAACCGAAGGCGCCGATCGTCGGCGAGCACGGCGCCGTGCCGCAGGACGGCGCCGTGCAGCTCACGTGGAGCGCCCCCAGCGACGACGGCAACAGCCCGATCGAGTACTACACCGTGAAGTTCGCCGCCGGCGGCAAGGGCGGCGAGCAGCAGTGCGACTCGCAGACCACCTGCCTGGTCAAGGGCCTGTCCAACGGCACCGAGTACGGCTTCCAGGTGAAGGCCACGAACGCGGTGGGCGACTCCCCATGGTCGGCCGGCACCGCCCGCGCCACCCCGGACCGCATGTCCGACGCGCCGAAGATCACCGCGGCCACCGGCAACGGCACCAAGGTCACCGTCAAGTGGACGAAGCCGAAATACACGGACAAGGAGTTCAGCGGCTACGAGGTCACCCTGACCGAGGCCAACGGCGCCTACTCCGCCACGCAGAACGCGACGCAGAACGCCACCTCCATCGAGTTCACCGTCCCCGGCGACCGCATCGGCGACTCCTTCGCGCTGACGGCGCACGTGCGCGCCACGAGCCGCAACGCGCAGTTCGCCGCCACCCCCGAGGACACCATGGCCGTGGGCGGCGAACTGTATGGGGAGCCGGATCCGGTCACCTCCGCCAAGGCGGACTTCGACCAGAACACCGAGGCCGTGACCGTCACGGTGGTGCCGGGCGCCGGCCACGGCCAGCGGTGCGAGTCCGTCACGCTGGACAGCGGCGAGTCCGCCTCCTGCGCCAGCCCCGCCACGATCACCGTGCCCAAGGTGAACCTCAACGAGCGGATCGTCTACGCGGGCACCGTACGCTACGCGCACAGCACCGTGGAATTCCGCACCAACGAGGTGTCCACCCAGGTCGTCACGCCGCCCGTCGAGAACCTCTCGGCCAGGCTGGACGGCTCCACCTGCGTCTACGAGTGGAAGACGCCGGGGCGCAGCTCGCGCGTGACCGTCGATTCCCCGGACGGGCCCGCCTCCTCCTCCACGTACTCCAGGGCCGCCACCGCCTGGCAGACCTGCCCCGCGCTCACGGTGTTCAACCACTACAAGGGCGTGGCGTCCAAGGGAGCGTCCGTCAGTCCCGGCGAGGACACCCGCTACAAGGTTCAGCCGACGCTCAACGACGTCGCGGTGGACGTGTCCTGGGACAGCACGGACCGCACCAAGGTGCACGTGAAGGTCAACGGCAGTGCCTTCGATGCCAAGGGCAAGGCGGATCCGTCCTACACCATCACGCTGTACGACGGCGACCGTGCGATCAAGCCCACCCAGAGCGGCTGGAAGGGCGTGGGCGACACCACGATCACCGTGGAGGAAGGCGACCCGGACACCCTGACCTGGAAGGCCAAGGTCACGCTCGAACCCGGCTACGAGGCCGAGAGCGGCGAGGCACACCAGATGTCCAACAGCCGTCCGGACAAGCCGCAAGTCGACCCGTCGCCCTCGCCCTCCCCCTCGGTCTCGCCCAGCGCATGGCACCTGGCCAACCGCACCGTGCCGCCCATCTGGCAGCGCAGCCTGCAGCCGGCCTTCGCCATCCGGCAGGCCTGAACACCACACGAAGCCAAGGAACACGAACCCAAGAGAAGGAGCACACCGCCATGAGCGCAGCACCGAACGATCCGGAACAGCTCTCCGAGGAAACCGTCCTCGCGGGAGCCGCCACGCCCTCCCTGCCCGAGGAGACCGTCCTGGCCGGGCCGGCGCATCCCGCCGACGCCACGGTGCTCGCCGGCACGCCCGTCGTGCCGCACGTGGACATGCCCTCCCTGCCGCCCCGCGGCCAGTCGGGCGCCCAGCCCGTCCGGCACGCCACCGTGCAGCCTGCCATGCCCCCCACCGTCGCCGCGGTGCCGCCGCTGGGTGCGCAGGCCGGCACCGTCGAGGCCGCGGGCGAGGACATCGCCGCCTTCGCCAGGCGCTTCAACGCCATCGCGGACAACGTCTCGCGCGTCGTCGTCGGCAAGGAGGTGCCGGTGCGCCAGTGCATCACCGCGCTCATCGCCGGCGGCCACATCCTCCTGGAGGACAACCCCGGCACCGGCAAGACGCAGCTGGCGCGCGCCATGGCGCACTCCATCGTCGCCGGCGGCGAGTCGGACTCCTTCAAGCGCATCCAGTTCACCCCCGACCTGCTGCCCTCCGACGTGGTGGGCGTCACCTTCTACGACCAGAAGACCGGCGACTTCACCTTCCGCAAGGGCCCCGTCTTCGCCTCCGTCGTCCTCGCCGACGAGATCAACCGCGCTTCCCCCAAGACGCAGTCCGCGCTCCTGGAGGTCATGGAGGAGCAGAAGGTCACCGTGGACGGCACCACCTACGACGTGCCGCAGCCCTTCATCGTGATCGCCACGCAGAACCCCGTCGAGCAGCTCGGCACCTACAAGCTGCCCGAGGCGCAGATGGACCGCTTCCTGATCAAGACCACCATCGGCTACCCCTCGCACGAGTACAGCATCGACCTGCTGCGCCAGGTCAACATCCACGACCGTGCCGCCACCGCGGACGCCGTCGCCACGCGCGCCGACATCCTCGCCATGCGCGAGACGGCCGAGCAGGTGCGCGTCGACGACACGCTGCTCGAGTACATCGTGCGCCTCGTGGAAGCCACCCGCCACCATGACGACATCGTCGTGGGCGCCTCCATGCGCGGCGCCCTCGCCCTGACGCGCTGCGCGCGCGTCTGGGCGGCCGCCGACGGCCGCGGCTACGTGGTGCCCGAGGACATCGACGCGCTTGCCGTGCCGGTGCTCGCCCACCGTGTGGTGCTCACCAGTGAGGCGCTCTTCACGGCCGCCACGCCCGAGGACGTTATCGCGCATATCGTCGAGGAAGTGCCCGCCCCGCTGATGGGCGCCCCGGTGGCCTGAGCCGCCGCGGGACCGCGCACGCCCGCCCCTGCCGGGACATGCAGGCAACATACGAAGACTACGAGGAAGAGGAAGCCATGACGGATTCCGCACGCGCGCTGCGCCGGCGCCGCGACCGGTCACGGCGCCGGGCCGGGCTGCGCCGCCGCCTGCGCCACTGGACGCGCGCCTACGTCTCGCCGCTGGGCTGGACGGTGCTCGGACTGGACGTGCTGCTGTGGGTGTGTTTCGCCTGCTTCGGCTGGCACGAGATGCTGGCCGCGGCAATCGTGGCGACGGTGCTGCTGGCCGCCGCGCTCGTCATGTCCCTGGGCAACACCTCCTTCGACGCGCGCCTGGCGGTCTCGCGGCGGCGCGTGGTGGTGGGCGACGAGGTGAACGTGCAGGTCGACGTGTCCAACCCCGGTTCCTCGCCCACCGCGAGCGCCCGCGCGGACCTGCCGATGGGCGACGTGCACGAGCGCTTCGGCATCCCCATGCTGGGTGCGCACCAGTCGAAGCACACGGCTGTGTCCTTCAAGGCGGTCACCCGCGCGGTGCTTCCGGTGGGTCCGCTCATGATCCGCAAGGGCGACCCCTTCGGCCTGATGCGCCATGAGCTGCGGCTGGCGCAGCGCATCAACGTGTACATCCACCCGGACGTCGTCATGCTCGAACGGCTGCACGCGGGCGTGCCGCGCGACCTGGAGGGCAACCCGAGCGGCGACATCGTGGACGACGACCTCGACTTCTTCGGCTTGCGCGAGTACGAGCCGGGCGACGACGTGCGCAACGTGCACTGGCTGAGTTCCGCGAAGGCGCGCAAGCTCATGATCCGCCAGTTCGAGGCGACGCGCCGCACGGACACGTCAATCTCCTGCGACGTGCACCCGGACGACTACCCGAGCCAGGCGGCCTTCGAGCTGGCCGTGAGCGTGCACGCCTCCCTGGGCGTGCAGGCGCTGCGCGAGGACCGTCCACTGGCCATGAACGCGGGTGCCTTGCGCACGCGCCCGGCGAACGTGATGCAGTTCCTGGACCAGTGCAGCGCCATCGAACCGGACTTCGACGACGAACGCAACCTGGTGCGCGGCGCCATGGCCGCCATGCCGGACGCGTCCTTCTACGCCTTCACGGTGGGTCCGGCCAAGCCCCTGGAGGAGGTCCGGCACATGGCGATGGCGCTGCCGGCCGGCGCCACCTGCCTGGTGGTGCAGGCGTCGTTGGGCGCGGAGCGCGCCCTGCGCCGCTTCCCGGAGTTCACGCTGGCGACGGTGGGCGCGCTCGACGACCTGCCCGCGGTGATGGGGGCGATGCGATGAGCCGCTTCCAGTCCCTTCCCGATCCGTCCTTCACCGACACCGGCACCGGCACGGGCACCGGGTCGTGGGCGCAGACCACGCATTCGGCCATCTGGATGACCAACACGGGCGGCGGCACCAGGTTCGACCTGGGTGGCACGCCGTGGCGGCGCACGCTGGCCAGTGCCGCCATCGTGGCGGTGGCGGTCCTGCTGGCCGCCACGCCCCTCGTCGACGTCTACGGCACCCTGGCCCTGTGGTCGCGTGCCGCGGTGGCCGCCGCCGCGCTGGCGGCGCTCATCGTCACCGCCGGCACGGCGCCCGCGCTGCGCACCTGGTGGCAGCTGGTGCTCCTGGTGCTCGCGCAGTGGGTCGTCGGGCCGGTCGTATGCTGCAACGACACCACGGTCGCGCACGTCGTGCCCACGCTCGCCACGCTGCGCGACGGCTGGCTGCACACCTTCGACTCCTTCAAGTACGTCATTTCCGTCGACCCGCCGATCGGCGACGGCAAGGGTTCACTCATGGCGCTGTGGACGATCGTGCTGTGGACGGGCGCCATCGCCGGCTTCCTGGGCACCATGGCCGCCGAGCGTCTCTCGGCGCTGTCCGCGGTAGCGGTGCTCGCCGAGATGGCGCTGTGTGCGCTGCTGGGCACGGCCACCGGCTGGCTTCCCGGCGTCATGGGCATGCTCGCCATGCTCGTGCTCGTCCTGTGGATGTCGTGGCGCTGGCAGCTGCTGGAGTTCGGCCGCTGGCTGGCGAGCGCGGTCATCGTCGTGCTGGCGGCCGCCCTGGCCCTGGGCGGCTGCCTGGCGATCGGCCAGGACCGCACCATCCTGCGCGACCATTACGAACCGCCGCTGAGCCCCTACGACTATGCGAGCCCCCTGAGCGGCATGCGCGCCTTCATCAAGGACCACAAGGACGACACGCTGCTCACGGTGCGCGGGCTGCCGGCGGGCATGCCCGTGCGCTTGGCGGTGATGGACCGCTTCGACGGCAACGTGTGGAACCTGTCCGACGCGCGCGAGGCGTCCGACTCCTCGAACTACGTGCGCGTGGGCACCAGGATCGACACGCATGCCAACGGCGAGGCCTTCAGCGCGCAGTACGCCGTGCACGATGGCCTGGCGGACGACTGGCTGCCGCTGGCCGGCGCCGCCACCTCCGTCACCTTCGACCCGTCGAGCCTCGACTCCTCCTTCTACTACAACACGGGCACCGACACGGGCCTGCTTCAGGGCGGCCTCAGGGACGGCGTCACTTACGTCGAGCAGGGCGTCATCCCCGCCGTGCCCTCCGACGCGGAGATCGCGAAGGCGAAGGCCGCGCCGGTCACCCAGCCGGCCGCCGAGGACGTGCCCGACCAGATCGGCGACCTGGCGACCACCATCGCCGGCGGCAAGGCGAGCGGCGGCGAGGCGGCGCAGCTGCTCGCCTCGCAGCTGCGCGAGCACGGCTGGTTCTCCCACGGCCTGGGCAGCGACTACCCGTCGCTGGCCGGCCACGGCAACTATCGGCTCACCAAGCTGCTCGCCGGCAAGGAGATGGTCGGCGACAGCGAACAGTACGCCTCCGCGATGGCGCTCATGGCGCGCGAACTGGGCCTGCCCAGCCGCGTGGTGCTCGGCTTCCTGCCCAAGGACGCCGACGGCGACATCACCGACGCGCGTACCAGCCAGGACGGCGACACGACGTTCGTGGAGTTCACCGGCAACGACGTGGCCGCCTGGGTGGAGATCCACCTGGAGCACTACGGCTGGGTGGCCTTCTACCCCACGCCGCAGGAGACGAAGGTGCCGCAGGAGGACCAGGACCTGACGCCCCCGAATCCGGAGACGCTGGTGCGCCAGCCCCCGCTGCCGCTGACCGACCCGCTGCGCGACGAGCAGAACACGACCGGCCAGTCGTCGCTGACGGGCGACGAGGCCGATGACCCGGGCAACTACAGCCGTTGGGCGTCCGTGGCGCGCGTGGCGCGGGCCGTCGTGATCTACGGTTCGCCGCTGTGGGTCGTGCTGCTCGTCGCCGGCGCCATCCTGCTGGCCAAGGCGATCCAGCTGGCGTATGCCAGGCGGCATGGCCGCGCGCAGCTGCGCGTGGCCGCCGGCTGGCAGGCCGTCGCGAACCTCGCCCGCCAGAGCGGCGTCGACGTGCACGGCACCCGCCCCGAGCAGGCACGGCAGATCGCCGCGCAGCTGGGCATCGACGAGGCGTCCCTGACGGCGGCGCAACGCCAGGCCGACCGTGCCGCCTTCTCCGGCCAGCAGGTCGACGACGCGCAGGCGAACGCCTACTGGCAGGACGTGGACACCATCCGCGGCCGCATCCTCGGCTCGCTGCCCAGGCTGCGCCGCCTGAGGACACGGCTGTCCCTGCGCGGTATACTGCATGCGACGGTGCGCGGGAACACGCAGGAAGGCAGGCGGCCGTCGGGGAAGGCGTCCCGCCGATCGCCACGAGGAAAGGACCGGTCATGAGCCAGGACATCGTCGCGTGCGGCCTGAGCGACATCGGCCGGCGGCGGCGCACCAACCAGGACAAGGTCGTGGCATTGCCCGGCCTGTACGCGGTGTGCGACGGCATGGGCGGCGCCCAGGGCGGCGAACGCGCCAGCGCCATCGCCGCCGAACAGCTGGGCGCGCTCGCGCGGCTGTCCCGGCGCGGCCCGGAGGACATCCTGCACGCACTGGGGCAGGCGCAGGGGCAGGCGATTGCGCTGGGGCGCAGCCTCGGCGGCGTAGCCGGCACGACGGTGACGGGCGTGGTGTGCGCGACGGCGCCCGCGGACGGGTCTTCGACGGCGGACGGCGGATGGCATGGACGGCATGCGGTGGGCGGTTTCCCGGACGACACCCTGGGCGACGACACCTTGGGCGGTGGCGGCTTGCCCGGGGCCGGCGTGGACGACGACGCCACCTTGCCGCACGACGGCGTGCGTGCGGCGGCCGGCGGTCCGGCGGGTCCGGGGAGGCCGGCCGCGGCCGCGGTGCCGCGCTGCTACGTGGTGAACGTGGGCGATTCGCGCACCTACCACCTGGACCGCTTCCCCGACGGCTCGCTCAACGAGCACTCCTTCCGCCAGGTGACGAGGGACCATTCGCGCCGCCAGGAGGCACTGGACGGCGGCATGGATCCGCGCGAGGTGGAGCGAACGATTGCACGCAACGTGATCACCCAGTGCATCGGCGCCCCCTGCGGCATCCGGCCCGACCTGTTCGAGATGCCGGCGGCGGGCCGGTTCGTGGTGTGTTCGGACGGCTTGCATGCCGAGGTTTCCGACGCCGCGATCGCCGCAATCGCCGCACGCCACCCGGATGCGGGGCAGGCCGCCCGATTGCTGATCGAAGCGGCACTCGAGGCGGGCGGCAATGATAACGTGAGCGTCATCGTGGTCGACATGCCCCATCGCATGGCGGCGTTCACCGGCACCGAAGCCGATGACCCGGCGGACAGGACCGTGGAATCGTGAACCGCCCCGGCAGGGGGCGGACGTGAGACAAGAAGAAAGGACACACCATGGTGGATTACGATCAGGCAGTGAACATCATCCAGGACCCGGAGGCGGATCCCGTGCTCCTGGCGAAGGTGGCCTACGAGAACCCCGAGTTCGGGGCGAACGTGGCCGCCCACCAGCGTGCCTACCCGGGCCTGCTGCGCTGGATCGCCGAGTTCGGCGACGAGCGCGCCCGCCAGACCGCCGCCCAGCTGGGCTACGAGGCGCCCGCGGGCGTCGTCGTCGACCGCTATGTCGAGGACGGCGTCGCGCAGCCGCGGGACGCGGCGGCCCGGGATGCCTACCAGCCGGGCGGCGAGTCGGCACAGGTGGCCGACGCACAGCCTGCCTACCAGTCCTACGAGGCGCAGCGGGCGTCGCAGTCGCCGTACGGCGAGCAGCCGGTTGCCGTGCAGTCGATCTACACGACGCAGCAGCCCGCCTCCTACGAGCCGCAGACGCAGGAAGCCGACGACGTCGACCTGCTGCACGCCCAGTTCCAGGTCACGGGCACGCAGACCGAACAACCGTCCTACGGCACGCAGCAGCCCGAGCAAGCCGCCGACCCCTCCTACCTGCACATCCAGCCGACCAACCCCTACGGCTTCACCGCACAAGAGGCCGCCACCACCACCGACCCGACGCGCATGCAGCAGATCGCGCAGTACGCCCCCGAGCTGCACCCCGCCCTCGCCGCGAATCCCTACCTCTACCAGGCCCTGCTCGACTGGCTGTCCCAGCTCGGCGAGCCCGCCACCCTGGAGGTCCTGCGCACGAGGCAATAGAAGTCACTTCCCCAAGAGAAATCTCTCGTTTTTCGTGACTTTTCTAGGATGACCCGCGTAAGCGGGTCGTCCTAGAAAAGTCACGAAAAACGAGAGATTTCTAGATGGTCACACCTGTTCGAAGTCGAAGACCTGGTCGCCAATGCGGACCTTCACGGGGGCGGTCAACTGCATGGGCTTGCCCTTCTCGACCTTGTGCTCGCCGGCGGCGTCGATGACGAAGGTACCGTTGAGGGAACCGTAGTCCTCGATCCATAGGGTGCCGTCCTGGTCGAAGCTGATGGCGGCATGGTTGCGCGAGACGGTGCGGGTGGGGTCCACCAGGCGCACCGACTTGGCGCCCTGGGGGATGTCCTGCGAGGGCTTGCGGCCCAGGAGGACGCCCATGTCGACGGTAATGTTCTGCCCGGTGACGTCGTTGACCATGCGGTAGACGGCCTGCGGGGCCTCCTCCGTCATGAAGGCGGTGGACAGCACGGTGCCGTCCCACTCCTCGCTGCCGGTGGCGCCCTGCGCCGCGGTGTACTCGAGCGGTCCGTCGAACTGGTCGTCGTCCGCCTCCCCCACGATCGGCTGCGACGAGGTCAGCAGCGGTTCCGCGGGCGTCGGTGTGGGTTCGGGCTGTGCCGTCGCGTTCGCCGATGCGGCGGCGACGTCCTCGTCGCCCCAGCCCGGCTCGGGCGGCGGTGGATAAGGTAGTTTCTGCATACCCCAAGTCATAGCACAAGCCCCGGTGTCCCTTCCAGAAATCTCTCGCTTTTCGTGCGTTTTCTGGAAGGGACACCGGGGCTTGCCCGGTTTCAGGTCAGAGCGTGAAGTCGGCGTCGCCGAAGTCGTCGCCGAGGTCGCTCTGGCCGCCGTTATCGTCCAGGAAGTCGTCCGGGTTGAAGTCGTCGCCGAGCTTCAGGTCGCCGAAGTCGATGTTGGAGAAGTCCACGTCGCTCAGGTCGGCGTCCGAGAAGTCGCCGGTGAGGGCGTCGTCGCTCAGGCCGAAGTTCGGGTAGATCGTCTCGCGGATCGCCTTGTCCGGCTCGACCGTCGCGTTGCGGTAACGCGCCAGGCCGGTGCCGGCCGGGATGAGCTTGCCGATGATGACGTTCTCCTTGAGGCCCTTGAGGTCGTCTTCCTTCTCAGAAAGCGCGGCCTCGGTGAGCACGCGCGTGGTCTCCTGGAAGGACGCCGCGGACAGCCACGAATCCGTCGCGAGCGATGCCTTCGTGATGCCCATGAGCTCAGGACGGCCCGAGGCGGGACGTCCGCCGGCGGCCACGGCCTTGCGGTTGGCCTCCAGGAAGCGCGAACGGTCCACGAGCTCGCCCGGCAGCAGCGCGGTGTCGCCGGAGTCGATCACGGTCACGCGGCGCAGCATCTGGTGCACGATGACCTCGATGTGCTTGTCGTGGATGTCGACGCCTTGGGAGCGGTACACGTTGTGCACTTCCTCCACGATGTTGGTCTGCGCGGCGTTCGGGCCGAGGATGCGCAGGATCTTCTTCGGGTCCACGGAACCCTCGATCAGCTGCGTACCGGCCTCGACGTGCTCGCCGTCCTTGACCAACATCGGCGCGCGGCGCGTCACCGAATAGGTGATTGCCTCGACGTTCTCGTCGTCCGGGGTCAGGATGACCTGGCGGCCGCGCTCGGAGTCCTCCACCTTGATGGTGCCCGCGAACTCGGCGATCGGCGCCTCGCCCTTCGGCGTACGCGCCTCGAAGAGCTCGGTGACACGGGGAAGGCCCTGCGTGATGTCCGAAGCCGAGGCGACGCCGCCGGAGTGGAAGGAACGCAGCGTCAGCTGGGTGCCGGGCTCGCCGATGGACTGCGCCGCGACGATGCCGACGGCCTCGCCGACGTCCACAAGCTTGTTCGTGGCCAGCGACCAGCCGTAGCACTTCGCGCACACGCCGCGCTTGGACTCGCAGGTGAGCACCGAACGGCCCTTGACCTCCTCGACGCCGTGCGCCACGAGGTCGTTGAGCACGTCCATGCTCAGCGCGTCGCCCGCGTGGTAGAGCACGGTCTGGCCATCGGCCGGGTCGATCACGTCGGTGGCCAGCAGGCGCGAGTACGGACCGCCGTCGGCGGCCTTGACGAGCACGAGGTTGCCGTCGTCGTCACGCTCGGCGACCTTCATCACGAGGCCCTTGTGGGTGCCGCAGTCCTCCTCGCGCACGATGACCTCCTGGGAGACATCGACGAGGCGGCGGGTCAGGTAGCCCGACTCGGCGGTACGCAGTGCGGTATCCGCCAGGCCCTTGCGGGCGCCGTGCTGGGAGATGAAGTACTCGAGCACGGACAGGCCGTCGCGGTAGTTGGACTTGACCGGACGGGGGATGATCTCGCCCTTCGGGTTCGCCACGAGGCCTCGCATGCCCGCGATCTGGCGGATCTGCATCCAGTTGCCTCGTGCGCCGGACTGCACCATGATGTTCACGTTGTTGTCGTCATGGAAGTTCTCGCGCATGGCGTCGGCGACCTTGTCGGTGCACTCGGTCCACAGGTTGATGAGCTCCTGGCGGCGCTCCTCCTCCGTGAGCAGGCCCATGTCGTACTGGCTGTTGACCTTGGCGGCCTCGGCCTCGTAGCCCTTGATGATCTCGTTGCGGTCCTCGGGGGCGACGATGTCGGAGAAGGCCATGGTCACGCCGGACCACGGCGCGCGGGTGAAGCCCAGGTCCTTGAGGGCGTCGAGCACGGCCGCCACCTGCTGCGTGGAGTATCGGGTCGCGATGTCGTCGACGATCTTGGACAGCTTGCCCTTCGGCGCCTGCTCGTTGATGAACGGGTAGTCCACCGGCAGGGTCCCGTTGAACAGGATGCGGCCCAGGGAGGTGGCGAACAGCACGGAACCGTCCGTGAAACGCTCCTCCTTGACCACGTCCGGGCTGCCCGGCTCCGGGTCCACCACGGTGACTTCGCCCGGCTCCCAGTCCTTGGGCAGCACGAAGTCCTCGGGCAGGCGGATGAGCACCTTGGCCTGCATGTCGATCTCGCCGCGGTCGAGGGCCATCTGCGCCTCGTCGAGCGAGGAGAAGATGCGGCCCTGGCCCTTGGCGCCGTCCACCACGGTGGACAGATAGTACAGGCCCAGGATCATGTCCTGGCTCGGCATGGTCACGGTGTGGCCGTCGGCCGGCTTGAGGATGTTGTCCGACGCCATCATGAGCGAACGGGCCTCGGCCTGTGCCTCCGCGCTCAGCGGCAGGTGCACCGCCATCTGGTCGCCGTCGAAGTCCGCGTTGAACGCGGCGCAGGCGAGCGGCGGCAGGTGGATGGCCTTGCCCTCGACCAGGATCGGCTCGAAGGCCTGGATGCCCAGTCGGTGCAGCGTAGGCGCACGGTTGAGGAGCACCGGGTGCTCGGAGATGACCTCCTCGAGCACGCCCCATACCTCGGAGTCGCCGCGGTCCACCAGGCGCTTCGCGCTCTTCATGTTCTGCGCGTAGTTGAGGTCCACCAGGCGCTTGATGACGAAGGGCTTGAACAGCTCGAGCGCCATCGGCTTCGGCAGGCCGCACTGGTGCATGCGCAGGGACGGGCCGACCACGATCACGGAACGGCCGGAGTAGTCCACGCGCTTGCCCAGCAGGTTCTGGCGGAAACGGCCCTGCTTGCCCTTGAGCATGTCGCTCAGGGACTTGAGCGGACGGTTCGAGGCGCCGGTGACCGGGCGGCCGCGGCGGCCGTTGTCGAACAGCGAATCCACCGCTTCCTGCAGCATGCGCTTCTCGTTGTTGAGCATGATCTCCGGGGCGCCCAGCTCGATGAGGCGCTTGAGGCGGTTGTTGCGGTTGATCACGCGGCGGTACAGGTCGTTGAGATCGGAGGTCGCGAAGCGGCCGCCGTCGAGCTGCACCATCGGGCGCAGGTCCGGCGGGATGACCGGGATCACGTCCAGCACCATGGCCTCCGGCTTGTTGTCGGTGGTCAGGAAGGCGTTGACGACCTTGAGGCGCTTGAGGGCACGGGCCTTGCGCTGGCCGGTACCGGTCTCGATCTCCTCGCGCAGCTCCTTGGCCGCGGCCTCGAGGTCGAAGTCCTGCAGGCGCTTCTTGATGGCCTCCGCACCCATGCAGCCCTCGAAGTAGTCGCCGTAGCGGTCCTCCATCTCGCGCCACAGGTCGACGTCGTTCTCCATGTCGCCCGGCTTGAGCGACTTGAACTTGTCGAAGACCGCGGACAGGCGGGCGATCTGGTCGTCGAAGCGCTGGCGGATGGCCGCCATGTCGCGCTCGGCTCCGTTGCGCAGCTTCGCCTTGGCGCTGTGCTTGACCTCGCCTTCGGCCTCGAGCTCGGCCAGGTCGGCCTCCACCTTCCTGGCGCGCTCCTCGATCTCGTTGTCACGGCGACGCTCGAGGTTCTTCACCTCGGTGTCGAACTCGTCCTGCAGGTCCGGCAGGTCGTTGTGACGGGCTTCCTCGTCGACCTTGGTGACCATGTAGGAGGCGAAGTAGATGACCTTCTCCAGCTCCTTGGGCGCGATGCCCAGCAGGTAGCCGAGACGGCTCGGCACGCCCTTGAAGAACCAGATGTGGGTCACGGGCGCGGCCAGCTCGATGTGGCCCATGCGCTCGCGGCGCACGCGGCTGCGGGTGACCTCCACGCCGCAGCGCTCGCACACGATGCCCTTGAAGCGCACACGCTTGTACTTGCCGCAGGCGCACTCCCAGTCACGGGTCGGTCCGAAGATCTGCTCACCGAACAGGCCGTCCTTCTCGGGCTTGAGGGTGCGGTAGTTGATGGTCTCCGGCTTCTTGACCTCGCCGTAGCTCCAGCCGCGGATGTCGTCGGCGGTGGCCAGGCCGATCTTCAGTTTGTCAAATGCATTGACGTCCAGCACTTAAAGTTCCTGTCTTCCGTTGGTTGATGTTCCGATTGAAGTTCGTTTACTTGTATTCGGGTTCGTCAGCGAGCTGGTCGGCTTTCGCAGCGGCGTCCGGGCGGGCGCCGATGTTGAAGCCCAGGTCGTTGGAGGAGGAAACCGGGTCGTCGTCCTCTTCCTTCATGTCGATGGCCACGCCCTCGGCGTTGAGCACCTCGACGTTCAGGGAGAGCGACTGCATTTCCTTGAGCAGCACCTTGAAGGACTCGGGGATGCCCGCCGGCGGCAGGTTCTCGCCCTTGACGATGGCGCCGTAGACGCGCACGCGGCCGTCGACGTCATCGGACTTCGTGGTCATCATCTCGTGCAGCGTGTAGGCGGCACCGTAGGCCTCGAGGGCCCACACCTCCATCTCGCCGAAGCGCTGGCCGCCGAACTGCGCCTTGCCGCCTAGCGGCTGCTGGGTGATCATCGAGTACGGGCCGGTGGAGCGGGCGTGGATCTTGTCGTCCACGAGGTGGTGCAGCTTGAGCATGTACATGTAGCCCACGGAGATCGGCTTCGGGAAGGGCTCGCCGGTGCGGCCGTCGAAGAGGACCGCCTTGCCGTTGTCGCCGACCAGCTTGTTGCCGTCGCGGTCGGGCAGCGTGGTGGACAGCAGGCCTTTGAGGGTCTCCTGGCGCACGCCGTCGAAGACGGGGGTCGCCACCGGCGTGCCCGGCGCGCCCTGCTCGGCGCCCTGCGGCACGTACTGCTTCCAGGCGGCCTCGAGGTCCGGGTCGAGGTTGATGTCCCAGCCGGAGTGCGCCACCCAGCCCAGGTGCAGCTCGAGCACCTGGCCCAGGTTCATTCGGCTCGGCACGCCCAGGGGGTTGAGCATGATGTCGACCGGGGTGCCGTCCTCCAGGAAGGGCATGTCCTCCTCAGGCAGGATGCGCGAGATGACGCCCTTGTTGCCGTGGCGGCCCGAGAGCTTGTCGCCCTGCGTGATCTTGCGGTGCTGCGCGATGTACACGCGAATCATCTGGTTGACGCCGTTGGGCAGCTCGTCGCCGTCCTCCTCGGCATCCTCGCGGGTGATCTCCTTGACCGCAATCACGGTGCCGGTCTCGCCGTGGGGCACGCGCAGCGAGGTGTCGCGCACCTCGCGGCTCTTCTCGCCGAAGATGGCACGCAGCAGGCGCTCCTCCGGGGTCAGCTCGGTCTCGCCCTTCGGGGTGACCTTGCCCACGAGGATGTCGCCGGCCTCGACCTCGGCGCCGATGCGGATGATGCCGCGCTCGTCGAGGTTCGCCACCGCGTCCTCGCCCACGTTCGGCAGGTCGCGGGTGATCTCCTCGGCGCCCAGCTTCGTCTCGCGGGCGTCGATCTCGTACTCCTCGATGTGGATGGAGGACAGCGTGTCGTCCTGCACCAGGCGCTGCGAGATAATCACGGCGTCCTCGTAGTTGTAGCCGTTCCACGGCATGAAGGCAACCAGCAGGTTCTTGCCCAGCGCCATCTCTCCCTGCTCCGTGGCCGGGCCGTCGGCCAGCACGGTGCCGGCCTCGACGCGCTCGCCGTCGTGGATGAGCGGGACCTGGTTGTAGCAGGTGGTCTGATTGGAGCGCTGGAACTTGGCCAGCTTGTAGCTCGAGGTGGTGCCGTCGTCGTTCATCACGCGGATGATGTCGGCGGACACGTAGGTGACCACGCCCGGCTTCTCGGCCAGGATCACGTCGCCGGAATCCACCGCGGCGCGCCACTCGGCGCCGGTACCCACCAAGGGGCGCTCCGACTTGATGAGCGGCACGGCCTGGCGCTGCATATTGGTGCCCATGAGCGCTCGGTGGCCCTCGTCGTGCTCCAGGAACGGGATGAGGGAGGCGCCCACGGAGACCATCTGGCGCGGGGAGACGTCCATGTAGTCGACCATCTCGACCGGGACGTCCTCCGCCTCGCCGGCGGCGTCACGCACGAGGGCTTCCTTCTGCACGAAGTCGCCGTTCGCGTCGAGCTCCTGGTTGGCCTGTGCGATGACGTGCTCGACCTCGCGGTCGGCGGTCATGTACACGACCTCGTCGGTCACGTGGCCGTTGACGACCTTGCGGTACGGCGTCTCGATGAAGCCGAAGGGGTTGATGCGGCCGAAGGTCGCCAGGGAGCC
The DNA here is from genome assembly GCF_000741575.1 of Bifidobacterium cuniculi. Lineage (GTDB taxonomy): Bacteria > Actinomycetota > Actinomycetes > Actinomycetales > Bifidobacteriaceae > Bifidobacterium > Bifidobacterium cuniculi. Next base: position 683,380 of record NZ_JGYV01000001.1, read on the forward strand.
GATCAGGCCGATGTTCGGGCCTTCAGGGGACTCGATCGGGCACATGCGGCCGAAGTGGGACGGGTGCACGTCGCGCACCTCCATGGAGGCGCGGTCGCGGCTCAGGCCGCCGGGGCCCAGGGCCGACAGGCGGCGCTTGTTGGTCACGCCGGCCAGCGGGTTGTTCTGGTCCATGAACTGCGAGAGCTGCGAAGTGCCGAAGAACTCCTTGATGGTGGCGTTCACCGGGCGGATGTTGATCAGGGACTGCGGGGTGATCGCCTCGGCGTCCTGCGTGGTCATGCGCTCGCGCACCACGCGCTCCATGCGGCTCAGGCCGGTGCGCAGCTGGTTCTGGATCAGCTCGCCGACCTGGCGGATGCGGCGGTTGCCGAAGTGGTCGATGTCGTCCACGTCCACGCGCAGCTCGACGTCCTCGCCGTCGCGCTTGCCCGGGAAGGTCGCGCCGCCGGCGTGCAGGGTCACCAGGTACTTGATGGTGGCGATGATGTCCTCGCGGCTCAGACTGCGGTCGTTGTAGTCCATCTCCAGGCCGAGCTTGCGGTTGATCTTGTAGCGGCCCACGCGCGCCAGGTCGTAGCGCTTGGTGTTGAAGTAGAAGGAGTCGAGCAGGTTCTTGCCGGCCTCCGGGGTTGCCGCGTCCGCCGGGCGGATCTTGCGGTACAGGTCCACGAGGGCCTCGTCCTGGGAGTCGATGGTCTCCTTCTCCAGGGCGTCGAGCACCAGCGGGTAGCCTTCGAAGGCGTCGCGGATCTCCTTGCGGGTCATGCCGATCGCCATGAGGAAGACGATGGCGGACTGCTTGCGCTTGCGGTCCACGCGCACGCCGAGGAAGTCGCGCTTGTCGATCTCGAACTCGAGCCATGCGCCGCGGCTCGGGATGATCTTCGCGCCGAAGACCTCCTTGTCGGAGGAGCGGTCATGCTGGCGGTCGAAGTAGACGCCCGGGGAGCGCACGAGCTGCGAGACGATGACGCGCTCAGTGCCGCCGATGATGAAGGTGCCGTGCGGGGTCTGCAGCGGGAAGTCGCCCATGAAGACGGTCTGGCTCTTGATCTCGCCGGTCTCGCCGTTCTCGAACTCGGCGTTCACGTACAGCGGGGCACAGTAGGTGTAGTCCTTCTCCTTGCACTCCTGGACCGTATGGCGCGGCTCCTCGAAGTACGGGTCGGAGAAGGTCAGGCTCATGGTCTGCGCAAAGTTCTCGATCGGGGAGATTTCCTGGAAGACCTCGTCGAGGCCGGAGACGTGGGCGACGGTGTTGGTGCCGTTGGCCTCGTCCTCCGCCACGCGAGCCTTCCAGCGCTCGTTGCCGATCAGCCAGTCGAAGCTGTCGGTCTGCACGCCAAGCAGGTACGGTACGTCAATCGGTTCGGCGATGGAGCCGAAATTCACGCGGTCGGAGGCCTTGTGCAGGTCGATGTCCTGCTGGTCGGCACGCGCGATGATGGAAGTGCTGTTCGTCGTAGTCTCAGACAATGGACGTTCCTATCGCTTTCGTTGGTGAAGTGGTTACTGTACGGGGAAAGCGCGGGGTCGGCCGCCATATGCCTGACTGCGGGCGCTTCGTCGTTGCAAGCATGCCCGCTATATGACACACTAGACACTGAAAACAAAACTCTAGTATTTCCAACGAATCTTCACAAGCCGACATTCCCGAATGTGACGAATCTCACATTCCGCGCGCCGTCACTGTACCTGGATCGTCACCGGCTTGCTGGTCACCTTCGGGTCATCCGCCAGCTCGAGCTGCGCCACGTAGGTGCCGCGGTCGACCTTCGGCAGCTCGGCATCGGCCACGCATTCGTCGCCCGAACGGTTCGTGTTCCACGTCATCTTCTGCTCGTCGTCCACCGACTCCATGAGCAGCAGCGGCCGGTAGCCGTCCTCGCAGGCGTCGGAACGCCATACGGTGTCGTCGCCCGAGGTGATCACCAGCACGCGGCCGTCGTCGGCGCCGTCGACGTAGCAGCCCTCCGGGTCCTTGCCCACATACGTCATCTTCGCGGTGAACTCCAGGGATCCGCCCACCGGCACCGTGGTGGAGGCGGGCACCAGCTCGAGCTCGATGTCCTTGTCCGAGCAGGCCGCCACCTTGCTCTTGACGGCCGGCGACGGCGCCGCCGAGCGGGACACGCTCATGCGGTCGGCGGAGCCGAGCCACGCATGCGCACCGCCCACGCCGCGCGCGATGCTGTAGATGCAGAACACGATGAGCGCGAGCGCCAGCAGCGCGCCGCCGAAGACGATGAGCCGGCGACGCCGGTACATCGCGCGCTTCTTCTTCGACATCTTCCTCTTGCGCGGCTTCTTCGGGGCGTTGCCGGACGCGGCGGCGCGCGCGGCGTTGCGTGCGCCGCCGCGCGTGGCGTAGGTGCGGATCTTGTCGTTCGTGGGTCGGCTCGGCATGCGCACCAGTCTACCCGTGCGCCAGCCCCATGCGCTCAGCGCGGCAGGCGCAGCGCGTGGCCGTCGACGATCTCGATGAGCCCGTCCTCGTCCAGCGAGGCGATGCAGCGGTCGAGCTGCACGCGGTCCTCCCACAGCGCCGCGGCGTCGTCGTAGGCGAGCACGCTACCGGCGGGCAGTTCGCGCAGGGCGTGCAGGATCTTGCCGCGCACCTGCCGGTCGGTGCCAGCGAAGCGTTGGCGCGGCCGGGTGCGCCGCTGGCCCAGGTGCGGCCAGCCGAGCTCCAGAAACAGGCAGGCGGCGGCCAGCGGGCAGTCGTCGCACTGCGGCGTCTTGGGCAGGCACACCGTGGCGCCGACTTCCATGATTGCCTGGTTCCAGGTGACCGACGCGCGCGCGTCGCCGGGCAGCACCAGCCGGGCGAGCTCGCGTTCGGCGGGCGTGGCGGAGCCGCCGAGCGACTCCTCGCCCAGGAACGCGCGGCTCAGGACGCGGCGGATGTTGGTGTCGATGACGGCGATGCGCCTGCCGAAGGCGAAGCTGAGGACGGCGCTGGCCGTGTAGTCGCCGATGCCGGGCAGCGCGACGAGCCGGTCATAGTCGTCGGGCAGACGGTCGTCGTACTCGTCGGCGACGACCTTGGCGCATTCCTGCAGCCGCAGGGCGCGCCTGGGGTAGCCGAGCCTCCCCCAGGCGGTGATGACGTCGGACTTGGCGGCGCCGGCCAGCGCGGCGGCGTCGGGCCAGCGTTCCATCCACGCCTCCCAGTAGGGCACGACGCGGCTCATCTGCGTCTGCTGGCTCATGACCTCGCACACGAGCACGCCCCACGGGGTGGTGCGGCCGAAGCGCCAGGGCAGGTCGCGGGCATGGGACTGCCACCAGGCGGCCAGCGGCGCGCGCATCGCGAACGCCTCGCCGACCAGTCGGTCGGCCTGTGTGTGGGTGAATTGTGTCGCCATAGTCGCCTCATTGTAGCTACCGACCCTCCCGCCTGGAACGGCCTGTCTTGATCCTGTCCTGGCGCCTGACACATTTTCGGTGGCCCGGAAAATTGTGTAGGCCTCCAGGCTGCACAATTCCAAATTGTGCAGCCTGGAGGCCTACACAATTTTCCGGGCCACCGAAAATGTGTCAGGCCACGCCCTGTCAGCGGCACGGCGTTATCTTGTGTCTCATGACGAATGACAATCCTGAGGCGCAGGTCGAGAAGATGTTCGAGTACGGCTACCGCAAGTCCGGCTACGGCCCCGACGAACTGGTGACCGACGCGCACGGCAACCCGATTTCCGTGGTCGACGCGATGCTCTCGCCGGCCGACGCCGCGCAGATGCAGACGTCGACGCCGCACCTGTGCTACTACTCGCCGCGCATCCCGGGCAACACCGGCTCGGCGATCCGGCTGTGCGCGGTGACGGGCACGATCCTGCACCTGGTGGAGCCGCTCGGCTTCAACCTGCGCGACACGAAGCTGCGGCGCGCGGGCCTCGACTACCATGACATGGCGCACGTGGTGCTCCACCCCGACTTCGACAGCCTGGTGGAGTCGATGCCCGATTCGCGCATCATCGCTTTCACCGCGCATGCGACGAAGCTGTACACGGAGGTGGAGTACCGGCCGACCGACATCCTGCTGTTCGGCCCGGAACCGGGCAACATCCCCGACCCGATGGACATCATGGCAGGCCCGCACGTCGCCGAGCAGGTGCGACTGCCGATGCGGCCGAGCCTGAGGAGCCTGAACCTGACCAACTGCGCGTCGATCGCCATCTACGAGGCCTGGCGGCAGCTCGGCTTCGCCGGCGGCCAGTGATTGGCAGCGGCACTCCCAGAAAAGTCACGGAAAAACGAGAGATTTCTCGGACAGCCGCTGCCGCTCAGTTCTTGAAGCTGTGGATCGGCGCGGGGATGCGGCCGCCTCGGTTCACGAAGGCGGAGCAGTCGGACTGGTTGACGGGCATGATCGGCGCGTAGCCCATCAGGCCGCCGAAGTTCGCCATCTCCCCCACGGTCTTGCCGATCACGGGGATGATGCGCACGGCGGTGGTCTTCTGGTTGACCATGCCGATGGCGGATTCGTCGGCGATGATGCCGGAGATCGTGGAGGCGGGGGTGTCGCCGGGGATGGCGATCATGTCGAGGCCGACGGAGCACACGCAGGTCATCGCCTCGAGCTTCTCGATGGTCAGGCAGCCGGATTCGGCGGCGTCGATCATGTTCTTGTCTTCGGAGACGGGGATGAAGGCGCCGGACAGGCCGCCCACGTAGGAGGACGCCATGATGCCGCCCTTCTTGACCTGGTCGTTGAGCATGGCCAGGGCCGCCGTGGTGCCGGGGCCGCCGACCTGCGCCAGGCCCATCTTCTCGAGGACCTCGCCCACGGAGTCGCCCACCGCGGGGGTGGGTGCCAGGGATAGGTCGATGATGCCGAAGGGCACGCCGAGGCGCTTGGAGGCCTCCTGAGCGACGAGCTGGCCGACGCGCGTGATCTTGAAGGCGGTGCGCTTGATGGTCTCGCACAGGAACTCGAAGTCCTTGCCTTCCGCGGCGTCGAGCGCGCGGGAGACCACGCCGGGGCCGGAGACGCCCACGTTGACCACCGCGTCGCCCTCGGTCACGCCGTGGAAGCCGCCCGCCATGAAGGGATTGTCGTCGGGCGCGTTGCAGAAGGCCACGAACTTGACGCAGCCGTAGGAGTCGTTGTCGGCGGTCGACTCGGCGATCTCCTTGATGATGTGGCCGAGCATGGCCACCGCGTTCATGTCGATGCCGGTCTTCGTGGAGCCCACGTTCACCGAGGAGCACACGATGTCCGTCTCGCTCAGCGCCTGCGGCAGCGAGCGGATGAGCAGTTCCTCCGCCGGCGTCATCGACTTGGAGACGAGTGCGGAGTATCCGCCGATGAGGTCGACGCCGACGGTCTTGGCGGCGCGGTCGAGCGCATGCGCGATCTTCACGAAGTCGCCGGTGGTCGTGCAGCAGGCGGCGCCGACGAGCGCGATCGGCGTGACGGTGATGCGCTTGTTGACGATGGGGATGCCGAAGTCGCGTTCGATCGACTCGCCCGTGGCCACGAGGTCCTTCGCGTACCTGACGATCTTGCCGTAGATCGCCTCGCAGGTCTCGTCGACGTCGGCGCGGGCGCAGTCCATGAGGTTGATGCCCATGGTGATGGTGCGCACGTCGAGCTTTTCCTGTTCGATCATCTGGTTCGTCTCGTGGACTTCCATGATGTTGAGCATGGCGGTTCCTTCCGGATTGCAGGGGTGGATGCGCGCTCAGACGCGGTGCATGCTGGTGAAGATCTCCTCGCGCTGGCAGCGGATGCGCACGCCGATCTGCCCGCCCAGCTCCTCGAGGTCGCCGACGACCGTCTCGAAGGCGACGTCCGTGTTCGCGCAGTCGACGATCATCATCATGTTGAAGAAGCCGTCGATGATGGTCTGCGAGATGTCCAGCACGTTCACGTGGTGTTCCGAGAGGTACGTGCACACGCGCGCGATGATGCCGACGGTGTCCTGGCCGACGACGGTGATGATTGCCTTGTCCATGTCTCTCCCTTGGTACTGCGCGGCGGCGTACCCGCCTGCGACGGTCAGCTCGCACAAGTATATGGAACAGCCGCGCCAAAGGCGCGGCTGATTCCGTTGTTCGAACGTCGCCCGTCAGCGACGGTGGGCGTGGTGGCTGATGACGACCTTGCGGCGGCGTACCTGCACGAACAGGACGGTGCCGATGGCCAGCAGCGTGACGACGAGGATGGCCACGGTGATGGCGATGTCCTGGCGCAGCGCCTCGTCCTTGAAGTCGACCCGGTCCTGCTCGGTGGCCGGCGTCGGGATGCGGTGGCCGGTCACGATGAGCCGGTGTGAGTTGACACCGTAGGGCGTGCACGTCATGAGGCTCACCAGGTCCCGCCCCTCCTGGATGGCCAGCGGGTCGGTGTTGTCGGGCAGCACCACGTTAATGTCGTCTACCTGGTAGGTGAGCACGTCGTCGTAGACGGTGACCGTGAAGGTGTCGCCCTTCTCCAGGGTGTCGAGTCCGGTGAACAGCATGGCGCTGGGCAGGCCGGTGTGGCCGGTGATCACCGCGTGCGTCGACTCGCCGCCGACCGGGAAGCTCGAACCGGGCATGTGCCCGGCGGCGATCTGCAGCACAGCCTCGCTGGTGCCGTGGTAGATCGGCAAGCGCGTCTTGATCTTCGGGATGGTGATGTAGCCCATGATGCCCACGCCGGCGGGGTCGAGGATGGAGTCGTAGACCTTCATCTCCTCCTCGGTGGGCAGGAAGCGTCCCACGCCCTGTCCCACGAGGCTCTCGTTGTACTCCTTGGCACGCTTGAGCTGCTCGTCGCGCTCCTCCTGCGAGGTGTCCTCGACGGCCTCCACGTAGGAGGCGACGGCCTTGGAGGACACGTGGCGGTTCCACGCGTCGGCGATCGTGGGGTACAGGATCAGGCCCACGCCCACCAGCAGCAGCGCGCACATGGCGGCCAGCGCCACCCAGAACTGCCGGTTCTTGCGCTTCTTGAGCGCCGCCTGCTCGGGGCTGGTCTTCTCGACGACGAGGTCGTCGAACTGCGGCGCGTCGGCGTGGCCAGCGCGGCCGTCCCCGGCCGCCAGCACGTCGTCCGACGCTTCCAGACCGTCGGCCCGGACATCGTCATCGTTGAATTCGTCGAGATCTTCCGGTTCGTAGTCGTCGCGTCCGCTCATCGCACCTGCCTTCCCATGTCTGCGCCCGCGGGCGTCTCCACTGCTTACACTCGTGTCTATTCTGTGAGCTTAACGCAGGGGTGAACGGGGATCCAGTCCATCATGCGGACTTTTACCGATCCTTTGCGATCGGCGGCGGTGACCGGAGCGGCCGAGCAGCCGCAGGCCGACCGCGTCGTCGGCGATCGGCCATGCGGCCAGCCGTCGGGGAGGAGACCCCTTTGGGCATGCCGCGTCGGCAGCCGACCGAGGATGGCTGCCGACGCGGCCGGAAGGGTCAGGCGACGCGGTGCGCGCTGTCGCTGGCCGTCGCGCTCAGAGCGCGCGGTGCCGCGAAGCCTCGGCGGGCGAACTCGTCGGCGATGGCCTGTGCGATGCGGCGCGACTCGCCGGCGGCCACGAGCGCGATGATGGAACCGCCGAAGCCGCCGCCGGTCATGCGCGCGCCGAGGGCGCCCTCGCGGCGGGCGACGTCGACTGCCACGTCCAGCTCGGGCACCGTCACTTCGTAGTCGTCGCGCAGCGAGTCGTGCGAGGCGTCGAACAGCGCGCCCGCCTGCGCCATGTCACCGCGGGCGAAGGCGTCGATGAAGGCGTCGACGCGGCCGATCTCGGTGACCACGTGGCGCACGCGGCGGCGCATGGTGTCGTCGTCGAGGCGCGCCAGCGCGTCGGCGAGCGCCTGCGCCGGGTCGTCGCTGGCGGCGACGGCGTCGGCCAGGATGCGCAGGTTGTCGATGCCGAGCCGTGCGGCGGCCGTTTCGCAGGAGGCGCGGCGGGCGGCGTACTGGCCGTCGTTGAGCTGGTGGGGGGCGCGCGTGTCGAGGACGAGCAGCTCCAGACCGTGCGCTTCAAGGTCAAAGGGCACCTGGGTGACGCTTTCCGCGGCGGACAGGCCGGGCGTGCAGTCGAGGCGGATGGCGTGGCCTGCGGTGCAGCGCATGGAGGCGTTCTGGTCGAGGCCGCCGGTGGAGGCACCGGCCATGTCGTTCTCCGCGGCGATGGCGGCGTCGATGAGCGTGAGCCGTCCCTGGTCGCTGCCGCCGAAGCCGAGGCCGTTGACGTCGTCGAGGGCGAGCGCGGTGGAGCAGGTCATGGCGGCCGACGAGCTCAGGCCGGAGCCGAGCGGCACGCAGGAGACGAAGGCGGCGTCGAAGCCGGTCACCTGCCCGAAGCCGGCTTCGCGCAGTGCCCAGGCGACGCCGACGGGGTAGGCGGCCCAGCCGTCCACTCCCCCGGCCTCCAGTCCGGCCAGGTCGGCGTGGGCCGACTGGTCGGGTGCGACGTCGGAGACGACGGTGACGGCGCTGCCGCCGTGCGGCTTGAGGGCGATGTAGGTGCGGTGCGGCAGCGCGATGGGCAGGCACAGGCCGCCGTTGTAGTCGGTGTGTTCGCCGATGAGGTTGACGCGGCCGGGAGCCGCCCATACGCCTGCGGCGTCGTCGCCGAGTAACGCGCGTGCGCGTGCCGCCCCCTCGGCGTCGTCAAGTGGTTCGATGAAGTCGATGTTGGTCATGTCGGTTCTTTCCCTTCCGAGAAATCTCTCGTTTTTCGTGACTTTTCTAGGGTGGGCCGCCTGAGCGCCCCACCCTAGAAAAGTCACGAAAAACGAGAGATTTCTCTGGTTACAGGCGCACGGGGCCCAGTTCCTTGAAACGCTGCGCGATGAGTTCGGGGGTGGTGTCGGAGACCCAGGCGGCCATGCCGGACTCCGAGCCTGCCAGGTACTTCACCTTGTTCGCGGCGCGGCGGAAGGAGAAGAACTGCAGGTTGAGGCGGTAGTGGTCGCGGCGCGAGTCGCGCACGGGGGCCTGGTGCCAGGCGGCGATGTAGGGCAGGTCCATGCCCTTGCCGTCGCCGCGGTCGAAGAACGTGTTGCCACGCTTGAGCAGCGTGGAGTACATCTGTGCGAGGTCCCAGCGCTCGGCGTCGTCGAGTTCGTCGAGGGTGAGCACGTCGCGCTTGGGGGCCACGTGCACCTCGAGGGGCCAGCGGGCGGCGGCGGGCACGTAGCCGACCCAGCTGCCGTTCTCCATGACCACGCGCTCCTCGGCGGCGACTTCGGCGTCCATGATGTCGCGCAGCAGGTTGCCGCCGGTCTCCTGGAAGTAGGCTTCGGTGTGGCGCAGCTCGGTCTCCAGGCGCGGGGCGATGTACGGGTAGGCGTACACCTGGCCGTGCGGGTGGGCCAGGGAGACGCCGATCTCCTGGCCGTGGTTCTCGAAGGGATAGACCTGTTCGATGCCGTCGATGGCGGACAGTTCGGCGGTGCGGAAGGCCCAGGCCTCCACCACGGTGCGCAGGCGCTCCACGGGCAGGTCGGCGGGCAGGCCGTGCTCGTCGGGGTCGAAGCAGATGACCTCGCAGCGGCCGGCCGCCGGCTTCTCGAGCCACAGCGGATTGCCGTCCACATGCGCGACGGCGTCACGGTCACGCCCCGGCACCTGCACCATGCTCGGGAAGCGGTTCTCGAAGACCACCACGTCGTAGTCGACGTCCGGCACCTCGCCGTCCTGGTAGGGGTCGCCTGGCTTGCGCGCGGCCAGCGGGTTGCCGGTGGCGGTGGCACCGGGGCCGATGTTGATCGGTCGGTTCATGCGCGCCGTGGCCATGGGCACCCAGTCGCCGGTGAGCGGGTCGCGGCGCATCAGCGGCGCCGCGTATGGTACTTCGTTGCCCTCGGGGTCCAGCTGGTTCGCGAAGCGGTCGGCCAGCTGCCGCGGGTCCCTCAGCTCGCGCACCTTGCGGCCGGCCACGTAGTCGGGTTCGTCGTCCAGGTAGAAGAACTCACGGCCGTCCGACAGCGTCGTCGGGGTGATGCGGATATGCTCCCTCGCATACTCGCCCGGCTCGTAGTTGGTGAATTCCATGGTGAGGTCATTCCTCGCTTTCTTCTTCGGGTTCGGGGCTGTGTGCCAGGACCAGGTCCTTGACCAGGTCACGCGTCTTGGTGACCGAGTCGGAATCCAGCCCGTCGTCGGTGATCACCGTGTCCACCTGGTCGAAGCGCGCGAACAGCGACAGCGACGTGCTGCTCCACTTCGTGTGGTCGGTGAGGATGATGGTGCGGTCGGCGATGTCCATCATCGCCATGTCCGTGGCCGCCTCGAGCGAGTTGGGCATGAGGAAGCCGCGCGGGATGGACACGGAGTGGGTGCCCAGGAACACGGTGTTGACGCGCAGGGAGGCGATGACCTTGTCCGCGATGGGACCGACCAGCGAGTTGGAGCGGGTGATCACTCCGCCGGTGACGATCACTTCGACGTCCTTGGACTCCAGCGCCTGCACGAGTTCGGCGACGGGGATGGAGTTGGTCAGGATGGTGATGCCGTTGGCCTGCTGCGACTCGAGCAGGTGCTGTGCGAACACGTAGGCGGTGGTGCCGCCGCCGATGGCGATGACGTCGCCCGGGGAGACCAGGCCGATGGCTTCGCGGGCGATGGCGTCCTTGAGGCCGATGTCGAGCTGTGACTTGACGGAGAAGAGCGGCTCGCTGAGCAGCGTGCTCGTGGAGACCGCCCCGCCGTGCACGCGGCGCAACAGCCCCTTGTCGGCGAGTTCGGAGATGTCGCGCCGGATGGTCATGGCGGAGACGCCCAGCTCCTTGGACAGTGCGGTGATGCGCACCGCTCCGCGGGTGCGCAACCTGCTCAGGATGAGATGTTGACGCTGTGACGAAATCATGTGAACATATTCGCACATTTTCTAGCACAACGCAACTCAGCGTGTTCGATTGTGTGAAGATGCGGGAAGGCGCGTGGGTGTGGGGTTGGCTGCGATTCCAGGCGCATGCGGACACGTATCGGGATGCAGGACTCGATGCGTGCGCCCTCAGAAGGCCCCATGCGTGCTTGCACATGCGATGCGAACAGGCTTTCGCATCCTGCCGCTCGCCCGCAACCGCGCCTCACCTCGGCACGTCGCGCGCGTCCTCGGCGAAGTCCTCGTCGGGCAGGTCACGCACCTGGCGCTCCGCGCACTCGCGGTCGCGTGCGCGCTCGCGCGGGTCGCGCAGCCGCTTCGTCATGCGGGCCACGCCCCACTGCGTCACCTTGCGCATCGCCTCCTGCACGATTGAGCCATCCATCTTCGAACTGCCCAGCGCACGTTCCGGGAAGACAATCGGCACCTCCACCACCGTGCCGCCGGCGGCCACCACGCGGCGGGTCATGTCGATCTGGAACACGTAGCCGTTGTCGTCGATGCTGCCCAGGTCGAGGCGGCGCAGAATCGGCGCACGGTAGGCGCGGAAACCGGAGGTCATGTCGCGCACCTTGAGGCCCAGCATGAGGCGCGCGTAGGAGGAGCCGGCGCGCGAGATCGCGTCGCGGTACCACGGCCAGTCGCGCGTCGTGCCGCCGGGCACGCGCCGCGAGCCGAGCACCAGATCGACGTCGCCGTCCTCGCGGATGCGCGCCAGGATGCGCCGCAGGTCCTCGGGCCGGTGCGAGCCGTCCATGTCCATCTCGCAGATGATGTCATAGCCGCGCTCCAGCGCCCAGGCGAAACCCTCGAGATACGCGGAACCCAGCCCCTGCTTGCCGGCGCGGTGGAGCACGAAGAGCCGCGAGCCGGCCGTCACGCGGTTGACGCGGTTCGCCACGGCCAGGTCGGCGGTGCTGATCCCCGCATTGCCCTGCAGGCTGTGCTCGGTGATCGCGTTGTGCGTGCCGGCCACCGCGGACTTGCGCGTGGCCCGGGAGATGACGTCGGCGAGCCGGCCGGTGCCGTCGGGCGAGTTGTCGTCCACGATGAGCACGTCGACGTCCGGATTGCGCTCGAACAGCGCCGTCAGCGTCGGCTCCAGGTTGTCGAGCTCGTTGTAGGTCGGCATGACCACGCACACCCGTTCCGCCATCCCGATCACCTCCCGAAACGCCTTGTTCCTTGTCGCGCACGATAATACCGCACCCGGCGCGCACCGCCAAGGCAAACGGGCGCGGAACACGTGCATTTACGCCCATGGCATGGCACAATGGAGTCCATGACGTATGTTTCCGAGAACAGCCTGCACGACGCAGTGAACAAAGCCACCACCGACCTCTTCTCCTTCGCCTACAAGCACGTGGTCAAGCCGCACTTCGTGTTCAGCAAGACCCCCGACGTCGCCCACGACGACATGATTCGCTTCTGCCAGGCCACCGGCAAGATCCCGCCGCTCATGTGGCTGCTGCGCACCATGCTCGACTACACCGACCCCATCCTCGAGACGACCGTGATGGGCGTCGACTTCACCAACCCCTTCGGCCTGTCCGCCGGCCTCGACAAGGCCTGCGACATGCCCGTGCTCATGGACAACTCCGGCTTCGGCTTCGAGACGGTCGGCTCGACCACGTCCCGTCCCTGTGCCGGCAACCCGCGCCCCTGGTTCCATCGCCTGCCCGAATACGACTCGATGATGGTGCACGTGGGCCTGGCCAACCCCGGCTCCGACGAGGTGATCGACCGCGCCGAGGCCGCCTGGAAGCGCGCGAAGAGCATGCAGATGTCCGTGTCGATCGCCCGCACCAACGACGACCAGGTCGGCGACCTGGCGGAGGGCATCGACGACTACTGCCTGTCCATGCAGCGCGTGGCCGGCCGCAGCGCCATGGTGGAGGTCAACATCTCCTGCCCGAATACCACCGTCGGCGAACCCTTCAACGAGGACCCGAAGGCCCTCGACCGCCTCTTCACCGCCCTCGACCGGATCGAGCGCCCGCAGCCGACGCTGGTGAAGATGCCGCTGAACAAGACCTGGGAGGAGTTCCGCGACCTGCTCGACGTGCTCGCCGACCATAACGTGCAGGGCGTGACCATCGCGAACCTGCAGAAGGACCGCACCGGCTTGCAGGTGCCCCGCGAGTGGGCCGGCGGACTGTCCGGCGGGCCCTGCACCGTCGAGAGCACCGAACTGATCCGCCGCGTCTACCGCGACTACGGCGAGCGTTTCGCAATCGCCGGCGTCGGCGGCGTCTTCACCCCCGAACAGGCCTACGCGAAGATCCGCGCCGGCTCCTCGCTGGTGATGTTCATCACCGCGCTGATGTACCGCGGCCCGCAGACGATCACTGTCCTCAAGCGGGGCCTGGCCGAGCTGCTGCGCCAGGACGGCTTCGCCAGCGTAGCCGAGGCCGTCGGCGTGGACGCTGCGTGAAGCGGCTCCCCATAAGATTTTGTTCAAAAAAACGAACAATTTCTTATGGGGCCATGGATGCGAGCCACTCGCGCATCTACTGTTCCCGCGGCCACGCACCGCGTTCGTACTGCGGCGGGTACGGGATCTCGTCCCGGGACAGACCCAGCTTGTGGGCGGCCTTGAGGGGCCAGTACGGTTCGCGCAGGGCGGCGCGGCCGATCTCGACCACGTCGGCCTGGCCGTGGGTGACGACCTTGTTGGCCTGCCTGGGCTTGGTGATCAGGCCGACCGCGCTGGTGGGGATGCCGGCCTCGTTGCGGATGCGGTCGGCGAAGGGCACCTGGTAGCCGGGGCGCACGGGCACCGTCACCTTGGGCACGATGCCGCCGGTGGAGACGTCCACCAGGTCGACGCCGTGCTCCTTGAGCACGCGGGCCAGGTCGATGCTGGCCTCGATGTCCCAGCCTCCCTCGGCCCAGTCGGTGGCGGAGATGCGCACGAAGAGGGGCATGTCGTCACGGATCACGCCGCGCACCTTGTCGACAGTCTCCACGAGCATGCGCATGCGCCGTTCGGGCGAACCGCCGTACTCGTCCTCGCGGGTGTTGACCAGCGGGTCCAGGAACTCGCTGAGCAGGTAGCCGTGGGCGGCGTGGATCTCGATCGCCTCGAAGCCGGCGGTCATGGCGCGCCAGGCGGCGTCGCGGAAACGGTCCTCGATGGCGTGGATCTCCTCCATGGAGAGCATGTGCGGACGGCGCAGGTCGCCGTAGGAACGGTCGACGGGCCCCACAGTGTGCCAGCCGCCCTCGTCCAGCGGGATGCTTTCGCCGGGCCGGCCGAAGGCGAAGCAGCCGGTGGACCCCTTGCGGCCCGCATGGTTGAGCTGGATGGCCGGCACGGCGCCGGCGGCCTTCATGGCGTCCACGATCCAGCGGTAGGAGTCGATCTGCGCGTCCTCCCACAGGCCCAGGTCGCATGGCGAGATCCGCCCTTCGGGAGTGACGGCGGTGGATTCGACGATGATCAGCCCGAACCCGCCCAGGGCACGCGAGACATAGTGCTGGTAGTGGAAGTCGGTGGGACGTCCGTCGAGCTTGAAAACGGAGTAGGTGTCCATGGGCGGCAACCACACGCGGTTGCGCGCACTGACGGAACGGAGGGTGACGGGAGTGAACAGCTTGTTTTTCTTGGCCATACCCTGTCAGCGTAGCACAGAAGCACTGAGAGCGCCCTTCCTCTGGGAAACCTCTCGTTTTTCCGTGGCTTTTCTCGGGGATCCGGAAAATTAAAGCGGGCACCCGGACGAGGGCGATTCCCAACTTAAAGCGGGCACCGGGTCGAAGAACTGAAAAGTTCTTCGACCCGGTGCCCGCTTTAAGTTGGGATCCGCCCTCGTCCGGGTGCCCGCTTTAATTTCGGAAAGCATCCGTACCCGGTGCCCGCTTTAATTCTCCGGATCCCCGGGAACAGCCACGGACAACGAGAGATTCTAAGAGACCACCATCACGAACCTCGTGGTCAGCACCTTCGCCTCTCCGGCGGGCATGCCGGTGACCCGGCTGCCCCAGTCGGTGTGCTCGAGGGTGTCGGCCAGGGCGCGCAGCACCGTGGCATGGGAGGCGATGGCCGTGGTCTCGTCCACCAGCTGCCCGTTGGAGGGGCGGAAGACGGAGTGGTCGCCCACGCCCGCGAAGTCCAGTCTCATGGCGAGCAGGTCGCTCGGAGCCATGGCCGAGGGGGACGTCGCCGACGGGTCGTCGTCGTCCTGCGCGGCATCCGCAGCGGAGCCGCCGGTGAACTTGCCGGCGTACTTGGCCACGTCTGCGGCGGCGTTTCCGTCGGAGCTGTCGTCGACGAGGGAGGACATGTCGTCCTCGCCGCCGGCGGCGTCCTCCCGGTCGCGCAACGTGGCGACCTGCCGCTGCAGCGCGGTGCGCGCCCGACCGCCCGGGGTGTGCGCCTCGCGCCACGCGGCTGCCTCCTGCATGATGCGCGGGCCATCGCCCGGCGCTGACGCCGCCGTCGCGTCCGAGCCATCCCCGCCGTCGAAGCGGTCGGCGAAACGGCGCAGCACCTGCCTGGCGGCGCTGCCGGCGCCTGTGTGCTCGCGTGCGGCGGCGAGCGTCGCCATGGCCGCGTCGACGCCTTGCTTGTCCTTCTTCAGCGCCGCATTCGTGCCTTCCGCCGCGTTCGTCGCGGCGACGGCGGCGTCACGGTGCGCTGCGGCCGCGGCCACGTCGTTGCCCGCCAGGTCGCTCAGGTGTGCCGTGTACGCGTCCGTGTACGCCATGGAGTAGGGGACCATCGCCGCGGTCAGCTGCGACTGGCCACGCGCATACTGCTCGGAACCCAGGCGCGTCTGCTCGCCCGCGGTCTGCCTGAGCTCCTCCGCCAGTCCCGTCGTGCCCTGCTGGCGGATGCGCGTGATGATCCGGTCGACCTCGTCGGCGGCACCGGCATGCTGGTGGGCGTCGCTCAGCGAGTTGACGGCGGCGGCCAGGTCGGTGACGGCGTGCGCCAGCGGCGTATCGCCCTTGAGCTCGCCGGCGGTGCCCATGAGCGCGGTCATCTGCGTCTTCGAACCGATCGAACCGGACAGGTGCGTGGTGTAGGAGCCGACGTAAGCGGCCATGTAGGCGCGGAAGGCGTGTTCGTGCGCCTGCGTGCGCGTTTTCGTGGTGCTGGCGGCCAGCGAGCGCTCCTGGTCGCGCAGCTTGGTGAGCGTGTCGATGAGCTCGCGGTGCCGCGTCTCCTGCGCGCCGTCCGTGGCGGTGCCCAGGGAGGCGGTGAGCTGGTCGGAGCGGTCGGCCAGTCCACGCAGTCCTGCGGCGTAGGCACCGGGGGAGGCCGCGGCCAGTGCCGCCACCGTCAGCGGCGTCATGTTGAAGTCCGTCGCGGTCGCGTAGACGTGGAAGTCGAGTGCCTGCCCGGGGTCGGCGGTGGCGGCGATGAGCGTGTCGTTGCCTTGCGCGGTGACGCTCACGCCGTCGTCGGCGCTGATGTCCGTGCAGGAGTCGGTGGGGATGGTGAAGGCGGCGAAGGTGCGCAGCTGGCCGGAGTAGCGTGTGTCCGCGGGTTCGACGCGCACGTGCACGCGCACAAGGCCCTTGGCGCCGTCGACCTGCCCGAGGGGTACTGCGGGGCCGTCGACGCTGGTGTCGACGCTGAGCTTCCACGGCGACGCCTTGGCGGCGGAGGCGTGGGTGATGGCGCCGTCGCCGCCCGCCAGGTAGTAGCGGCGCGAGTCGACGGCGTGGAAGACGTCATGGGAGGCGAACTCCTGCGATGACGACAGCTGTGCCGACTGGTCGACGGCGAAGGCGGCGGGTGCGCCGGCGAGGGCCGCCAGGCAGAGTGCGGCTGCACAGCATGCGGCGCATGTGCGCTGGAGGGGGAGAGCCATGGTTTCCTGTCCTGGTTCAGGCGAAGATGTCGAGGATGCCCGGGTCGCCGCCCGCCTCGGCGATGCGCCGGTGGCGCTTCTTGGCCTCGGTGACCACGAACTCGCGGTACATCTCCGCGATGTCCGGGTCGAGCCCGGCGTCCACGGCGAGGCGGTGGAGCCGTTCCATCTGGTAGTCCTCGCGCTTGTAGTCGGCGGGCGCGAAGCCGGCGGCCGCCTTGAGCGCACCCACCTGGGTGGTGTACTTGAAGCGTTCCGCGAGGAGCGCGATGATGGCCATGTCCACGTTGTCGATGGACTGGCGCAGGTCGTCGATGCGCTGGACGATGCGCTGGGTCTGCTCGTCACGCCAATGGTCGGGGGAGTCCACCACCGTCTCGGCGTCGTGCTCGTGAGTCATGGCACCCAGCGTAGTCGACCCGATGTAACGGGAGGCGTCACTGGGCGAAGTAGCGGTGCAGCACGATGGTCGTCTCGGTGCTCACCGGCACCGTCCGGTGGATGGTGTTGAGCAGTTCCTCGAGATGGTGCGAGTCGGGGACGCTCACGGTGAGCATGTAGCTGGGGGAGCCGGAGACGGCGTCGCAGGTGATGATGCCGTGCACGCCGGCGAGGCGTTCGGGGATGTACTGCTCCTGCGCATAGTCGAGCGGGGTGACGGTGACGAAGGCGCGCACCGGGTCGGCGCCCTTGTCGTGGTTGACGATGGCCCGGTAGCCTTCGATGACGCCGTGCCGCTCGAGCTTCTGCACGCGCGACTGCGTGGCGGACACCGAGAGGCTGGCCGCCTGTGCGAGTTGCGCGAGCGTGGCCCGTCCGTCGTGCTCCAGCTCGCTGAGGATGATGTCATCCTTTTCGTCCAAGGCCGGCGGCTGGCCGCCGGAACGATCCGTACCCATATTGTGATGTGTGCCTTCCTGGTGCAGGACACGGGTGGTCCCGTGTATGTGTTAGCCCCAGAATAGAACGAATCCGGTTCGCCGTCGGCGTCTACGCCGACCGCCGAGCCGGTGGGCATGAACTCTCGGCGTGTGGGTTGTGGTGTGCGAGGGCTCGAGGACGGGTGTCAGAGGCGGGTGGGGTCCGAGGACAGGTGTGCGGTGGGGTGCCCCCCCCATACGGAAGCCTAGGGTTCCTATGTGATAGGACCCCTACGAAAAAACGAGAGATTTCTGGCACGGGAGCAACCACAGAGGGGGGCTTGGTTCCATATGGAACCAAGCCCCCCTGCCTGTCCTCGAGCCTGAGCTACACTCAGCGCTTCTTCGCCGGGGGCTCGCCCAGTTCGCTCTCGGTGACCACGATGGTCTCCTCGGCGGCGTCGGAGGTCTCGTCGCCGTCGGACTGCATCTGGTTGATGAGCTCCTGCGCATGCTCCAGGGAGAAGTCGCCGATCACGCGGCCGGCCTCGCGGATGTCGGCGAGGGACTGGCGCAGGGATTCGCGCACGTTGTCGCTCACGGCGAGGCGCACGCGTTCGATCGGGGTCTTCATGGAGACCTTCGCCTTGGACTTGATGCCGCGCAGGGCCGCCAGGGTGGCGCCGGCGTGCGCGAGCACGTCCGGGGACACGTTGAATGCGGCGGTCGCGTAGGGCAGCGGCTTGGGCCATGCGGCGGTGTGCACGGAACCCTCGCCGGCGTGCATCCAGCTCCACACCTCTTCCGTCGCATAGGGCAGGAAGGGGGCGAGCAGGCGGGCGAAGGCGTCGAGGCCCATGCCCAGCGCGGTGCGGGCGGACTTCACGGCCGCCTCGGCCGGGACGTTGCCCTGTGCGTCGGGCGTGCCGTAGGCGCGGTTCTTCACCAGCTCGATGTAGTCGTCGCAGAACTGCCAGAAGTAGTTCTCGATGACCTCGAGCGCCTTGGAATGCTCGTAGCGTTCCAGGAAGTTCGTGGCCTGCTTGACCACGAGCGCCATCTTCGCCATGGCGGCACGGTCGAGCGCCTCGGTCACGTCCTGCGGATCCCAGGTGGCACTGGCCTCGTCGGCCACGTGGTGGTTCTCGTCCTCACGGCCGATCGCCAGCGCGAACTTGGTGGCGTTGAGCAGCTTGATGGCCAGGCGGCGGCCGATCTTCATCTGGCCCTCGTCGTAGGTGGCATCCAGGCCCAGGCGCGCGGAGGCCGCCCAGTAGCGCACGGCGTCCGCGCCGAACTGCTCGATCGGCTTGTTCGGCACGACCACGTTGCCCTTGGACTTGCTCATCTTCTTGTGGTCCGGGTCGAGGATCCAGCCCGACAGCGTGGCATTCGCCCACGGCAGGCAGTGGTTCTCGAGCTGCGCACGGTCCACGGAGCTGAACAGCCAGGTGCGGATGATGTCCTGTCCCTGCGGGCGCAGGTCCATCGGGAAGGTGGATGCGAAGAAGGCCTCCTGGCCCGGTTCGGCCCACTCGGTCACGATCTGCGGGGTCAGCGAGGAAGTGGCCCAGGTGTCCATGATGTCCGGTTCGGCCATGAAGCCGCCGGGCTGGTTGCGCTGTTCCTCCGTGTAGCCGGCGGGGATGTCCGTGGACGGGTC
Source organism: Bifidobacterium cuniculi (assembly GCF_000741575.1). GTDB lineage: Bacteria > Actinomycetota > Actinomycetes > Actinomycetales > Bifidobacteriaceae > Bifidobacterium > Bifidobacterium cuniculi. The sequence goes on from NZ_JGYV01000001.1 coordinate 702,554, forward strand.
GATCGGCAGCACGTCCTCGCTGGGCAGCAGCGGGTTCGCATAGTCGGGCTCGCCCGCCTCGTTCAGCGGATACCACAGCGGGAAGGGCACGCCGAAGAAGCGCTGGCGGGAGATGAGCCAGTCGCCGTTGAGGCCGTGCACCCAGTTCTCGTAGCGCACGCGCATGAAGTCGGGGTGGAAGTTCAGTTCCTTGCCACGCTCGATGAGCTCGGCGTTGAGCGCCTTGTCCGTGCCGCCGTTCTCCAGGTACCACTGGCGGGAGGTGACGATCTCGAGCGGCTTGTCGCCCTTCTCGTAGAAGTTCGTCATGCGCTTCGTGGGGGTCGGCTCGCCGTCCAGGTCGCCGACCTCGCGCAGTTCCTCCACGATCGCCTTGCGCGCGGAGAAGGTGGTCTTGCCCTCGATCTGTTCGAAGACGCGCTTGCCTTCGGCGTCCTCGATCCAGTCGGGCATCTCCATGACGATGCGGCCGTTGCGCTGGATGATGCTGCGCAACGGCAGGTGCAGGTCACGCCACCACTGCACGTCGGTCTGGTCGCCGAAGGTGCAGCACATGGCGATGCCTGCGCCCTTGTCCATCTCCGCCGCCGGGTGCGCCAGGATCGGTACCTTGACGTGGAAGAGCGGGGAGTACACGAACTGGCCGAAGTAACGCTGGTAGCGTTCGTCGTCCGGGTGCGCGATCAGCGCGCCGCAGGCCGCGAGCAGTTCGGGACGGGTCGTCTCGATGTAGATCGGCGTGCCGTCCTCGAAGCGGAAGGCCACACGGTGGTAGAAGCCGGGGTATTCGCGGCTCTCGAGCTCCGCCTGCGCCACGGCGGTCTGGAAGGTGACGTCCCAGAGTACCGGCGCGTCCTGCTGGTAGGCCTGGCCGCGCTCGAGGTTGCGCAGGAAGGCCTTCTGCGCCACGCGCTGTGCATGCTCGCCGATGGTGTGGTAGGTGCGCGACCAGTCGATCGACAGGCCCAGCTTGCGCCACAGCGCCTCGAACTGCAGTTCGTCCTGCGCGGTGAGCTTCTCGCACAGTTCCACGAAGTTGCGCCGCGAGATCGGCACCTGGTCCTTGGCGTCCATCTTCTTGCCGTCGGTGCCCTCGAAGGGCGGCACGAAGTCGGGGTCGTACTGCATGGAGGTGTCCACGCGCACGCCGTAGTAGTTCTGCACGCGGCGCTCGGTGGGCAGGCCGTTGTCGTCCCAGCCCATCGGGTAGAGCACGTTGAAGCCGTTCATGCGCTTGTAGCGCGCGATGATGTCCGTGTGGGTGTAGGAGAAGACGTGGCCCACGTGCAGATGGCCGGAGACGGTGGGCGGCGGGGTATCGATCGAATAGACGGCACTGCGTTCGCCCGGATTGTGGAAGGTGTAGGTGCCGTCCTCGTCCCAGACGGCGCGCCACTTGTCCTCAAGGCCGTCCACGCCGACACGGTCGGGCAGGGCGGTGAGATGGGCGCTGATGGAGATGTCTGCACTATCAGTCATATGGCAAAGTGTAGGGAGCGTCGGTGACAAGGAGGACCGCGCAAAAGCGGCCCGCCGGCGCCGTCGGGTGCCCCCGGTCAGCGGCTCATCCGGGCCAGTCCGAGCCGCTGGTCCGACAGCTGCGGGGAGACGCCCCACACGCCCTGGCGGGCCGCCACCCACGCCTTGCCCGTGTACAGCCACGCGCTGGCTGCGTCCTCGCTGACCACGCGGTCGAAGTCACGCAGCCGTTCGCGCCACGTCGCGTAGTCGGTCGCCGCCTGCGCCTCGCGCCACGCGTCCTGCGCCTGGCCGTTCTGGTAGTTGAACATCGTCGAACCGTCCACGAACTTCACGTAGTCGTCCGGATTGTCCATGTCGATGAGCGCGCACGTGTAGTCGCCGCGTTCCACGCGTTCATTCAGCTCGGCGGCGTCCACCTGCTCGAGGCTCACCGGTAGCCCCACGGCCGTCAGCTGCGCCATCACGGTGGTGCCCAAAGCGGCGTGTGCGGCGTCCGTCAGCAGCGTGAAGGGCTCGAAATAGCCGGCCGGGAAGTAGCTGCGCATGGCGAGCGCCTGCTCGGGGTCGTAGGGGAAGAGATCGTCGAGGTCGACGTAGCCGGGCTGCAGCTGCGAGATGGGGCCGGACAGCTGCGCCTCGGCCGCAGGTGTGCTCTTGGCGATGCCCTCGGCGTCGATGGCGGTGCGCGCCAGCTTGCGCACCTGTTCGTCGGAGAAGGGGCTGGTGGCGGCGTTGTTGAAGGCGACGAGCGTCTTGGCGGTGCCCATGCCGTGGGCGACGGACAGGACGCTGTCCGCGTCGAGCTGCTGCGCGACGTCGGCGTCGGTCGGCAATGCCATGTCGAGGGCGCCGTCGGTGAGGTCGGCGGCCATCGCCTTCTGGTCCGTGTAGTACTTCAGGTCGATGCGTGCGGCGGCGGGGGCGTCGCCCCAGTAGTGGTCGTTGCGTTCCAGCGTGATGGTGTCGCCGTCGGCACCGGCCATGGTGAAGGGGCCGGAGCCGTGGGATTGTGTGGTCCAGTCGGCGTCGGCGTCGGTGGTTCTGTAGACGATGCCGGCGCGGCCGGTGAGTGCCTCGAGCAGTGACGGGTTCGGTTTGTGCAGGTCGATGGTGAAGGTGGTGTCGTTGTCGTTGGCGACCTTGGCGACGTCGCCGAGCGTGTCCTTGCCGACGTAATCGTCGGTGATGATGGCCTGCAGGGAGGCGACGACGCTGCCGGCGGTCAGCGGCTCGCCGTCGGCGAAGGTGAGGCCGTCGCGCAGGTAGAAGGAGTAGTGCAGTCCGTCGTCGCTCTGCGAGAAGCGGGCCACGAGGTTCGCCTTGATGGCGCTGTTGTTCTCCGTATAGTCGTGCGTGAGCAGCGTCTCGTACACGTTGCCCACGAGCACGCGCTCGACGGCGCGTTCGTCGTTGGTGCGGATGTCCAGGGAGCTGGGCCGGTCGGTCAGGCCGACGGTGTAGGAACCGCCGGACGCGTTGCCGATGCCGGGCAGTCCCTTCGGCTTGACGACCCAGACGACGACCGCCGCGACGATGGCGACGGTGGCGAGTGCGGCCGCGAGGAGGATCCAGGGGGAACGGTGGCGTTGCTTGCTCATGGTGTCCGAGTGTAGTAGGAGCCGTTGGAAATCCCTGGTGTGCGGGCTTCCATACGGGGTGCCAGCCCCCTTTCCGGTTCTTCTCCCGACCCTAACGTTTGCGCCCTCGCCGCCTTGACTGCTTGGCACGCTTCTCGGCGGCCTCGGCGGCGTAGCGCTCCAGGAAGGCGGGGGCGGCGGGGCAGGTGTCCCTGAGGGGGCACTTGGGGCAGTCGGGCTTGCGGGCGGTGCAGACGGCACGGCCGAAGATGATGAGCCGGTGGGACAGGTCGGTCCATTCCGCGGGCGGGAAACAGGCGGTGATCTCCTCGCAGATGCGGTCGGGATCGGGGTGGTCGCGGTCCCAGTCGTCGCGCCAGCGCAGGCGCCCGGTGACGCGGATCACGTGGGTGTCCACGGGGAAGCCGGGGATGCCGAAGGCGTTGCCGAGCACCACGTTCGCGGTCTTGCGGCCCACGCCGGGCAGCGCGGTCAGTTCCTCCATGGTGTGCGGGACGGTGCCGTCGTAGCGGCTCACCAGTCCCTGCGCCAGGGCGATGATGTGCTCGCTCTTGACGTGGTAGAAGCCCAGGGGGCGGATGATCTGCTCGACGTCCTCGAGCACCGCGTCCGCCAGGTCCTGGGCGGTGGGGTAGGTGCCGAAGAGCTCGGGGGTGGTTTCGTTGACGCGCCTGTCGGTGGTCTGCGCGCTGAGCACCGTGGCCACGAGCAGCTGGAAGGGGCTGCTGAAGTCAAGCTGGCACTTGACGGTGGGGATGAACCGGCACAGGGTGCCGTACTCCTCGTGCATCCTGCGCAGACGTGCGCGTTTCGTTTCCCGCCATGCAGCCATGGTCGCCTCCTCGGTCGTGTGCCCATCCAAGGATACGCGCGTCGCGGTGCGCGGTGGGAGCGGTGAACGGGCGCTCAGGCGCCTGCCTTCGCCCGGGCCTGCTCCTCCTCGTTCTCCGGGGGGTCGAAGCGGTAGCCGACGTTGCGCACCGTGCCGATCATGTGCTCGTACTCGCCGCCGAGCTTGGCGCGCAGGCGGCGGATGTGCACGTCCACGGTGCGCGTGCCGCCGTAGTAGTCGTAGCCCCACACCTCCTGCAGCAGCTGCGCGCGGGTGAACACGCGCCCGGGATGCTGCACCAGGTACTTGAGCAGCTCGAACTCCTTGTAGGCCAGGTCGATGGGCAGGCCGCGCAGCTGGGCGGTGTAGCCGTTGGTGTCCACGACCAGATCGCCGGAACGGATCAGGCCGTCCTCCTGCGACGTGTCGGCCGGCTGGGCGGCGGCCGTGGAGAAGTGCATGGCGCCGTGCTCGGAGGCCAGGCGCAGGCGTCCCTCGACCTCGGCGGGGGACGCGTTGGCGACGATGACGTCGGTGACGCCCCATTCGGCATTGACCACCGGGAAGCCGCCCTCGGTGAGGATCAGCACGATCGGGATGGCCAGGCCGGAGGCATGGATGAGGCGGCAGAGGGTCTTCGCCTCCGCCAGGTCGTCGCGGGCGTCGAGGAGCAGGACCGTGTTCTCGGGCATCTTCACCAGGCTGGCGGCATCCATGTTCAGCACGCGCACGCGGTGGGAGAGCAGCGCCAGCGAGGGCAGTACGGAGGCAGGGTCGGTGGAGGAAGTCATCAGTGTCAGGTCGGTCACCGGGAGCCCCCTTGTAGGTACGTTCATGTCGGCGGGGACGGTGGCACCGTGGTCCCGCTTCGCCAACAGTGTAGTCGCTGCCGTTCCCGGAACGGGCCGTCGTCCCGTCACGCGGACGGCGTCGTGGACGGCGGCCCGCGACCATACCGGCGGCTACATTGGAGCTGACAGGACGGCACAAGGAGCCGGCAACGGAGCACGGAGGTGTGGAGATGACCCAGGCAGGGGCCGTACGCCAGTCACAGGAGGACAAGCGCGTCGGGGAACCGCAGAAGCCGTGGTGGTGGACGCTGCTGGTCCAGCTCGTCGCCTACGCGGGGCTGGTGGCGCTCGCCTGCATCCCCGGGTCCGGCAACACGACGTCGGCGACCTTCTCCTTCACGGCCTTCGCCGTGGCCGTCATGCTCGTCCTCTTTGAATTCTTCAGCCCGCTGCGCGACCTCGCGGCGGGCCGCGTCATCGCCGTCGTCCTGGGCCTGTGCGCGATGGTTGCCGCCAGCACGCCCTTCGTCGGCACCCTCGTCTTCGAGGTCGCCGGGCGGGACCATGACCTGTCCGGCGCCGCCGTGGTGTGCGCCGGATGGCTGGCGGCGGCGGCCACCCTGCTCACCGTCCTGGTGGTCGGCGGCTTCCTGCGCCAGATGCTGCGCCGCGACCGCCCCGACATGATCGTGCAGATGGGGCACATGGACCTCGACGGCGTCGCCGCGGTCTGCGCCTCCGGCTGGTGCTTCCTGCCCGTCATGTTCCACGAGGCGAGCGCCCCCGACGCTGCGCGGATGGCGGTCCTGGCGGCCGTGGCCGTCGTCGCGGTCCTGCTGGCGTGGGTGGGGCGCCAGTGGGTCTCCGACGCCAGGCCGCTCGACGGGGCCCGCTGCACCTGGATCGGTTTCGGATTGTTGTCCGTCATGTTGACAGGTGGTGCCGTGGGTGTGGCCGCTCTGGTAATGTGGCTGGTGTGAGCGGGGCGTTTCCCTGCGCTCGGCTCGCGACTTCTCTGGGATATAAGGAACACGTGAGGCCCCGCATCGCGCACTGACAGCGATGCGGGGCTCCGTTCCTATCCGTTGCCGGAGGAAGGATCAGTCGTCGAGGTCGGCGGCGTGCTCCTCGGCCTGCTTGGCGGCAAGGCGCTCGCGGGCGGCCTCGATCTCCTTGTCCGCAGTGGCGGCGTCCGCCCAGTAGTCGCCGGGCATGACTTCCTTGCCGGGCTCCAGGGCCTTGTACTGCTCGAAGAAGTGCTTGATCTCGGCCTTGTGGAACTCGGAGACGTCGTCGATGTCCTTGATGTGGTCGTAGCGTACGTCGGCGGGCACGCACAGCACCTTGTCGTCGCCGCCTTCCTCGTCGACCATGTGGTAGAGGCCCACGGCGCGGCATTCCACGATGCAGCCGGGGAACACGGAGTTGGTGACCATGACCAGGGCGTCGAGCGGGTCGCCGTCCTCGCCGAGGGTGCCGTCGATGTAGCCGTAGTCATCCGGGTACCCCATTGCGGTGAACAGGGTGCGGTCGAGGAAGACGCGGCCGGATTCCTGGTCCACTTCGTACTTGTTCTTGGAACCGCGCGGGATCTCGACGACCACGTTGAAGGTATCTGCCATGGTGATGCTCCTTGGTCAGGATGTAATAGGTACGGTTCCCCACCTTACACTGACTCCTCTAAGAAATTGTTCGTTTTTTTGAACAAAATCCAGGGGCCGCCCGCCCGGGAGAGGGACTCCGGGCGGGCGGCCCCTGGATTTTGTTCAAAAACGAACAATTTCTTATCAGAACTCCACGCTCAGCACGTGCGCGACGTCGGCCCACGGGGCGAGCGCCACGAAGTTGTCCCAGCTCCAGTCGAACTCGCGGCCGGTCAGCTCGTCATGCACCTTGTAGGTGCCGTCGGTGGGCAGGCCGAAGGCGTCGAGGTCGACGTGGATCGAGGACTGCTGCTCGCCGGTGCAGTCGAGGTTGACGACCACGATCAGCATGTCCGGCTTGCCGGTGCCGGTCAGTTCGGCGGGCACGAAGCGGGCGAAGGCGACGATGGCCGGGTTGGCGCTGGGCAGCACGGTCAGGTCGTGGTAGCTGCGCGTGGCGGGGTGCTGTGCGCGCACGCGGTTGAGGCTGGCCGCCAGCTGGGCGATGCCGTAGTCGTCGGTGCGTTCCCAGTCGCGGACGGTGACGGCCAGCGGGCCGGTGGGGCGGTCCATGGAGCCGTCGGCCCGGCGGGCGTCCTCCACGAGCTCGTAGCCGGCGGGGATGCCCCAGTTGGGCGAGCCGAGCGCGGCGAGGACGGCGCGCACGGCGTGGCCGGCGGTGCCGTTGTCGCGCAGGTAGTCGGTGAGCGTGTCCGGGGTGGCGGGCCAGAAGGCATCGCGCTGCCAGTAGGCGGCGTCGCCGTTCACGGCGGCCAGCAGCGTGTCGAGCTGCGGCTTGATGGTCTGCCATGGGAAGGCGGAACGCGTCTGCGTGAAGCCGGCGTAGGCGAGTGCGCGCGTCTCGGCGGTGGTGGTGAAGGTGTCGGACAGGAAGAGGACGGCCGGGTGCTTCTTGGTCACGGCGGCGATGACGTCCTGCCAGAAGCGCGCGGGCGCGTCGCAGGTGCCGACGCGGAAGGCGGTGACGCCGGCTTCGATCCAGTGTTCCATGACGCGTTCGGTCTCACGCTCGATCTCGTCGAGGGCGTTGTCGAAGTCGAGCGGCACGACGGTGCCGTCGACGGCGACGGTGCCGTCGACGCGGTGCGGGAACCAGGAGGGGTGCTCGGCGACCCACGGGTTGGTCGGCGCGCAGGCCAGCGTCAGGTCGAGCGCGACCTCCATGCCCAGTTCGTGGGCGCGCGTGCAGTATGCCTTGAAGTCGTCCATGGTGCCCAGCTGCGGGTCGATGGCATCGAAGCCGCCGTGTTCGTTGCCGACGGCGATCGGGGCGGGGCGGTCGGTGGGCGTGCTCAGGGCGGCCGGGCTGGCCGTGGTCTCCTCCTGGGCGCCCAGCGGGAAGACCGGCAGCAGGGCGACGATGCCGAAACCCTCGGCCTGGATGCGCTCCAGGGAGGCCATCGCACCGCGCAGGGTACCGGGGACGGTGGCGCCGGTCTGCGGGTCGCGGGTGGCTCCTTCGCTGCGCGGCGAGCACAGGTACCAGGCGCTGCCGGCGGCCTGGGAACGTTCCACGTGGAACACCTGGTCCTGGCTGGCGGTCACGCCGTCGCGCAGCGGGCTGGCGGCGTGCAGCGCCACGATCTCGTCGGTGTGCGCGATGGCCACGCGGTCGGCGGCGGGGATGGTCTTGTCGCCCATCGCCTTGGCGGTCTCGCGCAGCATGCGCTTGGTGTCGGCGTCGAAGCCGGTGTCGCGGGCCGCGGCCCAGCGGACCAGGAGCGCGGCGCCCTCGGTGAGCGCGATGTCCGCGTCGTGGCCCGCGGCCAGACGACGGGAGGCCTCGCGGTACCAGTCGACGTAGGAGTCCTGCCAGCCTTCGACGGACACCTTCCAGGTGCCCAGCTGCTTGGCGACGTCGGCGAATCCGCCGTCCCAGGGGGCGAGGTCGCTGGCTTCGCCGGCCTTGAGCAGGGCGGTGAAGCGGGCCTGGTCCGCATCCGCCAGGGCCATGGGCACGCGGGCCATCACGCGGCCGCGGGAGGTCTTGAGCACGGCGGTCGCCCCGGCGGTGCGGCCCGGCTCCATGGTGACGGTGGCCCCCACGGCGAAGGGCTCGCCCAGGGCGACGCGCGGCGCCACGCCGTTGGCCCCCGTGCCGGGGGTGACGTCGTAGATGGCGACGCGGCCGAACCGGCCCGGTTCCTTGGCGGCGATGGCGGTGGCGGGCGCCGACCCAACCAAGGGCGCCTGCGAAGCTTTTCTGGTGGCACGCGGCTTGCGCGTGCGGGAAGTGGACGTATTGGATGTGGTATGCGTTTCAGCATGTGATGCTTCGTTCATGGCCGCCATTGTAGAACCCACGTTTGAACAACGGGTGACGGATGCGAACGATTGCGGAACGGTCGTTCACAATGTGGACGACGGGATGGTTGCGGAGTGCCTTCCGGAACGCCCCGGGTTATCCACATTTCGCCGGAACGACGGCCTTCCGACCACATGACCCCGTCCGCCTTGGAACGGCGGCGCCGCATATGTGAAGCTCGTGGACATCGGGGTCCACGGACGGCCCCGGGAAAGGACCGAAGAGCACATGAAGATCAAGGGCATCCGACACCGACTGGGCCGATGGGCGGCCCTTCTGGCCGTGGGCATGGCCGCCGTCGGCCTGGTGGCGCCGCCCTGCGTGGCCACCTACGCGCAGGACACCACCCTGACCCGTCCTGGCGCCGACGACTACTACACCTACGTGCACGACGGCATGGAATACCGGCTGGGACCCATCGGCTACGACGCACAGCAACGCCGCTACTACTGCATCGACCAGTCCAAGCTGTCCAACTACGTGGTCGGCGCGGCCACCGAGCTGCCGGACACCAAGGAGAACCGGCAGGTCGCGGTCCTGCTGCAGGCCTACCAGCACGTCACCGACGACCAGTACACGCAGCAGGCGCTCGCCGTGATCGTCCATGACGCCTACGACACCAGCACCGGCACTGATGGATGGCAGGCCAACCGCGCCCTGCTGTACCGCATCCAGCCACGCATCTTCACCCGGGCGGAGGAACTCAAGGCGCGCGCCCGCGCCCTGACCCCAGCCGGCATCGCCGTCGAGGCGGCGTACGGCGAAGGCAGGCGCGACGGGACCGTGCACGTGCACGTACGCAACGAGGACGGCCAGGACATCGCCGGCGTGCCCTTCGCACTGGAACTGTCCGGCGACGCCGCCTTCGCCGACGGCGGCAGCCACTACCAGGGCACCACCGGCGCCGACGGCGCGCGCGTGGCGTGGCGCGCGACAGGTGACGGCACCATGGCCGTGGGCGGCACCGCGACCATGCCCTCCATGGAGCTGGTCACCAGCTCGCAGAACCTCGTGCGCCTCGGCCCCGGCATCCTGACTGCCCTGGACGGGGTCGACATCCCGGTCCGCCTCACCTTCGCGCCCGCGATCCGCACCAGCACCGCCCCCAAGTCCCTCGAACCCGGCGCACCCGTCACCGACACCGTCACGCTGGAACTGCCCGGCGAGGACAACGTGTGGCCCGACGGTGCACAGGTCAGGGCCGACGGCTGGTATTTCGACGGCATCGGCGCCGACGAGCTCGACCGGCCGCTCGCCGCCCCGGACGGGCAGGACGCCACGCAGTTCCTCGAGACGATCGCCGCGCGCGGGCACCGGCCGGCCGCCCACGCCAGCGTCACCTTCGAGGCGGCCGGCCGGGCGCGCGAGGTGCGCGCCCTCGACGGCGCCGACGGCACCGCCGACTTCGCCGCACGGGGCGGCTTCGGCACCTGGGTGTGGGCCGTACGCCGCGACGCGCAGGACGACCGCGTGCGCGAACTGCTGGCCCACGACAGCGTCAGCGGATTCCTCGAGACCGCCGAGACCAACGTCACCCGCGCACGCGTGGCCGTCGAATCCATGGTCGGCGAGCACACTGCGCACGTCGGTTCCTCCCTGACCGACACCATCACCGTGGACGGCTTCCCCAAGGACCATGGCGACTTCGCCGGCGACGGGACGCTCGGCATCGGCGCCGACCTGCCCTACGCGCAGGTGCGCGTCTGGTGGACCGGTGACGGCGTCGGCGGCGACGACGACGCATGGCGCCCCGACGGCACCGACGAACCCGCGGAGGACGAGCACCACCGGCTCCTGGGGACCTGGGACTACCCGGCCGCCAACGGACGCATCCGCGTCGGCGGGGGAGAGCCCGACGCGCACGGCGAACCCGTCCGGCTCGAGGCCGACCGGCCCGGCTGGTACGTCTTCGTGTGGTCCTTCGCCGGCGACGACCGCGTCCTGCCGGCCGCCAGCGCCTGGGACGACGGCTGGGAACGCACCCGCGTCCACGGCGACGGCGAACCCGTGCCCGACGTCACCATCACCACGCAGGTGCAGCCCGGACGCGTCCTGGTCGACGAGGACTTCCACGACACCGCCCTCGTCGAAGGCACCGTCCCCGAAGGCGCCACCGTCACCTTCGAGGCCTATGCGGCCGTCGGGGAGGACGAGGACCCCGACGCCAACGGCACCCTCATGGTCGACACGGGCATCGCACTCGACCCCACGCAGCGCAGCCAGGTCGTGCACAGCCAGGCCACGCGCTCGCCACGGGCCGGCCTGGTCCACTGGCGCGCCGCGGTCGTCGGCAAGGACGGCGACATCCTCGCCTCGCACCTGCTGGGCGTGGACGGGGAGACCGTAACCGTGGCCGAGCCGCCCGCATCCGAGCCGGAAACGCCGCTCGCCGTCACCGGCTCCTCCATCCTCGCGGCCGGTCTGACCGCACTGGCGGCGGCCGTGGCAGGCACCGTCCCGCTGGTCCGGCGCCGACGGCACGGCGGACCGCCCGCCACGGCCTGACCGTGCCCGCGGCCGCGCCGCCTGACGGGCACATTCGTCAGGTGGCGCAACCGCGGAACCGGGCCTTGGAAGCCGCGCTATCATACGGGTAGCCGAGCGGAAAGGACGAGACTACCATGAGCGTACCCTCACCACACTTGTCGGATACGTCCGTACCCGGCGATGGCCAGGGCACGCTCAAGCGCATCGACATCCGCCAGGTCCTGCGCCACATGCTCTTCGCCGTCGTGTGCGGCCTGGCCTGCGGCTTCGCCTCCGTCCTGCTGTGCCTGTGCATCGAGGCGGCCCGGCACCTGTTCGAACACGCCACCTGGCTGCTGTGGTTCCTGCCCGTCCTCGGCGCCATCCAGCTGCTCATGTACCGCTGGTGGAAGCTGCCCCTCAACCTGACCACCGACGCCGTCATCGAACGCATGCGCGCCGGCAAGCCCATCTCCGCGCTCCTGGCGCCCGGCATCCTCTTCGCCACCGGCATGACCATCATGGGCGGCGGCTCCGTCGGCAAGGAAGCCGGCGCCCTGCAGATCGGCGCCAGCCTCGGCACCACCATCAGCAAACCCTTCCACCTGCGCGACATCTGGCACGCCGACGCCCGCGACGACACCGGCCTCAACCGCTACATCGCGTCCACCGGCATGGCCGCCACCTTCTCCGCACTCTTCTTCGCGCCGCTCGGCTCCTGCATGCTCGTGCTCGAACTCATGCGCTTCGTGCAGCTGCGCTACGTCGTCTCCATGCTTCTGGCCTGCTTCGTCGCCTACGGCGTCTCCAGCGCCTTCCGCATCGGCGACATCATCGTCACCGTGCCCGTCCCGCAGTTCGACTGGCACATGGTCGGCACCTGCGTCATCATCGGCATCGCGGCGGCCCTCGGCGGCAGCGTCTTCGCGCTCGCCATCCGCCTGCTGCAGTCGCTGACCATGCGCATCCGGCACAACTACTACGTGTGGGTGGTCGTCGGCGGCCTGCTCTACGCGGTGCTGGTCACGGCGTGCGGCTGGTGGCGGTACACCGGCTCCGGCGGGGCGTTGCTCAACGAGATCCTGCGCACGCCGGACATCTCCTGGGGCTTCGCCATCAAGATGCTGCTCACCGTGATCTGCCTGGGCCTGTGGTTCAAGGGCGGCGAGATCATGCCGTCCTTCTGCATCGGCGGCCTGCTGGGTTCCGCCAGCTTCGTCATGACCGGCGCCGACCCGCTCTTCGGGGCGGCCGTGGGCGCCATCTGCTTTCTGGCGGCCTTCAACCGCTGCCCCGTCTCCGCCTTCCTGCTCGGCTGCGAGATCTTCGGTTGGGGCATGGCGCCCTTCTTGGGGCTCGCCGTGGCCGTGTCCTTCCTCTTCGGCTATCCGGTGGGCATCTACGGATCCGACATCGACGTGCTGGCGCGTTCCGGCTGGGCGCAGCTCGTCGACAAGGTGCGTGCCGGCACCCAGGCCAACGAGGACGACAAGGATGCGGGGCTGATGGACTTCGTCGTGGCCGCCGGCCATGCCGCCGAGACCGTGGCGGAGAGCGTCGAGCAGGCTGCCGACGACGAGGCCATCGCATGGCAGCGCGAACACCCCCGGCGCCGACGCCGCCACCACGGTTCCGGACAGGGCCGCGGACATGGCCATACTTCGGGGAAGAACGCGGGCCAATCGGCTAGGAGCGCATAAATTCGCTAAGCGCATGAAACCCAGCCGGCTCCCATTGCGGCCTCCTAGAGTCGGGAACAAATCGCACATGCAGATTTTGTTTCCTGAGGAGGAACACACATGGCAGACACCACAACCGCTGCGGCAACGCCCGCAGGGACGAACCTGACCGATTCGCCCCATTACCTCGCCCAGGCCCTCGTGGCCAACGGCATCAAGAACATGTACGGCGTGGTCGGCATTCCCGTCACCGACTTCGCCCGCATCGCCCAGGGCATGGGCATGCGCTACATCGGCATGCGCCACGAGGAGGACGCGGTGAACGCCGCGGCCGCCGAAGGCTTCCAGACCGGCCGCCCGGCCATCGCCCTGACCGTCTCCGCGCCCGGCTTCCTCAACGGCCTCGCCGCGCTGCTCGAAGCCACCACCAACGGCTTCCCGGTCATCATGATCGGCGGCTCCTCCACCCGTCACGTCGTGGACATGCATGAAGGCGAGTACGAGGGCCTCGACCAGATGAACTACGCGAAGGCATTCTGCAAGGAATCCTTCCGCATCGACAAGATCGAGGACATCCCGCTGGCCGTGGCCCGCGCCATGCACATCGCATGCTCCGGCCGCCCCGGTGGTGTCTACATCGACTTCCCGGATGACGCCGTCGCCCAGACGATGGACGCCGACGCCGCCACCGCCGCCCTGTGGACGGCCACGAACCCGGCTCCGGCCATGCCGCCGGCCCAGGCTTCCATCGACGAGGCCCTCAAGCTCCTGAGCGAGGCCAAGAACCCGCTCATGCTCGTCGGCAAGGGCGCCGCCCTGGCACAGGCCGAGGACGAGGTCCGCGAATTCGTCTCCAAGACGGACATCCCGTTCCAGCCGATGTCCATGGCCAAGGGCCTCATCTCGGACGACGACCCGCACAACACCGCCAGCGCCCGCAGCCTGGCGCTGCGCACCGCCGACGTGGTCCTCCTCGTGGGCGCCCGCCTCAACTGGATGCTCAACTTCGGCGAGAAGGGCTGGAACCCGGACGTCAAGTTCATCCAGATCGACATCGACCCCAACGAGATCGAGAACGCCCGCCAGATCGCCTGCCCTGTCGTCGGCGACATCAAGTCCGCGATGACCATGCTCAACGCCGGCCTCGAGAAGACCCCGGTGAAGGCCTCCGACGAATGGCTCGGCGCCATCCAGGCCGAGTCGAAGCAGAACGACGAGAAGTTCGCCGCCCGCATCAACTCCGGCAAGGTGCCGATGGGCCACTACGACGCCCTCGGCGCGATCAAGAAGGTCTACGACCAGCACAAGGACATCATCCTGACCAACGAGGGCGCCAACACCCTCGACGACTGCCGCAACATCATCGACATCTACGAGCCCCGCCACCGCATGGACTGCGGCACCTGGGGCGTCATGGGCTGCGCGGTCGGCTACTCCATCGGCGCTGCCGTGGCCACCGGCAAGCAGGTCCTGTACATCGGCGGTGACTCCGGCTTCGGCTTCGACGGCATGGAGATCGAGGTCGCCTGCCGCTACAACCTGCCGATCACCTTCGTGGTGCTCAACAACGGCGGCATCTACCGTGGCGACTTCGAGAACCTCGGCAAGGACGGCGACCCGTCCCCGCTGACCCTGACCTACGATGCCCACTACGAGAAGATGATCGAGGCCTTCGGCGGCACCGGCTACTACGCCACCACGCCGGAGGAGGTCGAGCAGATGGTCGGCGAAGCCGTGGCTTCCGGCAAGCCGAGCTTCGTGCACGTCCAGCTCGCCGAGTACGCGGGTAAGGAATCCGGCCACATCTCCAACCTCAACCCGAAGCCGGTCGTCGGCCCGCTGGCGACCTCCGAGATGACCTCCGATCCGTACATCGAAGGCGCCCACATGTGATTTGGCGCACGGACTGACGTGATGGCTCGGGGCGTCCCGACCAGTCGGTCGGGACGCCCCGAGCCATGTCATTCCGCCCTGCGTCCTTGCCTCACTGAAGGAAAGCAAAGAAGAAAGAACCCTCATGGAAAAGATATTGATCAACGATATCGTCCCGATCATCGTCATCATGGCGTTGGGATATATCTTCGGCAAGCTCAGCTACTTCGACGATGACCAGCGCCAAGGTCTCAACAAGCTCGTGCTCAACGTCGCACTGCCTGCCGCCCTCTTCATCTCCATCGTCAAGGCCACCCGCTCCGAGCTGGGTGCCGACGCCACGCTGACGGCCATCGGCTTCGTCGGCATCATCGTGATGTTCATGCTCTGCTACTACCTGTGCCGTCTCATGTTCAAGCACAGCATCCAGGAAGCGGCAGTCTGCGCCCTGATCGCCGGTTCTCCGACCATCGGCTTCCTCGGCTTCGCCGTGCTCGACCCGATCTACGGCGACTCCGTGAGCACCAACCTCGTGATCGCCATCATCTCCATCGTCGTCAACGCCGTCACCATCCCGATCGGCATGTACCTGATCAACCTCGGCCAGGCCAAGGACCGCGAGCGCCTCTCCGCTGCCGCGACCACCACAGCCAAGGGCGACGTGACCGTCAAGGCCCCGGCCCCGAAGGACGACGTGGCAGTCGACCCGGCCAAGGATGCCAAGGCCGACAAGACCGTCGAGGTCATGGTCTCCAAGTCCTCCAACATGGGCAAGAAGAAGAACCAGAACCTCGCCGCCATCATCAACGCCCTCAAGCAGCCGGTCTGCTGGGCCCCGCTGCTGGCCATCGTGCTCGTCCTCATCGGCGTGCGCGTCCCGGATTCCTTCGCCCCGACCTTCGACCTGATCGCCAAGGCCAACTCCGGCGTGGCCGTCCTGGCCGCCGGCCTGGCGCTGGCCACCGTGAAGTTCTCCTTCAGCTGGGAGACGCTGTGGAACACCTTCTACCGCCTGATCCTGACCCCTGCCGCCTTCCTCGGCGTGGGCCTGCTGTGCGGCATGGGCCACGACATCACCAAGCTGTCGATGCTCGTCATGGCCGTCGCCCTGCCGCCGGCCTTCTCCGGCATCATCATCTCCAGCCGTTACAACATCTACGTCAAGGAAGGCGCCTCGACCACCGCGGTCTCCACCGTCGCGTTCGCCGTCACCTGCCTGCTGTGGATCTGGCTGGTCCCGCTGTGCGCCTGATGACAGCATCCATATAAGGGGCGTCGACACGCCGTCGGACAGCTGAAAATCAGCTGTCCGACGGCGTGTCGACGCCCCTTATAACGCCAGAGGCAAGGGGCCCGTACTGACAGCATGCGGACCGCTTGCCAGGGGCGCCTCGGTTTGCACATTTTTTGGGCCTGAGGAAATTGTGTAGGCCTTGGGGCTGCACAATTTGCATTTGTGCAGCCCCAAGGCCTACACAATTTTTCTGCGTCGAAAAATGTATAACCGGAGGACGCCTCAGCCGGCGGGGGCGACCGTGGAACTGCGGATGACCAGGCTGGTGGGGGACATGAGGTGGGGATCCTCGGGCGGGCGCCCCTCGATGAGGTCGATGGTCAGGCGGGCGGCCTCGGCGGCGGAGGCCACGGGGTCCTGGCGGATGGTGGTCAGGCCGACGTCGGCGGCGAACTGGGAGTCGTCGAAGCCCATCACGGAGATGTCCCCGGGGATGCGCAGGCCGTTCTGCTGCATGGTGAAGAAGAAGGGGATGGCGATGGAGTCCTGGTGGCACAGCAACGCGGTGGGGCGTTCGGCTGCGTTGACCAGGGCGCCGATGACCGCGCCGCGCACTTCGACGCCCGGATCTATGTCGTAGATGGTGCCCTGCATTCCGGGGGTCTGCCCGCAGATCCGCTCGAAGGCGTCGATGCGCGCATGGGAGGAGTACTGCAGGCTGTTGGAGAACTTCTCGTAGACGTAGGCGATGTTCCGGTGACCGAGGTTCATGAGGTAGTGCATGGCCGTGGTCACTGCCTGGCTGTCGTCGATGCCCACCGATGCCGAGAAGGCGGGGGAGTTGGAGTTGATGCCCACGAGCGGTACCTTGGCCTGCTCAAGGCGTTGGCGTTGGCGTTCGCCGACGTCGAAGGACGAGACGATGACGGCGTCGGCGTTGCCGCGCACCGGCAGGTCGTCGAAGAAAGCCTGCCGCGCCTCGTCGTCGCCGATGGGGTAGACGACCAGGTCGTAGCCGGCGTCCCGCAGGACGGAGTTGAGGCCCTCGATGATGCGCGCGGTGAACCAGTCGATCTGCGTGCCGCCGAAGAGCAGCGCCACCCGGTACATGCGCCCGGACTTGAGGATGGCGGCGCTGCGCGAGACGAAGAAGCCGAGTTCGTCGGCGGCCTCCTGCACCTTGCGGCGCGTATGTTCGGACACCAGATGCGGTTTGGAGAAGGTGCGTGAGACGGTGGCGGTGGAAACGCCTGCCCGACGGGCCACGTCCTCGATGCTCGCTTTCATGTGCCGTCCTTTCCGTGCCGACGCCGATGTCCTGGGCTGCGACGAGCTGCCTGCCTTGTGCCGTGGCCCCTGCGTGATATGCCTGTTCGCATTCTAGCGGCTCGACCTACGACACGCCGTGGAAGCCATGAAATGTAACCCGTTTCATTTGTAACCGGTTACAAAGTTGCGACACTGGTCTATCGGCGTTATACTTGCCTTGTTTGCTAAACGACTTACAACGAGGTAAGGAAGAAAGCCATGAAAATTTCTCGCATTGTTTCCGCGTTGACTGTAACCGTTTTCATCTCGACGGCGCTTGGGGCCTGCGGTTCCGGCGGCGCCAAGGGCGTCACCGACACCCAGGCGGACAAGGGCTTGCCCACCATGGGTGAAACCGTCACCTACGACCCCAACCACCTGGTCAACGAGGGCAAGCCGATCACCATCGACTACTGGAGCTGGAACAGCGCCGGCACGGACCCGGTGATCGACATGATCGACGGCTACACCAAGATCCATCCCAACGTGACCATCAAGCCCGTGAACGTGGCGTGGGAGGACTACTGGACCAAGCTTCCGCTCGTGCTCAAGGGCAAGAACGGCCCTGCCGTCTTCAACATCCACAATTCCTATGACGCGCTCGTGCGTCCCTACGCCGCCGACTACGACATCGACGCCAAGGACCTCGAAGCCGACTACACCACCGCCTCCGTGCACATCACGGACGGCAAGGCCAAGTACATCGACTCCGTCATCAACACCGGCAACATCTACTACAACAAGAAGCTGTGGCAGGAAGCAGGCCTGACCGACGCGGACATCCCCACCACCTGGGACGAGTTCCGCGAGGTCGCGAAGAAACTCGCCAAGTGGGACGGCAACAAGATGGTGCAGGCCGGATTCAACGTCAACGGAGACGCCTATAGCGCCATCTACGAAGGCCTCAACTACCAGAAGGGGCAGGTCCTGTTCGACGACAAGGGCACCGAGCCGGATTACGACAACTCGGTGACCGCCGAGAACATGCAGTTCCTCAAGGACCTCTACGACAAGGACCGTGTGGGCTCCGCGAACTTCGGCAACGACTACTCCCAGAGCTTCGGTAACGGCCAGAGCGCAATGGTCTATGCGTGGGGCTGGCTCGAAGGCACGCTCAAGGAGAAGTACCCGGACATCGAGTACGGCGTCTTCGCCACGCCGACGCCCTCGAAGGACACGCCCTTCGCCTATGACCGCTACAACGGCGAGTCCACGCCCGGCATCAACGCGAACGCCTCCGCCGAGCAGCAGGCCGTGGGCCAGGACTTCGTGCGCTACCTGCTGGCCAATGACGACTACGTGCGCACCGCCGTGCGCGAGCTCAATTCCTTCCCGGCCAAGAAGAGCCTCCAGGAAGACAAGGAGATCCTCGCCCAACCCGTCATGGCCGCCATCGCGCCGCGCGTCGACCGCCTGATCTGGCCCGGCTCCATGCCTTCGACCATGGAGACCAGCGCCACCACCGCCTTCGAGAACGTCTTCCAGAACGGCAAGTCCATCGAGCAGTCCATCAAGGAAGCCCAGCAGCAGATGGAGACGGACATGAAGAACTCCGACTTCGTCTCCGCCGAGAACAAGTACGCCTACTACGATGAGCGCCACTGAGCGCGTTCATCGCAGGTGACCTGGCCGGTGTGTCCGGTGCGGGACGCCGTCCCCGCCCTGACACACCGGCCGCCGCCAGGAAGGGAAAGGAAGGACAACGATGTCCAACGCCACCATGTCCGCACAATGGGAGGCCGCCCCCGAGCCGGAGGCCATTGCCGAATCCGAACACCCGAAGGGAAGGAAGCCGCGACGCCGCAATCGCGGATACGCCGAAGTCGGCGCGCGCATCTTCTCCTTCCGCAACATAGCCGTCGTACTGCTCGTCGCCTACTTCGCGGTGTTCCTCGCATACCCGATCATCAAGGCCTTCGCCGGCAGCCTGCACGACTGGAACCCGCTGGTCGGCACCTACGAATGGGTCGGATTCGACAACTTCAGGCAGATCCTCACGGACCGCCTGTTCTGGGATTCCATGTGGCATACCGCCGTCTTCTGCACGGTCGCCACGGTCTTCCGCGTCGTGCTCGGCCTCGGCTTCGCGTTGCTGCTCAGCTCCAGGCTCGTCAGGTTCAAGGACACCTTGCGCGGCCTGTTCTACATGCCCACCATCACGCCCCTCGTGGCCGTGAGCTTCGTGTGGATGTGGATGTTCGACCCGCAGTTCGGCATGATCGACCGCGTCACCGGACTCGACATCAACTGGCTGCACGACCCAAAGTGGGCATTGCCCGCCATCATCCTCATGACCATCTGGAAGGATTTCGGCTACGCCACCGTCCTCTACCTGGCGGGCATCATGAACCTGCCCAGCGACGTCTACGAGGCCGCCGCCATCGACGGCGCCAACGGCGTACAGACCTTCTTCCACATCACCGTGCCGCTGCTCAAGTCCACCACGCTGTTCATCGTCATCACCTCGCTCATCAGCTACCTGCAGGCCTACGTGCAGATGCTCGTGATGACCGACGGCGGCCCGGGAACCTCCACCTACACCATCAGCTACCTCATCTTCGACCAGGCATTCCAGAAGTACAACTTCGGCGTTGCCTCCGCCATGAGCGTCGTCCTGTTCCTCTTCACCGGCGTGCTCACCATCATCATGTTCAAGGTATCGGGAGATACGGAGGGACTGTCATGAACCGTGCCAAGACCCGCGTCACCGTCGCCGGAGTCATCCTCACGGTGCTCCTGTTCATCGCGGCGCTCATCACCATCGTCCCCTTCATCTGGATGCTCCTGTCGAGCTTCGCCCCCAACAGCGAGATCGTCAAGGTCACCGGCGGCCTCTTCCCGGCGCCCACCACCGTCGACAACTACGTCGCCATCCAGGAACGCTTCGACTTCCTGCGCCTGTTCGGCAACTCGCTGTTCATCGCGATCGTCAAGACGGTCATCATCATCTACACCAGCGCCGTGCTCGGCTTCGTCTTCGCCAAGATGCGCTTCCGCGGCCGCAACCTGCTCTTCGGCCTCGTCATGAGCACGATGATGGTGCCGTGGGCCGTCACCATCATCCCCCAGTACGAGATGATGACCCGGTTCGGCTGGCTCGACAGCTACGCCTCGCTTATCGTGCCCGGCATGCTCAGCGCCTTCGGCGTCTTCCTGTTCCGCCAGTCCATCACCGGCATCCCCGACGAACTCATCGAGGCGGCGAAACTCGACGGCGCCTCCGACTTCCGCATCTTCCACCGCATCATCCTGCCGATGAGCCGCAATACCATCGCCGCGCTCGCCATCTTCACCTTCCTGTGGAACTGGGAGGACTACCTGTGGCCCTTCCTCATGATCAGCGACGAGAAGAAGCAGCTGCTCGCCGTCGGCCTCAAGCAGTTCAATGGCCAGTACGGCACCGACTACGGCGGCCTGTTCGCCGCGACCAGCCTGGCCATCGTGCCGGTCATCATCATCTATGTCATCTTCCAGAAGCAGTTCATCGCCGGCATCGCCTCCGGCAGCGGCAAGTGAGGTAGCAGCATGGCAACACATCCCTCGTTCAGCCAGTTCACCGCCAACCTGCACCCGCAGGTCCCCGCGGACCGCACCGTCAGCGGCGAGCACTGGCGCATCAGCCCCATCACCGACTCCCTCGTGCGCCTCGAATGGTCAGACGACGGCATCTTCGAGGACCGCCCCACGCAGGTCGTGCTCAACCGCGACCTGGGCGGCGACGTGCACGCCGACATCCGCCGCACCGGCGGCGGCGTGCGCATCGAGACGCCCGCGCTGCTGCTCGACTACGACGGCCGCCCCTTCAGCAAGGAGGGGCTTTCCATCGTCGTCAAGGGCGTGCCCGGCAGCCAGTTCAACACCTGGCACTACGGCGAGCGCGGCGGCGGCAACCTCCTGGGCACCGCCCGCACCCTCGACGAGGTCGACGGCGACACGCCGCTGGGCGACGGCATCCTCTCGCGCGACGGCTGGGCGGTGCTCGACGACTCCGCATCGAACGTGCTCGACGACGCCGCCACGGTGGGCGGCGAGGACAACCCCTTCGGCACGTGGCCGGTCCCGCGCGTCGACGACCCCGGTCGGGTGGACCTCTACGTCTTCGCCTACGGGCTGCGCTTCCTCGAGGCGATCCGCGACTGGCACCGGCTGACGGGGCCGACGCCGTTGCTGCCGCGCTGGGCACTGGGCAACTGGTGGAGCCGTTTCTACCGCTACGATCAGGACGGCTACCTGAACCTCATGGACCGGTTCCGTGCCGAGGGGCTGCCGTTCACCGTCGCGGTGATCGACATGGACTGGCACCTGACCGACGCCGACCCCAAGTACGGCTCCGGCTGGACCGGCTACACCTGGAACCGCGACCTGTTCCCCGACCCGACGAGGCTGCTGGCGGACCTGCACGACCGCGGCATGCGCGTGACGCTCAACGAGCATCCGCGCGACGGCATCCGCGCCTTCGAAGAGGAGTACCCGGCGGTGGCGCGCGCGATGGGCGTCGACCCGGAGTCGGGCGAGCCGGTGGCCTTCGATCCCTCCAGCCCGCGCTTCCTGGACGCCTACCTGGACATGCACCACCGCATGGCGGCGGACGGCGTGGACTTCTGGTGGATCGACTGGCAGCAGGGCGGCGTCACCCGGCAGCGCGGCCTCGACCCGCTGTGGATGCTCAACCACGTCCACTGGCTCGACTCGCTGGACGAGGCGGGCAAGGAGGGCAGCGGCCGCTGGCCGATGACCTTCAGCCGCTTCGCCGGCCCCGGCTCGCACCGGTACCCGATCGGCTTCTCCGGCGACACGATCGTCAGTTGGCGTTCGCTGGAGTTCCAGCCGCGCTTCACGGCCACGGCGGCCAACATCGGCTACGACTGGTGGAGCCACGACATCGGCGGCCACATGCTGGGCAGGCGTGACGACGAGCTGGAGGCCCGCTGGTACCAGTTCGGCGTCTTCAGTCCGATCAACCGCCTGCATTCGAGCTCCTCGCCGTTCTCCGGCAAGGAGCCGTGGAACTTCCCGGAGCCGGTGCGCCATGCGATGGCCGGGGCCCTGCGGCTGCGTCAGCGGCTACTGCCGTACCTGCATACGATGAACTACCGCACGGCGTTCCGGGCGCGGCCGCTGGTGGAGCCGATGTACTGGCAGGACCCGGGAATAGGGGAGGCCTACGACTACCCCAACGAGTACCGCTTCGGCTCCGAGCTGGTGGTGGCGCCGGTGGTGCGGCCTCGCGACCCGGTCTCGCGGTTGGCGCGCACCGACCTGTGGTTGCCGCAGGGGGAGTGGTTCGACTTCTTCGACGGCCGGCGCTACCGTGCGCCGAGGCCCGGCGGCCGTCGCCTGGCGGCCTGGCGCGGCATCGAGCGGATTCCCGCCTTCGCCAAGGCGGGCGGCATCGTGCCCCTGCAGACCTTGGACGGCCCCGACGCGCTGAACTCGACCGACAATCCGCGCCTGCTGCGGGTGCTGGCCTTCCCGGGCGACGGCAGCTTCACGCTGCACGAGGACGACGGCGAGTGGACGCACGTGCGGCAGGGTCGGGCGGCTCTCACCGATCTGCGTCAGGAGTGGGGCGACGATGCGGTCGTCTTCACGGTCGGTGCGGTGCGCGGCGACGCGGCGGCCGTGCCCGAGGTGCGCGACTGGGCCGTGGCCTTCCGCGGCGTCGGCGATGCCCCCGGCGCGGTGACGGCCACGGTGGACGGTGCACCGGTCGACTGTGTGGCGGAGTACGACGAGGCGACGCTCACGCTGTCCGTGACGGTGCGCGCGGTGCCGCGCTCGGCGGTGCTGCGCGTCGAGGCGTCCGGCCTGCGCGCGGCGGACGACCCGGCCACGGAGGACTGCCGGCGCGTGCTCATGGATGCGCAGATGCCCAACCTGACCAAGGACGTCACCTTCTCGATGATTGCGGAGCAAGGTGCCGCCGCCCTGGCAGGCCTGCGCGCCCTGGACATGCAGGCCGGTGCCCCCCACGCCGACCTGGCCGAGTCCCACATGCCCGAATCCGTCATCGCCGCCCTGGAGGAGATCCTCCTGCGTTCCCGATCTTAAAGCGGGCACCCGCCCGGGAGCATTTCCTGAATTAAAGCGGGCACCGGCTTGAAGAACAGAAAATTCTTCAAGCCGGTGCCCGCTTTAATTCAGGAAATGCTCCCGGGCGGGTGCCCGCTTTAAGATCGGGAACTACCATCATGGGTGCCGGATATGGGAATGCCCCGTACGGGGAACGTGCGGGGCATTCGCGTCAGTGAAGACGACTCACTTGGAGGCCGGGGCCACCAGGTCGGCCTTGACGCCGTCGTTGCCGCCGATGACGCCCTTGGCGGTCAGTTCGGCAATCTGGTCGTCGGTGTAGCCGAGGGACTTGAGGATCTCCTCGTTGTTCTCGCCGAGCTTCGGGGCACGCTGGTAGTCAGGCGTGTAGTTGCTCATGGTGAACGGCATGCCGATCGTCTTGAAGTCGCCGCGGGCGTCTTCCTGGTCGATCGTCACGATGGTGCCGTCGGAGTTGAGGTCCGGGTCGTTCTCGAGCTCGTACCAATCGAGCACCGGGCCGACCGGAACGCCCTTGGCGCCCAGTTCCTTGGTCAGGGTGTCCTTGTCGTACTGCATCGTGTATTCCTCGACGCGCTTGTACACCTCGGCCTTGTGCTCGTCACGGGCATTCGCCGTGTTGAAGTTCGGGTCGGTCAGCCAATCCTGGAAGCCCAGGGCGTTGCAGAACTGCTCGAAGCCCTTCTCGGACTGCTGGATGACGATGTACACGTACGCGTTCGGGTCGGTCTCCCAGCCCTTGGCGCGGTAGCACCAGCCGAGCACCAGGCCGCCCTCGGCGTTGGCGGCGCGCGGAATGGCCTTGCCCCACTTGTAGCCCGGGTAGCAGGCGTAGTAGGACAGCTCGCCCAGGTGGTCGAGGATGAGCTGGTCACGCAGCTTGATGCGGCACAGGTTGAGCACTGCGTTCTGCATGGACTGGTAGACGTAGACGCCTTCGCCGGTCTTCTCGCGCTGCAGCAGTGCGGTCAGGATGCCGATGAGCAGGTGCATGCCGGTGTTGGAGTCGCCCAGGGCGGCACCGGACTGGGTCGGCACGTTGTTCGGTCCGTCGAACCAACCGGTGGTGGAAGCTGCGCCGCCGGCGGACTGCGCCACGGGCTCGAAGGCCTTGACATGCTCGTAGCGGGAGCCCTTGTTGAAGCCCTTCAGGGAGGCCATGATCAGCTTCGGGTTGAGGGCGTGGACCTCGTCCCAGCCGAAGCCGAGCTTCTCCACGTCGCCCGGGCCGATGTTCTCGACGAAGACGTCCGCATCCTTGAGCAGGTCGGTGAGGATCTTCTTGCCTTCCGGATCCTTCATGTCCAGGGTGATGGACTTCTTGTTGGCGTTGAGCTGCAGGAAGTACAGCGAGTAGGAGCCATCGACGTCGTTCATCTCGTTACGCGTCGGGTCGCCGCCGTTGACCTTCTCCAGCTTGATGACCTCCGCGCCCATCCAAGCCAGCATCTGGGTGCAGGAAGGACCGGACTGGACCTGCGTCCAGTCGATCACCTTGATGCCTGCCAGAGGCGCGGTATTCGTAGCCTGAGTCATATGACCTCCTTGTATAGCCATAGTCATTTGCCCTCAATATAGACATGGGATCGGCGGGATTCGGGGGGATTCAGCTACGGGAAGCAACTTCAGCGCATTGCCGGAATGCTGTTGTATGGGTGCCGTGCCGCGGCGGAAGGGGAGGGGCGGCACCTGCGGAGGTGCGTGGAATGCCGACGACTGCCGGCTGTGTGCGGATATGAAAAACCGCCGGTCACGATGACCGGCGGCCTTGTTGGTAGCGGGGCATGGATTTGAACCATGGACCTCTGGGTTATGAGCCCAGCGAGCTACCGAGCTGCTCCACCCCGCGTCGGCTGCCTTCAAGCAGCGCTATTTAACTTACGCTTGTGGGCGCAGATGTCAAATCACGGCGTGTCGTGGTGGGGTTTGGGGGTTGCGGGTGGGCGTCGGTGAGAAATTGTTCATTTTTTGAACACAATCTAGGGCGCGAGCAGGGCCGCAACGCGGCCGCTCGCCCTAGATTGTGTTCAAAAAATGAACAATTTCTCACCGACGCCCACCCGCAACCCCCAAACCCCACCACGACACCCACCACCGTTCGCACCTACGCCCATAATGAAACCATGCCTATCAAGATTCCAGCGGGGCTGCCCGCGCGCGAGATCCTCGACTCGGAACGCATCTTCGCGCTCGAGAAGCCGGAGGCGGAGCGCCAGCGCGTGCGCCCGCTCAAGATGGTCATCCTCAACCTCATGCCCAAGAAGGTCGAGACGGAGACCCAGCTGCTGCGCCTTATGTCGAAGTCGCCGCTGCAGCTCGAGATCGACTTCATGAAGACCGGCTCCCATGAGTCGACCCACGTGAGCGCGGACCACCTGGTCAAGTTCTACGAGCCGCTGGAGGCATTCGAGGACAACTGCTACGACGGCCTGATCGTGACCGGCGCGCCCGTGGAGCACCTGCCCTTCGAACAGGTCGACTACTGGCCGGAGTTCCAGCGCATCCTGGACTGGGCATCCAGCCACGTGTTCTCCACCATGTACCTGTGCTGGGGTGCGATGGGCGCGCTGTACCACCGCTACGGCGTACGCAAGGTGGACCTGCCCGAGAAGATCTTCGGCGTGTTCCCGCAGTTCCTGCAGGACGAATACTGCTTCCTGACCAACGGCTTCGACGAGATCTGCCTGCAGCCGCACTCGCGCGTCGCCGGCGTGGACGAGGCGAACCTCGCCGCCCACCCGGAACTGCAGGTGCTCACCTGGGGGCCACAATCCGGCCCCGGACTGATCGCGACCCGCGACTTCAGCGAGGTCTTCGCCCTCGGCCACTGGGAGTACGAACGCGGTACGCTGGCGGAGGAATACCGGCGCGACATGGACCGCGGACTGACGAACGTGCCGTTCCCGACCAATTATTTCCCCAACGACGACCCGACCGTCGAACCCCTGTTCTCCTGGCGTGCCCATGCGAACCTGCTGTGGCGCAACTGGCTCAACTGGGTGTACCAGATGACGCCCTACGACCTGCGCGAGGTGCCCGCGCTGCGCGAGCACGGCATGGCCGCCACCGACCACGTGGTGCGCCACGAGCCGTCTTCGCCGCGCGCCGACGGCTTCCGTCCCTTCATCCATGACGGTTACGGCGTCATCCGTCCGTGACACGCGCTGGGCGAACATACCTTCACATATGTGCCGACCCATGCCGACAGAAGGCCTTGAGTGCTTCCGTCCCCGGGCCGGTGCGCGCGGACGGCGTCCCGGGGCGTCCGCGGCGATGTCCACTGGCGCTCCAATAATCACGTTTCGGTGAATTTCTAGGCACTTGTCATGAAATCTCCATGTCACATTGGGCATGGGAACGTGGATTAGACTTACAGCTGACATTACGAGAAGATCAGGAGGCTTGCATGATTGATGGTTTGCACATGGGCATGACCGCACTTGCCGCAAGCTCGAATTTCAATGACTACAAGCCGAGCATCAACGACTTCATGCCACCGGAGATCCTGTTCCAGGGAACCCCCTTCGCCATCAACCGCATCATCCTCGTGCGTATCCTCGCCACGATCATCATGCTGCTGGTGCTGGGCATCACCGCCGCTCGCGCCAAGCTGGTGCCCGGCCGTTGGCAGGGCGCCGTCGAGTGGCTCATCGACTTCGTGAGGAACGACATCGTCTACCAGGTGATGGGCGAGGTGCGCGGCAAGCGCTACGTGCCCATGGTCACCACCGTGTTCCTCACCCTGCTCGTCTTCAACCTGTGCGGCGAGATCCCCGGCTTCAACATCGCGGCCTCGGCCACGATCACGCTGCCCCTCGTCTTCGCCATGTGGTGCTTCTGCCAGTACTGGATCGCCGGCGTGCGCGAGAAGGGCCTCGGACGCTTCCTGCGTGACGAGCTCTTCCCCAAGGGCGTGCCGTGGCCGGTCTACATCCTGCTCGCGCCGATCCAGCTGCTTGAGCTGCTGATCATCCGCCCCTTCTCCCTGACGATCCGACTCTTCGCCAACATGGTCTCGGGGCACCTCATCCTCGCGCTGTGCCTCGGCGCCACGCAGTACTTCCTCGTCGCCGTCGTGAACAAGGTCCTGGCGCCCTTCGGCGTCCTCACCTTCGCGGCAGGCATGTTCATGTACCTGTTCGAGATCCTGGTGGCCTGCCTGCAGGCATACATCTTCGCCATCCTCACCACTGCGTACATCAATATGAGCTATCCCGAGGTCGACTGACCACGGGGACATGCACATCCCACAAGTTCGTTGCCCGGGGAACGCCCTCGCAACAAGCATGAAAGGAAACAACCATGATGGATCTCATCACTCTCGCCGAGGTCTCCGGCAGCCTGAACGTCGTCGGCTACGGCCTGGCCGCCATCGGCCCCGGCATCGGCCTGGGCATCCTGATCGGCAAGACGATTGAGAGCACTGCGCGCCAGCCCGAGCTCGGTGGCCGCCTGCAGACCCTGATGTTCCTCGGCCTGGCATTCGTCGAGGTCCTGGCACTGCTCGGCTTCGTGGCCGCGTTCATCTTCAACTGATCGCAGCAAGAACCGACGTATCCAAACCAGGACATGAAAGGAGGAGGACGCATGTTCGTCATGGCCGAAGAAAAGAGCGGTGTAGACCTGTTCATCCCCGAGCTGTACGACATCGTGTGGTCACTGATCATCCTGATCATCGTGGCCGTGTTCTTCTACAAGTTCTTCCTGCCGAAGTTCCAGTCCATTTTCGACGAGCGTGCCGCGAAGATCGAAGGCGGCATGGCCAAGGCCGAACAGGCCCAGAAGGAAGCCGAAGAGGCAAAGAAGAAGTACCAGGCCCAGCTGAGCACCGCCCGCGTCGAGGCGTCCAAGATCCGCGACGACGCCCGTGCGGAGGCCTCGCACATCATCGCCGACGCACGTTCGCGTGCCGAGACCGAGGCCGCGCAGATCACCGCCAATGCCGAGCGCTCCGTGGAGTCGCAGCAGCAGAAGGCGATGGTCCAGCTCAAGGGCGAAGTCGGCACGATTGCCACGCAGCTCGCCGGCAAGATCCTCGGCAGCGAGCTGAGCAGCCAGAGCGTGCAGAGCGACATGATCGACAAGATGCTCGCTGACATGGAACAGGGCGCCAAGTAGTGCCTGGGTGCAAGGAAGGGAGGTGACCGATGCGAGGAGAGGCATCACGTGTAGCCGATCGCGAGTCGCGCGATTCGTTCGCCCAGCGGCTCAGCGCATCCGGTGACGACGCGTGGGAGATCGGCAACGAACTGTTCACGATCACCTACGTGCTGGACTGCAACCCGCGTCTGCAACGCGCGCTGACCGACCCCGGCCGCCCCGTCAAGGACAAGGTGAACCTGCTCAACGAGATCGTCGGCGGCAAGGTGCTGCCGATGACCATGGAGATCCTCACGGACCTCGTGAACCGCACCTGGAGCCGTGCCTACGACATCGACAACGCCGTGGAGGACTTCGCGGTGGACGCCATGATGTACCAGGCGGACAAGGCCGGCACCACGCTGCAGGTCTCGATCCAGCTGGCGCAGCTGCAGTCCTCGCTGCTCGAGCTGCCGGTGGTCCGTGCGGACCTGTCCGACGACCAGGGGCCGCTCGAGGTACGCTACAAGCTGCTGGACACGCTGTACGGCGACAAGGGCTTCGACCGCGTCACCATGCGCCTGGCCCAGCACGCCACGCTCAACCCGCGCCACCGCCGCTACCTGGAGACCATCCAGTGGCTCATCAGCAAGTTCTCCCGCCACATGGGCGAATCGATGGTGACGGTGACCACGGCCAGCCCGCTGACGGACGACCAGGAACGGCGCCTGACGCAGATCTACTCGAAGAAGGTCGGCCGTCCGGTGCACATCCATTCCGTGGTGGACCGCGACGTCCTCGGCGGCATGCGCATCCAGGTGGGCGACGAGGTCACCGACAACACGGTGGTCGCGCAGCTGGATAACCTCAAGCGCAAGGCGAAGGCCGGCATCAACGAATAAGCGCCCGCGGGCGCGCGGCGGGCAGGACCCGCGAAGCGAATGTATACACAACAATAAGGAGTGATCATGGCAGAACTGACCATTGATCCCGCCACGATACGCAAGGCGCTCGATGACTTCGTCGAGGCGTACACGCCGTCGGAGACGCCCACCCAGGAAGTGGGATACGTCGCCACCGCCGGCGATGGCATTGCGCATGTGACAGGACTGCCTGGTTGCATGGCCAACGAGCTGCTGACCTTCGAGGACGGCACGCTCGGCCTGGCTTTCAACCTCGACGCCCGTGAGATCGGCGTGGTTATCCTCGGCGACTTCACCGGCATCGAAGAGGGCCAGGAAGTGCGCCGCACCGGCGAGGTGCTGTCCGTGCCGGTCGGCGACGGCTTCCTCGGCCGCGTCGTCGACCCGCTGGGCAACCCCATCGACGGCCTCGGCGAAATCAAGAGCGAAGGTCGGCGCATCCTGGAGGCCCAGGCCCCCGACGTCATGCACCGCCACCCGGTGGACCAGCCGATGTCGACCGGTCTGAAGGCCATCGACGCGATGACCCCGATCGGCCGCGGCCAGCGCCAGCTCATCATCGGCGACCGCCAGACCGGCAAGACCGCCATCGCGATCGACACCATCATCAACCAGAAGACGAACTGGGAGTCCGGCGACCCGAAGAAGCAGGTGCGCTGCATCTACGTGGCCATCGGCCAGAAGGGCTCCACCATCGCCTCCGTCAAGCAGAGCCTCGAGGAGGCCGGCGCCATGGAGTACACCACCATCGTGGCCTCCCCGGCTTCCGACTCCGCAGGCTTCAAGTACATCGCCCCGTACACCGGCTCGGCCATCGGCCAGCACTGGATGTACAACGGCAAGGACGTCCTCATCGTCTTCGACGACCTGTCCAAGCAGGCCGAGGCGTACCGCTCGATCTCGCTGCTGCTGCGCCGCCCGCCGGGGCGCGAGGCGTACCCGGGCGACGTCTTCTACCTGCACTCCCGCCTGCTGGAACGCTGCGCCCGCGTTTCCGATGACCTGGGCGGCGGCTCCATGACCGGCCTGCCGATCGTGGAGACCAAGGCGAACGACGTGTCCGCCTACATCCCGACCAACGTGATCTCCATCACCGACGGCCAGATCTTCCTGCAGTCCGACCTGTTCAACGCCGGCCAGCGTCCCGCCGTGGACGTCGGCATCTCGGTGTCCCGAGTCGGCGGCGCCGCACAGACGAAGGCGCTCAAGAAGGTCTCCGGCACGCTGAAGATCTCGCTGGCCCGCTACCGTTCGCTGGAATCCTTCGCCATGTTCGCCTCCGACCTGGATGCGGCATCCAAGGCACAGCTCAACCGTGGCGCGCGCCTGACCGAGCTGCTCAAGCAGCCGCAGTTCTCGCCGTTCTCCATGGAGCAGGAAGTGGTCTCCGTGTGGGCGGGCACCCACGGCAAGCTCGACGACCTCGAGGTGGCGGACGTGCTGCCCTTCGAGAAGGGCCTGCTCGAGTACCTCGACCGCAACACGGACATCCTCGCCACGATCCGCGACACCGGTGACTTCACCGACGAGACGGAAGCCAAGCTGGACAAGGCCGTGGAAGCCTACCGCGAGACCTACGTGACCAAGGAGGGCAAGCCCCTCGTGGACAAGAAGCCCGTGAAGAAGGGCGCCACGCCGGTCGACCAGGAGCAGATCAAGGCACAGGGCCGCAAGGTCGAGAAGGCCAAGAGCGAAGAAAAGAAGTGACGTATGGGATCGCAACTCGCATTGAAGAGCAGGATCGCCTCCACCGAATCGTTGGAGAAAATCTTCAACGCCCAGGAGATGATCGCCGCCTCGCATATCGCGCAGGCCCGCGAGGTCGCGCTCAACGCGAGGCCGTACACTGATGCGATTTTCGATGCCGTCCAGACACTGGTATCCCACTCCTCCCATATCTCCCATCCGATCGTCAGGAAGGACGGCGACAACCCCCGTGTCGCCGTCCTGGCCCTGACGGCGGACCGAGGCATGGCCGGCGCCTACACGTCGTCGATCATCCGCGAGACCGAGGATCTGCTCGCACGGCTGGAGGCGGACGGCAAGGAACCGCAGCTGTTCGTCTACGGCCGCCGCGGCGTATCGTACTACCGATACCGTAACCATCCCCTCGTGCAGACCTGGGAAGGCGATACCGAGAAGCCTGGCGTCGAAGTCGCCGACGCGATTTCCAGCGCCCTGCTGGACTCCTACATGAAGCCGGAGGACAAGGGCGGCGTATCGGAGCTCTACATCGTCTACACCGAGTTCATCAACATGGTGGTCCAGAAGGTGCGCGTCCTGCGCATGCTGCCCGTGGAGATCGTCGAGGAGGACAAGTCCGCCCACAACCAGCCCGACACCACCAAGGTGCCCGAGGCCCGGGCCCTGTACTCCTTCGAACCCAGCCTCGACGAGGTGCTCGACATGGTGCTGCCGAAGTACGTGCGCTCCCGCATCCACGAGTGCCTGCTCGAGGCGGCCGCCTCCGAGGTGGCCTGCCGCCAGAACGCCATGCACTCCGCCACGGAGAACGCCCGCGACCTGATCAACGACCTGACCCGCAAGCTCAACGCATCGCGCCAGGCCTCGATCACCCAGGAACTTACCGAAATCATCGGCAGCGCCGATGCGTTGAACAACAAGGAAGAGTAGGAACGCGAAATGGCTCAGAACCAGACCACGGCGGTTTCCGATGAGGCCGCTGAGCCCATCGTCGGCCACGTGACGCGCATTCAGGGATCGGTCATCGACGTCGAATTCCCTGTGGGTCACATGCCGGACATCTACAATGCACTGACCGTCGAGATCGCCCAGATGGGCGAGCACGAGGAAGGCGAGACCAAGGACGTGACCATCACGCTCGAGGTCGAGCAGCACCTCGGCGACTCCACCGCCCGTTGTGTGGCACTCAAGTCCACCGACGGCCTCGTGCGCGGCGCCAAGGTGTACAACACCGGCGGCCCCATCGAGGTGCCGGTCGGCGACGTGACCAAGGGTCACGTGTTCGACGTGGCCGGCCACATCCTCAACAAGAAGCCGGACGAGAAGATCGTCATCAAGGAACGTTGGCCCATCCACCGCAACCCGCCGGCCTTCGACCAGCTGGAGTCCAAGACCCAGATGTTCGAGACGGGCATCAAGGTCATCGACCTGCTGACCCCGTACGTGCAGGGCGGCAAGATCGGCCTGTTCGGCGGCGCCGGCGTCGGCAAGACCGTGCTCATCCAGGAGATGATCCAGCGCGTGGCTCAGAACCACGGCGGCGTCTCCGTGTTCGCCGGCGTCGGCGAGCGCACCCGTGAGGGCAACGACCTGATCGGCGAGATGGACGAGGCGGGCGTGCTCGAGAAGACCGCGCTGGTCTTCGGCCAGATGGACGAGCAGCCGGGCACCCGTCTGCGCGTGCCGCTGACCGCGTTGACCATGGCCGAGTACTTCCGCGACGTGGAGAACCAGGACGTGCTGTTGTTCATCGACAACATCTTCCGCTTCACGCAGGCCGGTTCCGAGGTCTCCACGCTGCTGGGCCGCATGCCGTCCGCCGTGGGCTACCAGCCGAACCTGGCCGACGAGATGGGCTCCCTGCAGGAGCGCATCACCTCGACCCGCGGCCACTCGATCACCTCGCTGCAGGCCATCTACGTGCCCGCCGACGACTACACCGACCCGGCCCCGGCCACGACCTTCGCCCACCTCGACGCGACCACGGAGCTGTCCCGTGACATCGCCTCGAAGGGCATCTACCCGGCCGTCGACCCGCTGGCCTCCACCTCCCGCATCCTCGACCCGCGCTACGTGGGCCAGGCGCACTACGACTGTGCGAACCGCGTCAAGGCAATCCTGCAGCGCAACAAGGAACTGCAGGACATCATCGCCCTGATCGGCATCGACGAGCTCGGCGAGGAGGACAAGACCATCGTCAACCGCGCCCGCAAGATCGAGCAGTTCCTCGGCCAGAACTTCTACGTGGCCGAGAAGTTCACGGGTGTGCCGGGCTCCTACGTGCCCGCCGAGGAGACCATCGAGGCCTTCACCCGCATCTGCGACGGCGTGTACGACCAGGTGCCCGAGCAGGCCTTCTCCGGCATCGGCGGCATCGAGGACCTCGAGAAGAAGTGGCACGCGATGCAGAAGGAATACGGTGAGTGACGATGGCCGGTGACACCATGAGCGTGAACATCGTCTCCGCCGACCGCCCCGTATGGAGCGGCACGGCGAAGATGGTGCTCGTGCCGGCCTATGCCGGTGGCATGGGTATCCTGCCGGGCCACGAGCCGGTGCTCTCCGTAATCGAGGAGGGCCCGCTGGTGGTGACCGAGCCGAACGGCACCAAGCATTCCTTCGAGGTGACCTCCGGATTCATCTCCTTCGATTCGAACAAGCTGACCGTGGTGGTCGAAAAGGGTCGTCCCACGGCCAACGAGCCCATCGACGAAAGCGGCCTGCAGCCGCTGAAGTACGCGGAGTGACCTAGGGCTACATAGGGCCACATAGAAATTGTTTATTTTTTCGAACAGAATCTAGGAGGGTCCGGTCGCCCCACGGGACAGCCAGAAGCGCCGCGCCATGCGGGGCGACAACCAAAAATCGGTTGTCGCCCCGCATGGCGCGGCGCTTCTGGCTGTCCCGTGGGGCGACCGGACCCTCCTAGATTCTGTTCGAAAAAACGAACAATTTCTTATACAGTGGAGCGCATGCGTATCATCGTTGCCGACTGCAGTGCCGAATACACCGGCCGACTGCAAGCCACCCTTCCCCTCGCACGGCGCGTCCTGCTCATCAAGGCGGACAACAGCCTGCTCATCTTCTCCGAACTGGGCTCCTACAAGCCCCTCAACTGGATGGCGTCGCCGTGCACCATCACCGACATCACGCCCGAGCAGGCGGACGACGACCCGGCCACGCCGATTCCGCAGAAGGTCATCCGCGCCTGTGCCACGAAATCCAACGACGTCCTCGAGGTGACGCTCCAGCACATCTACGCCGACGACAGCTACGACCTGGGGGAGGACCCCGGCCTGATCAAGGACGGCGTGGAGGACCACCTGCAGCGTGCGCTGGCCGAGCAGATCGAACGCATCGGCGAAGGCGCCAAGCTGGTGCGGCGCGAATACCCGACCCCCATCGGCCCGGTCGACATCATGGCCATCGACGCCGACGGCGTGCACGTGGCCATCGAGATCAAGCGCCACGGCGGCATCGACGGCGTCGAGCAGCTGACCCGCTACTGCGAGCTGCTCAACCGCGACCCCCTGATCGCCCCCGTCCGCGGCATCTTCGCCGCCCAGACCATCGCCCCGCAGGCCCGCGTCCTGGCCGAGGACCGAGGCTTCGACTGCCTGCTGCTCGACTACGACGAGATGCGAGGCGCCGACGACGGGAGCCTGAAGCTGTTCTAGCACCATATTGATAAATCAACTCCGGGTGGCTTCTTTCCTTGTGATACGGGAAAGAAGCCATTTTGTAGTTCAGAAATGATATCTATAGCAGAGGTACACCTAGACAGTTGATCACCAAGACACAGGTGTAGCAGGCGATTTTCACTTGCGATGAAGATTGCCTTACCATGGGAACCGGCAGGACCTCTGTAATTAGTGGTTTTGCCGACTAATGGTTGATTGAGAATTGAGAAAGAAGAAAAGTATCATGAACGTGTTGCAATGGCGCAAGGGACTATATGCCCTGATAAGTATTGCGCTTGCTTTTTCGTTGGTTGGTTGCGGATCATCCAATACCTCAGAAGAGACGAAGTACGCCGATGAGTATGCTATGACGACCATTGCAGATGGTCTGGCAAAACGTTTCGAGATAGTTGATGGCACGACTGAGACCAATGAGGAGGCAAAGGCTCAAGTCAGGAAGGGAGTGCAAGCAGAGATAGATGCAGATTCTCCCCTGAAAACTGAGCAATTCAAGGATACGAAGATGCAGGAGAAAGTACTTGCTTATCTCAATGTACTTCAGGAATCAATGGATGTAATTAACAACTACAGATATGGTTCTGTCGAGTATGACGAGCAGTGGACCAAGGTCTTCGATAAGCGGACGGAAATCCTCAAGACGTTTGTTGAAGATTATGGCCTAAAGATGGGGTCCGCGAAGGACCAAGCCACTTTGGATGAATTGGTTGCCAATGGCACTAGTGCAGCACAATCTCGCAATGAGAAGGAAACAATTGAAAAACTCGTGAGTTCCCTTAAGTTCGAGAAGAAGAAGGAAGACTATGGGGACTACTACACCTATACGGCGGTTGGAGAAAATACATCTGATTTGTCATTCGAAAATGTCTCCATTGTTGTTGGGTTGTATGACGCGGATGGAGTCAAGACCGAGGGATACGCCAGTGCTAATTTGTGGGAGGCCGGCGAAAAAGTCAAATTTGAAGTAGTGGCGCAGCAAGTAGATGCCAAGGAGATAAAGGCAACAGTGCAGTACTACGATGTCGTGGACTGATTGACAAACGTGGCTAGTGTACGCCTAGCGACTTTCTGAGGCGGGAACGGGTATCAGGGCGGAAAAACATCTGTTTTTCCGCCCTGATACCCGTTCCCGCCTCAGAAAGTCGGGCTACCGTCTAAAAGTGTGTACAGGGACAGTGGACATGAAAGGCATTTGGTCGATATTGGCCCGAGGTATCCCGGTACGTCGGGGCTTCTTGTACGACTTTCGTTGAGAGATATCATTCAGGGCGGTATGGCTCGGCATGAGTCTCTGAAAAATGGCGGAATACCGGGCTTTTGAGAAACGGGATACTAGGGATGCGCCCCATTTTGATATCTCTCAACACCACAGGCGCCGCCGCTGTTGCCTATTGCGTTGCTGTATCGGGCACTCGCGAGTCGTCGCATGACACTGGTCAACGACGGTCGTAGGACCATGAGTATGCCGAGGTCAATGATTGCAACGTCTTGGAGCGTGTCCCTTACACTCTTTTTGGGCATGCACTGTCAGCCGCCGGAATATGGATCGACCCTCAAGCCAACCGAGAGAAGACTTGAGGGCCGATTTCTTACACACATTTGGGCGGCAACCTGGATAGTTGCTTTTCTTGCCGAATCAGTACTTGCCCAGGATGTCCACCACGAACACCAGCGTGGAGTTCGCGGGGATCTCGCCGTTGTCCTGGTCCCCGTAGCCGAGGTCCGGCGGGATGACCAGCAGGACGCGTGAGCCGACGGTGTGGCCGACCAGGCCTTCCTGCCAGCCCTGGATCATGTTCTGGAGCACCGCGTCATAGGTTTGGCCGCGGTCCCAGGAAGAGTCGAACTGGGTGCCGTCCAGCAGCCAGCCGGTGTAGTTGACGACCACGCCGTAGGTGCCTTCGGCGACCTCGGGGCCCTCGCCCTCGATCAGGGTCTGCGAGACGAGCTTGTCGGAGCCCTTGTAGCCGTTCATGTCGATCGACGGCTTGCCGCCGTCGCCGATCGTGACCTTGGGCAGGTCGGACGGCGGAGTCACGGCCTTGCCCTGGGCGACCTCATAGTCCTTGGACTGGGAGGTCGCGGTGGCGACGAGCATGTAGGACTGGTCCTCGTCGTTGCCGTCGTTGATGGTCACGGCGAAGGTCGTGTTGACCTTCTTGCCCGTCAGCAGCTGGTTGGCGATCTGGCCCAGGGTGGCGTTCGATGCGTCGCCGGGCAGGTTGTCCTCGTCGAGGATGAGCGAGCAGTCCGGCACGTCGTCCGTCCAGGTGGTGGCGACCTCCTCGCCGGAGGTCAGGCCGTACTGGGTCAGC
Organism: Bifidobacterium cuniculi; assembly: GCF_000741575.1. Taxonomy (GTDB): domain Bacteria; phylum Actinomycetota; class Actinomycetes; order Actinomycetales; family Bifidobacteriaceae; genus Bifidobacterium; species Bifidobacterium cuniculi. Next base: position 739,558 of record NZ_JGYV01000001.1, read on the forward strand.
TGCATGCAGATGCGGTTGCCGTTGACGAGGGCGTCGCCGTCGCCCTCCTGCAGGATGGCGGCGGCGTTGTTCTCCGCGGACAGCGGCGCCTTGAAGCTCACTTCTGGCTTCTCGCCGAGCTTGCCGGAGGCGGTGACGCCTTCGAGCTTGGGCAGTTCGGCAGTGGTGGCGGATACGCTGGCCGACGCGGAGGCGTCGGAGGAGGAGTCGCCCCCGCAGGCGGCCATGCCGAGGCCGAGGGCCACGGCGGCGGTGGCGGCTGCAAGCCGCGTGAGGATGCTATGGGTACGTGCATTCGATGTCATGAGTCCCAACCCTATCCGTTCGCCACGATTTGGACCATGCCGTCTCACATTCCTTCACGGAGCTTTCACCGCATGCCCGGCCGCCGCGAAAAGACATCCGCCCATCACCGCGATCGTGCGCGCGCCGCCGCCGTCCGGGCCCCTCGTGCGCACGCCGGCCCTACCGATTCCGGCCGCACCCCATATTCCCCCGAGGGCACACTGCCGGGGTCCCCTGTAGAATGAGCGGTGTGAAGACAGACGACCAGGAAGAACACAGCGAGCCGCGCCACCACCCGGGGCCGACCCGCCATGCCAAGATCATGCGCGGTGTGGTCACCCCCATCTTCGGGCTGCTTGCCGTGGCCTGCATCGTATTCGGCATCCTGAACTCGACCATCTGGAAGCCCAGCCCCAGCATCAACGCGAAGGCCACCGTGCAGGACACCCGGTACCTGCTCGTCGACCCGGGAGTGCTGGACCTCGTGGACAATGCCGTCACCGTGAGCGTGGACGGCGGCGACGAGGCGCGCGCCACCGCGGACCAGACCGAACAGGGCAACCAGCAGGACGCCGTCGACACGGACGTCGACACCGCCTGCATCGCCATCGGTTCGGCGAAGGACGCCGCCGGCTGGCTGTCCGGCGAATCCTACGTGCGCATCACCGGCCTGGAGACGTGGGAGCAGCTGTCGACCTCCGACAAGGAGACGCACGGCACCGCCTCACAGTCCGAGAACCAGGTCAGCTTCGCCGACTCGGACATGTGGACCAAGACCGCCTGCGGCAACGGCACCGCCGAACTGTCCCTCGAGGACGCCACCTCCAGCGAAGTCGCCCTCGTCGACTTCGGTACGAGCGTGCCCGACGCCACCATCACCATGCACTGGATCCGCCAGGACATCCCGAACTTTGCGATGCCATGGTACTTCGCCGGCGGCCTGCTGGCCGTGCTGGCGGTGCTCTCCGCATCCCTGTTCGCCATGGAGCCGCTCGGTCGGCGCAAGCGCGGCAGCGAGCTGCCCGAAGAGCCCGTCAAGCGCAAGCCACAGCCCGAGGAAGTCGGCATCGGCGAGGCATTCGCCGGTTCGCTCTCCAAGCTCAGGCCAACCAGGAGCAAGCACGAGCCGGGCCGTCCCCGCCGCCGCCATGCGCGCAGCCACCAGGAGGACGGCCAGGACACGCCGACCGTGGTCGACCCGTCGTCGCGCAACATGGTCGCTGAACGCGCCCGTACCGCGGAGTCCGGCACCGCCAACGACGAGACGACCTCGGTGATCACCCCCGACGAGCTGACCGCGTACTTCGCCAGGCTCGCGCAGGAAGTCGGCACCGAGGACGCGCCGGCCGGCGGTGACGCGGCCCTCGCGGTCGTCACCGACGACGCCACTGAAGTCGCCGACACGACTGCCGACGGCGCCCCCGAGGGCGCCTCCACCGAGCTGGTGGTTGTGGAAGGCGAGGAAGCGCATAACGTCGCCGAGGAGGAACCCGGCGACGAGACCAGCACGAAGGAGCCGAAGCAATGACCCGACGTCCCCTGTCCATCCTCGTCGCCGGCCTGCTGGCCGCAGGCATGGCGGTGTCGTTCGGCGCCTGCGAAGGCACGGTGCCGCAGGTGAGCGCGCCGACCTCCGACGGTTCGCCGACCCCGGACCTGAGTGAGGCGCAGGAGGAGACAATCCGCACCGACCTGCTCAAGACCATCGAGGACTGCAACAGCCAGAAGGACCCGACGGGCCTGGAGCAGGCGATGACCGGCCCCGAACTGCAGATCCGCACCAGCGAGCTGCTGGTGGCGCAGAAGACCGGCAAGCTCGACGCGAAGACCGCCATCCCCACCGACATCTCCCAGACAGTGATCCCCACGGACAGCGGCTGGCCGCGCAGCGTGTTCACCATCACCGAGACGACCGAGGACCAGCAGTCGAAGCGCCTGCTGGTGTTCACCCAGGGCGACGCGCGCGAGAACTACAAGCTGTGGGGTCTGACCCGACTCTTCCAGGGCGTCTCGATGCCGAAGTTCACCGTGCCGCAGATCGGCTCGGCGATGGGCCACGAGGAGGACGCCGGTCTGGTCATGACGCCGAAGGAGGCGGTGGCCCGCTACGCGGACGTGCTGCAGAACGGCGACCAGAGCCAGTACGCCGGCGACTTCGACGGCGACTACTTCCGCGAGGAGCTCGCCAAGCTGTCCGCGACCGTGCAGGAGGGCATGGAACGCAACAAGGGCACGCAGTCGCAGACCTTCTCGCCCGTCGAGGGACAGATGCAGATCATGCGCACCGCGGACGGCGGCGACCTGGTCGTCGCGCAGATCGACTCCGTCTGGACGCGCACCGCCGGCGAGGGCCGCGAGTCGCAGCCCGCGTCGGACGCCGAGAAGGCGCTCTTCGACGGCAAGGCGACCAGCACCATGAAGGCCACCTACGTGAACGTCATCGCCCTGTATGTGCCCTCGGAGAAGTCGGGGCTCAAGGTCACGGCCGTCGGCGCCGAACGCCAGGTCGTGAAGGTCGAGGCCGTCTGAGCGTGCCTCGCCCTGCCATGCGTGCCCGCGTGAGATACGCGGGCACGCTGTCATAACCGTCATCAGGAATCAAGTACCAAGCAAGGAAACGAGGCATCATCATGGCACAGGACTTCAAGCCGGGCATCTCGCTCGCAGGCGCCGTCGATCTCGAGTCGCTCAAGCACCAGGCGAACGCCGCGCCGGGACAGGCCGGCGGCGCGCCCGCGGCAGGCGGCTACGTCATCGACGTCACCGAATCGAACTTCCAGGCGGTCGTCGAGTCGAGCACCACCTACCCGGTGCTCATGCTCATGTGGATCGCCACCGACAAGCGCTGCTTCCCCATGGCACAGGCCCTCGGCGACGCCGTCAACTCGATGAACGGCCAGCTGCAGCTCGCCCGCGTGGACGTCGCGCAGTACCCGTCGATTGCGCAGGCCTTCGGCGTGCAGGGCGCGCCGGCGCTGTTCGCGCTCATCGGGGGACGGCCGATGCCGATCCTCGAGGGGATGCCCAGCGACGAGGAGCTCACGCAGATCACCGGCCAGGTGCTGCCGCAGCTTGTGCAGGTCGCCGCGCAGGCCGGCGTATCCGGCACCGCGCCGTACATCCACGCCGCCGACGGCGAGGATGCCGCGCCGGCCGAACCGGCCGTCCCCGCCGCGCACGCCGAAGCGCACCGCCTCGCGCAGGCCGGCGACTATGCCGGCGCCGCAGCCGCCTACGAGCAGGTGCTGGAAGCCGACCCCACGGACACGCTCGCCCAGCGTGAACGCGCAAAAGCGCTGCTGCTGGCACGTTCCGCGGACGCGGATGTGCGCGCCGTGCGCGAGGCTGCGGCCGCCGCGCCGGACGACGTCGACGCGCAACTGGCCGTCGCCGACGTGGACATGATCGGCGGCCAGATCCAGGACGCCTTCGACCGGCTGCTCGACTTCGCGGCCGCACACCGCGACCAGATCGAGCCGGTGCGCCGGCGCATGCTCGAGTACTTCCTCATCCCCGAGGCGTCCGACGAGCGCCTCGGACGTGCGCGCCGCCGCCTGGCGACGCTCATGTACTGACGATCCTCACGCTTCCATGGTGTTGCGCCCGAAAAGCTCCTGGAAGCGCGGGCCGTGCTCGCGCAGTTCGCGTTCGTAGCCGTCCGCCCAACCACCGAAGGGGCGCCAGGACAGCTCGTCGTTGCTGAAGCGCGGCTCGTCGGTCACCTCGGTCACGCAGAACCGCGGAATCACCAGGTTCGTGACGGGCGTGCCGCGCAACGCCTCCGCAATCACCAGGGGAGCGTTGGCGCCGCCGAAGACGTCGACGTTCCACCAGTCCTCGCTGATCCATGCGGTCGTACGGTTCTTGACGACCACGTCACGGCAGCGCAGCAGGAGTTCCGCGCCGATGCGCGTGTCGATCTCCCGCTCCGCCTCGTAGCGCGTGCCGCCCACCGACGGTCCCTTGGCCGTCACGGTCGCCACGCGGAAGCCGTCGCGGTGGCGGCGCAGCACGTCGAGGGGATCGAGGCCGGGCGTCATGGGCACGTTGAGCGTGTCCGAACGCAGCCGGACGCGCAGCGCATAGTTGTCCTCGTGCACGAAGTAGCCCTGCACCATGAGCGCCGTCGGCTCATCCTTGAGGTCGTCGGGCATGGCGCGGCAGAAGAACCGTCGTTCGTACTGGAAATCGCCGGCGGGTGCGTCCATCACGCGTGCTGCAAAGTCCATGCGTCCCAGTCTAGTGCCCATTGGGCAGACCGCGGGCTTCCGTACGGAAAAAAGCCGCGGGCGGCTTGCGTCGAAGTCAAGGCTGCGTGTACAGTAGTGCGAGCGTGAGGGCTCGTAGCTCAGTGGATAGAGCGTTCGCCTCCGGAGCGAAAGGCCGTGGGTTCGAACCCCATCGAGCCCACTCACCTCTTTGAGAAATTGTTCATTTTTTTGAACAAAATCTCGCGCGCGTGCGCATGCGTATGATGAACCTCATGCGCATGTTCGTCACCTATGCCAACGCCGCCGACACCGGGCTGGATGCCGCGTTGACCGAAACCGACCCCGCGGCGACCGCGTCGGCCGCCGGCGCGGCCCCGCCGGCCAGCCGCCTGGCCATCCACCCCGCTCGTCCGCGCCAGCACATCGACGGCTTCGGTGCCTCCATGACCGAAGCCAGCGCCTGGCTCTTCCTCAACGCCATGCGCGACCCCGACCGCATCCTGACCGAACTGTTCAGCGACACCGACGGCATCGGACTGTCGCTGCTGCGCCAACCCATCGGCCCGTCCGACCACGTCGTGCGGCCCTACCGCTTCCTGCGCCGCCGCGCCGACCCCACGCTCGACTCCCTCGACTTCTCCCACGAGATCCGCGCCATCCTGCCGCCCGTCGGCGCCGCCGCACGGCTGCGCGCACGCTCCCAGGAAGCGCTGCCGGCCGGGCAGCGCACGCCGCTGCGCGTCATCGCCAGCCCGTGGAGCGCACCGGCGAACATGAAGACCAACCACAGCGTGCTCGGTCGACGGCCCATCAGCCGCCTCATCGGCCGTCTCAAGCCCTCCTCCCACGGCGCCTACGCGGAACTCATCGCACGCTTCTGCGCACTGTACCGCCAGTACGGGGTGGACATCTTCGCCGTCACCCCCGTCAACGAACCCGACCTCGCGCACTCCCTGTGGCCGACGATGGCGATGTCGCCCGCCGAACAGGCGCGCTTCGTGGCGCGCTCGCTGGCGCCGCGGCTGCGCGCACACGGCCTGGGCGACGTGCGCATCCTGTGCTGGGACCACAACTACTCGACCAGGCATTTCCCCGAGGGCCGCTTCGTGCGCGAGGTGTACGCACGGCCGGACGCGCTGGCTGCGCTCGCCGGCTCGGCATGGCACTACTATGGTGGCGACGTGCGCACGCTGGACGCCATCCACCGCGACTGGCCCGACAAGGGCATCTGGGTGACGGAAGCCTCCGGCGGCGACTGGGGGCCGCGCAACTGGGATGCCGCGCTCATGACGATGGGCGGCGCGGTGTGCTCGATGATGCAGCACTGGGCACGCTGCGCGATCCTGTGGAACGTGGCCCTCGACGGGCGGCACGCCCCCGACTGGTACTACGTGCGCCGCCAGCTGCGCCACGCGCAGAACCGCGGCCTGGTGAGCGTGGATCGCGCCACCGGCGAGGTGACACGCAACGCCGATTTCTACGCCCTGGCGCATTTCTCCCGTTTCGTCGCCCCCGGCTCGGCGTGCGTGGACAGCGACCTGTCCGACGGCCGCGGGATGCAGGCCGTCGCCTTTCGCACGGAGCGGTACGGGGTGGTGGCGGTCGTCGTCAACGAGCGCCCGGAAGCCGCCGCCGTGGAGGTGGCCGTGGACGGCGCCCGGCCGGTCCGCGTGACGCTGCCCCCGCGCTCCCTGACCACGCTGACGGATTGCTGACCCCTTCTAGAAATTGTTCATTTTTTCGAACAAAATCTAGAAGGGGACAGCTGTGGCTAGACTGGGCCGAATGAGCCCCGAAGCACTTTCTGAACTGATTTACACCATCGCCCAGGACCTCATCGCCTCCGGACAGGCCGGCACGCTCACCGTCGACCTGCTGCCGCCGGCGGACAAGTTCGCCGTCATGCGCCCCAAGGACCGTGCGCACGGCGACTGGGCTTCCAACGCCGCCATGCAGCTCGCCAAGAAGGCCGGCATGAAGCCGCACGACTTCGCCGAGCTCTTCGCCGCACGCCTCAAGGATGCCGACGGCATCAAGGACGTCGAGGTCGCCGGCCCCGGCTTCATCAACATCACCCTGGACTCCGCCTCCGCCGCCGCGGTCGTCGACCAAGTGCTCGCCGAGGGCACGAAGTTCGGCACCAACGACCATCTGGCCGGCCGTACGCTCAACCTTGAGTTCGTCTCCGCGAACCCCACCGGCCCGATTCATATCGGCGGCACCCGCTGGGCGGCCGTAGGCGACTCCATGGCCCGCGTCCTCGAGGCCAACGGCGCCGAGGTCGTGCGCGAATACTACTTCAACGACCACGGCGAACAGATCAACCGCTTCGCCAAGTCCCTGGTCGCCGCCGCGCACGGCGAGCCGACCCCGTCCGACGGCTACAAGGGCGCCTACATCGACGAGATCGCACGCCGCGTGATCGTTGAAGCCAACGCCGACGGCATCGACATCCTCGACCTCGAGCGCATCGACGGCGGCACCGACGCCGACGGCGAGCCGCTGGGGGAGGGTGACTCCGCCCAGCGCGAGGAGTTCCGCAAGCGCGCCGTGCCCATGATGTTCAGCGAGATCCAGGAATCCATGAAGGAGTTCCGCGTCCGCTTCGACGTGTGGTTCCACGAGAACAGCCTGTACGCCGACGGCGAGGTCGACAAGGCCATCGCCGCCCTGCGCGAGCGCGGCGACATCTTCGAGAAGGACGGCGCCACCTGGTTCGCCAGCACGAAGCACGGCGACGACAAGGACCGCGTCATCGTCAAGTCCGACGGCAACTACGCGTACTTCGCCGCCGACATCGCCTACTACAACAACAAGCGCCACCGCGCCGACCATCCCGCCGACGTCGCCATCTACATGCTCGGCGCCGACCACCACGGCTACATCGGCCGCATGATGGCCATGTGCGCCGCCTTCGGCGACCAGCCGGGCGAGAACATGCAGATCCTCATCGGCCAGCTCGTCAACGTGATGAAGGACGGCAAGCCCGTGCGCATGTCCAAGCGCGCCGGCAACGTCGTCACCATCGACGACCTCATCGACGCGATCGGCGTGGACGCCTCCCGCTATTCGCTGGCACGCACCGACTACAATTCGCCGGTCGACATCGACCTCGACCTGCTCGCCTCGCATTCCAACGACAACCCCGTCTACTACGTGCAGTACGCGCACGCACGCTCCTGCAACGTCGACCGCAACGCCGCCGCCGCGAACATCGAGCGTGACGCGGCCGACCTGGCGCTCCTGGACACCGCGGCCGACGGCGAGGTGCTCGCCCAGCTCGCGCAGTGGCCGGCCGTGCTGCGCGAGGCCGGCGACCTGCGCGCTCCGCACCGCGTGGCCCACTACCTCGAGGACCTGGCTGCCGCCTACCACAAGTGGTACAACGTCGAGCGCGTCGTGCCCATGGCCCTGACCGAGGCCGAGGAACGCCGCGACGACGCCGAGGCCCTGCGCATCGCCAAGTGCCCCGAACCCGCCCGCACCGCCGCCCGCCTCAAACTCAACGACGCCGTGCAGCAGGTCATCGCCAACGGCCTGGAGCTGCTGGGCGTGAGCGCGCCGGACAAGATGTGATATTAGAAATTGTTCATTTTTCTGAACAAAATCTCAGGACGGGCCGCGCCGGCGGCCCGCGTCCTAGATTTTGTTCAGAGAAATGAACAATTTCTCAGGACGTGACGTAAGGACCCCACCATGCTGACTTTCATCTGGCCCACCGCGGCCGACCGCGACGACTCCGGCGCCATCGCCTTCCACGGCATCACCGCCGCGCAACTGCTCGACGAGTTCGGCTCGCCGCTCTACGTCATCGACGTCGACGAAGTGCGCGACCGCGCACGCTTCTTCCGCAAGGCGGCACAGGACGCCTTCGCCAACACCACCGTGCATGTCAGCTACGCCGCCAAGGCCTTCCTGAGCAAACAGGTCGCGCGCATCGTCACCGAGGCGGGGCTCTACCTGGACACCTGCACCATGGGGGAGATGCGCATCGCGCTTGCCGCCGGCGTGCCCGGCCGCCGTCTCGTGCTGCACGGCAACAACAAGTCCGACGAGGAGATCGCCCTGGCCATCCGGGAAGGCTTCGACAAGATCGTCGTCGACGAACCCGGCGAACCGGCGCGCATCGCCCGCATCGCCCGCGAACTGGGCAAGCGCGCCCGCGTCATGCTGCGCGTCACCTCCGGCATCCACGCCGGCGGCCACGAATACGTCTCCACCGCCCACGAGGACCAGAAGTTCGGCGTGGCGCTCCTGCCCGTCGGCGCCGACACCACCATCGTCGACCGTGCCACCGCGCTCGCCGACGCCTCGCCCGCCGTCGCCAACGCCCTCATGGCCGAGACCCGCGCCGAAGAGGACGGCCGCACCCTCGACCATTCGGTACGCTACCCCTATGACCTCAAGGCCACCGACGTCACCGAGGACGACCGCATCCTGGCGGCCGCCATGGAACTCATCGCCAACGGCCCCGCCCTGCAGGTCCTCCAGGCCATCGCCAAGGAGGACGACGCCCTCGAACTCGTCGGCATCCACACGCACATCGGCTCCAACATCCACGACGCCGACGCCTTCATCCAGTCCGCCCGCCGCATGATGCTGCTGCGCAAGACCTTCTACGCCACCAACGGCGTCACCCTGCCCGAGGTCGACCTCGGCGGCGGCTACTCCGTCGCCTACACCGACGGCGAGGACGCCATGGACGTGCGCGCCGAACTCGCCCGCCTCGCCGGCGCCGTCGGCGACACCAACCGCATCCTCGGCATGCCCATGCCCGTCATCTCCTTCGAACCCGGCCGCTGGATCGTCGCCCCCGCCGGCGTCACCCTCTACCGCGTCGGCACCGTCAAGACCGTGCAGCTGGCCGGCGTGACCGACGACGACGGCCACGAAGTGGCCGAACGCACCTACGTCTCCGTCGACGGCGGCATGTCCGACAACATCCGTCCCGCACTCTACGACGCCGACTACACCGCCGCGCTCGCCAACCGCGAAGGCAGCGAGGAGACGCGGCTGAGCCGCGTGGTGGGCATGCACTGCGAGTCCGGCGACATCGTCGTGAAGACCGCGCAGCTGCCTGCCGACATCACGCGCGGCGACCTGCTGGCCGTGCCCGTGACCGGCGCCTATGGGCGCACGATGGCCAGCAACTACAACCAGGCCCTGATCCCCGCCGTCGTCGCGGTGGGGGAGGACGGCGCGCACGTGATGATGCGCCGCCAGACCGTGGAGGACCTGCTGGACCTGGACGTCAGCGAGTAGGACCGGGAATCCCGAGATGGCCCCGGCCATGCCGGTGGCCAGTCGGTACAATGGCCCCTTAGGAAACCAACCACCCATGGAAGGACGCTCACCGTGGCAGACAACACCCCCATCCGCGTAGGACTCCTCGGCGCCGGCACCGTCGGCTCCCAGACGGCACGCCTACTCGTCGAGCAGCAGGACGAACTGGCGCAGCGCATCGGACGGCCAATCGAACTGTCCGGCGTGGCCTGCCTCGACCCCGAGGAAGTCGACTTCCCCTGGATCGACAAGTCCCTGCTCACCAGCGACACCATGAGCGTGGTGAGGAACGCGGACATCGTCGTCGAACTCATCGGCGGCACCGGCGTGGCCCGCACCTTCGTACTCGAGGCCCTGAACAACGGCGCCTCCGTGGTCACCGCCAACAAGGCGCTCCTGGCCAAGTACGGCCCTGAACTCTACAGGGCCGCGGAAGACCACCATGCGGACATCTACTTCGAGGCGGCGGTCGGCGGCGCCATCCCGATCGTGCGCCCCCTGCGCGAATCCCTCGTGGGCGACCAGGTCAAGGACATGCTCGGCATCGTCAACGGCACCACCAACTACATCCTCGACGAGATGACAACCAAGGGCCTCGACTTCGACGTCGCTCTCAAGGATGCCCAGGCCAAGGGCTACGCGGAAGCCGACCCGACCGGTGACATCGAGGGCGAGGACGCCGCCAACAAGGCCGCCATCATGGCCACCCTCGCCTACCACACCAACGTCGGCATCGACGACGTCACCGTGGAGGGCATCACCGCCATCACCGCCGACGACATCTCCGCCGCCACCGCCGAGCACCGCGTCATCAAGCTGCTCGCCGTCGTCGACAAGTCCGACGCCGGCGTCTCCGCACGCGTCTACCCGGCCCTCATCAAGGACGAACACCCCCTGGCCAGCGTCCGCGGCTCCTTCAACGCCGTCTTCCTGCGCGCCGAATACGCCGACGACCTCATGTTCTACGGCCGTGGCGCCGGCGGCGCACCCACCGCCTCCGCCGTCGTCGGCGACATCGTCACCGTCGCCCGCCACATCGCCGCCGGTTGCACCGGCCCGGCGATCCGCATGTACAACGACTATCCGATCGCGCCGCTGAGCGCCTCCAAGGCTGCCTTCGCCGTGCGCTTCCTCATCCACGACAACCCAGGCGTGCTGGCGCAGATCTCCGCGGTCTTCGCGAAGAACGGCGTCTCCATCAACGGCGTCAACCAGGACTTGAAGCCCACGCTCAAGGACCCCGGCTACGACGGCGAGATCCAGCAGCTGCGCCTCGTCACCCACATGACCGACGAGATCACGCTGCGCGCCACCGTCGAAGAAGTGTGCGCACTCGACTGCGTCACCGGCACGCCGTCCATCCTGCGCGTCCTCGACTGAATACGCCAGACCCACCACAGAGAGAAGAGAACAACGATGGAACCGGTCACCCACAAGGTGCGCGTCCGCGTGCCTGCCACCAGCGCCAACCTCGGCTCGGGCTTCGACACCGTCGGCCTCGCGCTCGACTACCACGACGAACTCGAGTTCACGCTGTGTGCCGACCCGCTCAACAAGGCGGCGCAGGTGCTCATCGAGGGCGAAGGCGCGGACACGTTGCCCCGCGACGAATCGCACCTCGTGGTCGCCACCTTCCGGCGCGCCTGCGAGCACTTCGGGCTGGCCAGGACCGGTTTCATCCTCGAAGCGCACAACAACATCCCCCAGGCGCGTGGCATGGGCTCCTCGGCCGAGGCCATCGTCGCCGCCATCACCGCCGCCTACGCCTTCAGCCACGACGGCGAACTCGACCGCGACGCCGTCTTCGAACTCGCCGCCCGCATCGAAGGCCACCCCGACAACGTGGCCCCCGCCGTCTACGGAGGCATGACCGTCTCCTGGACCGACGCCGCCGACACCCGCGTGTTCGGAGACGGCAGCGTCGTCAACGACGGCTACCGCACCGTGCGCTACCTGGTCGACCCCTCCATGACCGCCACCGTCTTCGTGCCCGACTACGAACTGTCCACCGCCAAGGCGCGCGAGGCGCTACCCGCCACCGTACCCTTCGCCGACGCCGTGCACAACGTCGCGCGCGCCAGCCTGCTCATCGGCGCCATGAACCCTGCCGCGCTCGCGGATCGGCAGGACCCCAACGCGCTGCTCATGACCGCCACCGAGGACCGCATGCACCAGCAGTACCGTGGCCCCCTCATGCAGCCGTCCGCCGACCTCATCGCCAAGCTGCGCGCCGCCGGCTTCGCGGCGGCCGTCTCCGGCGCCGGCCCCTGCGTGCTCGTCCTGCACGCCGGCGACGCCGACGCCATCATCGACGCCGTCGCCACCGAACAGCTCGAATCGGGACATTGGAAGGTGCTCCACCTGCCGATCGACGCGGCGGGCGTGCAGGTGTCGCGCAGCTGACCGCAGCGGCCACGCACGGCGGCGTCCCAGCGACTCGGTAGGATGGTGGACTGCAGAGTGTCGGAACAAGCCGCCGGTGCGTCCGTGGATATTGTGTCTGCGGATGGTTGGGGCGCATGAGATCAAGGACGGGATGCATCAGGAGATGTCTGAACTCAATACGGGGCAACAAATGGGAGCCACTACTGCTCCAGCAGACGGTGGAGACAGCATGACATTTTCCGATTTGTTGGCCATCATCCGGAAACACGTCATCACCATTGCCATCACTTTTGTAGTGACAGTCACAGCGGTTTGTGCTTTCACGGCCGTTTCGCCAGTGAAATACACCACTACCACACAGCTCTTCGCCACTTATAACGATGCCTCCGGCAGTCAGGCGAACATGAGTGAGCAAAACAACGGCAGCTCTTATATTATGAGCCAGATCAAGTCCTATCCGGCCCTTACCGCTACGCAGACTGTCCTGCAGCCGGTAATCGAGGAACTCGACCTGAATACCAGTGCCAGCACGTTGGGCGAGACCATCAGCGTGACCAATCCGGACAATACGGCTTTCGTCAACATATCCGTCACGGGCACCGACCCGACGCAAACCACTGACATCGCCAACGCCGTCGCCCGCTCCCTGAGCAACGTGGTCGAGAAGTCGTTGTATGCTACTGGCTCACGTTCCGCCATCAAATTGTCCATCGTACAACCCGCAGTACGACCTACGGCCCCCAGTTCGCCGAAGTGGAAGCTCAATGTCCTCGTCGGAATCGTCGGTGGCCTTGTCCTTGGTGTTTTCGCGGCTCTTCTGAAAGACGTGCTGAGCAAGAAGATCGAGGACGAAGACGAGCTTGGCGAGTACCTGAGCGCTCCAATCGTGGGGCGCATCCCCGAGGATGAACTGCTCAATGAGACTTCACCTGCGGTGATTTGCCAACCGGGCAGCCCGATTGCCGAGGATTACCGTCGTATCCGTACCAATTTGTCATTCATCGCACCGGTGGACGACACTCATTGCCGACTCATCATCACCACCTCCACCGGCGCCAGCGAAGGAAAGACGACGACCTCTGTCAATGTCGCGGCCGCGCTTGCCGAGAACGGCGCCAAGGTACTGCTCATCGACGCAGACCTGCGCTCCCCTTCGGTGGCCAAGAAGCTCGACATCGACGGCTCCGCCGGCCTCGCCCACGTGCTCTCCGGCCAGGCGTCCGTCAAGGACGTCGTGCAGCGCTACTGGAAGGGCAACCTGCATATCATGCCTGCCGGCCCCAAGCCGCCGAACGCCTCCACGTTGCTCAATTCGCCGGTCATGGTGGAGCTGCTCAACAACGCCATGCAGCAGTACGACTACGTGATCATCGACACCGCCCCGATGGTGGTGGCCAACGACGCCATCATCTTCGTGCGCCGTGGCGGCTCCCTGATCATGGTCTGCCGTCGCGACCGCACCCTCAAGCACGATCTGCGCGAGATCAACGAGGAGCTGACGACCCTCGACCTGTCCGTCACCGGCGTGGTCTTCAACTGTGCCAAGGACAACAAGAAGGGCAGCGGCTACGGCAATTACTATTATTACTATTCGAGCAACGATTCGGACACGGACAAGAAAAAGGGACACAGACTGCGTCAACGCAAGAAGTGAGCTTCTTGCCTGCCGACCGCGCCGCGGCTCGACCCGACAGGGCGGTGCCGCGGCGCTTTCTGCATGACCGACTGAAACCAGGGGATCCATGACACAGGAACAGGTACACGACAGTTCGACAAGCCGTCATCACCATCATCACCATCATCACCGCCACCGCCGCAGGATCTGGCCGTGGGTCGTCGGCATCCTCGGCGTGCTCATCGTGGCGTTGCTCGCCGTGGCCAGCGTCATGGGCATGCAGTTCATGCGTCAGGCGAAGCAGGTGCAGGCGCATGAGACGCAGGCCATCGCGGTGCTCAAGGGTGCCGCCGACGTGGCCGACGCCGGGCAGGGAGCAAAGGATGCGCTGCCCAAGGCGCAGGCGGAAGCCAAGGAAGCTTCGCGCATCGCCCACGGTTCCCTGTGGAACTTCATGGCCGCGGTGCCTTTCGTAGGCACCGACGTGACCACCGTGCAGGGCATGACCAACGTGGTCGATGCCGTGGTAAGCGATACGCTTCCGCAGTTCCTCGACGCCTTCAGCACCCTGAGCCATGACAACCTGGCGACCAGCGACGGCATCAACCTGCAGCCGATCGTGGACGCCGAACCCGCCATCGACAAGGCGAACGCCTCCCTGCAGGCGCAGGTGGAGCGCTATGATGCGCTGCCGCAGCCCACCATCGGCATGGTGGCCGACGCCTACGACCAGGGCAAGGAACAGCTTGGCACGCTGGGGGAGAAAGTCGACGCCCTGGCCAACACCTTCACCATGCTGCCTGTGTTCCTGGGCCACGGCGGCGAACAGACCTACGCCATCATGGCCATGACCACCTCCGAGATGCGCTCCTCGGGCGGCCTGATCGGCTCGGTGGGGGAGATGACCACGCACGACGGCACCATCGACATCGGCGACTTCCGTCCGAATGGCGACTACCTGCCGTACGGCGTGGCGGATCGCACGGACGACGAGAAGCGCATCTTCACCACGGACGGCCCCTTGCACATGTCCTTCGACATCCGCGACCTGGCGGTCTATCCGGACACCCAAGGCGTGGCCGAAGGCATGCGTACCATCTGGAACCGCACGCCGTGGGGCGCCGAGCAGCCGCTGGACGGCGTGGTGCTCGTGGACCCTGTCTTCGTGCAGGAGATCATCGCCGTCAACGGTGACGTCACCCTCGACGACGGCACCGTGCTCACCGGTGAGAACACCGCGCAGTACCTGCTCAACGACGTCTACAAGAACCATGACGGCACCGAGTCCGACGTGATCTTCGCCGAAGTGGCCTCCCGTTGCATCGACGACATGTTCGAGAACATCTCCATCGGCAAGCTGGCCAAGCTGGCGAACACGCTCGACGAACTGGCCAAGGAACGTCACTTCTCCATGTACTCCTTCGACAGCGACCTGGAGACGAAGATCCTGGAGGCCGGCTTCACCGCCACCACACCCGCCGACGAAAGCAACCCGCAGGTCGGCGTCTACCTGACCGAGCAGAACCCCTCGAAGCTCGGCTGGTACATCAAGCGCACCTCCAAGATCACCACGCTGGAATGCGCCGACGACCACAGCTGCACCTACCACGTGGAGTACACGCTGCACAACACGCTCACCGAGGATGAGCTCAAGGACCTGCCCGGCTACATCGCGAGCATCGACCAGGCCAACCGCGGCATCGCCATGGAGAAGATCCTGTTCTACCCGCCAGCCGGCGGTTCGATCAGCAACATCGTGGAGCTCGGCGGCAAGGCGAATGCCGTGCAGAAGGACACGCTGAACGGCAACACCATCTACCGGTCGACGGTGGAGATCCGCCCCGGACAGGAAGTGACCTACTCCTTCGACGTGACCACCTCGACCAAGGCGAAGACCAAGCTGACCATCGACCAGACCCCGATGGGGTGGCGGGGGACCGGCGAGGAGGACGGGGGCCAGGCGAAGTAGTCCTGGCCGCTCGACGACGGACGATGCCCACCATGCAGATGGCCGCATGGTGGGCATCGTCCGTCCGGGGCGGGACACGCCGGGTTCAGCTGGAGGCGTGGCGAAGACCACAGCCGGTGCCAACCCTTGTCTTTCCTTGGATGTCGCTCATAGCTGAAGCGCTTAGGCTGTCTCATTATGTATGCAACCGTTATCCGATTATGAGATGAAGTCGTGTCTTTAAGCTCCATTGGCTATAATGCTGCAATGCGAACGGTTGCACCATGGCGCTGCGCTGAAGAAGCGCCAGGTTGCTTGCCTTGGCAGATAGGTAAACAATCCTGGGTGAACTGTCGCAATACGACTCCGTTTCGGCGAGGTCGCAGGAAAGAACAAAGGTTCCGTATTCCAAGAGAAGAAAAGGAGACAGTGGAATGACCCAACTGTCCAATCCGACCGGCGCGGCCGAGTCGAAGCCAGGCAAGAAGCCCGGCTTCCTCAAGAAGGCCCTCGCCGGCGTCGTCGCCACGGCGACGCTGTGCGGCGGCATGGTGATCGGCACCAGCACCGCGGTGGCGGCGAATGCGCCGACCACCAGCTACGACCGTACCCTCGGCAACGCTGAATTCGAAGCTGCCCGCAACCAGTACGGCCTGTCCAAGGAGATGAGCTACGGCTCCATCCTGCATGCATGGATGTGGTCCTTCAACACCATCAAGAACAACATGAAGGACATCGCCGAAGCCGGCTACACCTCCATCCAGACCTCCCCGATCTCCGAGATCAAGGGCCCCATGGAGGGCATGAAATTCACCGAGAACTGGTACTACGTGTACCAGCCCTCCGGCAGCAAGATCGGCAACAAGGTCGTGGGTACCGAGGAAGAGCTCAAGGCCATGACTGCGGAGGCCCACAAGTACGGCATCCGAGTCATCGTCGACGGCGTCATCAACCACTTCACCGCCGACTGGAACGCCATCGATCCCGAGTGGCGCCGTTCCGACTACTTCCACACCCGTGACCAGGGCGGCTGCGGCGACAACGGTACCGCCATCAACTACGGCAACCGCTACCAGGTGACCCACTGCCACCTGCTGAGCCTGTGGGACCTCAACACCGAGAACCAGGAAGTCGGCAACAAGATGGCCGCCTTCCTCAAGCAGGCCGTGGCCGACGGCGTGGACGGCTTCCGCTACGATGCCGCCAAGCACATCGAGCTGCCGAATGAGTTCGGCACCTATTCCCCGTACTACGACACGATCCTGCCGAACGGTGCGCAGTACCAGTACGGCGAGGTGCTCCAGGGCGATGCCGGCCTCAACGCCGCTGCCTACCCGGCGCTCTTCGACAAGTACTCGTCCAACGGCGGCGGCAACACTGGTTCCCGATACGGCGGTACCCTGCGCGAGGCGCTGAAGAACTACAACCTCAACGCAGGTGGCCTCACCAACCTGCAGGGTGACGGCGTCAAGGACAACCAGCTGGTCACCTGGGTCGAATCCCACGATACCTACGCCAACACCAACGAATACTCCTCCCAGCTGACCGCATGGCAGATCCGCATGGGCTGGGCCGTCATCGGCTCCAAGGCCGGCGGCGCGCCGCTCTTCTTCAACCGACCGGTCGGCTCCGGCGGCGACCACGGCCCGCGCTTCGCGGAGCGCTCGCAGCTCGGTGACGCCGGCGACGACGAGTGGAAGTCCACCGAAGTCGCGGCCGTCAACCACTTCCGCAACGCCATGGAAGGCAACGCCGAGTACATGCGCAACTGCCAGGGCAACAACCAGTGCCTCATGATCGAGCGTTACAAGTCCAACGGCAGCTCCGCCGACGACGGCGTGACCGTCGCCAACATGGGCAGCGACGTCAACCTCGCCGGCATGGCCACCGCGCTGGACGACGGCACCTACACCGACGCCGTCAACGGCGGCACCCTGACCGTCTCGGGCAAGAAGATCACCTCCGGCACCGCCAAGGGCGGCAAGGTCTCCGTCTTCTCCAACATCAAGGTCGGCCCGCGTGCCTCCGTGTCCATCACGGCGCCGAGCTCCTTCAAGACCGACACCACCACGGTCACCCTGAACGCGTCCAACGTGTCCAACGCCCGTTACACCACCTCCGAGGGCGCCTCCGGCTCCTTCACCAGCGGCCAGGTCATCACCATCGGCGCCAACACCGCTGCGGGCAACACCATCACCGTGACCGTGACCGGCACCTCCGAGGACGGCACCGAGGTGAAGGACACCAAGACAATCACCAAGAAGGACCCGAACGCGGTCGTCTCCTACACCGCCTACGCGAAGAAGCCCTCCAGCTGGAGCACCATCTACGCGTATGCCTACGTGGACAACAACGCCGCCGGCACCAACGTGATCGAGAACATGAAGTGGCCCGGCGTGGCCATGACGGCCGAATCCAATGCCTGCAACGGCACCGCCACCCATGTCTACGAGATTCCCGAGGATATGATCGATGCGGCCGGTGACTCCCCGATCCGCGTCATCTTCAACAACGGCGGCGACGGCTCCATCACCGGCAACAAGTTCCCGGCCGACACCGTCACCACCGACCCCGACGACCACGTGGACGCCGCGGGCCTGCTGATCGACGGCTCCTATGTGTGGGACGGCAACATCACCTCCGGCAAGTGGACCGAAGCCTCCTGCGTGGCCGTGACGGTCGACTCCATCGCCATCAACGGCGGCAACATCACGCTCGACGTGAACGACAACCCGACCGCCAAGCTGACCACGACCATCACCCCGGCCGCGGCAGCCAGCGCCAAGGTGACCTGGACGTCCTCCAACACCGCCGTGGCCACCGTGAGCAACGGCACCGTGCAGGCCGTCAAGGCCGGCACTGCCACGATCACCGCGACCGCCGGCGGCAAGTCCGCCTCCATCACGGTGACCGTGACCGGTGTGCGTGTGGCCCCGACCACCACCACGGTGTATTACCCGTCCGGCAAGTTCGGCGCCAACTCTACCAACCTCTACTGGCACTTCAAGGGGACCGGCGAGGGTACCTGGACCACTGCGAAGATGACGGCTGCCTGTGACGGATACGTCTCCGTGACCCTGGACAACCCGGACCAGAAGGACATCGAGTTCGTCTTCAACAACGGCAACGGCACCTGGGACAACGTGGGTGACGTCTCCGGCCAGAACTACACCGCCACCGGCGAATACGTGGTCATCAAGGACAACACCGGCAATTATGACACCGTCGCTCCGTGCATCGTCGAAGTGCCGGTCTCCTCGGTGACCATCTCCGGCGGCAACGTCTCGCTGACCGAAGGTGAAACCAAGGCCCTCACGGCCACGGTCAGCCCCGCGAATGCGACGGATCGTGCGGTGTCCTGGAAGTCCTCCAACACGTCCGTGGCGACGGTGGACTCCAATGGCAAGGTGACTGCGAAGGCCAAGGGCACTGCCACGATCACCGCTACCGCGGGTGACAAGTCCGCCTCCGTCACGGTGACCGTGAACGCGGCCGTCGTCGACATCCCGGTGGAGTCCATTACCATCTCCGGCACGGGTGTTGCCGATGGCATGCTGGAGATGAATGCTCAGACCACCATGTCCCTGACAGCCTCTGTATCTCCGGCGAATGCCACTAACCAGGAAGTCACTTGGAAGTCCAACAATACCAATCTGGCCGTCGTTGATACCAATGGCCAGGTAACTGCCAAGGCAGCAGGTACGGTGGTGATTACTGCCACTGCAGGAGGTCGCAGCGACGCCATCATCGTCACCATTCGACAGGTGGTCGGTCTGCAATCGGTCACCATCACTGGCGATGGGGTCAAGGACAACATGTTGTCTATGGCCGCTGGCAAAACTGCACAGTTGACTGCGGTCCTGACTCCTTCGAATGCGACTGTTGGTGCGGTTGCCTGGTCTTCTTCGAATACCGCGGTCGCCACGGTGGACGGCAATGGCAAGGTCACTGCCAAGAAGGCCGGTAGTACCGCCATAGCGGTATATGCTTCCGGCAAGACTTCAGCCATTGTGGTGACGGTGTCTGGTTCGGTTCCGGTGTCGGATTCGAAGGGTGATTCCCTTGGTGTGCGTCGTGGCACGATGCTGTACCTGAACAACCAGCTCAAGGGCAATAACACGGATGTGCAGTTCGCGTATGGCCTGGAGGGCGACGAGGTGTTCGTGGGCGACTGGGACGGTGACGGCAAGGACACGGTCGCGGTGCGTCGTGGTGCGACGTTCTATGTGCGCAACGAGCTGTCGGCTGGCATGGCCCAGGCGCAGTTCACGTTCGGTCGCCCCGGTGACGAGGTGATCGTGGGTGATTGGGACGGCGACGGCAGGGACACGTTCGGTGTTCGTCGTGGCACCATGGTGTACCTGTGCAACGAGCTCAACAGCAAGGTGAGCCTGCAGTTCAATTACGGGCGTGCGGGTGACGAGTTGCTGGTGGGTGACTGGGACGGTGACGGCAGGGACACGCTTGGTGTTCGTCGTGGCACGGTGATGTACCTGGTCAATTCGCTCATGAAGGGCAGCGCGGACGTGCAGTTCGTGTACGGCCGTTCGGGTGACGAGGTTCTGGTGGGTGACTGGGACGGTGACGGCAGGGACACGCTTGGTGTTCGTCGTGGCACGGTGATGTACCTGAACAACCAGCTCAAGGGCGGTAACGCGAGTGTGCAGTTCGCGTATGGCCGTGCGGGTGACCTGGTGCTCGTGGGCAACTGGGACGGCAAGTAAGACGGCGCCGCCCCGCCGGTGAAGCGGGACGGCACCGTCTGACCGCATGTGGGGTGTGTCCAATCAGACACACCCCACATGCCATGAGAATACATGCCGGTGAACTGACCAGTCGCATGCCATCTATCAACCAGATCGAGGGCAGTTGTCATGGTGAATGGCCCCCAAGGCCTCAATGCCCAAGGCCGATGGCTTGTTCGTTTTCCGGCTGGCTGTCATGGCCGGACCTTGGGACATGCTTCGCCCCTGTTGTTGAGCGGTGCGGATGGCGATTCCAGGCAGCCACTTGACGGTTGTTTTCAAGAGGCACGTTTTTTGCTGTTCGGTATGTTCAAGTTAATGTAGAAGTGGAACGAAAACGTTATCGTAATCATTTCGCAAGATGAAATACGCCATCATGAGCATGGCAAATGCATACATGAATGAACGTTCCAAAAGATTGTACAGCAGCAGTGTCGAATGGTACTGCCTGCCGTTGCGGGTGGCTCGGTACTGTGCATCGACCAACAGGGCGATTGCCATATAGGGGAGGAGAATGATGGCACGGTCGATGCGCATGAAATCAATGCCGGTGGCAAGGACGGGCGTGAATGCGCAGAAGGCTACGCTGACTTGGAACATATTGGAACAATAAGTCGTAGTACGTTGATCCACGTTCAGGGAAGGAAGGGCCATCCTCGCGTAATACGTAATCGCGGCATTTGCGATAATCACGAGTACGATGACAAGCTGGGTGTAGAGCGTAATGGTGTCTGTCGAGAAATAGGCGCTTACTTTATCTTCCCGGAAGAAGGTAGAGGCGATTTCGGGAATCAGATTGCGCAGAAGAAAACCGAGGACCATAATGGCGCCGGCGACTATCAGGAGTATTCGTTCCCGGAGAAGGCAAAGGAATGGCAATATGATAAAAATGAGACATGTGGTGTGAAACATGACTCCCAGAACGATGAGCAGTAGGGAGCCCACGAGCCAGTGTTTCGGACGCCGGACCAAAAGGGAGAGAGCGAGGGTCACGATCGACAAGGCCAATGTCTGTCGTATCTGAATAAGCGATATCAAACCTGGATAAAAAAGGAAATATGACCATACGATCAGAGTATTATTGGTAATCTTAGCAATTGCAATCTCTGTTAATATTAGTGAGAGTAGTATTACGAGGCACTTGAAGATTCTAAAATTCAGGCCTAATGCATTACCTGCAAGAACAAGAATCCGAAAACCGGGGGCAAAGCTCTGGTAGAACGGTATCTCTTCTTGATAATAATATGCCATTTGATACTGCTGGTAATCTGCGGCATTCTGGCTGTTCCAAGTCAGGTATACGAGAACCAGAATTGGGATTACATCGAAATAACGGTGTCGTAGGCGGAATTGGCACAAGAGCGAGGTAAGGAAATATAATACCGGATTCATGGGTCCTCTTCCTAGTTACATGTGTCTTCGGTCAGTTCGGCAAACATGGGCCATACAGGGAGTGTTGTGAGTAAGTATGCCCCCCGAACGCTTCCATGCAACCCTACGGGGCATACTCTAATACCTACGGCGGATAGATTCGGGGCGATTCGGATCAATGCGCTAATTGGCGTGTGCGCCGCGGGGCAATTCGAGTGATTGGGCAATGATCGCAATGGACTGGCCGATTTCCTCGTATGCGGTACGGAAGGCGGGGAAATCCTTGCGATAGGGGTCGGAGATATCTGACGTATGCGGTACGTGAGGGCGAACCATGGACGCCTGGGCTATCACCGAATTGGCGCGTTCCAGTACGGTGTCCCCTTGAATCAAGCCATGGTCGGCACAGAAGGCGCATAGGTTGGCGAAGTCCTTAAGGGTGAAGGTGCGTCGTGCAGCCCGGGGTGCCAATGCAGCTATTTTTCTCTGTTGGTGTGCCGTGAAGCATAAAATCAGGTCGCTCGAATCGGCTAGGTGGGGTGTGAGCCGCTTGGACCGGAACTTGCTTGCGTCGATGCCAGCAGCCGCCATGAGTCGGTTGCTGGAAGGGTCGATCGGGGCGCCGTCAAGGCCCTGTGTCCCCGCGCTATCGGTCACGATTGAATCATCGTGAAAGAACAGGGGGAACATAAGCTCGCCCATTGGAGAACGGCAGATATTGCCGGTGCATACAAACAGGACCTTCATGTCCGCTCCTTGCCTCGTGCCGAAAACAAACGTACCAGAGGCAGTCTAGCGTGACATCTATGCAGAATGGCAGCAGGTGTCCGACGTTCTGGACCTCGCCCCCTGTCCAAGGTGCCGTTGCTCTTCTTGAAGTTATTTTCGTAGATGCCGGTAGACTGAAACACCATGAGCATACCCCTGATCCTCGCCTCGAAGTCGCGCCCCCGCCGTGACATCCTCTTCAACGCCGGCATCTGCCCCACCATCCGCGTCTCGCACGTCGACGAGCCGGCCGCCCTGGAATGCGCCGCTCGCCAGCAGGGCATCGCCGTCGACGAACTGGGCATCGACGAGAAGGTCATGATCCTCGCCGAGGCGAAGGCGTACGCCGTCTACGAGGCGTACCTCGAGGTCGCCGCCGCGTCGCGCGCCGCCCGCGGCGAGCGCGTCACCGGCTGGCCGCTCAAGGCGGACAGCGCGGGCGACGACGCCGCGGAAAGTGCCGAGGACCGCGCCGACGCGCGCACCCGCGACTTCTCCGGCGTCGACGTGCCGACGGCCAGCGAGCCGCTGCAGGATGCCATGGAGGGCAAGCCGGGGCTGACATGCAGCACGGTCGGCCCGCTCATCCTGGGCTGCGACTCGCTGTTCCTGCTCGACGGCGAAGCCTACGGCAAGCCGCACACGCCCGAGGTGGCGCGCCGGCGGCTGCGGCAGATGAGCGGCGCGACCGGCGAACTGTGGACGGGCCATTGCCTCATCGACTTCGCCACTGGCCGCGTGGCCAAGGGCGCCAGCAAGGCGGCCGTGCACTTCGCCGAGTTCACCGACGGGATGATCGACGCGTACATCGCCACCGGCGAACCGCTCGAAGTGGCCGGCTCCTTCACCCTCGACGGCTTCGGCGGCGCGTTCATCGACCGCATCGAGGGCGACCCGAGCGGCATCATCGGCCTGAGCCTGCCGCTGGCGCGCTCGCTGGCCGGCCAGCTCGGGGTGGCATGGACGGACCTGTGGAACGTGAAGCGCGACGAGCGGTTCGGCGAGGAGCATGTGGCGGTGGGCAAGGAGCTGCCGCCCAAGGAGAACGTGCACCAGCCGGGCGACGGCTGGGTGGAGTGCGACTGCGGACGGCGGCACTGGGGCACCAACGGCGCCGCGGGCATCATGTTGGCGCGGCGCGACCCTCAGACCGGTGAGCCCACGGCGATCGTGATGCAGCACCGCGCCGCGTGGAGTGCGGAGGGCGGCACCTGGGGCATTCCAGGCGGTGCGATCGCGGACGGCGAGAGCCCGATCGAGGGTGCGCTGCGTGAGACGTTCGAGGAGGCGAACATCACGCCGCAGGACATCGAGGTGGTGGGCTCCTACTGCGAGGACCACGGCCCGTGGGCCTACACCACGGTCTTCGCCTTCGAGAAGCCCGGGCATGAGGTGCATCCGCGCGCCAATGACGACGAGAGCATGGAGATCGACTGGGTGCCGCTCGAGGATGTGCCGAACCGCAAGCTGCTGACCGCCATGCGCACCGACTGGCCGGCCTTCGCCGCGCGCCTGGCGGCGATGGCCGACGGGAACCAGGGGGTGTGATGGCCGGGAAGCGTTCCTCGGGTGGCAGGCCCTCCATCTTCGCCGTGGCCGAACTGGCCGGCGTGAGCCACCAGACGGTCTCCAGGGTGATCAACCATTCGCCGAACGTGTCCGCCAAGACGCGGGCGAAGGTGGAGCGTGCCATCGAGGAGCTCGGCTACCGGCCGAGCAACTCGGCGCGCGCGCTGGCGTCGAACCGTTCGCGCACCGTCGGGCTGATTGCCGGCGGCCAGCGGTTCTACGGGCCGGTGTCCGCCATGGCGTCCATCGAGACGGTGGCGCGGGCGCATGACATGTTCGTCTCCGTGGCCATGGTGCACGAGGCGCTGTGTACGCAGGAGGAGTTCGACGGGCTGTGCGGCATGTTCGAGCAGCAGGGGGTGGATGCCTTCATCTTCCTGACGCCGACGGATGCCATGTTCCGCGCCGCGTGCCGGGCGAAGGTGACGCAGCCGCGCGCGATCATCACCTCCACGCACGGCACGGTGAGCGTGGAGGAGGGGCTGCGCCTGCTGAGAGCGGCGCAGCGGCGGCGCGTCTCGCTGGTCGGTGTGGACCAGTGGGGCGGCATGACCGGCGTGATGCGCATGGTGCGGAAGTATGGCCACCGTAATGTGCTGTTCTTCGCGGGACCGGCGGAGTGGCGCGACGCGGCGACCCGCCTGGCGGCGTGGAACGCGCTGTGCGCGCAGCACGCCGTGAGCTCAATCACCGTGCAGTGCCGCGACTGGGCGTCGGGGGAGGCCTACCAGCGGATGAACCACATCCTCGACAACATCGGCTCCAACGGCGGCCGACTGCCGACCTGCGTGGTGTGTTCGAACGACCCGATGGCGATGGGTGTGATCCGCGCCCTGCTCGAGCATGGCGTGCGTGTGCCGCAGGACGTGAGCGTGACCGGCTTCGACGACATGGTGGGAACCGAGAACCTGTACCCGCCGCTGACCACTGTGCGCCAGGACTTCGACGACCTGGGCACCATGGCCATGAAGGAGATCCTGTACCTGATGGGGGAGGGCGACGAGCCCGGCTATGCAGTCTCCCGCCACGGCGTGGGCCTGGCCACCGCCCAGGTGATCCCCCGCCAGTCCCTGAGGCAGGCCGCGCAGAGGTAGGTGCGCGGAGGTGCCCCCGTGCACGGAGGACTCCTGAGAAATTGTTCATTTTTTGAACAAAATCTCACGGGAGAGGGGCACACGCAAAAGGGCCCGCACGGTTTGGTACGGGCCCTCGCAGGAGAGGAAAGGGAAAGAGAAGCTAAAAAGCATCACCTGCCTTTCGGCGCGGTCGTGGCGGATCCGGCGTCGTCCTTGGCGCCATCCTTGACGTTCCACCCCAGTACGGCGTTGATGCCGCAGTAGACGGTGACCGCCACGAGGCAGACGGCAAAGATGATGTTCGACCAGCTGAACAGGTCGCCGGCGGCATTGGCTTCCACGCAGGTCTGGACCAGCCAGATGGCGCAGGCCACTGAGGTCAGTGCGTACATCCTGGCGCGGGCGGCATCGTTGAGTTTCATGGTGGCTCCTTGGAGATGGATGATGGACGGTGGCAGGCCGGGCGGAGCGTCGGCCTTCTAATCCGCAGGTTCCGAACGGTGGGATCGGGTGTGGTTCCGCCGAGGGGGAGGGGCGGCCGCGGCGTCGTCGCCGCGACCGCCGGGGAGGGTCAGCCCTTCTTGCGCTTGGACAGGATGTCCACGGCGACGGCGCCCAGCAGCACCAGGCCCTTGATGGTCTTGACGACCGCGGTGTCCACGCCCATGATGGACAGGCCCTGGTTGATCACGCCCATGACCAGTGCGCCGACCACGGCACCCGGGATGGTGCCCACGCCGCCGGTGACGGCGGTGCCTCCGATGAAGCAGGAGGCGATGGCGTCCATCTCGAACTCCATGCCGGCCTGCGCGGTGGCGGAGGAGAGGCGGGAGAGTACGCAGACCGCGGCCACGGCGGACAGGAAGCCCATGTGCACGAAGAGCGTGAAGTCCACGCGCCGCGTGTTGATGCCGGAGAGGATGGCGGCCTTGCGGTTGCCGCCCACCGCGTACACGTGCCGGCCGAAGACGGTCTTGGTGAGGATGAAGTTGTACACGAACACCAGCACCGCGAGGATGACGAGCATGATCGGGATGCCGCCTTGGTCGGCGTTGCCCGACATGGCCAGCAGGTAGGTGACGAAGCCGATGAGCAGCGTGGCGACCACGATCTTGATCACGGTCATGGCCATCGGTTCGGGCACCAGTCCCGCCTTGGCGACCTTGGTGCGGCGGCGCAGCTGGCTCCAGGCGAACAGGGCGATGCAGGCGAGGCCGACGACGATGGTCAGGCCGTCGAAGGGACCCCACCAGCCGAGCAGCTGGGGCAGGTAGTTGCGGGCGATGCCGCGGAACTCGGGGGAGGTGACGGGCACGGACTCGCCGACGATGACGGTGGCCAGGCCTCGGAAGATGAGCATGCCGGCCAAGGTGGTGATGAAGCCGGGGATGCCCACGTAGGCGACCCAGAAGCCCTGCCAGCAGCCGATGATGAGGCCGACCACCAGCGCGACGAGGATGGCGAGCATCCAGTTGACGCCTTGCCGTTCCATGAGGATGGCGCAGACACCGCCGACGAAGGCGACGATAGATCCGACCGACAGGTCGATGTGGGTGGCGATGATGACCATGACCATGCCGATGGCGAGGATGATCACGTACGCGTTCTGCTGGATGAGGGAGACGAAGCTGTTCGGCTTGAGCAGCACGCCCTTGGTGAGGATCTCGAAGACCAGCACGATGACGACCAACGCGCCGACGATACCGTACTGCTTCGAGTTGTTCGCGAGCGTGCCGAGCACGCTGTCCTTCTTGGCCGGCTTCCTTGCCGGTGCCGCTGCATTCGTGGCGCTCATGATGCAGCCACCTCCTTGTCCTTGGTCATGCCCTTCATGAGGTATTCCTGGGTGAATCCGTTGCGGTCGACGTTGTCGGTGACGACGCCCTGGCTGACGGTGTAGATGCGGTCGCAGATGCCGATGAGCTCGGGCAGCTCGGAGGAGATGACGATGACCGCCTTCCCCGCGTCCGCAAGCTGGTTGATGATTTCGTAGATCTCGTACTTGGCGCCGACGTCGATGCCGCGGGTCGGCTCGTCGAGGATGAGGATATCCGGGTCGGAGATCACCCATTTGGCGAGCACGACCTTCTGCTGGTTGCCGCCCGAGAGCGTTCCCACGTTGACGTCGATGCTCTGGCACTTGATGTGGAAGTCCTTGCGGTACTTCTCCACCTCGACCTGTTCGGTGTCGGCGTCCATGATGCCGTGCGAGCTCATCTTCTCGAGGGATGCCATGGAGGCGTTCTCGCGGATGTTCTGCAGCAGGTTGAGGCCGTATACCTTGCGGTCCTCCGTGGCGTAGGCCAGGCCGGCGTCGATGGCGGCCTGCACGTTGGGCAGCTGCACCTCCTTGCCCTTGACGAACACCTTGCCGCTGATGTGCGAGCCGTAGGAGTGTCCGAAGACGCTCATGGCCAGCTCGGTGCGGCCGGCGCCCATGAGCCCCGCCAGTCCCACGATCTCGCCCGAATGCACGTTGATGTTCGCATGGTCCACGATTACGCGTTCCTGGTCGAGCGGGTGGTGCACCGTCCAGTCCTCGAGCCGCAGGTACTCCTCGCCGGGGGTGTTCGGCTCGTGGTCCGGGTAGAGGTTGGTCAGCGAACGGCCGACCATCTTCTTGATGAGCTCGTCCTGGTCGAGCGGCGTTTCCGGCGTGATGTACATCTCGCCGACGGTGGCGCCGTCGCGGATGATGGTGATGTTGTCCGCGATATCGGCGATCTCGTTGAGCTTATGCGAGATGATGATGCTGGTGACGCCCTGTTCGTCGCGCAGCTGGCGCACGAGGCCCAGCAGGTGGGCGGAGTCCTCGTCGTTGAGCGCGGCCGTCGGTTCGTCGAGGATGAGCAGCTTGACGTCCTTGCTCAGTGCCTTGGCGATCTCGACGAGCTGCTGCTTGCCGACGCCGATGTCCATGATGCGCGTGTCGGGGTTCTCCGGCAGGCCGACGCGTTCGAGCAGCTGCTTCGCCTTGGCACGGGTCTCGTCCCAGTCGATCACGCCGCCCTTGGCCTGTTCGTTGCCGATGAAGATGTTCTCGGCGATGGACAGGAAAGGGCTCAGCGCGAGCTCCTGGTGGATGATGACGATGCCGTCCGCCTCGGAGTCCTTGATGGTGCGGTACCTGCACTCCTTGCCGTCGAAGGTGATGGTGCCGGAGTAGCTGCCGTACGGGTAGACGCCGGAAAGCACGTTCATCAGGGTGGACTTGCCGGCGCCGTTCTCGCCGCAGATCGCGTGAATCTCGCCGCGGTCGACGCTGAGGTTCACGCCCGAGAGCGCCTTGACCGGGCCGAAGGTCTTGACGATGTCGTCCATCGTCAGGATCGTGTCATTGTTTGCCATGACCGTGTTCCTTTCGGGTTTCCCGGACGCCTTACAGGACGTCCTTGCCACCGGTGAGCTTGTCGTAGCGTTCCTGGGTGATGTAGTTGGCCTTCACCAGGTCCTCGAGGTTCTCGACGGTGATGTTCTGAGGGTCGAGCAGCTTGGAGGGCACGTCGACGTTATTGTTGTTGAACTCGCCGTTGATGCCGGTGACTTCCTTGCCCTCGGCGATCTCGATGATCATGTCGTACACCGCGTCGGCCAGTTCGTCGACGTTCTTGAAGACGGTTTCGCCCTGCTTGCCGGCGGCGATGTTGGACACGGCGATTTCCATGGCGTCCTGGCCGGTGATGGGCGGCCAGGACTCAGTGCCGGGCTGCATGTCCGGGCGCTTGGACTCGATGGCGTTGATGACGCCCTGGGCGATGCCGTCGTAGGGGGTGAGCACCGCGTCGAGCTTGCGGCCGTTGGCATAGGTGGAGTCGAGGATGGATTCCATGTCCTTCTGCGCCTGTTCGGTCTTCCAGGACTGCACGGAGATCTTCTGCCAGTCGTCCACGGTGAAGTCCTTGGTCACGCCGCCGCCGTGGTTGGAGGGGTTGACCAGGACGCCCTTGGCGAAGTAGGGCTGCAGGAGGTCCCAGGCGCCCTTGAAGAAGTACTTGGCGTTGTTGTCGTCCGGGGAACCGGTGAACAGCTCGATGTTGAAGGGGCCGGTCTCGCCGTCCTCGAGTCCGAGCTGGTCGATGAGGTACTGCGCCTCGAGTACGCCGACCTGTTCGAGCTGGAAGGTGGCGTAGTAGTCGACCGCGTCCGTGTTCATGATGAGGCGGTCGTAGGCGATGACGGTGTCGCCTGCGTCGCGGGCCTTCTCGACCGCGGGGCCGACGGCGGAGCCGTCCTTGGCGGCGACCACGATGATCTTGGCACCCTGGTTGACCATGTTCTCGATGTCCGCGTTCTGCTGGGCGGGCTTGTCGTCCGCGAAGTTGAGCACGACCTTGTAGCCGGCCTTCTCGAGCTTGTCCTTGAGGTTGTTGCCGTCCTTGTTCCATCGTTCCTCGGACTTGGTGGGCATCGAGATGCCGATGATGGCGCCCTTCTCGAGCTTCTGGGTGGTGCCGTTCTGCTCGAAGCCGGCGCGGGTCGAGCTGCAGGCCGCCAGGCCGGCGGTCAGTGCCAGCGCGCTGACCGCTGCCAGGATCCGTGTAATGCACTTCATGTCTCCATCTCCTTCGACGGATTGGTGAGCTGGTATGGGTTGTTGTGTTATGACGTGTTATGACGGGTGGCATCATTGCCGGTGCCCTTGTGGGGTTCGTGGTGACCAGCATACGACGTTGAGTTAGGATGTCAAACTCAACACGGCGTGTTGTGAGTTTTTGAGTTCGATGTTTGAATGCAACATGCCGGAAAACCGGCCAAATACCGAAAATCCAAGACCATCCGTTTCGTTTTCCGCCCGGAAGGCCGTATGCTTGAGGGCATGGCAGGACGATTGGCGAAGAGGCTCGGCGCACAGGGCTCACAACGGGAGACCAACCGCGCCAACCTGCTGGACGCCATCCACCGCTTCGGGGCGATGACCCAGGTCGAACTCGCCGAGACCATCGGCGTCTCCACGGCCACGGTCTCCGCACTCGTGCACCAACTCGTGGACGAAGGCCAGCTGCAGACCAACGGCACGGTACGCAACGGGCGCCGCGCCAGCCTCGTCACGCTCGCCCACCGCGAAGGTCTCGCCGCCGGCGTGTGCATCCTGCGCCACTCGCTGCGCGTGGTCCTGGTGGACGACACCCGCCAGCCATTCGTCGACCACACCTATCCGCTGCCGCGCGGCCACCAGCCGGACACCACCCTCGACATCGTCATCCGCATGATCCACGAATCCCTCGGGCAGATGGACGCCGACGAAGCCAGCCTGCGCGCCATCGGCGTGGCCGTCGGCGCCCCCATCGACGCGCGCACCGACACCGTCGCCGTCCCCGGGCTCCTGCCCGGCTGGGAGGACACCGCCATCGGCGACATCCTCTCCGCGGCCTTCGGCGGCATCCCCGTCCTCGTGGAGAACGACGCCTACATGGCCGCCTTCTGCGAGGCGCGCATCGGCGCAGGCAACGGCGTCGACGACTTCGTCTACGTCAACGCCGGCGACGGCGTCGGCGCCGGCATCATCCAGCATGGCGAGGTCTACCGCGGCGTCACCGGACTGGCCGGCGAGATCGGCCATGTCCAGGTCGACTCGCTCGGCGCCATCTGCCAATGCGGCAACCGCGGCTGCCTCAACACCGTCGTCGACGAGCGCCGGCTGTGCTCGCAGCTGGCCGTCACCCACGGCGACCTCACCCTCGACGACCTCGTCGCCAAGGCGATCGAAGGCGACTCCGGCTGCCGGCGCGTCATCGAGGACGCAGCGCTGCGCATCGGCAACGTCACCTCCACGCTGTGCATCGCCTATGACCCGGCGCTGGTGGTGGTCGGCGGCCAGCTCTCGCGCGCCGGCGACGACTTCCTGGGGCCGTTCCGCGAATCGCTGCAGCGACTGCTGTTCCCCGACGCGCTGACCCCCATCGAGGTGCGCGAGGCGCAGCATCCCATGGTCAATGCCGCGCTGGGGGCAGGGATCATGGCCATCGAGGGCGTCGAGCGCGAGGCGCTCGCGTCGGGGCGTGAGGGAAGCACCAGGAAGAAGGAACGAGGGGATACAGGTGGAGCAATCGACGTTGATTGAGCTGCGGGGCATCGCGAAACGCTACGGGCTGGTGGAGGCACTGCACGGGGTGGACCTGACGGTGGGCACGCGCCAGGTGGTCGCCGTCGTCGGCGACAACGGCGCCGGCAAGTCGACGCTGGTCAACGTCATCGCCGGCCTGGTGCAGCCCGACGAGGGCACCGTCCTCCTGCGCGGGCGGGAGGTCGCGCTCACCGGCGTGGCGCGCGCCGTCGAACTCGGCATCGCCTCGGCCTTCCAGCAGACCGAGCTGTGCGACAACCTCGATGTCTCCGCCAACCTGTTCCTGGGCAACGAACTGCGCCGCGGTGCGACACGCGACGACGACGCCATGCGCGAGCGCGCCCGCGGGGTCCTCAACCGGCTCGCCGCGCACGTACGCCCCAGCCAGCAGGTCTCGTCACTCTCCGGCGGCCAGCGGCAGATGGTGGCCATCGCCCGCACCTTGCTCAACGACCCCGCGCTCATCGTGCTCGACGAACCCACGGCCTCGCTGTCGGTCACCCAGACCTCCGAGGTGCTCAACTACATCACTGCGCTGCGCTCCGACGGGCGGAGCGTGCTCATGGTCTGCCACGACCTGCCCAGTGTCTTCGCGGTCGCCGACCGCATTGCGGTGATGCGGCACGGCACGGTGGTGGCGGTCCATACCACCGCCGACACCTCCTACGAGGAGATCATCGGCGAGATCGCGGGCGTCGGTGGTGCTTCGCGCGCCGGCGTGGCCGGCGCCAGGCGACGCATGCCGCGGCCGCGCGTGGCCGTGCGGCAGCCGGCGCGCCGGCCGGGTGCCGGCTGATGGCAGTCGGGGCTGGCCGTGCGGGTGTGTGGTCGTGGCTGAGATTGTGGTTGTGGTGTCGGCGGTGGCGGCCGTGCATAACTGCAGATTGCAGATGTGTGCTCATAACTGTGCCGATGGTCTTGCAACTCGCACGTATTGCAGAACCATTTCCCCGGTTATGAGGGCATAACTGCAATCTGCAGTTATGCACGGACACGGGCGTGACCGGCGGGAGGCGTGCAAGGCTGCAGGGCTGCACGGCTGCACAGCTGGGATCGGAAGCGCATGTCAAGAAGACCAAGAAGGACCAAGAAAACCAAGCAATCACGAAAGGCAACGTACATGTCCACTGCGGAAATCATCGTCTCCATCGTCGCGGGGCTCGGCTGCCTCGCCCTGGGCGTCTTCCTCGGCGCCATGCCCTTCCGTCGCAAGGAGATCACCGAGGCGCAATACAAGTACCAGCAGCTGGGCGGCGTCCTCGCCTGCGGCGTGGTGGTGATCCTGATCCTGCTGGGCATGGACATCGCCTCCTGGATCGTGATCGGCGCGCTGGTCGTAGGCGCTGCCGGCAGCCGCATCCCGGCCGTGCACCGCTGGCTGCTCGGGCAATTCCCCATGCTGCGCCCTGCCGAGCCGACGTCGCCGTTGAAGCGGGCGAAGCGGAAGTAGGGGAGTGGTTGTGTGTGGTGCGACCTTGCCTTATAAGAAATTGTTCGTTTTTCTGAACAAAATCTAGGGGCCTGCCGGGTTATAGGGGGCGTCGACACGCCGTCGGAGAGCCGATTTTCGGTTCCCCGACGGCGTGTCGACGCCCCCCTATAACCCGGCAGGCCCCTAGATTTTGTTCAGAAAAACGAACAATTTCTTACGGGGGTGAGAACAGGTGCGGGAGCATCGGCGTGTTGCACTGTTGTGAGCGCTAACATAAAGCTATCGCACAACGTCGTGAATCCCGGAAGAGAGTAGGAGACACACCATGGCAGCATCGCAGGATGCAGCGGCGGAGGCCATCCGCAGCGGCAACACCTCGCTCGGCGTGGAGTTCGGGTCCACCCGCATCAAGGCCGTCCTCATCGA
The DNA here is from genome assembly GCF_000741575.1 of Bifidobacterium cuniculi. GTDB lineage: Bacteria > Actinomycetota > Actinomycetes > Actinomycetales > Bifidobacteriaceae > Bifidobacterium > Bifidobacterium cuniculi. The sequence goes on from NZ_JGYV01000001.1 coordinate 772,736, forward strand.
CGGCGACCGCAACACCCTCGCCACCGGCGAATACGGTTGGCAGTCCCACCTGGAGGACGGCCTGTGGAGCTACACGCTCGAGGAGGTCTGGAAGGGCCTGCAGCACGTGGTCGGCGAGGTCATCGCCCGGGTCGAGCGCGACTACGGCGCCAGGCTCGAGAAGATCGGCCGCATGGGCTTCTCCGCCATGATGCACGGCTACCTCGCCTTCGACGCCGCGGGCGAGCTCCTCGTGCCTTTCCGCACCTGGCAGAACACCAACACGCACGCCGCCCACGAGGCACTCTCCGAGCTCTTCCGGTTCAACATCCCCGAACGCTGGAGCATCGCCCACCTCTACCAGTGCATCCTCGACGGCGAGGAGCACGTCGGCCGGATCGACTACGTCACCACCCTCGCCGGCTACGTGCACTGGAAGCTCACCGGACGCCGCGTCCTCGGCGTCGGCGACGCCTCCGGCATGTTCCCCATCGACCCCGCCACCCGCACCTACGACGCCGACCTCATGGCGCGCTTCGACGCCATCGACGCAGTCGCCGGACTGCCGTGGACGCTGGAGCAGGTCCTGCCCGAACCGCTCGTCGCCGGCACGCCCGCAGGGTCACTGACCGCCGACGGCGCCAAGCTGCTCGACCCCACCGGCACGCTCAAGGAGTGCCCGGTGCTCGCGCCGCCGGAAGGCGACGCCGGCACCGGCATGGTCGCCACGAACTCCGTGCGCCCGCGCACCGGCAACGTCTCCGCCGGCACCTCCATCTTCGCCACCGTCGTCCTCGAGCACAGACTCAAGGACCTGCACCCCGAGGTCGACGTCGTCGCCACCCCCATGGGCGACCCGGCCGGCATGAGCCACGCGAACAACTTCACCGGCGTGCTCAACGCCTGGGTCGACCTCTTCCGCCAGTTCACCGCCGCGGCCGGCATCGAGATCGGCACTGGCGACCTCTATGGCACGCTCTTCCGTGCTGCCATCTGCGCGGACGCCGACCCCGACGCCGGCGGCCTGACGGCGTACCCCTTCCGCACCGGCGAGTTCCTCGCGGGGCTCACCGAGGGGCGCCCGCTCTTCGTGCACTCCCCGGAGGCGCACACCGGCCTGGCGAACTTCATGCGCGCGCAGCTCTTCGGTGCCTTCTGCCCGGTGACCATCGGCATGAAGGTCATGACCGAGCAGGAAGACGTGCAAATCGACTCGCTCATCGGCCACGGCGGCATCTTCGGCACGCCCGTGGTCGCGCAGAAGCTGCTGGCCGCCGCATTCGACACGCCGATCCGCGTCATGGCGACCGCCGCCGAGGGCGGTGCCTGGGGCATGGCCGTGCTCGCCGACTACCTGGAACATGCCGCGACGCCGCTCGCCGACTACCTCGACGAGCTCGTCTTCGCGGGCGCCGAGGACACCACCGAGGAGCCCGACCCACAGGACGTCGCCGGTTTCCGCGACTACTTCGCTCGCTTCATGGACGGACTGCCGGTGGAGCAGGCCGCGGTGGAGCACGTGGCACTCGAATACTGACACATTTTTCACGGACCGACACGAAAGGACAGAACCGACATGGCAACATTGGCAGATTACGGCCCCGAGGTGCGCGCCGAGGTCAAGCAGGTGCGCGAGGTCGTCGCCGCGCTGCACGACCAGCTCATCAAGTGGAACCTCGTGGTGTGGACGGCGGGCAACGTCTCGCAGCGCCTGCGCACCGCGGACCTCATGGTGATCAAGCCTTCCGGCCTGCGCTACGAATACCTCACCCCGAGCTCGATGGTCGTGTGCGACCTCGACGGCAACGTGGTCGACGGCGCCGAGTCGCCCTCCTCCGACACCGCCTCGCACGCCTACATCTACCGCCACATGCCGGACGTGTACGGCGTGGTGCACACCCACTCCACCTACGCCACCGCCTGGGCGGCCACCGGCCAGGACATCCCCTGCGGCCTGACCATGATGGGCGACGAGTTCGGCGGCCCCGTGCCGGTCGGCCCCTTCCGCCTCATCGGCTCCGAGGCCATCGGCGAGGGCGTGGTCGAGACCCTCAAGAAATACCCGAAGTCGCCGGCGGTGCTCATGCAGAACCACGGCCCCTTCACCATCGGCAAGGACGCCGAGGCCGCCGTCAAGGCAGCCGCCATGACCGAGGAGGTGTCGCACACCATGTGGGCCGCCCGCCAGCTCGGCGAGATCATCCCGATCCAGCAGGAGGACGTCGACAAGCTCAACGACCGCTACCAGAACGTGTACGGGCAGCACTGAGCATTCATGCTCTCTCATAAGAAATTGTTCATTTTTCTGAACAAAATCTCAGGTACCGCGCACACGGACACACTTCAACACAACACCCACCCCCATCTCACCTAAGGAACACACCAACATGACCATGGACAACCCCTTCGAAGGCAAGGAAATCTGGTTCGGCGTCGGATCGCAGGACCTGTACGGCGAGGAGGCGCTGCGCCAGGTGGCACAGCAGTCCCGCGAAATCGTGGACGCGCTCAACGCCTCCGGTCGCATCCCTGTCAAGCTCGTGCTCAAGGAGACCCTCAGGAGCTCCGACGGCGTGCGCCGCTTCATGGTGGACGCCTCCGCCGATGACGCCTGCATCGGCGTGGTCACCTGGATGCACACCTTCTCCCCGGCCAAGATGTGGATCCGCGGCCTCGAGGCGCTCAAGAAGCCGCTGCTGCAGCTCAACACGCAGCACCACTTCGAGATCCCGTGGGAAACCATCGACATGGACTTCATGAACCTCAACCAGGCTGCCCACGGCGACCGCGAGTACGGCTACATCGTCACCCGCCTGGGCATCCCGCGCAAGATCGTGGTCGGCCACTACACCGACCCGGCAGTCGCCGACAAGATCGGCACCTGGGCACGCGCCTGTGCCGGCTGGGACGCCTCCACCCACATGAACGTGATGCGCTGGGGCGACAACATGCGCAACGTGGCCGTCACTGAGGGCGACAAGACCGAGGCGGAGCGCGTCTTCGGCGCCTCCATCAACACCTGGGCCGTCAACGAGCTCGTCGCCGCCTACGACGCCGTCAAGGACGACCAGGTCAAGGAGATCATCGAGGACTACAAGGCGAAGTACGAGGTGGCGCCCTCCCTGCTCGACACCGACTACGAGTCCCTGTTCATCGCGGCCAAGGAAGAGGCCGCCATGGTCAACATGATGCGCGCCAACGGCTGCACCGCCGGCGTCGACAACTTCGAGGACCTCGGTGCCCTGCCGCAGCTGCCCGGCGTGGCCGCGCAGCGCTTCCCTGCCGGGTACGGCTGGGGCTTCTCCGCGGAAGGCGACTGGAAGACCGCGGTGCTCGTGCGCATCGGCAACGTGATGGGCTACGGCCTCGAGGGCGGCGCCTCCCTCATGGAGGACTACTCCTACAACTTCACCCCCGGCAACGAGATGATCATGGGTTCGCATATGCTCGAGGTCTCCCCGTCCGTGGGCACCATCGCCAAGCCGACGCTGGAGATCCACCCGCTGGGCATCGGCGGCAAGGCCGACCCGGTGCGCCTCGTGTTCACCGTCGCCCCGAAGAAGGACGCCGTCGTGGTCTCCCTGGCCGACGTGCGCGAGCGCTTCCGCCTGCTCATGAACGTGGTCGACGTGGTCGAGCCGCTCGGTGACCTCAAGGAGCTGCCGTGCGCCCGCGCCCTGTGGAAGCCGGAACCGAACCTCGAGGTCTCCGCCGAATGCTGGCTGCGTGGCGGCGGCTCCCACCACACCTGCATGACCACCTCCGTGGGCCGTGAGGCGTGGGAGGACTTCGCCCGCATCGCCGGCGTGGAACTCGCCACCATCGACGCCGACACCACCCCGCGCGCCTTCGAGCGCGAGCTGGAGCTGGAGGACGTGTACCACCGCCTGAACAACAAGCACTGAACGTACCTCCCCCTCCTTCAGGCAAGTGCCGCTGCACCATGGTGACCATGGTGCAGCGGCACTTGCCTTTATTCCTGGCGTCTTGTGTACATGAACGGCGGTGTGCCTATTGTGTGGTGGCGTTGTGCGCGTTGGCCTTGGCCGGTGCCCCCATCCAACCCCATCATGCATGTCCTGTGGCGCCATTGGTTCTGCGGCTTCATGACCTGTTGCGCTTATGAGGTGTGGGTTAAGCGGAGAGGGGCTATATATGCCTTTGCCGTTTCAACGATTTCAGGCCCTCTATGAAGCAGGGTCTCGCTTAACCCACCCCTCATAAGCGCAACGGTTTCCCATGCGAGCCCTACAGCCCCAGGAAGTACTCGTGCACCCTGGTGTCGTCGGTCACTTCCGGATGGAAGGCAGTGGCGAGGATTCTCCCTTGCTGTAGGGCGACGACGTCGCCGTCCACCACCGCCATGATTCGGGCGTCGTCGCCGACGGACGCCACGAGCGGGCCGCGGATGAACACCATCGGCATGTCGGCGATCACGCCCGACGGGTCGTCCTCGCTGTGCAGGCCGTCCACGGGAGTGTATGTGTCCAGGTCTTCCGTCGTCATGAAGGACCCCAGCTGACGCCCGTAGGCGTTGCGGCGCACCGTGGCGTCGAGCGCGCCGAAGTACACGGTGTCATCCTGCTCGAGTGCGCTGGCCAGCAGGATCATGCCGGCACAGGTGCCGAAAGTGGGCTTGCCGGCCGCGATATGCGCGGCAATCGGGTCGAACAGGCCGGTCGAGCGCAGGAGCTTGCCCTGCGTGGTGCTCTCGCCGCCGGGCAGGATGACCCGGTCGATCGAGGCGTCGAAGTCATCGGCGGCGCGCAGCAGCTTCCACGGCGCACCCAGCCGGTCGAGCATCGCGGCATGCTCCGCGAAGGCGCCCTGAACGGCCAGGATGCCCGTGACGCCGGAGCGTTCGCCCTCGATGCCTTCGGAGTGCTCCTTGCTGATGTAGGAAACGTCCACAACCATGACTGCCGCCGTTTCACTCGCCGCGGGCGGCCATGATCGTCTCGATCTCGTCCTCGTTGATGCCGACCATCGCCTCGCCTAGGTCCGCGGAGAGGCGCGCCAGCAGGTCGGCGTCCTGCCAGTTCGCGGTCGCCTGCACGATGGCGGCGGCGCGCTTCGCCGGGTCGCCGGACTTGAAGATGCCCGAGCCGACGAAGACGCCCTCGGCACCGAGTTCCATCATGAGTGCGGCGTCGGCCGGGGTGGCGACGCCGCCAGCGGCGAAGTTCACCACCGGCAGGCGGCCGTTGTCGTGCACGAACCTGGCGAGTTCGTAGGGCACTGCCAGCTGCTTGGCCGCCTCGTACACCTCGTCGTCGCGCAGCGCCTCCAACTCGCGGATCTGCCGGTTCATGGTGCGCATGTGGCGCACTGCCTGGATGACGTCGCCGGTGCCGGGTTCGCCCTTGGTGCGGATCATGCTCGCGCCTTCCTCGATGCGGCGCAGCGCCTCGCCGAGGTTCTTCGCGCCGCAGACGAAGGGGACGTCGAATTCGCGCTTGTCGATGTGGTAGACGTCGTCGGCGGGGGAGAGGACCTCGGACTCGTCGATGTAGTCGATATCGATGGCCTGCAGGATGCGCGCCTCGGCGATGTGCCCGATGCGCACCTTCGCCATGACGGGGATGGAGACCGCCTCCTGGATGCCGCGGATCATGGCGGGGTCGCTCATGCGGCTCACGCCGCCGGCGGCGCGGATGTCCGCGGGGATGCGTTCGAGGGCCATCACGGCGCAGGCGCCCGCCTCCTGGGCGATGCGCGCCTGTTCGGGGGTGGTGACGTCCATGATGACGCCGCCCTTGAGCATCTGTGCGAGGTTGCGGTTGAGTTCGTTGCGCGTAGTGTCCATCTGTAGCTCTCCTGTAAGTGATCCGGTGACCGTTGATGCCGTACCATGCGCCACGGCAGACAAGATGAGGCCGTCGGGCAGCGCATGGACTGTACAGAGCAATAGCACACGTCGCGTTTCCGATGCTTCCGCTGTTCCTGATAGTGGTCCGCGTGCTTGGCGCAGTCCGCATTGCCCACGCACGTGGTTAAGCTGGCTGGAGCATGGAACTCGGTGCATGACCGACGGAAAGGAACGACGATGACACAGGAAACACAGGCAGGCGCGCAGGTGCCGATGGTGCGGCTGCACGACGGCAACGAGATCCCGCAGGTCGGCCTTGGGGTGCTGCGCATCGACGACGAGGGCGTCACCCCGGTGGTGGAGTCCGCCCTGCAGGTCGGCTACCGGCACATCGATGGCGCCGCCGGCTACGACAACGAAGGCGGCGTGGGCCGCGCACTCGAGGAGGTCGGCTACGCGAGCGGCCCGCAGCGCGAACGGCTGTGGATGACCACGAAACTGCGCGACTCGGAGCAGGGCTACGACTCCGCGTTGCGCGCCTTTGACCGCCAGCTGGGACTGCTGCGCCTGGACTACGTGGACATGTACATGATCCACTGGCCGACGCCCTTCGACTGGAGGAGCGGGGAGACCTGGAAGGCCTTCGTACGGCTGCGCGACGAAGGGCGTGTGCGGACCCTGGGCGTGTGCAACTTCATGCCGTCCGACCTGGAGCGGCTGCATGGGGAGACGGGGGAGTACCCGACGGTCAACCAGATCGAGCTGCACCCCACCTGGCAGCAGCGCGAGGTGACGGCGTACTGCCGTGAGCATGGCATCGCGGTGGAGGCGTACTCGCCGATGGCCCGCGGCGCCGACCTGGCCAACGGCGTGGCGGAGGAGATTGCCGCCGTGCACGGCGTGACCCCCGCGCAGGTGATCCTGCGCTGGCACATCGAGAACGGCACGATCATCATCCCCAAGTCCGTGCACCGCGACCGCCAGGAGGAGAACCTCGACCTGTTCGGCTTCGCGTTGACCGACGAGGAGCACCGCCGGATCGACGCACTGGACGGCCCGACCCGCGCCGGCCACGACCCGGCCACCTTCAGCTATGCGTGAGTTCCTGTGTGTTTCTGTGTTAAAACGGGCACCAGGTCGGGTACTTTCCCCGAATTAAAGCGGGCACCCGCACGGGGTCGAATCCTGACTTAAAGCGGGCACCGGGTCGAAGAACTACTTTGTTCTTCGACCCGGTGCCCGCTTTAAGTCA
>NZ_JGYV01000002.1 GCF_000741575.1 Bifidobacterium cuniculi
GGTTGCTTTGTCTGGCGCTGCGGGCATTTCCGGGGCGGGCGGGGATGGCACATGGGTCGTCGGGTCACTGAGATGAGCAAGCATAGTCATGGGCTTGTTGTCGCGTCCGCTGTCCGGTTCCCTGACCGCTACGTATAGTTGGTTTCCTGTGCAAGACTGCCGGGATGCGTCCCCTGTGTGTGGGGTGTGTGTCGGGTCTTTGTTGGTTTTGCGGTGGCCTTGGCCCAGGGGAGACGCCCGGTCCCATTCCGAACCCGGTAGCTAAGCCCTGGCACGGCGATGGTACTGCACCTGGTAGGGTGCGGGAGAGTAGCACGCTGCCGCTTTCTTCTTTCGAGGAGGGACACCCCTTGCGGGGGGTGCCCCTCCTCCTTTTATTTCCCGGGGCGGGATCGACCACATCTCGCGGATCCACCCCAAACTCGGGTTTGTCGTGGTGTCTTGTCTTGCGGTAGTCGGGCCAACAACGGACACCCCACCCCAAGGTCGGGAAGGATGGCCTGGCCGCAGAACCGGAATCAGTCGAAGAGCCTGAAAAGTGATGTGGAAGCATGGGCGGGTGTTTCCTTATATGCAGCGTGCCCCTGCAATCCCGGATTGCAGGGGCACGCCGTCAGGGGAAGTGGGCTCAGTGGATGAATTGCAGGGAGGGGACGACGGTGGCACCGATGGTGCGGGTGGATATGACGCCCACGCCCTTGACGTTCATTTCGCTGATCTCGATGCTGCCGTCATCGTTCACTTTCTCCACGATGGCGACGTGGCCATACGTGGGATCGGCCCATTCCTGCCCCGGCTGGAAGGAGACGATGTCACCCACTTGGGGACGGTTGTCCACCAGATAGCCGAGAGCAAGGGCGCTGGCACCCCACATGCCGCCGTTACCGAAGAAGGACCCGACCGGAAGGCCGAGTTCCTTGCGGCGTTCGTAGGCATACCAAGTGCACTGGCCGTAGGGGTAGGAATTGCCGGAATCGCCGGTGGATACGGGCTGGCTCACCACGCGCTCTTCCGAGATGTCGTCGACCGTGGGCAGGGCATCAAGCGGGAGTGACTCCTGCTCGGTCGTGCCCCCTTCCGTCGTGGCATCGTCGGTCTTCGTGGCCAGCAAAGCGGCAAGCTGCTCATCGGTGATGATGGCAGGTTTGACGGCAGGCGGCGTCTCGGGATACTCCTCCTCCGGTTCGCTCACCAGCTCGTCCACGTCGATCTCCATGCTGTCTCCCAATCCCCATGTGCCATCGTTGTCCACGGAGAGGCTGGGGACGGCATCCTCGGCGCTGTCCCCGACGGCCGTGCCGGGGGATGCGTCCACACTGTCTTCCGGCACGGATACGCTGTCGGGGTCTTCCGCAACGGTTTCCGGGAAATCGGATTCCATGGGGGAGACAGGCGATGCACTTGGCGCCGTCGGCGGCGCGGCGAATGCGGCAGGCACCCCGAGGCTGGCGAGCAACGAGGCGACCGTGGCCAGCGTCAGGCCGCGGCGCAGCAGCGGTCGGCGTCCAATGCCCTTGTCGGTCTTCTTGTATACAGGTCGAACCATGGTGCTGAGTCGTTCCTCCAAATGTCTTCGTTACACGGGAAAGCCATATGGAATCCATGGTAGGAATGCATGGGGTGCGGGGAAAGAACCCGGCTGGAGGCCTTACGAATCCTCCACAAAAGCACTGCACGCAAAAGGCGCGGGGGTGCATGCCGCATCTTCGCGGCATGCACCCCCGCGCCTTTTGCGTCGGGAACCTCAGTTGGCTGGGAGCAGCACGCTGTCGCAGGAGATGTACCTCCGCTGCCATTCCAGGCACTGATAGGTCTGGGTGGCATCCGAGAGCGCGCGGTGCTCTTCGGTATCCGCGATGCCGTAACGCTGGATCAGGTCCACCAGGCGATGGCGCTCGGAGGGAAACAGACGCTTGTCGATGAGCATCGTGTCCAACGTGGGGCGACGGAAATTGTCCGCGAATCCCATGAGACGATGCTCCGCTTCGGACAGGAAGCCCATGTCGAAACGGATGTTATGCCCCACGATCATGTCGTTCTCGAGGAAATAGATGAAATCCTCCAGGATCTCGCCGATCGTGGGCTTGTCCGCCACCATTTCGTTGGTGATGCCGGTGAGCTGTGTGATGCGCGGCGTGATGACGGTGTCCGGATTGATGAGCTCGGCAAAGTGCCCCACCACCTTGCCGTCACGCACCTTCACCGCGCCGATCTCGGTGATGCGGTCACGCTGGGCGCTCAGTCCGGTGGTTTCCAGGTCGAGCGCCACGTAATCCTTGGGCAGGTGTTCCGCTGGTCGCTTGATTGTTGCCATGTCCTATCCTTCCTCCTCTTCCGGCGGCCACATGGGGCGCCACTGCGTACGATGTCGACCATGATGCACGCAAGACGCCGATGTCATCTGTCTCCATGTTGCAGTCTAGCGAACCGGGCAGAGACTCCGCTGCATCGGGACCGGTATGTTTACAAAGCGTCCCCAAGTCGCACGCACTATGGACGATGCGGGGTGCACCATGTGGACATGACGGGCGCTGCGGTGGCCATGCCGCGTGCCCGTGCCACTGCGTCGCCCGGTCAGGAGATTGCCGGGAACTGGCCGGTGGTGGATTCATTGTCCATGTAATGCGTGGTCTCCTCCATGGCCAGACGGATGGTCTCGGCGGTGGTCCGGTGGGCGTCCACGAAACGCAGGGCATCCTCGGCATTGATCAGGCTGGAATCGAACACGAGGCGCATCTGGTGCCAGGAGGCGCCGCCATGGCTTGAAGGGCACACGCCCTCGTCCACGAAACCGAAGGATTCATAGAAAGGCACCAGCTTCTCCTTGCAGGTGAGCACGATGCCGGCGCGGTGGTTGATGGCGCAGTCGAGGATGACCCTGCGCATCAGGTAGCCTGCGAAGCCGTGGTGCTGATAGAGGGGAGCGGTGTCCACCCCGAGGATCATCTGCCAGCAGCCGTTCTCGTTGTGGATGGTCGTATCCGAGAACATGGCATCCTCGAGGTTGGCGGTGTCGGTGGTCATTCCGTTGATGAAACTCACCAGCATGCCGTCCTCCAGCTGTGCCGGGAACGAACCCTGGGAGGGATCCACATCCGGGTTGATTAACAGCCAGAAATGCTCCGGGAACTTCTCGATCCTCGTGGCCAAACGTTCGCTATCCGCTGCTTCCTTCGGCGGGAAACAGGCCGCTTCCACGCTGGTGAGGGCATCGAGGTCATCCAAGGTCGCATGACGCACAAACATGCGCACCATCTTCTCTCGAGGCGTGCCCAAAAAGGCGGGGACAGGCCCGATTCGGGGAAAATCCGCTCTTGGAGTAACCCTGCCATAGCGCGATACGGCGGAAAACGCTTCGACGCTGAGAGGGGAAAGCGCACGGTTCGTGCGTCGGGACCAGTCGGATTCGCGCTATATTGTGTCTCGAAAAGCTGTGGAAGGATTCCTGAGACTTGCCCGCAAGGGCTCCCGTTGGATGTATGCCAAGTAAAGAGGGCTGTGCTGGGTGCCATACAGGACCCTGATATTCAAAAGGAGCATGGCAATATGGTCACGAACCCGAAGCCGGCTGCTGCGGCCCAAGGCGCGTCCGCCGCATCGGCAGTCACCGCCGCATCGGCAGATACTGCGCTGAAACGCACCCTCACCACGAAGGACCTCATTGTCTTCGGCATGATCTTCATGGTGCCAATCGCCCCGTTCTCCATCCTCGCGTCGGTGGCCGCCGTCTCCAACGGCATGCCGGCCATCGCCTACCTGATCGCAATGGTCGCGATGCTGTTCACGGCCCTGTCCTTCGGCATGATGGTGCCGCTCTTCCCCTCCTCGGGCAGCATCTACGTGTATGCGTCCCATGAGATGAGCCACGGCATCGGATTCGTGGTCGGTTGGCTGATGATCCTGCAATACCTGATCACCCCGGCGATCATGCTCATCATGGCCGCGAACGCCCTGCACGAATACATTCCCGGCGTGCCTACCTGGGTGTGGTGCGTCATCTTCCTGGCGGTCATCACGGCCATCGCCCTGCGCGGGACCGGCGCCACCGTCCTGGTGGACAAGCTGGCGCTGGCGGCCGAACTGGTCGTGCTGGCCCTGTTTTTCGTCTTCGGCATCATCTACGTGTGCAAGCATCCCGAGACCGCGCACTTCTCGGGCACCGCCTTCTTCAACCCGTCGAAGTTCAACATGAGTGACATGATGAGCGCCGTCTCGCTGTGCGCCCTGAGCTATGTGGGCTTCGGCTCGATCGTGACCCTGGACAACCAGTCGGTGCAGCCCAAGAAGGGGCCGCGCAAGGCCATGATCATCATCGTGCTCATCCTTGGCTTCCTGTACATGTCCATGAGTTTCCTGACGATGTGCATGGACCCGTCTGGCAACATCCTCGTGGCCAACCAGAACACCGGCTTCTACGAAGTCGCCGGCCTGGCCGGCAAGTGGCTCGGCGTGGTCTGCGCCGTCGCCAACGCGCTGGCGCTGGGCCTGTTCACCTCGCTGTCCGGCATGACGGCCATCTCCAGCCTGATGAACACCATGGCACAGGGTGACGCCCTGCCGAAGTTCCTGGCCAGGACCGGCAAGAAGAACGGCGTGCCGGTCGGGGCGACCCTGTTCACCGCTGGCGTCAGCCTGGTGCTGATCTTCGTGTTCGACTTCCTCGTCGGACAGAACGAGGCGGCGAAGCTGTCCAACTTCGGTGCGCTGTCCACGTACTTCATGCTCAACCTGGTGGTGATCTGGGGCCTGGGCATCAAGGGCCGCCAGTACACGGGCAGGACCTTCTGGCGCAGCGTGCTGTGCCCGCTCATCGGCGCGGCGGTCACCTTCTACATCTTCGTCTCGCTGGGCGTGAAGGTGTGGATCGTGGGCGTCATCTGGACGGTGCTGGGCATCGTCTATTACCTGGTGTGGTCCAAGGGGCTGCATCACACCGTCGACCTCGAACAGTCGGCGTCGTGAACCGGTCATAGCCAACGGCTATGACGATGGCCGCGTCCTGCGCATTGCCGCAGGACGCGGCCTTCTTGCGTTCTTGCGCCGCATATAGATTCTTCATATAGCCACGCCGCCGCGTTTCCCCGTCCTGCCGCATACATTGTGTCCTGGTGCGTGGCCCGCCCGCCGCGCACCGGGACAGTCGGACAGAGGAAACGAGGACACCACATGAAGTACACGGTCATCGGCGCAGGAGGCATGGGCATCCAGTTCGGTGTCCTGCTCCAGGAACTGGCAGGATGCGAGGTCGATTTCATCGACGGGTGGGCGTCCAACGTGGCCCGCATGCGCGAGCAGGGCGGCGCCTATGTCTCGCAGGACGGCCAGGACCGCCGCCTCGTGCCTGTCGACGTATGGTACCCGGAGGAATACCAAGGCGATCCCGACGTGTGGATTGTGTTCCTCAAGCAGCAGCAGCTGCCCGGCATGCTCGAACGCTGCGCGCACCTGTTCACGCCGAGGCAGTCCGTGTTCTGCGCCATGAACGGCTTCGGCCATTTCGAACGGCTGGCCGCGTATTTCGACCCTGCGCGCATCTACGGCGGTACGGCGCTCATCGGCGCCTACGTGTACGGACCGGGCGACTTCAACTTCACCGGCGACGCCGACGCCAAGGCGCTCAACGTCTGCGCCTACGACGGGCACAGGTCCGACGTCGATCCGGTGGAAGGCCTCCTGATGGAGGACTTCCGCGCCGCGGGCCTCAACCCGAGCGTCGTGCCGGACTTCCTCGGCATGTGCCTGGTGAAGATCGTGTTCAACTCGGTGCTCAACACCCTGTGCACCATGTACCGGATCCGTTTCGGCGAGTTCGCCGCCCACCCCAGCGCCCGGCCGCTGACCGAACGCCTGGTGGACGAGGCCTACGGCGCAGCCGAGGCCGCCGGCATCACGCTGTTGGGCACGAGGGAAACGGAGGTGGAGACGATCATGCACACCGCCTCGGTGGCGCATCCGCTGCACTATCCCTCGATGTACCAGGACCTGACCCGATGCCGTCCCACGGAAGTGGACTTCATCAACGGGTACATCGCCCGGCTCGGCAGGGAACACGGTGTCTCCTGTCCGCTGCACGAGCTGCTGGTCCACGAACTGCACCTAGCCGAGCACGCCTACGCCATCCACCATCCCGAACTCGCCCGGACCGGCGAGACGACCGCTGCCTGACACCACGAAAGGAACCACACCCATGAAGCAGATCCGACGCGCCCTGGGCGCCATCGCCACCATCCTCCTCGCCGCGGGCAGCCTGTCCGCATGCGGCACGGCCAACACCGCATCCGCCGAACAGATCGCCGTCCCCACCGAAGGCAACCCCACGTCCATCGTCGTGGGCGTATGCGCCGGCCCCTACGGCGACATGGTCAAGGAAGTCATCGCGCCGCTGCTCTCCGACGACGGCTACGACCTGAGCGTCAAGGAGTTCAGCGACTACGTGCAGCCGGACAAGGCGCTGGCAGCCGGCAGCATCGACGCGAACCTGATGCAGCACGGCAACTACCTGAAGAAGTTCAGCGCAGACAACAACCTCGACCTGGTCTCCCTCGGACAGGTGCCGACGTTGGGCCTGGGCATCTACTCGAACACCTTCGACTCGATCGACGACATCGCCGACGGCGCCACCGTGGGCATCGCGAACGACGCATCGAACCTCGCACGCAGCCTCGGCGTGCTCGAACAGCAGGGCCTCGTCACCCTCGACGGCGATGTCGACGCCACCAAAGCCAGCGTCGACGACATCACCGAGAACCCCCGTCACCTGAACATCAAGACCATCGACGCCGCCCAGCTCGCCCGCTCCCTCGACACCGTGGACGTGGTGCTCGTGCCCGGCAACTACTCGTGGGCGGCCGGCCTCAAGACCGAGGACGCGCTCGCCTTCGAGGAGCAGACCGACGGCGTCATCAACGTTGTCGCTGTCGCCGGCGTGAACAAGGACTCGCACTTCGCCAGGACCGTCTCCGACCTGCTGGTGAGCGACGAGTTCAAGGACGCCATCGCCGCCAGCGAATTCAAGGACTTCGGCAAGCCCACGGCATGGAAGGAGTGACCTGCCATGGCAGCACCCATCATCGAACTCGATGACGTCTCGGTCACCTTCCGGGAGGGCGGCCGGACCGTCGACGCCGTACGGCACGTCAGCCTGAACGTGCAGCCGGGGGAGATCTTCGGCATCGTCGGCTTCTCCGGCGCCGGCAAAAGCACGCTGGTGCGCACCGTCAACCTGCTGGAACGCCCCACCGGCGGCCGCGTGGTGATCGACGGGCAGGACGTGACCCAGCTGCGCGGCCGGCAGCTGCGTGAACTGCGCAAGTCCATCGGCTTCGTCTTCCAGGGCTTCAACCTCATCGGTAACGTGACCGTCGGCGCCAACATCGACTTCGCGTTGCGCGCCGGCGGAGTACCGAAGGAACGCCGCCGTGCGCGCACCCGCGAACTGCTCGACCTGGTCGGCCTCGGCCAGAAGGCGGACAGCTACCCATCCAGCCTGTCGGGAGGCCAGCAGCAGCGCGTCTCCATCGCGCGTGCGCTGGCCAACGAGCCGCGCATCCTGCTGTGCGACGAGGCGACCAGCGCGCTGGACGTGGAGACGACCGAGGAGATCCTGGCATTGCTGCGGCGCATCAACCGCGAGCTGGGCATCACCATCGTGTTCATCACCCACCAGCTGGAGGTGGCACAGCGTCTCTTCGACCGCGTGGCGGTCATGGAACACGGCGAGGTCATCGAACAGGGCACGACCTTCGACGTGTTCGCCGAACCGACGCACGAGACGACCAAGGCACTCGCCGAACGGTTCCTCGGGGTCGCCGTGCCGCGGCAACTCCTGCCCGAGCTGCCGGCGGGCAGGCTCATCGAACTGCGCTATCGCGGCGACGCCGCCTTCGAACCGATTATCAGCACCGTCGCGCAGCACCATGCGGTGGCGGTCAACGTGCTGCACGGCACCATCGAATACTTCGGCACGCGACCCGTCGGCACCCTCGTGGTGCTCGTCACGGCGACGCAACCCGGACAGGACGGCGCGCGCGCCGTGGACGAGGCACTCGACGACCTGGCCGGCCGTGTGCTCGGCTTCCGCGAACTGACCTCGCGGACGGCGGACGGCATCGGCCTGGAAGTGGATGAAGTACTGGAACAGGAGGTGACCGCATGAACGGGACCGTCGAGATACTGCGCGAACACTTGGGGCAGGCCTTGTGGGACACCTTCGTGATGGTCGGCATCGCCACCGTGGTGGGCGTCGTGCTGGGCACCGCCCTGGCACTGGTGCTGTACCTGACCGAGACGAGGCTGTTCACGCCCAACCGCGTGGTCAACGCCGTGGTGGGCTTCGTGGTCAACGCCATCAGGTCCTTGCCGTTCCTCATCCTGCTGGTGGTGCTCATCCCGCTCATCGCCCTGCTCATCGGCGACCCGTACACGCCGACCGGCGGCGCCATCGCACTGTCCATCGCCGCAGTCCCGTTCTTCGCCCGCATCGCGCAGAGCGCCTTCGCCGAAGTGGATCCGGGCCTGCTGGAGGCGGCCATTGCCACCGGCGCCCCGCTGCGGCAGGTCATCGCCCGCGCGATCTTCCCGCAGGCACTGCCGTCGTTCATCCGCGGCGTGGTGCTCACGGTGATCTCCCTGATCGGCTATTCGGCCATGGTGGGCACCATCGGCGCCGGCGGCATCGGTGACCTGGCGATCCAGTACGGCTACAACCGCTACGAGACCGGCGTGCTGGTGGCCATCGTCGTGCTGCTGGTCGTCCTCGTGCAGGCCATCCAATGGATCGGCGACCGGCTGGCCGCCCGCGTCACGCACTGAGCGAGGGGAGGAACGACCATGGCCATCGTACAGTTCTCACGGCAGGCCCGCGCGATCCCGCCCAACGTGTTCGAGCGCATGGACCGCACCGTCGCCGCTGCCCGTGCGCGCAGCATCGATGTCATCGACCTGTCGAAGGGCAACCCCGACGGGTTCCCCGACGCCGCCGTGCGCCGCATCGCCCGCGAGGCGGTGGACGCCCCGGGCAACGCGCGCTACACGCCCTTCGACGGCAAGCCGGGATACCTGGCCGCCGCGGCCGCCTGGTACCGCCGCGAACACGGCGTCGTCCTCGACCCGGCACGCCAGCTGTTCGCCGTGGAAGGCGCGGTCGACGGACTGGCCTGCGCTTTCCAGGTGCTGCTCGATCCGGGCGACAGCGTGGCCATGGTCGATCCCTACTATCCTTCCTATCACTGCATGGCGCGCATGCTGTCCGCACGGGAGGAGCTCCTGCCGGCGCGCGCCGACCTGGGCTGGCTGCCCGACCTCGACGCAGTGTCCGGGGACACCTGGGACCGTACCAAGCTCCTCGTGCTCAACTACCCGAACAACCCCACCGGGGCGCAGGCGCCGCACGGGTTCCTGGCGAAAGCCGTCGAGCTGGCACACCGCCATCGCTTCGCCATCCTGCACGACTTCGCCTACGCCGGCCTGAGCGTGTCCGAACCGCAGCCCAGCCTGCTGTCCATCGACGGCGCGCAGGACGTGGCCCTGGAGATCGTGTCCCTGTCGAAGATGGGGTCGATGGCAGGCTGGCGCGCCGGTTTCGTCGCCGGCAACGAGGAACTCGTGCACGCCGTGAAGCAGTACCACTACCAGATGGGTTCGATGGTCACCTCCTTCGTGCAGGACGCCGCCAGCTACGTGCTCGAGTCGGGAACCGAAGAGGTGCAGCGCCTCGCCCGCCGGTATGCCCGCCGCCGCGCCACGGTCACCACGGGGCTCGGCGCACTCGGCTACGACGTCTTCGACGCCCCCGGCGGCCTGTATGCGTGGATCGGCGCACCGCACGGCACGGACGGTGCCGGACTGTCCGCACAGTGGCTCGAGGAAGCCGGCGTGGCGGTCCTCGACGGTGCCTGCTTCGGCCGGGCCGGCCGCGGATACGTGCGCATGAGCCTGCTCCAGCCCAACAGTCGGCTCGCCGAAGCCGTCTCGCGCATCGCGACGTCGTGCAACACGCCAGCAGCGGCAGCCTTGTCAGCGGCATCAAGTACTACTTGGTAGCCATGAGCACTGCAAGGATCACCCTTCTCGACGGCATCGTCAACGCCGTCGGCGTGATGCTGCCTGCTCGCACGGCTGCATGCTGTGCTTCGTGTTGTTGTCGCTGAATGGCTGAGCGACGCCGTGACGCCGGTGGGAACACCGCCGCCGTCGCGCATGCTTCCCAGGCATATTCGCATACTTGTTCCCGCATCCTTCCCGGGACCCACTGTCCCCTCATGTCGATTCGACGTCTTTGTTCCCTAGCCATACCAGAGGAAACGCAGCATGCTTGACTGGTCCATCATCGCCAGATACGCGCCGTTCTTCGTGACCGGCGCGTGGATGACGCTGTTCATCTCCGTCTTCGGCATCGCGCTCGCCCTGCTCACCGGACTGCTCTGCGCAGCCATCGAGACCGCGCATGTCCCCGTCCTGCGGCAGCTCGTGCGCGTCTATGTCGAGGTCAGCAGGAACACGCCGTTGCTGGTGCAGCTCTACTTCCTGTACTTCGGGCTTCCCAAGCTCGGCTTCGTATGGTCCGCCGAGGCCTGCGCCGTCATCGGCCTGGGCTTCCTCGGAGGTTCCTACATGGCGGAGGCCATGCGCGCCGGCCTGCAGGCAGTGCCCGAGGCGCAGCGCGAGAATGCCTACATGCTCGGCTTCACCAAGGCGCAGACCATGACGCGCGTGGTGGTGCCCCAAGCCATCAGCTCCGCCGTGCCCGGCGTCATCGCCAACGTCATCTTCCTGGTCAAGGAGTCCAGCGTGGTGTCCGCCATCGCGCTCGCCGACGTCATGTACATGACGAAGGACCTCATCGGCATGACCTACAGCACCTACGAGGCTCTGTTCCTGCTGATCGTGACCTACCTGGTCATCCTGCTGCCGATATCGATCCTGGGAACATGGCTGGAAAGGAGGTTCGACCATGCAAGGCGCTGAGATCCTGCTCGAACTGGGAGTGTTCCCGCGACTGCTGCAGGGACTGTGGGTGACCGTCTGGATCGCGGCGGTCAGCGTGGGGCTGAGCATTCCCGTCGGCCTGGTCGCGGGATGGCTGATGACCGTGCGCAACCCCGTGGTGCGTGCCGTCATGCGCGTCTACCTCGACTTCATCCGCATCATGCCGCAGCTGGCGCTCCTGTTCATCGCCTACTACGGTCTGGCGCGCGCCTGGAACTGGAACGTCGACGCGACCGGCGCCTGCGTGCTCGTCTTCGTGCTGTGGGGCGGCGCCGAACTCGGCGACCTCGTGCGCGGCGCGCTGCTGTCGATCCCGCAGGTGCAGGCGGAGACCGCCTACATGCTGGGCATGACCAGCTGGCAATCCTTCAGCCGGGTGATCCTGCCGCAGACGCTGCGCAGGCTGCTGCCCGCATCCGTCAACCTGGCGACGCGCATCGTGAAGACCACGTCGCTGGCCGTACTGCTCGGCGTGGTCGAGGTAATCAAGGTGGGCCAGCAGATCATCGACGCGAACCGTTTCCAGTACCCGACCGGCACCCTGTGGGTATACGGCGTGATCTTCCTCATGTACTTCATCGTCTGCTGGCCGCTGTCCCTGGCGGCCCGCGCACTCGAGAAAAGGTGGGCCAATGACTGAACGGAACGAACGGATCGTGCTGCGCGTGGACGGCCTCGTCAAGCGCTACGCCGGCGCCGACCGCAACGTGTTCGACGGGATCTCCTTCGAGGTGCCCCGCGGCAAGGTGCTGGTGATCGTCGGGCCCTCCGGGTCGGGCAAGTCCACGCTGCTGCGCGCCGTGGCCGGCCTGGAGCCGATCCAGGGCGGCACCATCGCACTGGACGGCGAGGTCATCGAGACCGGCCGGCCGGGCACCGAACGGCAGGGGAGGGCCAAGCGGTCCAGCGCCCTGCGCACGAAGATCGGCATGGTGTTCCAAAGCTACGACCTGTTCCCCAACCACACCGTGCTGGGCAACGTCACGCTGGCGCCGATCCTGGTGCAGAAACGCGACAAGGCCGAAGTGGAGGCGGAGGCCCTGCGCCTCCTGGAACGCGTCGGACTGGCCGACCGGGCCGACGCGAAGCCGCATGAACTGTCCGGCGGCCAGCGCCAGCGCGTCGCCATCTGCCGTGCGCTCATCGAACATCCGCAGCTGCTGCTGCTCGACGAGATCACCGCGGCCCTCGACCCGGAAATGGTGCATGAGGTGCTCGACGTGGTGCTCGAACTGGCGGACCAAGGGCAGACGATGCTCATCGTCACCCACGAGATGCAGTTCGCGCGCGCCATCGCCGACCGCATCATCATGATCGAGGGCGGCACCATCGTGGAGGAGTCGGACGACCCGGACGCCTTCTTCACGCATCCGCACACCGAGCGTGCCCGGGAATTCCTCCGCACCTTCGAATTCACGCGGCACCGCCATGACCA
This sequence comes from Bifidobacterium cuniculi, assembly GCF_000741575.1. Lineage (GTDB taxonomy): Bacteria > Actinomycetota > Actinomycetes > Actinomycetales > Bifidobacteriaceae > Bifidobacterium > Bifidobacterium cuniculi. Next base: position 12,422 of record NZ_JGYV01000002.1, read on the forward strand.
TGGCGCGTGACCGACCAGACGAATCCCAAGAAGAACACAACCAACCACAGAGAGGGGCTCATCATGAGCACAACCACAGCCAGCAAACTGCGCACCGCACTGACCGCGATCGCCGCCAGCGTCGCCATGGTGGCAGGCATGGCCGCATGCGGCCCGAACGCCGCCACCCCCAGCGAGGCGGCCGCCAGCGGCGACACCACCGCCACCTCCGCCGCCAAGGCGCGGTCGCTGGACGAGATCAAGCAGTCCGGCGAACTGCGCGTGGCGGTGTTCTCCGACAAGGCGCCGTTCGGCTACGTGGACAAGGACGGCAACTACGCCGGCTACGACGTGGTCTTCGCGGACCGTCTCGCCAAGGACCTCGGCGTCAAGGCATTGTATACTTCCGTCGATCCCGCCGCGCGCGTGGACGTGCTCACCTCCAACAAGGTGGACGTGACGCTCGCCAACTTCACTGTGACCGAGGAACGTGCCGCGAAGGTCGACTTCAGCAAGCCATACATGAAGGTGTCCCTGGGCATCGTATCCCCGGAGGATGCGCCGATCAACGACGTGAAGGAACTCGAAGGCAAGAAGCTCATCGTGGCCAAGGGCACGACCGCGGAAACCTATTTCGAGGAGAACTACCCGCAGATCGAACTGCTCAAGTTCGACCAGTACGCGGACGCCTACAATGCGCTGCTCGACGGCCGCGGCGCCGCGATGAGCACCGACAACACCGAGGTACTGGCCTGGGCGAAGGCGAACCCTGGCTACGTCGTGAACGTGACCGAGCTCGGCGACGTCGACGTCATCGCCGCGGCGGTGCAGAAGGGCAACACCGAGCTGCTCGACTACATCGACGGACAGATCGTGACGCTTGGCAAGGAGGACTTCTTCCACAAGGACTTCGAGGAGACCCTGGCACCCGTGTACGGCGACGAGGTCGACCCGGACGATATCGTGGTGGAAGGCGGCGTGGTGGACTCCCAGTGACGTCCGGCTCATGGGCATCCGGCCCCTTCGCGGACCATGGATTGCTACGATGGTCGCAACCTCGCGCGACCGTATGCATCATGGATGCGTTTGACAGAAGGAGTTGGATGCCATGAGCGGCATTGCCATTACCATTATCGTCCTCATCGTTCTTGCGATCGTCGTCATTGCCTCGACCGCCTACATCGTGCCACAGCAGCAGGCCTACATCGTCGAACGGTTCGGCAAGTTCCACACCGTGACCTTTGCGGGCATCCATTTCAAGATCCCCTTCGTGGACCGCATCGCCATGAAGACGAACATGCGTGTCTCGCAGCTCAACGTGAAGCTGGAGACCAAGACGCTGGACAACGTCTTCGTGGAGATCGTGGCCTCCACCCAGTACCGGGTGAACCCCGACAACGTGGCGAAGGCATACTACGAGCTGCGCGACCCGCAGGGCCAGCTGCGCTCCTACATGGAGGACGCCCTGCGCTCCGCGATCCCGACCCTCACCCTCGACGACGCCTTCGCCCGCAAGGACAACGTGGCGCTCGACGTGCAGGCAACCGTCGGCGCGGAGATGGCCCGCTTCGGCTTCAGCGTGGTCAAGACCCTGATCACCTCGATCGATCCGAGCCCGCAGGTCAAGAGCGCCATGGATTCCATCAACGCCGCCCAGCGCGAGAAGGAAGCCACCCGCCAGCGGGCCGAAGCCAGCCGCATCCAGATCGAGACCCAGGCACAGGCCGAGGCCGAGAAGACCCGCCTGCAGGGCGAGGGCCAGGCGAACTACCGTCGCGAGATCGCCAACGGCATCGTCGACCAAATCCGCAGCCTGCAGGAAGTCGGCATGGACATCTCCTCGGTGAACAACGTGGTCCTGTTCAACCAGTACCTCGACGTGCTGCGCAGCCTGTCCGAGTCGTCGAACGCGAAGACCGTCGTCCTGCCCGCCTCCACCCCAGGCGGTTACGGGGAGGTCTACAGCCAGATGACGCAGGCGATGATGACCAGTCAGGAAGCCGAGTAGGCCCGATTCCTGCATCAGGCCCCGAGGAACTCCGGGATGCTGCCGGCGGCGGCATAGCCTGCCCGGTACATGCGTTCCAGTCCCTCGAAGTTCTTCGACAGGGTCGACAGGCCGTACAGTTCCTCGGGGGCGAGGATCAGCACCTTGCCTTCCGCCTCGTACCGCTTGGCGAGCGCCACCTGCCCGTTGTAGGTGGCATACCGGTTGAGGAGTCGCTCGGCGGCTGCGGGGTAGGAGTGGCGCAGGATCCTGGCGGGGGCACGGTCGTGGCCTTGTTCGCGCTGGTAGTCGCGGGGCCGGGTCAGGACGACGACCACGCGGTCGGCGCCGTCGTCCAGCGCCTTCTGCACCGGCACCGGGTCGACGATGCCGCCATCGTAGTACGGTACGCCATCAATCTCCTGGGGCTGGCATGCCACGGGCACCGCCGAGCTCGCTTTCATGATGGCGAAGTCGTCATAGTGCACGTCGGCCTTGCCGAAATAGTGTGCCGAACCGTCGCGGGCGTCGCATGCCACGACGGTGAAGGCGGTCGGGTTCGCCGCGAAGGCCTCGTAGTCCACGGGATACTCGCCGTCGTGGTTGCTCAGGGTGCTGTAGACGTAGTCGAGGTTCGCGTAGTTGTGGTTGTGGATGAAGGAGTCGAGCCCTGCATACTCCTTGCGGAACGCGTACTGCGTGTAGAAGGTGTGGTTGCGGCCGTGCTGCCCGGCCAGGAATGACGTCAGGTTGGCGCTGCCGGCGGAGACGCCGTAGACGTGGTCGAATCCGACGCCGTCCTCCTCGCAGCGGTCGAGGACGCCGGCGCCGAAGATGGCGCGGAATCCGCCGCCGACGTCAATGAGTGCGGTCTTGTGTTCGTTCATCGTCACCTCTCAGGACAACATGCATGGATGGGTCGGTACGTCGGGCATGGGTGGGGGCAGGGCGTGGAAGTGCGCGTGGGCGGCGGCCGTCAGTCGGCGCGCACGGTCACCGTGGGCGTGCCGTGCGCCCAGTCGCCGGCCAGCAGGCTGGCGGACAGGTCGGCGAACCGTTCGTCGTCGTCGGAGTTGGCCAGCGTGACCGAGCCGTCATGGTCCTCCGGCGCCAGCTGGCCCAGCGACTCCAGCACCACCTCGAGATGGTGGGCGGTGCCGGCGTTGCCGTCCACGATGACCACGTGGTCGGGCAGCAGTTCGCGGAAATAGTCGCGGTAGAACACGAAGTGGGTGCAGCCGAGCACCACCGCGTCCACGCTGTCCAGGTCGTAGCCGTCGAAGTAGCCGTGCAGGGTCTCCATGACCAGATCATGGTCGTGGAGCTGCCCGTGCTCCACGACCTCCACCAGCTGTGGGCAGGGCTGCCGCTCGATGGTGTGCCGGGAGGAGAAGCGTTCCATGAGCGTCTCGAACTTGCGTTCGCGCAGGGTCAGTTCGGTGGCGGCGACGATGACGTGCTGGCGTGTGCCGTGGCCGCGGTCGCAGGCGACCTTGAGCGCGGGCTCCATGCCGATGATGGGGATGTCGTAGCGTTCGCGCAGCGCGTTGACGGCGGCGCTGGTGGCGGTGTTGCACGCGATGACCACGGCCTTGGCACCTTGTTCCACGAAATGTTCCACGATGGATTCGCTCAGGGCGCGCACTTCCTGCGGGGTCTTCATGCCGTAGGGGGCGTGCGCGGAGTCGCCGAGGAACAGGATGTCCTCGTGCGGCAGTTGCCGGTGGATCTCCCGTACCACCGAGATGCCGCCCATGCCGGAATCGAATACGCCGATGGGTGCCGTGGATGCCATGTCTACTTCCTTCGTCCGGATGTCCCCAATATTATAGGAGCACCGCCGCCCGGAGTGAAGGGCGCGACTTCCGTGCACCCCGTTACGATGGGAGCCATGACCATTGCATCAACGCTGACCAAGGCCCAGGCGACGGGCAACGACTTCCTGATGTTCGCGGATCCCGACGGGTCCCATGATCCGCAGCCGGGCGAGATCGCACGGATCTGCGACCGGCATTTCGGCATCGGCGCCGACGGCATCATCCGCGTGACCCGTCCGCAGTACGTGCGCGACCTCGACGACGCCCGGCGCGACGCCTGCCGCAAGGCCGGCGCAGAGTGGTTCATGGACTACCGCAACGCCGACGGCTCGATCGCGCAGATGTGCGGCAACGGCGCGCGCGCCACCGCACTGTTCATCAAGACCCAGGGCCTGGCGGACATGCCCGAGGGCCAACCCCTTGCCCTCGGCACGCGCGCCGGCGTCAAGCTCCTCACCCCGCTCGCAGACGACCCGCAGCTCGGCGACCAGCTGTTCCGCGTGGACATGGGCAAGTGGACCATGGGGGAGGCCGACGCCTACGCCGTCTCGATCCCGGACCATGACGGCCAGGGCCGCGGCACCTTCGTGGACATGGGCAACCCGCACGTGGTGACCGTGGTGGAGGATGCCTTCTCCACGCTGCCCGTCCTTGACCAGCTCGACCTGACGGTGCAGCCGGACATGACGCCGCGCATCGGCGAGGGACAGAACGTGGAGTTCGTGCGCGTCGACGACATCGACGCATCGAGCGACCTGGGCGAGGCCAGCATGCGCGTCCACGAGCGCGGCTGCGGCGAGACGCTGTCCTGCGGCTCCGGCCTGTGCGCCACGGCCGTCGTGCTGCGCGCGAAGACCGGCATCGACCACTGGGTGATCACCGTACGCGGCGGCGTCCTGCGCATCGACGTGACCGACGACTCCGTCATGCTGACCGGCGCAGCACATCTCGTCGCTGCCGTCACGCTGCTGCAGTAGCGCAAGGCCCATGGATGCGGCGAGGGGCGGTCGGGAACCCCGACCGCCCCTCGCCGCATCCATGGGCCTTACGTGAAGAGATAGGCGCCGTCCTTGACCAGGATGAGGGTGGCCATCGCCAGCAGCCACACCACGTCGATCATCAGGTCGATGTTGAGGCGGTAGTAGCGGCGCAGCCCGCGCGCCCTGGCAGGCAGGCGCTGCACGGTGACCGTCGCGTGGCTCACGGCCATGAACTGGATGGTCGTCGCGAAGAACAGCGCCAGGCACCACGGGCACAGGGCGCGAATCACGAACAGCGACTGGGAGGTCAGCCAATAGGAGTAGGCGAGCGCCGCCAGGGAACCGAGCCAAGTGCAGGCGGCGAACCAGCGCGGCATGCGCATGCGGGCCAGACCGATGACGGCGATGGTCACGAACACCGCCTCGGCGGCGATGCCGAAGAAGGCGTTGGGGTAGCTCAGGCCGGCGAACTTGACGATCTCGGATTGCCAGGACTGTGCGACGGCGGTGCAGGAGAGCACGGAGTTGACGTCGCAGGAGAGGGCTTGGCCGGGTTGACGTGCCATCTGCAGGGTTTCCGCCGACAGCACGAAGGAGACGAGCAGGGCCGCCAGGGATGCCGCCAGCATCACCAGGTACAGCCAGGTGGGGCCGTGCCTCCAGCCGCGGGGCTCCTCCTGTTCGAGCATGTCGTTGTCTGCGTCCATGGCCGCCTCCTCGTTTCCACGGTGGGTTGTCCTTCTGTAGCGTAGCGCAACCACCGGCCGCAGTCCGTGGCTGTCCCGCCAGGTGCGACGGTCTGTCCGTGCCTGCGGATTGCGGCTACACTGGTGCACATGACTCTCGCGAATACACCACCGACGGTCGGCTGGGACCTGCACTGCCACACCGTGTTCTCCGATGGGACCGTCACTCCTGCGGGCATGATCCAGGAAGCGGGGCGCCTGGGGTTGCATGGCGTGGCCATCGCGGACCATGACACCACCGCCGGCTGGCAGGAGGCCCGACTGGCCGCCGAGGAGGCGGGAATGCCCCTGGTGCGCGGCTCGGAGATCACCTCGCATGACGACGGTGTGTCCGTGCACATGCTGGCGTATCAGTACGACCCGGACGATGCGATGCTTGCCGGCCTGTTCGCGAGGACGCGTGCGGCACGGCGGGAGCGTGCCCGGCAGATGGTGGAGCGTCTGGGCCGTGACTATCCCATCACCTGGGAGAGCGTCCTGGCGCAGATCAAGGAGGGGAGCCGCACCACGGTCGGCCGCCCGCACATCGCCGACGCGCTGGTGGCCGTCGGCGTCTATCCGACGCGTTCCGACGCCTTCGCCGGGGCGGTGAGCTCGCACTCGCCGTACTATATCCCCACGCCGTCGCCGTCCGCGGAGGAGGTCATCGCCGCCGTGCGCCATGCGGGCGGCGTGAGCGTGGTCGCCCATGCCGCCGACCCGAGCCGCAACCGCCGACTGCTGTCGCGCGAACGAATCGAGCACCTGGCGGGGGAGGGCCTGGACGGCCTGGAGGTCTGGCACCGCGGCAATCCGGTGGAGGGACGGCGGATGCTGCTCGACGTCGCCGAACGGTGCGGCCTGCTGGTCACCGGCGGCTCCGACTGGCACGGCGCGGGCAAGCCGAATGTGATGGGCGAGTTCGTGACCGACGATGCCACGGTGCGTGAGATCGTCCGCCGCGGCACGCTGCCGTTGGTGCAGTGACCGGCCACTGGCGACGAAGGCGCCGGTGGCCGATACGGTTACTGGATGCCGCCGAAGCCCACCGCGTGACGGGTCTCCGAGCCGATGATCGCATAGCCGAGTGCATCCGCCGGGACCACGAACTGGCGGTCCTTGTTGTCCGTCAGGACGATGGGGCGGCCCTCCTGGAGGGCTTGGTCGATGGTGTCGCGCACCTGGGAGGCCGGTTCGTCGGTGTCGAAGGTGACTGCGCGGCCGACGTTGCGGATGCCGAGTTCGATTTCCATGGGTGTACTCCTCACTTGGTGATGTCACATGCCATACGACTGTTCAACAGTGCCGATGGCCGGTTTATTCACGGATGTGCCGTCTCATGATTGCGTGTCGGGCGTGGCGCCGGTCAGCGCGGTGTCCGTCGTGGCCTGGACCAGTCCGGCGCGCGCATCGCGCATGGCCTGCTCCTCGCGCTCGAGCAGCGGGATGAGCACGGTCTGCGCTTCCGTCGAGGGGGCGGTGTGGGTGACGGTGGGCTGCTGCGCGGAGGAAGCAGGCTGCTCGGTACGTTCCACACCCAGGCTTTCCGCGTCGTTGATGCCGATGATCACGGTGCCCGCGGTCACGTCCTCCTCCACTGCTTGGACGTCAGCGAACGCGACCGATTCGATTGGGTGCGATGCGGTGGAGTCGTCCTGGGTGAGCGCCGCGGCTGCCTGGGTGCCAGTCTGGGGACGTGTGCCGATGATGGTGCGCTCGTCGGTGCTGTCGGGGTCCGGCGCGACGGGATACGTCCCGGCGGACGGGGAGGGCTGTGCGGGGGCCATGCGTTCGCGGCGCTCCCGTTCCGCCTCCAGCAGCGTGTTGACCGTCACGGTGTCGGGGGAGGGTTGCGGCGCATTGGCCTGGGCATGGGCCTGGCTGCGGTGCAGGGAGACGCCCAGCTGGTGCGCCAGCCGGTCGACCTGCGCCTTGAACTGGACGATGTGGACATTGTCGCCGCGGTTGAGGGCCTGGATGAAATCGCCGACCTGCTCCATCTGCACCCACAGGTTGGCACGCAGCATGATCAGGTCGTCCAGCCGGCTGCCGAGGATGCGCCCGTAGGCGGCGATCACGGCATTGCGATGCGTCTCGTCCAGCTTGGAGAAGATCCATGCCAGGTCGCGGGCCGGGTCGTTGACTTGCATGCCCTGCCAATTGGTGATCGTCGTAATCGTGGAGTTCTGGAAGATGATGTCGCCGTCGGAGAAGCCGCCGTGCACTGGGCAGGTGGCGAAGGACCACAGGCCCTCCGTCTCCAGGATGCGCGACCAGCTGTCCGTAATCTCCTGGGGGATGTGGCCAGCCTGCTGCAGGCGTGTGATCCATGCCGTCAGCTGGGCGCGGATCTGCCCCGTGGTGAAGGCCGGGTATTGCGCCTCCACGAGGAAGTTGGGCCTCAGGCGGTGGATGGCGCCGATGGCGGTGCCGACGCTGGCGCAATCGTCGAGGGTGAAGAGCTCCAGGGCGCGGGTACGGCCCGAGGGATGCAGGGTGATGAGCACGGCCGCGTCGTCGGGGTCGTCGTCCTTGCCCGGCTTGAAGGCCGCCGCGTTGTCCAACGCGAAACCCATTCCTGCCAGTTCGCGGGACTGGGACAGCACCTGCGCGGCCCGGGCGCGGCCGGCCAGCCGCTGCTTGCCCTGCGCGGTGTTCGAGGCGTAGACGTTGTACAGGGTGCCCCTCGCATCCTGGATGACCGCCTGGTCGATTCCCGCACGTTGGTCGGTGTTGTTGTCCTGCTCGCTTGCCCGTACTCCTACCACCGGCGTATTGGGCATCGTCGCGGATGCCAAGGCCGCCAACATCAGATTGCTTCGTTCCGTCACATCGTCCTATTTTTCCATGCGGAGCAGACCGGGACAAGGTCTTGCGGCGCGTGGCGAATTCGACCATCCGGACGCCCCGTGGCACAATGGCCGCATGGATGCACAAGCGGGAACAATGCTCGACGGGCTCGACGACGCCCAGCGCCAGGCCGCCTCCAGCATCGAGGGGCCCGTGCGCATCATCGCATGCGCGGGCGCAGGCAAGACGCGCACCATCACCAGGCGCATCGCCTATGGCGTCGCCAGCGGCACGTGGGACCCCACCCGGGTGCTCGCCGTCACTTTCTCCGTCAAGGCCGCCGGGGAGATGCGGGATCGGCTCGACGCACTCCAAGTGCCCCGCGGCATGCGCATCGCGACCTTCCATTCCGCCGCCCTGCGCCAGTGCCGCGAAGCCTGGAGGGCGATCTGCTCGGGCCCCTTCCCGGACCTCATCGCCGACGCCAAGCGCAAGCGCGAGGTGGTGGCCGCCGGCGTGTTCCGCGCCACCGCACGCCAGCCCGAACCCCAGGAGGTCGCCGACATCGAACGGGAGATCGACTGGTGCAAGGTGTCGCTCATCGCCCCGCAGGACTACGACAAGGTGTGCGCCGCCACGCACCGCGAACCCCCCGCCGGGTGCGACCCCGGGCGCTTCGCGCGCATCTACGGCGAATACGAGGCCGAGAAGACCGCCAGGATGGGGATCGACTACAACGACATCCTGCTGCTGGCCTCGCATATCTGCGACGCGGACGACGAGGTCGGCCACGCCCTGCGCTCGCAGGTCGGCTGGCTCACGGTCGACGAATACCAGGACGTCTCGCCGCTGCAGCATCGGCTGATGCGCGCGTGGCTGGGGGAGAACCGCAACGTGTGCGTGGTGGGCGACCCGGCCCAGACCATCTATTCCTTCGCCGGCGCCACCAGCTACTACCTGGCGTCCTTCGGCAGGGAGTTCGCACCCTTGGGCGCGGACATCGCCCTGCGTACCGACTACCGCTCCCTGCCGCCAATCGTGGCCCGCGCGAACCATGTACTGTCCCGTTCCCCGCAGCGCGGCGACTATGTGCGGCTGGAGCCGGCGCGGGAGGGAACGACCCGGGTGACCAGCGCCATCTACGGTACCGACGAGGAGGAGGCCGAGGCCGTCGCGCGGCGGATCGAACGCGTGATCGCCCGCGGCGGCAAGGCGGGGGACTGTGCGGTGCTGACGCGCCTGACGCGCCAGCAGCCGTGCATCGTGCAGGCGCTCAAGGCGCACGGCATCCCGTACCAGGTCCGGCGGGACGCCGGATGGCAGTCGTCCCCCCTCGTCCCGCCCCCCAACGCCTCGGCCGTGGACAGCTTGGAGGCACTGCAGGCAGGAAGGGTGACGGTCTCCACCATCCACGCCTCCAAGGGCCTGGAGTTCCCGCATGTGTACCTGGTGGGACTGTCCGACGGCATCCTGCCGTACCAGGGCATGGTCAGCCCGGACCACCTCGAGGAGGAGCGTCGGCTGCTGTACGTCGGCATCACGCGTGCGGAAGACACGCTGCACCTGTCCTACGCCAGGAAACAGGACGACCAGTCGCCGGCGGTGCGGAGCCTGAGCCGGTTCCTGGCTTGAGAAATCTTACGTTTTTTGAACTGTCCCCCGTTTTCTGGACGGGGTTAATGAGTGTCACCCACCCTCATGGTGTGGGTGCTCAGTCTACCATGCCCCGGCCCTACCCGGCCAGGGCCAGTAACGCCTGCTCATAGCGGTCGGGGCTCATGCCCCCGACCGCTGCCTGGCAGCGTGTCGAGTTCCAGTAACGGATGTAGCCCTCCAGGTCACGCTTGAACGACTCATAGTCAGCCCATTGACGACCCCGGAAGAACTCGTCCTTGAGATGACCGAACACCTGCTCGGTCGCGGCGTTGTCCAAGCAGTTGCCCTTGCGTGACATGCTGCGCACGATGCCCATGCGCGCGCACGCCCGCGCCCAGGCGGGCTGCTGGTACTGCCAGCCCTGGTCACTGTGCAGCAACGGCACCGCGCCCGCCGGCAGCGCATCGGCCAGGCCGGCCAACAAGTCAGCCTGTTGCGCCCAGTCCGGGTGACGCGAGATGCTGTACGCCACGATACGCTTGGTGCACCAGTCCACCACGGGCGCCAGGTACGCCTTGCCCCATGGCTGCTTGAACTCCGTGACGTCCGTGCCCAGCTTGACGAACGGCGCGGCCGCATGGAAGTCACGGCGCACCAGATCCGGGCACACACCACCCAGGTCGCCCCGGTACGAGTCATAGCGGCCGTGCCGGGCACGCCGGATCGTGCACCGCAACCCCAGCACGCCCATGATCTTGAGCACGGTCTTGCGCGTCACGCGTTCACCCCGCTCACGCAACTGCATCCATACCTGCCGGTGCCCGCACCCATTGGGCCCGGGTCCATGGAAGATCTCACGCACCTGCCCGTGCAGGTCAGGGCGGGACACATGCGCCTCATGGGTCAACACGTAATGCCGGCTCGAACGCGACAGGGACAGGCATTCAAGCAGCAAGCCAAGCGGGAAACGCCCCGAGAGAGCCTCGCAGACGGCGACCTTGTCACGGTTGCTCATCCGCGCGAGTCCCTCAGGGCCCTCGCTTTTTCCAGGACGGCCAGCTTGCACTCCAACTCCAGGACACGCCGTTCGAGCTGCTGCTCGCGCGTGGGCTCGACCGGCTTGTTCACCGACCCCCTAGGCCGTCCCCGGGGCTTGGCGCGCAACGCATCGTCCCCGCCTTGCTTCCACGCGGCCCGCCACCGGGCCAGCACGCTCCTGGACGCGATATGCAACCCGGCCATCACCTGGCGCGGCGACTCACCCGCCTCCAGACGGCGTACCGCCTCGAGCTTGGTCTCGTACGCGTACGAACGATGCGTGCTTCCCATATCCAGCAAAGCCTCCTTGCCACAAGCCTCGTACAGGTCCTGCCAAGCACGTGCCACGCCCTGGCCTATGCCCAGTTTCGAGGAAACCGCACCATACTTGAACCCGTACTCGAACAGGACCAACGCCTGCTCACGTACCTCACGACGATACACAACCAAAAGAACCGTCCTCCTATTTCCTGTGTCCAGAAAACGGGGGACGGATCATATTTTATAGGATATATAAAATGGCGGCACGAAAAAGATGCGCGGAGGTATATCGATGGGTCAGTCATACCGGATGCCAGCCAAGGTGTTTCATGCAGATACATCCACGAAGGCCATGGACAACCTTGACGACTTGGTGCGCAGGCGGCTCACGGCTGACTCCACGTATCGCACCCATGTCACGATAGCGCAGGGCGAGCTGTTCGTCGCCGTGCCGCATCAGGTCAGCGGCCTGCTGGTGGAGGTCCTGTCAGCCGAACGCCGGGTGGAGCAGCTGTGGGGATCCATGAGCGGCGTCATGCGGTGGAACTACATCACGCAGTCCATCGGCAGGGAAATGCTGGCCACGAACGAGATGGAAGGCGTACGCAGTACGCGCAGGGAAATGCTGGACGCAGTGGAAGCCGCTGAGCGGAACGAGGGTGTCCAGGCCACCCGTTTCGGTGAGTTCGCGCGGCTGTACCTGAACCTCACCGACCATGAGGCGCATGTGCCGACATCCCTCGAAGACTTGCGCGATATCTACGACAAAGTGGCATTGAACGAAATCGCGCCGGAAGACAGGCCCGACGGTGAGCTGTTCCGGGCACGTGACGTGGAGATCATCGGAGGCCATGGGACGGTGGTGCATGCCGGTGTCAGCGGCGAGGCATACATCGTCCGACTGCTCACCCGTATGCTGGAATTGGGCAGGGACGACGGCATGCCAGGTATCTTCGCGGCGCTTGTCTCGCATTTCATCTTCGAATACGTGCACCCGTTCTACGACGGCAACGGCCGAACGGGTCGCTATCTGCTTGCGCTGAGCTTCACCAGCGACCTGTCGCTGCCTACCGTCCTCTCGCTGTCCCAGGTCATCGCCGCGCACAAGAACAAGTACTACAAGGCGTTCACCGAGGCCGAGGATCCGCTCAACCGCGGCGAGCTTACAAATTTCGTCATGACCATGCTGGAGCTGATTGTCCAGGGTCAACAGCAACTCATCGAGGACCTCGCTGCGCGCAGCAGCCAGTTGGACCGTGCGCAGGCGCGGTGCGCGCGGGCAGTACGGGAGTATGCACTGTCCGATCAAGCGGCCAGTATGCTGTTCATGCTGCTTCAGGAGGAACTGTTCGATACGCGGAAATCCGTGGGTTTGGCGTCCATCGCCAATGAGCTGGGACGCTCCAAGCAAAGCGTGCGCAAATACCTCGATGAGCTGGACCGGCATGGGCTGGTGGAGTTCGTCTCCCGCAAGCCGATCCGGGTCCGGGTGGCGTCGTCCCTGCGAACCGATGATCGGCAGGGCGACTGACGGCAGCTGTCGTCGCTGTATGTCGCTGACAAATATATAGGGGGGCATCTCCAGTCCTGGAGATGCCCCCCTATATGGCTCTTGGTTTTCTCGACCCGCTCAGGCGCGGCGATTGACAGCGACCAGCGCGCCGGCGCCGGCGCCCAGCGCCAGCAGGGCGACGATGGCGACAACGGCGATGCTGCTGCCGGTGGAGGCGATCGGGGTGGAGATGGCCTCGGCCGCTGCTGCCGGCTCCTGCGGAGTGGCGTCATCGGCGGGTGTCTCCGGATCTGCCGGATCTGCCGGATCGGCAGGTTCGGCCGGGTCTTCGGGCTCCGGCTCGACCGGCGTGACGGCCTGCTCGACGGCGATCATCGGGCCATCCATGGTGAGCGTGTAGGGTTCGGAGAGTGCCTCGGTGCCGCCGGCCGTGGTGGCCAGGTGGTAGGTGACGGTGGCGCTGCCCGTGGGCACCTCATGGTTCTCGGCGGTGGCCGAGAAGTCGAGGGCCGCCTGGGTGGGGCGGATGCGCAGGCTCAGCGTGTAGGTGTCGAGCAGTTCGGCGTCCTCGGGAAAGACGACGTCGTAGGTGCCCTGCTCGGCGTTGTAGGCGATGGTGGCGCCGGCGTCGATGGCGTTCTGGCTCAGGGTGGCGGCTTCGACGGGGTCTGTGGCGTCCGCAGACAGCGCCGGCTCGACGTACTCGGAAAGCGACGCGGCCATGGAGACCTTCTTGAACCGCTTGAGCACTTCCTGGGCGACCGCGTCGAAGGCGGAGTTGAGGGAGGCCTGGTCGGTGCCGTTGAAGTACTCGGCGGGGTATACCGGGTTGGCGGCGTTGAGCTCGTTGACCAGGTCCTGCATCCTACCGACGCTGGACGTGTCCGTGGCGATCGAGTAGATCTGGGTGTTCGGCAGTTCCTTGGCCGCAGCGACGGCGGCAGTGTAGGCCTTGGAAGTCCCGACTCCGGAGTTGTGGAGCTGGCAGTTGTTCTGGATGGGTTTGCAGTTGCTCGTGACGTTCGGTACGCCGTCGGAGACCAGCAGTACGTAGGTCTTGCGTGCCGGATTGTCGCCGATGAGGAACCTGGCGTCGATGAAGGCGCCTTCCCAGTTGGTGGAGCCGCTCAGGTTGAGCTCGTCCACCTTGTTGGCCACGGCGTCGGCGTCGGTGGTCCACGGCGAGCCGCCGAAGTCACGTGTCTCCGGAACATAGCCGAAAGACACCATGGCCATGCGCACATCGTTGCCTGGGGCCAGCAGGGTGGAGGCGAGGTTCTTGGTGGCATCCTTGGCAACCGCCCAAGGCTCCCCGTACATGCTGATGGACGTGTCCATCAGCACGATCACGTCGGAGGCGGCGCCGTCGATCGTCTCGTCCATGGGCTTGCCGCTGATGGAGTAGTCAAGGGTGTAAGTGCCGTCGTCGTTGGCGGTGACGGTGGTATCGTGGCCGATGGTCGGCGTCTCGTCGGCGAGTGCGGCGGGCACGCCGAACAGGCCGGCGGCGACCATGCCGAATGCGGCAAGCGCGGCCATGGCCGCCTTGCGCAGTGAGTGCTGGGTCATCAGGTTCCTTCTGTCGTGCTAACGGTTGTAGTGCCGTGCTGCCGCCAGGAAACCTCATGTGGGGCCATTCGCGGCGATAACTAGGCAGATTTCAGCACAATATACAGCATTTTCCGCTTACGGCATGCAAACGTGGTCGCCAGATGGTCATGCCTGGGCGCCCTGTGCATCCAGAGCGGCATCGTTGAACGCGACGCCCATGGAGCTCGAGCCGCTACGCACGAGCACGTGGCCGTCCGCGGTGCCGTCCAAGGCCTCCATGGGGCCGAAGGCCGTGAAGCATGTCTCGGGAATGGCGGAGAGCCGGCTGCGCTAGCGGCGCGCGTGCTGCGGCCGGGGTCCCGGCTCCAGCAGGAACTCGCGTGCCGCCGGCACCGCCACGAGCAGCAGCCACGCCAGCGAAAAGAGGCAGCCGGCGAGCACGTCGCTCGCCCAATGTACGCCCAGGTAGACGCGCGTGAACAGGATGACGGGGATGATCGCCGCGCACGGCACGATGAGCGCCGTCCTGGCGGCGCGGTTGCCCACGTAGTGCCAGACCAGGAAGACGAGGAAGCCGTAGAAGGCGGTGGCGGCCATGGAGTGGCCCGACGGGAAGCTGAATCCGTGCTCGACCACCAGGTGCGTGACGTAGGGCCGCGGCCGCTGGATGCAACGCTTGATGACCTGGTTGAGCAGCGCGGCGAGCGCGAGGTTGAGCGCCACCGCCACGCCGATCCTGCGGTTCCTGACGAATACGAGGATGATGATGGTGAGCACGATGAGGACGACTGCGCTCGCCAGCTGCGTGACCACCTGGATGACGGGCGTCAGGCCGGGGGAGATGAGATGGGCGGCGATCCACCCGTAGACGGCGGTATCCATGGGCAGCACGCCGTAGCGGGTGATGAGCGCCGTGAACGTGAGCGCCCCTGCCAGGCACAGCACGCCGAGGATGGGCTGGAGATAACGCTTGACAACCATGGGACCGAGTCTAGCCGTGCATGTGCGGATGTGGGGCTGTGGGCGAACGTCGGCGTGCCTCCTGAGAAATTGTTCATTTTTTGAACAAAACCTCAGGAGGCACGCCGCCGGTACTGCGTGGGGGTGCAGCCGTAGTGGGCGCGGAAGACCTGGGTGAAGTAGCTGGCGCCGTGGAAGCCCGCGTCGCGGGCGATGGCGGCGACGGTGCGGTCGCTGCCGGTGAGGTCGTCGAGGCTGCGTTCCAGGCGCGTGCGGATCAGGAACTCGTTGGGCGGGCACTGCAGGAAGCGGGCGAAGAGGGCACAGCATTTGCTGGTGCCCACGGCACCGGCGCGCGCGATGTCCGCCAGGCGCAATGGCTGGTCGTAGTGTTCGTGCACGTAGCGCATCATCTGCTTCATCACCGCCAGATCCTGGTCGGAGGCGTCCGCGGGCTCCTCGGGCTGCAGGTGGCGCACCAGGTCGCGCCACAGCGGGAAGACGAGCGCCATGACGTCGAGCGCGTCGTCCGCGTCGGCCATGGCCACCATGGCCTTGAGCGCGCGTCGCTGCCAGCCGACGTCGTCGTGCAGCACGACGTACGGCAGGTTCGGTGCGCGCAGGATTGGCAGTACGAAGTCGTGCTCGAAGGTCGTGTCGATGCGCAGCATGCGCGGGTGCACCAGCACGCAGGTGAATTCACATTCGCGCAGGTCGATGCTGTGGCCGAAGTGCAGCTGCCGGCTGTTGACGATCACGCCGTCGCCGCGGCCCAGCTCGACGGTCTCGTCGTTGATGGTGTACAGCATCGTGCCCCCGGTCACCGCGATGAACTCGAGGTCGTCGTGCCAGTGCGGCGGCGCGGCGAAGCCCGGGTAGGTGCTCAGCAGCGCGTGGGCGGTCTTGACCGGGTAGTCGGCGCCGTCGTACTCTACGTGCTCGGATCGGTCGCTGTTGATGATAAACATGGCTCGCCTCGTGCAGGATAGTGACAGGATTGCGCAACGTTCTTGCATGATTCCGTTCATACGCGCAATATCATTATAGTTCAGAGGCGGCCAGTCAAAGCCGCCGGAAAGGAACGACCATGTACATCGGCCATGCAGCCCTCTACGTGAGCGTTCCGAACGCGGCGCGCCTTCCCGTCGATGCGCGCCGTGATTCAAAGGGGATTGCCACACGATTCCCAGCCTGTTCCCAAGTTCGTGCGGTTATATATAAGTCATCAGCACAACAGCTGAGATAACTGAAAACCTTCTTTCTTCTCTTTCCTCTCTGTGGGGCCCGGCTTTTCCCCTTCTGGCCGGGCCCCTTCTCTTTTGCCCCTGGCCACGTTGCCGGGCCAGCTTCACCAGCGGCGGTGGCGGCGTCGCCTGGCGAACCAGTAGCCCAGGAGCGCACCTCCCACGAACAGCAGGGTGGGGGCGAAGGATGACAGCGTGGCGGTCACGTCGCCGAGGAAGGATGGGCGCACCGCCATGTCGGTGCCGACGATGTTGTTGAAGTAGCCGATCAGCATGGGTCCCGTGGTGCCCAGCAGCATGGCGAATACGTACCAGCGCATCGCGCGGCGCGAACGCTGTCGGAGCATGAGCGCACCGCCCGCCAAGGGGCTGGCCAGCAGGGTGCTGGCGCCGCTGAAGGGCGTGAACATGGAGTCGGCGTCCGGCATGAGCGGCACGCGGCCCACCGCGACGAGCGCGATGAGGCCCACCGCGAGCGCGGTGACCAAGGTGCGGTGGCGGCGGTAGAACCTGCGCATGGCTGCCTTCCTGGTGGTCGAACATCTGTTCGCCATTATGCCCAAGCCCCTGCCCAGGGTGGTCCGGTGACACATTTTTCGGCCGGGAAAAATCGTGTAGGCCTGGGGACTGCACAATTGCTAATTGTGCAGTCCCCGGGCCTACACGATTTTTCCCGGCCGAAAAATGTGTCAGTGCCCAGACAAAGAAAGAGGCCCGGCCGAAGGGAAGAAGCCGGGCCTCGCAGAGAGGAAAGAGAAGAAAGAAGGTTTTCAGTTATCTCAGCCGTGGTGGCTGATGGTTTTATATAACCGCACGAACTTGAAAATCAGCTGGGAATTGCACCTCAATATCCTAGGAATTCATGAAGGGAAGGGTCTTCCTTGCGGCCCGGGGCAGTGGGAATAAGGACAAGGTCTGTCCTGGGCCGGGCATGGAAGGGGCCACTAGACACCCAACCACCACCTACGCGAAGATGGCGGGCTCCAGCAGGGTGGCCATGCTCGTGGCCCACTGCTCGTCGTCGCCGCCCATGGCCTTGCAGGCAAGCATGGAGCCGAGCACCGTCTGGAAGACGAAGGGGCCGTCCACGTCCGGCCGCACTGGGTCGGGGCCGCCGGACGCCTGCAGGTAGTCGCAGAACCGCTGTTGGGCCGGGTCGATCACCTGGCGCGCCAGCTCCTGCACGCGCGGGTTGCTGGAGGAGAGCACGATGCCGATGGCGCGCAGGCCGAACCGCCGGTCGAAATTCGCCTGGATGCGCCGCAGGAGTTCGCGCAGGGTGGCGCGGCTGAGCGCGATCTGCGTGAAGTCGATCGGCGGGCCGACCATGGTGCTGATGTGCCCCAGGAGGTCGTCGGCGTTGGCATAGCGCCGGTAGAGCGTCGTCTTGGCCACGCCGGAGGCGCGCGCCACCGCCTCCATGGTCAGCGCGCCGATGCCCTGGGTGGCGATGATGTCGAGCACCGCGCGCATGATCTTGCCGTCCGTGCGCTCGCGGATGCGCTCGCGCACACCGGATGCCGCCGCCTCGGTGCCCGCCGTTGGCATGCCCGTACTCATGGTCATGGTCACGTCCCTCCTAGCCGATCAGCTTCGTGGTCTCCGCCTTCTCGGCGACCCAGTCGTTGAACTTGAGCAGCGGCGCGCGCAGCACCAGGCCCACGAACAGCAGCGGCACGATGAACAATGCCAGTTGGCCCATCGCCGCCCAGTACTGGTTGCCGTAGATCCCGCACATCGCGGCACGCATGGCGCGGATGGCGTAGGTGGCGGGCAGGAAGGGGCTGACCGCGTTCACGTAGTGCGGCAGCACGACCAGCGGGTAGGCGCCGTCCGAGCCGGTGATCTGCATCACCAGGACGAGCACGCAGAGCGCCTTGCCCACGTTGCCGAAGGCGGCGACCATCGTGTAGGTGAACAGGGAGAACACGATTCCCGCCAGCCAGCCGGTGGCCATGAACAGGAGGGGGTGCACGGCGTGCACGCGGATGAACAGCAGCGTGCCGCCCAGGGAGAAGGTGCTCTGCATGAGCGAGATCAGCCCGAAGACGCAGTAGTGGCCCAGGTACGACTGCCACGCCTTGGGATTGCCCAGGTCCTGCCGGCGCTGCTTGTCCATGGTCACCTTGAGGCCGACCACCATGAGCGTGGCGCCCACGAACAGCGGGATGAAGGTGTAGAAGGGGGCGAGCGCCGCGCCGAAGCTCTCCACGGGGAAGATCGCCTTGTGGTCCAGCTGCACGGGTGCTGCGAGCGTGGCGGCCAGCGTGCCGGAGCCCGAGCCGAGCACTTCCTTGACGGTTTCCATGCTGCCGCTGGTCAGCGCCTTGTCCAGTCGGGTGCTGAAGTCGGACAGCTTGTCGGCGGCCGCGGACAGGTCGTCGGCGGAACCGTCGAGCATGTCGCGCACCGTATCGAGCTGCTTGCCGGCGTCGGCGGCGGTGTCGTCGAGGTCGCCCAAGGCGTCCTTGAGCGTCGCTGCCGCGCTGCCCAGCTGGGTGGCAGCCGAGGTGAAGGATTCGGCGACCTTGGACAGGCCCGGCTTGACGGTCGTGTCGAAGTCGTCGGACAGGCCGGTGATGGAGGATTTCGCCTGTGCGGCGAGGTCCTTCGTCTCCTGGCGGTCCTGGCTGTTGGCGTCGACCTTGGCGCGCACGTTGCCTGCCGTCTGGGTCAGCTGCGCGGCGAGCGCGTCGAGCGTGTCGCGCGTGCTGCCCAGCCGGTCGATGGCGTCCTGCAGCTGCGCGCGCAGGGTGCTGTCCGCCGGCAGCTGCGAAGAGTCGAGGATGGACTGCAGCTGGTCGTGCAACGTGCCGTAGCTCGACGCCTGCGTGCGCACGTCGGCGGCGAGCTGGTCGAGGCCGCCGGCCGCGGTGGTCATCTGGTCGTCGACGTCGCCCATGAGGGTGTCGATGCGCGTGCCCAGGGCGGCAATGCCGGACGAGCTCGACTCCAGGGCGTCGCCGACGGCGCCGATGGAGGAGTCGACGGCGCCGGTCAGGTCGCTGACGGCGTCGGTGGCGCCGTCGAGCTTGCCGATGGCGTCCTTGGCGTTGCCGTCGGCCTGGCCGACCAGCTGCTGCGAGGAGTCCAGCAGGGTCTGCGCGCTGTCCGTGAGCGAGCCGTAGGACCTGAGCATGGTGGCGCTCTGCGTGAGTGTGCCCGCGAGCTCGGCGATGTTGTCGTTGAAGTTCCTGATGCGGTCCTGCGCCTCGGGTCGGTCGAGCTGGTCGACGACCGTCTGCGCGATGCCCAGCGCGGCGTCGGTGAGGGTCTTGGCGAAGGTCTCGTTGATCTGCGCGCTCATCGTGTCGGCGCCCTGGTCGGTGACCTTCGGGGCGAGCGCGTTGAGCTTCTCGTTGTCGTAGTAGTCGAGGGTCGCGTGGTCGGCGTCCGAGGAGAAGAAGGTCATCATGGTCTTGCTGAAGTCCTTGGGGATGACCACGGCGGCATAGAACTTGCCGGAGCGGGTGCCGTCGATGGCCTCCTCGGAGCTGGTGAAGGTCCAGTCGAGCTGCGAGTTGGCGCGTAGGCTGCTGACCACCTGGTCGCCGATGTTGACCTTCATCGGCAGCAGGGAGCCCTGGTAGCCCTCGTCGTCGTTCGCGATGGCGAACTGCAGGTCCTTGGTGTTGCCGAAGGGGTTCCAGCAGGCGGCCACGTTGAACCATGCGAAGAGCGCGGGGATCACCGTCAGCCCCAGGACGATGATGATGGCCGCGACGTTGGACGTCAGCCGTCGTACGTCGTCGGCGAAGATCCTGCCGATCATCCTCATGCCTGCTGCCCTCCTTCGTCGGTGGTGCCGGCGGCCGGGTCGATGGCGGCCGTCGGCGCATCGTCCTCGTGCCGCCCGTGCTGCCGCTTGCCCCAGGACCAGCGATGCCCTTCGGGGCGGCTGCCGTCCTCGTGCCGGCCGTGGTGCGCCTGCGGCAGGTGCGAGCGGATGCCGCGCAAGTCCAGGGCGAGCGTGTCCTGCAGGTGGCGCAGGTGGGTCACGCTGGCCGCCTCCGGTGCCGACGTCTCGTCGTCGCCGTCCTCGTCGTCGTCCGTGTCGGATGCCGCGCCGGCCTGGCGGGCGGCGGTCGCCAGCCGCCCCGTCAGGCCGTGGCGTGCCGCGGCGCGTTGCACGCGGCCGTTGCTCAGCAGCATCTCGCGCAGCGAGTCGTCGGTGAGCGTGCCCAGCTGTGCCTGACGGCGCAGGCTGTCGCGGATGTACTCGACCACCATGAGGAAGAGGATGATCGCGAGGATCCAGACAATCCACGTGGCCAGCGCCACGAGCTTCGTGCCGTCGGTCAGCGAGAAGGTGATGGCCAGGGCGGCGGGCACGACGATGCCGGCGATGACGGCGCCGCGCAGGAGCCTGGGGTAGAGGCGCGCGAAACGCTGGGCGCGCTCCTCGATCTGGCGGCGGTAGCCGCCCTTGTCGGCGAGCACGTGCAGGATCTGCCCGAGGCTGGCGCGCCGCGACGTCGAGGAGACCGGTTCGCCGGCGAGCATGTCCGTCTCGGCCACCTCGCGCGCGAACAGCGAGTTGAGGTTCGCCATGAGCGGGCGAATCACCAGGCCGCAGAAGAAGGAGATCGCGGCGAACAAGGCGAGCATGAGGATCATCTTGATCCAGGTGCCGTCGCAGAAGCCGCCGATGGTCTCGCGGAAGGCGGTGATCGTGTAGGTGAAGGGGAAGAAGGGGTAGAGGACGCGGAAGAACTTCGGCATCATCTCGATCGGGTAGAGGCCCGAGGCGCCCGGGATCTGCACGATCACCAGCGCCACCACCAGGCCCTTGCCCACGTGCATGAACATCGTGGACAGCGCATAGCCGATTGACAGGTAGCTCCACGAGGCGAGGATCGCGGTGAGGATGAACATGAACCGGTTCACCGTCTGCACGCCGATCACCAGGTCGCCCACCGTCGCCGCGATCGCCTGGCACGTCGCCACCATCGCCAGCAGCAGGAAACGCGCCACGTACTTCTGGCCCGGCGTGACCATGCGGCCCTCCAGGCCCTCGTCGTCCACCTCGAGGCGTATGAGGCACATGAGCATGAAGACGCCCACCCACAGCGCCATGCTGGTGAACAGCGGCGCCATGCCCGAGCCGTAGGTGGCGATTGGGTAGAGGGTGTGCGTGGTGAGCACCGTCGGCGAAAGCATGAACTTCGCGATCCGCTCCGCGTCCAGCGAGCCGTCCGAACCGGTCAGCTCCTTGAGCACGTTCGTGCTGGCCAGCGTCTTGACGTCCGTGTTCACGTCCTCGATCTTGTTCGCGAAGGTGTCCAGCAGGTCCTCGGTGGACGCGAGCGTGGACGAGGTGTCCTCGCTGATCTGCGCCACCTGGTCGAGCACGAGCTTCGTCTGCGCCACCAGCTGCGACTGGCCGCTGACGGCCGCGCCCAGCGTGCCGCTGGTGGCCGCCAGCGAGTTCAGCCCGCTGTTGAGCTGCGGCAGCGAACCGGTGGAGATCTTCGAACGGGCCGCGTTGATCGCGTCCAGCGTCGTCGTCGAGGTCGTGCCGAACTGGCCGATCGTGTCCAGCGCGCCGTTCGCCGCCTTCGACGTGGCGTCGTTGAGCTGTGTCGCCGATGCCAGCGCGGCCGCCGTCTTCTGGTTGTCCTGCTCCAGGCTCGCCAGGAGCGCGGACAGGCGGTCGGAGTCGACGCCGCTCGCGTTGAGCGCCTTGAGCCGCTCGAGCAGCTGTGCGTTCGACTCGTTGACCATCTTGAGTTCGCTCAGCGCCTCGGAGGCGCTGCCGCTCGCCGTCAGCAGGCCGTTCGCCACGCGCGTCGCGTCGCTCGTCGCGCGCCCCGACGCGCGGCTGAACAGCGCGGCGCCGTCGTCGAACTGCTTGCCCGTCTCGTCGATGAAGCCGTTGAGCTTCGACTGGGTGTCGCCCAGCAGCGTACCCGCCTGCGTCAGTCCGCTGCCGGCGCTCTCGGCCGCGGACTGCGCTTGGTCGAGCGCCGCCTTGGCGGCGTCGGTCTTCGTCGAGGTCTGCGCCAGCGTGTCCTTGAGTTCGTCGATCATCGAACGCGTCTTGGCCAGGTTCGCCTCCGTCTTGTCGAGCTGCGCGCCGACCTGGTCGACCGTGGTGTTCGACTGCGCGCTGATCTGGTCGTTCGCCTTGTTGACGGTGTCGGCGACGACCGAGCTGACCGTGGAGACGAAGGTGCTGTTGACCTGCCGGTCGAGGGTGTCGGCGCCGGTGTCCGAGATCTTCGCGCCCACCGGGGTGAGCTCTTCGTTGACGAAGTACTCGAGGGTGGGGCGGTCGCCGGTGCCGGTGACGACGTTCGCCATGTCCTTGCTGAAGTCCCTGGGAATGACGACGGCGCTGTAGCAGTCGCCGGATTCCACGCATTCCATTGCCGCCGCGCGGTTCAGGAAGGTCCAGCCGAGCTGGTCGTTCTTCCTGAGCTCGTCCACCAGCTGGCTGCCCAGGTCGAGCTTGCCCATGACGGCGCTGTCGGCGCCCTCGTCCTCGTTGGCCACGGCGACCTTGATGTTGCGCGTGTTCTGGTAGGGGTCCCAGAAGCCCGCTATGTTGAACCACGCGTACAGGCAGGGGATGAAGATGAGGCCCACCACCACGATGAGCGCGGTGGGCACGCGCAGCAGGCGCTTGATGTCGCGCTTGAGAATGAACCAGATGTTGCCCATCGCTCTCCCTGTCCCTCTGTCCTTCGTGTGTCCTTCGTGACGGCCGGTGTGCCATACTAAGCGCTACGGTGTACGTAGCGCTACGAATATCGTAGCGGTGAGGTGCCTGGCGGGTGCGGTTGTGCGCTGGAAGGGGAATGGATAAGTGGTGTCAGGCGGCGTGGTGCCGTGCGGGGCGTGCGAGGAGGCGTGCCGTATGGGCCACGCAGGGAGGCAGACGTGAGGTGCGGCTGTCGGTATGGCTGGGATGAGTTCCTGTGAGGCGGCCAGCCAGGTGTCCATACGGCGTCCGAAATGTGGAATTTTGGAGGATTCTTGGTTCGCAACCCTTGTGCGGCGCCGCCTCGCTCCCGTAGATTGTGGAGGTACGAAGCGCAGGGCACCTCCTACGTGCCTGTGCGCTCCTGTGTGCGTGCCTCTCCTGGAAATCTCTCGTTTTTCGTGAGAAATCTAGGAGAGGCACGCACGCAGGAGCGCGGCGCTACAGACCCGCCACAGACCACAAGGAGTTGCCATGACCCAGGAGATGGCCGCGGGCAGGACCCGCGCCAAGTTGTCCGTATCAGACATGATTACCGTCGGCGTGTTTTCGGCGCTGTATTTCTGCATCTGTGGCGTGGCCATGCTCATCGTCAACCTCTGCTTCGGGCTGCCGGGCACCATCCTGCTGCCGGCGGTCACCGCGCTGCTGGCGGGTCCCGTGTTCATGCTGCTCGCCGCGCGCGTGCGCCGCTTCGGCGCCATCACCGTGATGGGAGTCGTCCTGGGCTTCGTGCTCTTCCTTGCCGGCCACTTCGCCACCTCGTTGGTCACCGCCATCGTCTTCCCGCTGCTCGCGGACTGCATCGCGCAGGTCGGGCGGCACCGCAACAGGATCGCGCTCATGGCCAGCTACGCCGTCTTCTCCTTCGGCTGCGCGGGCCCCATCGTACCCATGTGGATGATGCGCGGCGCCTACGTCGCCAGCCTGCAGCGCAAGGGCAAGGACACCGCCACCATCGACGCCATCATGGCCAACGTCAACGGTACGTCGCTCGTCGTCGTCATCGTGGCGACCATCGCCTGTGCACTGGTCGGCGGCTGGCTCGGCCTGCGCATGAACAGGCGCCACTTTGCCAAGGCGGGGGTGGCCTGATGGCCGACGCCATGCTGCGGGCCGCCGTGCGGCCGGCATGGCCGGGGGACGCGGCGGCCGGCGGGCCGTCGGCCGACCTCGCCGGGGAGCCGTCCGCGTCGCGGCATGGCGCGGTCGCCGCCAAGCTGACCGCCGCGCAACGCGCCGCCTGTCCGGGTGCTGGCGTCGCGCGGGCCGCTCTACCTCGACCCGCGCACCAAGCTGGCCATGGTCGTCAGCTCCAACCTCCTCATGTTCCTGCACGCGCCGGCCTCCATCGAGGCAGTCGCCGCCGTGCTCTTCGCCGTGCCGCTGCTTGCCGGCCCCAGGCGCGGGACCGGCGTGCGCATGCTCGGCCTGTACTTCGGGCTCGTCGCCGTGCAGTTCGCGGTCGCGCCCCTCGTCGGTGCGCTGCCGTGGCTGCACCTGCTTGGCGCCACTGCGGCGGCCCTGTGCATGATGCTGCCCTGCATGATCGCCGGCCTGTCCGCGGTGTTGACCACCCGGCCCGGCGACTTCGTGTGCGCCATGCGCCGCATGCACGTGCCCACGGTCGTCGTGGTGCCCATCGTCGTGCTCATGCGCTTCTTCCCGACCATCCGCCACGACTGGCGGCAGATCCGCCACGCGCAGCGCCTGCGTGGCGGCACCCGCAACCCGCTGGATGCACTCGACCGCACCCTGGTGCCGCTGCTCATGAACGCCGTCACCGTGGCGCAGGACCTCACCGTCGCCGCCCTGACCAAGGGACTGGGCGCCGACGGCCCCGTCACCAGCCTCGCCCAGCTGCGCCTGCGCCTGCGCGACGCCGTCGCGATGGCGCTGTGCGCCGTGCCCGTCGTGCTGGCGCTTTTCCTCTAGAAATTGTTCATTTTTCTGAACAAAATCTAGGGGCAGGACGCATGCGCGGCCCGCATCCTAGATTTTGTTCAGAAAAATGAACAATTTCTAAGGCCAGAAGGGCAGCGCCACCGCACTCACTTACTTAAGGAGCTGACTTGCCCACCGCCTCGCTCACCGACGTCACCTTCGCCTACGACGGCCGGCCGCCCGCGCTCACGGACGTCACCGCGACCTTCGCACCCGGCGAATGCGTCATGGTCACGGGACGCTCCGGCTGCGGCAAGACGACCGTCACGCGCCTGCTCAACGGGCTGGCGCCCGAGCATTTCGCCGGGCGGCTGGACGGCGAGGCGCGCGTCGGCGGGCTCGTCGCGGGGCAGTCGTCGGTCCAGGACTACAACGGCACCGTCGGCTCCGTCTTCCAGAACCCCAAGACGCAATACTTCCACGCGAACTCCACGGACGAGCTGTCCTTCCCCTGCGAGAACGCGGGACTGCCCTCCGGCGAGATCCACGGTCGCGTGCGCCGTGCCATCATGCGCTTCGGCATCCCGCACCTGCTTGACCGCAACGTCATGGAACTCTCCGGCGGCCAGCAGCAACAGCTGGCCGTGGCCGCCGCCACCGTGCTCGACCCGGGCGTGCTCGTCCTCGACGAGCCGACCGGCAACCTCGACGCCGACGCCATGGTGCGCCTGCACGACATGCTCGCCGAACTCAAGCGCGACGGCGTCACCATCGTCATCGCCGAACACCGGCTCGCCTGGTGCGCCGACCTCGTCGACCGGTATGTGCTCGTGGAGGACGGCCGCATCGCCGGTTCGTGGGACGCGTGCGAGTTCGCCGCGCTGCCGGCCGAGCGGCGTCGCGAATGGGGATTGCGCGCCCTCGACGTCACGTCGGCGCGCGAGGCGACGGCACGCCTCGTGGAGCGCGGACTGCCGGGCGGGGAGGGGACGCCGGTGCTGGCCACGCACGACCTCGTCGTCGGCTACGGCCGGCGCGGGCTGCTGCGCCGGCGCGTCGGCGGCTTCGCGAAGGCGGTGCCCGACCTGCAGCTGTTCGCGGGCCAGATGGTGGGTCTCATGGGCCGCAACGGCGCCGGCAAGTCGACGCTCGTGCGCACCCTGTGCGGACTGCAGCCGGCGTGCGAAGGGCGGATCGAGCTCGACGGCCGGCCGGCGTCGCGGCGTGCGCTGACGCGGGGCGCCGCGCTCGTCATGCAGGACGTGCACTACCAGCTCTTCGCCGACAGCGTGCGCGGCGAGCTCATGGCGGAGGTGCGTGACGGTGACGACGGTGACGAGGCGCGTGCGAAGTGCGACGGGTTGCTGCGCGACCTCGACCTGCTCGACCTGGCGGACCGTCACCCCATGAGCCTGTCCGGCGGCCAGCAGCAGCGGCTGGCGATTGCGACCGCCCTCATGGCAGGCAAGCGTTTCGTGGTGCTCGACGAACCCACCAGCGGCCTCGACCACGCCCACATGATGCAGGTCGGCCGCCTGCTGCGCCGCCTCGCCGACCGCAGCGTGGCTGTGCTGGTCGTCACGCATGACGACGAGCTGGTGGCGCAGTGGTGTGACGGGGTGGTCGCCCTCTGAAGAAATTGTTCATTTTTTGAACAAAATCTTCACTCGGCAAGTTCGTCCAGGAAGGCGCCCGTTGCCGGGTCGCGTCCGTCGCGGGCGATGGGTTGCGGGTCTGCTGACGTCTCGCCGGTGCTGGGGTCCAGGGCCACCGAGCCGGGGTCGGGCACCAAGCGGAGGTGCCCCCAGGTCGACGCTCACCTGGCAGCGGTGCACCAGCGCGCCGACGATGCCCTCGACGGCGGTCTCCAAGCGGTTCACGGGCAGGTCGAGTCCGTGGGCGAAATCGTTGCCCCAGCCCATCGCCACCACGCCGAGCGGCTTGTCCGTGCCGCCCACCACCACGAGGCAGTCGCAGTCGTTCCAGCGGTCGCGTGCGATGCGCAGTGAGTCGTCGTAGCTGGTTCGATTGCGGTGAAGCCATGGTCGTGGCCGGCCTGCCCGAGCAGTTCGAATACGCGGGTGCCGTACTTCGCACCGGCGCCTTTCGCGGCAGAGGGGTTGCCGATCACGGCAACGGTCAGGTCCTCGCTCTTCATGGTTGGTTAGGGTAGTCGGATTGGCGGCCCGACGCACATGCCGGGTGCCCAAATTCAGCTGCGGGGTGGTCAGTCGAGGACGAACTCGACGGGGACGCCAGCGGCTTGCTCGAAGTGCAGCATCGCCACGCCCGTGTTGACCTTCGCCAACAGGCCGCCGACGTCCGTCACGCGGACGGTGTGCGTTTCGGCAGGGCCTGCCGTCGGGGCGAAGCGCACGTTCTGGCGGTTGAGGGCGGACGGCGCCAGCTGCACACCCTCCATGCCGGCCGCGAACCAGTCGGGGAGGGCATCCGGGTCGGTGCCGTCGGCCAGCAGGTCGGCGATGGGCTTGGACCGGTGCGGATGGCCGGGACGAAGGGCGTGGCCGAGGGTGATGGCGATGTGGAAGCGTGCGGCGGC
This sequence comes from Bifidobacterium cuniculi, assembly GCF_000741575.1. Taxonomy (GTDB): domain Bacteria; phylum Actinomycetota; class Actinomycetes; order Actinomycetales; family Bifidobacteriaceae; genus Bifidobacterium; species Bifidobacterium cuniculi. Next base: position 40,010 of record NZ_JGYV01000002.1, read on the forward strand.
GTCGGTAAGGGCATCCACGTCGACGGGCTCCGCGGAGTGTTCGACGAAGGCGTCGAACTCCTCGCTTTCCGCGCCGATTGTCCTGTCGGCGGTTTCGATGACGCCGCCCGCCCAGCACGTATCCAGGCCGTGCCCGGTCAAGGCAAGCACCAGCGTCTCGCCCGCATGGCCGGTCGCGCGCAGGCCTTCGGGGGTGGCCGGCGAGGCCAGGATCACGCAGGCGGGCACATCCTTGAAACGGCCGTAGTAGCTCACCTTGTCGAACCGGGCGTCGAAGGCGGTGCCGTCGGCAGCCGCGAACTGCATGGAGACCTGCGTCTCGCCCGCGACGGCTTCTGCGACGAGTGCCTCCACGGTCGCACGTTCCGCGGCCGTCAGGGCCTCGCCCGTGTATGCGCGCGTGGAGTGGCGCCGTTTCATGGCATCAAGGGTATCCATGTTTTTCCTTCCTGTACGATTTCGCATGATGTGCATCATGCGCATCGCAAGAACGTCGCGGCATGTGTGAGGCCTTCATATTGTAGCTTGGGCGGCGGTGGGATGCATGCGCACGCCCGGCAGGGGCCTGAACGCCGCCGATGATTCACGGGAAGGCATCCACGCGGTGGCGTACCGCAGCATGGTCATCTTTCCGGCAGGTGGCGCATCGTGCCGTCGGCCGGATGGCGCTTACGGAAAAACCGGCTTCCCGAATCATCGGGAAGCCGGTCCAAGATGGTCGTCCGTCAGGCCATGACGCCCTACAGCGCCAGGAAGCTGGAGGTGGCGGTGTCGGAGGAGTCCTTGTCCGAGCCGGAGGAATCCTTGTCGGTGGTGTCGTCGCCGTCGGATTGCTCGCCATCCTGCGGGGCCTGCTGGTCCGGGGCGATCATGCCGCGCTTGCCGCGCATGCCGCCGCGGCCGCCCATGTCATCGAAATCCATGTCGCCGAAGCCCATCTCGCCATCCGCGTCCGAGCCGTCCTGGCCCAGCTGGCCTTGCATGTCCTCCGGCAGGGAAGGCCTGGAATCGGAGTCGCCTTCGGCCATGTGCCAAGAGTGGGTGCGGTCGTTCGAGCCGTTGACGGCGTTCGCGATCGCGGTGCCCGCCACGCCGGCGGCCAGGCCGCAGGCCAGGGAGATGCCGACCACGAAGGCGATCATCTTGTTGCTCAGCTTGTCGTGCACGCGGGTCGCGGCCGTCGCGCCGTCGCCCGCAGGGGGTTCCGGGGCGGCGTACTGCGGTTGCTCGGCCTGCTGCGCGTACTGCTGGCCGGCGTTCCGGCCTGCCTCCTGGGCGAAGACGTAGGGACGCTCGTAGCCCTGCGCGCCTGTCGGCTGCGCAGTCGTCTCGATGCGCTTGGTCGCCGGCGCCATGGTCTCGGTCGGCTGCTCGTCGTTGGTGAAGTTGTTCAGGTTGCTGTTGTTCTGGTTGGCCATTGCCACTCCTTCAAGACTCTCGGAACTCTCAGTTCCCCGTTCGTGATGGATACCAGTACACCAAGCGAGCATGCAATCCGGCTGCAAGGCAACCAAAAGGTAGCTGCCGGCTCGCTGAGAACAGGCTGGCAACCAGGTGAAGGAGTTGTGCGCAAGGTACGAAGACGACTCTCCGAAGCCAATCTCGCCGAAAAAGGGGGATTCAGGCGCCGCCTGACCTCACCGCAGCTCGCCCTCGTGCCTTGTGGCGGACAGGAACACCGGTGCACCATCCTCGTCGCGCACGAAATGCAGCCGGTACTGCCCATGGATCGTGGCACGGAAGATGGGTCGCCCTTGCTCATCGCGCCGCTGCGGGTTGTCGCCGCCCGGACCCGTGCGCAGGGCGTGCAGTTCCAGGCCCCGCAAGTCGTCGTCCAGCCGGCACGCCACCGCCAGCATGGTGCGCAGCAGCGAGTTGCGGGCCATGTCCGGGCAGGCATCCACCGAGTCGAAGAACCCGCCGCCGTAGCCCCAGGAATCGGGCAGCGGATGGCGCCGGCGGTCCTCGGGACTCATCTGCAGGATTGCCGTCGCGCGCAGTTCCCAGTCCATGCGGTCGGCAGGCGTGGCGAAGCGCTCCCGGAACGGCGCCAGCACATCGCTGGCCTCGACCGTACGTGCATAGTCGCGGTTGTGCTGCCGCAGCCGCTGGTTGGTCTCCTCGAGTTCGCGGTTCGTGCGGGCCAGCCGGTCCGCACGGCTGCGCGCATCCCGCAACTGCGCATGCAACCGCCCGATGGCGCTCCGCGCATCCTCCACGCTGCCGACGGACTCGAGCAGTCGTTCGACGGGCAGCTCGGCGAGGGTATGCGGACCCTGCAGACGCTCCACCCAGTCGAAGGCCCCGGCCGGCCCGAGCCAGGAGGGGCCGCCGTCGAGTATGGACGGCGCCGGCACGACGGGCATTGCCGGGTCGGGCACGGCAAACTGCCAGCCGTCGGCGCCGTGGTTACGGATATGCAAGGCGACCGTGGCCCCCTCGGGCACGACCGGCCGCAGGTCGGTGTCCGCGGAGTGCGGCGTGCCGTCGAGCAGTTCGGCGGCGGTCACGGCGACGCTGACGGCATCCTGGCCTGCGGCGGCGGGGAACAGTTCGACGCGCATGCGGTCGTCGAAGACACGCACCGCGCGGCCGAGCACGGTGCTGCCCGGCGCGTAGGCGGCGACGGCGCTGCGGCCGTCGCGCCAGCGCAGTTCGGGCGTGAAGTCGGTGCTGCCGGTCCGCACGGTGCCATGCAGCCGCTGGCCGACGGCGAACAGCCGCACGGTCGGCAGCTGCGCCTCCTCGACGATGGCGCGGCTGTCGAAAGCCAAGGTGTGCCGCGCATCGTCCTGCAGCACGACGCGCGAGCCGACGATCTGGCGGACGGTCGCCTTGGCCGGCCGGGCGGCGGGCGCGGCAGCCGCAGTGCCGGCCGCTGTATAGCCGCCGGCGTAGATGAAGCCGAGCAGTGTCTCGATGACCTGCTCCGTGGCGTGACGGCCGTCGGCTTGCGACCGCGGGAAGATGCGCGGGTGACGGTCGCCGGCGACCACGCGCACGGCGCCGTTCCACGCGCGCAGTTCCGGCGGCAGGGCGGTGGTGACGGTGCGGGTGACGGTAGGGTCGTCGATCTCGATGATATCCGCGCGGCCGTCGGTGGCTTCCAGGATGGCGTCGACGTCGACGATCGGCACGCCGGTGGCATTGGGGGCGGTGACGAGGACCAGGGGGCGGCGATGGGACCTGATGTGGTCGATGGCGGCCTGGGCATGGGCGGCGTCGACGGTGACGTGCGGATGGTCGGGGCCGAGCTGCAGGGCAGGGGGTGCGGATCTGGTTGGGGACATGGCCAGCGGGGTGCGCTGCGGATCGGCGGGGGAGCGGGATTGCCCGGGTGGCATGGCCGGCGTGGTGCGGGAGGCGAACCGGCGTAGGGCGTGGGCGATGTCCTGCACCAGTTGCTGCGGATCGTCCTGCCATCTGACGATCCGGGTGGCGCTGGGGTGGTCGATCCAGCGATCGTCGGTGGGGAAGATTCGCGCGGCGCCGCCGTAGGGGGCGACGGTGCCGAGGGAGCCGGTCTGACGGAGCGATTGGATGGCATCGCCTGCGATGAGCGTGACGTCGGCTTCGTCGCCGATCTCGTTCAGGACGGCAGGCAGCGGGTTGGGTGAGTTGGGCCGTCGTGTGAGCAGGACGGTCGGCAGCGGACGCTGGGAACGGTTGAGCCAGATGACGAGCTGGGATGCGTCCAGGCCGTTGCGCAGGGTCTGTCCGTGGAAGGGGGAGTGCCGGGGTACCGGGCGTGCGGGGGTGGCGGGGTCGGTGCTGGCATCGGTGCGTGTGCGGTGTCGTTTGGCCATGGCTCGCCTCCTCGTGTGCCAATGGTCGTCGTTGGTGGGTTCCCATTGTACCGGATGCAAAAAGCCCTTGGAGCCATTGGTTCCAAGGGCTTGCGGTACCCCCCGTGGGATTCGAACCCACAACCCACGACTTAAAAGGACGCTGCTCTAACCGTTGAGCTAGAGGGGCATACGAGGCGTCATTATACAACAACCCTACCCACCCGTGCAACCGGACGCGCCGATGTCGCGCTGCCCGGCGATTGGTCCGTCGAGGCGGCAGCGCCGTAGAATGTGACCGGACCATCCGTCACATTGGACGCAAAGGGGCGCATCATGACGAAGCAACTGGAAGACATCACGCGCGTGGCCAACATCGGCGCGGGCACCATGGGGCATGCGACGGCCTTGCAGTTCGCCATGCACGGCTACCCGGTGGCACTCGTCGAGCCCGGCCCGCTCGACCTGGACACGGCGATGGCGCGCATCCGCGCCGACGCGGAGGAACTCGCCGCGCACGGCCTGCTGCCGGGCGGCGACGTCGACGCCGTCCTGGCGCGCATCACGCCGACGCATGACATCGCCGAAGGCGTCGCCGATGCGGACTTCGTCATTGAGTCCATCGTCGAGGACCTGCCCACGAAGCAGCGTGTCTGGGCGCAGGTCGAGGAGGCGTCACCGGCGGACGCCATCTTCGCGACGAACACGTCGGGCCTGTCGCCCACCGCCATCCAAGGCGCGCTCAGGCATCCCGAACGTCTCGTCGTCGCGCATTTCTGGAATCCCGCGCAGCTCATGCCGCTCGTGGAGGTCGTGCCCGGCGAGGCGACCGACCCCGAGGTTGCGGCCACCACCACCGCGCTCATGGCCGCGATCGGCAAGAAGCCGGCACGGCTGAGCCGCGAGGCGCTCGGCTTCGTCGGCAACCGGCTGCAGTGCGCGGTGTTGCGCGAGGCCACGTCCATCGTGCGCGAGGGCATCGCCGACGCGGCCACCGTGGACACGGTCATGGAGAACAGCCTGGGCCTGCGCTGGAGCATCCTCGGCCCGCTCGCGAGCGCGGACCTCGGCGGCCTCGACACCTTCGACCACGTGGCCGCGTACCTGTATGCGGACATCTGCTCGGACACCGACGGCGACCCCACACTCGCCGCGATGGTCGCGCGCGGCGACCTCGGCCAGAAGACCGGCCGCGGCTTCTACGACTGGACCGGCGACGACGCGCAGGAGCGCATCGCGATGCGCGACCGCCGGCTGATGGAGGCGATGGAGGCCGACGCCAAGTAAACGCCACGCACTACGCTGGAGCGCATGTCATGCACCACGCTCATCGTAGGAAAGGCCGCCAGCTACGACGGCTCCACCATCATCGCCCGCAACGACGACTCGGGCAGCGGCAAGTACGATCCCAAGCATTTCGTGGTCATCGCGCCCGCCGACCAACCGCGTGAATACCACAGCGTCATCAGCCACATGACGCTCGACCTGCCCGACGACCCCTGCCGGTACTCCATCGTGCCGGACGTGCTGCCCAATCGCGGCGTGCTCGCCGAATCCGGCGTCAACGAGCACAACGTGGCCATGAGCGCCACCGAGACGATCGCCGTCAACCCGCGCGTGCTCGCCGCCGACCCCTTCGTCGCCTACGACGAGGCCACGGGCACGCCCGGCGGCATCGGCGAGGAGGACATCATCACCATCGTGCTGCCCTACGTGCGTACGGCGCGCGAGGGCGTCGAACGGCTCGGCGCGCTGCTCGCCGAGGTCGGCACCTACGAGTCGAACGGCATCATCTTCTCCGACGCCGACGAAGTCTGGTACATGGAGACCATCGGCGGCCACCACTGGATGGCGCGCCGCCTGCCCGACGACTGCTACGCGGCGATCCCCAACCAGCTGGGCATCGACGGCCTCGACCTCGACGACGCCTACAGCGAGCGCCGCAACTCGATGTGCAGCCCCGACCTGCGCGATTTCATCGACGAACACCACCTCGACCGCACGCTGAGCTACAACGACCACAGCCCTTCGCACTTCGACCCGCGCGCCTCCTTCGGCACGGCCACGCCGAAGGACGAGATCTACAACACGCCGCGCGCCTGGTTCATGCAGCGCCACCTCAATCCCAGCGAGGACTGGGATTCGCCGGATGCGCCGTACGGGCCGAACTCGCAGGACCTGCCGTGGGCGCGCCAGCCGGAATACAAGGTGACCATCGAGGACGTCGCCTTCCTCATGGGCTCGCACTTCCAGGGCACCGACTTCGACCCGTACGGCACCACCGGAACCGCGGAAAGCCGCCACCGCTACCGTCCGATCGGCGTGAACCGCACCGGCCAGATGACCTGCATGCAGATTCGCCCCTGGCTGCCCGAGGCGTACCGCTCCGTGATGTGGATCTCCTTCGGCTGCGGCACCTTCACCGCCCCGGCGCCCTTCTACGCGAACGTGACGGATACGCCCGCCTACCTGCGCGACACCCCCGGCAAGGACGCGTCGACCGATTCCCTGTACTGGACGAACCGCATGGTCGCCGTCATGGCCGACGCCCACTGGTTCGACACGGACCCGCTGGTCGAGCAGTACATCGAGGACGTGCAGGTGCGCGGCCACGAGCTGGTGGAGCACACCGACCGTTCGCTGGCCGAGGACGCCGACGCGCTCGCCGACGACGCGCAGCCCGTGGCGCTCGACGCCGTGCGCGTGGCGCTGGGCGAGGCGAACCAGGAGATGGCGACGTGGCTGCAGCGCCGCACCCAGGACTTGCTCAACGAGGTGCTGCTGACCGCCAGCAACGGCATGAACAACGCGTTCAGGATGTCGGATCACTGGACGAAGTAGCTCCCCTAGATTTTGTTCAAAAAATGAACAATTTCTCGGGGGCGCATGCTGTCAGTCGTCGGACTGGGTGGGGCTTCCTGCGGCTTCCTGCGGCTTCCTGCCGTCTTCGAAGCGCAGGGTGGGCTTGGCTTCCATGCCGCGCAGGCCGTTCCAGGCGAGGTTCACGATGAGGGCGGCCAGCTGTTCCTTGCTGAGCTTGCGCTGGTCGGCCCAGTACTGGCCGGTGTACACGGTCATGCCCACGAGCATCTGCGCATAGTACGGAGCGTTCTTTGCGGGCAGTTTCTGGCGCCTGAACCATTCCTCGAGGATTTCGCCGACGCGGGTGGAGACGTCGCCGAGCAGGGAGGAGAAGGAGCTGTTCGGATCGGTGGTGGGCGAGTCGCGCACGAGGACCTGGAAACCCTCCGCGTTCTCCTCGATGTAGGTCAGGAGGGCGAGGGTGGTGCGTTCCACGATCTGGCGCGGGTGGGCGTCGGGCTTGGCAAGCGCGGCGAGCAGCGTGTCGTTGAGGGCGCGCATCTCACGGTCCACGACCACGGCATAGAGCCCCTCCTTGCCTCCGAAATGCTCGTAGACGATCGGCTTGCTCACCTTGGCGGTCGCGGCGATCTCCTCGACGCTGACCGCCTCGAACCCCTTGGAGGCGAACAGGGAACGCCCGATGCGGATGAGTTGTTCACGACGTTGGTAGGAAGACATTCTCGAAGCAGTGGCCATGCCCCCAGTGTCCCACGAGGTTGAGAAATCGGTGGTTTTCTGGAAGGTGGCCTAGGCTGGGAGGCATGGATACCAACATGGTGTACGGCATCATTGCCGTCGTGGTCATCGCGGTGCTGCTCATCGCCGGCGGCATCTGGATGGACCGGTCTCGCAAGAAGGCCATCAGGAATTCACAGGAAGAGGCGAAGGCGAAGGCGGATGCCCGCCTCGCCGCGGAACGCGCGGCGGCCAAGCCGGCCGTGGCCCCGCAGGCCGCCAAGGAGCAGGAGGAGACGGAACGGCGCAAGGCCGAGACCGCTCCCAAGGCCGCTCCCGGCGCCGAAGCCCAGGAGGAAGCCGTGCTGGCGCAGGCTCCGGTCGAAGTCGTCGAGACCGAAGAGCCGGCCGCACCCGCAACGGAGAAGCCCGTCGGCAAGGTCGGCCGCCTGCACCGCCTGCGCGAACGGCTCTCCACGTCAAGCAATCCCTTCGGCAAGGCGCTGTTCAACATCCTCGCCAAGGACCACCTCTCGGAGGACGACTGGGAGGAGGTCGAGGACACGCTGCTCATGGCCGACGTCGGCGCCGAGGCCAGCGAGGAGCTCGTCAACAAGCTGCGCACCGACGCGCGCGTCACCGGCCAGAGCGACCCGACGCAGCTGCGCGCCGCGCTCAAGTCGGAACTGCTGGGCCTCGTCGGCCCCGATGCGGACCGTCGCCTCGAGGCGGAGAAACCGGACGCACTCACGCCGAGCGTCATCATCATGGTCGGCGTCAACGGCACCGGCAAGACCACCACCGCCGGCAAGCTCGCGCGCCTGTTCGTCTCCGAGGACAAGTCGGTCATCCTGGGCGCGGCGGACACCTTCCGCGCGGCTGCGGCGGACCAGCTCGAGACGTGGGGCGCCAAGGTCGGCGTACCTGTCGTGCGCTCCGACAGGGAGGGCGCCGACCCTGCGTCGGTCGCCTTCGAAGCCAGCGCCAAGGCCAAGGAAGAGCAGAGCGACGTGCTCATCATCGACACCGCCGGACGCCTGCAGAACAAGGCGAACCTCATGGACGAGCTGGGCAAGATCCGTCGCGTCACCGAGAAGAACCTGCCCGTCGAGGAGGTCCTCCTGGTGCTGGACGCCACCACCGGCCAGAACGGCATGGCCCAGGCGAAGGTGTTCGCCCAGGCCATCGGCATCACCGGCGTGGTGCTCACCAAGCTGGATGGCTCCGCCAAGGGAGGCATCGTCATCTCCGTGCAGAAGGAGCTCGGCGTGCCCGTCAAGCTGGTCGGCGTGGGCGAAGGCCCCGACGACCTCGCGCCCTTCGACCCGGAATCCTTCGTGGAGGGCATCCTGGGCGAATGATGCATGTCGCACGCAACGCCGACCCCGACATCGTGTGCGACGTGAAACCTCACCGTAACCTGCCGTAACCTGATCAAAACGTCGGGGGCGTTCCATGACCCATGTGCGCCCCGCCGGGGCGGCAGAGAGAACCATAACTGTCACGAGACAACAAGAACAAGAAATAGATTGAAGGAGGTGGCCATGGGAGAGGTTACCAAGCAGGTGCTTGATTCCGGAAATGCCGCGTGGATCCTGACGTCCGCGTCGCTGGTCTTCCTGATGACGCCAGGTGTTGCATTCTTCTACGGCGGCATGGTCCGCGCAAAGGCCGTACTCAATATGCTCATGATGGAGGCCGCCGCGCTCTCCGTCACCGTCCTGATCTGGGGCCTGTGGGGCTGGTCGATCGCATACGCAGGCAAATCCGTCGGCGGCATCTTCGGCGATCCCGCCACCGGCTTCCTGCTCAAGGACACCATGGTCGCCCAGGACGGCGTCTTCACGTCGAGCGAGCTCAACGGCAACGCCTATCCGGCCAGCGTCGACGTCGCCTTCCAGGCGGCCTTCGCCATGATCACCGTCGCGCTCATCTGCGGCGCCATCGCCGAGCGCGTCAAGTACAGCACCTGGATGATCTTCGTGGCCCTGTGGATCACCTTCGACTACGCCCCCATGGCCCACATGGTGTGGAACGGCGGCCTGCTGTCCGCCGACGGCCCGATCTCCAAGGCCATCGGCGCCGCCGCCCACGACTTCGCCGGCGGCACGGTCGTCCACATCAACGCCGCGGTCGCCGCACTCATCATCGTCCTCATCATCGGCAAGCGCAAGGGCTTCGGCACCGAGCCGATGCGCCCGCACAACGTGCCCTTCGTCATGCTCGGCGCCTTCCTGCTGTGGTTCGGCTGGTTCGGCTTCAACGCCGGCTCCGCCTTCGCTGCCAACGGCACCGCTGGCTACGCCTGGGTGTCCACGTCGCTGGCCGCCGGCGCCGCCATGCTCGCCTGGGGCTTCACCGAGAAGATCCGCACCGGCCACTACACCGCCATCGGTGCCGCCTCCGGTATCGTCGCCGGCCTGGTCGCCATCACCCCGGCCGCCGACGTCATCTCCCCGCTGTGGTCCATCGTCCTTGGCGCCATCGCCGGCGTGCTCACCTGCCTGGCCTGCTCGCTCAAGTTCAAGTTCGGCTATGACGACTCCCTCGACGTCGTCGGCGTGCACGGCGTCGGCGGCCTCGTCGGCACCGTCGCCCTCGGCTTCTTCATGCAGGACACCGGCCTGTTCGCGGGCGGCGACTGGCGCCAGCTGGTCGTGCAGATCATCATCGCGGTCGTTGCCATGGCCTTCTCCGCGGTGATCACCACGATCATCGCCTTCATCCTCGAGAAGACCGTCGGCTGGCGCGTCACCCAGGCCCAGGAAGTCAGCGGCATCGACCTCGCCGACCAGGGCGAGCGCGCCTACGACTTCTCCGCCACCGCAAGCTCCGTCATCAGGGAAGTGAAGTGAGACCATGAAGCTCATCACCGCAATCATCCAGCCCCATAAGCTCGACGACGTCAAGGAGGCCCTCGCGGCCGCCGGCGTGCACGGCCTGACCGTCTCCGAGGCGAACGGCTACGGCCGCCAGCGCGGCCACACCGAGGTCTACCGCGGCGCCGAATACACCGTCGACCTGATCCCGAAGATCCGCGTGGAGGTCCTGTGCGACGACGCGGACGCCGAGACCCTGGTGGACGTGATCGTCAAGTCCGCCGGCACCGGCACCATCGGCGACGGCAAGGTATGGGTGGCGCCGCTCGACATGGTGGCGCGTGTGCGCACCGGCGAGACCGGCTCCGCCGCCATCTGACGCCAACCTGACGGTCGCCCGGCCGGCTGCGACGCCGACCGGGCGACCCCGGCAAGACCAACCATGTGAACATACGCCCCGCACAGGTTTCCCCTTCCCTGCGCGGGGCCTTTCGTATCCGCACGGCGGCCGTCGTGCACCGGCGACGTCGCTGCGGCGATGTCGTGGCACGGACGGCGGCGACGGCCGGCCGCGACCGACGACAAGGAGGACTGCCCATGGCCACGGCGGTGGATGGACTCAAGGCGCGCATGTTCACGCTGGGCGCGCCCGACAAGGACGGCGTGATGCGCGGCGGCGCCGCCAAGCGCGCCGCGCGCACACGCCTGGCGATGGAGGCGCTGGCGGAACTGTGGGACGAGGCCTGCGCTGCCGTCCCCTTCGACGTGCCCCCGCGCGGCATTGGACTGGCCGCGGTCGGCTCGCTGGCGCGCGGCCAGCTCGGCCCCGCCAGCGACCTCGACCTGGTGCTCATCCACGACGGCCACGCACTCGGCGAGGCGGACCTCAACGCCTTCGCCAACAAGCTGTGGTACCCGCTGTGGGACGCCGGGCTCGACCTCGACCACTCCGTGCGTACCCGTGCACAGTGCGAGGCGGTGACCGACCACGACCTACCCGCCGCGATGGGCTGGCTGGACGTGGTGCCGGTCGCCGGCGACAGCGAACTCGTCGCCGCGACCGCCACCTCCATCCTGGAACGCTGGCGCAAGGCGGCGCGCAAGCGGCTGCCGGAGCTGCTCGACTCCGCGCAGGTACGCCTGGAACGCTTCGCGCGCCTGCCCTATGTGAACCAGCCCGACGTCAAGGAGGCGCGCGGCGGCCTGCGCGACACCGTGCTCACCGCGGCGCTCGCGGCCAGCTGGCTGGCGGACCGGCCGCACGGCCGCTACGACGACGCGGTGGAGCGGCTGCTCGACGTGCGCGACTGCATCCACCTGGCGTCGGGGCGCGACACGAACCTGCTGGCCACCCGCTGGCAGGCGCCGGTGGCCGCGATGCTGGGCCTGGCCGACCCGACGCTCCCCGCAGGGGAGCGGGAGGCGAAGTCGATCGACGACCTGGCCACGCTGCTCGCCCGCCTGGGCCGCACCATTGCCTTCTCGCTGGACGCGACGGCGTCGCGCGCCCAGCGCACGCTGGTGCACGACAAGCCGCGCTTCTCCTTCTTCCAGATCCGTTCGCCGCGTGCGGGCGGCCGTCGCGAGGCGCCGACCTTCGAGTTGCTCGACGAGGGCGTCGCCGTGCACGAGGGCGAGGTGGTGCTCGCACCGGGCGTCGACGTGGCGGCCGACGCGAGCCTGCCGTTGCGTGTGGCCGTCGCCGCCGCCGAGCACGGGCTGCCGATCAACACGTCGACGCTGGTGAACCTCACGCACGCCCCGGTGCATGACTATGCGTGGGACGACGCCTCGCGCGCCCTGTTCCTGCGTCTGCTGGCCGGCGGAGAACACCTCGCGCGCACCTGGGAAGAGCTCGACTTCGTGGGACTGCCGGCGCGCTGGATGCCCGAATGGTCCGCGATCCGCAACCGGCCGAGCGCCTCCGCCGCGCACCGCTACACCATCGACCGCCACATGGTGGAGGTGACTTCGCAGCTGGGCCGTGAGCGGCCCGGCTGCGCCGTGTCAGGCGCCAGGGCCCGTTCGGGGGAGCGCTATGACGACGACCACTTCGCGGCGCTCTTGCTGGCGGGCATCCTGCACGACATCGGCAAGCGCCCCGGCGTGGGCGACCATGCGGCGGAAGGCGCGCGGCATGCGCAGGCGATCGTGCGGCGCATGGGCTTCTCCCGGCAGGTGGAGCGCTGGGTGACCTTGCTGGTGCGCGAGCATCTGACCCTGTCCGAGTTCGCCAGTTCGCGCAACCCGCGCGACCCGCAGGCCGGCCGCGAACTGGCGCAGTGCGTGGACCGCGACGGCATCGTGCTCGACATGCTCTTCGACCTGACCCGTGCCGACATGTGCTCCCTGGGCGCCACCCCCGGCGAGACCCTCTCCGGCCAGGCCGGCTGGAGCAAATGGCGTGCCCAGTTGGTGACGCAGATGACCGCGGCGGCGATGTATCATCTGTGATTCCCTGAGTCTCTCGTTGTCCTGTGGTTTGTACGGGGCCTTTGGCGTCGGGGCGGCCGCCGGGAATGGGGTGTTTTGGCCGGGATTGGCTTCGGCGAGTCGTTTTTGCCGCAGCCGAACCAAGGACTGTCCAAAAGTGCATCCAGCGATTCGTCGTGGCATGGTTCCGGGGGTGCCGGGCGTGGCGCCTGCGACGCATCGTCCGTGACCGCCATCGACGGTTGTCGATCTGTCGCCAGCCCCGGAACCATGCGGATACAACGGCGTCTTAAGCCCTCTTTTCGTTGGGAGATATCAAATTCGGGCCCATGCCCCGGTATCCGCATTCGCAAAAGGGCGGAATGCCGCCCTTTTGCGAATGCGGATACCGGGGCATGGGCCCGAATTTGATATCTCCCAACGCCATGGGGCACCGTTGCCGTTGCCATGGGGTTCCCAGAGATATCTCAGATGGCACTGTATAGTTTTGTTAGCGCTCACTATCCGGCGGGTGGACGCGATGGTACGGTGGCCATCCCCAGCCTGAAGGGGTCTTGAACATGCCAAGGAACGGTACCTTCTTCTGGGATGGCGGCAGCGTCATCCTGCATTTCTCCTACGGCGACGACGAGCCGGTCTGCTTGGTCGGCTGCGAATCGGCGGCCACCGGCACCTGGCCGACGGGCCGGTATGCGCCGCTGTTCCTGCTCACCCACCGCGTCACGGGGCAGACGCTGCTCGCGCAGGCCGAACACAACGGCTCGTGGCGCTGTCCGGGCCGACCGAGGTCAACCGCGGCTGGCACGTCGTGCTGCATCCCGGCGAGGAGTTCACCACCGTGCCCCGCGTCCTTCGTCGTCACGTCGTCGCCGGCGGACGCCATCGAGGAACTCACGGCGTACCGGCGCGCGTGGCGGGTGGCTCGCCCCGCCAATGCGCGGCCGGCGGGTGAGTGGAAGGACTCGCTGGTGTCCGTGTGGGTGCGCGGGGACGGGGCGGCGGCGGACGGCGTGGCGCTCTCGTTGCCGCAGCTGGCCGGGCATGACGTGTGCGTGGAGCAGGTGCATCCGGCGGCATCGCGCGGCGTCTGGGAAGCCTCATGGGATGGTGACGGCGGGGTGCTGCGCGTGATGCCCCCGCGCGGCGGGTTCCAGGTCGTCGTGCTGCGGGTCGGTGCGCCAAGGGAGTGAGCCCGGCTGGTGGATTCCGTGCCATCTGCGTATGGATCCTGAGAAATCTCTCGTTTTTCGTGATATTTCTAGGACGCGGTCCGCACGGGCGGCCCGCCCCAGAAATGTCACGAAAAACGAGAGATTTCTTATAGGTCGCAAGGGAATGTGCTTATATCACAAACTGATCCTCTTGGCAAATTAGAGATGCGGAAATATGGACAGATCGTGAAGTTATCCCCAAGTTATCCACATGGTTGCCCACAGAATGTGGATGATATGCGCCTCTATCCACATAGTTATCCCCATCGTGTGGATAACTCAGGTTTTTCTTGCCCAAGTTATCCACATCAGCGTGTCGCGGAGTGGGTAGCGTCACGGCGGGAAGGCACTCATGCGGAAAGACAATCCCCCGACGAAGGCATGTCAAGGAGGCCTTCACTGGGGGGCGCCGACAGGCATGTGGCTGCCTTACGCGAGGATCTCCCTGACCTGCGCCTGCAGGGCGGGGATGACCTTGGCGTCGAACCACGGATGCTCGGCGATCCAGATGTTGTTGCGGCCCGAGGGGTGGATGATGGGGAAGTACTGCGGCAGGTACTCCTCGTAATGCTCCACCACGTCGGTGATGGTGTCCTTGGACTTGAGGTCCAGGAAGTGGTGGATGGCGGAACTGCCGGCCAGGACGGTCAGCTGGATGTCGGGCATCGTGTCCAGGATCTGCGGGAACCACTTGTCCGCGAAGGCCTTGCGCGGGGCAAGGTCGCCGTGGGCGGACTTGCCGGGGAAGTAGAAGTCCATCGGCAGCAAGGCGAACATGCCCGAGTCATAGAAGGTCGCGCGGTCCACGCCGAGCCATGCGCGCAGTCGGTCGCCGGACTCGTCGCCCCACACGATGCCCGCCTCCTCGGCCTTGGCGCCCGGCGCCTGTCCGACGATGTTGATGCGCGCGGTCGGCGGCGCCTGGAAGAGCGGCTTCTGCCCCTCCGCCTCGAATGCCGCATTGGCCGGATCCTCCTCGATCCGCTTGGTGATTTCCTCGATGGTGGCCATATGCACTCCTTGCTGATGCTCGGTTGGCCTCGATTCTAGGCCGGCCAGTCGGGGAAAGGAGCCGGATGCGCCTCTCGGAGAACGTGGCGTTGCGCACATTTTCCGGGCGTGTGGAATTGTGCGCTCGCAGGGGGCGCAGAATTCGAGTTGTGCGCCCCCGGTGAGCGCACAACTCGCGACGGACGAGAATTGTGCGCTGCGCCCCCGTGTGGGAGGGCTCGGGAGAAGGCGGGGATGCGTAGGCAGTGACGCGGCAGGGGAATCACATGGAAGAGGGCTCGGGCGAGAAATGTCTCGTTTTTGTGACAAATCTAGGGCGGGGCCGCGCAGGCGGCCCCCGCCCTAGATTTGTCACAAAAACGAGACATTTCTCAAGGGGCTTGCTTGCTTCCGGGGGGAGGAGAAGACGCTTGGCCTACGCCAGGATCCTTTCCACGCGCTCTCTCAGGTCCGGCACGGCCTGCTGTTCGAACCATGGATTCCGCCTCAGCCACAGCTTGTTCCTGGGGGAGGGGTGCACGGTGGGGAAGTACCCGGGCAGGAAATCCTCGTAATGCTCCACCGTCTCGGTCAGCGTCTGCCGCGGCGGCACGCCCAGGTAGAAGCGCTGGGCGTAGGCACCGACGAGTACCGTCAGCTGCATGTCGGGCAGTTCGTCCAGGATCCGCCGGTGCCACTTGTCCGCGAAGCCCGGCCGCGGCGGCAGGTCCCCCGACCTGCCCTTGCCGGGGAAGTAGAAGTCCATCGGCAGCACCGCGAACAGTCCCGACTCGTAGAAGGTCCCGCGGTCCACGCCGAGCCATGCGCGCAGCCGGTCGCCGCTGACGTCGTTCCAGTACAGGCGCGTCGCCTCGGCGCGCCTGCCCGGCGCCTGTCCGACGATGTTGATGCGCGCGGTCGGCGGTGCCGCGAACAACGGCGGCACGCCGCGCGCCGTGTACTGTGCGTTCTGCGGGTCGTCCATGATCTGCCGGCGGATGTGCTCGACGGAGTCGCTGTGTCCCATGCCCATCCACAATAGACGCGCGCGATGTGGATAGCCGGTGTGTCATCCACATATCCACATTTTCCGGCCTGTCCATTGGCGCAGACGCCGCGATGCTGCTTGGCTGGGAGCGTATCGCCGTCACGAAAGGAGCACCATGACCGACCTTCCCCTCGACCAGCTCACCCTGGACACTGCCGACTACCTGGAGGCGCTCGACGGACTCATCGACGCCTTCGAGCACGACCGCGCCACCGCCGCGGCAGCGCACCGGCTCTTCGGGCCCAGCAGCTGGTGCCGCGTCCTGGCCATGGCCCAGGAACGCGGCGACCGCCTGCTGCGCGAACACGGCCTGCGCTTCCTGCACCGCTGCCGGCGCACCGTCACCGAGCGCGGACTGGCCGCGTGGCTGCTCTTCCTGGTCAACGACGCCGACGCCGTGCTCAACGGCCAGCGCAATGTGGAGTGGGTGCCGTCGGCCATCTGCACGACGCGCGCCTCCCGCGCCGAACAGCGGCTGCGCAAGGATCCCCGGCACCGCTTCGGTGGCCGGCGCGAACGCGACGTCATCCTCGTGGAGCACTCCATGGAGTGCTACCGGGTGGCCGCCGTCGCCGTCGCGAACTGGGGGTCGCCGGCACGCGCGGCGACACGCACCGCCTACCGCCTGCTGACCATGCCCTTCCTGGGCCGCGACCTGCTCGAATGCGCGGCCCGCACCTGCGCGGACTGCTCCTTCGAGGAACGCTGTGCGCACTGCCGCAGCCGACAGCCGGTCTTCGCGCAGCTGGTCACCACGCTGGAGGGGCTGCGGCTGCAGGCCGACGCCGAATACGTGCAGGCGGAGGCGCGCGGCGAAGTGACCGCCGAACTCGGCGACCTGCCTCGCACCACCACCGAACGCGCGCTCGACACGCGTTTCCTCTATGACCAGCGCATGCTGCTCGACGCCTACGAGGCGCTCTGGGAGGAGGAGACGCCGACGCGCAACGACATGCTCCTGTCCTACGACTACCCCGACAACCTCAAGGAGTACGAGGACCTGCCGCTGTGGCGCAACCCCCTGTACCTCTACGAAGTCGGCGCCTCGGTGATGGGCGGCCCGATGCGCCAGCAGCTGGTCAACGCCTTCGACGCGCGTGACCGTCGCGTCTTCGACATGACCGTCGCCAGTGTGCGCACCTTCGGCTGCCTGGCGCGCGACATGGGTGCGCTGGTGCTGCCTGCCGCCCTGATCAACGCCACCATGCGCGGCGGATCCAAGGCGCGCAAGGACGAGACGATGATGGTGCGCACCGCCTCCATGTTCCGCGACGCCGCCACGATCATGGCGCTGGAACGCACCCCCTTCGGCGAGGGCATCGGCTTCGCGGACACCCTCAACTGCTTTGCCGCGATGGACGCGGACGGCTACCTGCGCCTGGTCGAGCCCGTCTGCGCCCGCCCCTTCGAGCTGCTCCAGCAGATGGGCTCTGGCAAGTACGGCGGCCTGAACTGGTCCCTGGCGAGTTGAGGGCGGGGGCTGGGTGGGCTGTCCTTCACCTGATGAAGCCGGATCGGTCTAGCTTCCGTATGGTAAAGCTGTATGGTTCAGCATCCACATGATAAAGCTAAGAAATCTTTCGTGATATTTCTTAAAGGCCTTGTTCGACTCCTCCCCGCCTATGCCCTAGCCCTTAAAGGCCCGAACAACCACCCCCATCTCCGCCATCGCCCCATCCCGCACCCACTCATCCTCGGCCTCCCGTACGCGGAACACGCCATCGCCGAACCCCGCATACTGCATCAGGACATCCTGGCTGACCAACGTCTCGAACCGTCGCAAATCCTCATACCGGCGGCTGTACACACAGTCGCCATACGTCCCGAACAGGAACGGTGCGGTGGTGAACATCCTCATCGAGACGCGCTTGTCGAGTGCGGCCAGCGTCATCGGCACCGTCCCGCAGTAGCCGGACTCGACCACCACGATCCGGTCCTGCGGAATGCCGTCCAGCAAGCCGCGCAGCCGACCATGTTGGTCCAGCACACCGCGTATCCGCTCCCCGCAGAACCGGCTGAACCCGGCATAGTCGGCGTGCCCCTGCTCCAGCGCCTCGTAGATCGGCAGCCGGAGGGCGTCGTCGACGCCGTCGGCTCCGGCCAGGTCGGCCAGCGACCGCCGGCTGAGCAGCCACGGGTGGATGTCGCGTCGCCCGCACGCCAGGAGATACAGGTACGGCAGCATCGCGTCGCGCAGCAGGAAGACGTACGCGGTGCCCTCCTCGTAGCCGATCCACTCGCTGAACGCCAGCAGGTCGTCGAGGAAGTCGTTGCCCGCGGGCTGCATGCACTCCCGCGCCTGCTCCGCCAGCCGGCGCAGCTCGACCTGCCGGTCGCCGTACCGCACGGTCGGCAGTGCCGCGTGGCCGGCCGCGAACGGCGTCGCGCCTGCCCGGCGGATGAAGCCACGCAGCCGCGTCAGGCAGTCGAAGTCCCGTTCCATGCGCTCGCCGAGCTGTGGGGTCAGCCAGGTCGTCGAGCACCTTGAGCAGCTGCCGGGCGTGGTAGACGTCGGGCCGGCGCTCCAATGCGTCGAGCTCACGGCGGAAGTAACGTTCGTTGAAGCTGGCGAAACCATGAGGCCAGCCTACCGACGGTCGGCACAAAACGTCATGTCGTGTCAAAACAGTTCTTTTGAAGTCGCCATTTCGTGCTGACCACACCAGCCGGGCTTCAGTCAAGCAGCTTGACAGTGCGAAACTCGAGGTGCCCTATCCATGTGATTTTCCTCCCTACCCTTCATCAAACATCAGGCGGAGTCGTCTACACATTTTTCGGCGTGGAAAAATCGTGTAGGCCTCTGGCCCGCACAAATTCAAATTGTGCGGGCCAGAGGCCTACACAATTTCCAGGCCCCCGAAAAATGTGTAACTGGCCACCTTCACCAGGTGAGCCCGGACTCCTATAATCAACCCCATGAGTGACGAATTCCCCACCAACAGCTCCCTCTTCGACCGCGTCCCGCCGCACGACGACGACGCGGAGATGGCCACCCTCGGCGGCATGCTGCTGAGCAAGGACGCCATCGGCGAGGTTTCGCAGACCATCGAGGTTGCGGACTTCTACCAGCCCAAGCACCAGACCATCTACGAGGCGATCATCGACCTGTTCGCCGCCAGCCTGCCGGTGGACGCCGTCACCGTGGCGAACAAGCTCAACGACGAAGGCAACCTGGAGAAGGTCGGCGGCCCCGACTACCTGCACAGCCTCATCGCCAGCGTGCCCACCGCCGCCAACGCCATCTACTACGCCGAGATCGTGCATCAGCGCGCACTGCTGCGCCAGGTGATCGTCGCGGGCACGAAGATCACTCAGCTCGGCTACAGCGCCGAGGGCTCCCAGGCACAGGACGTCATCAACCTCGCCCAGGCTGAGGTCTACGAGATGAGCATGGGCAGGGTCCGCCAGGACTACACGCCCATCAAGGCGGCCGTCGAAGCCGCCCTCGACCAGCTCGACCGCATCCAGAAAGGCGAAATCGAAACCGGCATCATGACCGGCTTCCGCGACATCGACGCCGTCACCAAGGGCCTGCAGCCGGGCCAGATGGTCGTCGTCGCCGGGCGCCCCGCCATGGGCAAGTCCACGCTCGGCGTCGACTTCGCGCGCGCCGCCGCCCTCCACCAGGGCCTCACCTCCGTCATCTTCAGCCTGGAGATGAGCAAGATGGAACTCGCCCAGCGCATCATCTCTGCGGAGACCAACATCCCGCTCGCCGCCATGCGCAACCCCGAGGACATCGACCCCGGCCGTTGGAACACCCTCAACAACTTCTTCGGAAAGCTGGAGAACGCGCCCCTGTTCATCGACGACTCGCCCAACATGAGCCTCATGGAGATCCGCGCCAAGTGCCGCCGTCTCAAGCAGACCAACGACTTGAAGCTCGTCGTCATCGACTACCTGCAGCTCATGAGCTCCGGCAAGCAGGTCGAGTCCCGCCAGCAGGAGGTCTCCGAGTTCTCCCGCGCCCTCAAGCTCCTGGCGAAGGAGCTCGAGGTGCCGGTGGTCGCCCTGAGCCAGCTCAACCGAAGCTCGGAGATGCGCAACGACAAGAAGCCGCAGCTGTCCGACCTGCGCGAATCCGGCTCCATCGAGCAGGACGCCGACGTCGTCTTCCTTGTCCACCGACCCGATGCGTATGATAAGGAGGACCGCCCGGGCGAAGCCGACATCATCATGGCCAAGCACCGCAACGGCCCCACCGACACCTTCAACCTGGCGTTCCGCGGCCAGTACTCGAAGTTCCAGGACATGCCGCAGGACTACCAGCAAGGAGTATGACAGCCACATGACAGCCATGAGCGAAACACCCCGCAAGCCGTGGTACGCCTTCGCCACGCCCGCGCTCGGCAAGGGCGTGCGCTGGGCGTCGCGCATCACCCGCCACGGCGGATCCGCCTTTCCCGGCAAGGTCATCGAAACCACCGACCCCGGCTTCCTCGCCCGCACCCTCGGCCGGCTGCCGCTGGGCACCGTCCTCGTCTCCGGCACCAACGGCAAGACCACCACCACCCGCATGGTCGCCAGCATGCTCGAAACGCTCGGCCTGCGCGTCTTCACCAACCCCACCGGATCGAACTTCACGCGCGGCGTCGTCTCCGCGCTCCTCGACCAGGTCGACCTGGCCGGCCGCCTCGACGCCGACATCGCCGTCCTCGAACTCGACGAAGCCTACGCCGTGCACTTCGTCGAACAGGTCCGCCCACGCCATGCGCTGCTGCTCAACGTCATGCGCGACCAGCTCGACCGCTTCGGCGAGATCGACAACACCGCGCGACTGCTGGGCAAGGTCGCCGCGCACACCGACGGCACCGTCGTGCTCAACCGCGAGGACCCGCGCATCGCCGCCCTCGCGCAGGAGGCGCCGGCCGGCACCGCCGTCTCCTGGTTCGGCCTGTCCGCGCCGCTGCGCCGCTTCTTCCCGACCGACGACGAGATGACCGCCGCCGCCCTTGACCTGGCCGCCGGCGCCGTCGCCGTGCCCGAAGACGGCCGCCCCGACGCCGACGTGCTGCTCACCGAGGTCGGCGACCACCACGCCCGCCTGCTCGTCGACGGCGAGGAACACGCCACCGACGTCAAGCTCGAAGGCGTCTACAACCTGTACAACGCGGCGGCCGCGCTCGCCGTGGTACGCGCCGTCCAGCAGGACGTGCGCGCCACGCTGGAGACGCGCCGTCCGCGTGGCGCCTTCGCCGACCGCGTCACGCGCTTCGCCGGCGCGGGCACCGACGAGCTGATCGGCGCGCTCGCCCAGGTGACGCCCGCCTTCGGCCGCGGCGAGGTCATCGACCTCGACGGCACGCCCGTCGAGCTGCTGCTGGTGAAGAACCCGATGGGCTTCCGCCTCTCGCTGGGCTCCTTCCCGCCGGATGGCTGCGACACGATGATCTGCATCAACGACGAATACGCCGACGGCCGCGACATGAGCTGGCTGTGGGACGTCGACTTCACGAGCCTGCGCGAGACCGGCGTGCAGGCCGTCTCCGGCGTGCGCGCCTGGGACATGGCGCTGCGCCTGTCCTACGACGACGTGCCCGTCGGCGACGTCTCCACCGACCTGGCCGCCGCGGTGCGCGCCTTCGTCACCGCCGATCCGGGCCGCACCAAGCACATCTACTGCACGTACACGGCGATGCTCGCCGTGCGCGCACAGCTCGCCACCATGACCGACGTCGCCGACGCCGGCGTGGGCAAGTAGGGGGATTTACCGTGGGCAAACCAATCGACGTCATTTCGCTCTACCCGAAGGACATGAACATCTACGGCGACACGGGCAACGTGCTCACCGTGCAGCGCCGGCTCGCGCTCTACGGCTACGAGCCGCGCGTGCATGCCGTCAACCAGAACGACCCGTGGCCGGAGCATGCCGACATCATCCTCGGCGGCGGCGGCCAGGACACGGGGCAGAAGAAGATCATCGAGGACCTGTTCCGCCGCGCCGACCTGCTGCACCGGCTGGCCGACGCCGGCGTGCCGATGCTCATGATCTGCGGCCTCTACCAGCTCTTCGGCGAGTACTTCGATACGATCGACGGCACGAAACTCGAGGGCATTTCCGTGTTCAAGGCGTACACGGTGGGCCGTGACGTGCGCATGATCGGCAACCTGGTGGAGTCCAGCGACGAGTTCGGCGACATCATCGGCTACGAGAACCACTCCGGGCAGACCTTCCTGCGCGAGGGCGCCCGTCCGCTGGGCCGCGTGGCCGCCGACGGCTGCGGCAACAACGGCCAAGACCACACCGAGGGCGCCCGCGCGCACAACGTGATCGGCACCTACATGCACGGTTCGCTGCTGCCGAAGAACCCGGCGATTGCCGACTTCCTCATCCGCGCGGGCGTGGAGCGCCGCTACGGCGGCTTCGAGGACCTGGGCGACGAAGCGGCGCGGCGCGAACGCGCGCACATCGACGGCCTCGCCGCGCGGGCGCGCGAGGTTGCCGGCGCGCGGCCGCGCTGAGCAGCGGCCATCTACGACAGGTCCCCGGCACCGACACGCGCGGCGTGCCGAAGCACCGGCCAGCTGCGGCGCGGGGCCGTGTGGATCGGCCTTGGTGAGGGCGAAATGCCGTGCTTCCACGGGAACGGGCGTGTAGAGTAGGAACCAGTGCCCGCATTGCGGACGCATGAACGTACTGCCAGGAGGTAGCAATGACCGACAACGAGAACACCAACACCACCAACAACAGCGCGATGCCGGACTTCGGCGAAGGACTGCGCAAGGTCTTCCTGGCCGGCGTGGGCGCCCTGGCGACCACCGCCGAGAAGGGCCAGGAACTGGTCAACAAGCTCGTCGAGCGCGGCGAACTGACCGTCGACCAAGGCAAGAAGCTCAACTCCGAGCTCGCCCACAAGGCCGGCACTGCCAAGGACAGCATCAAGGAGCAGGCGCAGGCCGCCACGCAGACCGTGCGCGACGCCGCCGCCGGCCTGAAGGCCCAGGCCACGGCCGATGCGGCCGACGACGCCGAGTAAACAGGGAGGGGCTGTGCAGCCCCGGTAGAGAAATTGTTCATTTTTTCGAACAAAGTCTAGGAAGCGGACCGCGTGAGCGGCCCGCCCCCTAGATTTTCTTCGAAAAAATGAACAATTTCTTTGGTGAGAGGGTTCCATGAGCAGACGACACGAGCACGACGACGACCTACGCGACTTCGAACGTCAGGAGGCACGCCAGGAACGCCGGGACGCCGAGGCGCGCCGCCGGCAGGACCGGACGGCGCGGCGCGACGAACGTCATCTCGAGCACGAACAGGACCGCGAAACCACGGCCATCGTCAAGCTCGACGACGCCTTGCAGGACCAGGAGGCGGACGGCGACTCGCCGGCGGCGCGCACCGCCGCGGAACGCGCGGTACACGACAAGGCGGAGACCGAGGAGGCGCAGCGTATCCTCAAGCTGGAAGACGACGTGTCCGCCCAGGCCGCCCGCGAGGCGCAGGACGCGACCGGCAAGCCGCTGCCGCCGTCCGCGGCGGAACTGCGCCGCCGCGACCTCGCGGACAGCGAGACGATCGGCCTGTTCGGCACCCACCGCAAGTCCTTCTCCGAGCAGTACCACCTGACGCGCCGCAGCAAGGCGCGCCGCCTGACGCAGATCGGCAAGATCGCCATGCAGTTCGACGCGCTGCAGGGCCTCACGCCGGTCAAGATGCGTCTCATGTTCGAGGCGCTCGGTCCCACCTTCGTCAAGGTCGGGCAGATCCTGTCGATGCGCTCCGAGATCCTGCCGCAGGCTTTCTGCGACGAGCTCGGCAAGCTGCGCGCCGACGCCGACCCCATGCCCTACTCGGTCGTGCTCTCCACGCTGGAGAACGAATACAAGCGGCCTGTCGAGGAGATCTTCAGCCACATCGACACCACGCCGCTGGGCTCCGCGTCGCTCGCCCAGGTGCACCGCGCCACGCTGCTCACCGGCGAGGACGTCGCCGTCAAGGTGCAGCGGCCGGGCGTGCGCGTCACCATGGCCGAGGACATCTCCATCCTGCGTTCCCTGGCCCGCGGTGCCACGCGCGTCATGCGCAACTCGCAGGTCGTCGACTTCCAGGGGGTCGTCGAGGAACTCTGGGACACCTTTGACGAGGAGACGAACTTCCTCAACGAGGCGCGCAATTTGGTCGAGTTCAAGCGGTTCTGCGACCACTACGCGTACATGGACTGCCCGACGCCCTACGTGGACCTGTGCACGGAGCACGTGGTGGTCATGGAGTACGTCGACGGCATCCCCATCGCGCACACCCGCGAACTGCTCGACGACGGCTATTCGCTCAAGGAGATCGGCACCAAGCTGGTGGACAATTACGCCGCGCAGATCCTCGACGCCGGCTTCTTCCACGCCGACCCGCACCCGGGCAATATCGAGATTCGCGGCGGGCAGATCGTGCTGCTCGACCTGGGCATGACCGGCCGGCTCAACGCGGCGACGCGCGCCGCGTTGAAGCAGATGCTGTTCGCCGTCGGCAAGCAGGACTCCGCGCAGCTCGCGGACGCGCTGCTGCGCTTCGCTGGGCAGGCCACCGACCGTACCGACTATCCGTCGCTGCTGGCCGACCTCGACGGCATCATCGAGGAGTTCGGCACCGTCGACCTCGCGGATCTCGACCTGGCGTCCTTCATGGGGTCGCTGACCTCCATGGCGCGCCGCCATGGCATCGAGGTCCCCAGCTCCGTGACCACCGTCGGCCGCGCACTCGTCACGCTCGAGGGACTGCTCGACAAGTTCATCCCCGACGTCAACATGATCACCATCATTTCCAAGCACATCGCCTCCTCCAAGTCGCCTTCCCAGGCGGTGCGCGACGAGGTCGAATCGCTCGGGGTGGAAGGCCACGAGGCGCTGCACAGCGGCCTCAAGGCGGTCAACGAGGCACATACCGCGCTGCGCATGCTCACCCGCGGCGAACTGCGCATGAACATGGAACTCGTCGGTTCCGAGGAGCCGCTGCGCCAGCTGGGCGACATGGTCAACCGCATCACCATGGCCATGATCGTGGTCGGCCTGTTCATCGGCTCGTCCACGGTGTACGGGGCGGGCATGAAGCCCATCATCTTCGGCATCCCCGTCGTCGGCTTCCTCGGCTACCTCATCGCCTTCATCCTCTCCGCCTGGATCGTGATCGACATCATGGCGAAGAACCGTGCGCTCAAGAAGAAGGGGAAGCGGAAATAGCCGTTCGCCCATAGCACCGCCCCGCGCGGCGCGGATGCACTAGGCTCGAAAGCAGACATACGCCATCGAAGGAGACAACATGGCAACGAAACTCTTCAGGAACCTGGTCATCGGGGGCGTGCTCGCGGCAGGCCTCGGGGCGATGGCGGTCAAGCCGCGGTCGTTCTCCGACAAGCGCCGCAACTACGTGCCCACGCTTTCCGAAACCATGTACGCCCACCGCGGCCTGCACGACGCTGGCTCCGGTCTGGACGACGCCGACGCCCCCGCCAGCAACGAGTACGTGCAGTACGCACGCAGCATGGCAGTGCAGGCGGGCTACGGCTCGATGGAAGACGTCGACCCCATCGCACCGGAGAACTCGCTGCCCGCCTTCGCCGCAGCCGCCGAGGCCGGCTTCGGCATCGAGCTCGACGTGCAGTCCACCGCCGACGGGCAGATCGTCGTCATCCACGACGCCGACCTCATGCGCGTCGCCGGCGACTCACGCAAGATCGCCGACCTCACGTACGACGAGCTCGTGCGCATCCCTCTGTTCCCCGGCGCCGAGCCGGGTGCCGCCGTCTCGCCGCTCGCCACGGGTGAAATGCCGGCCGGGCAGTACCAGCACGTGCCGCTGCTGAGCGACGTGCTGCGGCTCGTCGACGGCCGCGTGCCGATCATCGTCGAGTTCAAGTTTGACGACATGCGCTCCTGGGGCGAGGCCGATGAGAACTTCATGAACGCCGCCGCCGACCTGCTCGATGCCTACCAGGGCGAGTATGCGGTGGAGTCCTTCAACCCGGCGGCCATGAACTGGTACAAGCAGAACCACCCGGACGTCTGCCGCGGCCAGCTCGCCCAGGACCTGCGCTTCGGCGAGGGCGACCCGGTGGTGTGGGGTGCCGGCAAGCTCGTCTTCAACTGGATGAGCCGGCCGGACTTCGTGGCCTATGACGTGCAGAACGCCTCTTCCAAGGCACTCAAGCTGGTGCGCTCCATGGGCGCGCTCGCCGTGGGCTGGACCGTGCGCTCGGCCGAGCAGTACGACGAGGCGATGCCGTACTTCGACCGCTTCATCTTCGAGTCCTTCGTGCCCGAGGGCACGCCGGGCCACGACCTGGCACTGTGACGGATCCTGCCGCGTGGGACTGAAGTCCCACGCGGCAGCTGCATGCATGGATGTGGCCTTTGTTGGCTGTTGTATGCAGTAGTCTGTGCTGAATATAGGCGCTGACGCACCTATCTGCCTTAAGTGTGTGTTTTCGGTCTCCATCAGAGGTCTATCCGGCTTAAGTGCGTAGCTGCCACAATTAACCAATTGTAAATTTGATTGATTATAATTATTTGCAGTTTTGTTTCTCTTACTTGCTCATTATCCGTAACTTTATTTATATGAACGGAACGATAGTACGAAGGGCGGCCACGCACTTAAGCCGGATAGAGCTCTGACGGAGGCTGGAAACACACACTTAAGGCAGATAGTGCGGGGGAGAGGTACTCGTGGCGCGTCTTCCATGACTGAATGCCTGGGTGGGGTCGGCATGAAAAACGGGTGCTGGTCGGGGAATTCCCGCCCGGCACCCGCGGCAATGGAATCGGTCAGTCGATCACGCCGTAGAGGCGGTCGCCGGCATCGCCCAGACCGGGGACGATGTAGCTCTTGTCGTTGAGGCCTTCGTCCACACCGCAGACGACCACGCGGAAGTCGATGCTCGGATCGATGTTCTCCTCGACGAACTTGATGCCTTCCGGGGCGGCGATGATGCAGATCGCGGTGACGTCCTTCGCGCCCTTCTCGGCCAGGTAGTGGGTGGCGGCCACGAGCGTGCCGCCGGTGGCGAGCATCGGGTCGATCAGGAAGCACTGGCGTCCGGAGAGGTCGTCGGGCAGGCGGTTCGCGTAGGTGATCTGCTGGGTGGGGTGTTCCTCGTCGCGCTTCATGCCCAGGAAGCCGACCTCGGCGCTCGGCATCATGCGGGTCATGCCGTCCAGCATGCCCAGGCCGGCGCGCAGCACCGGCACGATGATCGGGCGCGGCTTGGCGATGGCCTTGCCGACCATGGGGGCGACCGGGGTCTCGATCGGCTTGTCTACCACGGCCAGGTTGCGCGTGGCTTCGTAGGCCTCGAGGGAGACGAGCTCCGAGATGAGCTCACGGAAGGTGGAGGAGGGGGTGTTCTTGTCGCGGAGCACGGTCAGTTTGTGCTCGACGAGCGGGTGATCCAAAACATGCAGTTCCATACCCCCCAGCATAGCCGCAGGTGGGCCGTGCTACGCCGTCGGCGTTTGGCGGGGGAGCGGCGGCTGCGCTGACCTTGTTAGACAAATTTTAGATTTGTTAGATTGCATTAGATTTGTTAGACAACGTTAGACTTGTTAGAATCGAGAGGTAAGGTCAGGTATCACGAATCCATAGAGCATATGAGCATAGAACATGGGAGGTTGCGCAATGTACAGTCCGTTCAAGCCGACGGCCGGCAAGCGGCCTCCTGTCCTGGTGGGAAGGGACGACGACCTTGACGCGTTCCGCATGGCCATCGAGGAGGGGCCGGGGGCTCCGGAACGCCTGCTGTTCGTCACGGGGGCCCGCGGCATCGGCAAGACGGTCATGCTCAATGCCCTGAGCGACATGGTGAAGGAGCGGGACTGGTTCGTGGTCAACGAAACCGCCAGCGTGGGCTTCACCGAGCGCATCATCGGCAGCTTGGCAGATCGTGACAGCCGCACCGCGTCCTATACCCTGCCGTCCCTGTCCCTTGAGTCGCCGTTGGGTTCGTTGGGCGCCACCCTGAACCTCGGCAAGATGCAGGTCAGCCACGATCTGGCCGCCTTGGACCTGCGCCATGCCGTCGGCGAGCGGTTGGACCGCATGGACGAGGATCGCCAGGGGGTGCTCATCACGCTGGACGAGCTCGGTGCCGAATCGCCGATGGACGAGGTGCGCGCCTTCGCTACCGCAGTGCAGCATCTCATCCGCGAGGACCGCAACGTCGCGGTCGTCTTCGCCGGCATTCCCGGCATGGTCAACGACGTTGTCAACGACAGGATACTGACCTTCCTGCGCCGGGCCGAACGCTTCCACCTGCAGAACGTCGACCTTCCGGACGTCTGGGAGGCCTTCGAGCATACGATTTCCGACAACGGGAAGAGTGCCGACTACGAGGTGCTCAACCTGCTCACCGAGGCCACGCACGGATACCCCTTCATGATCCAGCTCGTGGGGCACCAGGCGTGGCGTGCGTCCGACCGCAATGGCCATCCCGACGCCATCACCCTGCAGGACGCCCAGGAAGGCATCGAGAAGGCCCGCGACCGCATCGGCGAACTCGTCAACGGTCCCGCAGTGGATGGGTTGCCGCCCATGGCCCGGGAATACCTGCTGGCCATGGCCATCGATGACGGTCCTTCGAACACCGGTGAAATCGCCCGCCGCATGCACCGCGACGCCAAGTATGCCAGCGTATACCGCAGCCGGCTCATCAACGAGGACTTCATCAAGCCGACCGACCGCGGCTTCGTGGACTTCCGCATGCCGTTCATGCGCGAATACCTGCGTGGGCATGCCGCCTTCTACCAGCTGGAGGAAAGTCTGGCCGACGAACTTCGCGGTAGCACCGGCGACTGACCCATCCCGCATGCTGGAACCGGTTATGTCAACTCGCCCTGCCGCTTGTTACGCTCATCTCCGGGTACCGGCAGCACAACTGGAGCAAGGGGAATCGTGGCACGCATACTCATCACCGGCGGGACCGTATTCGTCAGCAAGGCACTGGCCGAGCATTTCGTGCGCGGCGGCGACGACGTCACCGTCGTCAACCGCGGCAGCAGGCCGCAGGTCGACGGCGTCCGCCTCGTCCAGTGCGACCGCGGCGAGCTCGGCGACCGCCTCGCCGGACAATCCTTCGACCTGGTCGTCGACGTCAATGCCTACGACCGGCAGGACGTCGTCCAGCTGACCGACGCCTTGGCGCACACGCACGTCGGCACCATCGTCCTGATCAGCTCGAGCGCCGTCTACCCGGAGACCAACCTGCAGCCCTTCGCCGAGGGCGTGCGGCTGGGGGAGAACACGGTGTGGGGCGCCTACGGGCTGGGCAAGATCGAGGCGGAGCGCGCGCTGCTGGAGCGCGCGCCGCACGCCTACATCGTCCGACCGCCGTACCTGTACGGGCCGGGCAACAACGTGTACCGCGAGGCCTTCGTCTTCGACTGCGCACGCCGCGACCGCGTCTTCAGGCTGCCCGGCGACGGCAGCATGCGCCTGCAGTTCTTCCACATCCGCGACCTGTGCCAGTTCGTCGAGCGGATCGCGCAACAGCAGCCGGAGCAGCACATCTTCAACGTCGGCAACCCGCAGACGGTGAGCGTGCGCGACTGGGTCGAGATGTGCTATCGCGCCGCCGGTCGTGACGCCGCGCCCTGCACGAGCGTCACCGGCGTGCCGCAGAGGCTGTTCTTCCCCTTCCACGACTACGGCTATGAGCTCGACGTGCGCGGCCAGCAGCAGGTGCTGCCGACGACGATTCCGCTGGAGGCGGGCCTGCACGAGGCCTACGACTGGTATTGCGCGCACGGGGACGAGGTGACCGCCAAGCCGTACATGGAGTACATTGACCGGGAGCTGGCGTAGGGACTTCCTGCCATCTACCGATTTTGTGTAGATGGGTTGCAGCTGCGGCCATACGTGAACTAGCCTGAAGTAATACACGGTGCAGGCGGTTGGCGGTTGCACCATGAAGGAAGGACGCGATGATGCGTGGCGCAAAGGTTGGAATGGCATGGCATCTGTTTCTCACGGAACGGCTGCAATGAGCTCGTTGCTGATTCGCGGCATTGACGTGGCATATGGCCATGCGTTTCGCCTCGGTCCGTTTGACCTGGACTTGCCGATGGGCATCACGTGCCTTTTGGGACACAACGGTGCAGGCAAGACCACATTGATGCGGACCTTGGCGGGCATGCCGGATGCGGATGCTGCCAAGCCGGTCGTGAGCCGCGACGGCGCACCGCTCGCCCGTTCCGCGCTGCGCATCGGGTACATGCCACAGGAGACCGTGCTGCCCAAAAGCGCACGCTGCAAGGATTTCCTGGAGTACGTGGCGTGGTTGCAGAAGGTTCCCGTCTCGACGCGTGACCAAGTGGTTGCGCAGTCCCTGGAAGCCGTGGACCTGTCCAATCGGGTGCGCTCGCGCATCGGTTCGCTGTCCGGCGGCATGCGGCGTCGCCTGCTGCTGGCTTCGGCATGTCTGGGGAATCCGGACCTGCTGTTGCTGGACGAACCGACGGTGGGACTGGATCCGCAGCAGAGGACGGCCATGCTGGAATACGTGCGCGACATCGGTACCGGGACCCATTGCCTCATGTCCACCCATCTGTTGGAGGACGTGGTGTGCGTTGCGGATACCGTGGTGCTGCTGGAATCGGGTCAACTGGTCCGGCAGACGCGTATGGACGACCTCCTTGAGGGCGCCGAGGCAACTTCCGCGGATCGTCTCCGCCAATGGATGGAAGAGGGTTGATTGGCGTGGGAAAAGTGCGGCAATGGTGGAGGGGGGCCGTTTCGCTGGGCGCCTACGGCTGGCGGGCATGGCTTGGTCCGTGGCTGTTCGTGGCCACGGGCGTGGTGGATGTGCTGTTGCTGTCCTTGCGGTTTGCGCTTCTGCATGGCGACGCCCAGTTGGTGACGCGGTTCCTTGCCTGCGACATGTGGGTGCTGATGGTGCTCGGCTGTGCCGTGGGCGCCTGGGATGCGGCGCGCATCATGCGCATGCCTGCCCTGGTCGTCACGGTACGCCGACGCTATCGGGCGTTCCTCTTGGCATGGGTGCTGACATTGGTGCCGGTGGCGGTGGAGCGTTTCGTGGTGTGGGGCGTGGCCTTGGCCTGTTCCCACTCGTTGTGGTACCGGCATGCCTGGTGGACGCTGTGGATGGCGATGGTCGTGCAGGTACTGGGCATTGGCTGGGGACTCGCTGCCGGCTCATGCCTGGGCAGGCTCTGTTCCGTGCGATTTGCCCCGGTGGTGGCGGTCGTGGTGATGATGGTCGGCGCGTCGCTGCTGACCGACGCCGGACTGGGCTCTCCGCTGTTCTCGCCATTGGGAGATACGGGAGCCTCGGTCAGCCAGGTCGGACTGTCACTCAACCCTGTTCCCCTATGCTGGCAGGTGGTGTTGTTGCTGGGCGCCTCCTGTGTGTTCCTGCTGGCGCATGTCGAACGGTTGCGATCCTGGACGGTATGGACGGTGCCGTCTTTGCTGCTGGTGCTGGGATGCTGCGTGCTGTTGATGGCAAGCCGCTTCCTGCTGCATGTTCCGCCCCTGCTCCCGCATACGGAAGCGCCGGAGGAGTGTGTCAAGGCATCGACGACCATCTGCGTCTACCGGGAACACGAAGATGTGGCGCACGAGACGATAGCCGACATCGATGTGCAGCTCGACCGGCTGCGAGAACAGGGATACGGCTTTGCCGTGCCTGACCGGATCGAGGAGGCCTCTGCACGCTACGACCCGTCCCAGGGACTGCCTGGACGTGTGAGTCTGGGGCGTCTGGACGGCGACCCGACGACCTTGGCCACGGTGAAGGACGACCTGTTCCTCACCCTGGCAACGCCGGCATGGTGCGCGTCGTGGACGTCGGAGGAAGGCCCCTCCGACCTCGAAATCGATGACGTGCGCCGTGTGGCGATGCAACTGCGGTTCGTGGCCAGCGGCATGACGTCTGAACGGTTCAGACAAGAGGTGGACGATACCTTCGAACCGATGTCGCGCGCGGATACGGAAACCCTCATGAAGACGTTGCGAGGATGTGCGGTCCGATGAGCGCGCACTTGAGGGGATGGTTGCCGTGGACTGCCTGGTTCCGGGTATACGGCGGCCCTGCATTGCTGGCGCGATACGGTCTGCTGCTGATTGTCTCCCTGCTCGTCGGCGACCGGCGTATCCATGCCATCGGCGGGCTGCCTCTGGCGTTCCCCTTCCGCGTCAACGGCATGGTGATGGTGGCGGCGGCCATCGTCGCGGTCGCGGCGTGCACGCCTGAGCTGCCGCCGTTGCCACGTCCGCTGCGCGTGCGTGTGGCGACGGCAGCATGGGCATTGCTGGTCCAACTGCCGGTCGGGGCCATGCTCTGCCTCGCTTGGTATTTTCGGGAGCCCCAGGACGTCATCATGGCCGTGCGGGTATTCCTGGTCAGCGTGGTGCCCGGCTTGTTGACCACCATTCTGGGATACCCACAGATAGCGTGGCTACCGCCGGTGCTGCTCTCCCTGACCAGTTGGCTGTTTCCCTGGCGGATGTTCATTGGCGGTCGCGTCGTCGACTTCAACATGTTTGCAGTGTCGTCCTCCAGCTGGATGCCGGTGGCGGTGCTGGGAATCCTGGACCTTGTCTGCTGCGTTGCGTTGGGATGGCGACGGTCATCGGATACAGGTTGATTCACGATCAACCCGTGGAGAAGGAGGAAAGAAGAAAAACGTCGGACCGCGAAAGCGCCATGTCGGCGCAAGGGCCGCTCGCAGCGGCAAAAAATGGAGCCCGGGGCTATGCACGGCCCGACGCGAGTACCCATTATACATAGGATCCAGCGTTTGGGAACCTTCATGAGAAATTGTTCATTTTTTGAACAAAATCTCACGGATCCTCTACGCGCAATCTGGGATAGCCAAAAGTCAATTTGGGATACTCTTTGGCGCGTTTTGTGAGCTTATGTGACCTTAAGCTGGGTGCATCACCGCGGTTCCGTGAGGGACCAAGGACAAAGAAGTCAGAAAAGGTCACTGAAATGAACATTGTCGTTGTTACGGACTGCGCATCCCTGCCGCTGTCCGACAGCCAGCTCGTGGCACAGCTGCGCAGCTGTGCGGGTGACGGCAGGATCGGCTGCGAGACGCTCACCCCCGAACGTTTCTCCACCTTGGAGCTTGGCGCCGGGGACATCGTCATCGCCATGGACTCCGCGGACGCGGACGGCCTGCGCGCCGGCGCCGACCGGTGCGCCGCCGCCGGCGCCCGCCTCGCGCTCGCCACCCGCCTGCCCCTTTTCCGCTCGGACATCCCCGACGTGGCGTACCGCACCGCCGCAGACGTGGCCGTGCTCGACGTGGCACGCGAACGTCGCCTGCGCGTGCTCGACCTGTTCTCCTACGCCATGGCCTGGTACATGCGTACCTATGAGACGGACCGCGCACCCATGCTCGAACCCGTCGAGGGCGGCCGTCGTCTCTCGGACGCGGCCACCGGCATGCTCACCGCCTTCGTGGCGCGCTGGATCCAGCGCCGCTACCTGGCCGTGCCCCGCGTGGAGGAACCGATGTACGGCGCGTCCATGTATCCGGAGGTGTGGAGCGAGGAGACCAACGCCGAGGACATGAACCATGCGCGCGACATCGGCATGAACGCCGTGCGCATCGGCGAGTTCTTCTGGAGCCGCCTGGAGCCCGAGGAGGGCCACTACGACATGGGCTACCTCGAGGGACTGCTCGAGCGTTACCGTGCCCGCGGCCTGAAGGTGGTGCTGGGCATCCCCACGCCCACCCCGCCGCGCTGGTTCACCCTGGCCTACCCGAAGTCGTGCATCGTCGCGCCCGACGGCACGCCGCAGTCGCACGGTTCGAGGCAGCACGTGTGCACGAACAACGCCGACTACCGCCGCAAGGCGTACCAGCTGACCCGACGCATCGGCGAGGTCGCCGCCCATTACCCGAACGTCGTGGCCATCCAGCTGGACAACGAGTTCAAGTGCCACGTCGACGAATGCGTGTGCGAGACCTGCGCACGCCGCTGGCCGCAGTGGCTGCAGGCGCACTACGGCGACATCGAGACGCTCAACGCGCGCTGGGGCACCGACATCTGGAGCGAGCGCTACGACTCCTTCGCCGACGTGGTGATGCCCGTGCCGACGCCTTTCGCGCACAACTCCGCGCTGGACTTCGCCTTCCGCACCTTCACCGCGGACACGCTCACCGAGTTCGCGTCGGGCATGGCGCAGATCCTCATCGAGACGGTGGGCGTGCCGCTGACCCACAACACCTCGACCAACTTCAACCTGGAGAACTACGACCTGTTCGACCAGCTGGACATGGTCGGCTTCGACACCTACCCGAACTCGTTGACGCCGTGGATGTTCCCAATGAACCTGGCCCTGTGGCGCAACGTGATGGACAACGACGACGTGCTGCTGCTGGAGACCTGCTCCGCGCACGTCGGCTACACCGGCAACTACATGCTGCCGCATCCCACCGGCTTCCTTCAGACCGAGGTCTTCCTCGGCTACGCGGCCGGCCTGAAGTCCTTCCTCTACTGGCTCTACCGTGGCCAGAAGTACGGCGTCGAGCAGCCGCACGGCGCGGTGGTGACCGCCGCCGGCACGCCGGACATCGGCTACGGCGACGTGCTGGAGTCCCGCCGCCTGCTGGGCCGCCAGCTGCCCTTCCTCAAGGAGACGACGGTCGCGCGTTCGAGCGTCGCCATGGTGTACTCGGATGAGTCGCGCCGCGCGACGCTGGTGGAGTCCGGCGGCATCTACGACTACAAGACGATGGTCACCGACTTCTACCATGCGCTCTCCGCGCGCGGCGTCACCCCTGAGCTGGTCAACGAGAACGCCGACTTCTCCGGCTACCGCTGCGTCGTCGTACCCTTCCTGCGTCACGTCTCCCCGCAGTTGCTGGCCAAGTGCAAGGCGTACGCCGAAGCCGGTGGCAAGCTGGTGTTCGGCCCGATGACCGGCGATCGCACGGCGGACATGACCTGGCAGACCGACGACGGCAACGGCCTGGGAGAACTGGGCGAGTGGATGGGCGTGGGCCGCGTGGTCCAGTACCTGTCCGCCGACCCGCGCACGCAGGCCGTGGTGCGCGCCGGCGACCGCGGGGACGCGCTCGGCGGCCTGGTGACCATGTTCGGCGCGGAGCGGACCGTGGACTACCTGGACGTGACCAGCGACGTGGCCGACGGCCGCACGGCCGTGGCGGTGCGCGACGGCGCCGTCTACCTCGGCGGCATTCCGGCCGAGCCAGACGGCAGCGCCTTCTGGGACGCGATCGTGGCCCACGAGATCGCCCCCTACGACGATGACCTGCGCTGGGTGCGCACCTCGGGCGCCACGTTGCGGTTCCGCCGCGAGAACGACGGGGCGGTCGACTTCCACATCGCCAACATGGCCGGCGAGCCCGCCACCGTGGAGGTGATGGCGCCCGCGATCGACATGGACGGCAAGCCCGTGCCTGCCGGCACCCTTGAACTTGGCCCGTACGAGTGCCTCATGCTGCGTTTTGCGCGGTGAGGCGAGGCGGGTCACCCCCCCCCCCAACCCACAATAACCAGGAAAGCAAGGAAGAATTCAAAGGAGAATCCAATGTCTTCGTCATTGGCGGAATACGATTTCGCGGAAGAGAACGCGGAGGGCCTGGCCGAACGCCTCAACGGCGGCAAGGTGATGCCCTTCGGCATCAAGGACAAGATCGGCTATGCGCTCGGTGACTTCGGCACCACCATGATGATGGGCGTGCTCGCGTCCTTCCAGTCGATCTTCTACACGAACGTACTGGGCATCGACCCGGCCATGGTCGGCATCATCCTGACCTTCACCACCATCGTCGGTGCCTTCACCGACGTGACTGCCGGCCGCATGGTCGACAAGGCCAAGCTCGGCAAGAAGGGACGCTTCCACCCGTGGGTCCATGTGATGAAGTGGCCCTTGGCCGTCACGATCCTCATGTGCATGTGTCCCTTCGTGGCCGGCATCCCCATGGGCGGCCGTGTGGTCTACCTGTTCGTGGCCGCCTTCTGCTACGCCGCGATGCTGTCCTGCTACAACATGCCCTACGGTTCCATGGCCGCCACGCTGAGCGCCGACCCCGATGACCGCACCACGCTGAGCGTGTTCCGCAACATCGGCTCCGCCTTCGGCGCCGGCGGCGTCGGCTTCGTGCTGCCGCTCATCGTCTACACCACCGACGCGCAGGGCAACAAGGTCCTCCAGGGCAACACCCTCTTTATCTGCACCATCGTCTGCTGCGTCATCGCCATGGTCCTCATGGAGCTTATGTATCGCCTGACCACCGAACGCGTCATCGTGGACAAGCAGGAGAACGTGCCCGCCAAGGAGCTGCTCAAGGCCCTCTTCCACAACCGCGCGCTGCTCACCTTCCTGCTCGCCGAGATCGTCATCGTGTGCGCCACCAGCATCATCAGCTTCATGACCTCATACATGTACACCTCCGTGTTCAACAACACGCAGGCGCTGTCCATCGCGCTGCTGTTCAACTACGCCACTACGCTGCTGCTCGCGCCGGTCGCCCGCAAGGCCACCAAGCGCTTCGGCAAGAAGGAGGCGGTCTCCACCATGCTGCTGTGCGCCGCCGTCATCTACCTGGTGATCTACTTCGTGCACCCCACCAACGCCTGGGTGTACCTGGTGCTCACTTTCCTGGCCACCCTGTGCTTCTCCGCCTTCAACGTGATGGTCTGGGCCTTCATGGGCGACGTGGTCGACTACCATCAGTACGCCAGCGGCCAGCGTGAGGACGGCACCGTCTTCTCCGTGAACATGTTCGGCCGCAAGGTCGCACAGTCCCTCATGGGCATCATCACCGGCTCCCTGCTCGCCGTGGTCGGCTACAAGGCCACCACATCCGGCAACACCGCGCAGTCCCAGCAGGTGCTCGACGGCCTGTACATGTCCTCCACCCTGCTGCCTGGCATCCTGCTGGCCCTCGGCGCCCTCATCCTGATCTTCCTCTACCCGCTGAGCAAGAAGAAGACCGACGAGATCAGCGCCAAGCTCAAGGAAATCAACCACGCGGCCTGACGCGTGACGTCCAGTCCTGCGGCGCGGCCCCTTGGGGCCTCGCCGCAGGACCTATCCATATCCATAAGCGAAGAAGATGCCGGGACTACGCCTCACGTCTGTCGGCAGGTGTTCGGCTCCACTCGAGGAACTCGCCGGTAGTCATGCCGAACTCCTGCTGGAAGCTGCGCAGGAAATGCGTGTACGACTTGAAGCCGCACATACGGTAGATGAGTTTGGGAGATCCCAGCTGGGGCAGCAGCCGCCTGCTGCGCTGCAGCCGGCGCGACTGCACGAAACGGGCAGGCGTGGTACCCAGCTCGCGCTTGAAGTCACGCGACAGGGAGAACTTGTTCGTCGCGCAGTATGCGGCGATGGCGTCCAGGCACAGGTCCTCGCCGATATGCTCATCGATGTAGCGCATGGCTCGCGCGACCGTTGGCGAATACGCGACGTTCATCTTGGGCAGGGGCTGCATGTCCGTGCCGGCCATGGCCAGCTCGTTGAAGCGGATCATGGCGTCGACCAGTTGACGCTCATGGCGCAGGTCCTCGCCGTACGCGGCGGTCGGGGCATGCAGCAACGGGTCGAGCGTCTCGTGCAACTGTGCGACCTGCATGGCGAGCACACGGTTTGTCGGCACGCCGTCGGCGGTGCGGAAGCAGCGTTCCAGGTCCGTGTTCGGCGTGGAGACCGCCTGCAGGAACCGCGGGGTGATGTGCAGGTAGACGCGCTCGTAGCGTGGCGTGGTCTGTCGGACCACGTTGTGCACGACGCCGGGGTTGATCATGATGACCGACCCGGGACGCGTCTCGACCAGACGGTCGTCCACATGGAACGCGGCGGTGCCGTCGAGCACGCAGTTGATCTCGTAATGGTCGTGGGTGTGCAGTCGCAGGCCGTCCTCCACATGGACGAAGGAATGGAATACCTCGAAACGGTCGTTCGTCATGGTGCTCACGAAGACCGGTGTGCGCGTGTCGGGCATGGCATTCAGCGTACCATGCGAGCCCGGCCGCTTTGCAGGCATGGGGCATGGCCCATACAATGCAAGGTATCGGTGAGCGGGACATGGACACGGCCAAGGGATGGCCGAGTGATGTCACGGGACATGCAAGAGAAAGGGGTGGGCAATGAAGCTTGCACCACGATTTGCACCATGGGCCAGGCGCACGGCTGCCGCATGCGCCGCACTGGCCCTGGCCGCCGCATGCGCCGCCTGCGGGGGCCAAGACTCCAACGATGCACAGGCACAATCCCTCACCATCGCCTGGTGGGGCTCCCAGGGACGCAACGACAAGCAGAAGCAGGTGGACGACCTGTTCCTGCAGGAACACGAAGGGGTGAACATCGACGGCCAGTTCTCCCAGTACGGCGACTACTGGCAGAAACTCGCCACCGGGGCCGCCGGCCACCAGATGCCCGACATCGTGGCCATGGACCTGCCCTACCTCAACCAGTACGTCGGCAACGGCCTCATCCAGGACCTCACCCCGTACATCGACGACGGCACCATCGACGTGGCCGACGTGCCCGACGCGGTCCTCGACACCGGCATGGTGGCCGACGGTGGCATCTACGCCATGAGCTCGGGTGTGAACGCGCCCGCCGTGATTTACGACCGTACCCTGCTGGATTCCGTGGGCATCGAGGTGCCCGACGACTGGACCCTCGACGACTTCACGGACATCTGCCGGCAGGTGTACGAACGCACCGGCACGAAGACCAACGCCGGGTACTACCGCGACGCGAACGTGCTGGAATACCTGCTGCGCGCCGACGGCGCGACCCTCTACTCGCAGGAGGGCCTCGCCGTGCAGGACCCGGCCGCCGTGGAACCATACTTCGCCATGTTCCAGGACGGCATCGAGGAGGGCTGGCACCTCGACCCGACCATCTTCACGGAGATCAACCTGAGCGTCATGAACCAGGACCCGCTGGTCTCCTACGCGGACAACGCCCACCGCTCCTGGTGCGCCTTCGGCTGGTCGAACTCCCTGGGCGGCATGCAGTCCCTCGTGACCAACGGCGACGACCTGGCGCTGGCGCCCTGGCCCTCGGACGACGTGTCCCGCTCCAACTACGTGCACCCGGCCCAGTACTTCGCCATCAGCCGCGACTGCGCCAACCCGCGGCTGGCCGCGCAATGGATCGACTTCTACCTCAACGACGAGCGCGCGAACCAGATCATGGGCGTCGACCGCGGCATGCCCGCCAACGAGACCATGGTGGAGCGGATTTCCGGCGACCTGAGCGCCGACGACCTGGAATCCATCGCCTTCGTACAGGACGTGGTGACGCCGGCGAGCTCCACCATCAACCCGCCAGCCCCGGCCAAGGCCGTCAAGATCAACGCCGCC
The DNA here is from genome assembly GCF_000741575.1 of Bifidobacterium cuniculi. GTDB lineage: Bacteria > Actinomycetota > Actinomycetes > Actinomycetales > Bifidobacteriaceae > Bifidobacterium > Bifidobacterium cuniculi. The sequence goes on from NZ_JGYV01000002.1 coordinate 79,135, forward strand.
ATCATGCCGTCCATCCAGGAGCAGCTGCTCTACCGCAGGATCGACGCGGCGCAGGCGGCCGAACGGTTCATCGACCAGGCCGGCGGCGTCTTCAACCAGTAAGGGGAGTCCATGGAACGCATCACCACCAGCGCCGCGGACGGCGGCGACGCGCGCACGGCCGGCCGCCTGCGCGCCTTCCTCGAACGCGAGTCGACGGCCGGCGTCGTCTGCGCGCTGCCCTTCATCATCGGCTTCACCATGTTCCTGCTCATCCCCATGGTGCTGTCGCTCTACTACTCCTTCACCGACTACAGCATCGTGTCGGGCCCCGTCTGGGTCGGCGCGCGCAACTATGTCACGCTGCTCACCGGCGACCCGCTCTTCTGGCAGTCGCTCGGCGTCACCGTCATGTTCGCGCTCGTCTCCGTGCCGCTCAGGCTGGCCTTCGCGCTCGCGGTCGCCATGCTGCTGGCGCGTCCCACGCCGCTGACCGGCTTCTTCAGGGTAGCGTTCTACATGCCCTCCATCCTCGGCGGTTCCGTCGCCGTCGCCGTGCTCTGGCGGCGCATGTTCGCGCAGGACGGCGTCATCAACGCGGTGCTCGGCATGTTCGGCATCGAGTCGCACTTCTCCTGGCTCGGTTCGCCGGCCACGGCCATCTGGACGCTCATCGCGCTGTCCGTGTGGCAGTTCGGCTCCGCCATGATCGTCTTCCTGGCGGCCATCAAGCAGATACCGGGCGACCTGTACGAGGCGGCGAGCATGGACGGCGCCGGCGCATGGCGGCAGTTCCGCACCATCACGCTGCCGCTGCTCACGCCCACCATCTTCTTCAACCTCGTCATGCAGGCCATCAGCGGCTTCCTGGCCTTCACGCAGTGCTACATCATCACGCAGGGCAAGCCGCTCAACAGCACGCTGTTCACCATGGTGTACATGTACGACACCGCCTTCACCTACTACCAGGCGGGCTACGCCTCCGCCATGGCGTGGGTGATGCTCCTGGTGATCGGCGTGATGACCGGCATCCTGTTCGTGACCAAACGTTTCTGGGTCTACGACCCGGACCGATGAGAGGGGAAGGGCATGTCGATGACCCGATCGCACCGCCGGAAGGCGGCGGCACCGAAGGAACTGCTCGCACCCGTGCGCAGGCCGAGCTCGCGTTTGGCGCGCCTGGCCTACTACATTCTCATGGTGGCGTCGTCGCTGCTCATGCTCTACCCGATCATCTGGATGGTCTTCAGCTCCTTCAAGCCCACCGACCAGGTGTTCTCCACCGCCGGCCAGCTCATTCCACGCCAGTGGACCCTGGCCAACTACACCAACGGCATGAAGGGCTTCTCCGGGGTGCCGTTCTGGCGGTTCCTGGTCAACTCGCTCATCATCTCCGCGCTGGCCACCGTCGGCACCGTGCTGTCGTCGGCGATCGTCGCGTACGCCCTGAGCCGGCTGCGTTTCCGCGGCCGCAAGCTGCTGTTCGTGTTGGTCCTGGGCACCATGATGCTGCCCGCGCAAGTGCTGCTCGTGCCGCAATACCTATGGTACGAACGGCTCGGCTGGACGAACTCCTACCTGCCGCTGATCGTGCCGTACTGGTTCGCCATCCAGGGTTTCTTCGTCTACCTGTTCATGAGTTTCATGAATGACATCCCACGCTCCTTCGACGAGGCCGCCAAACTCGACGGTTGCTCCTACTACGGCATCTTCTTCCGCGTGATCCTGCCGCTGGTCAAGCCCGCCGTGGTGACCGCCACGATCTTCTCGTTCATGTGGCGCTGGGACGACTTCCTTTCCGCGCTCATGTACGTGTCGGACACCGAATGGTATCCGGCGTCCTTGGCCCTCAAGCTGTTCACCGATCCGGGCACCACCTCGGACTACGGCGCCATGATCGCCATGTGCTGCGTCTCGCTGGTGCCGTCCATCCTCATCTTCGCTGTGTTCCAGAAGCAGCTGGTGCAGGGGTCCACGTCGAGCGGGATCAAGGGGTAGGCGGGAATCCTACTCCAGCTGCCCGCGCCTCCACAGGTGCGCGCCCTCGCGCAGGTCATGGGCGGTGGTCTGCAGGTTTGCGCCCGTGTGCAGCAGGCGCGCCGCCTGGGTGTGCAGCCGCTTGGCCTCCGCGGCGACCGCCTCCGTGTCCGTCGCGGCGGTCTGCCGCATGGACTGCGCCTGCGCGGACAGTCGCTTCGCTTCCACGCGCAGGCCCAGCACGACGACGTCCACGAAGGTCGCGGCACGGTCCAGCGCCACGGCGAAGTCGCCCGTGAAGGCGCCGGTCAGGATGGAGTCGGCGGTGCGTGCGATGTCCTCGTCGGTGGGTGCGCTGTCCACGCCGGCGATGGCGCTCGCGGCGGTGGCGATCGGCTCGCCGAGCCGCCACAGCTGCGCCAGCGCGTCGTCCTGCCGTCGCATCCAGGTACGCAGCAGGTAGAGTCGCCACAGGACGCCGGGCAGCGTGTCCGGCTCTGCGCGGCTCCACAGCTCAGCGATGGTGTCGACGCCTTCACGGTCCACCAGCGTGAGCACGCGCTGCACGACCTGCGGGTCGTCGGTCTCGTGGACGTGGCTGAGCAATGCCCAGGCGGTGGCATGCGCCATCTCGCGCACCTGCTCGGGGTCGGTGCCGCCGGCGATGCCCTCGGCGATGGCCGGGTCGAGCTGGCCGGGGCGGCTGGGCCGCGGCGAGCCGGTGTGGGTGAAGGCGGAGCGGCTGGGGATGACGGAGCCGGAGCCGTAGTGCGTGTTAGTAGACAATGGGGGCCACTTTCTGGATGTCGATGATGCGCGGCGCGCCGTCGGCATCGCGGATGAACAGGATCGCCAGCGCGTTGCCGGTCGGCATGTACGGCGTCTTCGCGATGAGGGTCTTGGCCAGCGTCTTGGTGGCGCACATCGGCCGCAGGTGTTCGAACATGCCGCCGATGACGGGCCGGTGCATGCATACGGCGCCGGTGGTGCCGCCGTCGAGCGCGTCGTCGATGAGTGTGGCGAAGGTGTCCCAGGCTGCCTGCGGGTCGGCGGCGAAGGCGTCCTCGGTGAGCTGGTCGACGAGGTGGACGGTCATGCCGGTCTGCCAGCTGAGCATTTCCATGGTCTGCTGGCAGCGCACCCACGGCGAGCTGGCGAGCCGGGTGGGGGCGTAGCAGGCGAGTTCGCGGTCGAGCGCGTAGGCGGCCACCGCGCCGTTGGGGGTGATGGGGCGCGCGGCGTCGGTGCCCTTCCACTGTTTGCGCGACTCCGCCTTGGCGTGGCGCACCAGCAGGAGGGTGGCGGCATGGTCGGCGCCTTCCTCGAGGCGGTCGACGAAGAGCGCGAGGATGTCGCGGTCGGTGGAGTGGGTGAGCTTCTTGCGCGCCTGGTCGATGGTGAGCCAGACGACGCCGTTGATCTCGTCGGCGTCGGCGCGGTGGACGGGGCCGAAGGCGGGGGCGAGGAGACGCGCGTGTGCACGGTCGAGGAGGGTGGCCATCCAGTAGGCGACGTGCTTGACCGTGCCGTCGCCGGCGACCTTGTGGCGGGCCTTGCGTCCCTCGGCGGCCAGCGGGTATTCGACGTCGCCGAGCCAGGCACCCAGCTGGACGTCGTGGCCGGTCTCCTCGCCGATCTCGCGCACCGCGGCGTGGCGGTGCGACTCGTTCGCCTCGAGCTTGCCCTTCGGCCAGCTCCAGTCGTCGTACTTGGGACGGTGCACCACGCAGACCTCGACTTGCCCGGTGTGTTCGTTGTGGCGGTAGAGGATGCCGCCGGCCGCCTCGACGATGCGTTTGCTGCTCATGGCGCCCATTGTAGTGTGTGGTGCCGTGGGGTGTCGTTCCCGGGATTAAAGCGGGCACCCGGTCGGGGAAGGGGTTCAGCTGTGCTTGGGGCGACGCTGGTGCTTGCGGATCAGGTACTCCTGGCTGTCCACCAGCGGGCGGCCCTCGGCGTCCTTCGAGTGGCGCACGTAGGTGCCGTCGGGCTCCATGTGCCAGCTCGAGGTGGTGTCTGCCATCTGCAGGTCGATGTAGTTGATCAGCTCGTCGATCTGCTCGGGTGCGGTGATGCGCACCAAGGCCTCCACGCGCCGGTCGAGGTTGCGGTGCATGAGGTCGGCGGAACCGATCCACACTTCCGGGCCGGCGATGGGGCCTTCGCCGATCTGCGGGCCGTCGGAGTTGGCGAAGGCGTAGATGCGGCTGTGCTCCAGGAAGCGGCCGAGGATGGAACGCACGCGGATGTTCTCGCTCAGGCCGGGCACGCCGGGCTTGAGCGAGCAGATGCCGCGCTCGACGATGTCGATCTTCACGCCCGCCTGGCTGGCGCGGTAGAGCGCGTCGATGGTCTTCTCGTCCACGATCGAGTTGACCTTGATCTTGATCCATGCCTCCTTGCCGGCGCGTGCGGCGTCCTCCTCGCGGCGGATGCGCTGGATCAGGCCGCTGCGCACGGTGCGCGGCGCCACCAGCAGGCGGTGGAAGCTCGACTTCGGCGCGTAGCCGGACAGCTGGTTGAACAGCCTCGTCATGTCCTGGCCGACCACCGGGTCGCAGGTCAGCAGGCCCAGGTCGGTGTACTGGCGGGCGGTCTTCGGGTTGTAGTTGCCGGTGCCCACGTGGCAGTAGCGCTTGAGTCCGTCGGCTTCCTGGCGCACCACCAGCGAGAGCTTGCAGTGGGTCTTGAGGCCCACGATGCCGTAGACCACGTGCACGCCGGCGCGTTCGAGCTTGCGCGCCCACGCGATGTTCGCGTCCTCGTCGAAGCGCGCCTTGAGCTCCACGAGCGCCAGCACCTGCTTGCCGGCGTGCGCGGCGTCGATGAGCGCGTCGATGATCGGCGAGTTGCTCGACGTGCGGTACAGCGTCTGCTTGATGGCGAGCACCTTCGGGTCGGCGGCGGCCTGCGCGAGGAAGGCCTGCACGGAGGTGGAGAAGGAGTCGTAGGGGTGGTGCAGCAGGATGTCGCGCTCGCGGATCGCGGCGAAGATGTCCTGCGCGCGGCTCGACTCGACTTCGGCGATCTGCCGGTTCGTGGTGGGCACGAAGGGGCGGAACTTCAGGTCGGGCCGGTCGATGCCGCCGAGTTCGAAGAGCACGGTCGCGTCGAGCGGCGCCGGCAGCCGGTATACTTCGTCGGCGCTCACGCCCATCTGGTCGGCGAGCAGCTGGGAGAGGAACGGCGAGGTCTCGTCGGAGATCTCCAGGCGGATCGGCGGTCCGAAGCGGCGGCGCAGCAGCTCCTTCTCGATGGCGTTGAGCAGGTTCTCGGCGTCGTCCTCCTCGACCTCGATGTCCTCGTTGCGGGTGACGCGGAAGGAGCGCGCCTCCTTGATGATCATGCCCGGGAAGAGCGACTCGAGGTGCGCGATGATGAGGTTCTCCATGGTGATGAAGCCGTAGCGCACTTCCTGGGAGTCGTCTTCGGTCATGTCGGCGACGGGCACCAGGCGGTTGAGGTTGTCCGGGATCTTCACGCGGGCGAAGTGCGACTTGCCGGAAGCCGGGTTCTCCACGAGCACCGCCAGGTTGATGGAGTTGCCGGAGATGTACGGGAAGGGGTGGGCCGGGTCCACGGCGAGCGGCGTGAGCACGGGGTAGACCTGCTGGCGGAAGTAGCGTGCGAGGCGCTCCTGCTCGGAGATGGACAGCTTGTCCCAGCCGAGCAGCGTGATGTTCTCCTTGGCGAGGTCCGGCAGGATGTGGTCGACCACGTAGTGGGCGTGCTCGTCCTGCAGCTTGTGCGCCTGCTCGCTGATGGCGCGCATCTGCTGGCGCGGGCTGAGGCCCGACGGGCTGGTCACGGCGATGCCCGTGTCGATGCGGCGCTTGAGGCCGGCGACGCGGACCATGAAGAACTCGTCGAGGTTGCTGGCGAAGATCGCGGCGAAGGTGGCGCGTTCGATGATCGGAATGGTCTCGTCCTGGGCGAGTTCGAGCACACGCTTGTTGAACTTGAGCCAGCTGAGCTCACGGTCGAAGAAGCGGTCCTCGGGCAGGGGCTGCTCGCCGGTGAGCGTCTCCCGCTTGTCGTTCTTGTCGGTCTCCGCGATGTGTTCGGCAATCTGGCTGCGCAGGATCGCCTTCGAAGGTGCGTCAAAAATCTGTGTCATGCACTCTACTTTAGGGGGTGAAGTCCGGGAAATCACTGAAAATGAGGAAAAAATTCTGTAAATTTTATCCGCCCGAGGATTGCCACGGAGCGGTGCGTATTGTAGTGCACCGAGCTGGGTGCAGGGGAGCCGGTGGCCGGGCGGCGGTTTTTCGACACGCCGACGTGCGTGTTCATCTGAACAAAGAGGCGGCTTTTTGCGCACAAAAACGCCCGTCCCGATGTTGCGTTGGGCGAGGAAACGCTCACCTGACCGCACAAAACGAACATTTCGCTGGTCGGACATCTGTCGGCTTGCGTCGGCGCCGGAATTGAGCATAATGGTCAAGTACAAGGACAACTGAAGAGCAGACCCACAAATAGAGTATGATCCGCAAGATTATTACGTTGGGCGGGTATTGGAAAGACTTACCGTTGCAACGAGGAGGTTGTGCAGAGTTTCTGCCTGAGTTGAACTTGGAAGGAGGACCCCACCGGAAGGTGGGGTCCTCCTTTTTGTGTCTGGGGTCCGTTGGTGGGTTGGTGGTTCACGGTTTTTCGGGGTCGTGGAATCGTGCGCTCCTTGGCGGCGCACAACTCGAGTTGTGCGCCGCCAAGGAGCGCACGATTCCACGACCCCGAAAAACGTGAACCACCAACCCATGGCCGTGTTCGCCCGGGGAATGAAGTGGGTCGTCCGACCACACGAGGCCGGCAATGTTGCGGCAGGGCTGGCAAAGGGGCTTGAATCCCATGGCATGAACATTGCAACATCCTTGATTCCCGCCGGTCGCACCGTCCGTCCCGCCACGGAACGGCAGGGGAGACGGCAGGTGCGTCCCGACCGCTTCTACGTGCCCCGCTCGCCGCACGTCAGCGCCGGCACCCTTGCGCAGGCCCTCCGTCCCGTCACCCAGGTGGAGGTGACGGGACGCAACGTCGTCACCTGCTCCAGCGCCAGCGGCGGGGCAGGCACCTCTACCTTCGCCGCCATCCTCGCCCGCCGTCTGGCAGGCCGATCACAGTCGGTGGCCCTGGTGGACGCCGACCTGGCGACGGCCGCCGGTGGCCTCGACGTGCTCCTCGGACTGGAACAGGACCGCGGGCTGCGCTGGCACGGCATCCACGCACCGCTCGGCCAGCTCAACGGCGCCGCCCTGGCACACCAGTTGCCGCGCTGGGACGGCGTCGGCGTGCTCGCCTTCAACCCGTGGCAGGGCGACACGCCGGCCTGGTTCGAGATCCAGGCGGCCCTGCAGGCCCTGGCCGACCTCCACGACATCGTCGTCGTGGACGCAGGCCGCGGCGCCATGCTCGACCAGGTGCCCGCGCTCATCGAGGCAAGCCACCTCGTGGTCGCCCAGCTGTCCGTCCTCGGCCTGGCGCGCGCCCGAACCCACGTCGAATGGCTCGAACGCATCGCCCAGGACAGCGTGGAGCGACGCACGCAGCCGCCCGGCATCGGCGAAGGACCCAAACCCGTCGCCGCCAGCGCCGGGCAGGTGGTGGCCGTGGTGGGGGCCGAACCCCTCGGCGCGGTGCGCGGCAAGGGAGTCGTGTCCGTGCAGGAGGCAAGGGAGCATCTGGGGACGGCGGTCACCGGCCCGCTGCATCCCGACCGCACGATCGCCGCGGACGTGCTCGAAGGACTCGGCATCCGCAAGGTGCCCCGACGCATGGCGCGCGTCGTCGACCAGGCCGCCCAGGCCGTGCTCGACGCCGTGGAACAGCGGAGGCAGCCGTGAGCGCGGGACGTGCCCTCGGCGTCCCGCTGCCGGTCCGCGGACGGCGACGGCGACAGGCGGCACTCGACTTCGGGCCGTTGGCCCAGCTGGCCGCCGACTCGCGCGTGACCGACCTCACCGTCACCTGCGACGGCGCCGTCTGGGCCGACCGCGGTCGCGGCATGGAACGCGCAGCCACCGCCATTCCGCTGTCCGACCCGGCCGTCCTGCGCGACCTCGCGGTGCGCCTGTGCGCACAGCTGCAATGCCGGCTCGACGAGGCGCGGCCCATCGCCGACGCCGGCGCACCCGACGGCACGCGCATCCACGCCGTCATCGCACCGATCGTGCCGCAGGGGGCCGCCCTGTCCATCCGCTTCCCCGACATTGTCGCAGCCGACCTCGGCGCATTGGCCGCCGGCGGCCTGTGCCCGCGCGAATGGGTGCCGATGCTCGCCTGCCTGGTACGTCGCCGCGCCAACATCCTCATTACCGGCGGCACCGGCGCGGGCAAGACCACCCTGCTCAAGGCGCTCCTGGCATGCGCGGATCCCGCCGACCGCATCGTGACCGTCGAGGAGACGCGCGAACTGGCTTGCGTGCCCCACCCGCACGTCGTGTCCCTGGTGACGCGCGCCGCCAACGTGGAGGGGGCCGGCGAGGTGGGCCTGCCGGAACTCGTCAAGGCGACGCTGCGCATGAGGCCCGACCGCGTGGTGGTGGGTGAATGCCGTGGCGAGGAGATCGTCGACGTGCTGCGCGCACTCAACTCCGGGCACCGTGGATCGCTGACCACGCTCCATGCGAACGGCGTATGGCAAGTGCCGGCCCGCCTGACTTCCCTGGGGCTCCTGGCGGGGGTGGAGCCGGCGACGCTCGCCACGCTCGCCGCCGGCGCCTTCGACGTGGTGCTCCATGTGGAGCGGTTGCCTGGCGTGCGTCGACTGGTGCAGTTGGGGGTGCTGGCCGGCGAGGACGGCCGGCTGCGCGGACGGGTGGCGATCCGCTGGAACGGCGCGGGGCTGGGCGTGGCCGGGGAAGCCTGGGAGCGCTTCGCCGGTCAATGGGCGCGGGTGGGTCCATGAGCGCGGGGATGGCTGCGCTGGCCTGCGCCCTGGCGGTGGCGGCATGGCCCGTGCACGGACGCGATCCCGCCGGCGTGCCGTCCGCCAAGCCGACGCCCCGCCGCGGGCTGGCGGTGACCCTGGCCCTGGTGGCTGCCTCGCTCAAGGCCGGCGCGGGAACGCACCAGGCCCTGGAGCGGCACTTGGGGGAGGGGCTGGACGACGTGGACGGCGACCTCGACGTCGACGTGGTGCGCGAGCGCCTGCGGCGTTGCCGTCTGGACGAGGAGACCGGAGCGGAGGTGGACGAGGTGGCGCATGGCCTGCGTGCGGCGGTGTTGGTGAGCCGCATGCTGGGCTGCCCGCTGGCCCGTTGCGTGGAGGCGGTGCGAGCGAGCGCTGCGCGGATGAGGCTTCGCGAGGACTTGCGCCGCAACGCGTTCGCGGTGCCGGCTTCGACGATGAGGCTGCTGCTGGGGCTGCCGGTGGTCGTGCTGGTGCTGGGGGAGCTCATGGGTGCGCATCCCCTGCGCGTGCTGTTCGGCTCCTGGCAGGGTGCCCTGCTGCTGGTGCTCGGCATGGGCTGCTACGCATCCGGTGTGGTATGGATGCGCCGGCTCATGCGGGCGAGCGGGTCATGAGCGGCATCTGGGCCGTATTGGCGGCATGGTGTATGACGGCGTGCGTGCTGGCGGCGACCGGCCGGCCGGGACGTACGGGTGAGGAGAGCCGTGACGGTTGTTTCACGTGGAACCCGACTGTGGCCCTGATGCTGGAGCTGGTGCGCGCCGCCCTGGAACAGGGCTCGTCGATTCCGCGCGCCCTCGAGGCAGTGGGCGGCGCCTGTTCGCCGCACTTGGGGGAGCGTTGCGCGCGGGTGGCGCAGGCGCTGGACCGCGGCGTGCCGTGGGAGGACGCCTGGGACGTGGGGGAGGGTGAGGCGATGGCGCTGCTGCGGGACACCTTGCGCCGTTCGTGGACTGACGGGGCGGGCGCGGTCGGCCAGTTGGAGGCCGCCCTGGAACTGGCGGACACCCGTGAGCGCATGCGGATCGAGCGGGCGGCCTCACGGCTCTCGGTGGGCCTGCTGCTGCCCACGGGACTGTGTTTCCTGCCGGCGTTCCTGTGCGTCGGGGTCGTGCCTGCCATCATCTCGTTCACCCAGGGATGAGGGCTGGGGCGTCCGACCACATCGGTCCCGCCGCCTCGACACGGAGGCCGCCCGCGCGGCACAGTGGAAGGGTGCCCCGGCACCGGGGCACGGACCAACGTGAACCATGGAAAGGAGACGACGATGGTCGGCAAGGATATGGTCATCAAAGACGATGGGATCGGCACGATTGGGCTCATGGCGCCCGCGGAGACGCGGATGACGCGCATGAGGCGTGCCTTGGTCATGCTGGACGCACGCTGGCGCACGCTCGCCCGGGAACCTGAGGAAGGCGCGGCGACCGCCGAGTACGCGGTGGTGCTGGTGGCGGCCACCGGTTTCGCGGCCGTGCTCGTCGCGCTGCTCAAGTCCGACGCGGTCAAGACCCTGCTCACGAACATCGTGAAGAAAGCGCTGAATGTGTGATGCGGGCCGTGGTCGTTCGGCTCCGCCGCGGTGCGGGGCGACTGCGCGCATGGTGCGCCGGTGCGGACCCGGGGGCGGTGACCGCCGAGTTCGCAGTCGTCATGCCCGCCGTGATCCTCGTGGTCGCCCTGCTGCTGTATTCGGTCCGCGCCTGCGTGGTCCAGCTGGAATGCCAGGACGCGGCCTCCAACGCGGCCCGTGCCGCCGTGGTACAGGGGCCGGACGCCTCCCTGCGTGACGTTGCCATGCAGTCCGCACCGTCGGTGAGCCAGGTGGACATCGTGCGCGCGGACGGCCGGGTCCGTGTGGAGGTGCGATGCAAGGTGGTGTCCGACCCCATGGGCGTGCTGCCGGCCAGCGTGGTCGCCACCGCCATCGGCGTGGACCAGGAGGAGTGACATGCGGGACGACGAGGGCTCCGCGACGATGGCGGGCGCCGGCCTGGTGGCGGCCGCCGCGCTGCTGCTGTCAGCACTCGCCATGGGCGGCGCCCTGGTCGTCCGCCAGGCGCAGGCGCAGTCCGCGGCTGACCTGGCCGCCCTGGCCGGGGCACAGGCACTGTGGGAATCCTCGTCCGCTCCCTGCGCCGTGGCCGTGACGGTGGGCGAGGCCAACGGCACGAACGTGGACTCCTGCGAGGTGGACGGCGACGACGTGCAGGTCCTGGTGCGCATGGACACGGGCGTGCCCATGGTCCCGACCGTCGCGAAACACGCCCGTGCCGGTCCGCGGGAATGCGCGTGACGGCCCAACACGCGAGCGCGTCGCCGGCATGGTGCGATGCATGCGCCGCAGGCTTACCGATTGGATGACGGACGCTGTATTTTAGTAGCAGACATGGGGCGCTGACGGCGCCACACACCGAGGAGACGGGACATTATGGCATTAGCGTTGTATCGACGGTACCGTCCGGACACCTTCGCGGGCGTGATCGGCCAGGACCAGGTCACGCAGCCCCTCATGCGGGCACTCGACGAACACCGGCTGACCCACGCCTACCTGTTCTCGGGGCCCAGGGGCTGCGGCAAGACCAGTTCGGCACGCATCCTGGCACGGTGTGTGAACTGTGCCGAGGGGCCCACCTCGCAGCCCTGCGGCGTGTGCCCCAGCTGCAAGGACCTGGCCGCCGGCGGTCCGGGTTCCATCGACGTGGTCGAGATCGACGCCGCCAGCCACAACGGCGTGGACGATGCCCGCGAGCTGCGCGAACGCGCCGGCTTCGCCCCCGCCCGCGACCGCTACAAGATCTTCATCCTCGACGAGGCTCACATGGTCACCCAGCAGGGCTTCAACGCGCTGCTCAAGATCGTGGAGGAGCCGCCCGAGCACGTCATGTTCATCTTCGCCACCACGGAGCCGGACAAGGTGATCGGCACCATCCGGTCGCGCACCCATCACTACCCCTTCCGTCTGGTCCCCGAGGAGATCATGGGACCCTACCTGGAGGAGATCTGCGCCAAGGAAGGCGTCACCGCGCAGCCGGGCGTACTCAAGCTCGCCATGCGTGCCGGCGGCGGCTCCGTACGCGACACCCTCTCCGTGCTCGACCAGCTCATGGTCGGCGCAGTGGACGGGACCATCACCTACGATGCCGCGGTCGCCCTGCTCGGATTCACGCCGGACGTGCTCATCGGCGAGGCCGTCGACGCCGTCATCGCCCATGACGGCGCCGCCTTCTACGAAGTGGTGCAGAAGGTCATCGTCGGCGGCTTCGACGCACGCCGCTTCGTCGAGGACCTGCTGGCCCGCACCCGCGACCTGCTGGTGCTCACCCTGGGAGGTGACCGGGTCGAGCGAGCCCTGAGCGAGGACGAGGCGCAGGACATGGACCACCTGCGCGAGCAGGCACATGCCCTGGGCCTGACCTCGCTGTCGGCGATGGCCCAGATCATGGACGACACGCTTATGACCATGGCAGGGGCGATCTCGCCGCGCATGCGCCTCGAACTCATGGCCGCCAAGCTGCTCGCCGGACGCGAGACGAACTATGCGCCCGCCCAGGCTGCCGCAGGGCCGCAGGTTCCGGCGGGGCAGGAAGGCGCAGGCCGGCAGCATCAGGGAGGCTTCATCGGGTCCGCTGCCCGCAAGACCGCCGAAGCCGGCCAGGCTGCGCCGGCCGGGCAAGGCGGGCATCCGGCACCACGGCCCACGGCACAGCCGGATGCTGCAGCATGGCCGTCGGCCGGTGTCTCGCCGGCCCCCGAGAGTGCCGAAGCCGCGTCCCCACGGCCGGCTGCCGTGCCTGCGCAGCCGGCATCGCCCGCGTCTGCCGGCGTCGCCGCACCGGGAGCCCCGGGGCAGCAGGACGGTGGGACGGCATGGCCGGCCACGCCGTCCTCCGCCACCGCCATCCCGGCTGCGCCGGACGAACAGTGGGACGGCCTCGTCGCCTCGTTGCCCGTGGACGTCGCCCAGTACGTCGACCGCACCAAGGTGCCGCGCGTGCACTTCACCCGTGACGCCCGCAGCGGCCGCGGGCGTCTGTGGATCAAGTTCGACACCCCCATGAGCAAGTACGCCTTCGCCCTGGCCCACGCCAAGGAGGAAGTGCAGGGCAAGAGCGATGTCGTCGACATCGTGCGCGCCGCAGTCCACCGCGTCTTCGGCGCCGACGTGGCGCTCGCCCCCACCGAGCAGATGGCGGACGGGCAGTCCGCGCCGCCGTTCGGCAAGCTGCCGGAGGACCAGCAGCAGCGCATCAAGACGCAGCTGACCCGCGAGAGCCTGCAGGCGGCCATGGGCATCCACCAGACGCCCCGCGAGGCGTCCACGCAGCCGTCCCCGTCCTCCTCGTCGGAGACGGCGACGGCGCAGGACGGCCCCGCCGACCACCGAGCCGTCCCGAAGGTCGACCCCTGGGCGCTGCCGGACAGCGCGCCCGTGCACATCGACTTCGACAAGGTCGCCTCCATCGAGCAGGAGGCGGCCAGCCACCAGGCGCAGATGCGTGTGCAGGTCGACCCCTGGTCGCACAGCGAACCGGCGCCGTCGCCCGATGCCCAGGGAGAGGCCCCGGCGGTGCCGACGCCCGCGTCGGGGCCTGCCGCGCCGCAGGTCGACCCCGACGAGGACGAGTACTCGATGAGCGACGAGTCCCTCGGGTCCTCCGGTGCCATGAGCGTGGACGAGGTCAAGGAATTATTCGAGGTCAAACGGGTTGAGGATTTTGCGGCCGACGATCCGCACAATCCACGCAACAACCGGCGCAAGACGCGCGACGAGCATTGACGCCCGCAGGTCCCTGACGGCGCGGGCGAGGAAAGGGAATCCCCATGGCATTGGCATACGACGGCGCGATCCAGCGGCTGATCGATGCGTTCGCCACCCTGCCGGGCATCGGCCCCAAGGGAGCGCAGCGCATCGCCTTCTACCTGCTGGGGGCACCGGACGACGAGGCGCAGCGGCTGGTCGAGTCGATCAGCGAAGTCAAGGCGAAGGTGCGTTTCTGCGAGGTGTGCGGCAACGTGTGCGAGACGTCGCCGTGCCCGATCTGCGCGGACCCGCGGCGCGACCGCGGCATCATCTGCGTGGTGGAGGAACCCAAGGACGTGATGAGCATCGAACGCACCCGCGAGTACCGGGGGCTGTACCACGTGCTCGGCGGCGCCATCAACCCCATGGCCAACGTGGGCCCCTCCGACCTGGCCATCGCCTCCCTGCTCAAGCGGCTCGAGACGGACGAGGTCAAGGAGGTCATCGTGGCACTCAACCCCAACATCGAGGGCGAAGCCACCACCACCTATCTCAGCCGCCTGCTCACCCCGCTCGACGTCAAGGTGACGCGTCTGGCCAGCGGCCTGCCCGTGGGAGGCGACCTGGAGTACGCCGACGAGATCACCCTGTCGCGTGCCCTGCAAGGGAGGCGTCCTGCCTGAGGCAAAAGGGAGCCCAATCGCCCACCCCCTATGTGATAGGTCTCCCGTGGAGAAATCTTTCGTGATATTTCTGTTCCCCTCCGAATCCCCACGCATACAAGACCTCATCTGCAGCCCCCCTCGCATCACAACCCATCCTTATCATCACCCCCGTGCACCCCCCCCGTTTCGCATACTGGTCCACCCCTCAGCCTGACCCCACCCCCTCCCTATAATGATCGTGCTTCCCCCGTACACTTGCAACGGTCTACGGTTACCGAGGCTCCCCAGCGAGAAGATTGGATACTTTCGTGGCTCTTATTGTGCAGAAATACGGCGGTTCCTCCGTCGCGGACGCCGATTCGATCAAGCGCGTGGCGCGCAGGATCATCGAGACGAAGAACGCCGGCAACGACGTCGCCGTCGTCGTCTCGGCCATGGGAGACACCACCGACGACCTCATCGACCAGGCGCTGAGCATCGATTCCGATCCGCCCGCCCGCGAAATGGACATGCTCATGACCGCCGGAGAGCGCATCTCCATGAGCCTGCTGGCCATGGCCATCCATGCCGCCGGTTCGCACGCCTACTCCTTCACCGGCTCGCAGGCCGGTTTCATGACCGACGCGCAGTTCGGCGCCGCCCATATCCGCGCCGTGAACCCCACCCGCGTGCGCCATGCGCTCGACAAGGGCTCCGTGGCCATCGTCGCCGGCTTCCAGGGGCGCTCCGAACGCGGCGACGCCACCACGCTGGGCCGAGGAGGCTCCGACACTTCCGCCGTGGCGCTGGCCGTGGCGCTGGGAGCGGACGTGTGCGAGATCTACACGGACGTCGACGGCGTGTTCACCGCCGATCCGCGTATCGTGCCCACCGCCAGGCGCATCCCCGTGATCGGCTACGACGAGATCCTCGAGATGTCCTCCTGCGGCTCCAAGGTGCTGGCTCTGCGTTGCGTCGAGTACGCCCAGCGCTTCAAGATGCCGCTGCACGTGCGCAGCTCCTTCTCGCACCGCCGTGGCACGCTGGTCGTGCCCGAGGGCGTCAACCCGGCGTCCATCCCGAACGTGCAGTAGGCGCCGCACATCCAAGTTTTCCCAACCAACCGTGTCCGACAGACTGAGAGAGACCACAACACCATGAGCGAGCAAGCTGAAGACAAGAACCTGGGCGACCTGTTCCCCGACCTCGGCCAGGAGACGCCGATCATCTCCGGCGTGGCCCACGATTCGAGCGAATCCCTGGCCACCGTGCGCGGCGTGACCGACGAGCCGGGCATGGCGGCGCGCGTGTTCACCCGCCTGGCGGAGATCGGCGTGAACGTCGACATGATCGTGCAGGCGGGCGCCTCCACCGGCACCGCCGACATCTCCTTCACCGTGCCAGGCAAGGACGTCTCCCGCGTGCAGGAAGTGCTGCTCCAGGAGCAGGACGCCCTCGGCTACAACTCCTTCGACGTCAACCCCAACGTGGGCAAGGTCGCCGTGGTGGGTGTGGGCATGAAGACCCACTCCGGCCTGGCCGCGCGTTTCTTCCAGGCCTTGAGCGAGCAGGGCATCAACGTGCTCATGATCTCCACCTCGGAGATCCGCATCGCCGCGCTGGTGCCGCTCGACCAGCTCAACGACGCCGTGCGCGCGCTGCACACGGCCTACGGGCTGGACACCGAGCAGGTCGAGGCGGTTGTCTACGGCGGCACCGGCCGCTGACCCATTCCTCGGTCGCGGCCGCGCGCGAGCGGGCCGCGGCCGCCCATCGCACAACTCACGGCAGCAAAGGAGCCGGCAAATGGTACAGATCAACGAACGCGGCGTCAACGTGGCAGTGCTGGGCGCGACCGGCCAGGTGGGCATGGTCATGCGCCGCGTGCTCGACGAGCGCGACTTCCCCATCAAGGACCTACGCTTCCTGGCGTCCGCGCGGTCCGCCGGCCAGAAGCTCGAGTGGCGCGGCCACGAGATCGAGGTCGAGGACGTGGCGACCGCGGACCTGTCGGGCATCGACATCGCCATCTTCTCCGCGGGCGGTGGCACGTCCAAGGTGTGGGCGCCGAAGTTCGCCGAGGCGGGCGCGATCGTGATCGACAACTCCTCGCAGTGGCGACTGCACGACGACGTGCCGCTCGTCGTGGCCGAGGTCAACCCCGACGACCTCGACGAGATCCCGGCGGGCATCGTGGCCAACCCGAACTGCACCACCATGGCGATCATGCCGGTCCTCAAGCCGCTCGACGACGCCTTCGGCCTCAAGCGCCTCATCGTCAGCTCCTACCAGGCCGTCTCCGGTGCGGGCCGCGCCGGCGTCGAGCAGCTCATGAACGAGGCGAAGGCCGCGGTCGAGCAGGGCGCCGACAAGCTCGTTTTCGGGGGCGACGCCATCGACTTCCCCGAGCCGACCAAGGTGGCGCGCACCATCGCCTTCAACGAGGTGCCGATGATCGGCGACATCGTCGACGACGGCTCCGAGGAGACCGACGAGGAGCAGAAGCTGCGCAACGAGAGCCGCAAGATCCTGCACCTGCCCGATCTCAAGGCTTCCTGCACCTGCGTGCGCGTCGGCGTCTTCACCTCGCACGGCATGAGCGTGAACGCCGAGTTCGAGCGGGACGTCACCCCGGATGAGGCGCGCAAGGTGCTGTCTGAGGCGGAGGCCGTCGAGCTCGTCGACATCCCCACCGCCCAGCTGGCCGCCGGCAAGACCCCGAGCTTCGTGGGCCGCATCCGCACCGACCAGGCCGTGGACGGCAACAAGGGCCTCGCCTTCTTCGTGACCAACGACAACCTGCGCAAGGGCGCCGCCCTGAACGCGGTGGAACTCGCGGAGATCGTGGCCAGGAAGCATTACGCCGACCAGCTCTGATTCCTGGAAATCTGTCGTTGTTCCGTGGCCGTTCCCGGGACTCCTGTAATTAAATAATTAAAGCGGGCACCCGGTCGGCGGCGATTTCTGAATTAAAGCGGGCACCCGGTCGAAGAACAAAAATGTTCTTCGACTGGGCGCCCGCTTTAATTCAGAAAACGCTTCCGACTGGGTGCCCGCTTTAATTCGTGAAGTGTCCCCGACTGGGTGCCCGCTTTAAGTGCGGAAACCCCCGGAAACAGCCACCGGACAACAAGGGATTTGCATTACATCCGCTCCACCACGTAATCCACGCACGCAAGCAGTGCCTTGACATCGGCAGGCTCCACGGAGGGGAAGACGCCGATGCGCAGCTGGTTGCGGCCCAGCTTGCGGTAGCCGTTCACGTCGAGGATGCCGTTGTCGCGCAGGATGGCGATGAGCTGGGCGGCGGGCACCGACTCGTCCAGGTCGATGGTGCATACCGAGCGCGAACGCGCCTGCGGGTCCTTGACGAAGGGGGAGGCGTAGGAGCTGTCCTCGGCCCACTGGTAGACGATGTCGGAGGACTTCCTGCATCGTGCGGAGGACCAGGCCATGCCGCCGTTCTCGTTGAGCCAACGCACTTGGTCCTCCAGGAGGACGAGCGTGCCGAGCGCAGGCGTGTTCAGGGTCTGGTTCTTCCGGGAATTGTCAATCGCGTCGGTCAGGGAGAGGAAGGGCGGGATCCAGCGGCGTGCACCTTCGAGGGAGATGCTGCGCCTGATGCCCTCGGCGCGTTCGACGGCACGCGGCGAGAGGATGGCCACCCACAGGCCGCCCTCGGAGCCGAAGGCCTTCTGGGGCGAGAAGTAATAGGCGTCCGTCTGGGCGATGTCCACGGGAATCGCGCCCGCGGCACTGGTGGCGTCGACGAGGATGAGCGCGCCCTGCTCCTCGCTGCCTTCGATGCGATAGACGGGGGCCTCCACGCCGGTGGAGGTCTCGTTGTGCGCCCAGCAATACGTGTCCACGTACTGGGTCAGTTCGGGGACGGCGTACGATCCCGGCTCGGCCTCGAACAGGACCGGGTCCTCCAGGAAGGGCGCCTGGGCCACCGAGGCGGCCATCTTCGCGCTGAAGGACCCGTACACGCCGCAGGCCGCCTGGCGTGTGATGAGCGAGGCGCAGGCCATGTCCCAGAAGGCGGTGGCCCCGCCGTTGCCCAGCACCACCTCGTAGCCGTCCGGCAGGGCGAAGAAGGAGGCCATGCCTTCGCGGATCGAGCCGACGATGTCCTTGACCGGCTGCTGGCGGTGGGAGGTGCCCAGCACCGTGTGGGCTGCCTGTCCCAGTGCCTCCACCTGCTCGGGCCGGATCTTGCTGGGGCCCGAGCCGAAACGCTTGTCCTCGGGCAGGATGGATTGCGGAATCGTGATTGTTGCCATGGTCACAAGGGTAGCCAACCGAAGGGAAATGGGAGCCGTGGCGTCCGAGGAGGGGACATGCGCGGCGGTCGGTGCACGTCCGTACGCGCCTGTCCGGCGGACACGCCGGTTGTTTTGTGAAGATTGCCGTCCGCGTTTCACCGGGGACAGGCGGCCGCAGGCCCTTGGGAACAGTGGATTCGTGCCCCCGGCGGGGCCCATGTCGCGATTGTGAAGATTGGGTGTCCGGTTCTCCTTGGTCCGGCTTTGGGGTAGGGTGGATATCCGTAGGCGGTTGAGACGCGTCCGACCATTCATCCGCGTGACGCAGGGACGTGCGTGCCGCCATGAGACTTGTTGAGATTCAAGAGACTTGTTTTGTTGAGACCCAAGGAGTGATACCGGTATGAGGCATGCTGCCCATAAAGCCCACAAAGGGTCCAGTGTCCTAGCTCTTACCCAATCCCTGTTCGCTTCCAACCATGGGAGCCACACTGCACAGGCGGTGTATGCGGTGCAGTCCGCTTCCGGCAACGCCCAGGCACTCGGCCTGGATGAGAAGGTGGCCGAGAAGATCAACGAGATCGCGCCCGTCACCCGCCGCTCCATGCGCGAGGCGGCCCGCGCGGCCCAGCGCCGCAACACAGTGCTGACCTCCGCCTCGCTGGCGGCGCTCGTCGGCACGGCGGCGACCTCCATGGCTTTCATGAAGCAGGACGACACTACTACCATGTTCCCGGTGGCCGATGACGCGAGCACCACGCAGACGCTCAACATCGCGCGCGTGGAATCCGCCGCGGCTTCCCGTTCCGACGAGCGCGAGGCCCTGGACTCCGCCGTGGCCGTCACGGACACCGACCACGGCACCTGGGAGATGGGGGACACCAACCAGGTGTCCGACGCTGCCAAGCTGACCACCGCCAAGGCCAACAACCCCAAGGTCGCCTCGAAGCTGGACCACGATGCGGACATCCTGCCTGCCGGCTTCAACGCGAACCATCCGACCGGCGACACCGGCAACGCCTATCCGTGGGGCCAGTGCACGTGGTGGGCCTACACCCGTCGCGCCCAGCTGGGACTGAACACCGGCTCCTACTTCGGCGACGCCCGCAGCTGGGGTGCCTCCGCACAGTCCCTCGGCTACTGGGTGGACAACACGCCGCGCGAGACCGGCGACGTGCTCGTGTTCGCCCCCGGCCAGGAAGGCGCCAGTGGCTACTACGGCCATGTGGCCATCGTCGAGGCCGTCAACTCCGACGGCTCCATCAGGATTTCCGAGTCGAACGTGCAGGGCCTCGGCGTGATCTCCGACCGTGAGTTCACCGCCGAGCAGGCCGCCCAGTTCACCTACGTCCATTACTGATCCCCCGACCGGCCCCGTTGGGCAAAGGTGGCGTGACCGTTCGTTTTCCGGACGTCACCCCACCGGAATATGAGAAGGTGGTGCTAGCCTAGATGACGATGAAAAAGATGAAACGTTCCATTGCGATTACTGCTGCGGCAGCCATGGCGGTGTCCGTCCTTGCGGGCGTCCCCGCGGCTGTCGCGGATGACGCGGCGTCGGGCGACTATGTCGTCTCGACCCGCTCATTTCCCAAGGTGAATACCGCGAAGACCGATTTCCTCGCGGAGGCTACCTCCACGGACGTCGACGACGACTCCAGCTGGGGCGGTCTGGAAAGCATGAACGTGCCCCAGACCAAATCCCAGGCGGAGAAGGACGCCGAGGCGCAGGCCAAGGCGGAGGCGGAGGCCCGTGCGGCCGCCGAGGCCGCCGCTGCCGAGGCCGCCCAGCGCGAACAGGAAGCGGCTGCGAGCCGCAGCGAGGAACGTGAGTCCCTCGACACGGCCCAGGAGGACACCCCCGCAGCACAGGCCGCGACCCCGACGGTGCCCACCAGCAAGAACGGCGCCTCGATTGCTTCCTACGCGCAGCAGTTCGTCGGCGCACCTTATGTTTCCGGCGGCACCACGCCGGCGGGCTGGGACTGCTCAGGCTTCGTCCAGTACGTCTTCGCCCAGTTCGGCATCAGCCTGCCCCGCACCTCCGGTGCACAGGCCGGTGTCGGCGTCGCGGTGCCGAGCCTCGCACAGGCCCAGCCTGGCGACATCATCGCCAACGGCGCCCATGCCGCCATCTATGTCGGCAATGGTCTGGTCGTCAACGCGCTGAACCCCTCGCAGGGCACCGACGTCACCGGCCTGGATGTCTTCGGCGGCGCCGGATACTCCATCCGTCGCGTCCTGTAAAGGCAGCCGAAACCTCACCTTTTTCTTGGGGCCGTGGCCCTCCTCCGGGAGGGCCACGGCCCCACTTTTTCCGCATCGGGCCTGCAATCGTTTGTTTCCGCACCAAATCCCGACACACAGGTATTCCGCCGCACAGGTTTGCACGGTATGGTGGTAGGCAGAACCATACGGTTGGAAAGATCTTTCGGGCAAGGAGGTCCTCATGGTCAATGACAACACCATCCTGGTCGGCGTCGACGGTTCGCACGCCAGTTACAAGGCAACGTGGTGGGCGGCGAACTACGCGAAACACGCCGGCCTGTCACTGCAGATTGTCTGCGCATATTCCCTGCCGAGCTACGCGGCAGTCTCCTTCGACGCGACCTACACCGCGATGGGCGATGACAACGCCGCACACAACGACGCTCAGGAGATTCTCTCCAAGGCGAAGGCCATCGCCGACGAACAGGGCGTGGACGCCCAGACACTCATCGTCACCGGCGACCCGTCCAGCGTCTTCGTCGAACTGTCGCGCAACTACGACCTCATCGTCATCGGCAACCGCGGCAAGGGCGGCCTAGCGGAACGCCTGCTGGGCACCACCAGCTCGAGCCTGCCCGCCTACGCGTACTGCCCGATCGTCGTCGTGCCCTACACCGACGACCATGGCAACCTGCTGCACCTCAACAACGTGATCACCAAGGTCGCCGTTGGCTCCGACGACACCAAGTGGGGCATCCGCGCCCTCCAGCTCGGCGCGAAATTCGCCGAGAGCTGGGAGGCGGAGCTCGACGCCATCAGCGTCGTCGCACCCAGCGTCAAGCTCGACGACCCCATCGTCAAGGCAAAGGTCGAGGGCGCGCTCGACGGCCGCCTCGACGTGGTCGAGACGCATTACCCGGACCTCAAGATTCGCAAGACCATCGTCACCGGCAACGCGGTGGAGACCCTCACCCGCGCCAGCCGCGACCACGACATCGTGGTCGTCGGCTCCTGCGGTCGCGGCGGCCTGTCCGGCCTGCTGTTCAACTCCACCAGCCAGGGGCTGCTGCAGCACTCCGTTTCGCCGGTGCTCGTGGTGCCGCGCAAGTTCGTGGAGGCCGAGGCCGCCCGCGGCGAGCAGGCAACGGCGCTCGACGAGCTGGTCGAGGAGATGCCCGTGACCCGCGCCGCCGCCGACGTCGAGCAGGAGATCGAGGTCAACATCGACCCCAACGCCGCCGACTACGACGACTGACGACGACATGCGTGAGGGGGCTGCCGGCAGCTGTCGGCAGCCCCCTCACGCATGTCGTCGGGTCGGGTCAGTGCCTGACCTCCACGGTCATGCGCACCGGCGTGGCCTGCTCGTAGGTGTGTGCCACGGTGCAGCCCTTCTCCACGTGCGCCTTGACGCGCTTCCTGAGCTGTTCAACGTCCTCGGGTGTCAGGCGCGCGTCCGTGGCGTCGATGACCAGCTGTTCGTCGAAGTCCAGGTACGCGTTGCCATCCGGGTCGTAGGTGCCGTCGACGATGACGCGCGCGCCGTTGCCTTCGCCGGTCGCGCGCTCCACGGCCATCTGGCTGGAGAGCGCCGCGCAGCCCGCCAGGGCGATCTTCATCAGGTCGCCGGGGGAGAACTGACCCTTGCCCTTGCCGAACTTGATGTGTGCGCCGTCGTCGCTGAATGCGTCCCAGGAACCGTCCTTGTTGCGCTCCACCCAGAGCCTCTTGCCCATGATGACCTCCTTCAGGTTTGGTGTGCCCTTCCATTATGGGCGCCCTTGCGCATTTTGGAAACCCGTGGGCGAAATGTGTGACGTGCGCCACCTTGTGCATGCATTTCGGCCGGGACGCGAAAAAGTGCGGCCGGCCCCCTATACTGGCCCCATGCCATTCACGCAAGCCGACCTGACATCCATCCGCGCGGACGTGCCGCCACGCCCGCACACCGACATCCCCATGCCGTACGAGGACCTGCTGCGCAAGATCCTCCTGGAAGGCAACCTCAAGAACGACCGCACCGGTACGGGCACCATCTCCCTGTTCGGACAGCAGATGCGCTTCGACCTGTCGGAGGGCTTCCCGCTGCTGACCACCAAGCGCGTCTTCTTCAAGGGCATCGCCTACGAACTGCTGTGGTTCCTCAAGGGCAGCTCCAACATCGGCTACCTGACCGAACACAACGTGCACATCTGGGACGAGTGGGCCGACGAGAACGGCGACCTCGGCCCCGTCTACGGCGTGCAGTGGCGCAGCTGGCCGGCGCCCACCGCCGACGACCCGGACCGCACCATCGACCAGATCGCGGGCGTGCTGGAGACCATCAGGACCAACCCCGACTCGCGGCGCATGGTCGTGACGGCGTGGAACCCCGCGGAGGTCGAGGACATGGCGCTGCCGCCATGCCATGCGCTGTTCCAGTTCTACGTGGCCGACGGCAAGCTGTCCTGCCAGCTCTACCAGCGTTCCTGCGACATGTTCCTGGGCGTGCCCTTCAACATCGCTTCCTACTCGCTGCTGACCATGATGATGGCCCAGCAGGCGGACCTGGAGCCCGGCGAGTTCGTGTGGACCGGCGGCGACTGCCATATCTACGACAACCACGTGGACCAGGTGCTCGAGCAGCTGTCCAGGAACCCCTACCCCTACCCGACGATGAAGATCCGCAAGGCAGACTCGATCTTCGATTACGACTACGACGATTTCGAGGTCGTCGACTACCGTTGCCATCCGACCATCAAGGCACCCATCGCGGTCTAAGACGGCCGCTACGATGGGAAGCCGTTGGACACGTTCAAGGGAGAGTATGAAATGGAGCATGACAGTAGCCGCAGTGGCTATCACGAACCCGAGCCCGGGATTGCCGGGCCGCAGAACGATCTGGATCTGGAGGACGACTGGGGAGACGATTTCCCCAAGACCTTCTCCATCAACCTGATCTGGGCACAGGCGAACGACAGGGAAGGTCGTCCCGGTGCCATCGGGTTCCAGGGAGGCATGCCCTGGCATCTACACGAGGATCTGCGCCGGTTCAAGGAGCTGACGGTCTCCCACCCGGTCATCATGGGCCGGAAGACCTGGGAGTCCCTGGGCAAGCCGCTGTCGAACCGCGACAACATCGTCATTTCCCATGACCGCGCGTTCCGTGCCCCGGGTGCGACGGTGGCGTGCGACGTCGAGGAGGCGCTGGACCTGGCCCGCCAGGAGGCGATTCCCGACGACGGCCTCGACCGCAGCGAGATCTGGGTAATCGGCGGCGCACAGCTGTTCGAGCAGATGCTGCCGATGGCCTCGAAGGTCTACGTCACGCAGATTGACGCGAACGTGGACGCGGATACGTACGCGCCGTCCCTGCCGGAAGAGTCCTGGCAGGTGGCGGGGCAGAGCGCTTGGATGGTGCCCGAGCGAGACGAGGGCATCCCGCGGTACCGTTACCTCACGCTGGTCCCCCGGCACGAGGAAGGCGACCGCTGACCGGCAGACCGAACCATAAGGACCGAAAGAAGTGGCACAGAGAAGCGAACAGCCGTACACCGTGATGACGGTGTGCACGGGCAACATTTGCCGTTCCCCCATGGGGGAGATCATCCTGCGGCATGAATTCGACAAGCGTGGTCTGTCGGATCGTGTGCGTGTGGAGTCCAGCGGCGTCAGCGACGAGGAGTACGGCAACCCGATTGACAGGCGTGCCGTGAAGGTGCTGCGCGAGCGCGGCTACGAGATTCCACCCCGGCATTTCGCGCATCGCATCACCCGGCAGGAGATCGAGGACACCGACCTGTTCCTGCCGATGACCGCCTCCCACATGAACGCCCTGATGCGCATGCTGCCCCTGAGCAAGCGCTCCCAGGTGCACATGTACCGCAGCTTCGACCTGTCCCTGCCGGACCCGCAGCCGGGCCACGAGGGGCAGATCGACCTGGTGGACCCGTGGTACGGCGGCATGCACGAGTTCGAGGTCGCCATCGACCAGATCGAGGAAGTCGCCCCGTACATCGCGGACTACGTGGAGAAGCAGCTCCAGGACTGACTGAGTTTTTTGTTCATTTTTTTGAACAATTTCTAGCGGAAAGGCCGTCGGGCCCGTCGCTGTGCGACGGGCCCGACGGCCTTTCCGCTAGAAATTGTTCAAAAAAATGAACAAAAACTCAGTCAGTCCACCTGCTGCCAGGTCTCCACGTCGATGTGGTGCTCCGGGTTGGCCTGCCAGGCGTCCCAGGCGGACTGCACGATGTCCTCGACGTCGTACCTGGCGTGCCAGTCCATCTCCTCGTTGATGCGCTTGGGCGAGCCGATCAGGTGCGGCGGGTCGCCGGCACGGCGGGCCATCACGGTCTCCTGGAAGGGCAGGCCGGTGACCTTCTTGACCTCGTCGACGATCTGGCGCACGGAAGTGCCCTTGCCGGTGCCCACGTTGAACACGTCGTACTTGCGCTCCTCGCGGTCGAGGTAGTCGAGGGCCGCCACGTGCGCGTCGGCCAGGTCGGAGACGTGGATGTAGTCACGCACGCAGGTGCCGTCCTCGGTGGGGTAGTCGTCGCCGAAGATGGCCGGCGCCTTGCCCTGCTTGAGGCGGTCGAAGAGCATGGGGATGAGGTTGAGGATGGCCGGGTCCTCGAGTTCCACGGGACCGCAGCCGGCCACGTTGAAGTAGCGCAGGCCGCAGAAGCGGATGCCGAAGGGCTGCTCGCAGGCGCGGGCCATCCACTCGCCGAACAGCTTGGTCTGGCCGTAGGGGTTGATCGGCAGCATCGGCACGACGTCCTCGGGCACGACGTCCACCGGCGGCTCGCCGTAGGTGGCGGCGGAGGAGGAGAACACGAGCTTCTTGGTCTTCTCGGAGTCCTTCATGGCCTCGAGCACGTTGAGCATGCCGCCGATGTTCTGCTGGTAGTACCACAGCGGCTTCTCCACCGACTCGCCCACCTGCTTGCGGGCGGCGAAGTGGATCACCGCGTCGACGCCCTCGGCGTCCATGATCTCGGTGAGGCGGGCCGCGGCGCCCGGGGTGGAGATGTCCATGCCGTAGAGGCGGGCGTCGCCAATGCGGTCCGGCTTGCCGTAGCTCAGGTCGTCCACCACGACGACCTTGTCGCCGTTTTCCTGCAGGGCATGGACCACGTGTGCACCGATGTAGCCGCATCCGCCCGTGACGAGAACAGTCATGTTCAGCCTTTCGTCGTATCGCGGCAAGGACGTTCCCGACTGCCGCGGTGATAATTTTTGAGCAGTTATAGGATATCACTTGGTAGGAATTGTGTCAAAATTGTTCGATTTTGTTATCAATGCGATGCAAATTTGAGTGTTTCGGTTGCCGATGGTTCCTTCGTCCCCACCTGTCCATCCTAGTACGGGACCGGACGCGCCAACCCGTTGCTACACTGGTGCGCATGACCGACGAAGAGAAGACCACCGAGGAACGATCCGCCCTGTATGGACGCAAGGTCCTGTCCTTCGTGCGCCGGTCCGCGCGCCTCGACGCGCGGCTGCAACGCGCCTGGGATACCTACGCCGACGACCTGCTGCTCGACGACATCGCCGCAGGGGAGGGGCGGCTCGACCCGCGCGACGGCTTCGCACTCGACCGCGACTACCTGCGCGCACACTGGGACGGGGAGCGCCCCCTCGTCGTGGAAATCGGCACCGGCCAGGGCGAGAACGTGGTCGCCGCGGCCGCCGCGCACCCCGAGCTCGACTTCCTCGCCCTGGAAGTCTACGACCCGGGCGTCGCACACACCATGCTGCTCGCCGGCAAGCAGGGGCTGCGCAACCTGCGCATCGCGCAGATCAACGCGCCCGAGCTCATGAAGACGGTCCAGGACGGCCTGCTGGCGGAAGTGTGGACCTTCTTCCCCGACCCCTGGCCCAAGATGCGCCACCACAAGCGGCGCATCGTCCGGGACGAACTCGCCGGCGACGTGCACCGCGCGCTCGCCGACGGCGGCGTGTGGCGCATCGCCACCGACATCGAGGACTACGCCCTGCACGTGCACGAGGTGATGGACGGCCGCGGCGACTTCGTCAACGAAGGCGCGCTCACCGTGAGCCTGCCCACGGAACACGTGGGCAAGGGCAACGCCGACGCCGCCGCCCAGCTGCCGCATGCCGACTTCAAGGAGTCGGAACGCTTCGACGGCCGCGTGCTCACCAACTTCGAGCGCAAGGGCCTGGACGCCGGGCGTACGATCCACGACTTCACCTACCGCAAGGCCTGAGCGCGAGCAGGTGTGTCGCGTGTGTGCGGGCTCCTAGAAATCTCTCGTTTTTCCGTGATATTTCTAGGAGCCCGCACACACGCGACGCGGGAATTGGGGATATGCAAACGGCCGAAACCTTGTGGGTTCCGGCTGTTTCCTGTTGGTACCCCCTGAGAGAGTCGAAACATCTGAACCGGCATGTCGTGGAATGTGGTTCAATGTGTGGACATTAGTGTTTTGAACCGTTCCACAGTGGTTCAATTTCGTGAACTGTGAGGGTATTTCGTAGAATTGTTCTCAGATTGTTCTCACCGCCGCGATTTGGGAACCCATGGCATCCGCGACGGCATCCAAGTCGGCGTCAAACAAATCGGCATAGGTATCCAAGGTCATAGCGGCAGTTTTGTGACCTAGCATCCTTTGGACGGCCTTGACGTTCGCACCGGCGGATATGGCTATGGACGCGGCCGTATGCCTCAGCTCATGGGCCGTAACCGGCGGCACGCCCGCCCGCTTCGCGGCACCCTCAAGCCATGAGCCATGCCGCTTCGCGTCGCGAATGTACCCACCGTCATAGGGCGACGTGAACACAAGTTCATCCGGCCCGCGGCCCACCAAGAGCGGCCGTAGGGCGTCAAGCACCTCGGCAGTGGCCGGCACGTCCCGCGTCTCCCATGTCTTCGGCGCGGATACGTGGAATGTGCCGCCGCGCTGGGATACGGACCGTGTGACATGCAGCCGGCCGCGCGAAAAGTCAACGTCCTTCACCCTCAAGCCGCGCGCTTCACCTATCCTCAGCCCACAGAAGCCAAGGGTGAGCACAAGTGGCCGCCAGTCGCCGGCGGCGTCTGCAAGGGCGAGTAGTTGGGGCACATCCAAGTACTGGCGCGGGGTAGGGCACTGGCGGGGAAGCTGCACGCCTTCGCATGGGTTAGCCGCTATGAGCCTATCCGCCACGGCGGTTGCACAGATAGCGCTCAGTACGCTGTATGCTCGCGTGACCACTTTGGCGGATGACTGGCCGGCCATCTCGGATACCCACGACTGCACTTCGCTGTAGCGTATGGTGCCTATCTGCCGGGCGGCCCACCGTGGGGCGACATGCACGCGCCATGCCGTTTCATAGGTGTCATAGGTGGTTTGCTTGACTATGCCGCGTTTC
The DNA here is from genome assembly GCF_000741575.1 of Bifidobacterium cuniculi. Taxonomy (GTDB): domain Bacteria; phylum Actinomycetota; class Actinomycetes; order Actinomycetales; family Bifidobacteriaceae; genus Bifidobacterium; species Bifidobacterium cuniculi. The sequence goes on from NZ_JGYV01000002.1 coordinate 107,218, forward strand.
ATGGCTAGCCATGCTCGCCCGAGGGTGCCGACCGTTGCGCGGCCGTCCTGTGGATCTACCCACGTGCCGGCGGCCGTCCCCGTGGTCAGATTTGCTATGAATAGCTTCGCGTCCCGCTTGGTTGGGAATCCGCGTTTCGTGTGTTGCCGGCCGTCGGCGTCGCGCCATTTCACGTAGTACTGGCGTTTGCCGCTCTTCGTATAGGGATGAATGCTAGCGTCCATCCGGTTCCCCTGTCATCTCTTCCAGTTGCTCCATGATGGATGGTTCGTTTTCTATGGCGTCGGCTACTTCGCCTTCTATTATGCGAGTCTCGCGGCCGCGTTTCTGTGGTGTGGCGCCTTCGCCCGCACGCTCTGCCGCCTCAGTGTCCACCGAGTGCCCGTAGAGGCGGTCAACGTTGCGCACCAACACGGGCGGTTGCACCCCTAGGCGGGATGCCATGCGCATCTCAGCACTAGTAGGTTGCCGCCCTTGGGACGGTTCGATATAGATGTAGGGCGTTAAGTGTACTGGCTTGCCTTGCAAGGCGGCCGCCATGCCTGTAAGCGCGTTGCCGCCGTCTGTGAAGTCGTCGCCTAGCACGTCGGCTAGTGTCAGTTCTTCGCCTGTTAGATCGTTGAGCGCGCTGAGCAATATGAGTATGTTGCCGAGCGCGTCGGCGCGACTGCCACCACGTTCCATGCTGCTAATGGTGGAACCATGCCAGTTGCATCCATATTTTTGAGCTGCATCCGCTATTTGCTCTGTTGTGAGCCTATGTGCAACGCGCATATCAGATAGCCAAGCGCCCACAGTTTCATTAATCGCCATGCTTGTAAGCCTATCAGCGACACGCCGCGAAACATATACACAGTTGCAAGATTATTTAAACCGTGTTAGCGTGTCATCAGTTGCAGAAATATTGCAACACTGTACGAAAGGTACTCACATGAACTCACCGACCATCACCCCGCAAGCCGAAGCGTGGGACCTGTTGCAGTGCCGGCTCAGCCGCGCCGCCGACCCCGCCGACGTACTCATGTCCACCGCCGAAGCGGCCGCCTACCTCGGCTGCACCGAGAACGCACTCGGCGTGCGCCGACACAACGGCAGCGGCCCCGCCTACCTCAGGCGCGGCCGATTCATCCGTTACCGCAAGGGAGACATAGACGCATGGCTCACCGAACGGACACGAACAAAGGATGTAGACGCCACGGACAGTAGCTAGTTTTGTACCAAAGCATGGTATTTGCTAGTTCCGTCCGTCTCCCCGTTGGCTGTTGCGGTTCGATGGGCGCCCGGAGCGCCTGTAACGTCCGGGACCGCGCCTTCCATCGGCCTGTTCCAACGGTGTTGGAAGCGTTGGTCGAGTAGTTGGCGGGTGTTGGTGCGCGCCTTGGGGCCCATGTTGTCCGGTTGCTGCCACGAACGTCGTGATTGGATGACACGGGCCGCGTTGATGTCGGCGTGCATGGTTTTGCCGCAGAAACGGCAAGCATATCTGGCTCGGCTGGGCCTGTTGCGTTTACTGGTGTAGCCGCAGCCGGAGCATTCCTGTGACGTGTATTGTGCGGGTACCTGTTCGACTTGGATGCCCGCGCTTTCCTGTATGGATTCGAGTTTGCGCTTCAAGACGGCGCGCCCGGTGCGGGTGATGAGCCGGTTCATGCGCC
>NZ_JGYV01000003.1 GCF_000741575.1 Bifidobacterium cuniculi
GCCTTCCATCGGCCTGTTCCAACGGTGTTGGAAGCGTTGGTCGAGTAGTTGGCGGGTGTTGGTGCGCGCCTTGGGGCCCATGTTGTCCGGTTGCTGCCACGAACGTCGTGATTGGATGACACGGGCCGCGTTGATGTCGGCGTGCATGGTTTTGCCGCAGAAACGGCAAGCATATCTGGCTCGGCTGGGCCTGTTGCGTTTACTGGTGTAGCCGCAGCCGGAGCATTCCTGTGACGTGTATTGTGCGGGTACCTGTTCGACTTGGATGCCCGCGCTTTCCTGTATGGATTCGAGTTTGCGCTTCAAGACGGCGCGCCCGGTGCGGGTGATGAGCCGGTTCATGCGCCTGCTCATGCCGCCTCCCCGGAAGTCGAGGCGCTCGACCACGAGCGTCCTGACTTGTTCGGGCCCGTGGGTGAGGGCGAGTCGGTTGATGATGCGCCCTACCTCGTTTTTCACAGTGTCGCGGATGCGCCGGTTGAGGCGTTCGTGTTCCCGGTCGCCCTTGCGTTTCAGGCCCCGTTGGGCAAGCCATCGGTCATGGTCCGCCAGTTTCTCGTCGAGTGCGCGCAGCTGCCTGAGCGCCTTGGCGCCGAACAATTGCCCGTCGCTGGAGGCCAAGAGCGCGTCGGCCATGCCGAAGTCCAAGCCGACCGTGCGCCCCTCGGTGCGTGGCGCGGCGTCGGGGATGTCAAGCACCAGATTCATGGTGAAATTCTGTGTTCCCTTGTCGCGGTGCAGTTGCACGACACCGCACATGCCGCCACCCCGTGCCACCGTATCCTCGTAGGCGCGTTCGAAATACGTGTTGGCCAACAGTCCGATTTCGACGGGCTTGCCCTTGGTCAGGGTGCTGGTCTTCACCCACCACGAGATGCGCGGACTGTCCGCGGTTTCGGGACGTTCCGGCTTGGCGATGATGCTGTCCAAGACGAGCGTGTCCACATGCACCATGTCAGGGAACTTGTCGGTTTTCATGGCCTGTTTGACCAGTCGGCGTGCCAGTTTCAACAGGCGCGGCTGAACGTCGAGCATGACCTTGCTCTTGACCTTCATGCCGCACGGCACGAGCACACCGTCCTCGCTGACCTTCCATGGCAGCTGGAATGCGGTTTCCACCACGCGTGCCACTTGTTGAGGCGCAACAGAACAAGCCGGTCATCGTCCGACAGGGACGAGTCCATGACGAGACGGCGCACGCGCAACTCCAGCAACGCTTGCCATGACAGCAGCTGAGCGCGCACCATGTTGCCCACGCTTTTCCATCTGCCGCGCCGACAATCCCCCGACACTCGCCTTGTCTGGCAATGCCACATACAAGGGCAGGTCCGCGCCCTGCTGCAACCGGGCACGCCAGTATGCCATCGTGGCTTTCAACGCGACATCGGAACGGCGC
>NZ_JGYV01000004.1 GCF_000741575.1 Bifidobacterium cuniculi
CCGGTGTGGAAGCCCTGTGAGGGGTGGAGCTGACCGGTACTAATGGCCGAAGACGACCCTTTTGGTTGCTTTGTCTGGCGCTGCGGGCATTTCCGGGGCGGGCGGGGATGGCACATGGGTCGTCGGGTCACTGAGATGAGCAAGCATAGTCATGGGCTTGTTGTCGCGTCCGCTGTCCGGTTCCCTGACCGCTACGTATAGTTGGTTTCCTGTGCAAGACTGCCGGGATGCGTCCCCTGTGTGTGGGGTGTGTGTCGGGTCTTTGTTGGTTTTGCGGTGGCCTTGGCCCAGGGGAGACGCCCGGTCCCATTCCGAACCCGGTAGCTAAGCCCTGGCACGGCGATGGTACTGCACCTGGTAGGGTGCGGGAGAGTAGCACGCTGCCGCTTTCTTCTTTCGAGGGGGTGTCCCGTTGCGGGACACCCCCTCCTTTTATTTTCCCCCTCGTGTAGGGAAGTGCCCCGCAGGGATTCTCCGCTACGCCGCGTACCATGGCTTGACATGCACTCCCGTCGTCCATTCTTTTGCGGCATTGCCGCGCTTCTTTGCTGGAGCCTGACCTTCGGACTGCTCAAGCTCACTTTGGCCGCCTACGGCTCGATTCTAGGCGCTGCGCTCGTGTATACGCTGGGCGCCCTGGGACTCTTCCTCGTCTATCGCCCGGATCCGCTGCGCGCCATTCCGCCCCGCTACCTGCTGACCTGCGGCGCGCTGTTCGTCGGCTATGAGATCTGCATGTCGATGGCAGTCGGCCACACACGCTCCCAGACGCAGACCCTGGAAATCTCCATGCTCAACTACCTCTGGCCCATCCTGCTGGCCATACTCTGCGTCGTCACCATGCGCCGCCACCGCACGTCCACCTTCCTTCGCCTCATCCCCGGCGTCGCCGTCGCCGCAGTCGGCATCCTCCTGGCCGTCGGCGGCAGGCAGATCTTCGGCAACGGCACGCCGTTCGCCGGCGCGGTCGCCAACCCGCTGCCGTACGTACTGGCGACCGCCGCGTCGCTCATGTGGGCCGTCTACAGTACGCTCACGCCACGTTGGGGTGCGTCGAAGAACGCCGTCGCCTATTTCTTCGTCGCCATCGCCGCCGTCCTGTGGGTCACCTGGCTGATCGAACTCGCGCAGGGTGAGCCGATGCCGACGGCGACCCAGCTGGCCGCCGGCATCCTGCCGCTGGTCGGCGGCACCGTGTCGCTGACCGCCGGCTACGCACTGTGGAACTACGCCATCACCTACGGCGACCTGAAGGCACTCTCCACGCTCAGTTACGCCTCGCCCATACTCTCGACCCTGGCGACGTCGATCCTGCTGCGCACGATGCCCTCGGCGACGTTCTGGACGGGGGCGGTGCTGCTGGTCCTTGGCTCGCTGTGCTGCTATGCTGCGATGGACCGCGGATCCCGGCTCAACGAAGCCGAGGCCGTCGCCGCCACGGATGGAGTCTGACATGACGACGATTACGCTCACGCTGCCGCAGCACGACCACGAGGGTCAGGTCATGGCCGCCCGTGAGTCACTGCTGGCCGATGGCGCCGACGACGGCACCGCCGGCCTCCTTGGCTGCGCCACCTACCGCGACTGGCTCGACTTCGAGGGGCATGGACGCCGCGACTACGGCGACGGCTACGTGCCGTCCACGACCTGGCTGGCCACGCTGCCCGACGGCACCGTCGTCGGCTTCCTGGACCTGCGCCATGAGCTCAGCGACTACCTGCTGCGTGTCGGCGGGCATATCGGCTACAGCGTGCTGCCCACGTACCGACGGCGTGGGTACGCCAAGGCGATGCTGGCCGCCGCCAAGGACGAGGCCCGTGCAATCGGCATCGGGCGGCTGCTGGTGACCTGCCACGACGGCAACGTGGGCAGTGAGCGGACAATCCTGGACAATGGCGGCCAGCTGGAAAACACGGTCAAGGACGGCGACGAGACCGTCAAGCGCTTCTGGATCGACCTGTAAGGGGTGGCGGGACGCCTGGTGCGGGCCATATGTCGTTGAGAGATATCAATTTTCGGTATATCGGCACATAGGGTGCCGCAACAATGGCGGAATATCAAGGTTTTCCACATGTCATAGATGGCGATGGGGCGAATTTTGATATCTCTCAACGCATGATGGGCATATTGCGCCCCCACATAGTGGTCCGGTATGGTGCATATTCGTCTTGGCCCGGGTCGTATAATCTTCGGCGTATGCGAGGCTGCCGTGCCTCGCTTCTTTGTGCCGCAAGCCATCGCAAGCGGCGTGCCCTTCCGTAGCGCCCGGCAACGCGGAGTGTGCCGAAATCGCCCCGGGCCAAGAAAGGTGTGCTGGGAACAGCCGACTTTTATGCCCAAACGCGTCTCCGCAGAGCATCACGACGACAACTCCACCGAGGAGGAGATCGTCATCGACCAGGCCGTGATGGCCGAGGTCCCCGATTTCGGCGATGGGCCGATCAACGACGACACTGACTATGAAAGCGACCCCGACGACCCGGGCAACCCCACGTCGGACAACTATCACGACCACCCTGGCGAGAAGATCAGCGGGAAGCTGCTGTGCGCGGTCATCGCCACGGGCATCATGGCGTTCATCGGCATCCTCACGGAGACCATGACGAACGTGCTCTTCCCGACGATCATGGAGGAGTTCTCCGTGGACGCGGCCACCGTGCAGTGGCTCACCACGGGCTACCTGCTCACCGTGTCCCTCGTCACGCCGCTGTCGAGCTACCTCAACCGGCGCTTCACCATCAAGTCCTGCTTCGTGGTGGCGGTCGTGCTGTGCGTGGCGGGCCTGCTGATCGCGGCAGCCACCCCGAACTTCTGGCTGCTCATGGCCGCGCGCGTGCTGCAGGGCATCGGCACCGGCATCTCCCTGCCGCTCATGTTCAACATCATCCTCGAACAGTCGCCGCGCTCCCGCCTCGGACTGCTCATGGGCGTGGGCAACATGGTGTGCGCCATCGCCCCCGCACTCGGCCCCACCGTCGGCGGCGTGGCCTGCGAGTCGATCGGCTGGCGCACCATGTTCGCCCTGCTGACCATCTTCCTGGTGATCGCCTTCTTCATGGGCTTCTTCACCATCCGCCAGCCTCGCCCGACCGCCCATGCCAAGTTCAACTTCGTGCAGCTCCTGCTGCTGCTCGTCGGCTTCGTGGCTTTCGTGTTCGCGCTCGACCAGTTCGGTGCCGCCGTGGCCGCGACCGAGGGAGCGGGCGGCAAGTGGCTCATGGCCGTCGTGCTGCTCGTGGTGGCGGTCATCGCCCTCGTGTGGTTCGCCGCGCTGTGCCGGAAGTCGCGCGATCCGCTCATCCGCATGGGCATCCTGCGTAACGTGCCGTTCCGCTGGCACCTGCTGGCCTACGTCATGCTCGAGGGCGTGACCATCGGTTTCGGATACCTCATCCCGAACCTGTCCCAGCTAGGCTTCGGCGCCTCGCCGGCCACCGCCGGCCTGCTGATCCTGCCGGGCGCCTTGCTCGGCGCGATCCTCGCGCCGGTCGGCGGCGCCCTGCTCGACCGCTTCGGCGCCTTCAAGCCGATCATGGGCACGATGGTACTGGCCGTCGTCGGCATCCTGCTGATGATCCTCCTGGTGCACCCGTCCGCGACCGTGTGGATGATCTGCATCGGCTACATCGCCTACATGGCCGGCTTCTCCATGGCCTACCCGGACACGATGACCGCCGGCATGAGCGTCATCCGCCCTGAGGTGCAGCCCGACGGCAACGCCATGTTCTCCACCTTCCAGCAGCTCGCAGGCGCCGTCGGCACCACCGTGATGTCCGTGTGCCTGGTGATCGCCCAGTCCGGCCACGAGCAGGGCACTGCCGCCTACGCGGTCGCCACACAGAGCGGCGGCAAGTGGGGCATGGTCGTGCTGCTCGTCGTGCTGCTGTGCGCGGTGGCGAGCAACCTGCACGCCTTCATGGTGCGTCGTCGCGAGGCGCGTGCCAAGGTGGCAGCCATGCAGTGATGCGGTGTTTCATGTGAAACAGGGCGCCCCTGTTTCCGTCGCGGACTTCCCCTGCGGGGTGAGCGTGGCGGAGGCAGGGGCGCCTTTGCGTTAGGGTGTGCGTGTCTGCAGGGCCCGTACATGCACGGCGCTGCAGTGTCCGACCAGTCCGACCAGGAGGTAGGTGCCATGGCAGATTCCGTCCGTTCCGTCAAGTCCATCCGTGTGGTGGGCGCGGCCATCGTCAATGCGGAGGGGCAGGTGCTGTGCGTGCAACGCGGACAGGGCAAGTCGCTCGCCGGCTACTGGGAGTTTCCCGGCGGCAAGATCGAGGACGGCGAGACTCCCCGGCGCGCCCTGCGCCGCGAGATTCACGAGGAGCTCGGCTGCGACGTGCTGGTGGGAGACGAAGTGTGCACGGCGGGATACCTGTACGATTTCGGGCGCGTGGAATTGGCCGTGTTCCTCTGCAGGATGCGTGCGGACCATCCCCGGCGCAGCGAGCATGCGCAACTGAAATGGGTGAGACCGGAACGCATGCCTGCGCTGAATTGGGCGCCGGTGGACCGTGACGCGGTCCGTGCGATCTCGAGGATGCAGTTCGCAGGGGAGTGGCAGGCCTCCGTGCACGGTGAAGTGCGGACCCGGTATGGCCTTGTCTTCCTATGACACCGTCGCGTTCCTTCCCCTGACCGGCTTGACGCCCACCCCCGGTTCACGGCAGTCATGACGGGGCCGTGGCGCGTGTCACCCTCGCATGGTGGCGCGTGCAATTACCCGCGAGCGGATTTCGAGCAGTGCATCGTCGGAGTAGTCATGCCGGTTGTTCCAGCCGTATTCGTTGCCCACGTGCCAGGCGGTCGCCGTCGGGTTATCCGCGTACCGCTCGGCCAGCCTGCGGCACAGTTCGAGCGCGAAACGGCGGAACACTGGGCTCGACGGGCTCCGGGACTGGCGGGAGCCGGGGTCGACGGCGTGGCCGTAGTCGCGGAAGCCTTCCTCCAGCGTCTTGTCCTTGGCGTAGGCGGGGGAGATGTCGTCGCCGAACTTGGACTGCGCGAAGGCGTTGCAGGGCAGGTACTGGAAGGCCTTCACGGGGCGCTGGGCGGCCTCGACGAAGACCTCGTTGACGTTCTGGCCGCCGAAGAAGGCGTTGACCTTGCGGTTCGACTCGGTGTCGGGATCGACGAAGGGCGGGTCCTCCAGAATGGACTTCAGGCTGGGGAAGGTGCCGGTGTCCGCCATGGTGACCGCGCCCTTGCCGAGGGTCAGGTACTCGATGAACTTGTAGGCCGCGGTCTGCTGCCTGGACTGCGCGGTAATGGCGAGGGCCGAGCCGCCGTCGACCTTCCATGGGTGCGCGCCCACCTGCCAGGCCTGTGCGGTGAAGGGCCGGAACTCCATGGCGCTGCCGGAGTTGTTGGCGATGTAGGAACCGGTGGTCCGGATCTTCTTCGCCGCCTCGTAGAGTCGTCCCAGGTCCTGATGCTCGCGCAGTCCACGCCTGCCTTGTCGAAGACGGCCTTGTTGTAGAAGAACATCTCGGGGCCCGAGTCGATGGGCATCGCGTAGGGCTTGCCGTCCATTTGCAGCTTGTTCCAGGGGCTGGAGACGAACTTGTCCGCCTCCTTCTCGGCGCCGAAGGCCGTGAGGTCCACCAGGTCGCCGGTGACGGCGAACTGCGTGACCGTGGGATCCTCCAGCATGACGACGTCCGGCGCGCCGTTGCCGGCCGCCACCGCGTTGGACAGCGCTGTCTGCGTGTCCGAGGCGGTGCCGGTGGAGCTGAACTTGACGGTGATGCCGGGGTTGTCCTTCTCGAAGTCGGCGATGAGGTCCGTCATCGTGTTGCCGGAGTCCCATTCCCAGAAGAGGAGCTCCGCATGGTCCGCGTCGCCTGCGGCGTTTTGGTCGGTGCCGGCGTTGTTGCTGCCTGAGCATGCGGCGGCGGTGAGGATGGTCGCGAGTGCCGCCGTGGATGCCAGGATACGGGGTGAGTTGACGGGTTGGCATGGTAGTGGCCCTTTCGTACGTGGTGGTACAACTGTGTGCCTACCGTGGTGATGCATCGGTATGCCAAACTGGCAAAATCGGGTTTCCCTTGGTTGGGCATGATGGTCGCCGGTGTCTGCACGGTGACGGGGCCGGTGAACGTGCCGAGGTCCTGAGCGCGGGTGCCGGGTGCCCGGCTTCACCGCCTGCGCAAGGACTCGGCGTATCCGTCCAGCACGTCCAGGATGTCCCGCTGTTCCCAGACCACGTTCCGCTTCGCGCTGTTGCGGGCCGTGATGGCGCCGTGTTCCGCCAGGGTGCGCAGCGCGCGTTCCGCCTGCGGCTTGCTCAGGGCGACCTCGTCCTGCAGGTACCTGGTGTTGAGGATCGGCTGGGCGATGAGGTGAGGGATGACCTTCCACACGGCCGCATCCTTGCGTACGCCGCTGAGCGATTGGCGGATCTGCATGAGCTGGTCGTCGAGGTCATCGATGAGTGCCGTGCCGCTCCGTGCGGCGAACAGGCCGACCTCGGCGAAGAGCGATACCAGGGGAGCGGCGTCGCCGGCGCGGAACGCGGTCAAGGTGTCGAAATAGCGTTCGGTCTGCCGCAGCAGTCCCGCGGAAACCGGCGGGGCCATGTGTGTGGTGATGCCTTTGTTGCGCAGTATTGCGTGGATGAGCGCGCGGCCGGTGCGTCCGTTGCCGTCCACGAAAGGATGGATCGTCTCGAACTGGGCATGGGCCAGTGCGCACTGCACGAGTGCGGGAAGATCGTCGCGCTGGAGGAAGGCGATGAGGTCGTCAAGTGAGGCGTCGATGAGTTCGGGCTGCGGGCCGACGAAAGAGGCACCCCGGGGTGAATGCGAATCCGTCCCCACCCAGATCACTTCGTCACGCAGTCGTCCTGCATACTGTTCGAAGCCGCGTTGCGCGGACAGCAGCGCCCGGTGCATGGCCAGCAGGTTCTCCTTGCTGAGGTGTTCGGCCAGCTGGAGGGACGATTCCATGGCCCGTACGTTGCCGACCACTACGGCGGCATTTTCGCTGTTGCTCTCGTGGATCATCTCCAATGCCAGGTTCTTCGCGTCCACGGTGAGATGCTCGATCTGTGAGGAAGACGTCGCCTCGGTGCGCATCAGTACGGCACTCATGGGCCCCAGGGTCTGTACTTGGTCCCCCAGCCGGAACATGGCGTAGTCGTCAAAGGCACGCAGTGCCTTGGTGGCTTCCTCCACCTGGGCGGCGAGTTCGCCGGGGATGTCGACGTCCAGTCCGGACAGCCGGATGGGGACGGCGGATTGGTATGGGCCGTTGCCTCGCGAACGCCGGCTACGGGAGACCCCGCTTCCCTCGGGAATGATCCACGTGTGTGTTTCCAGTCCCATGGCGGGGATCTTCCACTGGCACATGCGTCACATCCTCTCGGTTATCTGTTGCTACGATGTTCCTTAGCGACAGATAATCAATTATCTGTCGCTAAGGAACATCGTAGCAACAGATAACGGGCCATTCATGGTGTCGGCCATATGACGACGGCGGGGTGAAGGCCATGAAGCATGGCCATCACCCCGCCGTGCCGGTGGAGCGTCCGGGCGGCCATGCCCGGGCGGTGCGAAGGGTGTGGGTGATTGTCGCTCAGGCCGTGGCGCTGGCGACACGTTGCAAACGGCGCTTGCCGTTGCGGCTCCATGCGCGCAACGGATTGTAGGGCAGCAGGATGCTGCGGTAGACAACGGCGTCCACCTTGGCGACCGGCTTCGGCGCTGCTTGCTGTTTCTTGGGTTTCACGGACTGCTCCTTTCTCCATGTTCCCAACAACTCCATGGTGCATTGCATTCCTTGGAATCCGCTGACGAACGGTGTGTCGTTCGCGGATGACAGAGCGCGCTTGCGTGTCGCGGCGCAATGTGCTGGGCATGCGCCGCCTGAGTGACTGCCGTACATGCCCTGATGGTTGCCGCATACGGTGCTGTACGCGATCTCGTCCGTCGCTATCTGCCTTAAGTGCGTGTTTTCGGCCTGTCCCGGACCTCTATCTGGCTTAAGTGCGAGTCGGCATCTCGACCATGCCGTCGCTGTAGGCACTATAAAGGCATGAACAATACGTAAAGTTGCGAAATAATGCAGAAAACTTGTTATGAATAATTGACGCTACCTTCCTCGACTCGCACTTAAGCCAGATAGAGGTCCGGGACAGGCCGAAAACACGCACTTAAGGCAGATAGCGCGACTTGAAGCGCAGATGCAAGGCCGTGCCGTCGATGAATCGGCCAGTGACGGCGCAGCTCGGGCCTCGGACATGCCGTCCAACCCGCCACTTGCCGCGATTGTGTCGTGGTGCGCGTGGCGAACATGCCGAATGGCCGATGTTCCACTACTGTCGGAGACAGGAATCGGCACGGCGGCTGCATGGTCGTGTGCAGGCTGTCTGCCGACACTGCGAAAGGAACGCGGAAAACACCATGGCACTTGACTTCACGGCAATCGACTTCGCCACCGGCGGCGGCAGCATCTGCTCGATCGGCGCGGCACGCGTACGCGACGGACAGATCGTGGACACCTACTACCAGCTCGTCAACCCGGGCGACAAGGAGATCAGCAAGTACGAATACAGCCGCAACGGCCACGTCACCACGGACATGGTCCGCGACGCGCCCACGTTCAAGGAAGCGTGGCCCGGGTTCCTCAAGTTCATCGGCGAGGACGAGCTCGTCTCCTACAACATCCCGACCGACATGCTGGAACTAGCGGGTTCGGCATTGTTCGATCACCGTATGGAGGACGAGATGCCGGACAGCCTGTGGTTCGACTGTGCGTTGTTCTTCATCTACGGCGTGCCGCGCAGACTCGACTGGCAACGTCCGGACATTGACAAGAAGACGGGCTTGACCAGCGCCATGCGCGTCGTGCTCGACGAGAAGAAGCGCAAAGACCAGAACAACTCCTGTGCGGACGCGGCGTTGATTGCGCGGATCACCGTGCAAATCCTCCATGAACTTGGTGCCGACAGCCTGATCGAAGGCGACAAGACCATGCTCGAACGGGATCCCGAGGCCGAACCGGCATGCCAGGGGACCTACACCGACGACATGCCGGAGTATGCGGCCCAGCGTAACCGGGAACTGTTCGATGCCCGTTTTGAGAAGGAATTCGGCTGGACTCGGGACCACGGGTTCTTCCGGGATGACGATCCCGTGGACGCTGCCGAGGATAACATCCCCGTCAACCTCCAACGCGAACTCGACGCAGCGGGCCTCGGCGTGCAGATCCGTGCCGTGCGCGAGGAACTCGGCCTCAGCCTCGAGCGCGCGTCCCAACTTACGGGATGCCCGGTGGAGCAAATCCGTGAACTGGAACTCCACCGTGGCCTGATGGACCTCGATGGCACGCTGTCCGATTATGCATCTGACATGCGCGCGTACATGGAAGGAGCCTCCATGCGCATCTCCGTGCTCATCGACACCTTGGAAAAGGTCGTTGGCGACACCAAGAGTGGCGAAGGTCCCGCGTTGCCGTTGCCCTACTATGCCGACCAGGAAAGCTACGACCGCATGCATCCCTACGAAGCGGGCTATCCTTACGAGCTGGGCAACTACGTCATGCGCACGGTCCAGCGGGAACTGATGTCCCGTCCGAACGGTGTGTACGTCGTGCTGCACTACTCCGACTGACCTGCAGCTGCCGATCCGTCGGCAGATCCCGCGCTATCCTGGATCCAACCGATCGGCGGGAGAAGGGAAGCGCGCATGCAGCACGACGAAACCAGCGAACTCGAGGAGGCGATGCTCACCGACATCACCTCCGGCCTGATCCGCGCAGACGACGACGCCCCCGGCACCTACACGCCGCGCCTCATCTCCAACCGGCGCGGTTCCACCATGGGCGACGCGCTGCGCGGCGAACTGCGCGACTGCGACGACTTCGCCATGTCCGTCGCCTTCGTCAGCGAGAACGCGCTCAAGGGCATGTACCAGTCGTTCCTCGACGCCGACGGCGGCACCATCATCACCTCCACGAAGAACGACTTCAACTCGCCGGCAGCGTTCCGCGAATTGCGCAAGCTGCAGGAGTACGCCGACGTCGACGTGCGCGTCTGGCAGGACTCAGGCACCGACTTCCACCCCAAGGGCTACCTGTTCACGCACGACGACGTCGCGAACCTGTACGTGGGCAGTTCCAACCTCACCTGCAGTGCGCTCGGCAGCCAGCGTGAGTGGAACCTGCGCGTCGCCGCCACCGACGGCTCCGAACTGCTCGGACAGGTCCGCACGGAACTCGGCACGCAGCTGCGCGAGTCCGTGGAACTGACCGACGACTGGATCGTGCAGTACGAGCAACAGTTCGAGTGCGCACCGCGGCAAGCCGTGCAGGCACAGCCGCGGCAGATCGCGCCGAACGCGATGCAGGACGAGGCACTCGCGAACCTCGCCAAGCTCCGTGCACGGGGGGCGCGCAAGGCGATCGTCATCTCCGCGACGGGCACCGGCAAGACCATCCTGTCCGCGCTGGACGTACGCGCGCTGAACCCGCGGCGGATGCTCTACGTGGCGAACCGCACGGAGATCCTCAAGGCCGCCCGCGCCTCCTACCTGCGCGTGCTCGGCGGCGACGAACGCGACTTCGGCCTGGTGACCGGCGCGAGCAAGGAGACCGACGCGCGCTTCGTATCGCCACCATCGACACCTTGTGTGCGAACGGGTCGCGTGTGCTGCACGACCTGGACCCCACGGATTTCGACTACGTGCTCGTCGACGAAGTCCACCATGCCGGCGCCGCCCGCTACCGCGAGGTCATCGACTGGTTCGACGGCGTCGGCTTCATGCTGGGCATGACTGCCACGCCGGAACGTACCGACGGCATCAACATCTTCGAACTGTTCGACTACAACGTGGCCTACGAGATCCGGCTGCAGCAGGCGATGGACGCGGACATGCTCTGCCCCTTCCACTACTACGGCGTCACCGAATACCTCGGGACCGGGGATGCGCGCATCGTCGTGGGCGACGGCGAACAGGCGAAGGACGGCCAGCTCGTCTTCGAGATCGGCCAGCTGGCCAGCGAGGAGCGCGTGCGCTACATGATCGACATGCTGCTCAAGTACGGCTCCTACGACCTGCCGGTGAAGGGCATCGTGTTCTGTTCGCGGACCGCCGAGGCACGGCAGCTGAGCGACCTGTTCAACCGGCACGTCAACCAGCAGGCCGAGCGGCTGTACCGCACCAGGGCGGTGAGCGGCAAGACGCCGCGCCCGGAACGTGAGGACGCCATCGACGCCCTGGAACGCGGCGACCTGGACTACCTGTTCACCGTCGACCTCTTCAACGAAGGCATCGACATCCCCGCGGTGAACCAGATCGTGATGCTGCGCAACACCCAGTCGAGCATCGTATTCACCCAGCAGCTGGGCCGCGGCCTGCGCAAGGCACCGGGCAAGACCTGCGTGACCGTCATCGATTTCATTGCCAACTACGCCAACAACTGGCTGATACCGGTCGCCTTGTACGGCAACGTGGGCGACGGCGACACCGCGCGCAAGAACCTGCAGCGTGAATCGATCGGCCTGTCTTCCGTCAGCTTCGACCGCATTGCGCGCGAACGCGTCCTTGCATCCCTTGACCGTGCGCAATGGTCGGACATGCGTCGGCTCGGCGTGCAATACGCCAACCTGCGTTATGAACTGGGACGCATCCCGATGCTGTGCGATGTGCACATGCACGACCCGTCGCTGGTACTCACCATGGCCACGGCGAAACGGGCGTCCTCCTCGAAGAAGGCGACGTCGCAGGACCGGCTCGGCGGCACCTACTATGCCTTCGTGCACACGATGGAACAGAAGATGGGAAAGGCCAAGGATTACCGCATCATCCCCTCCATGCTCGAAAGCCTGGAACCGATCGACGAGCGCGGCAACAGCGTCCTCAAGATGGCGACCGAGATCCTGCTGCCCGGATTGCGTCCGCAGGAACTCGTCATCCTGGACGAACTGTGCGGGTTCTCCGAGGGCACGGTCCACACGCGGGACGCACGCACTGCCGAGGAACTGCAGGAGGCGATCGCCCGACGCTTCCCCGAGGCATACCTTACCGAAGAACAATTCGAATCGGCACTGCGGGTACTCGATTACACCTATTTCGATTCGACCACGCACGCCCGGTACGGCGCCATGCCGCTGATCCGGGTGATGGGGACCGACGACGATGCCCGGATCGGTCTGGATGGGGAATTCCGCGACCGGTTGGAACGCAACGCCTCCTTCCGCATGTTCCTCGGTGACTGCGTGGCCACCGGCCTGCTCATGTGCACGGACCTCCTGCACGAATGGGAACTGACCGGACGCTCGCAGGAAGCCGACCGGGGCCTGGTCTACGGGCATAAATACAAGCTGGCCGAAGTGGAGCGCCTGTTGGGATGGCATGGCCAGGTGAATGGCCAGAACGTCGGCGGCTACAAGCGCGACGACGCCACCGGCACCATGCCGATCTTCGTCAAATACGCGGCCAGCCAGTACGCCGACCGTTTCCTCAACGAGCGCGAATTGCTGTGGTACAGCAAGAACGGCAGGACCCCCGACTCCCCGGAATTCGCATGGCTGGAATCACGCGCCGACGGCACGGTAGGCAGCGACGCATGGTGCGACGGGCATTTCGTTCCCCTGTTCGTGATGCGCCGCGAGGAATCAGACTCCGCCAAGTACTACTACGTGGGTCATGTGGTCGACTTCTCCACGCCGCAGTTGGTGGAACGCCCCGACGACCACGGCAAGAGCATCAAGGTCACCCGCACGGACCTGCGCCTGGACCAGGCCATCGACCGTGAACTTTTCCGCCACCTGACGGGACGTGAGTCCTGACCGCGTTGGTACGGTACCGGTCCCGTATCCGTTCTGCCGAGGAATTGTTCATTTTTTGAACAAAATCTAGGACGCGGGCGGGCCGGCGGCTCGCCCGCGTCCTAGATTTTGTTCAAAAAATGAACAATTCCTCGACGTGGGTGCCCTGCCACGTGAATCTTTCGCCTCCGATACCCCCTCGGTGCTTATGAGGGGTGGGTTAAGCCGGCACCTCCCAGTACACCCCTTGCCATTCCGCCCTTTTCGGGCCCTCTATCCGCCCCTCCCGCACTTAACCCACACCTCATAAGCCCAAAGGCCCCCGACATCATGCCCACATCCTGCATAATCCCGGCCGAACCACCCCTCGCACCGCTAGAATGGCACCACGGATAAGGGAAGAAGGTGAGGTCAATGAAGACCAACCACGATCCTCTGGGGAACACCGGCAACGGGAGGCCGCAGAGGCAGCAGCACAACCAACAACAGTCCGCCATGCCGCCAGTCGCGCTGACCGGCGTGCAACGCCCCGCATTCATCGACAGCGTGGCGTTCCGCAGGCACGGCAAGGGGATGGTGATGGCATTCGCCGCCACCCTCGCCGTCCTGATGATGGCCCTGGGCGTCGTCGTCGGCCTTGATCACACCGACTACGGCATCGACGAACTCCAGGATCCCGCCAACGTCACCGTCGTCCAGCTCGACGACGTCCAGTGATCCGCCTCCCGCAGGCAGCCTGGACGTGGAACGCATCGGACGCCCTCTGGCGAACCGCCGACAACGAAACGACGATCGGGGGTGCCCTCCACCACGAGGGCACCCCCGATCGTCATTCGGCGGCCGCATTCCCCACGACGCAGCCGCCCAACCGTTCAGTGGCGGCGCTGTCCGCGCTGCTGGCCGCCCTTGCGGTGCTGCGACTGGTGGCTCTGTCGCTGGCCGTGCTGGTGGGAATCAGGGACCTGGCGGCGCCCCTCCTCGGAGTCGACGTCATACACGTCACCTGGGTTGCTGAACAGTGCGTTGCGTAGGGCTGCAGCTGTGCTCATCTATCGTGTCCTTTTTGTCTGTTTCAGTGCATCACGTGAACATGGTCCGCAACATCGACGCCGGTCAGCCCCGACGCCGGTTGCTGCATATACGTCATCGTCAGCCGATGAACTGGGAAACCATGGGTGTTCGCTCCACGAACCGTGGATTGCGCTCCCCATCATAGCGGATGATTCGAAAATATCGCTGTCGATCGCAAAACCGACCTCATTCCCGGGGATGATGCCCCGCTGTGGAATCGTCCCGCCGGGGGAGTGCGCGGCCACCACGCGCCACCTAACCTGTGAGGCAACAGCGGGGCGGCAGGTCGCCGTCCCGGGCCGATCGGGAGAAGGCGCCATGACGAAAAGCTCCATCCGTGACCTCGCTGCCTCCGTACTTGCGTGCACCGTCGGCGTGCGCGTGGCCCTGGCCGACGACGCCATCGGCCACACGGTGGTCGTGCGGTCCGTCGATGTCGCCGGCCACGAACTGGGCAGCGCCGGCTACAGGCTCCTGCGGCGCGAAGGCGGCACTTGGCACACCATCGCCGTAGGCAGCGGCCGGGGCGTCGTCGAATTCTACGGACTGGCTGACGGCGACTACCAACTCAAGGCAACCATCGGTAGCGCTGCCGACCAGTACTTCAGCCTGGGACGGCTCGACGGGCGGCCGTCGATCGCGCTGGACGGCGCCGCCTACGGCGGTTGCGTCAGCGACGACGGCACCTTCACCCTGACCATGGTCCATGCCGCCGCGGGTGCGTCATGACCGCGCTTGTCTGCGGCCGGCGGATCCTCGGTCACGAAACCGCCGACTGGGGGAACGCCCGGCACGTGCCGACGGCCGTGCCGCGGCTGTCCGACATCGACGACACTCCCACCCTGCACGGCATCCCGCCGGTCGAGGCCGTCCCCACTGACGGTGGTCACGCTTACCGACGGATCTGGGCGGCCATGGCCGCGGCAGTCGTCGCGATGGCGCTCGCCGTCGGCGTCGCCGTCCTGCTCATGGTGCGCCTGCCCGCGGCGGACGACGGCGCCCTGCGCGTGACGTCCTCCGTCACCGCGCAGCGGCTGCGGCAGGCCGCAGCCCGGTGCGACCGGCTGCGGGACGACCTGCCCGCGCCTGCCCGCTGCATCGCCGACGGCAGCACCATCACCATCGTGCAGGACGGCGGCCCGGCGACGGACAGCGGGGAAGCGGCCGCGCTCTACTGGGAATCGCTGGCCGAGCTGTACGACATCGACGAGTTCACGGTGCGGTATGTCCAGTCGGGCGACGTCGGTGTCGCCATGGCCGGCTAGAGGACCTGCTCCATGCCGTACTTGTAGACGCTCATGCCCAGGCTTTCGTAGAACTTCACGGCGCCGGGGTTGCAGGCCCAGGCGTTGAGCGTGACGTTGTGGCAGCCGGTGGCGCGCGCGTAGTCGAGCACGTGTCGGTAGAGCGCGGTGCCGATGTGCATGCCGCGGCTGCGCTCGTCGACGCAGATGTCGTCGATGTAGAGCGTCACGTGGTCGGTCATGTTGCTGCCGGGGCCGGTGAAGTCCTCGCGCTGGCAGAAGGCGTAGCCGGTGACCGCGCCGCCGCGTTCGGCCACGAAGACGGGGTGGCCGGTGGGGTCGTCGAGGATCCGCGCGAGCTGCCGGTCGTCGTATTTCCGGGCTCCGTGCTCGAAGAGGTCGGGGCGACCGTCGGCGTGCACGTCGTTGACCTGGTGGAGGAGCGCGGCGATGGCGGGGATGTCGGCTTGCGTGGCGCGGCGGATGGTGAGATCGGTGGTGTCCATGATGGCCATGGTAGTCGGCGGGTGGCCGTCGGCCGGGGTGGCGCACATTTTCGGCCGCGAAAAAATTCTGCGCTCCCAGGCGGCGCACAACTCGGATTGTGCGCGGTGGCTGGTTGTGCTTGCCGCGTCAGGGAGGGTGGCCGCTTCGTCAGCGGTTATCGTCGTGGGGGTCTTGTTCGCCCAGGGCGCGCGAATCTTTGCGTGTTGCTGCTGGAACATTAGGCAACCAGCCGCTAGGGTGGTGGCAAAGTCGGATTCCGGGACATGAAGGAGCGCCCATGGCGTTGGATTTCACTGCGGTACAGGTAGCGTTGGGCGCCAAGGATGCCATATGCGCCATCGGTGCGGTGCGCGTACGGGATGGCAAGATCGTGGAGACGTATCGGCAGCTCATCAATCCTGGCATGGGCGAATTCATGGAGCGGTACGTGAAAACCAACGGGAGGATCACGGCCGAGGACGTGCAGGATGCGCCGTCCTTCGCGCAGGCATGGCCCGGGTTCATGACGTTCCTGGGGGATGATGTCATGGCGGTGTTCGAGCGCCCCCAGTCAGTGCGGGCAGTGCTTGACCTGGAGCTGGCGCGTGCGGCCTTGGGGGCACCCTGCAACGGTGTGTTCGATGTGCGTGATTTCTTCGATACGTCGTATCCGGATCCTGCCATGCGCGGCAAGGGAACCTATGTTGACATGCAGTCCACCTTGTATGCGGCGGAACGGGTGGTGCTGCGTGTGCTCAAGCGGCGCCCGGATACTCATGATGTCGTGGCGGATGCCACAGCTATCGCCAGGATTGCGGTGGACCTGTGTCATGCATGGAATGCCGACAGCCTGGTCCAGGCTGATGCCATATCGGTCCAGGAACGCCAAAAGGAAGGGGATATCTACACCGCGTTCCTTCCGTCATTGAGTGGCGAGTCGCCTTCCTGGGTGGACCCGGCCCTGAGGAGGCCGGAAGGATATGCGCACCCCGTCCGCGCGTTCCGGGGATGGGGAGGTTGGCGACGGGCGCCCGAAGTGCAGCTTCGCCCCGTGCCTCCCCTCACGGCGGGCGACGAACGCCCCGAGGTGACTGGTGCCGAATTGCGCGAAACCCGTCTGGAGGCGGGACTGAGCGTGGAAGCCATGGCCGTAGCCGCCGAATGTTCGGCAACCGAGGTGCTCCGTTTCGAAATGATGGACGTGTCCGACTCGGAACGCGCATGGGCATATGCCGATGCGGTACGTTTCGCCCTCAAGGACCTCCGTGAGGAGGCCTGGGGTGTTGCGGAGGACATCATGGAGGCGTACCGCCGCCGGAGACTGAACTGCGCTTTGTACGTGGATTATTACCGCGACCAGGCCGACTATGACCGCTTCCACGCCGACGGCAAGCGGTACGAGCTGGTGAACTACCGGCAACGTTGTGCTGTCGTGGACCTGGGCATGGAAGGGTACAGCGCTTTCCTGCGGTATCGGGAATGAGCGATCGTCGGTTCTCTCATGGATGGAAAGGGAACATGTCGGCGCCGGCGACCCTCCGAAGGCGAGAACCTGCGGCCGCCAGCTGCCCATATCCACCCGCCGCTGACTTGAATTGCCGTACAAAACGACCTAGAGTGTCGGCAATGCCCACGGCTGGTGGGTGGACCCCGAGGAAGGGAGATTGCCATGACTGATGCGGCCAACGACGGTGCGCGACTCAAGGACCTGCGCGAAGCGCGCCACGTGACGCGTGAACAAGTACAACAGGAGACGGGCATCGGTGTCGGCGTACTGCGCGACCTCGAGCATGGGGACAGGGGCGTTGCCGCCATGCCGCTGGACACTGCTGTTTGCTTGGCGCGCGCGGTCGGCGTGACGCTCGATGAGTTCACGCGCGCCGTGCTCGACCTGGCCGACTGGGCCGTGCGCGCCCCGGAACCGGCGACCTTCGCCGAGGCACGTCGCGAGTGTGGGTACACGCAGGATGACCTCGCGAAGAAGGCCGGCGCGACGCGCACGGCGATTGCGGAGTACGAGAACGGGCGTGCACCGCTTGGACAGCTGTCGCTGGCCCGGGCCGCACGTCTGGCGCAAGCGCTGCACGTGACGATGGACGTGCTGGAGCGCTGGGTGCATGGCACGGCTGCCGACGACGCAGCCACGCAAGTCCTCCAGGAACTCACGCGCATGGCGCAGCGGGCCGATGGCCTGCACCTCGACGAGGCCGGCGCCGTAATCGGCAAGGACGCTTCCTGTACCCTGCGCACGCTACGCAACGGCGATCTGCTTGTGTCCTACTTCCTGCAGCCGTCCGGCGGCGACGGCGGCGTCGATGAGTTCGAGCGCGATACGATCCGCGCCAAGGGCGCCTACGAAATCGCCCGTTGGATTGCATCCCGGCTCGACCATTTCGAGGCCGACTGAGTGGCTGAATGAAAGACGTACGCGCCCGGCATGGCTTGCAAGCCATGCCGGGCGCGTACGTGGGCGTTGTCCCCGGATTGAAGCGGGCGTCGGTTCGGGGTGTGTTTCCTTCGTTAAGGCGGGCACTGTCTTGGGTGTGTTTCTCGATTTAAAGCGGGCATTGGGTTGCCGGTGTTTGTGGTGTTTCCCGTGAAACATGGTTCGTGTGGTCGGGGTCGGTGTGGGTTTGGGTGTGGGAGGTGTTGGTATTGTTGGCGACACGCCGTGTGGGTTGCGTGGGTTGGGGTTGTGGTGTAGGTTTTTCTCTTGCTGCCGCTGGGCGGTCGGGTTCCTTCGGGTGCCGGGCTTTCCTGGTGTGTGGTGGTGGTTTGAGAACTCAAGAGCGTGTACTGTACTACTTCCTCCAGCGTTTGTTGGAGGGTTTGTTTTTTGATTGCCAGTCCAATCCCGCCCGTGCCTGTGTGGTGTGGGTCAGTGAGAGCTGTGAATGGGGTTGGGAGGTTTTGAGTGGGCATCGCCGTGTCCTGTCTCCTTTTGGGGGTGGGGTCGGTGGTGTTTCGTTGATTTTCCTTTATGAATAAATCTTGATTGTTTTTTGAGAGTCGTTGTTGATGCTCTCTTCATGTTTTTTGTGGAGGGTTCGATTCTGGCTCAGGATGAACGCTGGCGGCGTGCTTAACACATGCAAGTCGAACGGGATCCGGCCAAGCTTGCTTGGCTGGTGAGAGTGGCGAACGGGTGAGTAATGCGTGACCAACCTGCCTCATGCACCGGGATAGCTCCTGGAAACGGGTGGTAATACCGGATGTTCCACATGATCGCATGTGATTGTGGGAAAGGCTTTTTGCGGCATGGGATGGGGTCGCGTCCTATCAGCTTGTTGGTGGGGTGATGGCCTACCAAGGCTTTGACGGGTAGCCGGCCTGAGAGGGCGACCGGCCACATTGGGACTGAGATACGGCCCAGACTCCTACGGGAGGCAGCAGTGGGGAATATTGCACAATGGGCGCAAGCCTGATGCAGCGACGCCGCGTGCGGGATGGAGGCCTTCGGGTCGTAAACCGCTTTTGTTCACGAGCAAGGCATCCTTTCGGGGGTGTTGAGTGTAGTGTTCGAATAAGCACCGGCTAACTACGTGCCAGCAGCCGCGGTAATACGTAGGGTGCGAGCGTTATCCGGATTTATTGGGCGTAAAGGGCTCGTAGGCGGTTCGTCGCGTCTGGTGTGAAAGCCCATCGCTTAACGGTGGGTCTGCGCCGGGTACGGGCGGGCTGGAGTGCGGTAGGGGAGACTGGAATTCCCGGTGTAACGGTGGAATGTGTAGATATCGGGAAGAACACCAATGGCGAAGGCAGGTCTCTGGGCCGTTACTGACGCTGAGGAGCGAAAGCGTGGGGAGCGAACAGGATTAGATACCCTGGTAGTCCACGCCGTAAACGGTGGATGCTGGATGTGGGGTCCTTTTTCCGGGTCCCGTGTCGGAGCCAACGCGTTAAGCATCCCGCCTGGGGAGTACGGCCGCAAGGCTAAAACTCAAAGAAATTGACGGGGGCCCGCACAAGCGGCGGAGCATGCGGATTAATTCGATGCAACGCGAAGAACCTTACCTGGGCTTGACATGTGCCGGACGCCCGTGGAAACGCGGGTTCCCTTCGGGGCCGGTTCACAGGTGGTGCATGGTCGTCGTCAGCTCGTGTCGTGAGATGTTGGGTTAAGTCCCGCAACGAGCGCAACCCTCGCCGCATGTTGCCAGCACGTCGTGGTGGGAACTCATGTGGGACCGCCGGGGTTAACTCGGAGGAAGGTGGGGATGACGTCAGATCATCATGCCCCTTACGTCCAGGGCTTCACGCATGCTACAATGGCCGGTACAACGCGATGCGACACCGTGAGGTGGGGCGGATCGCTGAAAACCGGTCTCAGTTCGGATCGCAGTCTGCAACTCGACTGCGTGAAGGCGGAGTCGCTAGTAATCGCAGATCAGCAACGCTGCGGTGA
>NZ_JGYV01000005.1 GCF_000741575.1 Bifidobacterium cuniculi
GGTGGATGCTGGTATGTGGGGTCCTTTTTCCGGGTCCCGTGTCGGAGCCAACGCGTTAAGCATCCCGCCTGGGGAGTACGGCCGCAAGGCTAAAACTCAAAGAAATTGACGGGGGCCCGCACAAGCGGCGGAGCATGCGGATTAATTCGATGCAACGCGAAGAACCTTACCTGGGCTTGACATGTGCCGGACGCCCGTGGAAACGCGGGTTCCCTTCGGGGCCGGTTCACAGGTGGTGCATGGTCGTCGTCAGCTCGTGTCGTGAGATGTTGGGTTAAGTCCCGCAACGAGCGCAACCCTCGCCGCATGTTGCCAGCACGTCGTGGTGGGAACTCATGTGGGACCGCCGGGGTTAACTCGGAGGAAGGTGGGGATGACGTCAGATCATCATGCCCCTTACGTCCAGGGCTTCACGCATGCTACAATGGCCGGTACAACGCGATGCGACACCGTGAGGTGGGGCGGATCGCTGAAAACCGGTCTCAGTTCGGATCGCAGTCTGCAACTCGACTGCGTGAAGGCGGAGTCGCTAGTAATCGCAGATCAGCAACGCTGCGGTGAATGCGTTCCCGGGCCTTGTACACACCGCCCGTCAAGTCATGAAAGTGGGCAGCACCCGAAGCCGGTGGCCGAACCCGCATGGGGCGGAGCCGTCTAAGGTGAGGCTCGTGATTGGGACTAAGTCGTAACAAGGTAGCCGTACCGGAAGGTGCGGCTGGATCACCTCCTTTCTATGGAGTTTTTTCGTGCCGCTGGTCTGGCGGCGTTTGTTGGATGCCCTTTGGTCATGGTGCCGTTGGTGCCGTGGGGGTGTCCGTGCTGGCTGGAAAAGGATCGGGAAACGGGTCATGCGGTCGGTGGCTTCTTTGGTGGGGTTGCCTGGTCGTGTGGGTGGTGTGGTGCATGCTGTTGGGTCCCCGGATTGCCACCCGGTGCGGTTGTCGGCTTGGTGTTGCCTGGTCGGCTGGCTGTGTGGTGGTTGTCCTGCCCCTGGTCGGTTGGTTCGTGCTTGTGTGGTGCGGGTTGGTCGGCTTGGTGGTGTGGTGGTTTGAGAACTGGAGAGTGGACGCGAGCATGAGAGCATGTTCCGCTGGTTCCGGTGCCTGTTGGGTGTCGGGTGCGTGGTGGTGCGTGTTGTCGTGTGTTGCATTTTTTGCAATCGAGTTTTGATTTTCCTTGCCATGGCCTTTGTTGGGGTCGTGGTGGGGTTTGTTTGCTTGTTTTGTGATCTGATGATTTTGTGTTAGTTGATCTGCTTGTTTTTTGGTTGTTCGTCAGCGTTGGGCAGTGGCCCGCATCCTGTTGGGGTGCGTGGGTCGTTGTCAAGGGCGTGTGGTGGATGCCTTGGCAGACAGTGCCGATGAAGGACGTGTGGGGCCGCGATAGGCCTCGGGGAGTCGCCGACAGGACGTTGATCCGAGGATTTCCGAATGGGGCAACCCGTCAGCCGTCATGGGCTGGCACCACCCTTTTGGGGTGGGGGGTACGCAGGGAAGTGAAACATCTCAGTACCTGCAGGAAAGGATACTCCGTGAGTAGTGGCGAGCGAAAGCGGATGATGGCTAAACCGTGTGCGTGTGGTTACCCGTCGGGGGTTGCGTGCGCGGTGTCGTGGGAGCGGCCGTTCCAGTGCCGACGTGCTGGACGTCAGTGAGAAAGCGTTGTGTGAGGTGAACCGGGTTGGATACCGGACCGGAGAGGGTGATGGTCCCGTAGCCGAAGGCGCAGCGTCTGGCGGTAGTCGTGTCCCGAGTAGCGCGGGCCTCGTGGAATCCCGTGTGAATCCGCCCAGACCGTTGGGTAAGCCTGAGTATGACTGTCTGACCGATAGTGCACGAGTACCGTGAGGGAAAGGTGAAAAGTACCCCGGGAGGGGAGTGAAAGAGTTCCTGAAACCGTGCGCCTACGAACCGTCAGAGCCCTTGTGTGGGGTGATGGCGTGCCTATCGAAAAATGAGTCTGCGAGTCAGTGGCATGTGGCGAGCCTAAGCCGTTGGGTGGAGGCGTAGCGAAAGCGAGTCCGAAATGGGCGTTTGAGTCGTGTGTCCTGGACCCGAAGCGGGATGATCTAGCCCTGGGCAGGTTGAAGCGTGGGTAAGACCGCGTGGAGGACCGCACCCACTTAGGTTGAAAACTGAGGGGATGACCTGGGGTTAGGGGTGAAAGGCCAATCAAATTCCGTGATAGCTGGTTCTCTCCGAAATGCATTTAGGTGCAGCGTTGGTTCTTTGCGCGCATGGGGTAGAGCTACTGGATGCTTGCGGGCCCGTATGGGGTACCAATAGCAGCCAAACTCCGAATACGTGTCGTGTGTATGCCAGCAGTGAGTCGGCGGGGGATAAGCTCCGTCGTCGAGGGGGAGACAGCCCTGATCGTCGTCTAAGGTCCCTAAGTGTGTGCTAAGTGGGAAAGGATGTGGAGTCGCATAGACAGCCAGGAGGTTGGCTCAGAAGCAGCCATCCTTGAAAGAGTGCGTAACAGCTCACTGGTCTAGTGGTTCCGCGCCGACAATGTAGCGGGGCTCAAGCACGCCACCGAAGACGCGGCAACAGTCTTTTGGCTGTTGGGTAGGAGAGCGTCCTGCGCGAGGTGAAGCGGCAGAGTGATCTGGCCGTGGATTGTGTGGGAGTGAGAATGCAGACATGAGTAACGGGAGCAAGGTGTGAATCCTTGCCGCTGAATGACCAAGGGTTCCAGGGCCACGTTCGTCGTCCCTGGGTGAGTCGGGTCCTAAGGCGAGGCCGACAGGCGTAGTCGAATGGATGAACGGGTTGATATTCCCGTACCGGCGCACGACCGATCAACGGCCCGCTCGACAAGGCGGTGTTTCATTTCCTTCCTGCATGGTCTTCGGATCGTGCGGGTGGGTTGTGGTTCGTCGTGGCGTCTTGTGGGTTGAGCGCGTGGAGTGACGCGGTCAGGTAGCCGGCCGGGGAGGTGGTTTTCCCTGGTCAAGCGTGTGGCCCTGTTCCCAGGCAAATCCGGGGACGGTAATGGGTGAGGCGTGATGATGGGGCCCTTGTGGGCCGATATCCGGTGATCCTGTCTGCCGAGAAAACCTTCGGCGTGAGGTCGGGTGCCGCTCGTACCCTAAACCGACACAGGTGGTCAGGTAGAGTATACCGAAGCGAGCGAGTGAATCCTGGTCAAGGAACTCGGCAAACCGCTCCCGTGCCTTCGGCATAAGGGAGGCCCCTGATGGTGATCCGGTCCTGCGCCGGTGAGCGGTTGGGGGTGGCACAAGCCAGGGGGTAGCGACTGTTTACCAAAAACACAGGTGCATGCCAAGACGTAAGTCGCCGTATATGCACTGACGCCTGCCCGGTGCCGGAAGGTTAAGAGGATCCATCAGCCCCTTCGTGGGGTGAAGTGGTGAATTCAAGCCCCGGTAAACGGCGGTGGTAACTATAACCATCCTAAGGTAGCGAAATTCCTTGTCGGGTAAGTTCCGACCTGCACGAATGGCGTAACGACTTCCCCGCTGTCTCGACCAGGAACTCGGTGAAATTGCAGTACGAGTAAAGATGCTCGTTAAGCGCAGAAGGACGAAAAGACCCCGGGACCTTTACTATACCTTGGTATTGGTATCAGGTGCGGATTGTGTAGCATAGGCGGTAGACCGTGAAGCATGCACGCCAGTGTGTGTGGAGTCGCAAGGTGAAATACCGCTCTGTCCCCATCTGGTGCCTAACCCGGACAAGTGAGCCTTGTCGGGGACAGTGCCTGGCGGGTAGTTTAACTGGGGCGGTTGCCTCCCAAAGAGTAACGGAGGCGCTCAAAGGTTCCCTCGGCCCGGTTGGCAATCGGGTGTCGAGTGTAATCGCACAAGGGAGCTTGACTGTGAGAGTGACGGCTCGAGCAGGGACGAAAGTCGGAGATAGTGATCCGGTGCCGGCGTACGGACGCGGCATCGCTCAACGGATAAAAGGTACCCCGGGGATAACAGGCTGATCATTCCCAAGAGTCCATATCGACGGGATGGTTTGGCACCTCGATGTCGGCTCGTCGCATCCTGGGGCTGGAGCAGGTCCCAAGGGTTCGGCTGTTCGCCGATTAAAGCGGCACGCGAGCTGGGTTCAGAACGTCGTGAGACAGTTTGGTCTCTATCCTCTGCGCTCGTTGGAATCGTGAGGAGGCCTGCCCATAGTACGAGAGGACCTGGGTGGACGAACCTCTGGTATGCCAGTTGTCGCGCCAGTGGCATGGCTGGTTGGCTACGTTCGGGAGGGATAACCGCTGAAAGCATCTAAGCGGGAAGCCTGCTCCAAGATAACGGTTCCTGCCGTCCCTTCGGGGGCGGGTGAGGCCCCATGTGGATCACGTGGTTGATAGGCCGGGTGTGGAAGCCCTGTGAGGGGTGGAGCTGACCGGTACTAATGGCCGAAGACGACCCTTTTGGTTGCTTTGTCTGGCGCTGCGGGCATTTCCGGGGCGGGCGGGGATGGCACATGGGTCGTCGGGTCACTGAGATGAGCAAGCATAGTCATGGGCTTGTTGTCGCGTCCGCTGTCCGGTTCCCTGACCGCTACGTATAGTTGGTTTCCTGTGCAAGACTGCCGGGATGCGTCCCCTGTGTGTGGGGTGTGTGTCGGGTCTTTGTTGGTTTTGCGGTGGCCTTGGCCCAGGGGAGACGCCCGGTCCCATTCCGAACCCGGTAGCTAAGCCCTGGCACGGCGATGGTACTGCACCTGGTAGGGTGCGGGAGAGTAGCACGCTGCCGCTTTCTTCTTTCGAGGGGGTGTCCCGTTGCGGGACACCCCCTCCTTTTATTTCCCCCCCCCCCGTTTCCACTCGGGGGTGTTTGGCCCGGCTGTCCGGCCGTGGCTTGGGGAACGGCCCCGACCCGGCTGCCCGCCGTAAGATCGGGGGAAGCACCGACCCGGTGCCCGCTTTAACGAAAATTTGCCGGGAAGGGAGGAATAACAGACAATCCCGGTGCTTGCCTATGATGAGACCCATGCACTTCTTCACGCCCAAACGTTGCGAGCCTACCAACAAGATCATGTACCAGAGCAAGATCGTTGCCTTGCGAGCCGCAGAGGACAGTCGCATCGAGCGCGGCGTGGAACTGTGGGTGTATCAGTGCCAATACTGCAACACTTGGCACCTGACCCACAAGGATCCCCAGATTCATTTCCATTTCAACGGCGGGTACACCAGGAAGCCCACTTCCAGGAAAAAGGGCTACAAGCCCCGCAAACGCTGAATGAGCCCGGACGCACATCGGCCTCAATCAATGCCCCTGGGCCTTATCCCTTTGTGCTCCCCGAAGCTTCGGTGCATAACTGCATTTTGCAGGTGTGCGCCCATAACTGATGAAATACCCCGGCAACGTGCGCACGTTGCCGGGGTATTTCATCAGTTATGGGCGCACACCTGCAAAATGCAGTTATGCACGGTGCCGCACGGTGCCTACTTGCTCAGGTCGAAGCCCTGTGCGCCGGCCTGTGCCACGCCCTTGCCCTCCACGGGCTGCACGGCCTTCTGGGCGATCTGCTTGGTGAAGGTCTCCACGGGCCGGGAGACATCGCGCAGGTCGTAGTAGTGGCAGACCTCGTCGTCGAACTGCTGCAGGTAGGTGTCCAGGTGATTGGCATCGGTGTCGTAGCGGTCGTCGAAGAACTGCATCGGGCGCGGCATGCGCGGCTTGACCTCGGGATCCTGCGCCGGCTTGCCGATGGCCAGGCCAAGCACGGGGAAGGTGTATTCCGGCAGTCCCAGCAGCTCGATCAGTTGCGGGATGTCATTGAGCAGGGAGCCGAGGATCACGCAGCCGAGGCCGAGCGCCTCGGCTGCGGTCTCCATGGCGTGCAGCGCGAGTACGGCGTCGTTCTGCGCCTGGGAGAAGCGGTAGCCGTACTTGAGCATGAAGTCGTCGGATGCAGGGTCGATGCCCGCCTTCCTGGCGATCTGCGCGTTGCGGTACTCGTCGAGCACGAAGACGTAGAGCGCCGGTGCAGTGGCGATGTATGACTGGCCGCCGATGGCTGCCAGCTGCTGCTTGAGGGTCGGGTCCTTGACGCGGATTGCCGACCAGTCGTTGAGGTACTGGCTGCTGGCGGCATGCTGGGCGGCGCGCTCCAGCGTCTCCAGCGTCTCCTCGGAGAGTGCCTCGCCATCGAAGGCGCGGATGGACTTGCGGGTATTGAGGATATCGATGGTGCTGTTGGTCATACCGCCATTATGTACGGCGGCATCGGCGGCGGCGACGAAGCTGACCGCTGGGTGAACACCGACGAACAGGAGCGGAGCATCTGACTGGCTGTGGCGGTCCCGTGCCCACCCTCTCCTCCGCTAGAAATATCACGGAAAAACGAGAGATTTCTAGCGGAGGAGAGGGTGGGCACGGGACCGCCACAGCCAGTCAGATGACGGATGGGTCAGCGGCGTGTGCGCTTGGCTTGGCGGTGCTGCACGAAGTCGAGCGCGCCCTTGTCGGAGATGCGCGTCACGAGGACGCCGAAAGCGGCGGACGCGGCGGCGAACAGCATGCTCATCATGATGCCCGACTGCCGGTCGCGCTCGTCGTCGTCGAGGTCGGGGTGGACCTTGCTGGTGACGGAGTTCCAGACGAGCTGGAAGAGCTTGCCGCCGACCAGGCCGGCCAGCGAGGGGATGATGGCCTTGACGGCCTTGTCGCCGAGCGTGTCGGGGTCCGTCATGCGCTGGCGGCGCAACGCGGTGACCTTGTCGTCGACCTTGTTGATGGCCTTGACGGCCTTGTCGGCGGTGGAGTCGAGATCCGTGCCGTCGGCCGGGGAAATATGTTCGTTGCGTTTGCTCATGTACCCAGTCTAGGCCACATCATGGTTACGCGTCGCGAGATGACGGTCCATGCGGCGACCGCCCCATGGCGTTTCCGCACCGCTCCTGTGCGGCGATTCCCGGATTGCGCCCGCGGCTCATGCCGTGCCGCGGCTGCGCGCGTTTCTTCGGAGCACCGGCTAGAGTGGAACCCTATGAGCGATGCAACGAATGCCGAGACCGACGTCGATGTCGTGCCGTTCGGCGAACTTGTCCTCCTGAGACACGGCCAGACCCTGTGGAGCGAGTCCGGCCAGTACACGGGGCGGACGAACATCCCCCTGACCGACGAAGGCGGCGCACAGGCCGTCGCCGCCGGCGTGCGGTTGCGCGCCGCCTATCCGGACGGCTTCGCGACCGTGATCACCAGCGACCTGCGACGGGCCGTGCAGACCGCCAAGCTCGCCGGCTTCGAACCCTCGATCGAGACGCCGGAGCTGGAGGAATGGGACTACGGCGGCGCGGAGGGACGCACCCGCGAGGAGATCTTCCAGGCGATGGGCATGCAGTGGGACGTGTGGGCCGACGGTCCGCTCTCCCTGTCGGATGCGCTGTCCGGCGAGCACGTGGAGATGTTCCCCGACGGCAGCGAGGTGACCGTGGTCAACGGCCGCGGTGAATCCCTCGAGGACGCGGCGACGCGCACCCGACGGGCCATCGAGCTGGCGATGCCCACCCTGCAGGCTGGCGGCAACGTACTGATGGTCGCCCATGCGCACATCCTGCGCATCCTGACGAGCCAATGGCTCGAGCTGGAGCCCGTCTTCGGACGCAAGCTCAAGCTGGACACTGCGCAGTACTGCGTGCTCGGCTGGTACAAGGGCGACCACGTGATCAAGGGCTGGAACAAGTAGCGTAAAAGAAATCTCTCGTTTTTCCGTGACCGTTCCCGGGGATCTCCGAAATTAAAGCGGGCACCC
This sequence comes from Bifidobacterium cuniculi, assembly GCF_000741575.1. Lineage (GTDB taxonomy): Bacteria > Actinomycetota > Actinomycetes > Actinomycetales > Bifidobacteriaceae > Bifidobacterium > Bifidobacterium cuniculi. Next base: position 7,725 of record NZ_JGYV01000005.1, read on the forward strand.
GGACGAGGGCGAATCCCAACTTAAAGCGGGCACTGGGTCGAAGAACTTTTAAGTTCTTCGACCCAGTGCCCGCTTTAAGTTGGGATTCGCCCTCGTCCGGGTGCCCGCTTTAATTTCGGAGATCCCCGGGAACGGTCACGGAAAAACGAGAGATTTCTCAAGTCAGCGCAGCAGCCAGGCGGTGGCGTCGCCTGGGAGCTGGCCGTCGGCGATGGGCACGGACGCCATCACCAGTTGACCGTCGGGCAGGCTTACGGGAGCCTCGGTGAAGTTCACCACGCACATGAAGGTCCGCCCGTCGCCGGCCACGGGACGCTGGTAGACGATCGTCTTGTCCTCGGGGTAGCCGAGCTCCTCCGAGGCGACCCACTCCAGACCGAGGTCGCTGGTCGCGGTGAGACGCTCCTGTCGCCACGCCAGGGCGCGGCGGTACAGGTTGAGCATCGAGTCGGGGTCGTCGGCCTCGGCGTCGGCGGCGTACCCGGCGAACCACAGCGGCTGCGGCAGGTGCGGGTCGGCGGTCCGCTCTCCCACGTTCGAGAAGCCGAAGGAGGCGCCAGTGCCGAACTCGGGGTCCCAGGGCGCCGGTTCGGGCATGTCGGAGACGACCCACGGCAGTGGCACGCGGCAGCCGTCACGGCCCTTGGCGGCGGTGCCGTGGTCGGTGTTGAAGGCCACCGGGTCCTCCAGGCGGTCCCACGGGATCGTCGCCACCTCGGGTAGCCCCAGCTCCTCGCCTTGGTACACGTACACCGAACCCGGCAGCCCCAGCTCCATGAGCAGGGCCGCGCGCGCACGGCGCTCGCCGAGCGCGCGGTCCTCGAGGTAAGTGGTGCCGTTGCGCAGCAGCCAGTCGTTGGGCAGGTCGTGATAGCCGTTCGTGCGCACCTGCGGCAGGCCGTAGCGGCTCACATGACGGGGCACGTCGTGGTTGCTCATCACCCAGGTCGTGGTGCTCTTCGACTCGCTCGCCGAGGACAGGCCCTCCTCGATGGCCGTGCGGAACTCGTCGGCGTCCCAGTTGGCCTTGGCGAACTCGAAGTTGAAGACCTGACCCAGCTCCTGCTCGGAGGCGTACAGGTGCTGGTGCTCGGGCACGACCCACGCTTCGCCCACGGCGAAGCGGGCGGGCGTGTACTCGTTGAAGACGGCGTTCCACTCGCGGTAGATGTCATGCACCTCCGGGCGGTCCCACAGCGGGTGCGTGCCGTCGGCGTTCTGGTCGTTGCCCACGGAGTATTTCTCGCCGAGCTCGGACAGCGGCGCGGAGTCCAGGTCCTTCGCCAGGCCGTGCGCCACGTCGATGCGGAAACCGTCGACGCCGTGGTCGGACCAGAAGCGCAGCGTGCGCTTGAAGTCCTCGTGGACCTCGGGATTCTTCCAGTTGAGGTCGGGCTGCTCCTTGGTGAACAGGTGCAGGTACCAGGTGCCGTCGCCGGCGGGTTCCCAGGCGGGGCCGCCGAACAGGGACTGCCAGCCGTTGGGCGGCAGTTCGCCGTGCTCGCCGGCGCCGGGGCGGAAGATGTAGCGGTCGCGGGCGGGGGAGCCTGCGGGGCTGGACAGCGCCTCCAGGAACCAGGCGTGCCTGTCGGAGGTGTGGTTCGGCACGATGTCCACCATCACCTTGAGGCCGGCGTCGTGCGCGGCGGCCACCATGGCGTCGAAGTCGTCCATGGTGCCCAGGCGCGGGTCGACGTTGCGGTAGTCGATGACGTCGTAGCCGCCGTCCGCCAGCTCGGAGGGGTAGAAAGGCGAGAGCCAGATCGCGTCGACGCCCAGGTCCTTCAGGTACACCATGCGGTCGGTGATGCCGGCGATGTCGCCGAGGCCGTCGCCGTTGGCGTCCCGGAAACTGCGGGGGTAGACTTGGTACACGACGGCTTGCTTCCACCAGTCGTCGCGCAGGTTGTTGGCTGTCATGGGGTGCTCCTTTCGGCCGCGGGGACGGCCACTTGGGCGGCATTCTAGCGCCCGCCGCGGCGGGTCGGAAAAGCTGCCGTCAGCTTAGTAAACGTTTTCATAGTGCCCAAATAATAAGCTACTACTTGCAAAATCAATCACGTTATAGTGCGCGACATGCCGAATAATGGGCTTTTTTGCCTCATCGGCGTGCCCACGTTTGCACTTTTCGGAGTTTTGGTGCACAATGGTGTGCGACAAGAAGTTAGTGAGGAAAGTGGCTTCTTACAAGCACAACATGTGCGGCGCCGCAAGGCGTACAGAGAAAGGTTCGAAGATGAATCGTACGATGAAGACAGCTGTTGGCATGCTCGCCGTCGCCGCGATGGCGGTCCCGCTCGCAGCGTGTGGCGGTGGCTCCGGCTCCGGCTCCTCGGACGGCAAGGGCACCGTCTACTTCCTGAACTTCAAGCCGGAAGCGAATGACCAGTGGCAGGAGCTCGCCAAGAAGTACGAGGAGGAGAAGGGCGTCAAGGTCAAGATCCAGACCGCTGCCTCCGGTACCTACGAGCAGACCCTGAAGTCCGAGCTGTCCAAGAGCGAGGCGCCGACCATCTTCCAGGTCAACGGCCCCGTCGGCTACGCCTCCTGGAAGGCCTACACCGCCGACCTCAAGGACACCGAGATCTACAAGCAGATGAACGACCAGTCCCTGGCCCTGTCCGACGGCGACAAGGTCGTCGGCGTGCCGTACGTGATCGAGTCCTACGGCATCATCTACAACAAGGACCTCGTGGCGAAGTACACCGCGCTCGACGGCGCCAAGATCAAGGAAGCCTCCGAGATCAACTCCTTCGACAAGCTGAAGGAAGTCGCGCAGGACATGCAGAAGCGCAAGGCCGACCTCGGCATCGAGGGCGCCTTCACCTCCGCCGGCTTCGACTCCAGTTCCGACTGGCGCTTCAAGACCCACCTGGCCAACATCCCGCTGTACTACCAGTTCAAGAAGGACAACGTGGAGACCCAGCCGGCCACCATCAAAGACATGTACATGGACAACTTCAAGAACATCTTCGACCTGTACATCGATAACTCCACCACCCCGAAGACCCAGCTGAGCTCCAAGACCGGCGACGACGCGTCCTCCGAGTTCGCGCTCGGCAAGGCCGCCTTCTACCAGAACGGAACCTGGGCCTGGTCCGACCTGCAGAAGGCCGGCATGAAGGCCGATTCCGTCGGCATGCTGCCGATCTACATCGGCGTGGACGACGCCACCGAGGGCCTGGCCACCGGTTCCGAGAACTACTGGTGCATCAACGCCAAGGCTTCCGAGGCTGACCAGAAGGCATCCGAGGAGTTCCTGAACTGGGTCATCTCCTCCGACGAGGGCAAGGAGTCGCTGAGCACGGACATGGGCTTCACCACCCCGTTCAAGACCTTCAACGACGTCAAGACCGACAATCCGCTGATCGCCGACGCGAACGCCAGCATCCAGGACAGCAAGCTGACCCAGGTCGCTTGGGACTTCTCGATGATGCCGTCCGAGGAGTACAAGAACGTCCTCGGCCAGGCCATGCTGGCCTACGCCCAGGGCACCGGCTCCTGGGATGACGTGGTCAAGGCCTTCGTCGACAACTGGGCCACCGAGTACAACGCCACCCACGAGTAGACCGTGACCTGCCGGTCGGCCGTCCGGCCCGGCCGGCAGGAATCCCCGCCGGACACCACAGACTTCTCTTGAGTTTCTTTTCTATCAGCAGCAGTGGGCTGCCATGGGAGACCGTGGCAGCCCACTGCTGTTTGTGTGGGTGGGAGATGGAGGGGAGTGGGGCGAGAGAGGCCATATGGAAGCCGAGGTCTCCTTTGCGGATGCTCCCGTTCCAGAAATCTCTCGTTTTTTCGTGATATTTCTAGGACGCGGGCCGCTCGCGCGGCCCGCCCTAGAAATATCACGAAAAAACGAGAGATTTCTCAAGGAGACCTCTCACGAAGGAGGCCGCGGCTTCCATATGCACCCGTCCGGTCAACTCCACGTGGCCCCGGGGCGCAGAACCTTCCTTACCGGGTGGTTGCCGGACCCGTGCTGGAACGCACCACCAGGCGGGCGGGTTCCAGCACGTAGAGCTCCCCGGGGTCGCGTCCCTCGATCAGGTCGAGGGTCATGTGGGCGGCGCGGCGGGCCAGCTCCACGGGGTCCTGGCTGATGGTGGTCAGGCCGATGTCGTTCGCGTACAGGCCGTTGTCGAAGCCGACCACGGAGAACTGCGCGGGGATGGAGTAGCCGGCACGCATCAGCTGGAAGATCAGGGGGATGGCCAAGCCGTCCTCCTGGCAGGCGATCGCGGTGGGCAGGGGATCGAGGCTCATGATGGAGGTCATCACTTCCGCGATGCGGTCCGGCCCCTCGTCGGCGACGATGACCTGCGGGGCGATGCCCGCGCGCGCACAGCACTCCATGAAGGAGTCGAAGCGCTGCTGCACGCTGAAATGCAGGGAGACGTCGCGGTTCGTACGCACGTACGCGATGCGGCGGTGGCCAAGGGCGATGAGGTGCCGCGCGGCGAGGATGGAACCCTGCTCGTCGTCGATGTTCACGGAGGCGGAGAAGCCGCGCTCCTGCGGAAGCACCGAGTTGATGCCGACGATGGGCACGTGGATCGAGTTGAGCTGCGCGATCTCCTCGGCGTCGATGTCGAAGGAGACCACGATGACGGCGTCGGCGTTGCGGCGCACCGGCAGCATCTCGAAGAACTCCTTGCGCTCCTCGGTGCTGGAGATCTGGAAGATGGACAGGTCGTAGCCTTGGGGGTGGAGGACCGCGTTGAGCCCCTCGATCACGGAGGCGGCGAACCACAGGTGGATGTGGTCGCTGACCAGCAGCGCGACACGCAGCGCGCGGCCCGTCTTGAGCGCCACCGCGGAACGCGAGGTCGAGAAGTTGAGCTCCTCGGCGATGCGCAGGACCTTCTCGCGGGTCGCTTCGGACACCAGTTCGGGGCGCGTGAACGAGCGCGAGACGGTGGATATCGATACGTTGGCCAGCTTGGCCACGTCCTGGATGCTGGTGCTCATGGGCCGTCCTTTTTCTCTTCCTCGTCGAAGCAGTGGTGCGCATTGCGTGCAGTTGCAACGTGCAAACGTTTGTGCAAGCTAGAAAACACAAACGTTTTCATCATACCATATATTGGTCAAGACGGCGAACTTTCGCCTTTTATTCATCATAGCGTCTCGATGGAACAGACGCGCGGGACTCCCGGAACACACCCAAAAATGTAAACGTTTGACAGCTCTGGCAATCGTTGCTATCGTGAAAGCTGTCATTCGGATCCGCGCAGGCGACGTTGTTGTGCCTCATGACGTGGTTGTCGGGCGCCGGAACCTGATCGCATACGCAGGAGTATGCGCGGAAAGAACGAGGAAAGTGGGCATACCATGATCAGTATGGCCGGTAAGGCAATACGCCGTTGGTGGGCGTTATTTGTGCTTCCGACATTCATCGCATTCATCATCGGCTTCGTGGTGCCGTTCATCTACGGCGTGTACCTGAGCTTCTGCAACTTCACCACGGTGACCGATGCCGAGTGGGTCGGATTCTCCAACTACGGAAAGGCGCTGCAGGACAAGACCTTCCTGCATGCGCTGCTGTTCTCCACCCTGCTGACGATCGTCACCACGATCATCATCAACGTTGTCGCTTTCGCCATCGCATACATGCTGACGAAGTCGATCCGCGGCTCCAACCTGTTCCGCTCCGTCTTCTTCATGCCGAACCTCATCGGCGGCATCATCCTCGGCTACATCTGGATGCTGCTGCTCAACGGCGTCCTGGCGCACTGGGAGCGCTCGCTGACCTATGACCAGAAGTACGGCTTCTGGGGCCTGGTCATCCTCGTGTGCTGGCAGCAGATCGGCTACATGATGATCATCTACATCGCCGGCATGCAGTCGCTGCCGACCGACGTACTCGAGGCGGCCTCCGTGGACGGCGCCTCCGGCACGCAGACCATGTTCCGCATCATCATCCCGCTCATGATGCCCAGCATCACCGTCTGCTCCTTCCTGACCATCACCAACGGCTTCAAGCTCTACGACCAGAACCTCGCCCTGACCAACGGCGCGCCGTCGCGCATGTCCGAGGGCCTGGCGCTCAACATCACCAACACGTTCTACGGCCGCGTGGGCTACGAGGGCGTCGGCCAGGCGAAGGCAGTCCTGTTCTTCATCCTGGTGGCCATCGTGTCCCTGCTGCAGAACAAGCTCACCACTTCCAAGGAGGTCAACGCGTGAACGCCGAAAAGCCGAAGCACGGGCTGCTGTGGACCATCTTCTTCTCGATGCTCTCGCTGGCGTGGGTCTTCCCGATCTTCCTGGTGATCATCAACTCCTTCAAGAACAAGGCATACATCTCCGACAACGCCTTCTCCTTCCCGACCGGCGACGCCATGGTCGGCTTCGACAACTACGTGCGCGGCGTCGAGACCACGAACTTCTTCGCGAGCTTCGGGTGGACGCTGCTCATCACGGTCGGTTCCGTGGTGCTGATCCTGCTGTGCACCTCGATGTGCGCATGGTGGATCGTACGCGTGAACAACTGGGCGGCCAAGCTGCTCTACACACTGTTCCTGTTCAACATGATCGTCCCCTTCCAGATGCTCATGTTCACCCTGTCCTGGCTGGCTGACCGCCTCGGCTTCAACACGCCGTGGGGCCTGTGCATCGTGTACCTCGGCTTCGGTGCCGGCCTCGCGGTGTTCATCTTCACCGGCGTGGTCAAGGGCATCCCGGAGTCCCTCGAGGAGTCCGCGATGATCGACGGCGCCTCCGTGCCGCGCATCTTCTTCCAGGTCGTGGTGCCGATCATGAAGCCGTCCATCATCTCCGTGGCCATCCTGGAGGCCATGTGGGTGTGGAACGACTACCTGCTGCCGTACCTGACGCTCGACCTGAACAAGTACAAGACGATCTCGGTCGCCATCCAGTACCTCAAGGGTGGCTACGGTTCGGTCGACATGGGCGCGATGATGGCCTGCCTGGTCATGGCGATCATCCCGATCATCATCTTCTACGTCATCTGCCAGAAGTACATCGTCAAGGGTGTCATGGCAGGTGCGGTCAAGGGCTGATTCCTTTCCGCCTTGATTGCCCGGAGGGGGCCGACCTCATGGTCGGCCCCCTCCTTGGGTTTTCCGGGCCGTGTCCTTGGTGGGCGCGCCCCGCTAGAATCGACACCGACGAACGGAAGGTTGGTAGCACATGAAATTCCTGTCCCCGGACTCACGCTTCATGCAGGGGTGGAGCAACCTGGTCGACGCGGTCATCGTCAACATCCTCATGCTCGTGACCTCCATCCCCGTCTTCACCGCCGGCGCCGCGCTGAGCGCCGGCCAGTCGGCCATCCGCAAGATGCTCATCGGCGAGGGCCATGTTACCCGCAACTACTTCGCCGCCTTCAAGGAGAACTTCCCGCGCGCCACGCTGCTGTGGCTCGTCTACCTCGTCTCCGGCGCCGGGCTCGCGTATTCGTGGGTCGTGCTGCAGATCACGCCGCTGCTCATCCCCAAGATCGGCCTGAGCATCGTGTGGGTCATCGGCTTCGAGTGGACCTTCTGCCTGCAGGCGCGCTTCGACAACACCCCCATGCGCACCTTCGTCAACGGCTTCGTCTTCGGCGTGACCTACTTCCCGGCCACCCTCGCCATGGCCGCCATCGACACCGTCTTCGTCGGCCTCTTCGTCTTCTCCTGGCTGCGTTTCCCCCAGGCGCTCTTCCTCATCGTGGTCCTCGGCTACGGTTCCGTGCTGAGCCTGCACGTGCCGATCCAGGAGTACGTGCTCAAGCGGTATACGGGGCAGAGCTTCAGTACACACGCATAGTGCGGCCCATGAGGAATTGTTCGTTTTTTTGAACAAAATCTCGGGCCCCTCGCCGGCCCCTAGATTTTGTTCAAAAAAACGAACAATTCCTAGTGTGGGTTCTAGTGCGTGGCGGTGCTAGCGGTTCATGATCTTGCTCAGCGACATCACCCGCGGCAGGTCGAAGACCTCGCCGGTGGGCACGACCTTGCCGTGCTCGTCGGTCAGGGGGATGCGCCAGTTCGGGTATTCGGTCGAGGTGCCGGGCTGGTTCTGCGAACGGCACTCGCCGGTGCCGTCGACCAAGGCGGCCTGCAGGAGCAGCGACGGGGCGTCCTTGAGCATGGCGTGCATCGCCTCGACGATTTCCTGGATGTGGCCGTCGACGTCGTCCGCGGCCTCCTGGGGCAGCCAGCCGCCGCTGACCAGCAGGTCGAGCATCGCCTGGCGCTCCGCGTCGGCGGAACGCTGGAAGGACTCCACCGGCTCGCCCAGCAGTCCCAGCTCCTCGCGCAGCTTGACGTGCTCGAACTTCAGGTAGCCGGCGGTCGGCGGCAGGTCGTGGGTCGTCACGGACGCCAGCGAGTACTTGCGGTAGGTCTCCGGGCTCGCGTAGGGGTCGCCGGCGTTGGGGGAGTCGTCCACGCGCGCGAACCACTCGACCGTGGTGCCCAGGACGCCGTGGTCGGCCAGCACCTGGCGCACGTAGTCCGGCACGGTGCCCAGGTCCTCGCCGATGACCATGCCGTCGGCGCGCGTCGCCTCGATGGACAGGATCGCCAGCATCGCCTCGTGGTCGTAGCGTACGTAGGCGCCACCGCGCGCGCCCTTGCCTTGCGGGATCCACCACAGGCGGAACATGCCCAGCACGTGGTCGATGCGGATTGCGCCGGCGCGGGTGAACATGTTGTGCACCATGTCGCGGTACACCTCATAGCCGGTGGCGTTCATGTAGACGGGGTTGAAGGGCGGCTGGCCCCAGTCCTGGCCATGCTGGTTGTAGAAGTCCGGCGGGCAGCCGACCGTCACGGTGCCCACGGCGAAGCGCTCCGGGCTCCACCACACATCCGAGCCGTAGGTGTGCACGCCGACGGCCATGTCCTGCATGAGGCCCAGCGCCATGCCCGCGTCCTTGGCGGCCTGCTGCGCCTCGCTTACCTGCTGTGCGGCGATCCACTGCAGCCAGCACTCGAACTCGTAGAGGTCGGCGTGGTCGCGCTCCAGCGCGGCCACCTCGGGGCTGGTGCGGTCGTAGTTCGCGAACCAGCCGTCGCCATCCTCCCACGGCGCGCCCCACACCTGGAAGGCGACGCTCCACAGGGCGAAGGCGCGCAGGTCGTCGCCGGCCTCGGCGCGGAAGGCGTCAAACTGCGCCTGGCGCTCCGGCGGGCGGCCCATCTCGAAGATGAGGCGCAGCGCCTTGCGCTTGGCGTCCCAGGCGGCGTCGATGTCCATCGGCTCGGGATCCGTGTTGAGCGGCGCCACCGTGTCGTGCAGCTGCTCGATGGGCGCGCGCTGCACGTCCGACGCCTCCTGGAACTCGGGAATGTCCTGCGGGCGGATGTAGGTGACGTTGAGGAAGCGGCGCGACTCCGGCAGATACGGCGACGGCTCGAGCGGCGTGACCGGCGCGGTCGCGTGGATCGGGTTGATGAGCATGAAGTCGGCGCCCGACTTGGTCGCCGCGTCCACCGCGAGACGGCGCAGGTCGCCGTAATCGCCCACGCCCCACGACTCGGGGCTGCGCACGGAGTACATCTGCGCCATCCAGCCCCACCGCTGTCTGTCCTGCACCGACTGCGGCACGGGGATGCGCGCCGGCGCGCACAGCACGCGCGCCGAGGCGGTGCGTGCGCCGTCGGACACGGTGAGCGTGTGGTAGCCGATGGGCATGTCGTCGCGGAAGGTGAGGTCGTGCACGACGACGTCGCCGTCCTTGGCGGCGGGGGAGACCATGGCGAACTCGGTACCGTCGGTGCCGTCCTCGAGGGTGATGTGGAGGCCGGGGGTGTCGGTGTGGGTGCGCAGGGGTATGCGCGAATCGGTGCCGAGGAACTTGACGATGGTAGGTTGCACCAGCTGGTCCGCCCGGGCGCGGGCATGGGCCTCCAGGGCGGCCTCGATGGCCTCGTCGCTGGAAGCGTCGATGCCGAGGGCCTTGAGGACGGTGACGAGCACCTCGTCCTCGATCTCGACGTAGGTGCCCAGCTGGTCGATGTACGAGGTGGCGATGCCCCAGTCGTTCGCAAGCCTGATGAGCGGGCGGGCGAGCCGCTCCGGGCTCTCCGTGCGCTGGGTGGTTTCGGTGGGTGTGGTCTCGGGCATCCTTGCTCCTTTGGTTCTCTGCGGTGTTCGGTGGCATGGCTGCTGCGACGTCGTCGTGGAGCAGCGCTGTTACCTAGGTAGTATAGCGCTTTTTGAAAGCGTTTGCAAGGTGGCGTGGCGGGTTGGGATTGGCTTGAAATGGGGGTTTGGTGTGGTGGGGTTTGAGGAATGGGTTTGGCGTGGGAACCCACGTTTGCAAAGCGGGGGTTCCGGGTGTGGTGCGGGCAGACTTACTGCAGGACCGCGAAGGACTGCGCGGGGAGGGTCAGGGTGGTGTACTCCAGGGCGGGGTCGCCGATGGCGTAGGCGAGGGTGCGGGCCTCGCTGCCGTCGCCTTCGGGCAGTTGGACGGTCTCGGTGTCGCGGCCCGGGTTGACGGCCACGACGACGCTCACGTCGTCCTTGGTGCGCTTGAAGACGAAGGCGCGGTGTCCGTCGTCGCCGAAGAGGGTCGCGAAGTCCGCGTCGGGGGCGAGGGCGGGGCTGTCGCGGCGGATGGCGAGCACGTCGTGCACCGTCGTCCAGATCGAGTCGCCGGCCTCCTCCTGGGCGGCCACGGTCGGGTGGCCGGACAGTTCGTCGACGGGCAGGTAGAGGTCCTTCGCGTCGGCACCGGAGAAGCCGTCGTTCGCGGAGTCGTCCCACTGCATCGGCGTGCGCGAGCCGGCGCGCGTGTAGGAGCCTTCCTTGCTGGGCAGGTCGCGGTAGCGCATGCCCAGCTCGTCGCCGTAGTAGATGAAGGGTACGCCGGGCATGAGCAGCAGCGTGGCGTAGGCCAGGCGGATCTCGCGCGGGGTCAGGCGCGGCGCGACGCGCGGGGTGTCGTGGTTGCCGGTGATGAAGTCGAAGTAGCCGCCGAGCTCGCGCGCCGCCGCCAGGCGTGGCTCGTACTCGCGCAGGAAGCGGCCGATGCCGGTGCCGGAGTCGGCGTTGAAGTAGCTGGCGTCATGGTCGCGGTCGAACTGGTCGTCGGTGTCGCGCAGCAGCATGCTGTAGCCGTTGGGCTTGCCGTCCCAGCGCCAGTCGAGGTAGAAGTCCATGTCGAAGCCCGCCTTGAGGGACTCCTCGGGGCGGCCCCATTCGGAGACGAAGGCGGCCTCGGGGAACTCCTCGCGGATCTGGCCGAGCATGTACTGCCAGGTGCGGATGGTGAAGGGCTTGCCGTCGTCGTCGCGCTTGACCAGGCTGTCCGCCATGTCCACGCGGAAGCCGTCGGCGCCGCGCGACAGCCAGAAGCGCATCACGTCCAGCATCGCGCCGCAGGTGTCGAGGGCGGTCCCGCCGAGCGCCGGCTGCTCCCAGGAGCGGCTGGGGTGGGCGACGCCGTAGTTGAGCGCGGGCTGGAAGGCAAAGAAGTTGACGATGTACGCGCCGTTGCGCGGGTATGCGCCGCCGACGAAGGGCAGTCCGTCGCCGCCGGTGATCCAGTGATCGGTCCACAGGTAGCGGTCAGTGGCGTAGCTCGGCGTGTCCTGTGCGCTTTCGATGAACCAGGGGTGTTCGGTGCTGGTGTGGCCAGGCACGAGGTCGAGCAGGACGTGCATGCCGCGGGCGTGCGCGGCGTCGAAGAGCTCCTCGAGGTCCTCGTTCGTGCCGTAGCGTTCGGCGACCTTGAGGTAGTCGCGCACGTCGTAGCCGGCGTCGCGGAACGGGGAATCGTAGACCGGGTTGAGCCACAGGGCGTTCGCACCCAGCAATCGGATGTAGTCGAGATGGGTGGTGATACCCTTGAGGTCACCTATGCCATCGCTGTCGGTGTCGCAAAAACTGGCGGTGAAGATTTGGTAGAAGATGGCGTCGTTCAGCCACTGGTTGGGACGATGTTGGGATACGGTCATTTTTGGCTCCTTACAGACCGTCGATTCTACGGCGTGTTGCCCGGTGTGACGACACTCACATGGTGGACAGAGATTGACAACGTTTGCACATTTGACTACAGTATAGAGCTACTGATGCGCTGCGCAGGTCACGAGGTAAGAATCGTTGCACCGCAAGGGGTTCTGTGGGGTTTTCCGCAGGTTCCGATGGTGCGGGCGTGCGCATCGCTGAAGGAACTAGGAATGCAGCAATTGCGTTGATGGAAAGGAAAAGGTCAATGATGATCAATTGGAAGAAGGCAGTCGGCCTGACCGCGGCAGTCGCGATGCTCGTCCCGATGGCGGCATGCGGCGGCAACGATAACGCTGCGAGCGGAACCGGCTCTTCCAGCGGCAGCAACGAATCCCAGGAGGCCACGCTGACCGTCTGGGGCCCGGAGCAGGACCAGGATTGGCTCAAGGCCATGGAGGAGGCCTTCGAGAAGGCCAACCCGAACTACAAGGTCACGTGGAAGAACGCCACCGTCTCCGAGGGTGACGCCGCGAAGACCGTGCAGACCGACCCGTCTGCCGCCGCCGACGTCTACATGTTCGCCAACGACCAGCTCGGCACCTTGCAGAACCTCAACGCCATCGGCGAGGTGAGTGAGGACGTCGCCCAGCAGGTCAAGGACCAGAACGCCGAGACCCTGGTGCAGTCCGTGACCGGCACCGACGGCAAGATCTACGGCGTGCCCTACACCGGCAACACCTACTTCATGTACTACAACAAGGACAAGTTCTCCGAGGAGGACGTCAAGAACCTCGACACCATGCTCGAGAAGGGCAAGGTCGCCTACCCGCTGAGCGACTCCTGGTACATCCCGGCCTTCTACCTGGGCGCCGGCATGACCATGTTCGGCGCTAACGGCACCGACGCCGCCGCCGGCATCAAGTTCGGCGACAACGCCGACGCCGTGACCAAGTACCTTGTGGACATGGTCGCCAACCCGAACTTCACCAACGACGAGAACAACGCCGGCCTCTCCATGCTGACGGAAGGCTCCGTCGACGCGTACTTCTCCGGTTCCTGGGATTCCGCGGACCTCAAGAAGAAGCTGGGCGACAAGCTCGGTGCCGCCGAGATGCCGGCCTTCAAGGTGGACGGCAAGAACTACACCATGAAGTCCTTCGCCGGCTCCAAGGCCGTGGCCTTCAACCCGAACACCAAGGCTCCGGAAGTCGCCTCCAAGTTCGCCGCCTACCTCGGCTCCGAGGAGGCCCAGACCAAGCACTGGGAGATGCGCCAGATCATCCCGTCCGACAAGAACCTCACGGATCTCGACGGCATGGCTGACGACCCGGCCGTGAAGGCCCAGGCCGCCACCCTGGAGAAGACCTCCGTGGTCCAGCCGACCATCGCCGCGATGAACGCCTGGTGGACCCCGGCCGAGACCTTCGGCAAGGCCCTCGTGTCCAAGGACGTGAACGCCGACAACTACCAGCAGAAGACCCAGGACTGGGCTGACTCCGTCGCCAAGGACGTCAAGGCCCAGAGCTGAGCCAACGCCCGCACGGGCGCAGCCTGAAGTAGACAATTCAACCCCATGTGTGCGGAGAGCCTCGGATCCTGAGCTTTCCGCACACCTCATGTTCAGGGTCCACCAAGGGGCGTCCCGCCCCGCTGGCAGGTGCCGCCCGGTCGTTCTCGTGGCCGGGCCCGGCACCTCCCCACACCGCACCGCCGCGACGCCGCGGGAGGTGCGGGCCGGAGCGGACTATCCACGAATACATCTGTGAATCAACGAAGAGAGGCGGTAAGGGTTCATGAGCACCGTAACCCTTTCACAACGAGAGATGAAACGCCGCCGGAAACTGGGCGCAGACTATGTGGCTCCCTCGCCATATACGCTGAAGAACGCACTCGAGAAGGGTGACCTCTTCACCAAGCTGTCCATCGTCGTTTTCGGTCTCGGCAATTTCGTCCACAAGCAGTATCTCAAGGGCCTGATTTTCCTGGCCAGCGAGGTGCTCTTCATCATCTTCATGGCCACGGCGGGCGTGAAGAACCTGTCCTTGCTGCCCTCCCTGGGCGGCCGTGAGGCTTCCAGCGGCTGGGTCGACGGCAAGTACGTCCACATCGCCGGCGACAACTCGGTCATCATCCTGCTGTACGGCGTGTGCACGGTCGTGCTGTGCATCGCCTTCGTGCTGTGGTGGAGCCTCGTGATCCGCTCCGCCTACAAGGCGCAGGTCCTGGGCGGCGGCAAGGACCGCCGCGCGCCGTCCTTCATGGACGACATCCACACCCTGCTCGACGCCAAGGCGAACCAGCTGCTGCTGTTCCTGCCCCTGGCCGGCATCCTCATCTTCACGGTGCTGCCGCTGATCTTCATGATCTCCATGGCCTTCACCAGCTACGACCACAACCATCTGGTGATCTTCAAGTGGGTCGGCCTGGAGAACTTCAAGGCGGTCTTCTCGAACTCCGGTTCCATCGTCTCCGGACGCCTCTTCCTCTCGGTCCTCCTGTGGACCCTCGTGTGGGCGTTCTTCGCGACCTTCCTGAACTTCTTCTGCGGTCTGTTCCTGGCCATGGTGATCAACCGCAAGACCACCTACGGCAAGAACGTGTGGCGTGCCATCTTCTCGATGTCCATCGCCGTGCCGCAGTTCGTCTCCCTGCTGGTCATGCACCAGATGCTCCAGCCGAGCGGCGCCATCAACCGCCTGCTCATGAACTGGGGTTGGATCGACCAGGCGCTGCCGTTCTTCACGAACGCGACCTGGGCCCGCGTGACCGTCATCATCATCAACCTGTGGGTCGGCATCCCGTACACCATCATGCAGGTGACGGGCATCCTGCAGAACATCCCGGCGGAGCTGTACGAAGCCGCGAAGATCGACGGCGCCAACTGGTGGCAGACCTTCACGAAGATCACCATGCCGTACATCTTCTTCGTGCTCACGCCGTACCTGATCACGACCTTCACCGGCAACGTGAACAACTTCAACGTCATCTACCTGCTGACCCGCGGTGACCCGGGCGTCGTCGGCGAATCCGCCGGCAAGACCGATTTGCTCATCACGTGGCTCTACAAGCTCACGGTGGACCGCAGCGACTACAACCTCGGCGCCGTCATCGGCATCATGACCTTCATCGTGCTTGCCGTCGTCTCGCTGATCACGTACCGCAACAGCGGTTCCTACAAGAATGAGGAGGGATTCCGGTGAGTAAGCACACCCAGTCCAAGCCCGAGAGCCAAAGTCTCATGCACGACCAGCGCAAGCGCCGTATCGTGGCCGATGTGGCCACCTACGTCCTGCTGGGCGTCCTGGCCGTGGTCTGGCTCTTCCCGATCGTGTGGATCTTCCTGGAGAGCTTCAACAAGAACCCCGCGCCGTACCAGAACACGTTCTTCCCGACGCAGTTCTCCTTCGACAACTACACCGGCCTGTTCACCCAGCGCAACGTGCTCGACTTCCCGCGCATGTTCATGAACACCTTCATCATCGCCATCTTCGTGTGCCTGATTTCCGTGTTCTTCGTGCTGTCCGTGGCCTACGTCATGTCCCGCATGCGTTTCCGCGGCCGCCGCGCCTTCATGAACTTCGTGCTCATCATCGGCATGTTCCCGGGCATCATGTCTGTCGTGGCCATCTACTTCATCCTCAAGGCCATGGGCCTGACCTCGGACGGCATGACCACCCTGGCCCTGATCCTGGTCTACTCCGCCGGCACCGGCGCGGGCTTCTACGTGATGAAGGGCTACATGGACACCATCCCGACCTCGCTCGACGAGGCCGCCATGCTCGACGGGTGCACACGCTGGCAGGTGTTCACGAAGATCATCATCCCGATCTCCCGCCCGATGATCGTGTACCAGGCCATCGTCGGCTTCCTGACCCCGTGGCTCGACTTCGTCATGGCGAAGGTCATCGCCCGTACGCAGGACAACTACACTGCCTCCCTGGGCCTGTGGCTGATGCTCGACAAGGAGTACATCAACAACTGGTTCGGCCGCTTCGCAGCCGCATCGGTGATCATCTCCATCCCGATCGCCATCCTGTTCATCGTCATGCAGCGCTTCTACCAGGAGTCCATGGCCGGATCCGTGAAGGGCTAAAGACATGATCCAGGCATTCGAGCCCCTGTCCGCTGGACTGGAGCCGGGTGTCGCAGAACCGTTCCCGCTTTGCCTGGAACGTGAACTGGGTGCCGTGGTTTCTCAATCCGGCACCCAGTTCGCTCTCTGGGCACCGTCGGCGCGCTCTGTGACCCTGCGTCTCTTCAGCCGCGGCAGCGACGGGGAAACCGGCGCGCAGGACCTGGCCGCCGTGGTCATGGACCGTCAGTACGACGGCGCATGGACCGCGCACTTCGACGAGGACCTGCATGGCACCTACTACGACTACCTCGTGGACTTCGAGGACGGACGGCAGTTCCGTTCCGCCGACCCATGGGCCCGCGCGGCGGGCGTCAACGGCCAGCGCAGCATGGTCGTCGACCTGACGCGCACCGACCCGGCCGGCTGGGACGGCGACCGCCGCCCGGACACCTCGCTGAGCGAGACCATGGTCTGGGAGGCGCACGTCGGCAGCTTCAGCAACGGTCCCCACGGCGGTTTCCCCAAGGAACACCGCGGCAAGTACCTGGCGTTCACCGACACCGACACGAGCCTCGACGGGCGCGGCGACTTCCCGACGGGCGTCGCCTACCTCAAGCGTCTCGGCATCACCGCCGTGCAGCTGCTGCCCTTCTACGACTACGGTTCCGTGGACGAGTCCGACCCGCGCCAGTTCAACTGGGGCTACGACCCGCTCAACTACAACGTGCCGGAAGGCTCGTTCTCCACGGACCCGTACGACGGCGCCAGCCGCATCGTCGAGTGCAAGCGCATGGTGCAGTCCCTGCATGCCAACGGCTTCAAGGTAATCATGGACGTGGTGTACAACCACATGTACTCCGCGGACAACTGGTTCGAACGCACCGTGCCCGGCTACTTCATGCGCCGCAACGACGACGGCACCCTGTCCAACGGCTCCGGCTGCGGCGACGACATGGCCACGGAACGCGAGATGTTCCGCCGCTTCATCGTCGAGTCGGTGACCTACTGGGCGCGCGAATACCACATCGACGGCTTCCGCTTCGACCTCATGGGCCTGATCGACGTGGAAACCATGAACGCCATCCGCGCATCCCTCGACGCCCTGCCCGGCGGCGAGTCGATCATCATGTACGGCGAGCCGTGGGCGGCCGGTCCCTCCACGACGCTGGCGGGCACCGAGCTGGCCGACAAGGCCGGACTGGCCCTCCTCGACTCGCGCATCGGCCACTTCTGCGACCGCACGCGCGACGCCATCAAGGGCCACGTCTTCTATCCGGAGTTCAAGGGCTACGTGAACGGCGACGCGCCGTCGAACAAGCCGCTCATCGAGCTGGCCGTCGACGCATGGCGCGCCGCCGAACCCAGCGAAGGCAACGCCGGCCAGGTGGTGCAGTACGTCTCCGCGCACGACGACCTGACGCTGTGGGACAAGCTGAGCCTGAGCATGTTCGGCTCCGACCCCGCCCAGCTGAGCGACATCTACGAGGCGATCGACGGCCCGGACACCGAACGCGTGCTCCAGGCGAACATGCTCGCCGCGGGCATCATCTACACCGCCGCCGGCATCCCCTTCATGCTCTCCGGCGAGGAGTTCGGCAAGACCAAGCACGGCAACGACAACTCCTTCGCCTCCGGCAAGTGGGTGAACCAGGTCAACTGGGTGCGCGCCTCGCGCATGACGCCGCTGCTCGACTACTACCGCGCGCTCATCGCCCTGCGCCGCGCCCACCCGGGCTGGTTCGACGCCACGCATGTCCCGCTCGATGCGCCCGGCGACACCGTCGCCTACCGCATCGACGACTGCGTCGTGCTCATCAACCCCGACGGGCAGGACCACACGCTGGCGATCGACGGCAGCTGGACCTGCCTGCTCGACTCGCGCACCTTTGAAGGCGTCGCCGGCGCCTCCGACGGTGCAGCGGCGGACGGCGAACTGCCCATGCCCGCACTGTCGCTGTCCATCTGGCAGCAGGCCGGGGAGGACACCAAGCGATGAAGTACTCGACCGTGTTCTTCGACCTGTATGGCACACTGGCGGACATCCACACCGACGAGGACTCGGCGGCCGCCTGGACGGCACTGCGCATCGCGCTGTACCGCCACGGCGCCGACTTCGCGACGAACGCGCGCCTGCGCGACGCGTTCCGCCGCGAAGTGACCCGCGCGAACGCCCTGCGCGCGCAGGGCGAGTGGTTCGAGCCGGACTACCTGCCCGCATACCGCGCGTTGTTCGAGGACTGCTGGGTCGACGCGACGAACGACGACGCGCGGGACGTCGCCTGGACCTTCCGCCGCGCCAGCACGCAGAAGCTCAGGCTCTTCGACGGTGCCCGCGAGCTGCTGGACACGCTGCGCGACGAAGGTCGCCAGGTCGTCCTTGTCAGCAACGCGCAAAGCTGTTATACGCGTCCCGAGCTCGAGTTGCTCGGGCTCGACGACGCCTTCGACCACCTGCTCATCTCCAGTGACGAGGGCGTGCGCAAACCGTCGGTCGAGCTGTTCCGCCGCGCGCTGATCCGCGCCGACGCCGAATCCGAGCACACGCTCATGGTCGGCAACGACGAGACCAGCGACATCTTCGGTGCCGCGCATGCCGGCATCGACGCCGCCTACCTGCACACCGACGAGAACACCGGCGGCAAGGTCGCACCGCAGGCCGTGCGCTCCTTCGAGGGCGCCGACTACCGCGGACTGCTCGAATTCATCCACGCTGCCGACCGCGCAGCGGAACGCGCCTGATTGGGGGGATTGCCTTGGCCAACGAGTACGAACGAAGACTGGAAGAGAAGCGCGAGACGAAACGCCAACGCCGTGCCAGGGACCGCGGTGTCGGCAACCTGTCGAACTTCCGCCTCAAGGTGATCGGCGCCGTCCTGCTGTTCGTCGGCGCGGCGAGCACGACCATCGTGCCGCTGTTCCTCGGCGTGCCCACCGACGAGAACATGGTCGGCCTGACCGGCGCCGTGCTGTGCGAGGTCGTCTCCTGGGCCGCCGTGCCGATCTACGCATGGCTGCTGTACTCCGGCTTCGACCACACCCACAGCCAGCTGCTGTACGCCGTGCAGCTGCTGGTGCTCGCGCTGGTGTGCGAAGTGCCCTACGACATCTGCAACACGCACGCCATGATTGACTTCAGCTCGCAGAACCCGGTGTGGGGACTGCTCATCGCGCTGATCGTCGTCATGCTGCTCGACGCCATCCGCGACTACCCGACCGGCGCCAAGGTCGTGCTCGGCATCCTCGTCATCCTCGTCGGACTGGCGTGGAGCTACCTGTTCCGCATCGGGCAGACCGGCCTGCTGATGAACATCGGCATGCTCACCCTCGGCTTCGTGGTCATCTTCTACTATCTGGACGGCCGCGAGAACAGCATGCTGTTCACCGCGGGCGCGCTGGGTGCGGTCTGCCTGATCGCCCCTGGCATTGGCGTGGCCGTCCTCCACTACCGCAACGACGAGCTCGGCTACGGGCATGCGTGGGACAAATGGGTGTTCTACTGCATCTACCCGGTGGTGCTCGCCGTCTGCGCGCTCATCGTCATCTGAACCGTCCCCCGAAAACCCACAACCGAGAGTAAACACAGAGAAGCGGTCATCGTGCACAAGCAAGGCATACGCGACGTCGCGCAGTTGGCTGGCGTGTCGATTTCCACGGTATCCAGGGCGTTCACGCGCCCCGACCTGGTGTCGCCGAAGACGCGCGAGAAGGTCATGACGGCCGCCAACCAGCTCGACTTCAACATCTCCCGCTCGGCGACGGCGCTGAAGTCGGGACAGACCTTCCGCGTGGCGCTGCTCATGAACCAGGAGGTGACCAGCTGGTTCAACGCGCAGGTCTTCGCCGGCCTCGAGTCCGTGCTGCACGCGCAGGGCTACGACATCTCCCTGTTCCAGCACATCGACGACGCCAAGAACCGCGAGTCGTTCTTCACCGACCTGCCGGTGCTGCGCAACGTCGACGCCGTCTTCGTGGCGTCCTTCGCCATCGAGCCGGAGGAAGTCGACGCGCTGCGGCGCACCCGCGTGCCGATCATCGGCATCAACACGCCCAACATCGACGCTTTCGACGCCTCCGTGTGCATCGACGACGAGGGCGGCATGTTCAAGGCGGCCCAGCACATGATCAACCTGGGCCACAAGCGCATCGTCTACACCTGCTCCGCGCCCGAGGAGTCGCTGGTATCCTCCATCGACGCCCGCGGCCGCGGCTTCGTGCGCGCCTGCACCGCCGCCGCCGAGAAGGACCCGGACCTGCACTGGAAGGTGCTGTCCGTGCCGCGCGGCCGTGACTTCGCCGATTCCGCGCTCGCCGCCGTGCTCTCCGAGGAGGAGTTCCCGGACGCGATCTGCTGCCAGATGGACATGATGGCGATCCCGCTCATGCTCAAGATGCAGCGCCACGGCTACTACACGCCGCGCGACTACTCGATCATCGGCTTCGACGACGCCAACTACGCCGACACCGTGGACCTGACCACCATGCGGCAGGACCCCTACGCCATGGGCGCGTCCGCGGCCCGCAAGGGCCTCGCGCTGCTGCACGGCGAGGAACTCAAGGAGGCGCATTCGGTCATCGAGCCGAGGCTGATCCTGAGGGGCACCGACGCGAGGAGGAACCCGGACCAGCCGCTGGTGCGCGGGTAGGAAATCTCCCGTTGTTCCGTGACGTTTCCGGGGCCTTGCCCGGAAACGTCACGGAACAACGAGAGATCCCAGGAGAGGTCACGGGCGGACGATCGAGGGGATGACCAAGGCGGCGCACCCATGACGGGAAGTCCGTCGCTCTGCGGGCAATGCAGCCTGCAACGACGATGAAGCAGCGGTTCATGCTCCCGTGGCCATCGTCTCCCGGCGAGGGAGAAAAACGGGGGGCGCCTCGATCGACCTGCACAAGACCGACGGCGATGACGGCCATGCAATCGGGCCCCGCTTCGACCTGTACACATGGACGTGCGAGGACAAGGACGGAACCCGGGGGCTGCGCGTTCAGGCTTCAGGGCAAGGACCGGGAAGGAAGGGACAAAAGAAGTACGAATGCACTACTCGTCACGGCTGGGGATTTGCTGGGAAGGGGCTTCCCAGGGGCTGGAGGGGGCTTGAGACGACTGGAATTCCGACGATTCCGTGTTTTTCCAAAAAATCTTCTGCACAGGGAATAATATCGGCTTGCACAGAGTTGAGTGATGTAGGCTCAAGTTTCAGAAGGTTCGGAAAGGGCAACGGGTGCACGGCATCCGGCGCCGCCTGACGGAACCGGAGCGAACAACGTAACAAGCATCCAACCAAAGGAGATATAAGTATGGGACGTGCAGTCGGTATTGATCTGGGTACCACCAATTCCTGCATCGCGACGCTGGAAGGTGGTGAGCCGACCGTCATCGTGAACGCCGAGGGCTCGCGCACCACGCCGTCGGTCGTGGCATTCAGCAAGTCCGGCGAGATTCTCGTCGGCGAAGTCGCCAAGCGCCAGGCGGTCACCAACGTCGACCGCACCATCAGCTCGGTCAAGCGCCACATGGGCACTGACTGGACCGTCGACATCGACGGCAAGGAGTGGACGCCGCAGGAGATCTCCGCGCAGATCCTCATGAAGCTCAAGCGCGACGCCGAGGCATACCTCGGCGAGCCGGTGACGGACGCCGTCATCACCTGCCCTGCGTACTTCAACGACGCGCAGCGCCAGGCCACCAAGGACGCCGGCACCATCGCGGGCCTCAACGTCCTGCGCATCATCAACGAGCCGACCGCGGCCGCACTGGCCTACGGCCTCGAGAAGGGCAAGGAAGACGAGCGCATCCTGGTCTTCGACCTCGGCGGCGGCACCTTCGACGTCTCCCTGCTGGAGATCGGCAAGGACGACGACGGCTTCTCCACCATCCAGGTCCAGGCGACCTCCGGCGACAACCACCTCGGTGGCGACGATTGGGACCAGCGCATCATCGACTGGCTCGTCGGCGAGGTCAAGAACAAGTACGGCGTGGACCTGAGCAAGGACAAGATCGCCCTGCAGCGCCTGAAGGAAGCCGCGGAGCAGGCCAAGAAGGAACTGTCCTCCTCCATGAGCACCACCATCAACATGCAGTACCTGGCCATGACGCCCGATGGCACCCCGGTGCACCTGGACGAGACGCTGACCCGTGCGCACTTCGAGG
This sequence comes from Bifidobacterium cuniculi, assembly GCF_000741575.1. Taxonomy (GTDB): domain Bacteria; phylum Actinomycetota; class Actinomycetes; order Actinomycetales; family Bifidobacteriaceae; genus Bifidobacterium; species Bifidobacterium cuniculi. Next base: position 29,858 of record NZ_JGYV01000005.1, read on the forward strand.
AAATGACCAAGGACCTGCTGGACCGCTGCCGCACGCCGTTCAACAACGTGCTGGCCGACGCCGGCATCTCCGTCTCCCAGATCGACCACGTGATCCTGGTCGGCGGCTCGACCCGTATGCCGGCCGTCAAGGAGCTCGTCAAGGAGCTCGACGGTGGCAAGGAGCCGAACCAGTCCGTGAACCCGGACGAGGTCGTGGCCATCGGCGCCGCCGTGCAGTCCGGCGTCATCAAGGGCGACCGCAAGGACGTCCTGCTCATCGACGTGACCCCGCTGTCCCTCGGCATCGAGACCAAGGGCGGCATCATGACGAAGCTCATCGAGCGCAACACCGCCATCCCGGCGAAGCGTTCCGAGATCTTCTCCACCGCCGAGGACAACCAGCCGTCCGTGCTCATCCAGGTCTACCAGGGCGAGCGTGAGTTCGCACGCGACAACAAGCCGCTGGGCACCTTCGAGCTGACCGGCATCGCACCGGCGCCGCGTGGCGTCCCGCAGATCGAGGTCACCTTCGACATCGACGCCAACGGCATCGTGCACGTCTCCGCCAAGGACAAGGGCACCGGCAAGGAGCAGTCCATGACGATCACCGGCGGCTCCGCACTGCCGAAGGACGAGATCGACCGCATGGTGCGCGACGCCGAGGCCCACGAAGCCGACGACAAGAAGCGCAAGGAGGAAGCCGAGACCCGCAACCAGGCCGAGGCCTTCGCCTACCAGACCGAGAAGCTCGTCAACGACAACAAGGACAAGCTGTCCGACGACGTGGCCAAGGAAGTCACCGACGCGGTCAACGAGCTGAAGGACGCGCTCAAGGGCGACGACATCGAGAAGATCAAGTCCGACCAGGAGAAGCTGATGACCGCGGCCCAGAAGATCGGCCAGGCGCTGTACGCGCAGCAGGGCGCCGAGGGCGCCGCTGCGGGCGAGCAGCCGGATTCCGGCAACGGTGGCGACGATGACGTGGTCGACGCCGAGGTCGTGGACGACGACAAGGACAACCAGTAATGGCTGAGTTCAACAAGGACGATTACCTGAACGACCTGCCCGACGCCGACGAGCTCGCCGACGGGCAGGCCGCCCCTGCGGCCGAGGAGATCCGTGACGACGCCGCCGAGGCCGAGGCCGCTGCGGCGACCGCGGAACAGGCAGCCGCCGACGCCGAGGCCCGGGCCAAGGCCGAGGAACAGGGCGATGCCAAGCAAGCCGAGCCCGAGGGCGAACAGCCCGAGGCCGACTCGGTGGACGGCACGCTCACCCCGCTTGGCCAGGCCAAGAAGGAGGCCGCCGAGTACCTCGAGGCCCTCCAGCGTGAGCGCGCGGAGTTCATCAACTACCGCAACCGCACGAAGAAGGACATGGAGCGTGCGCGCCAGCAGGGCATCATCGACGTGCTGACCGCGGAACTGCCTGCCTTGGACGACATCGACCGCATCCGTGAACACGGTGAGATGGACGACTCCTTCAAGGCCGTGGCAGCGAAGCTCGACAAGACCTTCGAGAAGTTCGGCGTGGAGAAGTTCGGCGTCAAGGGTGAGGATTTCGATCCGACCCGCCATGACGCGATCCTGCACAAGCCGGACCCGGAAGCCGACAAGGCGACCGTGGACACCGTGGTCGAGGCGGGCTACCGCATCGGCGACCGCGTGATTCGCGCCGCCCGTGTGGTCGTCGCCTCCCCGCAGGCGTAGCGACATCCCCGATGTAATGTGCAGTGGCCGTGGACCGCAGATGATTTACGGTTCGCGGCCACTGCTTTTCTGTTGTTTCTCAGGACCTCGAAAGGAGGCACAACATGGCTGAGAACGAATGGCTGAACAAAGACTTCTACAAGACCCTCGGTGTCTCCAAGGACGCCACCGAGAGCGAGATCACCAAGGCGTACCGCAAGCTGGCCCGCAAGTACCATCCGGACATCAACAAGACCAAGGAAGGCGAGGAGAAGTTCAAGGACATCTCCGAGGCCTATGACGTGCTCAAGGACAAGGATTCGCGCGAGAAGTACGACGCGATCCGCCAGTTCGGCATGGGCGGCGCACGCTTCGCGGGCGGCGCTTCCGGCGGCGGCTTCGACGGCGCCGACTTCTCCGACATCTTCGGTTCGATGTTCGGCGGCGGAGCGGGCGGCAACGGCTCGCACATCCGCTTCTCCACGAACGGTGGCGGCGCGTCCAACCTCAACGACATCTTCTCGATGTTCGGCGGCGGTGCCGGAGGCCAGGGCGGCTACGGCGGCTATGGCTACGACGACTACGGCGAGGGCGCCTACGCCGGCTACCGGCCGACGCATGCGCCGGAGGACGGCGGCGACCTCAACTCGAAGATCACGCTGACCTTCCGCCAGGCGGTCAAGGGCGCCACCGTCTCCCTCAAGGCAAACGGCAAGCAGTTCAAGACCCGCGTGCCCGCAGGCGTGAAGAACGGCCAGAAGATCAAGCTGGCCGGCAAGGGAAAGCCGGGCCAGCACGGCGGCAGGAACGGCGACATGTACCTGCAGCTCACCGTCACCGAGGACCCGAAGTTCTCCATGGACGGCGTCGACCTGGTGGTCGACCTGCCGATTACCGTCGGCCAGGCCGTCGATGGCGCCAAGGTCGAGATCAAGGACATGGACGGCGAGCCGGTCACCTTCAAGGTGCACGCCGGCGCATCCAGCGGCGACGAGGTGCGTGTCTCCGGCAAGGGCGTCAAGACGCCGCGCAAGACGGGCGACTTGGTCGGCCGCGTGCGCATCGTCGTGCCCAAGCATCCCAGCGGCAAGGAGAAGCACGCGGCCAAGGCCTTCGACGAGGCCTGCGGCGGCTTCGTCGACGACGTGGTGAAGATGCGTGAGGACTGATCGGCATGGCGCGCATGGCACAGCAGAAACGCAGGCTGTACGAGATGTGCGCGATGGCCATCGTCGAACGCCGCGCCGACCTTGACGGCGCGGCGCGCGTCGGTTTCGACATCGAACTGCCGATCCTCAGCGTGAGCCGGGCCGCCGAGATCACGGGCGTGCATCCGCAGACCCTGCGCCAGTACGACCGCATCGGCCTGGTGGTGCCCAAGCGCACGGAGGGCGGCGCGCGGCGGTATTCGCTGCGTGACGTCGACCATCTCCTGCAGGCGCAGCGCCTCAGCCAGGACGACGGCATCAACCTGAGCGGCGTGATGCGCATCCTCGACCTCGAGGAGCAGAACCGCGAACTGCGCCGCGAACTCGACCAGCTCAAGTACGACGGCATCTCCGTCTTCACCGCCGACGCCGCGGGCGGCATCACGCAGACGCGCCGGTCGAGGCGCGCCCGCCACTGGCGCCACCGCGACGACACGGACCGGCGTGCCCTGCCCGCAGGGGAGGAGAGCGCGTCGAAGTCGGTGGTGCTTTGGCGACGTTAGTCTCTCTGTTGCTGGCTCTTTGCGTTTTAGTGCGTAAGGGACGGGTGCCTTCAGGGATCCTGCACCAGCATCGTGATGGTTCCGGGACGGTGCGAGCCGTATGTGCCATACCGTTCCGGCGCCATGCGCCGCAGCCACTGGACATCGAGTAGAAAATGCAGGTTCAACCTGCGTTTTCCACTCGGCACCCGGGATGCGGGGCGTATCGAGCGGGGAGGAGACGTGAGCTCAGGGCCCCGCCTACACACAAACGCGAAGTGCCCCTTATAGCGAGGGGAGATCAATCAGGGGGCAACAAGGGCGGCACCTATGGCGCCCAGGGGGAGGGCGTCGGGGGCAAGGCGGAGATGGTCGGGGATGGCCAGGGAACGGATGAAAGGACTGGCGGAGGCGCGGTCGTGCAGTTCCCCACGCAGGGCGTCCAGCAGCGGCTGGCCGGTGCGTGCCATGCCGCCGCCCACGATGATGAGATCCGGGTCGACGGCCAGCGCCAGTACGTCGATGGCGTCGCAGATGGCGCGCACCACCGTACGCTTGGTGTCCACCGCCTCCGCATGCCGGGGCGAACGAGCATCGGCGGCGGCGCGCAGCAGTCCGGGCATGGGCGGCGAGTCGTAGGGCCACAGGCGCGTCACGGCGCCGCCGCTGCCCGCCGTCTCCAGGCAGCCGCGCTGGCCGCAGCCGCACGGCCAGCGGTGGCGTTCAACAGGGATGTGCCCGATTTCGCCGACGGTGTGGCGCGCGCCGTGGTCGAGCCGGCCGTCGCGCAGGATGCCGGCGGCCAGGCCGGTCCCCAGGTTGAGGAAGGCGACGACGTGCGCGTCGGCGGTGCCGAGCATGCGCGCAGCGCCGATGGCGGCGGCGTTGACGTCGTTCTCGACCTGCACCGGTAGCCCGGTACGTCGCGCGACGTCGCTGCCGAGGGCGACGGTGTCGACGCTGAGGTTAGCGATGTCCGAGACGTTGCCGCTGGCGACGTCCACCTTGCCGGGCGTGCCGATGCCGATGGACCGCGGCACGGCGCGGCCGTCGACGGCGTCGCGCAGGATGTCGCAGACGGCGGCGACATCCTCGACGAGGGCGTCCCGCCCCTGTCTCGCCGGCCGTTCGCCGGTGGCGAGGATGTCGACCGCGCCGTCAGGGTGTGTCACGACGGCGACGCCGCCGATGGTGGTGCCGCCGACGTCGATGCCGAGCAGGCATGCAGGCGGGGTGTGGGAGTGCATGGTGGCTCCTTGGTGGGGACGGCGGCGTCGTTGCCGCCGGGGAACGTGCATGGCCCGGTGGGCGCCGGACTCAGTGGGTTGCCGTGCCATCGGCAGTGCGGGTGCGGATGGTGGGGACCAGACGATGGATGACGGCGATGGCCTGTCCGCGCAGCGAGGCGTCCGACCCTACCTGACAGCGGTGGAGACGGGGGATGTGGTGGCTGGTGTGGGAGGTCATGGCCGAACTCAGTTCGCCGCGCATGCCGTTGAGGAAGGCTTCGCCGGCGATGTCGGCAGGGGCGTCGAGGGCGACGTCGCCGAGGTCGAGCAGGCCGAGGGAGACGGCCATGATGCGGCCCAGCATCTGGCCGGCGCCGGTGAGGATCTCGATCCTGGCGGCGGGGTCGGCGGCGATCTGCGCGTAGAGGTTGGTCGTGGACAGGTAGGCCTCCACGCAGCCGCGCTTGCCGCAGGCGCAGTCGGGACCGTTCGGGTCGACCACGACGTGCCCGATCTCGCCCGCCATGTAATGCTGGCCTTCCACGATCTCGCCGTTGACGCACAGGCTGGCGCCGACGCCGGCGCCGATGCGGATGAGCATGGAGTTGTCCGATCCCTCGCCGAAGTGGCGTTCGGCGAGGAGCGCGGCGTCCGTGGCGTTGCCGACGAGCACGGGCACCTGCAGGGCGTCCTCGAGGCGTTGGCGTGCGGGCAGGTCGTGCCAGCCGAGGTGGACGGCGTGGATGACGTTGCCGTCGGCGTCGACGATGCCGGGCACGGCGAGCCCGAGGCCGAGCACGGGGGCGTCGCCGGCCATGTCCATGAGCTGGCGGGAGAGGGCCGTCACGTCCTCGAAGTCGGCGCGTTCGGGGTCGTCGCTGGGGATCTCCGTACGGTCGACGATGCGGCCGCACAGGTCCACGACGGCGCCCTTGAGCACATACGGTTCGGACAGGTCAACCGACAGGACGCGCCAGTGTGCGGTGTCGATGGCGAGCACCTGGGAGCGCTTGCCGCGCCCGGTGCGGGTGTCCTCGCCGATCTCGCGGATGATGTGCTCGTCGAGCATTTCCCGCGTGACCTCGTTGGCCGCCATGCGCGACAGGCCCAGCTGGCGTCCCAGCTCGCTGCGGGAGATGCGCGCCGCGGGGAACAGCAGCCGGAAGGCGGCCATGATGTTGCGGGTGCGGATGTCTGCGGCGACGGTCTTGGTGGGGGACATGGCGTGCTCCTTCGCGTCCGTGGGGGTGCACCGCGGCGTATGCTGGTCCGTGTGTGCAGGACATGGGCAGTGGCATGGGTGCAGATGCAAATGTCAGCGAGTCAAACAATTGATTTCATTCTGATGAACCCAATGATACCATGCTTTTGACGACTTTCTCCGAGGGGGTAGTGGTTGAATATGTCAACTATCCGTCCATGATTGTGCCTTCTCGGTCGTCGTCGGGTATCGTGGCGAATCCGACGTAGGTGTTGCCGCGCCAGGCCACGTGTGAGCCGGCGGGGTGCCAGTCGGTCGCCAGCGGCCGGCCGCCTTTGGCGACGAAGATGTTGCCTTCCACGGCGGCTGCGCCGTCCGCGCGGTCGAGTCGCAGCGGGTGCGCGCCGTCGGCGAGGACGAAGACGTTGCCGCGCACCGTGGCGTCGGGGTTGTGCGGGATGTCGATGGCGCCCATGTGGTCGCCGACGGCCACGTTGTGTTCGAAGACGGACCGCACGGCGCACTCGTTGCAGAACATCACGGTGCCACCGGAGTTGCCTTCCGAGTAGTTGTGCCGATAGACGGTGCCGTCGCCGAAGTCGGCGTCCCATGCTTGACCGTCACCGTTGCCGCGGTCGGCGTTGCGCGTGCGGCAGGCGACGTTGCGTTCGAAGAGCGCGTCCTTGCAGCGCCAGGGCCAGATGGCGGCCGCCACGCGGTCGGCGTCGGTCGCCATGTATACGTCGTCGCGGATGAACCAGGCGGCGTCTTTCGCGGTATTGGCGCGTACGACCGGCCGTAGGCAGTACATCACGGTGATCGCATCGCCGCCGGCGCGCGTCACCGTGTTGTGTTCGACGATCACGTCGGTTGCCCCGTAATGGGCGAGCATGTTGTCGTCGATGCGGCCGTCGCCGTAGTCGAATTCATTGAGGAAGCCGCCATGGCCGTCGGGCGTTGCGCGGTCGATGAAGGCAAGGTACGCGGTATAGCCGACGGCGATGCCCCAGCGGGTGGTGCGCTCCACGGTGTTGTGGGCGATGCGCACGTGCTCGAAGCGGGCGACAGGTGCATCGGCGGGATTGCGCTCGGCGGGGAAGTGGGCATTGCAGTAGATGCCGCCGTTGGCCAGGTGTTTGTCGTAGATGTTGCCCTCTACGTCGTGAACGTGAAGCCGCTCGAGCGTGACGTGCGAGACGGTGCCGCGCTCCTGGGCGATGACGGCCACGCCGGTGCGGTCCCGGGCGTCGCGGTCGTTGAAGGCGGGCGTTTCGCCCGGCTTGCGACGGTTGGACAGTTCCAGGTCGTACACTTCGACGTAGGAAGTGTCCATGAGGAGGAGGGCAGTGGAGATTTCACCCTTATGCCGGTGCGGCGCGCCGCCGATCGGCGCGCCGTAGTCCTCGTGCCACAGGCCCGCGCCGTCACAGGCGATGTGCGGGGGAGGCAGGGTGGGGTCGCCGTAGTCGTCGATGGTGACGGGATGCCCCTGCGTGCCGCCGTCATGCAGATGCAGGGCTTCGTTGTTCCACGTGGAACCACGTTCGAGACGGATGCCGTCGCCGGGGTCCAGCCGGACGTCGGCGAGGCGGCCGAGCGTGCGCCATGGGCGGTCGGGGGAAGTGCCGTCGTTGTCGTCGCTGCCGTATGCTGCCGAGAGGTAGTACAGGGTCATGATTCGCTCCGCATTGAGTGTCATGGGGTGGATGCCTTTCATCATAGCGAATAATCGTCACCATGATAATCAATAGCGAAACGCCGTAGAAGCGTTGAAATCATTAGAATCTGATGTCTGATATCGCTGTGGGCGAAGAATAAAAGTAATCGAAATTGACAATTGTTTCCCGGACAGTTAGAGTGAAGGCACCGTCACAGGGCCGTGACGGTGCACATCAAGACCACATACTCGGAAAATACCCAGCCACAGCGGCATCTCGCAAAGGAGAGGGATCATGAACTGGAAGCAGCGTTGCATGGCGACGGTCGCCATGGTGAGTGCGGTCGGCATGGCGTTGGCGGGCTGCGGCTCGGGCGCGTCATCCTCCACGGGAGGTGCGGCATCGGCCTCATCCGGAGGCAAGGTGGAACTCACGTACATCCACCGCCTGCCGGACAAGCCCGGCATGACCAGCGTCGAGGACATCGTGCAGCGTTGGAACGACGCCAATCCGGACATCCAGGTCAAGGCCGTCCACTTCAACGGCAACGCCTCCGACCTCATCAAGAAGCTCGAGACGGATGTCAAGGCCGGCAACGCGCCCGACCTCGCCCAGGTCGGCTACGCCGAACTGCCCGAGGTATTCACCAAGGGCATCCTCGAGGACGTCACCGCCGAGGCGGAACAATACAAGGGCGACTTCGCGGCCGGGCCTTACGAACTCATGGGCATCGGAGGCAAGACCTACGGCCTGCCGCAGGACACCGGCCCGCTCGTCTACTTCTACAACAAGGCCGAATTCGACAAGCTCGGCATCGAGGTGCCCGGAACGCAGGACGAACTCGTCGCCTCCGCGAAGAAGGCCGCCGAACAGGGCAAGTACATCATGTCCTTCCAGGCCGACGAGGCCGGCAACATGCTCTCCGGCCTGGCAGGTGCCTCCGGCCCCTGGTACACCGTCGAAGGCGACGCGTGGAAGGTGGACACCGAAACCGTCGGCTCGCAGGCCGTGGCCAAGGTCTTCCAGGACCTGCTCGACGCCAAGGCCGTCGCCACCGACCCGCGTTGGGACCCGTCCTTCGATGCCGCACTGCAGCAGGGCAGGCTCATCGGCACCGTCGGCGCCGCATGGGAGGCCCCGCTGCTCATGGACTCCATGGCGGACAAGGGCGGCAAGGGCGACTGGCGTGTCGCCCAGATCGGCGACTGGTTCGGCAACGGATCCAAGACCGGCCCGGACGGCGGCTCCGGCGTCGCCGCCATCAAGGGATGCGAACACAAGGCCGAGGCCATGAAGTTCCTCGACTGGTTCAACACCCAGATCGAGGACCTCACCTCGCAGGGTCTCGTGGTGGCAGCCTCCACCGGCACCCCCTCCACCCCGGAAAGCTGGTCCGAGTTCTACGGCGGCCAGGACGTCATGAAGGAATTCTTCGACGCCAACGCCAACATGGGCGACTTCTCCTACATCCCCGGCTTCTCCTCGGTGGGCACCGCCATGAAGGAACAGGCCGCCAAGGCCGCCGCCGGCACCGCCACGGTCGAGAGCGTCTTCTCCACCGCGCAGACCTCCTCGATCGACACCCTCAAGGACTACGGTCTGGCCGTGTCCGAATGAGCCACCGCCGGGCGTCCACGCCACGGCGCGGACGCCCGGCCCTTCCCCTCCGACACGCACAAAAGGAATCACGATGACTGCCCACACAACCACTGCGCCGGCCAGGCGGCGGCGCTCGCCGGCGGCACGGCGCGAGGAACGCACCGGCTGGCTGTTCATGCTCCCCTTCGTCCTGCTGTTCCTGCTCGTCTTCATCGTGCCGATCGGCTACGCCATCTACTCGAGCTTCTTCCAGCAGGTCGCCACAGGTGGCGGCGCCTACGGCGGCGGCGAACTCGTCAACCGTTTCGTCGGCCTGGAGAACTTCAGGTACGTGGTCACGTCCGGCGAATTCTGGGCCGGCATGGGCCGGGTGCTGCTGTACACCGTCATCCAGGTGCCCCTCATGATCGTCGCCGCGCTGGTGCTGGCCATGCTCATCGACTCCTTCGTCGTCAAGCACGTCTCCGGCTTCCGCCTGGGCTACTTCCTTCCCTACGCCATCCCCGGCGTCATCGCCTCCATCATCTGGGTGTACCTGTACAACGGGCAGATCTCACCCATCGTCAAGGGCCTGGCGGCACTGGGCGTCAACGTGGACTTCTTCGCCAGCAACGTGGTGCTCGGCTCCATGGTCAACATCACCACGTGGACCTTCACCGGCTACAACATGCTCATCTTCCTGTCCGCGCTGCAGGCCATCCCGCACGAGCTGTACGAGGCGGCGCGCATCGACGGCGCCAACGGCTGGCAGGTCGCCATGAAGGTCAAGCTGCCGAACGTGCGCGGCGCGGCATTGCTCGCCATGCTGCTGTCCATCGTCGGCACCATCCAGCTGTTCAACGAACCGCAGGTCATGCAGACGGCCGACCCGGGCATCTCCTACTCGTATACGCCGATGATGATGGCCTTCAACACCTCACGCGGCTTCCTCACGCCGAAGGGCGACGGCCCTGCGAGCGCCATCGCCATCGTCATGGCCGTCATCGCCGGCCTGCTTGCCATGGCCTATGCCTTCGTGGAAAGGAAGGTGAGCGAATCATGAGCATCGCCACCCGTCGCGAGGCCCGCCGTGCCGAACGGCGCAGGGAACGTGCGCAGGCGGACCTGCCGCGTTCCATGCGCCCGTCAAAGGCCGTCAAGACCATCACCGTCGTCGTGCTGGTGGTTGCGCTCGTCTATTTCCTGTTCCCCATCTACTGGGCGATCGTGGCCTCCACCAAGACGCCTTCGCAGCTCACCGGCAGCAACGGGCTGTGGTTCGCCGTGCCGCTGAACGAACTTCCGGATGCCATCGCGGCCAACTATGCGACCCTCCTGGGCTGGACCAGCGACCGCTTCTGGCGCTGGGTCGGCAACTCGCTGCTCTACTCGTGCGTCTCCGCGCTGGTCGGCACCGTCGTCTCCGTGATGGCCGGCTACGCCACCGCCAAGTTCCGGTTCCGCGGCAAGGGCGTGACCATCGGCATCATCATGGCCGCCATGCTCATGCCGGCGACCCTGCTGACCATCCCGCAGTATGCCATCTTCAACGCGCTGCACCTGGACAACACCATGCTTGCCGTGATCATCCCCTGCTGCGTCTCGCCCTTCGGTTTCTTCCTCGGCCGCGTCTACGCGCAGAGCTCCGTACCCGACGAACTGCTCGAGGCGGCGCGCATCGACGGGGCGGGGGAGGCCCGCATCTTCTTCACCATGGTGCTGCGCCTGCTCGCCCCGGCCATGGTGACCATCTTCCTGTTCATGTTCGTGGCGACCTGGAACAACTTCCTGCTGCCGCTCATGATGCTGTCCAGCGAGGACCTCTATCCGGTGACCCTGGGCCTGTACGGCATGGTGTCGCTGGCCGTGTTCAACGACCGCGGCGCGCTCATGATGGGCGCACTGCTCGGCGTCCTGCCCGTCATCATCCTCTTCCTGACCCTGCAGCGCTTCTGGCGTGCCGGCCTGGCCGCCGGTGCCGTGAAGGGCTGAGTCCCGGCCCGGCAGCGGTTGCGCCGGGCCGGACGCACGTGCAACCGACCATCCCTTTTGTTCCCTGCTATGACCAATCGTGACCAAGGAGCCACCCATGACCGAACCCGGCCGTTTCACCCTGCCCAGCGAAGCGAATTTCGCTGAGGAGACTGCCCGTCTTGCCGAATTGTGGGGTGCCGATGCCATCCGCAATTCCGACGGCACCGAACTCGACGACGCCGTCCTCGCCCTCGGCAAGCGCATCTACAGCGCCTATTTCCCGAGCCGCGCCCACAACGAGTGGATCAGCCTGCACATGGACGAGACGCCCCAGGTGTACCTGCTGACGGATCGGACGCTCGCGGAGACCGGCGGCCCGCTGGAAGTGGACCTCATGGCGGCCTTCTACGCCGAGCAGCTCCAGCCGAACCGGCTGGCTGACCCGCACCGCTACTGGGAAGTCATGGACCGCACTGCCGGGCAGGTCGTGCCGGCCGAACGCTGGTCCTATGATCCGCAGCGCGACACGGTAACCATTGAGGCTGCCGAGGCGATGCACGAGTATACGGTCGCGTTCCTCGCACATATCATCTGGGATCCGGTGGAGATGTACAACCATCTCACCAACGACTGGGGCGACAAGGAACACGAGATCCCCTTCGACATCTACCACCCCGCCACCCGTGAATTCGTGTTCGACACCTTCCGCAAGTGGCTGGAGGACAACCCGCGCACCGACGTGGTGCGCTTCACCACCTTCTTCTACCAGTTCACCCTGCTCTTCGACCGGAAGCACCGCGAGAAGGTCGTCGACTGGTTCGGCTGCGCCTGCACCGTATCCCCGCAGGCGCTCGACGACTTCGCGGAATGCTACGGCTATCGCCTGCGCCCCGAGGACTTCGTGGACGAAGGCTGCTACGACTCCTCCTGGCGCATCCCGCGCCAGGCGCAGCGCGACTGGATCGAATTCCTCACGACCTTCGTACGCGCCAACGTCAAGCGGCTCGTGGACGAGACGCACGCCGCCGGCAAGGAAGCCATGATGTTTCTCGGCGATCAGTGGATCGGCACCGAACCCTACCTGCCCGGCTTCGCCGACCTGGGCCTGGACGCGGTGGTCGGCTCCGTGGGCGACGGCACCACGTTGCGCATGATCGCAGACATTCCCGGCGTACGCTACACGGAAGGGCGCTTCCTGCCGTACTTCTTCCCCGACACCTTCCACGAGGGCAACGACCCGAGCATCGAGGCGCTCGACAACTGGCGCAAGGCGCGCCGCGCGATCCTGCGCGGCCCCGTGGCGCGCATGGGTTACGGCGGCTACCTCTCGCTCGCCGCGAAGTTCCCCAAGTTCGTGGACACCGTCGCAGGCATCGCCGACGAATTCCGCGATATGCACGACCGCACCGGCGGGCAGCGCGCCGAAGGCGAACTCACCGTCGCCCTGCTCAACTCGTGGGGCGCCATGCGCAGCTGGATGGCCTTCACCGTGGCGCATGCACTGCCCGACAAGCAGACGACGTCGTACTACGGGATCCTCGAGGCGCTCTCCGGCATGCGCGTCAACGTGCGTTTCATCAGCTTCGACGACGTGCTCGACCACGGCGTCGACCCGGACATCGACGTCATCATCAACGCAGGCCCCGCACACACCGCCTTCAGCGGCGGCGACGCATGGCGCGACCCGCGCCTCGTCGCCACCCTGCGCGCCTGGGTGCGCGCAGGTGGCGGTTTCGTCGGCGTCGGACAGCCCACCGCCACCTGGTGGCAGGGGCGCTTCTTCCAGCTCGCCGACGTCCTCGGCGTCGAACAGGAGGTCTTCCATACGCTGTCCGTCGACAAGTACGGTCCCGAACCGCTTGACACGCACTTCATCACCGCCGACCTGCCCGGCGCCGGCGACTTCGGCGAGCCGGTCGTCAACACGTACGCCATCGACGAATCCGTGCAGCTGCTGCGCGCCGCCGGCGGCGACGTGCAGCTTGCGACGAACGACTACGGGCAGGGCCGCGGCGTCTACGTCGCCGGACTGCCGTACAGCGCACTCAACGCACGCCTGCTCGAGCGCGCGCTGTTCCACGCGGCGCACGCCGAGGACCGGTACGTCGCATGGAGCTCCACGAACCCGGAATGCGAGGTCGCGGTCTTCCCCGACCGCGGCACTTACTGCGTCGTCAACAACACCGACCGTGCCCAGTCCACGCGCGTGACGCGTGCCGGCGGCGGCGTCGACGACGTCGCGCTGCCGGGCAGCGGCATCGCGTGGCGCAGTCTGTGACACCGCTGAAAGATGACAAGGAGTCACCATGGCCAACCATGCAACCGATGCGCGCGACCTGGCGCGCGTCGCCGGGTCATTCGCCCTGCGCGGTGACGTGCAGTCGGTCGAACCGTACGGAGACGGACACATCAACACGACGTACCTCGTGTGTACCGACGGCCCGCGCTACATCCTCCAGCGAATGAACACGGATGTCATCCCCGACACCGCGGCACTCATGCGCAACATCGAGCTCGTCACCGGCTTCCTGCACGCGCAAGGCCAGGAGACGCTCACGCTGGTGCCGGTGCGCGACGGCGGCAGCTGGCTCGACGACCCGACCGGCGCGTGGCGCATGTACGAGTTCATCGAAGACACGGTCTCGTACAACCTCGTCGAGGATGCCGACGTCTTTCGGCGGGCGGGCGCGGCCTTCGGCGCCTTCCAACGTTCACTTGCGGCTTTCGACGCCAGCGGTCTCGCCGAAACGATTGCGCACTTCCATGACACGCCGTCGCGGTTCGCGGACTTCCAGGCGGCCGTGACGCGCGATGAGGTCGGGCGCGCCGCGTCGTGCCGCCGGGACATTGCCTTCTTCATGGCGCACGCCGACGAGTACGGCACCGTCACGGACGCCATGCGCGACGGGCGCGTACCGCTGCGCGTCACGCACAACGACACCAAGCTCAACAACATCCTCATCGATGCCCGGACAGGGCGGCCGCGCGCCATCATCGACCTGGACACCGTGATGCCCGGCTCGCTGCTCTACGATTTCGGAGACTCCATCCGCTTCGGCGCCTCCACGGCGCTCGAGGATGAACAGGACCTGTCGCGCGTGCACTTCAGCCTCCCGCTGTTCCGGGCCTACGCCGCCGGATTCCTCGGGGCCGCAGGCGATGACGTGACCGACGACGAACTGGAACTCATGCCGCTGGCGGCACGGCTCATGACCATGGAGTGCGGCATGCGCTTCCTCGGAGACTACCTGAGTGGCGACGCCTACTTCGCCACCGCCTATCCCGAACACAACCTGGTGCGTGCGCGAACGCAGATCCGGCTCGCCCAGGAGATGGAAGAGCAGGCCGACGCCATGGCGCAGGCCATCCACGATGTGACGGCGGGGAGGGCGGCGTGAGCGGGGAACGGTTTTCTGCCGGGCAGGACGGCGCCCGGACGATGATGGGCGATTCGGTGGATATGCCGGCCACGACAGGCACGGACACGGCGGACCCCGCGGCCGTAACGGGCAGGGACCGCGTCGGCATGCCGCCGGTGCGCGCCGTGGACCATTGGGTGCAGTACGCCGTCGACCGGCTTGACCTCGACCCGCGTGACGCTGACTGGATGCGCAACCGGCTCCTCGAATACGCACAGGCCCACCCTGGCGTGTTTGAAGGCGATGTACTTGAGGACGATGCCGTCATGGGGCTGCTTTCCGCCCCGCCGTCACGGGTCCAGGACACCTTTGCCGCCATCGAGGATGTCGACGGCAGCATGGCAGCCATGCGCTGGTTCTATCGGTACGGCGTATCCAACGGGTACGTCAAGCAGGCGCGCCTGGCGCGCAACGTGCGCTTCGAAGGCAGCGGCCTCGTCGTCACCATCAACAAGGCCAAGCCGGAATTCGCCGACACGCACGCCGCCGCCCTCGCCAACAGCGTGGACGGCAGCTACGCGCAGTGCACGATCTGCCATGCCAACGAAGGACTCGCCTCGCGCGGCAAACGCACGTTGCGCACCGTGCCCGTCACGCTTGGCGGCGAGGCATGGTTCTGGCAATTCTCTCCCTATGGGTACTTCCGTGAGCACGGCATCTGTGTGAACCGCACCCATGTTCCCATGCATGTGGACCGTATGGCTTTTGTGCGGCTCCTCGACTTCGTGGACAGGTTCCCCGGCTACTTCCTCGGCTGCAACGCCGCGCTGCCACGCATCGGCGGATCCATTCTCTCCCACGACCACTATCAGGGCGGCGGCGGAATCCTGCCCATGCAGCGGGCGGTCGCGCTGCATGCGCTGCGCGTGCCCGACGCCGTCGTCGAAACACTCGACTGGCCTGCCAGTGCGGTGCGCGTCGTGTCGCGTTCGCGCGAAGCAGTCGTGGACACGTGCGAACGAATCCGCGCCGCATGGACCGCATATGCCGACCCGGCACTGGGCGTCGAACCCGTCGGGCCCGACGGCGAGCCGCAATCGTCGCTCGCGCCAAGCGCACGGATCACCGAGCGCGGCTATGAGATGAACATCGTCCTGCGCAACAACGCGGTCAGCGAAACATATCCGCTGGGCGTCTTCCACGCGCACCCCGAATACTTCTTCGTCAAGCGAGAAGGCATCGGACTCATAGAAGCACAGGGACTGTTCATACTGCCCGCACGTCTCGAACGGCAACTGGGCCAGCTTGAAGACGTACTGGCGGCGGGCGGTCCGCTGTCCCGGGAACTGTCGGCGTTTGCGCTCGCAGCCGAGGAAGTGCGGGATGCGATGGGCGGCAACGGCGGGCCGGGTCCCGCCGAGGCCGACCGGGCGCGTGTGCGCGCCTTGGTACGCGACGAGATCGCCTCGATCTGTCGGCGGATCCTCGGCAACATCGCCGTATTCCCTGACGAGCCGGCACTGTACGACTTCCTCGTCGGTGCGTTGCGTTAGCTGTGCGTCGACCGCCCATGCCGGGGCTGGCGCTACAGTGGGAAGCGCAGATGAAACGCTACAGACGGGATGATCCACGATGACTGAGCACAAGGACCGCGCCCTGCTGGCCGTGTTCTGGGATATGGACGGCACCTTGATCGATTCCGAGCCGATCTGGCACGAAAGCGAGTTGCGGATCGTGCGCAAGTACGGAGGCCATTGGACCAAGGAACTGGCCATCGGCGGTTCCGGGCGGCCGGTGCCGCAGATTGCACGGGAGATGGTGGAGCTCGGCTGCCCGCTGCCGGCAGAGCGGATCGGACAGATGATGTTCGACTACGTAGAGGAAACGGAGATGGCTCACATCCCGTGGGTCCCCGGTGTCCAGCGTCTGCTGACGGACCTGCGCGATGCCAGCGTACCGAACGTGCTCGTGACCACGTCGCCGCGCAACCTGGCGGAACACCTCATCTCGCAGGCGCCGGAGGGTGCTTTCGTCGACTATGTGTGCGGTGACGACGACGTGGCCAAGAAGCCCGACCCGGCACCTTACCTGCTGGCGGCCAGCAAACTGGGCATCCCCGAGACGCGCATGGCGCAGGTGGTGGCCTTCGAGGATTCCCCGTCCGGACTGGCCTCGGCGGTGGCGTCCGGCGCCACGACCATCGCGCAGACCGTCTGCATGCCCGACGGGCCGCGCCCCGGCCCCCAGTACTGCGACGCCGACGGCTACGACGACATCACCCCCGCATCCCTGGACCGCATGGTGCGGCGTTTCAAGGACGCCATGGACTTGGGGAAGCGGTAGGGCCGCCGCATGGTGCGCGGGGCTTGGTTGGTCCCGTGGTGCATATCTGCGGTTTGCAGTCGTGCGCCCATAGCCCGCAAGATAGGTCCGCAACATGCGCATGTTGCGGACCTATCTTGCGGGCTATGGGCGCACGACTGCAAACCGCAGATATGCACCACACCAAGAGAAGACACGCGAGTTGCTTTTGGGGAGGGCTTGTATTATTGTTGGTCAAGTTGTCACGGAAACGTGACGCCGGGGCTGTAGCTCAGTTGGTAGAGCGCTTCGTTCGCATCGAAGAGGTCGTGGTTTCGATTACCATCAGCTCCACGAGGGCCACTGCATTCATTCCACCGCGGTGGCCCTTTTTGTTTGAAAACCGCGAATTTCCAACGGTTTCAGCGCCTTCAATCCCTATGTTGTTCTGTGCATAAAGGTACGCGAACGACCACATGAGAAGTCGTTTTAGGTACACAGATAGGTACACAAGATTTACACTGGAACCATGCGAACGAAAGGCTCATGGGGTTCCGTCATCTATGACAGGAAACGCGGCTCCTACCGTGCCCGATATCAGCATCCGCACGTGCCGGGTCGAACCGTTCAGCGTGTCTTTGCCGACAAGCTCACCGCACAGGGATGGCTGGCACAGGAGCAACGGCTCGTTGAAGCTGACAAAGCCGGACTAGACACGTGGACGCACCCTAGCGAGCGTGATGCCGCAAGGAAGGCCGAGCAGGAAAAACGCCATCTGGTGTTCCGTGACTATGCTGTCGAGTTCGTCGAACAATGGCGTCGAAAGGACGGTCGGCCCTTCGAGGAGGCTACCAAGCGCAAGAACAACGAGTATTTGCGCCATCTCCTTCAAGCGCCGTTCGCGGGCAAGACGCTGACGAGCATCACGGAAGCCGACATTCATATGTGGCTTGCGACTCCCATGGAACCTACTCCACGGCTTCGCGCGTTCCAGCTGCTCAAGCGCATCATGCTCAAGGCCCAGCAAACCGGGCTGATCGGCCGCTCCCCGGTGACGATGAGCGCGCCAAAGCTGCCCAAGAGCAAGCAGGCACAGATTCCCGTGGCGACGCGAGAGCAACTTGAGTCATCTATCAAGCGATGCCACCGTACTGTCGTATCGCCGTGTATCTTGGCGTGTGCTTCGACCTGCGCATCAACGAAGTGTGCGCGCTTCAGGTACGTGACTTTGACCTTCCCCGTCGCCAGCTGCACGTGCGTCACTCTGTAGGCAAGGGAGAAGGTGACAGGGGATTGCGCCGGTTGAAGGACACGAAGACCGCTGCCAGCAATGCGATTCTGCCCATTCCCGAGGGCATGGTGCCCATGCTCGAAGAGCAAATCGGCGACCGAGGCCCAGATGCCATGCTCATCGCGTCTCCCAAGACCGGCGGAATCATGACCGACCCAGCATTGCGACGTCTGTTCAACCGGGCAGCAGCCAAAGCCGGACGCCCCGACCTGCACTTCCACACGCTCAGGGCCACGGCCGTCGATGCGGCCACCCATCAAGGCGCAACCTTGCGCGAGACCATGGCATTAGGACGCCACGACGACGAACGAACCTCCGTCGAACGCTACCAGCGGGCCAGCACAGATCGGCTGAGAGAGTTGTCGAACAAAGTGGCAGATTCACTTCTTCCGCAACGACGTACAAGAGCCGACATTGAAAAGGACATAGCAGATACGAAGAAGCGTCTTGAGGATCTTGAGGCGGAATTGCGTGCTTCCCCTACCGACGAATAGAGGATTCCCGCCGCTGGTAATGGTGCAGCATGTGTGAAACCTTTGTATTTCGCATATAGTAATGGGCGAACGTATTGGTTGGGAGGGTCCCATGAGTGGCAAGGAAACGTGCACGGTAATCAACGTGTCGTTGAGCGTCGAAGAGAAGAAGTAGCTTAAGAAATATGCTGTGGACCGTGAGATGACGGTTTCTGCCGTCGTGCACGAGTGGATCGCCAAGTATTGCGGAGATAGGCGATGAGTGAATCTGGGAACAACGTATCCCCACTTTAATTATGGAATCCTGAATGTAACGCTTAACACCTATACCAAAGTGGCAAGTGAAAATGATGATAAGCCTTCAAAACTTCATGGGAAAGCTGCACTCACGCTCGCAGCCAACCTTTAGCAATGGAGGGGAGGTCGCTTATTACTTCTCGTCCGAATAGTATGTAATCAACTTTGCCCATATTCAATATATCGATCAATCTGCATAGATATGATTTTCCTTTTCCCCACCAAGTGTCATATGCATCGACCATGAGGAGAAGTTGCGGTGCATCGCCAGTCATCGCTTTAATTTCATCTCGCTCATACCCATCAAGCTGGGTGACATAAACAGCATCAGAGATTTTTGACCCGAATGTAGTGGTGTAGTAATACTCTTTTATCTCCCACACTGCTCGTGGATTGTGAGTGGAAGGGAAAGCGCCATCCATGCGTCTCGCCATAGTCGCATAAAGTTTCTTAGAATCGCCTATCGTGGCAAGCTGATGTGGATCATAGTCAAATTCGCACTTCAAACTATCAGCGACCGTCAGATCTATCATGCCAGTAAAGTATTGGATGGCCCTCTTCTCGTTTTTTTGTTTATTCATTGCGACTTCTACTTTGACGCCGCCAACATCGTATCTAATAGCACATTTTCTACCGCTTCTATCTCTAATTTCATCCCCATTACCAACACCTAGTCGTTTGCAGAGATCACTAAACTCTTTTTCCGCTTCATCTGCACGCATGAGAACTTTTCGAACGTGCGTATTCAATACATTGGCTCTGTATTCGAAATAGGCAGCCAGATCAACTGCCAGCTGAGTTGGATGTTCGATATCCCCAAGAGCTTTTGTGGGATAATTCTGCATTCTAAGAGACTCAAGGATTTCAATAAGGGAGTATGGGTTTATTTTATCCTCACCACGCTTTGCGGCATTTAGAGTTTGGGTGATCGCACGAACATATGCCCAGAACTCCATACCTTTATTCTCAAATCGAGGGTTTGCCTTCATATGCCCAATTTCCTTGAAACAGCCTGTGCCGCTGCCGCTGGAGTAACTCCCAAGGCTACGACGATTCGGAGGAATGTTGCTGCCGTGATTTTCCGTTGGGCATTCTCATATTTCGAGACGAAGGATTGCGGTTCACCTAGAGATTCAGCTAGCTCCTGTTGGCTGATATGACGGGTCATTCGTAGATCACGCAGATAATTAGCGATGATTTCGTCGTCCCGCGTGCTATCCTTCTTGCCCATACAGAGTAAGTTAGGGCACAAGACTAGAATATTCCGAATTAGGATATTCTGAGTTTTAGGTGAATATAAATGATGACAGACCAGTTTGAGATGGCTATGCCGGAGCCTGCTCCTTTCAAGCCCCAGTTAATTAAATGGGTTGGGAACAAGCAGCGGTTTGCCCCCAAGATTATCTCCCTGTTCCCCGATGATTCGAAGACTTATTTCGAACCTTTCTTGGGATCCGGTGGTGTGCTCGGAACTTTATCCCCCAAATATGCCGTTGCATCCGATATTCTGCGTCCATTGATGGACATCTGGTTTGCTCTTCGAAACGAACCCGATGAATTGATTTCATGGTATGCGAATAGGCGCAGAGACCTTGAAACACATAATGAAGTCGTAAAGAGGTATGCTGAAGTACTGGCCAACTTCAATGCGCACCCAAACGGAGCTGACTTCGTCTTCCTAACTCGCTCTTGTTATGGGGGCGTAGTTCGTTTCAGGAAAGCTGATGGTGGCATGTCTACCCCTTGCGGTGCTCATATGCCCATATCTTCAGATAGCTTTGCTAAACGCGTTAGAGTGTGGCATGAGAGGGTGTTAGGCACTGATTTTTATTGTCAGGATTACCGTGAGACGTTTGAGATGGCAGCGGCGGGAGACCTAATATATTGCGACCCTCCATATTCAGATTCTCAGTCGATTCTCTATGGTGCCCAGCGTTTTGACCTCTCTGAATTGTTCGAAGCTATAGACAAAGCCAAGTCAAGGGGAGTTCGTGTTGCCCTTTCTATCGATGGCTCAAAAAAGAGTGGCTTGAAAAAGATACTCCTCGATTACCCTAGGGGAATGTTTGAAACGGAAGCAGCTATAACAGTGGGCCGATCAATGTTGCATCGTTTCCAGATGGGTGGAGAATCTTTGGAAGGCGACGTCGTCAAAGATCGATTGCTGCTCACATATACGATATAGAAAAGCTCGTCATCAAGGTAGTTCGATGACGAGCAGTCTAATTGGGGCTCAATGGTGCTTCAGTCACTTAAACAGGTTATGCATCAATGTCATAACAGCTGTAGTTGCCTGAACAGTCGGGCGAGTGAGTCTGCGTCGATCAGCCGTTTGCCGCCGATCGTGTAGCTGCGCAGCTTGCCGTCGCGGATCAGCTGGTACAGGAAGCTTTTCGAGCAGTGCAGCAGTGTTCGCGCCTCGGTTACCGTGTACGTCGCGGGTATCTGCTTCATTGTTCGTCTCCTTCCGCTGGCGGTTGGGGTTCGGTTCCGGATCCCTCGCCCTCAGGCTTTTCGCCTTTGGTTTCTTCCGTGGGCTGGTCCTCCCCGGCCTCTTCCTTTGCTGATTCTTTGTATGCGAGGCAGTGCCAGTAGCTCCAGATGACCTCCTTGCAGTACGAGGTGCGCCTCGTTACGAAGTCAAGAAGGTCGGGTCGCTCATGTTCGCAGAACTTGAGCAGGTCGAAGTAGCCGTGCGGTTCCAGTTCCTCGACGATGGCCACGACGCTCATGGCCTCACTGGTATCGTCTTCGGGAATGGCGATCTTCTTCCAGTCAGCACCGTTGAATTCCACCACGTCCGCCGGATCATACAGGGCCTTGTCTGGGTCGTCGAGATGGACGAGGTAGCGGGCCATGCCGCGCGGGTTCTCGAGGCGGAGGATCACGTCGGGGCCGTTGAAACGGGAGAAGAAGGTTTCCGCGTTGCGCCGCGTTGTGAGATTGTCCCACATGGCGATCACATGACGGTGGGGCTTCTTCAATTCGCCGGTCTCCTTGTCCTTCACATCACGATCGTGAAGGGGCGAGACGAGGATCTTCAGGCCCGACTTTCGCATGAGCTCTTCCCAGTTTTCCGGACAACTGTCGCCCGGGTAGATCAGGCCGGCCCATGAACGTCCCTTTTCGTTGGGTTTAGACATTTCGTCTCCTGTCACACGTCACGGAAGGGGGCTGTCGTAGTAGCCCCCTCCCATCGGGCTAGCTACTACCACTGTTCGGAATCGTCCGGCATCGCGTTGCCGCTGTCGCTCCACGCGCCGCCGCCCGCCTCACGTCGATGAAGACCGTGGATCTCCTCGTCCGTGACGAACGGCACGTGCACGAACCGTACGGCGTTCGCCTCCGCATCCCACAAGTACCCGTCACCGGGACGGTTGAACGAGATCTGCCACGGGCGCGCCCCCTGACGGACGGCATCCTCACCCAACGCCATCACGGCCTCACTCTTGGAGTTCAACCTCAACGCGAGCGTGGTCAATAGCAGACTGCGGTACGGCAGACTTGAACTGACGCGCGGGTTCTGCGTGGCAACCACGACGGTGCAGTTCAACGCGCGCGAACGCGACAGAATCGAGCGGATCAGTTCGACGCAATGGTCGGACTGCTTCTTCAATGCGCCGCCTTTGATCAGGTCGGCGGCCTCATCGATCACCAGAAGACGATGCTGTACTTCTCGATCGGTCAACGTACGGGTCTTCCCGCGCCATTGCCGTGCACGCTCATCAACGCCGTCATTGAAATCGGTGAGGAGCTGCTCGGCTTCGTCAAGCGTGTACGCCTTGCAAGTGAGCGCACGCTCATAGTGGGCGGCTTCCATACCGCCCTTGAGATCGATGAACCAAACCTCGCCGTCGGCAGCAACCTCCTGCGTAATGATGTTGGCGATAACGCTGCCCTTGCCGCTATTGCTCTTGCCGATAATGGCAAGGTGCGCCGAACGCGGTACCGACACATCGGTCTTAGGTGATATGAGATCCTCACCCAAGACGTACCGTTCGCCACTATCGCTTTCAGTGCCGTTTTTCATATCGCTACGCAGATCGTCCAAGCGTGAGAAGACCACTTCGTAGTAGCTCGCATGCCACAGGCGGCTCGGTATGGTCTTCACGTCATAGGTACCGTAGCCACCGCTTAGGCGTGGGCGGACAAGTGCTGCCCACTCATAGACAATGTCGTACGTGGTGAGTGCGGCAGGAATGCGGTATACCAGCTGGTGGGACCGGTACCTGTGCTTGACTATGACAGTCTTCTCCTGTTCCTCAGTCAAACTCAGCGGCTTGGCACTCACCGCGTCATGACGCTGGCACCGACGGATCACGGAACGAACGTAGAAGACAAGCACAATAAGCATTACGACAGCAAGCAGGGCCGCAATTGCCCTCCAGTGCTGCGTAAGCGTTACGATGATAGATGTATCCATCGTTATCTCCTGTAGGTAATTAATACTGCGTTGGATACAGTCGGGGACGCTGGAACCGTCCCCGACATGCATCTTGAGTCAGCGCTTAGTTATAGCCAAGCGCATTCTTGATTGCGGCCATCTCAAGTGGCCGCGGGAAGATCCGGCCCACACTCACGTCGCCGAGCTTGACCTCGACGCACTCATAGGGACGACCTTCCTTGGAAACGGCTCGCACGACATCCGCGTGCAAGATCGGGGTTTCGTTATCCATATCCATGATTGCTACCTCCTCGGTAGTGGTTTTGGTTGACGATTACATCCAACCTCAGAAGCGACCGCACAAAATTGGAAGTGGTGTAATATCTACACTTGGAGGTTGTTGTTTCGTTGGGAAATAGCCGTTTTTAAGGATTCTAAAGAAAATGGAACTCACTACTGAACGCCTCGTAAAGCTCCTGCTGAAAATGGGAGAAGATCGTCATATGACGAAGACGGAACTCGGAATGACCTTAGGGTTCACCAAGGATCGCGCCAAGAATATCTTCAGCGAACGAACCAAACTCAGTGGCGATGACGTGTTGCAAATCCTAAGCAATCCGGACTACTCGCTGCCGAAACTGCGCAGGTACATGACATACTGGAATCTGCAAGAAGAAATCTCGGACGTTGAACAGCGACATCAGATCATAGACGCCGCTAACGAAGACGCAATGATGTTCACTCAACCGATCCAGTCGTCCCTGATGCAAACGAACGTTTGCAAGCCATTGAGCGAAGCGGCCCGTGACGTAATGGCCGACAAGGAGTGGTGGATATTGCGAACAGGATGGATATGTTCTACCGAAATTGAAGATGAGCAACGCTCATTTAGACCTATAGCACCGGATTTTCTCACGGCACTGCGAGCTATGACACGTTTGGGTTGGATCGAATACAACAAGACGATGCATGCAACCAATATTTACTGGAACCGTCTCAACAACGATAAAACCGGGCACGAGGCCAAGGAATACTGCGAGAACGAATTGAGACGTTACATCATCAGCCATAAAGAAGAATTGGACGTAGACCCGCATTTCATGCGCATGGTCACAGGCAACCGCATCGGGACCGTGGAAAAGAACAGAGTTCAGGAATTAGAAGATTCTCTCCGGGCTGTCGAAACAATGACCAAGAATTGGACCGCTTACACCCTACCAACGGAACCCAATGAATACGGTGTCTCGCCAGCAGATATTTACGACGACAAATTTAATTATCTTGAAGCCGTCGTTCTCAATATGATTGCCATCCACGATGGCCTCATGGAAGAACAGATCGAAATCCCAGAAGAAGACGAACAACGATATCGTCAAATCTTGTCGAAAGACGGCGAACGTTATCGATACGCATTCCTAATCGACCCGATCCTCGCAGTGGACGACCGCCGTGGACACCTTGCAGCACCCACTCCCGAAGATTGGGAAACCTACGAAAGGCTCCAAGGGAGAACACTGAAAACCCGCACAGACAAACCGTCTCATGGCTAATAGCCCACCACCGTTGTACCTTTAGCCAACAGGAAATATAGGTACACAAATAGGTACACAAAATAATTAATCATCGAAAAACCGCTATTTTCCAAGTGTTACTTCGATTACCATCAGCTCCACTGAAACCCACTGCATTCATTCCACCGCAGTGGGTTTCTTTTTTGCCTTCTGGTTGGTCTTGTGTGATTTCCTGGCAGGCATATGCCCGGAGCCTTGCCTCCGATGTGCCGCGTCGGATCACTGGACGCCGTGCTTTCTGCCTTAAGTGCGTGTTTGCGGTCACACTCGGAGGTCTATCTGCCTTAAGTGCGGGCGCGTTGCTGGTGTCACCACGTACCGGAGAGAAACAAAACATTGCACAATAGGCTGAAGCTTAAAAGAAAAGGATAAAAAACTGTAGAGCAATTAACAGAGATGGGGCGCGCCCACACTTAAGGCAGATAGACCTCCGAGTGCGACCGCAAACACGCACTTAAGACAGAAAGCATGGATGGGCGCGGCCGGAAAGCCGAACGAACGGTAAGGTACGCGCTACGGAACCAAACCGTGCGGAAAGGAATGCCGGCTTGGCGCGTGGGTGATTCGTCCCCTGTGGGCAAACCGTGCGGTCCCGCAGTTGCCCGCGTCCTAGGGTGGAAGCATGCCCACACCACAGAACGACGCACGCACCGCTGACCGTGCGGCTGCACAAACGACCGGGCCCACGGCCAAACCCGCCAACACCCGCGTCCTCACCGCCGCCTTCATCGTGCTCATCGCAGTCACGACGCTCAACGGCCTCTACCAGCGCGGCCTCGACAGCGGCATCCCGCTCTACTACACGTCCATCGGCGACTCCGCCACCGTCGGCGGCACCCTCGTCGCCATCTTCACCATCGCCTCCATGATCATGCGCCTCGTCGGCGGCCGCATCACCGACACCACCGACCACATCCACGCACTCCTGGCCGGCATGGGCATGCTGCTCGTCGGCGCCGTGCTGCCCGCCATCTGGCCGAACTTCGCCGTCGTGGTCGTCTCCCGCATCATCCAGGGCTGCGGCTTCGCCTTCGCGTCGAACGTCATCTCCGTGCTCGTCATGGACACCGCGCCGAAGAAGAAACTCGGGCAGCGCATCAGCTACAAGGGCATCGGCACGTCGCTCGCCATGATGTTCGGCGCCGCCATCGCCACCTGGCTGCTTGCCACCTGCAGCTACCGCGTGTTCTACGCGGCGTACGCGCTCATGGCGCTCGCCGGCCTCGTGCTCGTACTGCTGATCAGCTGCACCAAGGAAATCGAGACGGCGCGCCGGCAGGACGCGCAGCTGCGCGCCGCCGCGCCGCGTCGGAAAGTCGGCTGGCGCGAGACGCTGGCCAGCTACAAGCTGCCGCAGGCCGTGCCCTACACCGTCATCCAGCTGCTGCGCCGCCTGCCCAAGGGCGCGTGCCTGTCCTTCATGCTCGTCTACGCCAAGCACAACGGCTTCGGCACCGGCGCGCTGTTCTTCATCGTCGCCGGCCTGGCCACGCTCATCTGCCGCATCGTGTTCGCCGGCGCCTTCAACCACGTCAACCGCTGGGTGCTGCTGCCGATGATGCTCATCGACGTCCTCGGCTTCGGCCTGCTCGCCATCTGGCCGAACTGGGGTGTGCTCGTCTTCGCCGCGATCTGCTACGGCTGCTCGATCGGCGTCATGTCGCCGGCACTCAAGACGCTGACCTCGCAGTCCGTGGGTAAGGCGCACTGGGGCGTTGCCAACGGCGAACTGCAGTTCATGGGCGACATCGGCCGCGCACTCGGCGCGTTCCTGGGCGGCGTGTGCATCGACATGACGTCGCAGTCGCACATCCCGCTCATCATCTGCCTGTTCGCGGTCGTGGCGAGCGTGCTGACGGCGATCGTGCTCGCGGTCGGCGGGCGCGGGGCGCACTGACGTGTCGCACGCTTCGCCGGCCGCGGCGTTGCGTGCGACGTTCGCCGGCGACGAAAGACGCGAAATGTCGACGAATGGGCGGGGCGTCGCACGCAACGGTCAGCCGGCGGTTGTGTGCGACACGGCGACCCAGAGTGCGGCGAGGAACGGCGCGATGGGCTGCGTGCCCCGGCCGTAGGGGCCGAGGTCGAGGTCGCACTCCACGGTTTCGGCATAGTCGGCGCCCGCCAGCCGGCAGCGGCCGACACGGGATCCGTGGAGGCGGATGCTGCCTCCGGCCGCCCCCTTGTAGTCGAGCAGTACGGCGGGAGGCGCATCGGGGCACTGCCTGAGGATATTGCCCGTGGCGTAGACCCGTCGACCCATGTCAGGACCTGCGCATGCGTGCGGTCGAGGAGCCGGACGACGTACCCGTTTCCCATGAGCGGCTTGAGCTTGCGCGGGCGATGGCCGAGGGGGAGGGTGACGATGGCGTTCATGCTGACAGGGCAGGCCTGACCGCGGCCTTGGTCCCGGCTCGCGTCGGCATGTGGAACCAGGCCGGTCGGACTTCCTTGGTACCCGGATCGAGGCGACCGCGAAGTACCATGGGCGTGGACGTACCGTTTTTTCGAAAGGAACATTGACTTGACGACCGTGGCGCTGGCGCCGACGCGGGACGTGCGCGTGGTGCGCGACCTGAGCGTGGCGACCTTCACCGAGACCTTCGCCGCCGACAACACCGAGGAGGACCTCGCCGAATTCCTCGCGCACGACTATGCCGAGGACGTGCTGCAGCGGGAGATCGACGACCCCGACTCCGTCTTCGTGCTTGCCGAGGTGGACGGCGTGCCGGCCGGCTACATGAAGGTGAACGTGGGGGAGGCGCAGACCGAGCCGCACGACGGGCGGTACCTGGAGGTGCAGCGGATCTACATCCTGGCGGGATATAAAGGGCACGGGTTGGGGACGCGGCTCATGCGGGAGGCCTTCGCCATGGCGCGCCGCCTCGGCAAGACGCGCGTGTGGCTGGGCGTGTGGGAGCACAACGATGCCGCGCAGGCCTTCTACGGGAAGTTCGGCTTCGTGCGCACCGGCGAACATGGCTTCCAGGTGGGCGACGACCTGCAGACCGACTGGATCATGGAGGCGGACGCGGCGTAATCCCGTTTGTTTCCGAACCGTTTCGATGAGGTCGGTCCCTCCGGTCCTGCCGTAACATGGCGGTGACGTTCACGTCACTGAAAGTGAACAACTGCTCATTTAAAATCCCCTCTATCCGGACCGGCACGTCGGCCCGGCATCCAAGGAAAGCGATTGAACGTGGACTGCAGATAGAGCTCCGCCCGGAAAGGGGACCGACCATGACCGACCAGACCTTGAACACGCTGGCAAGACCAGCCATCAGGAACACCAATGATGCCGGGCGGGGGAGGCCTGCAGGCCTGGGTACCCCCGCCATCACCATGATGGTGGTGGCCGCGGCCGCGCCGCTCACCGTCCTCGGAGGCAGCACGCCGCTGGGCATCCTCAACGGCAACGGGGCCGCATTCCCGGTGACCTTCCTGGTGGTGGGCCTGGCCCTCCTGCTCTTCTCGGTCGGGTTCTCGGCCATGGGGCGCCACACCGGGGATTCCGGCGCCTTCTTCAATGCCATCGGCCGCGGACTGGGCCCCACTTCGGGAGTGGGAGCCGCCACCCTGGCACTCTTCACCTACGGCATGATCCAGTCCGCCATCACGTGCTTCCTGGGAATGCAGTTGAGCGCCTCCCTGGAATCCCTGCTGGGCATCGCGGTGCCTTGGTGGGGCTGCTCGCTGGCCGCGCTCGCGGCCGTGGCGTTCCTCGGGTACCGCAGCATCGGCATGAGCGCCAATGTGCTCAACGTGCTCATCGCCGGTGAAATCGGCGTCGCCGTGCTGCTGTGCGTGGGCGTCTTCTCGCAGGTCGGCGTCTCCGGCACTGCGCTGTCCGCCACCTTCCACCCTGCGGCGTTGACCCAGGGCGCGCCGGGAGTCGCCGTCATCTTCGCCATCGCCAGTTTCGTGGGATTCGAATCGACGGCCATCTACCGTTCGGAGGCGCGAGACCCGGACCGCACCGTTCCCCGCGCCACGTATATTGCCGTCGCCTTCGTCACCGTCCTGTACCTGGTGTCGTCCTATGCCGTCGTGACGGCGTGGTCGGACGTCGACGACCCGGCGGCGGCCGACGCGTTGCTCGGCGCGGGCGACATGCTCCAGCAGGTCGCGGCGCGGTATGTGGGGCAGTGGTGCGCCGCGCTCATCAGCGTCCTCATCGTCACCAGCCTGTTCGCCGCCGTGCTGTCCTTCCACAACGTGCTGTCGCGCTATCTGCAGCACATGGGTGCCGCGCATGCGTTGCCGGCGTCGCTGGGACGGCTGGACCCGCGCACGCAGTCCCCCGCGCGCGCCTCCCTGGCCGTGTCGGCCGTGTCCCTGACGGTGGTGGGCGGCGTCGTGTCCAGTGGCATCGACCCCTTCACCCAGGCTTTCTCCTGGTTCTCCGGCGCGGCGGTGCTCGGCTTCGTGGTTCTGCTCTTCCTGGCATGTGCCGCCGTCATCGCGTTCTTCGCGCGCCGCCCCGCGCTGCGCGTCCGGGAGGGGGCGCTGCGCACGCAGGTCGTGCCGGGTGCGGCGCTCGTCCTGCTGGCGGGCATCCTGGGGTGCGCCCTGTTCAACTTCGCCGACCTGGTGGGGGAGACCGGTTCGGGCGGCGTGCCGGTCTTCGGGGCGGTGTGCGGCACGCTGGTCGCCTGCGTGGCGGCATCCCTGCTGCTGGGCGTCGCCGGCGCGGCGGTCATGCGCAGGGTCGATCCCGGCGCACGCGAGGCGCTGGAGGCGTCGATGCGGTAGCTGACGACGCAATCCGTGGACGGGCGGGCGACGGCCGCATATGGCCGTCGCACGCCCGTCGCTGCGATGCGGACCGTGGGTCCCCTGCTGCGGTGGATGGTCGTACAATGTGGGCAGTCATCCGCATCGTTGGAGGGTCCCATGCCGAAGATCGTCGACCATGACCAGCGCCGCGCGCAGATCATCGCGGCTTTTCTCAAGCTGGTGGAGCAGGAGGGGCTGACCGCCGCAAGTTCGCGTGCGCTGTCCTCCAGCATGGGCATCTCCAACGGGCTGCTGTGGCGGTATTTCAAGGACATGAACGCCATCGTGGAAAGCGCCTACGACCAGGTCGTGCGGCAGACCCATGGGCGGGTGGACGCGGCCCTGGAGGGCAAGGTCGGCATGGAGGCGGTGTACGCGCTCATCGACGAGC
Organism: Bifidobacterium cuniculi; assembly: GCF_000741575.1. Taxonomy (GTDB): domain Bacteria; phylum Actinomycetota; class Actinomycetes; order Actinomycetales; family Bifidobacteriaceae; genus Bifidobacterium; species Bifidobacterium cuniculi. The sequence goes on from NZ_JGYV01000005.1 coordinate 59,700, forward strand.
TGCTGCCGGTCACCTCGGTGTCGAAGGCGGAGGCGCGCATCGTGGCGGAGTACTGGCATGTCCAAGCGCGGGCCGAGGCGTCCTACCTGGAGGGCCACGACTGTTGGCGCGCCCAGCTGGCCGACCTGCTGGGGCAGGCGCGCGACCGTGGCGAAGTCGCCGAGGACGTGCCCGTGACGGTCATCGCCGATGCCATCATGGCCATCGTGGGCAACGCGCAGGTGGAGTATGCGATGAGCGGCGACGACCACCAGGCGCTGGCCGCGCGCGACCTGGCGCGGGCGCTGGTGCGGCTGCACTGAACAAGCGGGGAGGGCCGGTCGCTGGCCGCCACGGGTGACGCGGGGTGTTGTTTTGATGGGCGTCTGGTTAACCTCGTCGTCATCGTCGTGCGGTCATTGGAAACATTGAGGTAATCGTGCGGCAATCGTAGCCGTTTTATAGTGAGCATACGCTCAATAAAGCACGGCGAGGCTCGCCGGCCGTGCGTGACGTGCAGGACATGTATGACGAAAGGAACGACCATGACCAAGGCATCCGGACTCTATCCCGGTTTCATCTCCCTCGAAGAGAGCCTCGAACTGTCCGAGGGGCAGGTGCGGCAGATGCAGCTCGACCACATGAACGAATACCGCACCAAGCTCGGCCTGGAAGGCGGCCTGACCTTCGACATCAAACGCGCCGAAGGCTGCTACATCTGGGACGCGGACGGCAATAAGAGGCTCGATTTCATCGGCTGCGTGGGCGTCTACCTGCTGGGGCACAACAACCCCTTCGTCGTGGAGAACGTGCGCAAGTACCTGGCCACCAAGCCCCTGACCATGGATCCGCTCGCACTCAAGCCGGTCACGGCGGCCTTCGCCCACAACATGGCGTTGGTCACCCCCGAGCTCACCCGCACCATCATCAATGGCGGCGGCGGTGCCGAGGCGGTCGAGGCGGCGCTCAAGCTGGTGCGCATCGCCGCGGGCCGCAAGCACCCCGAGCGCAAGCGCATCGTGTCCACGCTCAACTCCTTCCATGGCAAGACGCTGGGTGCCGTGTCCGCCGGCGGCAAGGACGTGTGGCGTCGTTGGCAGCCGGTCATCTCCGACCATACCTACATCCCCTACGGTGACCTTGACGCCGTGGAGGAGGAGTTCAGGAAGGGTGACGTCATCGCCTTCATCGCCGAGACCATCCAGGGCGAGGGTGGTGTGGTCGTGCCGCCCGAGGACTACTTCCCCGGCGTACGCAAGCTGTGCGACGAGTACGGCGTGTACATGATCATGGACGAGGTGCAGGCGGGTTCCTGCCGCACCGGCTACGTGTGGGCGCACCAGTATTACGAGGGCCTCGTGCCCGACATCTTCACCTTCGCCAAGGGCATCAGCGACGGCGTGCTGCCCGTCTCCGGCATCCAGGTCAAGGACAGCGTCTACCGGGAGGCCTACGGTTCCTACGACTCCGCCATGATGCACACCGCGACCTACCAGGACAACAACATCTCGGCAGCCGTGGCCCTCAGTTCCCTGCAGTACATGATCGAACACGACGTGGCGGGGCATGTGCGTCGCATGGGCAAGCTGTTCTTCGAGAAACTCGAGCGCGTACGCGAGCGGTTCCCCGACATCCTGGCCGAGGTGCGCGGCCGTGGCTTCATGATCGGACTCAAGTTCGGCCGCGACGGCGAAGGCGCTGGCTATGCCAACCGCGTGGCCGCCATCATGGCACAGAAGCACTTCGTGCATACCATGACCTCCACGAACGACGACACGATCCTGCGCTGCTATCCGAACATCGCCACCACCGAGGAGGACTTCGACTGGTTCCTCGATGCCCTGACCAGCTCGATTCGCGAGGTGGTGGGCGCCGAGGAGGTCCTCGCCAGCTGATTCGGTGCGCACGTTTTTCGGCCGGGAGGAATTCTGCGCCGCTTGGGAGCGCACAACTTGAGTTGTGCGCTCCCAAGCGGCGCAGAATTCCTCCCGGCCGAAAAACGTGCGCACCGAATCAGTCGGTGAATACCTCGAAGGCGCCGGCCCGGTAGGCCTGGCCGTCCTCCATGAGAACCAGGCAATCGGCGCCGCCGATCCGGGTGGTGAACAGGGCGGTGGCCAGGCCGTCGGCGACCATGGTGGGGTACTCGTTCACCGCGGCCGGCACCTTGACCCAGGTGGCGGCAACGTCCTGCACCGGCTGGCCGGTGGCGGCGTCGAGCAGGTGGTGGGCACGACGGCCGGCCTGGTCGATCCAGGAGCGGCGGCTCGGGGCGCTCGCGCATAGGGCGCCGTCCTGCAGCCGGGTGACGCCGATGGCCTGCGTGAAGTCGTGCGGGTCCTCGAGGGCCACGCTCATGGGGGCGTCGGACAGCCGTGCGCGCAGGTCGCCGCCAGCATCGATGACGACGTCGGTTTCCGGCGGCAGCAGTTCCATGAGCAGGTCGACGCAGTACCCCTTGGCGCAGGAGCCGAAGTCGAGGGCGACGGCACGCGTCGTGGTCAGCGTGGTGCCGTCACGGTGTACGTCGGCTTGCCATGAGATGCGATGGGAATCGGCGTTGCCTCCCAGGTCATAGGCCGGGCCGTAGCCGAGCCGGACCAGGTCGGCGCCGACGCAGGGGTCGAGGCGTCCGTCGGTGAGACGTGCGAGCTCGTCGATCCACGCAAAGAGGGGAAGCGTCCAGTCGGGGAACGTGAAAGTGCCCCCGGCGGTGGCGCGGGCCATGCGAGTCACGAGGGAATCCTCGCGGAAGCGGGAAAGCGTACGCTCCATGTCCTCGATGCACGCCCGCATCGCATCCACGGTGGCGTCGGGCAAGGGGCGTGAGGCGTGGATGAGGATGCCGCCGCCCAAGATGCCATCGAAGGCGGTGAGATGGGGGAGGCGATCGGTAAGAGGTCGTGCATCGTGGTCCATGGGTCCTATCCTAGGGCGTCTTGAGCTTATGAAGGGTAGGTTAAGCGGCACCCTGCTGGATAGAGGGCCCGGAAACGTTGGAATGCCAAGGGGTATATCCGGACCATCCGCGCTTAACCTACCCCTCATAGGCCAAGCGCCCTGATGCGCCCATGGAAATCTCTCGTTTTTCCGTGATATTTCCAGGGCTTCCGCATTGAGGTCGTGTCTTCTGCCACGCGGGAGCCGATCGCCTTGGCGGTTTGCACATGAAAATCGGATAGCGGGAGAAGGGATTCACCCGGCTGTTCCCGTGATGGGGACGCCGCAGACGGTCCGTCGGCAACAATTTCTCCATGTTCCGCTTGTTTCCGTGATGAGGATGCCGCCGTCAATGGGGCGCACGCCTTCATGCGGAGGGCCGTATTCACCGTCGCCTCGGCGCGCCGCCGTCTCGCCATGTGAAACGCCCAGTCCCGCATCTCAATATACGGGAGTCCTGCATCGTTTACCCGTCATGGCCGAGATGAGGCCGCTCGATCCAAAACATCACCGGAATTCCAACGATTCCACGCTCCAGCGCCGCCACCTCGACATATCGCAAACCACTTCAAAAAACAAGACGGTTTTTCCAAATCTCCACAACATACGCTGGAAGCAACCAAGCACTCCCTCGCCCCGCCTACGAAAGAGCGCCAGCATGCCTGAACCGACATCATCCCGCCGCGCGATGCACCGCATCCTCGCCGCATGTCTCGGCATCCTCCTGGCATGCGCCACCATGGTGGCAATGGCATGGGCATCCGGAACGCCGCAGGCGCAGGCCGACGACACCCAAACCCAAACCGAACCAACCACCTCCGCCACCGACTTCGACTCCCGGACCGCCGTGGCGCAGTCCATCGAAGAGGAACTCGCGGCCGGCCGGGACGCCTACGCGCAAGGGGAGCGCGCCAAGGCCGCCTCCCACTTCAGCCGGGCCCTCAACACCGGCTACATCGCCTCCAACCTCGCCAAGCTCGTCAACGACACCCAAGGCGCCGACCAATGCCAGGACCAGCTCGCCCAGCTGCGCGAACTCACCCGCCTCGCCTACGCGGAAGGCAACGAAGCCAGAATCGCCGACACCATCGCCGCCCTCGGCACCGAACTGGCCGCGGCCGCCACCCAGGACACGGCCCAGCCCGACCCCCGCGACTACGCCGCCGCCCGCGCCACACAGACCTAGGCCGAGCGCGAACGGCTCGACGCCGCCAAGGTACGCGTCAACGAAGGCCGCGGCGACCGCACCTGGGCACAGGTCGCCGAGGAGATGACGCAGATCCTCGACCAGGCCGCCGACACCGCCCGCGAGGGCGACGGCGAGGCCGGCGCCGCGGGCGTCAACGACGCCTACTACCAGTACTACGAGAAACTCGGCTTCGAGAAGAACGTGATGAACGCCATCGGCGGCTCGCGCGTCTCCAAGGTCGAGGCGACCTTCAAGAACGCGCGCAAGGCGATGGTTGCCGGCGACACCGCCGCCGCGGACACCTACGTCAAGGACCTCGACGCCATGCTCGCCGAGGACGCCGCCGCGCTCGACGGCGGCGCCACCGGCTCCGCGAACGGCTTCACCAAGGCCGTGACGAGTGCCGCCGGCTAGGCGTTCCTCGTGCTGCTGCGCGAGGGCCTGGAGGCGCTGCTCGTCGTCGCCGGCGTCGTCGCCGCGCTGTTCACGGCACTCTTCGGCGGCTCCGGCCCACAGCAGGGGATCATGGAGGGCGTCTGCGCGCTCGTCGCGGCCGCCATGCTCGCCTGGTCGGGCAACTGGATGTTCTCGAAGCGGTCCGCGGACTCCTGGAACAGCTACATCCGCACGAAGACCGAAGCCGCGGTCGGCGCGGCGCGCACGACCGACGGCGTCTCGCTGCGGGCCGTCGGCTCGCTCGCCCTGCTGAGCTTCCTCGCGGTGTTCCGCGAAGGCGCGGAGACGGTGATCTTCTACGAGTCGATCCTCTCGATGACCGACGACGCGCGCGGCATGTGGATCGGCGGCCTGCTGGCCGCGGTCGTGCTCGCCGTCGTCTTCGCGGTGATCAGGCTGACGTCCGCGCGCCTGCCGATCGGCCCGTTCTTCACGGTGACCTCGGTGCTCATGACCGCGCTCGCGGTGATCTTCGTGGGCGGCGGCGTGCACGCGCTCATCGAGGGCGACCTGGTCGACGGCACCTACCTCGAGGGCTGGCCGACGAACGACTGGCTCGGCGTCTACCCCTACGTGCAGACGCTGGTGGCGCAGCCCCTCGCCGCCGTGCTGCTGATCGCGATGTTCGTGATCGCCGTCCGCGCACAGCGGCGCAAGGCGGCGGCCGCGCAGCCAGCGCCGGCGGATGACACGCCGGCACACGACGTGACCGTACCCACCCCGGCACCGGCCGCCGCGCCTGCCGCCGACTGACGGATTTTTCCCAACACAATTCCCCAAACCCAGAGGAGAACAAGAGATGAAGAAGAACAAGCTCACCGCACTGCTGGCGATGCTCACCGTAGGCGTGCTGGCCGTGTCGATGTCCGCATGTGGCAACTCCAGCGCGGATGCGACGTCGAACGCGCAGGACCAGACGGCCGGCGAGGTCGTGGAGACCGACGAGGAGACCGAGGACGCCAGCGCCGGCTTCGAGGAGATCCCGATCGGCACCGACCAGGAGGTCGGCCCGCTGAACGTGGCGGCCGTGTACTTCCAGCCGATCGACATGGAGCCGGCCGGCATGGGCCTGTCCGCCGCGGAGTCGAACCTGCACCTCGAGGCCGACATCCACGCGCTCAAGGACAACAAGCTGGGCTACGGCGAGGGTGACTTCATCCCCAAGCTGACCGTCGACTACGTGATCCAGGACAAGACGGATGTGCTGGATACACCCTTGGCGTTTCAACCTTTTCAGACACCTCTATCCAATAGGGTCCCGCTTAACCCACCCCTCATAAGCGCAGAGACCTACTCATCGGGTCAGCGCACCGATGATCCCGGCCTGCACGGGATGTCACGAACCGAGCTGCTCACCCAGGTGTCGGCTCAGGTAGTTCAGTGTCAGTGACTGGGCGAGGGAGGTGCCGTCGTCGGCCGGATGGGATGGGCCGTCATGGCGAATTTGCAGGGCGTCGTCATGACGGCCTGTCTCCACCGAGGGCTTGCTTGCCGCTGCGTCGGCGGCACGCCACTGGCGCACCAGGTCAAGCGGGCGACCGGCAGCCAAGATCCGGCCGCCGGCGGCACCGCCGTGCGGGCCCAGGTCCACCAGCCAGTCGGCGTTCGCCATGAGGTCGAGGTCGTGGGTGATCACCAGCAGCGTGGCGCCCTGCGACTGCAGGCGGCGGAAGACATGCAGCAGCGTCTGCACGTCGAGCGGATGCAATCCGACCGTCGGTTCGTCGAAGACGAACAGCGTCGAAGCCTGCCGACGGTCCATGTGCCCGGCGAGCTTGAGCCGCTGTGCTTCACCGCCCGAAAGCGTGGGCGTGTCCTCGCCGAGCGTCAGGTAGCCCAGGCCGACCTCGTCGAGCAGCTCAAGCTCATGTTCGATGTCCGGCTGGTCACCGAAGACGTCCAGCGCCTCGCGCACCGAGAGCGCCAGGACGTCCACGATCGATCGCCCGTTCCACCGGATCGCCTGGATTTCCGGCTTGTAGCGGTTGCTGTTGCAGGTGGGGCACACCTGTTCCATGTCCGGCAGGAACTGCAGGTCGAGCGTGATCCGGCCCAGCCCCTGGCAGGTGGGGCACTGGCCTTCCTTGTTGTTGTAGGAGAAGTGCGCGATGCCGAATCCCCGCTCCCGGCTCTCCGGCAGCGACGCGTAGAGTCGGCGCAGCCGGTCCATGATCCCCGAGTACGTGGCCACCGACGAGCGCGTGTTCTTGCCGACCGGCGTCGAATCCACGCTCACCACCTGCCGCACCGGCGACTCGAACGCGCCGACCCACGCCGGCAGCGCCTTCTTCGCCTTCCTCGCCTCGATCGACGGCACCAGCGAATCGAGCACGAGCGTCGTCTTGCCGGCGCCGGAGAAGCCCGTGACCACGCTCATGCGCTTGGCGGGAAAGCGCGCGGAGACGTCGTGCAGGTTGAAGCGGTCGGTGACGGTGATGTCGATCCACTTCGCCGACTTCGCCGCCGGGTCGAAGGTCGGCGCGTCCTGCAGGAGCGGCGCGCGGCCGGCGAGGAACGGGCCGATCTTCGACTGCGGGTCGTCGGCGAGGTCGGCGGGCGTGCCGGCGGCCACCACGGTGCCGCCGGCGTCGCCGGAGCCGGGACCGATCTCGATGACCCAGTCGGCCTGTGCGATGATGTCGACGTCGTGGTCGACGACGACCAGCGAGTTGCCCTGCGCGATGAGCTGGCGGAAGACGTGGATGAGTCCGCGGATGTTGTCCGGGTGGAGGCCGACCGACGGCTCGTCGAGCACGTACAGCACGCCGGTCGTCTCCGTGCGCAGCGTGCGCGACAGCTGGATGCGCTGCAGTTCGCCGGTGGACAGCGTGTTGCCGACGCGCGACAGCTGCAGGTAGTCGAGGCCCAGCTCCAGCAGCGGCTGCAGGTCGTCCTCCAGGTCGGCGAACAGGCGGTGGGCGAGTTCCTGCATGTTGTTCGGCAGCCAGTCGAGGACCTTGCGCTGCCAGTCGGGCAGGTCGCCCAGGGTGAGGTCGTCGGCGTCGGCGATCGTCATGCCGGCGACGGTCTGCTTGAGCAGGTCCGGGTCGAGGCGCGTGCCGTGGCAGGTCGGGCAGGTGGAGAAGTGGTAGAAGCGGTTCGCCTGCGCCAGGGAACGGTCGGATTTCGCGGTCTTGCCGAAGTTCAGGACCGCGTTGTGCGCGTTCTCGTAGAGCGTGTTGTCGGTGTGGAAGACGCGGCCGGTGGACGTGGGGAAGTCGACGGAAACCTGTGTCTCCTGGCCGTTGAGCACGATGTCACGTTCGCGGTCGGTCAGGTCCTTCCACGGCACGTCGGTGCGCACGCCCAGGACCCTGGCGACGGTCGGCATGAAGTTGCGGCCGGGCAGGTGCCAGCTTTGCACGACGCCGTCGTCCAGGGTCAGGTCCGGGTCGCCGATCAGCTTCGTCTCGTCAAGCGTGCGCACCTGGCCGGTGCCGGAGCAGGTGGGGCAGGCGCCGGCCGCGTTGAAGCTGAAATCCTCGGCGGAGTGCGCCATGAACTCCACGCCGCACTCCGGGCATGTCAGGATGCCCATGCCTGAGCCCGGGGTGTTGGGCAGGTCCATCACCTGCGCGATCTTCAGGGTCGGCTCCAGGCGGTGGCCGTTGGGGCAGACGACGGAGCCCAGGCGCGAGAAGATCAGGCGGATGACGTTGAAGATCTCCGTCATGGAGCCGACGGTGCTTCGCTCGGAGGGGACGCCGGGGCGTTGGCGCAAGGCCAGTGCCGAGGGGATGTGCCGCACGCTCTGCGCCTGCGTGGCCTTCGCCTGGCTGATGCGCCGGCGCGTGTAGGTGGAGAGCGCCTCCAGGTAGCGGCGCGAGCCTTCCGCGTAGAGGATGCCCATGGCCAGCGACGACTTGCCCGACCCGGACAGGCCGGAGATGGCGACGAAGCGGTGCAGGGGGATGTCGACGTCGATGTCCTTGAGGTTGTTGACGGCGCCGCCGCGGACTTCGATGGCGGTGGGGGTGGAGGGTTGGTTGGGCATGGGGTTTTTTCCCTGGTGGCCTGGGTGAGGGGTACTCCGTCCCATTGTATTGTCCTGGGCTTCTTCTGGGGCTGAAATGGAGCGGACGGCTGGGGTGGCCGTTGACACATTTTTCGGCGTGTGGAAATTGTGTAGGCCTTGGGACCGCACAATTTGGTGTTGTGCGGTCCCAAGACCTACACAATTTTCCCACGCCGAAAAATGTGTAGGCAGACGGTCAGTCGACCGTCACCCCGGCGGCCTGGAAGACGGCAGTCAGCTTGGCGGGGTCCCTGGCCATGAGGGTGGCGTGGGTGAGGTTGGGCAGCTGCGCGAGGTCGGCGGCGGTAACCTCGGCCAGGTCGAAGGTGCCGTCCTCGCCGTCCCACTGCGGGATGATGTTGAGGTAGATCTCGTCGCCGCCGTCCATGTCCAGCCGGTCGACCTGCGCGCCGAGCTCGGCAGGGATGGGCAGTCGCTTGAACCAGTTGAGCGCGGGGCGGACGACGGTGGTGCTGGCGGTGTCGATCGGCTTGCCGCCGTACCGGTCGGCGAAGTCGAAGAGGTCGAAGCGCGGCGTGAGCACCTCCAGCTCGTACATGAGGCGCTGCACGACGGCCAGCTTGAGGTTGAGGTCGGCGAACTCGAGCACCGGGCCGGCGGCTTTGCGGATCCTGTAGTCGGCGGGCGGGAAGGTTCGTTCGGGGCAGAAGGTGACGCTCAGCGGGTCATCGACGTGCGCGGCGGGGCCGTCGGCGCCGGTGCCGTCGGCGGTCCAGCGGATGACGTGGAGGTCGCCGATCTCGTCACGGTCGGTGATGAACCACAGCGGGTGGCCGTCGGTCTTGCGTACGTCGCCGGTGAAGGGGTGCGCGGGCAGCGTCGTCTCGCGCCACTGGGCGCGGACGACGGGGCCGCAGTAGATGGACACGCCGGTGATGCGGTGGGCGTCGTCGACGTAGCTGGCGCGCTTGCGCAGCCAGTCGAGGTTGTCGGCGGGTTCGCGGAACACCAGGCCGAGGTCGTCGTAAACGAGGTCGGTGGTGCCGCGGCCGTCGGGGATCTCGCGGGACGGCGCGCCGAGCTCGGCGGCCAGTTCGGCGCGGGAGAGCGGGAACTGCAGGGGAGTGCCGTCGATGACGATGGTGCGGTCGGTCAGTTCGATGAGGTGGGGCATGGTCCTAATCATACGTGGGCAGGACCATCATGTCCGGTTGGATGTAGCAGCTGATGAGCATTCCGGTGATGCGGTCCATGTCGTTGTCCTTGAGACGGCCGATCCTGACGGGATTGCGTTGTTCCATGTCCAAGGCACGAATCTGCTCGACTTGTGCGTAGCCGTCGATCCATCCGTCTGCGTCGTTGCGTCGTGTGGCCGTGATGGGCACGTGCAGTTCGAAGTCACCGCGCCCGTGCGAGATTGCGATGACGACGGTGAGGCTGCAGTGCCGGTTGAAATCGTCATTGCTGACGACGACGACCGGTCGCCGCTTGCGTTGTTCATGCCCCTTGGCCGGGTCGAGATCCACGAGCAGCACATCGCCATATCGCCAAGCGCTCATAGCTCTTCCTCGCCAACAGAAGGGCCACCCAGCTCTTCGACGGCCTTGTACTCTCCTTGGCGCTCGCGGAAGACGTCGGAGAGGCGGGGTACGTGGATGACGCGTGTCTTGTCGTGGAGTGGACGCAATACGATGGCGCCATCCTTGACGGTGGCCTCAAGACGGGAGCCGTCGGCCATGCCTACCTGTTCGCGCAACTCCTTGGGGAGCCGCACCCCTTGGGCATTTCCCCATTTGCTGAGAGTCAGGGTTGTCATGGAAATACCTTTCGCAGAGCAATGATGTATATACTAGTATATACATGGAATGGTCGCGGTCAAGCGCCATGGCGTGCTCACGCACGCGCGGAAAGCGGGTTAGGATTCCTCAACCGGGGGAATGTCGGCGCCCAAGGCGATGAGGGCGGCGCGCAGGGCGCGCGGGTCGCGGAACATGATGCCGCGCAGGCCCACGGCGTTGGCGCCCTGGATGTTGCCCGAGCGGTCGTCGACGAAGACGCTCGTGGCGCGGTCGATGCCGAACTGCCTGAGGGCGTGCTCGAAGATGTCCGCGTGGGGCTTGATGAGCCCGACGTAGCCGGAGACGACCATGCCGTCGAGCTGCTCGAAGAGGGTGACCTGGCGCTGTGCGAGCGGGAAGGTCTCCGGATCCCAGTTGCTCAGGCCCCACACGCCGATGTTCGCGCGGCGCAGGTCGTCCACCAGGACGCGGGCGCCCGGCACGAGGCCGTGCAGGGAATCCACGAAGTTCTCGTGGTAGTAGCGCATCATCGAGGCCCAGCGCTCGCCGTAGCGGTCCTTCACGAAAGCGTAGGCCTGCTCGGCGGGCTCGCCGGCGTCCAGCATGTTGCTTGCCTCGAAGTAGCCGGACGTGCCGGGCGTGAAGAACTCCCGGGTCAGTTCGGCGCCGTAGCGCGGCACCATCACCGACTCGGCATCCCACTGGATGAGCACGTTGCCGAAGTCGAAGATCACGTCGGTCAGCGGATTGTGCGCGGTGCCGGCGGCGTTGCCTCCGGCGACGACCGTGTCGGCGGGCATCTGCGGGTCTCCGGGCCAGTTGGCGGCGATGTTGTGGGTCATGTGGGGGTCCTTCGGGGTCGGGGTGTGTGCGTGCGTGGTTTGTGCGGTGCGTCGGGCGGGACGGATGCGCTCGGCGGGTTTCCGTGCCCATACTACCGAATGGCGGCCTAATGATGACAATGGTTGGAGCGTGGTGGCGGTTGGCGTGGCTGGAACATGCAACAGCAGGGTGAATGCTGGAGGTTCACAGATGGTTGGATGAGGTTCTTGCAAATCGACGATTAGGATTCATGCAAATCACCAAATAGGACTTGTGCAAATCGCCAAATAGGGCGGGCGCGGGCTCGAATGGGAAGGCATTGTGGTGCCCTTGAGCTTATGAGGTGTGGGTTAAGTGGAAACGGGCTGGATAGAGGACCCGAAAATGGCGGAATGCCAAGGGGCATACTTGGTCTATCCGTGTTAACCCACACCTCATAAGCAATACGAGGGTATCGGATGATCTGAAAAGCGTATCGGAGGGTATGACATGCGCAGGAAATGTGGTGGTATGCATCACTTACCGTCACATTCCCGATGGCGCAGCCTGCCGATGCGTTACCCACCCGCTGTGTCCGCCGCAGCGTGGTCGCCACCTGCCGATGGCCTCGCCGTCGGATACTCGAACGAACCGGTGCAGACGGCATCATCGTCCACCAGGTTGTGCTCGTATCTGATGATGTCGCCATCCCTCCAGGTGGCGACCGCCACGTTGCCGCTTGCCGTCGAATGGGACACCGGGTAGTGCGCCCTGAGCTGCGCCTCGATTTGCGCGGGTGAATCGGCTGGAACCTGTTGCTTGGATCCGGCTCGCACTGGCATATGCCGGTGCATGGCGCTTCGATTATCCAGAAATCATCCAGGCACATGCTCGGACCGTATGCGTCCTGACTGCGCATGACGGAGGGAAGCGTCCAGACAGTTGCCCCGTCTATACCGATTGCGCCGGGCTGACGGAAGCATGTACCTTGTAACCAAGGGATAGGGATCCACACAGAAGCCACTCGACGGAGAGCAGGTGAACGGTCATGAGCATGAGCAGCAGTGCCAGTCCCTGTGCCGCCGGACGGACATACGGTGTGTGGTGGCGTCGGGCCGTATCCTACATGCTGCGCATCATGCTTCCCACGTCGCTTCTTTCGCAGCTGGCCGGGACCATCCTGACCGGGCGTTCGTCGCCTGACGGTTGCATAGGAACCCTGATCTGGTGGGGGAGCTTCCTGGTCGTTGTTGCCGTGACCAATCTATCGGCCAGGGATGGGCGGACTTGGGCGCATGCCATCATGGGGTTGCAAGTATGTATGGCTGATGACGGTCGGCCTGCATCCGGCTGGAGGCTGATGGCCAGGGACGTGTTCCACCTCGCGGATTGGGCGGTCACGGCATTGGGGTTCCTGTTGCCCTTGGTGGAGCCGCACAAGCGGACCTTGGCTGATTTGATGGCGGGGACTGTCGTCTACCATGCCCAATGATTATGTGTCATGGTCTTTCCTAATGTGGGCGTATCGGTCTCATGGCTCAGGAAACCGAATCCCCCAATGGGGCAGACAATCCTCTTGGTTGATGAGGTCAACGAAGTCAATGGCTGCCGAGGTCATATGGCTTGGGCCGATTCGCGGACAATGAGCTGTCCGGTGATTCGTCGGTAGTCGGAAGCAGGGGGGATTTCTTTTTCCTGCGTGGCATGAAAAGATTCAGGGACTTTTCCGGCTGTTCCGTCGACATCCTGAGGCTCGATTTGTTGCCTCAGCAATTCAGCTGCAGCGCAGCCGGCTTCATAGAAGTTCTGCCGAATGGTGGTGAGGGAAGGATCCCATATCCTTCCCAGCGGGTTGTCATCAAACCCAACAACGGACACGTCTTGGGGAACAGCTCGCCCTGAATCCTTCAATCCGCGGATGACGCCCATGGCGATTTCATCGTTGCCGGCAAAGACAGCCGTGGTGCCAGAAGGCAGATTGCGCCCGATTTCGCGGGCTTGCTCTGGATCCCAAGGTGCGCTGATGGGAGTGGACATGGCGGCGCCGGCCTCTTCACAGGCCTGTCGCCATCCGGCCAGACGTGTGTCATTGGACGGTTCTCCGGGGATGGCAATGTGTACTACGTTTTTGTGTCCCAACGAGAGCAGATAACGAGTGGCTTCGTAACCGCCTTGCCGTTCCTCAAGGGAAACCTGGGCATACTCGGGTGTGCGCTCGCCAGCTATTACTGTCACAGGCAAGGAACCGTCGATCAGGGAGAGCGCCGTGTGTCCTATCTTGTCATAGTTGAGGATGATGATTCCGGCGGGACGTTGGGCAAGGCTGGCCTGGATGTCGTCTTGAATCTCTTTTCGCGTTGTCCCAGTGAGTACGCCGATGCTGATCGTGTATCCTGCTGCGCGGGCGGCTGCCTCGATGCCGGCGATGGTTTGTGCCTGCCCGTACAGCACCGTATTGGAGGAAAGAACAGCAATCGAATAAGTATGCTGGTTGACGAGTGCCTGGGCGATTGGGTTCGGAGAGTACCCCAACAGCTGGATGGCATCCCTGATTTTCTCTTCCTTGTCGGGCGCAACGTACGCTGACTTGTTCACGTACCGGGAAACGGTGGAAGGCGAGACCCCGGCCAAGGTTGCCACGTCCCTGATGGAGACGGCTTTCTGCTCTTTCCGCCCTGACATGCGGCATCTCCTCTCTGGGAATAGGAACCGCGAACTCCTGTCCCGATGGTTGGCGTGGGCATCCTTGGTAACAATACCTCTGGGATTCCGGCAGATGCTCCCAATATCCACGAGGGCCACCCCTCCGTTCATGTCTGTCAAGAACGGAGAGGCGGGGAAATCATTTCACGGCACCACCGGTGATGCCGCTGATGATCTTGCGTTGCGCAAGCGCAAAGACCAGCAGCAACGGAAGACTCATCAGGATGATGTAGGCGAAAATGAGGTGCCAGTTGTTCAGGTACAGTCCCGCCGAGGCGATGTTGTACAGATTGAGGGGAAGCAGGTCCATCTTACCGGAAAGGATGAAGAGCGAATAGAACACGTCGTTCCAGATGTAGAGCGTCACCAGGATGGTGGCCGTCGACAGCGTGGGCCCCAGCAGCGGCAGGATGATGATGAAGAAAGTGCGTGTAGGCCCTGCTCCGTCGATGCGCGCAGCTTCCTCGAGAGAGATCGGGATGGTACGGATGAAGCCCGTGACGAAGAAGATGACCGTCGACATGTAGATGCTGGTATATACGCCGATCATGCCCACTGCAGTGCCGGAAAGCCCCATGAACTTCAGGAGCATCATCACCGTCACGATGGACGGAGGCAGGATGAGTCCTGAGATTCCCAAGGCATAGGTGACGGTCATGGGTTTGGTCCGACGCCGTGCTACGATCCAGGAGGCCATGGATCCGAAGAGCAGTACCAGAAACACCGAGGGTATGGTGGCCAGCAGCGAGCCGAGGAGAGCCTGCCACATTTTCCCGTCCACCATGACGGTGCGGAAATTCTCCAGGAGCTGCCACCGTGAGGGCAATGCCATGTTGGGTGCCACCGACTCGGCTTGGCTTTTGCCGGCAGTGACGATGAGAACCCAGAAGGGAACCCCCAAAAGGGCAAGCATGACGAGGATTACCAGTATGTTGTGGATGACTTGGCACATCCGGCTCGGCTTGTTGATGTCGATGGAGTCGTTCGTTGTCGCGGTGACTCCGTAACTTACGGCACTCATAGGATCTTGTGCTCCCTTCTGCGCAGGTAGGCAATGAGTGGAATGGCGATGATCATGACCATGAGGAAAAGGACGAGGCTCATCGTGGTCGACTGCGAGTAGAGGCCTTGCCCGAACGTGCGCCAGATGAAAAGGTTGACGATTTCGGTCGAGCCTCCGGGTCCTCCGTTGGTCGTGGCCTGGACGATGTCGAACCCGTTCATGGATCCGAGGAGCGATGTGGCCACGTTGAAGGTGAATGCCGGTGCCAGAAGCGGGAACTTGACCCTCCAGAACAACTGCCAGCGGTTTGCGCCATCCAGGGCAGCCGCTTCGAGGAGGTCGGCATCTATTGTCTTCAGGCCGGCCAGGAACACGAGCATCGACAGGCCCATCCACTTCCATCCATGAATGGCGGCGACCAGAACGATGGTCCAGGTGGTGGAGCCGAGCCATGGTATGGCAATCTCCTGGTTGGCAATGGCGGAAAGGATCTGGTTGAGAGCTCCGTTCGTCTTCAGGACGGCCTGCCAGATGTATCCGACGGCCAAGGCGCTCATGAGGACCGGGAGGAAGAACATCGTGCGGGCGAAACGGTTCAATGCCGTGTCCTTTTCGAGGAATACGGCCAGAATCAGGCCGAACGTGTTCTGGAAGATGCCGACGAGCACGGCATAGACGATGGTGATCCGCAAGTCGCGAAGCAGCGTGCCGGACCGGAAGAGCTGGATGAAGTTGTTGAATCCATTGAAGCTGATTGTCTTGGAGAATGCGGACCAGTTGGTGAATGCGTAGAACAGGTTGAGGACCGTCGGCGCAAAGAAGAACACCACGAGAATGGCGTATGCCGGTATGAGGAAGCGGGCGGGATAGTTCTGCTTGTTGATTTGAAGCAGGGCACTGTGGCTGGCCTCTCGTGGCTGTGCCACCCGGGAAGAGGAACGAAGCACGGTAAATCCTTAGGTAGAGGTGGTAAGGGACCAGGCGCCGGAGGGGTGACGAGGGATTGTTCATGTGTTGCGGCGCCTGGCCATTGGTGGGGAAGTGCTGGCGGAGCGATTGCGAGGAGCCGTACCTCAGAAACCTTCGGCTCCTTGTGCCTTGGCGATCTGGGCGAACTGGTCCTGGGTTGCCTCGGCGGCTGAATCGACTGTCTTCGTCTTGTTGATCATGTCCGACAGGTTGATGTACAGGTCGGGGTTGGCGATGGCGGCGGATTGCATGGAACCGGCCACACCTTCGATGGCAGCAGCAGAATCCCGCAGGGCCTGGGGAACCGTCGACGGGGAATCGACGTCCTTGATCACGGAGATGATTTTCTGGTCCTCGACGAAGTTGGCGTAATCCTCGGTCATCCAGAAGTTGATGAACTGGCGAGCCGCAGCCTCACGCTTTTCGTCGCCGGTCCTGAAGGCCACGACGGCATTGTTCTGCTCGGGGATGACGGTGCCGATATTGCCTTCGCTGGAGAGCGGGAAGAACCCGATTTTCTCGTCGAGGTCGGCGGTATCGTTATTGGCCAAGGCGGCAATCTCGTTGAACAGGGAGTTGACGCAGATCACCATGCCGGTCTTGCCGGTGTACAAGGCCTCGGCCTCGTCGGTGTCCTTGGCGGAGCCGGCGTCCTTGTTGTAGAGTCCCTGGCTGAACAATTCGTCGTAGTTGGCAATGGCGTTCTTGATGGTCGGGTCCGTGAACTTTTCCTTGCCGGTATTCACGCGGTCCCAGAGACCGTCCTTGGAGGCTTCTGCCAGCTGGATCTGTACGGCGTATTGCGTACCCCACTGGGAACCGCCCATCTCGAAGAGCGGTGAGTCCATGCCGGATACGTGGGCGTCGGCGATTTTCTTCGCCGTGGCGACGAATGCATCCCAGCCTTTCGGCGTCTCGGTGATGCCGGCCTTTTCGAACACCTGCTTGTTGTAGTAGACGCCCATGACCGGTGGTGTGGAGACGAGGGCGGCATACCGGGTGCCGTCCACGATGCCTCCTGCGTCGGCGATACCCTCGGTATAGTTGCTGACCCAAGGGGCGTTGTCGAGCTTCTGGAGTTTGTCCTGGGCGATGAACCCCTGGAGCATGGATTTCGTCGGCTGCCAGAACGCAAGGTCAGGGGTATCTCCTGTGGTGATCTTCGTCTGGACGTTCTGCTCGTATGGGTCGGGAGTGGTGACGACGTCCACCTTGGCGCCGGTCGCCTGCTCGAAGTCGGAGATGACCTTGAGGGGGATCTTGTTGGAATTCTGGGCTGCCCAGAGTGTCAGCTTCACCCCGTCGAGTTTCGTGGTGGCAGCAGGCCAGTACCCTGCAGCTGTCGTGTCGGTGGTGTCTTCGCTAGCCGTGGGGTTGGAGCAGGCTGCGAGGGTGATTCCGATGGAGAGAGCTGTTGCCGTTGCCGTGACCCTGCGCATGATTTGGGAAAACTTCATTGTTTTCTTCCTTTCCTGATGATGTTTGAGTGGGTGGTTCCGACAGGATTCGGATGAGAATTGGGAAGACTCCTTTCTTTGGCTGGGTTCATGCGAGGGGGTGTTGTTCTTAGTCGGGCATCGTGAGTTGGAAGATTCGTGCGCCTTCGTTACATGCAGGGATGTCGACCGTGAGCAGGCCTTGGGTCGGTTCCCACTGTGCATGCCATGGCCCGAAGCCCGATTGTGTCGGGAAAAGGGTCGTGACATCTGCCTTGACTCCTTGCAGATGGGGGATGGGAAGTCGTACCCGTTCGCCTTGGTCAAGTCGGCGTGCCCACAACGCCACGATGGCAGTGTCGGAGTCTTTCATGCCAAGGGCCATGAGGTGGTCCGTCCACTGTGGCAAGCCCAATGGCCAGAAGGGGAAGGCCTTCGAAAGACGTGGCCGGATTGCTTGCGTGTAGGTGCGTACCGCTTCGGCGCACAATGCCCGCTGGGCCGTATCCATACGGTTCAGGTACCCCGAGAGGAAGAAACGTCCCAGCATCGTCGTGACGAGTGTGAACGCGCTGGTTTCCTTGTCCATGCTTGCTTGCGGGTATGCCCAGTTGGCGGCCTGTTCCGGCAGGATGGCCAACGGTGCGGCGGCGGCGATTGCCGGATACAGGCGGCAGTCCTGTTGGTCGGAGGTGGATTGTACCTGGAACCTGCTGGTCTGGGCAAAGTCCTCCCGCATTCCTCCCGATGAGCAATTCTCCAGGATCAGGTCCGGGTAGCGCCGATGAAGGTCATCGATCCAGTGGTTGTATGCGCGCAGATGCCGAAGCATTCCTGCCCCGGGTGAGATACCGCCGATGTCGGTGCCGGCACCGGGAGAGACGTTGCAATCGAACTTGAAATAGCCAATGGAGCAATCGCGGATTAGGTGGTCGATCACGCTGTCCAGATGGGAAACGGCAGCCGGGTGGGAAAAATCAAGGATGTAGCGTTCCTGTTCCACGATCCGGTGTCCACGGCGGCAGAAGAATGCCTCGTCGGGGAGCTGCTCGGCAACGGGGGAATTGACGCCGATGACTTCAGGCTCGAGCCACAGGCCAGGAATCATCCCCTTTGCGCAAATTGTGTCGGTCACCTCCTCCAATCCGTTGGGGAACCGCGTCACGCTCGGCTTCCATTCGCCGACCGTGGGCCACCAGTCTCCGGAATCGTCATACCAGCCGCAGTCAATGCAAAAGACTTCGCATCCGACCTGTGCCGCCGCGTCGACGAGAGGCAGGAGTTTCTGCGTTGTCGGGTCGCCGTTGATCGTGTTCATGTAGTCGTTGAAGATCACGTGCGGATGGCGAATCTCGTCACCGGCCGTGTTCATTGTGCGACGGTACGCCGTCACCTGCTCGGCCAGCGTTTGCATCGTGTCCGCCACGCTCACCGATGCCGGGACAGAGCGGAACGTTTCGTTGGGTTGCAGCTCATGGCTCCATGCGTGGTCGTCGAATGTGGGGCCTGAAGTTGCCATGTACGCATCACGCGTGCAATCCCCGGTTTCCCATCGCCATGCGCCGTTATGCTCGATCTGCATGAACCAGGCAGCACCAAGGTACTTGGAGATGAACAGGGTCATCGGCAGATAGTTGCCCGTTGACCATGTGCCGGTTGACACGACGGCATGCTTGCTGCGCGGATCATGGCCTGTCAGCCCCTGTGAAATGACGGGGAACAATTCCCGGAGGTTCTTGGTGCCCCATCGTCCTTCGCTGAGCCATTCCTGACGGCATTGGGCAATGTTCCAAGCTCCCGGGTCTGGGCTCATGCCGTCCGGCGACCCCAGTAGCGTGGCCCAACTCGTCACCGACTCCAGGGAAAGTACCTCTGTTCCCGTATTCCTGATTTCGACAGTGGAGCGGAACATGACGCAGCCATCGGGCAATTCGAGCTGGAGGGTGGCCTGTACACCGTCCTGGATGCTTTCCTGCATAACGTTCAGGAAGCGGGAACCGTTTTCTTGCCATTGGCGGGAGCTGATAACCCTCATAGAGGCGCCCAAGGTGGTGTGGATGAGCCTGTCGCTGGCCTCCCAGTGTCCATGCCTGGCAGTCATGATCTCGACGATGGGGATGTTGCGGGTGAAGTGCAAGGAAACGGCTGCACTGCGAATATGGGTCAAGTGGACGGGCGTGGCGTCATCCCACCCAAGCGTGAGGGCGAGGAGGTCGTTGCCCCATTGAAGATGCGTCAGCTTCTGCTCCATCGCAGATCCTTCTCTAATGGCCGTTTCACCAGTCTATCTTTTACTTGCTATATGAAAACGGTTTCTTGTATTTCTGAATGACATTGTACAGCCTTATCGCGGATTAGTGAAATCGACAATCGAATCGCGCTTGTTATTCGTCATATATGGTGTTGCCGGTTGTGAGACCGCGACGACAACTCAACCGGCATATACCTCCTTGATATGAAAAGGTATTCTTGGCTGTTGAGGGAAGTTGTTGTAGCTGCTGCAAGAGATGTCAAACGTAGATGTTTTTCTTTCCCAGTCCCCATCTCTGGGCTGCACGTCGGTGCTCGCTTGGCTGTTCTGACTCGTTGTTCATAGCTTGCAAGCTCGCAACGTACTGGATGAACAACCTGACTGCTTCTGCTTGAGGCGGGAATACATGTTGTTCATTCGTTTCGTTCTGGGGTGGAAACGCCTGTATCCCCTGTTTGTGTTCAATGTGATGTTACGGGTTTAGTCACGAAGATTTTTCGGGTTTGGTCACAAGAACATGCCGACCACTGACTCGTAGGCCTGTTTGACTGGGAAGCGCTCCTGCTTCTTCTCAGTGAAAGGCCGGAAAGGCAATGACCGGCATGCCGACCATCGATTCTATCCGTCGCAAGCGAAGGGACGGCGCCACCATCACGGCCATCGCCCGCGACCTGGAGATCAGCGAACCGACCGTGCGCAAGTACCTCAGGGCCGACGGCCTGTCACCCAGGCCGCCCGTACGTGCTTCCCGCCCGTCGATACTCGACCCATACATGCCGCTTATTCGGGCAGTGGCTGTCCGAAGACCGGGATAGTTGGAGCAAGCAGCGGCACACCGCAACGCGCATCCACCAGCGTCTGGTCGAGGAGCATGGCGTGAAGGTTTCCCTGTCGACCGTCAACCGCAAGGTCAACGAATTCAAGGAGCAGTTCCGCCTCGAACGCGAACACGGGTTCTCGGGGCCTGTCCTGGTACGAGGCCGAGGCACAGGCCGATTCCGTGCCGGGTGGACGTCTACTGGCATGGCATCCGCCGACGTATGCGCATCTTCGTGCTCTCGTTCCCGTATTCGAACACCGCGGTCGCTTCCCTGATGCCGGGCGAGAACGCTGAATGCACCTGCCAGGCTCTCAGGGACCTGTTCGAACGCATCGGTGGGGTGCCCCGGCGGATCGTGTCCGGTCAATGCCGCGGGCATCGGGCATAAGGATCGTGACGGGTCGGTGCGCTACGCGGAACTGTTCGCCGCGTTCCGTGCCCACTACGGGTTTGAGTCGAGTCTGTGCAACCCGTATTCGGGCCAGGGAAAGGCAATGTGGAATCCAAGGTGGGTGCAATCAGGAGATCCCTGTTCGTGCCGGTGCCCAGGGCATGGTCCTACGACACGTTCAATGCGCAACTATTCGAACGGTGCATGGCGATGGCGTCCAAGGAGCATTACCGCAAAGGCGAAAGCGAGGCCCTCCTGTTCGAACATGACCGTGCCCGGCTGCTGGCGTTGCCGGCCAAGGCTTTCGACGTCGTCACCTACAAGCGCATGAAGGCCGACAAGTACGGCGCCGTCACTTTGCAGGGCAGGCATCGCTACCTGGCGGGTATCGAGCATGCAGGCCGTGAGACCGTCGTCGGTCTTCGCGCCCTGGACGTCGACCTGCTGGACGCCAAGGGCGGGGAAATCATCGCGCACGAGCGTGCCTACGGGGACGGTCCCTCGAGCAGCGAGGAGGCGATCCAGCAGTTGGAGGCGTTGTGTTGCAAGGCCAACGCGTGGCCCAACAGCCAGGTCAGGGACGCGCTGCCCGACCCGTTGCGCGACTTCCTCGACCAACAGGACCGCATCAGCCTGCAGGGCCACTTGCGTACCCTGCCGCGGACCAGCCGCGAGACCGGGTGGGAAACCGCCCTGGCCGCGATGGGCGGGGTGCTCGAGGCCACCGGCACCCTGGAACGCGCCAGCATCGATCTGCAGGCCGCTCGCTTGGCATCCGGAAGCGAGCCCATTCGCTATGACGACGAGATCGACCTTGGGCGAATATGACATCGCCTTCAGCCACGATGACGAGGAGGTCGTCCGATGGAATCCACCGCTGCCAGCGAACGGCTGCGACGGGATGCACGCAGTCTGTTCCTTTCCACTGCCACGATCGATGACATGCTCGAATGGGCCACGCCCCGCCAGATAGACGCCATCAGTCGTCTGCTGGCCACCGAGATCGCCAACCGGGAAGCCAGCAAGAAAGCACGCCTGCTCAAGCGTGCCAGGTTCCCCGTCGTCAAGACCCTGGACGGCTACGGCTTCACCCATGTCAAGCTGCCCGACGGCTACACCAGGGAACAACTTGTCTCATTGGAGTTCATCCCGCGCGCCCAGGACCTGGTGTTCTACTGCTCGCACCGGCAGGGGCAAGACCCACTTGGCGACCGCCCTGGGCCTCAAGGGGCGTCGAGGAGGGCATGAACGTGCGCTTCTGCCAGACCGCGGAACTCGTCCTGCAACTGGGCAAGGCCAAACGCGCCGGCAGCCTGGACACGTTGCTGCGTGACTTGGGCAAGGCCGACCTGGTAATCCTGGACGAGTTCGGCTACGTACCCTTCGACATCGACGGCGCCAGGCTACTCTACCAGATCATCGCGGGCGCCTACGAACGACGCAGCATCATCCTCCGCCACGAACATCGAGTTTCGGCAAATGGGGCACGATCTTCTCCGATGACAAGCTCGCCGCCGCAATCGTAGACCGCATCGTGCACCACGGCCGGCTCGTCGAGTTCCAGGGTCCCAGCAGGCGCATGGACCAAGCCCTCATGTTCGGAAAAGAACAACCACCAACCAACCAAAACACCATGGCATGAGCTTGTGACCAGAACCGAAAAAACTACATGACTATTTCCGAAACACCGACTTGACAAAAAAACAATCCCCTGTTCTGCGTCTCTAAGGCCAGTCGGTGATTTGCAGGAGACAAGATACATGCATAGTGAATTTGCTCGAGCATTAGCATTTTGGGAGTGGAGCAGAGATGACATCTCTGCTCCACTCCCAAAACTAAGTTCCTGGAAGCGCCTTCGAAGCTTGCTTTCCCAGTTATCTCCATAGGAGAAGGTAACGAGTGGCACTTGCGTTATACGCTATAATTTTTTAAATTTGCTGTAGGTGACGCAGGTTTACTATAATATTATTTCGGCATACGCACTTCCGTCATTTGATTAATGATTTTGAGTGGCTCAATTCACATAATAATCATTCTTTAAGTACGAAATCTTTAATTTTTTGACATTTTTGTTGATTTTTGAATATGTTGGCTGGATATGAGGCTGGAAACAGATTCGAGACAGCATCTTGTGTTTTTGCTATGTACTTCTTTAACAAAGGTGAAATCATTTCATCAATTTCTTGTTCTTGAAGGATCTCATCTCCTAGCTCTTTCGTTGCTTTCAATTCCTGTAGGACAAGGTGAAGCAGGAATCGATTGCCATGAATTAGGATTAGGGGTGAAACGTTGCTGCCAAGACCTTTTCGTACATTGTTTAGGGAATGCTCAACCCCTGTCATTATTTGGACAGCGTTGTACATGGCTATCGCGCTTAAACTCTCATTGAAGAGGCGTGTGTATGGCGGCTTGGATATGCTCGCAGTCAAGGCGCCGAGTTTACTTTTTGCCATCGTCGACAGAGCGACGTCTGAATTGAGGCATGCTAATGCAGGAGTTGCCTGATCTAATGTGATAACACGCTCTCCATCATTCTCCGTGGAAGAGGTCCTGTAGACATAGTTGATTCTTGGTGTTTCCATCAACAATTCTTTACGAAGTCGTTCTTGCTGCGGGTCGAGCGACGCAAAATCCTTGCCGTCAACACGGTTTTGCATATTGGAATGCCTTGTGATTCTTGATGCTGCATCGTCTGGCATGTCCGAGAGGTCAATAATCTCAAGAAGAACTTTGGCTCTTCCTACTTTTTCGGGATCTTTTTCGTAGCTTCTTGCAATTGCTCCAGTAGTTTGCGCACCATTTACTACAGAAAGATTGTGCAGTTCAAAATGTCCTACTTCGTGGTTACCTGCATTGGCTAAAGTTTTGTCAACTCTTGAGCAAAGTAATTTAATTCCATTATTATAATAGAAGAAATTTCCCGGGTCGGAGGAAAGGGTTTCCATTATCTCAAGATTGACTTCAGAATCTACTTTAAAATATCTAATATTTTGAGAGAATAGCGAATTTCCGTATTCGTTGTACCAGTTAGCAATTACGTCGGCACTTACTAAGCCGTAATATGCGCGGTATGGTTCTGTGATGCTTCCCCATTGGAGCAAGTCAAGTGTAACATCGATGTCTTTTCGTTCTGTTCCTTGTGAAAGGAACTCGTATATGTCGCCTTGAGATATCTCTCTAAAGCGGAGAGGCTCATCTCCCTCGTCGTTTATTATTTTTGATATAATTATCAATTATTGATTTGTTTTCTTTATTAATTTTGTTGTTGCATGTGGTGACGAAGACTGCTGTTATGGAGTAGCCTGGAGTGCTTAGAACTTTAACGATCTCGTCATAATGTGTCCGTAGGCGTTTGTTTGCTTCGCCTAGGTTTAAGTCGGTGATACATTCTAGCGAATTTTTGAAATTAAGAATTTCATTTTTACTTATTCCTTTCTTTCCTGATTCGTGCCATTTACTTTGGACTATAATCAAATTTCGATTTATCTCGTCCAAGTACATTGCGTCAATGCCGATATCTCCGAAGCCGTCAACGACGGAATCTAATGCGTCCTGTACGCTGCAGTTGGAGGATTCCATCTGAACAGCCAAAGCAGCAAGGCGCCGAGAATACTTAGCGCTTTCCTTGGCTGATTCGTTACTGGAGCTGAAATCTGACATGTCTACTTCTGGCATCAGCTGTTCCAGCTGCCCCGCAATTTGTCGCATCTTTAGGGGTAAAGCAGCCATAACATCCACCCTTCATAAGCATATTGCTAATTATGACTATTCGCGTTATCGAGAGTAGGCCGTATTTCGACGATCTTGTCGCTATGCGTCCAGCATGTGAGAAAGCTGTAGGAGTTTCCTAAGCAGGATCTGTCTAATGAAAATGTCATACTATCTAGTAGACAAAATAGTGATTGAGATCCATGTTGCTTAGGAGTCTGTTGATGGGTAATATCGGTAGTGAAGTACGACATCAATTTCTCGACGAGGTTCAACAAGATCTGCTGAGCATTTTACCTGTGACCCCTGGCGACATTGACAGCATTGTTGAACAGTTCGGTTCCTTTGAGACGATGTTTCAGGAAGGAAGGAACGATCCACGTTGGAAATTGTTGAAGGACAATCTAAGAAAACGTGGAATGGCTGAACCGGAGTGGTGGCGTACTCCGCTGGGCAGATTTGCTGCCCAGAATATAGATGATTTAGATGTGAGCGTTGTGTCCTGCGTGGATGCGGCGAAAATACTGGGGGTGACAAAAGGAACCGTATCCACCTTGGTGCGGCGTGGTACTCTTGCGTCCCGTCAAGGACAGCCATATCTCAGTGCGGTTCTAGGCAGAATGCTTCACCCCAAGACCGCTGGTCGTCCCCGCAAGGTATCTAATGATCGGATTGTTGGTGTCGGAGAAGATGGCCAGAGAGCTAAGCCCATCCTGAAGTGGGCAGGTGGTAAAACGCAGATGTTGGGCACGCTGCTTCCCCTGGTGCCTCAGCAATATGGTACTTATATTGAGCCGTTCTTCGGCGGTGGTGCGTTGTTCTTTGCTCTCTGTCCGAACAATGCAGTGATTGCGGACAGTAATCCTGAACTTGTAAACCTCTATGTACAGGTGCGCGACCATGTGGATGACGTGATCGAAGCGCTCTCCCAATACCGCAATGACAAAGAACTTTTCCTTTCCACTCGCGCATTGGACTGGCAGGCTATGTCGCCGATAGAGGCGGCGGCACGTACGCTATTCCTCAACAAGACCTGCTTCAATGGTTTGTACCGAGTGAACCGCAAGGGACAGTTCAACACACCGTTTGGATCATACAAAAATCCCACCATCTGCGATCCCGCGGCATTGAGGGAGGCTTCAGGGGCTCTGTCGCATGCAGTGATTGAGTGTGGTGACTACTTGACCATCCTCAAGAAACATGCCAAGCCGGGGGACTTCATCTTTCTCGACCCTCCCTACATTCCTGTGTCCAAGTACGCGGATTTCAAAAGGTATACCAAGGAACAGTTCGGTATAGGGGATCACTCCAAGCTAGCTATAGAGTTCATGCGCCTATATTCTATGGGATGTCAAGTGGTACTGACCAATTCGAATCATCCTTTGGTCCATGAGCTATATTCCTCTTTCAAAATTCAAGTTATCCCAACCAGGCGGTCTGTGTCATGCAAGACGTCTAGCAGGGGTGGCGAGGATGTCGTTGTCTCTGCATTTCCTAAATTGCAGTTGGGTACTTCGCATGGCCATGCCAAGATTGATCCAGACGGGCAGACGCGGCTTTATCCAGCTACTCGTTTTATGGGTTCTAAGCAAAAGCTTCTTAATGAGTTATGGGATGCGGTCTCTCGGTTTGAGTTCGATTCAGTTGCGGACTTATTCTCTGGATCCGGTGTCGTCAGTTATATGTTCAAAGCACGTGGAAAACAGGTCTTCAGTAATGATTACATGGCGATGAGCGCAACGTTCACCAAGGCCTTAGTGGAAAATAATCACGTAACGCTTCCCCGAGAAGAGGCCTTAAGGCTACTCGAAGACTGCTCTACAGACAATTTCGTGGAGAGTACCTTTAAAGACTTGTATTATTCGGATGAGGATAACCACCTCATCGACGTGTTGCGCACTAGGATCAAAACCCTGGAGGACCCCTACAAGCATGCTATAGCCATGATGGCATTGATTCGTGCTTGCACGAAGAAAAGGCCGCGTGGCATCTTCACGTACACCGGTCAACGTTATGATGATGGACGTCAAGATTTGCGTAAAAGTCTGTCTAGGCAGTTTTTGGAAGCTGTTGATGCAATAAACGCTGCGGTATTTGACAATGGCAAGGCAAATCGATCCGTAAGATCAAATGCTTTGAAAGTTGGTGCAGGCTCTTTTGATTTAGTTTACATTGATCCGCCTTATTACTCGCCTTTATCTGATAATGAATATGTGCGGCGTTACCATTTTGTAGAGGGGCTGGCCTGTGACTGGCAAGGTGTGCAGATGCAAGAGCACACAAAGACCAAGAAATTTAAGTCATACCCTACGCCTTTCTCTTCTAGAACTGGTGCAGCGCAAGCTTTTGATGAATTGTTCAAGCGCTACGCTCAAAGCATTCTGATCGTCTCTTATTCATCGAACAGTTTGCCTACGAAGGAGGAAATGGTGGAGCTGTTGCGGCGATATAAGCGGCATGTGGAAGTGGTGCCGGTAGATTATCGTTATTCCTTTGGCACGCAGCACAAAGGAAGCTCCAATCGCAATCAGGTGCAGGAGTATTTCTTTGTTGCTTACTGATTCTGCGTCCTAATTGATGCGTCTTATGAGCCATCCAGTTCTTTTCGCCTTAGAATAGACCTATGGGAAAAGAACTGGATATCTGGCAAATCGGTAACACAGGGTTACGCAGCCCAGCGCGCGTCTGGGAGGGACTACGTATTTTTGCCGATTCACCTTTCAACGGTGATCTCAGGGGTGCTAACGAGGCCCGCTTTCAAGAGCTGCTCATTGAGAAGGGCCTTGTAAAGCCTACGGGAACGGCCAAGGATACAAGTAGCTATGCCAGAAAATGGCGTTACATCTTTGGCAGATTTGGCCTTACTTTCCCCAAGGTCAACAAGAAGGATGGGCAGCAGGATGAGCTTGGAATCCTTGATGAAGTTACGCCTTTTGGCTATACCTTTCTGAAAGCTGACAGTGATGCGAGCCGTCAAGAGTGTTTTTTACGCTCTTTGAGCGTGGAACAGTACCCCACCGCCGACAAGAGTGGATTGTTCTCTCCGTTGCGTTGGATATTGGCAATCATGCTCGAGCTGGAACGTCAAACGGGTAGCAGTGAACTTACTAGGATTGAGTTTTGTTTATGGGGGCAAACCACTGATCCTACCGATGAAGTAAAAGAAGTGGTTGCGAAGATTCTTGATCTTAGAGAACGTCGAATGCGCGCTACTGCGAAAAGAAGGTTCGATTCTGCTGAGATCTCTGCCCGAGCCCAAGCTTATTCAAAGCAGAAAAACAACTTCACCGATTATGGCGACATGAACATGCGTTATCTGCGTATCGGAGGCGTTCTGCATCGTAAGGGACGCGGTTTGGAGATCGCGTCATCTAAGCACGTGCTGGCTGAACAATTAGCCAAGCTCACTATGAGTCATGAACCGATCCTGGAAACATATCGTGTTTTATGTCATGGTGCTCCATTGCCGATTGATAACCGCGCCAGCGCAATGCAAGTGCTACGTGGTGTTGAGAAGCAGCTTAAGGATAACGAGCTCAGTTATGATCTTTCAAAATATGACTTGAGTCAAGTTTCTGAGATCAATATGGCGTGCCAAGCACTCGAACAGGAATTGCAGGAGCACGATGAGATGGCGTATGCGCAGAAGCAGCCGGAACAATGGCAGGAGATTTCTGAATATATGCGCTTGCTCACTAAAGGAGGGGGTAAAAGCGTCAACCATGAAGACGAGAATGAAGGTATAGAAGTACCTCGTGAAGAGGCAGCTTCCTATCTCGAATGGACGCTTTGGCGAGCTTTGCTGGCCATGGGGCATTTGGAAAACCCGCCAAGTATGGTGAGGCATTTTCGCTTAGATGCTGATTTTTTCCCTGTGTCGACAGCCGGGGGAGGGCAAGGAGACCTTTACAGTGACTATGCTGACTATTCACTGCTTACTGAAGTGACTCTGTCCACCTCGTCTAGGCAGGAGGCCATGGAGGGAGAGCCTGTGCGCCGTCATCTTTGGGATGAGATACAGAAAAACCGTGAACGAGGTCGACAAACAGATACATACGGACTGTTTATTGCTAACAAGGTAAATAACAATACGGCGGAAACGTTCCGGCATGGTGTCTGGTATGACAACGAGGGTTCAAAGGAGAGGCTAGACATTGTTCCTATGGACCTAGCCGATTTTAGAGAGTTTTTCATGATGCTTTTTGAAGAAGGTATTACGGATAAGCCGACAGTTCTTAAAAACCTATTGACGTCCAGTGAGGCTCAGCGTGATTCTATGGACGCGCCTGAATGGTGTCGATATATTTCACGTATTGCTACTGGAAAAGAATGATCATGTAAAGGGGCTGGAAATCATGATACGTCTCGCAGTCAACCTTTGTTGTGCAAATGTAATTGAGACAGGTGAAGTGACCGATTGCAAGGGAGAAGATGTATTATAGGTGAAAAAATGAGGAGAGAGGGAAAGCGGTCCTATGTCTTCTGAAGTGGTGAGTCCGTTGCGGGACGATCTTATCCGCATATTGTCATTTGTTCAAATTGCCAATGACCATCAATGCTGTCCTCAAGTTGCGGATATTGAATACATCTTTTCTCACAGAGAGCCGATTGCCACAAGGCTAAGAGACTTTGACTTCGGTCCTAGGAGTCGGGAGCTTATGGATGTTGTTTTTTCTTCTTCGCATTTATCGAGTTCTACAGATTCTGCCACGGATTATTTGAGTGGAGCAGGCCTCATAGAAAT
Source organism: Bifidobacterium cuniculi (assembly GCF_000741575.1). Taxonomy (GTDB): domain Bacteria; phylum Actinomycetota; class Actinomycetes; order Actinomycetales; family Bifidobacteriaceae; genus Bifidobacterium; species Bifidobacterium cuniculi. The sequence continues at coordinate 88,865 of NZ_JGYV01000005.1, forward strand.
TGAGGATGGGAAAATTCAAATCACATCTTTTGGGCGCGCTTTGGTTGAAGATGCTAATCACGTTGAGGATGATTCAGATGTAGCTGTAACGTTTAAGAAAGACGATCCATATGCATACCAAAAGCTGTGGCAGACGTTGTCTGCGCCAAACATGCTTTACTTAATCGATCCTTACTTCAAGGCTGATTACCTTGGGTTTATAATCACTACATCTATTCAACGAATACTGGTCGCAAACAGCGTACACGGTAATGGTCGCAAAGAGCTTATATCTCTGGAATTGGCCCTAGGTGGGTTGGAAGCGCAGGGACGCGATATGGTAGAAGTGCGTTCGACTGATGCTGCGAATTTGCATGACCGATATGTGATCGGTAAGGATGGGGCGACGTATATGATAGGAAGGTCCATTAATGGTATTGGGCGGAGCACGACCATTTTTCTTCCTCTTCCTTTATTGGCGTCGAAAGCCATTAAGGATGAAATGGAGCAACTATGGAATCAAGGACGGCCGGTTTGTCCCAAAAAACCAACAGAAATAGAAACGCTTGATGAATAAGCAATGTTTACTGTCATAGTTGACGGTATTTCAATATTGATATTAGGTGGATTGTCGATTTGATTATTTTCCTTAGGCTTTCTGTTCAAGGGCTGCGAGGCTTGCGTACGGGTTTATAGGCGGGGCATGTATTTGTTGACAGGTAAATGATGAGCATGTTTGCTTCGCACGCGTGGAGATGCTCCTGTCAAGAAAAATGCCACCCTAGTGTGCACCATTGAGACAATGGGAGGCATTAGTGGCTTTTAACGCATTCAATCTTACTGTTTGGTGGGAATGCTGTCAAAGTACTGGGACATTCCGTAGATCTAGTTGTTTGATGCACCTGTGGCCACCATATGCGCTTGTTGTCGGGAACAAGATCAATTAGCATCCAGAGATGCGTCCTGCCCAACTTGGTCGTCGCCCGCCACCCACCGCCCCACGCACTGCAATCGACACCATGGAGAAGGAACAACCCGCCCCCGCCATCGACCCCGCCGACCTCACCCCCCCTCCGTCCTCTACGATATCTTCTACGAAACCGGCACCCGCCTCGGCGGCACGTTCGCCGCCCTCGAGCGGCAGGCCATCGCCGCCGGCGACACCGCGCGGTTCGACAACCTTATGTCACTGCACCGTCAGTTGTTCGCGGAACGTCAGTCGGTTGGCGCGTACGACGCCGACCGGCAGGTCGACTGCATCCGCCGATGGGACGACCGGCGCGCGCAGCTGGAGCGGGAAATCACGGTCGGCACAAGCGGCGCCGACGACAACCTGCAGTCGATCTTCGACCGGCAGGTCTTGCCGATCCTCGAGTCGCTGGCGTCGCCGGGCGAGAGGCCGGTGACGGTGTTCCTCGGCGGCCAGCCCGGCGCGGGCAAGACGCAGGCGCAGCGCACCGTCCTGTTGCGTACCCTGGGGCGGGGCTGCTGCCGATCTTCGGCGACGACTACCGGCAGTTCCACCCCGACTATGGCCGGCTCGTGGCCGACGACCCGCTGCACATGTCCGAGCTGACGGCGCCGGCGGCGGGCGTGTGGACCGGCATGGCTGTCGGCTGGGCGGACGATGCGCGGGTGGGCAGCGTCATCGAGGGGACGTGGCGCAACCTGCCCACGGTGCTCGACGAAGCCGGCCATGCGCGGCAGCTGGGACGGCGCACGCATGCCGTCGCCGTGGCGGTGCCGCCGGCGCTTTCGCGGCTGGCGATCCTGGAGCGTTTCTATCTCGACGTCGTGCGGCAGGGCCAGGCGCGCTGGACGCCGCCGACCGCCCACGAGACGACGGTGCGCAACCTGGCGGGGAACGTGGCTGCGATCGGCGGCAGCGGCCTGATGGATCGGTTCACCGTGGTGGACCGGTACGGCGAGGTGCTCTACGATGGCGATGACGGCCAGCGGTTCGCGCAGGCGTGGCGTGGGCGGTTCGAGCGGGGTCTGGATGATGACGAGCGGGAGCGGGTGCGTGCGGCCGTGGAAAAGTTGAGGGTCTTGGCGGAGCGGTATACGCCGGACAATGAGGAGGCCCGCGAAATGGTGAATGCCCTTGAAGCGTGATTGCTTCCCTCTCAAGAAGTGTTTCTTTTTTCGAACAAAATCTGGGGGCGGCCTTGCACTGACTGGTTTTCCGTGCCCATCTTCGGGAACGAAGACGGGCACGGTTCTTGCTGTTGCGGGGTGTTCAAACCAAGCCGCAGACAACGGGGACCATGCTCCTCGAGACACATTGTGCCTGCGTGTGCGTCGCCACGCCAGTGACGGCCGCTACTCCTTGGCCGTTCACCTGCCGGTCCGGGCGTGTGCCCACGTGTGCCCCGGCCTGTCCGATGCGCCCTGCGTGGCCTTCGTGCGGCCCGTGCCGTGTCCGCCGTCTCCCAAAACGGCAACAACGCGGGATTGGACGGCCGGCACTTCCCGATGTCGGAACCATCCGTCTGCTTGGGACGGCGCACCTGGCAGCCCGGACGCACGCGACCCAAGGCGCGCAAGGTGACCGGTGGATTTGTCCGGGTCTGGGTGCAAGCCCGTACAAATTCGTCGCAACGAGGGTCCGGGACGGCGCATTCTTACGGAACCGGGCAGGTTCCCGTAGGGATTCGTCGTAATGAGAGGCTGGGGCGGCACATCTTTACGGGGTCCGGCACGTTCCCGTACGGATTCGTCGTGGGGCTCTCTCGTTGTTCGTGGTATTTGCAAGGCGGACTTGCACTGGCTGGTTTTCGTGTCCGGCTTGGGGAACAAGAACCATGCCTGTTTTTGTTCCCGAGACAGGCATGGGAAAGCAGCCAGTGCAAGTTCGTCCTGGGACGTGGCCCGCCCATGCGGTCCGGCCTAAATTTTGTTCGAAAAAAATGAAACATTTTTCAAGGGGATGCTTGACACGAGGAGTTTCGCCACAAGCAGACCCTTGTCACAAGAAAGCCCCTCTCCCGGCCCCTCCACGCCTGAAGCCGCACTTCCCGCTCCGCTCTACCCATCCCGCCTCGTCCTGCTTCATCCCACCTCACCCTTCCCCTCCCCACCTCGCCCACCCTCGGCAAACCCCGCGCCCCTTCACCTATTTCGACAAATTTCGACAATCCGCCTTCTCCACTGGCATACACCTGAACGCTTCCCGTACAATGAACCCCACCAGGGCAGTGCAATGACGGACAAGGCTGGGGGTAACCATGGCAGGCATCAAGGACGTAGCGGCACGCGCGGGGGTGTCCATCAGCACCGTGTCCTACGTGGTCAGCGGCAAACGGCGCATCAAGGAGGAGACCAGGCAGAAGGTCCGGCAGGCGGCCCTCGAGCTGGGGTACCGGCCGGTGCTCGACGCGGTGCGCGACGAACATGAACGCTCTCGCCGCCACGTCCTGGCGGTCAGCGCGCCGATTCGCCCTTACACCGACGTCTCCAACTACGCGTCCTTCTTCTTCGCGCTGGCCACGTCGGCGAAGCGCTACGGCTCGGACATCCTCCTGCTCATGCACGAGGCGGGTGACCAGGAGATGCGCCGCGTGGCCGACGACGGACTGGTCGACGGCATCTTCCTGCTCGACGTGCTGCTGAGCGACTCACGTACCGAAGTCGCGGCCACGCTGCCGATTCCGGTGGTGAGCATCGGCTGTGCGACCGACACCGCCGCCGTCTGGTCGGTCGACATGGACTTCGCGAGCATGGGCCGCGAGGCGGTGGAGAAGGCGCATGTGCTGGGCCATCGGCACGTCATGCTGCTGTGTCCGGACCGCCGTTCCTTCCTCGACGGCTCGAACTTCCTCGTCCGCTTCCTCGACGCCGCCGTGCAGCGCGCCGAGGAGCTCGACCTGCAGGTCGTGCGCGAGTTCGCGTCCGGCCGCAGCGCCGACGACATCACGCTGGCCATCGAGGAGGCCTTCGGACAGGACCCCGAGATCAGCGCGATCATCTGCCAGGAGAACGCGGCGCAGATGTCCTTCGTCGTCAACGCGCTGTCCCGTCGCGGCAAGCGCGTACCGCAGGATGTTTCGGTGATGGCCGTCTGCACGACCGGCGGCGCGCACATCACCGACGAACTGCAGATGAACTCGTCGGCGGTGTGCGAGCGTGCCGTTGCGATCATGATGGATGTGCTGGAGGGCCGCAGGTCCGACGTCGGCTACGTGGAGCTCCTCCCCGCCCCCTACAGCGCCCACGGCACGATGCGGGCAAAAGCGCTAGCCTAGGTCCCCCATCACCAACCCTCCCCTCCGAGAAATCTCTCGTTTTTTCGTGAGATTTCTGTTGGCATCCGGATGCCAAACCCCCATCCAGGTGCTCCCCAAAAACCCTCGCGCGCTAAAACCCTCCTACGTCGAATCCTCCTGCACCGAACCTTCGCGTACCAAATCCCTCCGTACCAAACCCCCTCCCACCGAAAAACCTCACACCCCACCCCGTGCACTTTTTCGAAGCATATTTCGACACTTCATCGAAACAATTTGTGCCCAACTTAGTTCAATGCTGTAATTAAACCATGGAGCTCACCGGAGAGCCCCGAACCAAACCGAAACCAACCAATCTCATATCCATCAGTAATGGCGCTGAAAGAGGACATCATGAAGATTCGCAAGGCAATCGCGGCAGGACTCGCGGCAGTCACCGCCACCGGCATGCTCACGCTCGCGTCGGGCTGTGGCTCGTCCGGGACCGCGCAGGAGGAGAATCCCACCACGCTCAAGGTGTGGCATTACGAGGAAGACAACGGCGCGATGGGCAAGGCGTGGGCCAAGGCCATCGAAATCTTCGAGAAGGAGACCGGCGCGAAGGTCGAGTTCGAGAAGAAGTCCTTCGAGCAGATCCGCCAGAATGCCTCGCAGATCCTCAACTCGGACGAGGCGCCGGACGTCATGGAGTACAACAAGGGCAACGCCACCGCCGGCCTCCTCGCCAGCCAGGGCCTGCTGAGTAACCTCGACAGCTACGTCTCCGAATACAAGTGGGACGAGAAGGTCACCGGCTCTCTCGCCGACACCGGCAAGTACAACGAGAAGGGCATCATGGGCTCCGGCAGCTGGTACGGCATCACGAACTACGGCGAGGACGTGATCATGTACTACAACAAGGACATGTTCGATCAAAACGGCATCAAGGTGCCGACCACCTTCGACGAACTGACCGACGCGATGCAGCAGTTCACCGACAAGGGCATCACCCCGCTGGCCGAAGGCGCCGCCGAGTACCCGCTGCAGCACCTGTGGTGGCAGCTGGTGCTGAGCCGCGCCTCCGACCAGTTCATCAAGGACTACGAGATGTACGAGAACGACGTGGACTGGAACGACCCCGCCCTCGTCTACGCCACGCAGACCATCAAGGACTGGGTCGACAAGGGCTACATCTCCAAGGACTGCACGGGCCTCAAGGCCGAGGACGTCGGCCAGGCCTTCATGAACGGCACCTACCCGATGTTCTTCTCCGGCACCTGGTGGTTCGGCCGCTTCCAGGAGGACATGAAGGACGCGAACGTCACCTTCTCCACCTTCCCCGGCTCCGAGAAGGTCGTCGGCTCTTCCGGCAACCTGTGGGTGATCCCCGAGAACTCCAAGCGCAAGGACCTGGCCGCCAAGTTCATCAACATCACGCTGAGCGACGAGGTGCAGGACCTCATGGGCAACTCCGGCGGCCTGCCGATCGCCGCCGACCCGGCCAAGATCACCGACGACGCCACCAAGGAACTCATCGAATCCTTCAACGACGTGCTCAAGCGCAACGGCCTGGGCTTCTACCCCGACTGGCCCACCGCCACCTTCTATGACGAGCTCAACGCCTCCCTGCAGGAAGTCGTCAACGGCAGCATGGACGTCAACGCCGCCCTGGCGCAGATGAAGAGCGACTACGACAAGGGCGTCCAGGACGCCGGCGTCAAGGACTGAACCGACCACTGAGAAATTGTTCATTTTTCTGAACAAAATCCAGGACGCGGGCCGTTCGCGCGGCCCGCCCTAGATTTTGTTCAGAAAAATGAACAATTTCTCAAGGAAGAAAGAGCTTGCATCATGTCTACCCGAACCAAGACCAAGGCGCGTTCCGATGAGGAACGCGGGATGTCCCGCATCCCGGGCAATCCCTCGAACCGCTTCTGGTGGTACCTCGTCCCCGGCTTCCTGCTGCTGCTGTGGATCATCGTCATCCCGGCCGTCTGGAACATCTACCTGAGCTTCACCAACTACCGCGGCATCAAGCCGCCGACCTGGGCGGGCCTGACGAACTGGGCGCGCCTCGTCAAGGACCACACCTTCTGGGTGTCCTTCATGAACTCCATCTGGATGATCATCGCCATGGTGGTCATCCCGATCCTCATCGGCCTGGTCCTCTCCTCCCTCCTCTTCGACGTCGTCCAGAAGAAGTTCGGCCCCAAGACCGCCTCCACCATGCGCGCCGTCTACTACTTCCCGCAGCTGCTGCCGATCGCCGTCGCCTCCCTGGTCATGGGCTGGATCATGCGCCCCGAGAACGGCGCCCTCAACGCGATGCTCGAGGCCATCGGCCTGGGCCGTTTCCAGCACGACTGGCTGGGCAAGCCGGACACGGCACTCATCGTGCTCATGGTCATCATGATCTGGATCCAGCTGGGCTACCCGCTCGTCATCTTCATGTCCGGCCTCCAGCGCGTCGACCCCGAGCTCTACGAGGCCGCCAGCCTCGACGGCGCCAACTGGTGGCAGCGGTTCCGCGCCATCACGCTGCCGAGCATCAAGCCGGAGATCTTCGTCGTCGCGCTCACCTGCACCATCGCCGCCCTCAAGGTGTTCGGCCCCGTGCAGATGCTCACCCGCGGCGGCCCCGGCACCTCCACCATCGTGCCGTCCTACTACTCGTACAAGCAGTTCTTCCAGTCCCAGCAGGTCGGCTACGGCGCCGCCATCGCCACCGCGCTGACCGTGGTCATCATCGTCGTGGCCATCGTGTTCACCAACCTGCAGGAGAAGGTCACGAAGGAAGATGAGGAGTAAGCCATGACCAACACACTCGTTTCGCCGGTGCAGGACTACGAATACATCGCGCCGGACCAGCACGTCAAGCTCAGCCCCGAGGAACTCAGGAAGATCGCGCACGTCAAGAAGAACCGCACGGTCGGCGACTGGGTGATCCTCGCGCTGCTCATCATCGGCGGCCTGATCATGCTCTTCCCCTTCATCGTGCTGCTGCTCAACGCCTTCAAGACGACCGCGGACTACAACGCCTCCGGCCCGCTTTCCTGGCCCAAGGAGCTCAGCTTCGACGGCCTCGCCACGTTCTGGAACCGCGTGAACTTCCCGCAGAAGGTGTGGAACAGCGTGTGGACCTCCGGCCTGGTCGCCGTCCTGGCGGTCATCCTCTCCCTGTTCAACGCCTTCGCCCTCGGCATCGGCCGCGTGAAGGGCCGCAAGTGGATCGTGCTGCTCATCATGCTCGCCAACATGCTGCCGCAGGAAGCCATGCTCTACCCGCTGTACACCATGTTCAAGGGCATCGGCCTGTACAACAGCCCCTGGGCCATCGTCATCATCTTCACCGTCATCCAGAGCGCCTTCGGCACCTACCTGCTCTCCAGCGTCCTGGGCACCTTCCCCAAGTCGATCCTCGAGGCCGCGGCCATCGACGGCGCCAGCCGCTGGCGCGTCTTCCGCGACATCGTCTTCCCGATCTCCAGGCCCACGCTGAGCGTGCTGCTCGTATTCTTCTTCATCTGGACGTGGAACGAGTACATGATCCCGTTGGCCTTCCTGGTCGACAACTCCGCGCAGACCGTGCCGATCGCCATCAGCTCGCTGAGCGGCGACCGCCTCATGGACGTCACCACCACGGCCTCCGCGTCGCTGATCAGCATCGTGCCCACGCTCATCTTCTTCCTCGTCTTCCAGCGCACCCTCTCGCGCGGCATCACCGCCGGCGCGGTCAAGTAAGGACCTCCCATGAAATTCACCAACGGATACTGGCTCATGCGTGCCGGCGTCGACGCACTCTTCGCCCGCGACATCTACGAGATCCACCCCGGCAGCGAGGCGATCGACGTCCTCGCGCCCACCCGCGTGATCGCCGAGCGCGCGAACACGCTCAACCAGCCCGCCTTCAACGTGCGGCTGACCTCGCCGGCCGAGGGCGTCGTGCGCGTCCGGGCGACGCACTGGCGCGGCGGGCGGCGCGGCATCGGCTTCCCGCTCAACGAGAGCGCGGACCGCGGCTACCTGAGCGTCGAAACCCAGGGCAACGGCGACGGCGAGGCCGGCGAGCGCGGCGCCAGCGCCACGCTGCACGCCGGCCCGCTCGCAGCGCGCGTCGTCAAGGGGCCGGAGTGGAACCTCGAGTTCCTGGGCGCCGACGGCGAGCCGCTCACGGCGAGCCGCGGCAAGTCGCTGGCGCGTTTCGCGCTGAGCGACCTGGCGAACGTGACGAGCGAGCCGGTCGGCGAGTTCGGCGTGACGATGACGGGCCTGGCGAAGGACGAGTCGCGCACCTTCACGTCGATCCAGCTGTCGTTGGGCATCGGCGAGACGGTGTACGGGCTGGGCGAGCGCTTCACTGCCTTCGCCAAGAACGGCCAGAGCGTGGAGATCTGGAACGAGGACGGCGGCACTGCCAGCGAGCAGGGGTACAAGGACATCCCCTTCTACATGACCTCCGCCGGCTACGGCGTGCTGGTGAACAACCGCGGCCACGTGTCCTTCGAGGTGGGCACGGTGAACACGGAGGCGGTGCAGATCTCCGTGCCGGGCGAGGAGCTCGACTTCTGTGTGATCTACGGGCCAACGCCGAAGCAGGTGCTGGAGCGCTACACGGCGCTGACGGGACGGCCGGCGGACGTGCCCGCGTGGAGCTACGGGCTGTGGCTGACGACGTCGTTCACCACGAAATACGACGAGGCGACGGTCAGCTCGTTCATCGACGGCATGGCCGAGCGCGGCATCCCGCTGAGTGCCTTCCACTACGACTGCTACTGGATGCGCGAGTTCCACTGGACGGACTTCGAGTGGGACCGCCGCTGGTTCTCCGACATCGAGTCGACGCTGGAGCGGCTGCACCGCGAGAAGGGACTGCACTTGTGCGCGTGGATCAATCCGTACATCGGCCAGAACGGTTCGATGTTCGACGAGGGCGTGGACGGCGGCTTCCTGGTCCGCAATCCCGATGGCACGATCTGGCAGACGGACAACTGGCAGGCGGGCATGGCGCTGGTGGACTTCACGAACCCGGCGGCGCGCGCCTGGTACAAGGCGAAGGTGAAGGCGCTGCTGGGGCAGGGCATCGACGCGATCAAGACGGACTTCGGCGAGCGCATCCCGCGCGACGTGACATGGTTCGACGGCTCGCCGGCGGACACGATGCACAACTGGTACACGCAGCTGTACAACGAGACCGTGTTCGAGGCGATTGCGGAGGTGTACGGCGTGGGGCAGGCGTGCGTGTTCGCCCGCTCGGCGACGGTGGGCGGCCAGAAGTTCCCGGTGCATTGGGGCGGCGACTGCGAGTCGACCTTCAACGGGATGGCGCAGAGCTTGCGTGCCGGGCTGTCGCTGACGAGCTCGGGCTTCGGCTTCTGGAGCCATGACATCGGCGGCTTCGAGGGCGCCTTCCCGGATCCGGCGGTGTACAAGCGCTGGCTGGCCTTCGGTCTGTTGAGCTCGCATTCGCGCCTGCACGGCTCGACGGTGTACCGCGTGCCGTGGCTGTTCGACGAGGCCGATCCTGGGTTGGAGTCGCTGCCGGCGGGGCAGAGCGCGGTGGACGTGTGCCGTGACTTCACCCGGCTGAAGCTCTCGCTCATGCCGTACCTGTATGCGGTGGGCCTGGAGCCGCACCGCAACGGCACGCCGGTGATGCGTTCCATGTTCATGGAGTTCCCCGACGACCACGCCTGCCGCCTGCTGGACCGCCAGTACATGCTGGGCCCGTCCCTGCTGGTGGCGCCCGTATTCACCTACTCGGGCGACGTGGACTACTACCTGCCCGCGGGCGGCTGGACGAACTGGTTCACCGGCGAGCGCGTGGTGAGTGCCGACGGCTGCTGGCGCCACGAATGCCACGGCTACGACACGGTGCCGCTGTGGGTGCGCGACGGCTCCCTGCTGGTGACCTCGCCCGGTGCGATGCGAGCGGACTACGACTATGCGGAGGATCCGCTGGTGAACGTGTGCCTGGGCGAGGGTGCCGCTGCCGAGTGGGCGGTGACGCGCATGGACGGTTCGTGCGTCGGGTTCCGTGCGCGGCGCGTGGACGGTTCGCATGTCGAGGTGACCCGCGACGACGACGGCGCTTTCCGTGCTCGCTTGGGTACCTCCGGCGAGGTGGTGTCCGGCGAGGGGACGGTGGTGCTGCGGTAGTCCCGTGAGGAATCGTTCGTTTTTGTTCAAAAAACGAACGATTCCTCACAGGACTGATGTGTGCTACAACTCATAACCATGACATACGCAATCAGGACCGTGGCACGACGCGACTACGCGAAGGCGGTGTCCTTCGCCATGGAGGGCATGCACTTCGATGCCCTCATCCCCATCGAACCCCTGCGGCGCGCCTACGCCTGGTGGTTCTGGTACGACGAGCTGCGCAAGGCGACGCAGGTCATCGCTGCCTATGACGGCGACCGGCTCCTGGGGGTGCTGCTCGCCAGGATGCGCGCCGGCGTGGCGCGTCCGTTGCCCTTGGGTGCGCGGCTGGCATGGCGTGCCATGGACGTGGTGGTGACCTTGGGGAATTTCGAAGCCGACTATGTGCGCGCGAACCGTGCCATGCGCGCCGACTACCTGCGCGACCACCGTCCCGACGGCGAGATCCTCTTCCTGACCGCCGACCCGCACGCCGGCGTGCCCGGCATCGGCACCGCGCTGCTCAATGAACTGGCGTGCCGCGAGTCCGGCAAGGAGGTCTTCCTCTACACCGACAGCGGCTGTACCTGGCAGTTCTACGAGCGGCGCGGTTTCGTGCGCTACGGCGAGCGGACGGTCAGGACGTCGAGGAAAGGCCCGGAGCTGACCTGCATGCTCTACGCCAGGGTCCTGCCGGCGATCAAAAAGCCGAGCATCCCCCGCCGCCTTGCCTCCAGGCTCTTCCGCCGTCACCCCCGTTGACTCGCCCCGTGTATTCCTGTCGTTTTCTGTCGTTAAGGCGGGCATCCGCCCGGGAACGAATCGCCACTTAAAGCGGGCACCGGGATGGGTCCGTTTCCTGACTTAGAGCGGGCACCGGGTCGAAGGAACTTTTTGTTCCTTCGACCCGGTGCCCGCTCTAAGTCAGGAAACGGACCCATCCCGGTGCCCGCTTTAAGTGGCGATTCGTTCCCGGGCGGATGCCCGCCTTAACGACAGAAAACTGACACGACGACACAACGACGGTACGACACGGAAACAGCGACCGAAGCGGTGGGGAGGGATTCGGTCAGCGGCGGTGGCGCGGGGTGGCGGACTCGGTGTGGGGCGTCGTCTCGGCCTCGGCGACCTCGGTGGCGCTTGCGGGCTTCTTCTTGCCGAACTTCGCCTTGACGAGGCCGACGATGGTGGGGATCAGGGAGATGACGAGGATGGCGACGATCACCAGCTCGAAGTTCTCCTGGACGACGGGGATGCCGCCGAAGAAGTAGCCCAGGAGGGTGAACAGGCTCGACCAGACCAGGCCGCCGAGCACGGAGAAGGGGGTGAAGCGGCGCCACTGCATGCCGGAGATGCCGGAGATGAAGGGCATGAAGGTGCGGATGAAGGGGAAGAATCGGCCGAGGAACACGGCGAGCGGCCCCCAGCGGTCGATCATGGTCTCCGTCTTGGCGAGGCGTTCGGGGGTGAGGGCCTTGACCTTGCCGGAGTCGATGATGCGGCGTCCGAAGAAGTGGCCGATGAAGTAGTTGCACTGGTCGCCGATGATCGGCGCCAGCCACACGACCGGCAGCAGCGCCGCCAGGGGGAGTGCCGACTGTCCGGTCGCCGCGTCGGGGGCGGCGAAGAAACCGGCGGCGAAGAGCAGCGAGTCGCCCGGCAGGAAGGGGAAGAAGACCACGCCCGTCTCGACGAAGACGATGAGGAAGATGAAGCCGAGCGTCGGCGCGACGCCCATGGCGATCCAGCCGGCGATGGCCCCGCGCGGGTCCTTGAGCAGGTTGGCGATGAAATGTATGAATCCCACAAGCGATCCTTCATGACGACGGTGCTGACTTCGCCATCATATCCGCACGGTGACCCCTCCCGAGAAATTGTTCATTTTTTTGAACAAATCTAGGACGCGGGCCGCACGAGCGGCCCGCGTCCTAGATTTGTTCAAAAAAAATGAACAATTTCTCGGGAGGGAGCGGAAGGGCATGCAGAAGGGGGCCGCACTGGCGTGCGGCCCCCTTGAGGAAAGAAAAAGGAAAGAATGAAGGAATCGGTCGATAGGCCTCCTTTGCTGGGTCGGTCGGACAGTGGGCAAACCTCACAGGCCGCTGCTGGCGTTGACATAGGTGGCGCGCTCGGGCTCGCCGGTGCCGCCGTACTTGGCGAAGGCGCGCAGCAGGACGAGCGACTTCGCGTAGGCGAGCCAGCTGAGGCCGAAGACGAGCAGCAGCACACGCACGAAGGGGAGGGCGTAGCCCAGGGCGAGCGCGAAGACGTCGATGCCGACGAGGGCCAGCGAATAGCCGAAGGCGCGCCACGGGAACATGGCGGCGAGCTTCCACTGGCGGCCCAGCGGGTTGGCGAAGCGGGCCTGGATGGGGAAGAGGTACTCGCCGAGGAACACGGTGGCCACGGTGGCGGCGACCAGGACGATGAGCGGCAGGTAGGCGATGTTCGAATCCCAGGCCGCCCAGAAGGCCAGGCCGAAGATGAGGGCCGCGACGAGCGCGAGCATCAGGAGGCCGGAGACGAAGGCCTGGCGGAACTCCCGCCCGAACCGCCTGAGGTATTCGCGCACGAGCTTGATGTCCTCGTTGTCGTCGTACTTGAACATCGTGCTGTACATGGCGGCCTGCGCCGGTCCGATGGTGACGATGGGGACCATGGTGAGCAGATAGACCACGTTGAGCGCGGTGAACCTGACCAGCGTTCCCAGGAACTGCCAGAACGGTGCCTCGGTATTGAACTTCATCGTGTCGCTTCCTCGCTGCCAAGAACGATGCGTCAGTGCATCGCTTGCTTATTGAATATTGTATAAACAACGACTGGCTTTGTCTACTTGAGGCGTCACCTCAGCGCGTCGCGCACCGTGTAATACCAACGATTCCCCGCAATACCGCAGCAACCGCGCCGTTGGGTGGCTAGACAGCGATTATGCTGCGGGCATAATGAAACGCCGACTCTGTAATCCGATTTGACAACGTCAGTTGTTGTTTATAGCATCTTAAACAACGCAGTGAGGAGACCCCGCGACGGAGCGGCCGCCCACTGTGGCAGGGATTTTCCAAAGGAGGAAAAGAGAATGCAGACGTCCTCAAGCACCGAGACCGACGAAACCGTCGGCATGACCGGCGGTGCGGCTGCAGTCCTCGGCAGGGAGGAGGAGGCCGCGCTCGACGCCAGGGAGCCGGAACACCTGTCCCGCAAGGACCGACGTGCCCGCAGGAAGGCCGCCAAGATGGCCGCCCACGTGGCCGGTGACAAGAAGCACGCCTTCCGGCTGTGGCTCTACGTGGCGCCGCTGCTCGTGCTGGTCTTCCTGTTCAGCTACGTGCCGCTCTTCGGCTGGATCTACGCCTTCTATGACTACCAGCCGCCGATCCCGCTGTCCGAAAGCAAGTTCGTGGGCCTGCAATGGTTCGAGATGCTCGTGCAGAACCCCGCACAGTTGCGCACCATCGGCCAGGTGCTCCTCAACACCTTCGCCATGTCCGGACTGAACATCCTGACTTCCTTCCTGCCCGTGATCTTCGCCATCATGCTCAACGAGATCCGCGCGAAGTGGTTCAAGAACCTCATTCAGACCCTGACCACCCTGCCGAACTTCATCTCCTGGGTGCTGGTCTACTCCATCGCCTTCGCCATGTTCTCCTCGACCGGCATGGTCAACGAGACCCTCATGAACCTGCACCTGATCAGCGAGCCGATCAAGTTCCTCGACTCCCCGGACCAGGTGTGGCTCAAGATGCTGCTGTGGAACCTGTGGAAGGGCCTCGGCTGGGGCTCCATCATGTACCTCGCGGGCATCGCCGGCATCGACCCCGAGCTCTACGAGGCCGCGCAGGTGGATGGCGCCAACCGCTTCCAGCAGATCATCCACGTGACGATCCCGCAGCTCATGCCCACCTACTTCGTCCTGCTCATGCTCTCGATCTCCAACTTCCTGAACAACGGCATGGACCAGTACTACGTCTTCCAGAACGCGTTCAACCAGAAGTGGATCCAGGTCCTCGACCTCTACGTCTACAACGTGGGCATGGGCCAGAACAGCCTCTCCCTGGGCACCGCGATCTCCATGCTCAAGTCCCTCGTCTCGGTCGGCCTGCTGCTGTTGGTCAACTGGCTGTCCAAGCGTACCCGCGGCGTCGGCATCGTCTGATCCGCGCGCATCCACCAGCACACCAAGAGCCTTCGGGTCCACAAGGAGAAACCATGACAACCGCAACCGCACCGGCCACCACGGCGAAGAAGCCGCGCGGCCACAACGCCGGCATCTCGCCGGCCATGCGCCGCACCAAGGGCGAGAAGGTCTTCACCGTCGTCAACGTCCTGCTGCTGACGCTGTTCGCGCTGATCTGCACCTACCCGTTCTACTACCTCATCATCAACTCGCTGTCCAACAACCAAGCGGCCGCCGCCGGCGAGGTCAACTGGTGGATCCAGGGCCTCCACTGGGACAACTACAAGACCGTCCTCGGCCTCGACGGCCTGGGTCGCGCCGCCTGGATCTCCGTGGCGCGTACCGTCATCGGCACCGTCCTGACCGTGCTCGCCAGCGCCTACCTGGGCTTCATGTTCACCCAGCAGAAGATGTGGAAGCGGTCCTTCTGGTACCGCTTCGTGGTCATCACCATGTACTTCAACGCCGGCCTGATCCCGATGTTCATCACCATGAAGAACTACGGCCTGACCAACAACTTCTGGGTGTACGTGCTGCCCGCCATCGTGCAGCCCTTCAACATCATCCTGGTCAAGACCTACATCGAGTCCATCCCCAGCTCCCTGCAGGAGGCCGCCGAGGTGGACGGCGCCGGCACCTTCACCGTCTTCTGGAAGATCGTGCTGCCGATGTGTACGCCGATCCTGGCGACCGTGGCCATCTTCTCCGCCGTCGGCCAGTGGAACTCCTTCCAGGACACGCTGATCTACATGACCGACTCGAAGCTGTACAGCCTGCAGTACCTGCTGTACACGTACATCAACCAGGCGAGCTCCATCGCGAACTCGGTGAAGGCGAACGCGGCGAACGCGGCGATGCTGGCGACGGCGACGACGCCGACCGCAATCCGCATGACCGTCTCCGTGATCGTCGTCCTGCCGATCATGTTCATCTACCCGTTCTTCCAGCGCTTCTTCGTCAAGGGCATGATGCTCGGCGCAGTCAAGGGCTGACCTGCCGCACCGCCGCCCGCAGCGGACGCGGGCGGCGCGCGGTGACGCAAACCAACCACCCACCGACAACCAACCAAACTGTGCTCAGCGATGAGCCAAACGCAAGAGGATAACAAGGAGGTTTCCCTCATGGAAATCAAGAAGAAGGTCGTCTCCGGCCTGGCCGCCACCCTCTCGGCGGCGATGCTGCTGGCCACCGCGGCATGCGGCGGCGGCAGCGACTCCGCAGCCGACGACGGCAGCTTCATGACGGTGGACGTGTTCTCGTCGACCGCGAACTACCAGGGCGTCCAGAAGGGCTGGTTCGCCAAGATCGTCAAGGACAAGTTCAACATGGAGCTCAACATCATCGCTCCGAACGTGGCCGGAGGCGGCGATACCCTCTTCGACACCCGCTCGACCGCGGGCAACCTCGGTGACCTCGTCATCGTGGGCATGGGCAACGGCCGTCTGCAGAAGCTCGTCAAGTCCAAGCTCATCACGGACATGACCCCGTACTACGACAAGATGACCAACGTGAAGAACTACCAGGCCGGCGTGGACTACGTGACCAAGCAGGCCGGGCAGGACGGCGTGTGGGGCGTGCCGGGCAACGTGTCCGACGAGTCCCCGACGAAGTCCTCCGAAGGCGTCGAGCCGGCGGCCGCGCCGTACATCCGCTGGGACTACTACGCGAAGGTCGGCTACCCGAAGATCTCGAACCTCGACGACTTCGCGAACGTGCTCAAGCAGATGCAGGACAAGGCGCGCGAGGAGACCGGCCAGGACGACATCTACGCGGTGTCCCTGTTCAAGGACTGGGACGGCGAGCTGATGCAGAACGCGCAGGCCGCCTCCCAGTGGTACGGCTGGTACGCGCAGAACTCCGTGCTCGTGCCGTCCGATGACGACGCCGCGCAGGTCACCCCCGCCAGCCAGGTCGGCAGCGGCTACGACCAGATGATCGAGTTCCTCAACAAGTGCAACGACATGGGCCTGGTGGACCCGGAGTCCACCACCCAGAACTGGGACAACCTGTCCACCAAGGTCACCGAGGGCAAGGTCCTCATGTCCATCTGGTCCTGGCTGGGCAAGCCGCGCATGAACAGCACCGAGAACCAGGAGAAGGGCATCGGCTTCATGCTCGCCCCGCTCGAGAACATGAAGGTCTACACCCCCGGCTTCCAGCCCGAGGGTGACGGCAACTCCTTCATCGCCATCGGCTCCAAGGCCAAGAACAAGGAACGCCTCGCCAAGTTCATCGACTGGCTGTACTCCCCGGAGGGCATCTACGCCTCCGCGTTCAACTCCGGCGGCGCCGCCTGCCCGAAGGACATGTGCTGGACCCTCAACGACAAGGGCGAGCCTGAGCTCAACGAGTTCGGAGAGAAGGCCATGTTCGACTCCGCCGGCCTGCAGGTGCCGGCCGAGTACGGTGGCGGCTCCTACAACGACGGCGTCTCCGCGCTCAACTTCAAGGCCGTGAACGCCAACGGCACCGACCCCGAGACCAAGGCCGCCTACAACCCGCAGCTGTGGGCCACCCAGCTGGCGAAGACCACCAAGCTGCAGGAGGACTGGGCCAAGCACATGGACGGCGCGAAGACCGACCTCGAGTACCTCGAGAAGACCGACCGCCTGGCCGTCGCCCCCGGCGCCACCTACACGCCCCCGGAGGAGGACTCCCAGATCTCCACGCTGCGTTCCAGCGTGAAGACCGAGGTCATCAACGCCTCCTGGCAGGCCGTCATGGCCGGCAGCCAGGACGAGTGCCAGAAGATCTTCAAGGACATGGGCACCCAGATCAACGACCTCGGCTATGCCCAGGTTCTCGAGGTGGACAAGAAGAACGCCGACGACCTGATCAAGGCTCGCCAGGAGATCGTCAAGCAGTTCGCCGACAAGGAAGACAAGTAATCCCGACGGTCATCGTGTGGCTGTCCGGTTGCCCGCGTTGCGCTAGAAATTGTTCATTTTTCTGAACAAAATCTAGCGCAACGCGGGCAACCGGACAGCCACACACCAAGACACCCACTACACCCCCAGGAGGTGCACGCCATGGCCCCCACCCTCGCACAGGTCACCTCGGTCGCCAACGCGGGACCCTACCGCCCCGACTGGGCTTCCCTCGCCGCCAACCGCAACCCCGACTGGTTCGCCGACGCCAAGTTCGGCATCTTCACCCACTGGGGCCTGTACACCGTGCCGGAATACCGCAACGAATGGTATTCGCGCAACATGTACATCCAGGGGTATCCCGAATTCGACCACCACGTGGCCACCTACGGCCCCCAGCGCGAATTCGGCTATAAGGACTTCATCCCCATGTTCACCGCCGACGCCTTCGACGCCGACGCCTGGTGCGCGCTCTTCGCCCGCGCCGGCGCGCGCTACGTCATGCCGGTGAGCGAACACCACGACGGCTTCCAGATGTACGCCAGCGACCTGAGCCGCTGGAACGCCGCCGCCATGGGCCCGAAGCGCGACATCCTCGGCGAGCTCGCCGACGCCGCGCGCGCCCACGGACTGCACTTCACCACCTCCAACCACCGCGCCGAACACTGGTGGTTCATGGGCCACGGTCGCGAATTCGACTCCGACGTGCGCGACCCCATGGCCCGCGGCGACTTCTACTGGCCCGCCACCGTCCCCGAACCCAACGAGTTCGACATCGACAGCACGCCGGCGCCCACCGCCGAGTTCCTCGAGGACTGGCTGCGGCGCAACGCGGAGATCATCGACGCCTACCAGCCCGAACTGCTCTACCTCGACTGGTGGGTCCAGCACCGCGCCTTCAAGCCGTACCTCAAGCTCCTCGCCGCCTACTACTACAACATGGCCGCCGCCCGCGCCAGCCGCGCCGCCATCTGCTACAAGTACGACGCGCTCGCTTGGGGCGCCGGCATCGTCGACGTCGAACGCGGCGGCTACCCCGACCCCACGCCCTTCGTCTGGCAGACCGACACCGCCATCGCCCGCAACTCCTGGTGCTACACGGACTCCCTCGAGTACAAGCCGTGCTCCGAGCTCGTCGTCAACCTCATCGACGCCGTCAGCAAGAACGGCAACCTGCTGCTCAACGTCGGCCCGCGCGCCGACGGTTCCATCGCCGACCACGATCGCGCGCTGCTCGAGACGATCGGCCGCTGGCTGGATGCCAACGGCGAGACCATCTACGGCTCGCGACCCTGGCGCATCGCCGCCGAAGGCCCCGCCAGGCCGGCCGGCGGCATGTTCGCCGACCAGCGGACCGTCGCCTACACGCCGCACGACTGGCGCTTCACCGCCCGCGACGGCGCCCTGTACGCCTGCTGCCTCGCCCCGTCCGGCGAGGACGACCTGACCTGCACGACCTTCGCCGCCTTCGATGGCACTCACCAGCCCGTGTTCAACGGCGTCGTCAACGCCGTCGAACAGCTCGGCGCCGGCCCCGTGCCCTTCGAACGGCGCGACGACGGCATGCACATCCACCCCGACCACCATGCCGCCGTCGACCCGGAACTGCCTCTGGCCTTCCGGATCGACCTCGGCTGACCCACCGACCCCAAGGAGAGCCATCAATGACGATGATCACCGCAGCGAACCAAGCCAAGGCGCATGAGCTGACCGCACGGCTCACGCTCGAGGAGAAGATCGGCATGATCCACGGCGCGGCGCTTTTCCACACCGCCGCCGTGCCGCGCCTCGGCATCCCCGAGCTCAAGTTCGACGACGGCCCCATGGGCGTGCGCGCCGACACCTACGACGACAACTGGGCGCCCCGGCACAACACCCGCGACGCCGTCACCTACTTCCCCTCCGGCTCCGCGGTCGCCTCCACCTGGAACCCCGCCATGGCGCGCCTGGTCGGCCAGGCCCTCGGGGAGGAGGCGCGCGGGCGCGGCAAGGACATCATCCTCGGCCCCTCCCTGAACATCAAGCGCAGCCCGCTGTGCGGCCGCAACTTCGAGTACATGAGCGAGGACCCCGTCCTGGCCGCCGTGCAGGGCGCCGCATACATCGAGGGCGTGCAGGAATCCGACGTCGCCGCCTGCCCCAAGCACTTCGTGGCCAACAGCCAGGAGACCGACCGCCTCGACGTCGACGAGACCATCAGCCAACGTGCCCTCCGCGAGTTGTACTACCCGGCCTTCCGCGCCGCTGTGTGCGACGCGCAGGCACTGACCGTCATGGGCGCCTACAACCTCGTCAACGGCGTGCACTGCTGCGAGTCGAGGGAACTGCTCGACGACGTGCTGCGCGACGACTGGGGCTTCCGGGGCCTCGTCGTCTCCGACTGGAGCGCCGTGCGCGACACCAAGGCATCCGCCGAAGTCGGCCTCGACGTCGACATGAGCGTCACCTACGACTTTGACGACTACCGCTTCGCCCGCCCGCTGCTCGAGGCGGTGCGCGCCGGCGAGGTGGCCGAAGCCGACGTCGATGCCAAGGTCGAGCACGTCCTCGCCGTCATGGACGCCCTCCACATGCTCGGCGACGCGCGCGCCGACCGCAAGGCCGGCAGCTACGCTACCCTCGAACACGCCCAGGCGGCCCTCGACGCAGCCCGCGAATCCATCGTCCTGCTGAAGAACGACGCGCAGGTCCTGCCGCTCGACGCGCGCGCCATGCGCCGCCTGCTCGTCGTAGGCGCCAACGCCGACCGCGTGCACTCCGTCGGCGGCGGCTCCGCCGTCGTCAAGGCAGTGCATGAGATCACGCCGCTGCAGGGCCTCAACGGCTGCATCGGCGGCAACGTCGAGATCGAATACGTGCCCGGCTACTGGGCCGATCAGGTCACGCAGGACGACACCTGGCAGGAGGACAGCCTCGAGAACTCCGCCGACGACACGCGCCGCAACGCCGAACGCAGCAGGCGGCTGCGCGAGGAGGCGCTCGCCAAGGTGCGCGAATACGCGGCCGGCGGCGACCCCATCGTCTTCGTCGGCGGCCTCAACCACGACCACGACCTCGAGGGCCGCGACCGCACCGCCATGGACCTGCCCTACGAGCAGGACGCGCTCATCGACGCCATGCTCGACATCGCCCCCGACACCGTGCTCGTGTTCGTCGCCGGTTCGCCCGTCACCATGGACTGGGCCGACAAGGCCAGTACCATCGTGTGGAATTGGTATGCCGGCGCCGAAAGCGGCAACGCGCTCGCCGACGTGCTGCTGGGCAACGCCGAACCCAGCGGCCACCTGCCGGAGACCTTCCCCAAGCGGCTCGAGGACTGCCCGGCGCATGCCGTGGGAACCTTCGGCCTGGCCGGCCACGTCGACTACACGGAAGGCATCTACGTCGGCTACCGGTACTACCGCACCAAGGACGTGCCCGTGCGCTTCTGCTTCGGCCACGGCCTGACCTACACGGACTTCGAGTACTCCGACCTTGAGGTCGAACGGGTCGACGGCACTCTGCGCGTGCAGATGCACATCCGCAACGTCGGCAGCCGCCCAGGCGCCGCCGTCCCGCAGGTGTACCTGCGCCTGGAAGGCACCGGCGAGGACCGCCCCGCCTATGAGCTCAAGGGCTTCACGAAGCGCTGGATCGCCCCCGGCGAACGTGTCCAGGTCAGCGTGGAGATGAAGGCCGACGAGGCCCTGAAGTACTGGGATACGAAGGCCGGTGCCTGGGCCGTCGCCCCCGCTGCCAAGGTCTACGTGGGCGAGTCCGTGGAGGACCTGCGCCTGAGTGGTTCCCTCTGACCCCGCCCCGCCTCGCCCCCTTCCCCTCCTGAGAAATTGTTCATTTTTTTTGAACAAAATCTAGGGAGTGCGGCCCGCGCGGGCGGGCCGCCCATAGATTTTGTTCAAAAAAAATGAACAATTTCTCAGGGGGCACGCTTATCACGCTAACCACCAACCACAAGGAGAAGAGAACCATGAAGTTCCTCAACGGAGGATGGCTCATCCGCGACGGCTGCTCCGTCAAGTACGCCGCCAACATCTACACGGCCGACATCGAGGCGGACAGGCTCACCCTGTTCTGCCCCTTCGGCTCGCCGATCTACAACCCGGGCATGACGCTGGACGGTGGCATCCTCACCATCGAGGTGACCTCGCCGCGCGAGGACGTCATCACCACGCGCCTGGTCAACTTCCGCGAGGACCGTTCGCACTGCCCCAAGTTCCACCTCAACGAGACCGCCCCGAAGGTCGAGATCGCCGAGACCGACGACGCCTGGACCTTCACCTCCGGCAAGCTCACGCTCACCATCGCCAAGGGCGAGCAGATCGATTTCGCCTACGCCTATGACGGCAAGCCGGTGGCGCACTCCGGCTGGCGCGCCAAGGCGCTCGTGACCGACCCCGAGGGCCGCCTGCACGTCTCCGACCAGCTCGACCTGGGCGTCGGCGAGAAGATCTACGGCCTGGGCGAGCGCTTCACCGCCTTCGTGAAGAACGGCCAGTCGGTCGAGATCTGGAACGAGGACGGCGGCACCGGCACCGAGCAGGCGTACAAGAACGTGCCCTTCTACCTGTCGAACCGCAACTACGGCCTGTTCGTGGACAATCCGGGCAAGGTGGAGTTCGAGATCGGCTCCGAGAGGGTCTCCCGCGTGCAGTTCTCCGTGCCCGGCCAGGAGATGGCCTACTCTGTCATCGGCGGCCACAGCATGAAGGAGATCCTGGGTACCTACACGGCCCTGACCGGCCGCGCCCCGCTGGTGCCGGACTGGAGCTACGGCCTGTGGCTGAGCACCTCCTTCACCACCGACTACGACGAGAAGGCCGTGCTCGGGTTCGTCGACGGCATGGCCGAGCGCCACATCCCGCTGTCCGTCTTCCACTTCGACTGCCGCTGGATGAAGGAACTCGAATGGTGCAACTTCGAGTGGGACGCCACGAAGTTCCCCGACCCGGAAGGCCTGCTCAAGAAGCTGCATGAGCGCGGACTGAAGAACTGCGTGTGGATCAACCCGTACATCGGCCAGAAGTCGCGCCTGTTCAAGGAGGGCGCCGAGCACGGCTACTTCATCAAGCGCACGGACGGCAGCGTCTGGCAGTGGGACAAGTGGCAGGCCGGCATGGCAATCGTGGACTTCACGAACCCCGACGCCGTCGCCTGGTACCAGGGCTACCTCAAGGAGCTCGTGGCCATGGGCGTCGACTGCTTCAAGACCGACTTCGGCGAGCGCATCCCCACCGAGGGCGTGCAGTACTTCGACGGTTCCGACCCGGAGCTCATGCACAACTACTACACGCAGCTGTACAACAAGGCCGTCTATGACGTGCTCGTGGAGACGAAGGGCGCCGACCAGGCGATTCTGTTCGCCCGTTCCGCGACCGTCGGCGGCCAGCAGTACCCGGTGCACTGGGGCGGCGACTGCTCGTCGAATTACCCGTCGATGGCGGAGTCGCTGCGCGCCGGCCTGTCCTTCGGCATGTCCGGCTTCGGCTACTGGAGCCATGACATCGCCGGCTTCGAGGACCGCCCGACCCCGGACCTGTACAAGCGCTGGACGCAGTTCGGCCTGCTCAGCTCGCACTCGCGCTACCACGGTTCCACCGAGTACAAGGTGCCGTGGCTGTACGGCGAGGAGGCCGTGGACGTGTGCCGCGAGTTCGTGGAGCTCAAGCGCAGGCTTGTGCCGTACCTGGAGCGCATGGCGCAGGAGACGCACGACACCGGCCTGCCGATGATGCGTTCCATGGTCCTGGAGTTCCAGGACGACCGCACCTGCGAGGACATCGACACCCAGTACATGCTCGGCGACGACATCCTGGTCGCCCCCGTCTTCGACGAGGAAGGCATCGCCACCTTCTACGTGCCCGACGCCGGTGACGGCATGCCGTGGCGCAACCTGATCACCGGCACCGAGTACGAGCCCGGCTGCTGGTACACGGAGCGGTACGACTACCACACCCTGCCCGTGCTGGTGCGTCCCGGTGCGGACCCGCTGAACGCGTGATGCACCCCGCCCCACGGCGAATCCTTGGGAATCCGGCCCGATGCCCGTAAAGATTCGTCGTAGGGGAAGCCCCTGGCGGCGAAACTGTAGAGAATTCGGCCCGCTCCCGTAGAATTTCGCCGCACAGGGGATCTTCTGCGGCGAAATCGTACGGAATCCGGGCCGTATCCGTATGCATGCCGCGCCACCAGGCGAGCCCGACACAAAGGAGCACCCATGACCCGTACTTTCCCCCGATTCCTCTTCGGCGGCGACTACAACCCCGAGCAATGGCCACGCGATACGTGGGAACATGACCTCGACCTGCTCGACGCAGCCCACGTCAACGAGGCCACCGTCAACGTGTTCGGTTGGAGCCTGCTCCAGCCGGACGAGGCGACCTACGACTTCACCACGCTTGACGCGATCATGGACTCCGTCGCGGACCGCGGCTGGTCCGTCACGCTGGCCACGGGCACTGCCGCAGTGCCCGCTTGGCTGGCCACCGCATATCCGCAGGCCATGCGCGTGGATATCGACGGGCGCCGGCAACTGTTCGGCGGGCGGCACGATTTCTGCCCGAGCTCGCCCGACTACCGTCGTCTGGCGCAGGCTCTGGCCTCGCGCGTCGCCGAACGCTACGCGCACCGCCCCGAGGTGGTCTGCTGGCACGTCAACAACGAGTACGGCAACGCCGGCGGCTGGTCCTCCTACTGCTTCTGCGACGAGTGCGCCCGGCAGTTCCGCACGTGGCTGGAACGCAAGTACGGCATGCTGGAGGCGCTCAACGAGGCGTGGTGCACGAACTTCTGGAGCCACACCATCACCGCCTGGAGCCAAATCATCCCGCCCGTGCTCGCCGGCGACGCCATCAGCGCCGACAAATGCGTCATCTCCGGCCTGCAGATGGACTACCGGCAGTTCCAGAACGAACAGTTCCTCGACTGCTACCGCATCGAACGCGACGCCATCCGCGAGCATGACGCCACCACCCCCATCACCACGAACCTCATGGGCACCTACAAGGACTTCGACTACTTCGCCTGGGGCCGCGAGATGGACGTGGTCAGCTGGGACAACTACCCGGGCATGGATACGCAGCCCAGCTTCACCGCCATGTGCCATGACCTCATGCGTGGCGTCGGCAGCGGCAAGCCCTTCATGCTCATGGAGCAGACGCCCAACCAGCAGAACTGGTTCCCCTACTGCAAGGCCAAGCGTCCTGGCGAGGTCGGCAAGCTCAGCTGGCAGGCCGTCGCGCACGGCGCCGACACCGTGCAGTTCTTCCAGCTCAAGCAGTCGCGCGGCGGCTGCGAGCGCTTCCACGGCGCTGTCATCGGCCACGACGACTCCGACCGATCTCGCACCTGGCGCGAAGTCCAGGCCCTCGGTGCCGACCTCGAGTCCCGCGCCGCCGCCATCATGGGCTCCACGGTGCCCGCCAAGGTCGCCGTCATCTTCGACTGGTCCAGCTTCTGGTCGCTCGAAGGCTGCGTCGGCCCCACCCAGGGACTGCGCTACCCCGACGAGGTGCACCGCTTCTACCGTGCGCTGTGGCGCCGCGGCGTCGCCGTCGACATGATCGAAAGCACCACGCCGCTCGAACGGCTGCGCGGCTACGACCTCGTTGTCGCACCCGCGCTCATCATGGTTAAGCCGGGCGTCGCCGACACGCTCGAACGGTACGTGCGCGGCGGCGGCCGCTTCGTCACCGGCTACATGGCCGGCATCCACGACGGGCACGATCTCGTCGTCGAAGGCGGCTATCCGGGTGAACTGCGCGCGCTCACCGGCGTGTGGGTCGAGGAGATCGACGCGCTCGCCCCGGGCGACGGCATCGACGTACGGTTCGCCGACGGCCACGCGGCGCAGGGCGGCATCGTCGCCAGCGTCATCGAGCCGGAGGGTGCACAGGCCGTCGCCAGCTACGGCGGCAGCGATTTCTACGTGGGCACGCCGGCCGTCACCGTCAACGACTTCGGGCAGGGCCGCGCCTGGTTCGTCGGCACCGCACTCGACGAGGCCGGCATGCAGGCGGTCATCGACCCGATCCTCGCCGAGGCCGGCATCGAGGCGCTCGACCTGCCCGACGGCATCGAGGCGAGCCGCCGCGTGGCCGACGACGGCACCGTCTTCACCTTCGTCATCAACGTCGGCGAGACGCCGGTGGACGGCGTGCGCGTGCCCGGCGTCGACGGCGCACTCGACATGGGCGCCTTCGCCGTGCGCGTCTTCGCCGACGGCGAGGAACTGGCACGCTAATCCGCGCAGGGCCGCGCAATCCCGTGGTGGTGCGCGGCCCTGCGCGGCGCGGTCGGCGCTACACTGGACAGGTCTAGCAGCGGCGCACCGCACCACACGATGGGACCCTTCGCGGCCCGGGAAGCAGATTGACATGACACAGCAGTCCAGGAAGCACCATGTGCTGGTGTTCGAGGTGAACACGAACTTCACGCGCTACGCGCTGTTCACCGACGGCAGGATGGGCATCCCCGGCACCATCGCCACGCCCAACAAGGACGTCGACGCCTTCTACGAGGCGCTCGGCCAGATTGTGCTGCGCCAGCAGGTGCCGCTCGACGGCGTGTCCATCAGCTGTCCCGGCTTCATCGACACGAAGACGCAGACCGTGCAGACCGCGCAGTCCGCCGGCGTGCTGGCCATGCTGCGCCGCCGGCAGGTCGGCAAGGAGCTCGTGGAGCGCATCGGCCGGCCCGACATCCCCACGTGGCTGGAGAACGACGCGAACTGCGCGGCGATGGCGGAACGGCTCTCCGGCAACGCGAGAAAACTCGACGACTTCGTCCTGCTCACCCTCGACACCGGCCTGGGCGGCGCCATGTTCCTCGACGGCAAACTGCGTCGCGGCAAGGACTGGCGTGCCGCCGAATTCGGCATGATGATCATCAACTACGACTCCGCTGGCCCGCTGCCGCTGCACGACTTCGTGTCCACCACCAAGCTGAGCGAATGGTACGCCGAGGAATTCGGCGGCGCCCCCGGCGACGTGCTGCCCAGCTCCCTGTTCCGCCAGCTCGACAACCCGCGCGTGTACGCCATCGTGGAACGCTGGCTCAAGTACGTGGCCGTCGCCGTGCTCAACGTCGTCGCCACCGTCGACCCCCAGGCCGTGCTCATCGGCGGTTCGATCAGCCGCGAGCCCAGGTTGCTGCCCATGCTCGAGGACGCGCTGGATACCCTGCGCGACTGGAGGGATTTCAAGACGTCGATCAAGCGCTGCAAGCACGGCGGCAACGCCGGCCTGATGGGCGCGTACTACGCGTTCATGGAGGAGATGGGGTAGGCGCATAAGAAATTGTTCATTTTTTCGAACAAAATCTAGGGGCGAGACACCCCGGGGTGTCTCGCCCCTAGATTTTGTTCGAAAAATGAACAATTTCCTACCGCTCCTGGAGGGTGTAGGGCAGCAGGCAGCGGGTGTCCTCGGGGTCGTGCTCGCTGGGGTCCAGATAGCCGGTCCAGGTGGCAGCGGGGAAGATGGTCTCGCTGAAGCGGACCCACTCGTCGACCAGGTTGAGCGAGTCGTCGGCGAGCCAGCGGGTCTGCAGGCCGTCGATGGCGCTCGCAGCCAGCGTGTACAGGTCGAAGAGCTTCTCCTCGTCGATGCCCGGGGGTAGCAGCCAGCTCATCGAGCCGACCATCTCCCACAGGCGGTTGTGGCGGCCGGTGAAGAAGCGGTGGGCGGGATGGTCGGGGTTGAGGGCCTCTCCGGACAGGACGCAGAACAGCTGGGTCATCTCGGGGCGCTGCATGTTGTAGAGCACCGTGTTCAGCAGGTAGCGGGGGAAGAAGTAGACGCGGTGGCCATCCACGTCGCTCACGCTCGCGGTGAGGGCGCTGAACTCGTTGGCCTCCGTGGTGTCGTAGCCTTCCGTGAGGACCATGTCGAGCAGGTCCTCCTTGGAATCGATGTAATGGTAGAGGGCGGCCTCGCTCAGGCCGATCTCGTCGGAGATGTCCTGCAGGGTCATGCCCCAGTAGCCCTTGACGGCGATCACCATGCCGGCGGCGCGCAGGATCTGCAGCTGGCGTTCCTCCTGGCTCATGCGCTTGCGCTTGACGAAGCCCTGGTGCGAGGTGGTGTCGCGGGCGGTGATCTCATGCGACGCGAGCGGGGCGCGGCGTCCCGTACCGTCGGAGAACTGCTCGAGAATCTGTTGCCATGCGGCGATCGGCATCGCGTCACGTCCTTTCCTGAAATCTCCCTCATTGTGTCGCGGGGCCGCTATTTCGGCGGCTATGGTCTGGTTGCCCTGTGGCTTTGGCGCCATTGGTGCCCTGTCAGGGCCGGTCAGGGGCCGGGAGGATGGCTATCTGCCTTAAGTGCGTGTTTTCGGGCAGGCTCGGAGGTCCATCTGCCTTAAGTGCGTGGCATCTGTCGCTGTCATACGCGAACAATACGAAAATCAATGGCCGTTTGAGCTAAACAATGATATTTGTTTTTGTTGGCGTGGCTTGTGCGGACGTGGCGGTTTTCGTTGCCACGCACTTAAGGCAGATGGACCTCCGAGAAAGCTGCCGCGCACGCACTTAAGGCAGATAGCCGGATGGGTTTGCGGCGTCCGGTCAGCCGAAGAGGCGGGCCAGCCAGTCCAGGGCCAGCTTCATCCATGTCTGCACGCAGGGTTCGATGCCGTTGACGCCCTGCCAGGCGGTCTGCGCGGTGCCGAGGGCCAGTCCGTGGCCGCCGCTGGGGAAGAGGTGCGCCTCGACGGGCACGCCGGCCTTGTGGCAGGCCTCGACCAGCATGAGCGTGTTCTCGACCGGCACGCAGTCGTCCGGCACGGTGTGCCACACGAAGACCGGGGGAGTCCGGGCGTCGATGTGCTGCTCCACGCTTACCTCGTCCATCTTCTCCTGCTTGCCGTAGTCCTCGCCGAGCAGGGCGCTGAAGCTGCCGTCGTGGCGGAATTCGCCTGCGGTGATCACCGGATAGCCGAGCATGAGCGCCTGGGGGCGCAGCTCGTCCGGGTCGTAGCCGTGGGCGCGCAGCACCTCGTCCGAGGCGCCCGTGGCGAAGTCGGCAGCCAGGTGGCCGCCGGCGGAGAAGCCGATGACGGCAATGCGGTCTAGGTCGACATGCCATTCGTCCGCGTGTGCGCGGATCTCGGCGAGGGCGGCCGCCACCTGCAGCAGCTGGGTGGGGTAGGTGGCCGGACGGCACGAGTAGCGCAGTACGAAGGTGTTGCAGTCCGCCGCGAGGAACTGGAGGGCGATCGGCTCGCTTTCGCGGTCGGATGTCATCTCGTAGCCGCCGCCGGGGATCACCAGCACGGTGGTACGGGTGCGGTTGGGGAGGATCTCCTCGGAGTTGTCGGGGACATAGCCAAAGAGGCGTGCGTCGTCAATGACGCGGGAAATGTATTGCATGAGGACTTATTGTAGGCGTTGAACTATACCGAGTGGGTGGGTGTGAGCTTCGAGGGAACGAAATGCCGTTCGGAGGGTCGGTTTTGGCGCAACGGCATGATACGACGGAAACGTGTGTCTGGAATCGGCCCTTACGCGCTCTCCTGATTGGCGTGAGGGCCGATTCCGGACACACTTTTTGGCCGGTGGCCCGACAGTGCCCAGGCGACAGCTTGGTGTGAGCAGGCCTTGCCCGGGGGAATCGGGCCACGGGAGTCCCTTGTTCCGAGCTGGTGCATGTCGCACGCTCCGGCGCCAGTCTCGTTGCGTGCGACGTCGTGATTACGTCGAACGGCGCAATGACGCGGTTTCGTGGCGTCCGCACGTCGCACGCAACGAAACGGGTGCCGGAGTGTGCGACGTGTTCGCCGCTCACGTCGTCGCGATCCCCGGGATTTTGCCCGGCAGGCCCCGCCTGTGCTACAACCGTGACCATGGCTGTCGAGATCAGGAACCTCCCGCGACGCGACTGCGCAACGGCCGTGGCCTTCGCCATGGAGGGCGGCGCCTTCGTCCCCTGCGAACCCTTACGCCGTGCCTGCGCCTGGTGGTTGTGGTACGGGGCTGCGCCGGGCGACGCAGGTCATCGGCGCCTATGACGGCGACCGTCTCCTGGGCGTGCTGCTCGCCAGGATGCGGGGTGGCAAGACCCGTCCGCTGCCCTTGGGTGCGCGGCTGGTGTGGCGTGCCATGGACGTGGTGGTGACCGTGGGCAATCTGGAGGCCGGCCATGCGCGTGCGAAGCGCGTCATGCTCGACGACTACCTGCGTGGGCGAGATCCTGTTCCTGACCGTCGACCCGCACGCCGGCATGTCCGGCGTCGGCACCGCCCTGCTTACCGAACTGGCGCGCCGCGAGCCCGGCAGGGAGGTCTTCCTGTACACCGCCAGCAGCTGTGCCTGGCAGTTCTACGAGCATCGCGGCTTTGTGCGCTATGGCGAGCAGATGGTCAGGACGACGGGGAAAGGTCCCGGGCTGGCCTGCATGCTCTACGCGAGGACACTGCCGACGATCAGAAAGCCGAGCATCCCCCGGCGCCTGACCTCATTCTTCTCCATCCGCCGGCGTTGATGTCTGTCCTGTCCAGTCCTGTCCTGTTGTTGTGTCGTGTTAGGGCGGGCACCCGCTCGGGGGTGGCTCCGTACTTAGGGCGGGCACCGGCTTGAAGAACTCTGAGTTCTTCAAGCCGGTGCCCGCCCTAAGTACGGAGCCACCCCCGAGCGGGTGCCCGCCCTAACACGACACAACAACAAAACGACGAGAGGAACGGGGGGATCAGCTCGCGTCGGATTGCGTGTGGGGCGTGGTCTCCGTCTTGGCGGTCTCGGTGACGCTTGCGGACTTCTTCTTGCCGGACTTCGCCTTGACCAGGCCGAGGATGGCGACGATCACCAGTTCGAAGTTCTCCTGTACCACGGGGATGCCGCCGAAGAAGTAGCCCAGGAGGGTGAACAGGCTCGACCAGATCCAGCCGGCGATGGCCCCGCGCGGGTCCTTGAGCAGGTTGGCAATGAATGGATAAAGCCCACAAGCGATTCTTCGACACAAGCGGTCGGAAGCGGTCACCTGGCCCAGACGCCGTTTTCCTGTGTACCACGCCCGCTCCGCCCGCCGTGGCAGGCCGCCGATGATTGCTCCCTGCCGGCCACCGGTGACATTCCTCACCAATCCCGCCGGGGAAAGGTGACTGCCGTCACCGTGTCGATGGCGTCCCGGCTGCCACCATGGACCTTGCCTTCGCTGTGTGCGACACGGGCCATACCCTGATTCATACCCTGAATCTACCCTGATTGTCCCTGAAAACGCCAATGTCGCACGGCAGGATGGAAGGACCCAATCGTTTGCGGCGACCTCACCCATGCGGGACATACCTGGTGAGGCATGCTGGGCAACATGCGTATGGCAACCCATACGACACCGGCGGACGCCGACGGCGGGAAACCGAAAGAGAAAAAGGAGACATCGTGGCCAAGAGCGCGAAGCAGAACATGCGGCAGCATGGTACCAGTGATCCCGTGGTGGCGCGGGCGAGTGACCTGTGCAAGCGGTACGGTTCGGGGGAGAACGAGGTCGTGGCACTCGACCACATCGACGTCGAGTTCCGGCGCGGCCAGCTGACGGCGATCATGGGGCCGTCCGGCTCGGGCAAGTCCACGTTGATGCACTGCATGGCCGGGCTGGACACCCCGACTTCCGGCACCGTGGACGTGGAGGGGCTCGAGGTGTCCTCCATGAACCAGAAGCAGCTGACCAGGCTGCGCCGCAAGGAGATCGGATTCATCTTCCAGTCCTTCAACCTGGTGCCCACCCTGGATGCCGAGGAGAACATCCTGCTGCCATTGCAGATCGCCAAGCGGCCGATCGACCGCGACTGGTTCCGCAAGATCGTGCGGGTCGTCGGGCTGGAGAACCGCCTGGACCACCGTCCCAGCCAGCTGTCCGGCGGCCAGCAACAGCGCGTGGCATGCGCACGCGCCATGATGCAGCGCCCGTCGGTGATCTTCGCGGACGAGCCGACCGGCAACCTGGATTCGCGTTCCTCGCGCGAGGTGCTCGGCTTCCTCAAGCAGTCGGTGCGCGAGTACGGCCAGTCGATCGTCATGGTGACGCACGACCCGCGCGCGGCGAGCTTCGCGGACCGTGTGCTCGTGCTTGCGGACGGCAGGATCACGCACGACATGGAGCATCCGTCGTACGAGTCCATCCTCGAGGTATTCGCCGGCGAGGATGACGTGACCGTCGACGAGATCCTCGACCCGGCCGCCGGCACGGGGGAGCGTTCCTCCCAGGGCAAGGGGGCGCGCGCATGATCAGGATCGGCTTGAGGGACGCGAAGTCCCATATGCGTCGTTTCGTGATGTCGATCATAGCGATTGCGCTGGGTGTCGCCTTCGTGGTGGGCTCCTTCTGCTTCGGCGAGATGCTTGATTCGCAGATCGACAGCATGATGGCGTCGAATTCGGACGCGGACGTGTACGTCTCCAGTTCCGTGGTGAAGACGGACGACGATGGTGAACCGTCCGGCACGGCGGATGACGGCAAGGTCCAGTACGAGGACATCGACCCGGACGTTGCCGGTACGCTGGAGGAGATTGACGGCGTGAGCAGCGCCAAGGTGTTCTACAACTACATGGGCGCGGTCCTGGTGAAGAAGGACGGCACCGCGGTTAACGGCGGTGGTGCCCCGACCCTGCTCCTGGGCATTGATGCGCAGCAGCCGTGGCGTGCCGCGAAACTGACGGACGGCCATTGGCCCGAGAACGACCGCGAGATTGCCCTGCATGCAGGCGCGGCCGACCAGTCCGGGCTGAAGGTGGGCGACACTGCCACGCTGGTACTGCCCGACGGGCCCGAACAATTCAAGGTGGTCGGCACCTTCGACACGGATGCCGCACAGATGGGTGCCTCCCTGGTCGCCATTTCCCCTGCGCTTGCCAGGCAGCTCGCAGTTGAGACGAACCACACGGACAAGGTCGGCACCATCGGGGTCTACGGCGACGAGCACACGCCGCTGGACGCCAAGGCGCAGGAAGCACTTGCCGGGAAGATCCGTGCGGCGCTCGGCTCCACGGAGCAGGTCAAGGTGGAAACCGGTGAGCAGGCGCGCGCCGACGATGCC
Organism: Bifidobacterium cuniculi; assembly: GCF_000741575.1. GTDB lineage: Bacteria > Actinomycetota > Actinomycetes > Actinomycetales > Bifidobacteriaceae > Bifidobacterium > Bifidobacterium cuniculi. The sequence continues at coordinate 121,252 of NZ_JGYV01000005.1, forward strand.
AAGAGCACGAAGGAACAGCTGGGCTTCATCCAGCCGCTGATCATGGTATTCGCCGTGATTGCACTGTTCGTGGGATCCTTCATCATCGCGAATACCTTTACCATGATCGTCCGCGATTCGATGCGCGGTTACGCACTGCTGCGCTCCGTGGGCGCCTCGCCGGCGCAGGTGTTCCTCACGGTGGTCGTGCAGGCCGTCCTGCTGGGCGTGGTCGGCTCCGTGATCGGTGTCCTGCTGGGCTGGGGATTGCTTGAATTGATTGCGCAGGGCATGAACCAGATGGGCTATGCGCTGTCCGGTTCCGCGGCCCCCTCCACCATGGACGTGGTATGGGGCGTGGTGATCGGCATCGCCGTCTCCGTGCTGGGCGCATCCATCCCGGCAAGGACCGCGGCGACCGCACCGCCGATCCAGGCGATGAACGAGACGGTCAACCCCGAGAAGCCCGTCAGAACGCGCGGTGCCATTGGCATTGCCATGATGGTGTTCGGTGCGCTGGCCTGGTGGCTGGCCTACGGCCTGGCAACCGGGGATGGCAAGCCGACGCCGTGGGATGCCGTCAACGGCATGGACAGCGTGATTCCGATGGCGTTGGGAGCCGTGTGCCTGGTCATCGGCGTCATCGTGGCCGGTCCCGCCCTGGTCGGTCCCGCCGGCAAGATACTCGGCTGGGTTCCCGACCACGTGTTCCCGGTGACCGGCAGGCTCGCCTCGCGCAACCTCGCGCGCGCCAAGCGGCGCACCGCGAATACGGCAGCCGCCCTGTTCGTGGGCATCGCCATCGTCAGCTGCCTGGGCGTGATTGCCGGTTCCGTCAAGGCCTCGCTCAACGACGTGGTGGACACGGGCATGGATGCCGATTACGCGGTGCGTTCCGCGTCGATGACGACAGCCCTGCAGGACAAGGCTGTCAAGGAGATGGAACAGGTCAAGGGCATCGAGGCCAGCGCCACGCTCCGCCAAATGTACGGCGTCACCGTCGGCGGCAAGGATGTGCCGGCCGCCATCACGCAGCCGGCGCTGCTCACGACGATTGCCCCGCCGCAGGTGCAGGACGGCAATGCCGCCAAGGCATTGGAGGACGGCCAGCTGGTGGTCGGCCAGTCCCTGGCCGACAAGTACGGGTGGAAGCTCGGCCAGCGGCTCGAATTGAAGGCCACCACGACGGACATCGACGAGGCGGCCACGGCCAAGGCTCAGGAAGCCTACCAGCGGCAGGTCGAGGAACAGGCAGGCAAACTGCAGGCCGAGGCCCGGCAGCTGGCCCTCGCAGGCGATGCCGACGGCGCCCGATCCAAGGTGGCACAGGCGCAGCAGGTGGTCGAGGATGCGCAGCACGTGGACCCGCAATCCCTGGTCAAGACCAAGGAAGTCACCCGCAGCGAGCAGGTCACGGTCGGTGCCATCGTCGAGGACTATCTCTACGTGGACTGCGTATTGGTCAACCAGCAGCTGGCGAACAAGGTCAGCGATACGAGCTGGCAGATGCTCGACCAGCTGTACATCAAGGCCGCGCCCGGCACCGACCTGGAGACCCTGCGCAAGGACCTGGAGAAGATCGCCAAGCCGTACTACACCATCGCCGTCATGGACAAGGACGAGTTCAAGTCTTCCATGGCCTCGATGGTCGACCAGGTGCTCGCCATCATCTACGCGCTGCTCGCCCTGTCGATTGTCATCGCAATCTTCGGCATCGTCAACACGCTTGCCCTGAACGTGTCGGAACGCACCAAGGAAATCGGCCTGCTGCGCGCCGTCGGCACCTCCAACGGGCAGGTGCGCGGCATGCTCGCCATCGAGTCGGTCATCCTGTCCGTCTACGGCACGGTCCTGGGCATCGTGGTCGGCACCTTCGCCGGCGTGGTGCTCTGTGCGGTATACGCCGACCAGGGCATCAGCAAGATTGCCGTGCCGTGGGGCCAGTTGCTGCTCTTCCTCGCGCTCGCCATCCTCGTCGGCCTGGTCGCCAGCGTTTCGCCCGCCCGGCGCGCAATCAAGGAGCCCGTGCTCGACGCCGTCAGGAGCGAATGACGGGATGAACCCCGGCATGGGTTGTACAAGCTCGCCTTCGTCTGGCAAAGCGTGTCGGTAGCGCACGCTTTGCCAGATGGGGGACACACTTCGTCTGGCAAAGCGTGTAGTACTGACACACTTTGCCAGACGAAGGCGGTTATTTTTCTGGAGCGTCGAGTGCAACGGCTGCATGGGCGCCATGGGCATTCGCTGCGGGGATGCCCCCATCCAACATGGTGCTCTAGAGGTCGGTGCGGTAGGTGTCGAGGAACCGTGTTGCCTGGATGTTGAATGCCGTCGGGTTGTCGAGGAAAGGGGTGTGTCCTGCACCGGCAATCTCGATGTATCGCCTGTCGTGGTTGGGCATCGACCTGCAGAGGTCACGGACCATCATGCTGGGCGTAATCCAGTCGGATTGGCCTTGGATGAAGCAGACGGGAATGGTGTCGGGAATCGTGATGTCGGCGAGCCTGTACCGGTAGTACATGTAGTTCACCAATTCGCGCTGCGACCGGATGATCCGTTCGGAATCCGAGGCCGCCAGCAGCCAACGCAAGTCCTGCATGGTGAAATCGGGTGATGTCAGGCCAAACCACAGTTGCTGCATGCCGGACAGTTCCCGGTCTCCCCGCAACGGCTTGAGCGAATCGACGACCATGCGTTCGAGCCGTATGGCATCCATGTCATCGACCGACTCGGTCTGCGCGAAGGACCGGGCATCTTCCTCGAGGCGCATGGCGGTCTGCCGGTCGCTCAGTGCGGTGGCGGCATGCGCCGCCTCGATCTTGCCCTGCTTGAAGTCGACGACCTGTCCAGTGCCGATGTAGGCGGATACCTTCCCGGGATGGCGTTGCAGGTATTCGGTAGCCAGTACGGTGCCCCATGACTGCCCCAGAAGCACCACCCTGCCCCGTCCGTATTCGCTACGCAACCGATCCACCAGCTCGTCCATGTCGGACAGCAGGAGTTCCAGGGTCAACTCGGGTTGTGTGGTTCCCCTGCCATGGCGATGGGTGCGTCCGCTGCCGCGCTGTTCCCATGTCGCCACGGTATAGCGTTCCTCGAGCCCCTGCTGGTAGTGGCGCGACAGATAGGTCAGGGGGTAGCCTGGACCGCCATGCACCCAGAGCACTACGGGATTGTGCCTGTCATGGCCGCGCACCTGCACGTACTGCCCAATGCCGCCAATCGTCATGTATCCCCGCCACTGCGCCGCGTCCGGGCCGGACAGGTCGGTGGACCTGCGGACACGGCGTCGGGACGCACCCACCAGGCAGCAGCCTGCCACGGACGACAGTACGGCCGTGCAGGCCAGGCCCCGTGCCATTCGTGCCATGGTTGCCTTCATCCTCCTTCTCGATTCGGCGTTCCGTCCCGGCAAGCATACCGGTACATATACATGGCCACGGGCGCGCATGCCTGCGACCGTGGCCATCCCATCCTAGCGGGTCAGCATGCGTTCCATGCCCGGTCCATCCGTGGCTGTGGGCATGGCCGTGTAGCCATGACGGCCATAGAAGCCTTCGGCGTCCTTCGACGACCGCAGGTCAGCGCAGATCTTCCAGCCCTCCTGCAGGCTACTTGCTGCGTACCGTTCGACGTACCTCAGGAGGCAACCGCCAACGCAACGGTGCCGCCACGACGGTGCAACGACCAGTTCGGTGAGGAATGCGTGCATGGCATGGTCGGAAAGCAGCCCTGCCATCGCAATGGCTTCGCCGGCCGCCCTGAGCACGAAGGATGCGTCACGGCCGGCCAATGCCCATGCCACCTGTCTGGCCGAAGGTGGCGTCCATCCTGCGCTGTCGTACAGCTTGAGGAACTCGTCCACGCCGCGAGGTCCCGCGAGAGTGTCAATGAGGCCAGGGGCAAGGATTGCAGGATGTGTCGTTCCCGACGCTTGCGTTCCTCCAGGCAGGCGATGTATCCGTCGTATCCCTGCAGGCCGTGTTCCAGTCCATAGCCTTGCCGTACGTGGTAGGCGGTCACTGCCTCGAGCCAGTCGTTCCCGCGTTCGTCAAGCACGCGGTCCACCGTGGTGCGCACGTCGGGGTTGTCGAGATAGACCACCAGTGGCTCCATGGGTTCGATGATGTCGGCGATTCGGGCGATGTAGTCGCGTGACTGCTCCTCGTCCATGCAGACCACGGTCCTGCCTGCACGACGCAATCCAACGGCGATGTGCATCCATGAGGCCTGTTCGACTGTGGGCGTACCGGGGTCACCCCGGAACCTGCGGCCATGTTCTGCATGGTCCGTTTGCCATTTCCGGCGTGTCGATTTGCACGTGCCGCTACGTTATGAGCCATGAGCCATGACCTGCACAAGAATGGCTGCCTTTCCCCTGTATGACGGTGTCTCCAGCTCGGCAGGGCAGGCGACATGGCGGTTTTGGCCCCGCACCGTGTGCATTCGGATGGCAGGGCAAACCAAGGGAGCGTGGAGACACGCAGGGACGAGGGAGGAACCATGACGGGAACGCGGACCATACGCAACGCCGCCACTGCGCGCGAGCTCGAGGAGTCACTGCGTCTCGTGCAGGACGTATTCACCGAATCCGAGAATGCGCACAACGCCCTCGAGGTGCGCAGGCTGGTCGAGGAAACCAGAGCAGCCAACCTGTACGTGCCGGAACTTGACCTGATCATGCTCGAAGACGATGCCGTCATCGGCAGCGCCGTGTTTTCGCGTCTGCAGCTCACTGGCGATACGCACACCATCCTGCTGCTTGCGCCTGTTGCGGTACGTACCGACAGGCAGCGCAGGCACGTGTCGAAGGAACTCATCGAATACGGTTTCGGCAAGGCGCGGGCGATGGGCTATCCTGCAGTGCTCGTGGAAGGCAACCCGGACAATTACCGGTCCCGGGGATTCGTCACTGCCGCCGACTTCGGTATCCTGTCCGGCGAAGGCGTGCAACTGCCTGCGCCGGAGTGCCTGATGGTCAGGGAACTCGTCGACGGTGCCCTGGGCGGGATACGCGGACAGGCCGACTATCTGCACGACGCGGCAATCCGGGATTCCGTTCGCTGCCGCTGCTGACTTGCTACTCAAGGACTGCACCGGCAGTGGGATTGAACGGGTTGGGCATCAGGCACCTCCAGTCGAAAGTATTAAAAGTATTAAAAGAAAGTATGAAGAGCATGACGCCGCGTTCGGGAACGCCTGCTCAGATCCACGAGCGCAGCCACATGTGGCTCAGCCAGAAGTCGTAGGGGACGGGCATGGCGGTCCAGATCGGGTAGAAGTAGAGCGACATGATGCCGCACACGATGCCTATGCCCCATACCACGCCGTTGAACAGTCCCGGGTCGCAGGTCTCGCGGATCCAGTTGCACACGTAGCAGATCGCGAGGATCATCCACGGCAGCAACACGATGGAATAGAAGGTGAAGGTGGTGCGGTTGAGGTACTGCGCCCACGGCAGCCAGCCGCCCAGGAAGCCCGCGAGCACCGCCCAGATCCTCCAGTCGCCGCGCTGTGCGATCGCAATGACGATCGCCGCCACCGCGCACAGCGTTCCCAGCCACCAGATGAGCGGATTGCCCAGCGACGTCACCGCCGCCACGCACTGGCTGTCCGGCGCCAGCGAACACAGGCCGGGATGCCCCTCGAGCTTCTCCCAGTAGAAGCTCGTCGGGCGGATCTGCAACGGCCAGGTCAGCGGGTTCGCCTGGTAGTCGTGCGGGGTGTCGAGCGTGGTGTGGAACTGCCACATCTGCGCGTGGTACTGCACGAAGGACCGCAGCGTCTCCGGCAACCAGGAGATGCCCTCGCCGGGGTGCAGCCGCGCCCAGTCGTGCATGTACGAGTCGGTGTGCAGGAACCAGCCGGTCCACGTCGCCAGATAGGTCAGCGCGTAGATTGGCAGCATGTAGAGTGCGGTGAGCGCGCCGTCGCCCAGCACTCCGCGCAGGAACCAGCCGTCGAAGCCCGCCTGGCGGCGCATCCACGCATCCCACAGCACGCTGATGGCGCAGAAGACGGCGAGGAAATACGTGCCCGACCACTTCACGCCCGTCGCCAGGCCCAGCAGTACGGCCGCGCCGACGCGGCACCAGCTCAGCCAGATCCGGGGCGCGCGGGCGGCGCCCGCCGCGCGCGCCCGCTCGAGCCGGCCGTGCGCCCAGTCGCGGTGCATGAGCAGCAGCTGGAAGGCGCCCAGCGCGAGGACCATGATGAAGACGTCGAGCAGGCCGGTGCGGCTCATCGTGATGCCCACGCCGTCGATGGCCATGAGCACGCCGCCGAGCGCCGCGATCGGCAGGTCGTGCCACAGCCGCAGGACGGCTCGCATGAGGATGATGATGGCCACGGTGCCGGCGATCGCCGTCGCCGCGCGCCACGCCGCGGGGTTGGAGGCGCCGCCGAACAGCTGCATGCCCCACGCGATGAGCCACTTGCCGAAGGGCGGGTGCACCACGTATTCCGCGCTGGGCAGCCAATGATCGGTGTCGCCGGCGGCGAAAGCGACGTTCGGGTTGACGGCCTGGCCGTGCCAGTCCATCGTCTCCGGCCAGTTGCGCGGCTCGCCGGTGTTGAGCATGGTCCAGGCGTCCTTGACGTAGTACGTCTCGTCGAAGACGACGGCACGCGGCTCGCCGAGGCGCACGAAGCGCAGCAGGCCGCCGAGCGCGGCCACCGCGAGCGTGACGAGCCAGGTCAGCCAGCCGGCGGTCGGCATGGCCGGCCGGCTGCGGTGGCGTGCGTGGCGGATGGGGTACGTGTCGCTCATGGTGCGTGCTGCCTTTCTGCCGGGCTATGCGGCTGCGGGGTCGCCTTCCACGCTACCCGACGGGCCTGCCCGTGTTCGCTGCGTGTGGGGTGGTGCGGCCGGAATGACCCCGCCAAACCACTGCCCCCAATAAGTGTTCGCTGCGCGCGGGCGGTGCGGCCGTGGCGTGGATACGTGGGCTGGGTGCGTAGATGGGGGATTGCGTGCCACCTTTCGTTGAGAGATATCAAATTTCGGCATATCGGCCGGTAGGGTGGCGTAAGAACGGCGAAATATCAAGGATCTGCGAATGACATACGCGGCGGTAGGGCGAATTTTGATATCTCTCAACGCATGAGGGTGGCATGTGGGCGCGTGACGCCCTGCAAGGTGGGCCACAAAGAGGGCCAGGTGCGCGAATGAGTGACTTTGCGCCCGCATGCGACATGACTTCTTCGGCGTAATCGAGGAGGGGCGGCGCATGTAGGCGCACGCGCGCATACTGGAGGCCATGACTGATGGTGACATGCAAGTGGATGTTCCACGTGGAACAGTGGTGTTGGCGGCGACGCCGATCGGCAATACGGCGGACGCCAGCGCGCGGCTCGTCGCGCTGCTCGAGCGCGCGGACGTCGTCGCCGCGGAGGACACGCGGCGCCTGTACGCGCTGGCGAACCGGCTGGGCGTACACGTCTCCGGCCGCGTGGTGGCCAACCATGACCACAACGAGCGCGGCATGGCCGACCGACTGCTCGACGAGGCCGAGACAGGCGCGACGGTGCTGCTCGTGTCCGACGCGGGCATGCCGACGATCAACGACCCCGGCCTGGCGGTGGTGCGCCGCGCCATCGAACGCGGCGTGCCGGTGACCTGCGCGCCCGGCCCGAGCGCCGTACTCGACGCGCTCGCGCTCTCCGGACTGCCGACCGACCGATTCTGCTACGAGGGATTCCTGCCGCGCAAGCATGGCGAACGCGTCGCCCACCTGCGTCAGCTCAAGGCGGAGCCGCGCACCATCGTCTTCTACGAGACCGTGCACCGCATCGACGAGGCGATGGCCGACCTGGAGGCGGTCCTCGGCCCCGACCGGCCGATGGCGCTGTGCCGCGAGCTGACGAAGGACTACGAACAGATCCGCCGCGGCACAATCGGCGAGATCCGCGCTGGCCTGTCGGCGGACCCGCCGCGCGGCGAGATGGTGCTGGTGATCGGCGGCGCCAGCGAGGAGGAGCAGGCGGCGTCGATGCAGTCGCTGGGCGTCGAAGAACTTGCCGACCTGGCGATCGCGCTCGCCGCCGAGCAGGACCTGCGGCTCAAGGACGCCATCGCGCAGGTGGTGGCGCAGCATCCCGGTCCGGATGGCAAGCCGGCGAACAAGAAGCAGGTGTACGCGGCGGCGCTGGGGCGCCAGGGCTGAGCGGCCGCGCTGCCGACGACGTGCGCGCGGCTGCTGCACCGTGTGTTGGATGTGGCGGTGCGGTGTCGGCGGTTGAGGACTCGTGCAGGACATCGAGGCTGTTCCCGAGCCGGCTTGTCGTGCTGCGTGCGGGGCGCGGCTGGTGGATGCCGTCGGCTGCTGCAGATGACGTATGTGGGACATCGAGGCCGTTCCCGGGCGTCGTGTTGCATGTAGGACGAGGCGGATGCGCGCTGTCGGCTGTTGCGGGTGGCGTGTGCGGGACGTCGGTAGTCGTGTCCGCCGACGGCCGGTTGCGCTCCATTTCCCTCAGCAGAATCTCCAGTGTCTCGCGCACGCCGGGGCCGCCCTGCTGGGAGATGTACTCGAGCAGGTGTGCGTCGGCGTTGCGGTTGACGGCCACCCAGCGGCGCAGCTGCGGCGCGTGGCGCGCGATGTGCCACAGCACGTCCGCGGGTGTGTGCGGGTCGGTGGCCAGCGCGGCCGTCAGCTCGATGGGCGGCGGCGGGGGAGCGGACAGCTCCTCCAGCGGTTCGGGCTCCGGTCGCATGGCCTTGAGGCGGTCGGTGCGGCGGTCGTGGCGCATGGTCGTCCTTTCCCTGATTCTCCTGCACCGCGCTCAGGCGATGCAGGCGAAGTCGCCGATGACGCGCCGCGCCTGCCGCGCGGTGTGCAGGTGCGGGCAGCCGTCGAGGATCTTCAGGCAGTCGCGCACGTCCACGTGGCATTGCTGCATGACGGTGACCATGGTCTCGTGCAGCTGCTGGCGGATGATCTCGTCGTAGGGGAAGAGCGCCAGGTCGCAGGCGGTGCGTGCCGGGGTGGTCAGCTGCAGGTCGCCGAGCGCGGTCAGCTGTTCGGACGGCACGCGGCGTGACAGCGTGTGGATGCGGCGGCCGGCCACGGGTGCGCGGAAATGGCTGCGCGACAGCACGTCGAGGACCTGCGGGAAGTCGCCGCCGGCCCAGACCCAGGCGGCGGTGCGGCCGCAGGCGGGAATCCCCGGCGGCAGCAGCTCCCTGATGATCGCGGTGCGGCCGGCGAGCGTCCCGGCGTCCCGCGTCGTGTAGGCCTGGGTGTCGTCGAGGCGCACCAGGATGCCCTCCAGCACCAGCCGGTGCATGGACAGCGGCCCGGGCAGGTCCTTCAGGTGGACGATGTGGCCGTGCGGGCGGTTGGTGTTTCGCGCGCGCGGCGGCGTGCGTGTCCGTGCGCTCTGTGTGGGTTGTGAGGCCTCTTCCAGCAAATCGAAGGTCGGTTGTGAGTATGGTGCCGGTGTGCCGGTGACGTTGTTCATGGGATTCCCCTTGTCGTCCATGGTCATGGTGTGCGCGAGTCTACGCGATGATGCGCGTGCAGGGAAATGGGGCAGTGCAGAAATGTGGATATGTGGACGGCTTCGGCGGGTCGTCCACCGGGATGTGGGTAGTGCGGTGGATGAGCGCAGCCGGTCCTCCACATCGTGGACGACGCACGTGAGTTATACACATGTGGATGACGCGACGGCTGCCAATCAGGGACCGCGAGATGGATTGGGAGACCTGCCGATCTACGGGAATATGCCCAAGGGAGCATGAGAGGCCAATCATGCAGTGCGGCTCAGCTGCCGGAACCGCTGGTGTCTCTCCGGCAGCCGGCGTCGTCCAGGCTGCCTTGTCCGGGGTCCGGCGCCTCTCCTGGCAGTCGCCGGTGCAAGGTGCATGATGGCTGCCCGGCGTGTCTGGGCTGGGCCGGATAATCGGGCGCATGAGTCATATTATGGTGAATGTCGCATGGCCGTATGCGAACGGCCCCCGTCATATCGGTCATGTCGCCGGTTTCGGCGTCCCCTCGGACGTGTACGCACGTTACCAGCGCATGAAGGGCAACGACGTGCTCATGGTCTCCGGCACCGACGAACACGGAACCCCCATCCTCGTCGAAGCGGACAAGGAAGGCGTCACCCCGCAGGAACTCGCCGACCGCTACAACCGCGTCATCGCATCCGACCTGTGCAGGCTCGGCCTGAGCTACGACCTGTTCACCCGCACCACCACCAAGAACCACGAGCTCGTGGTGCAGGAACTCTTCCGCCAGTGCCTCGCCAACGGCTACATCTACAAGGGCACGCAGAAAGTCGCCATCTCCCCGTCCACCGGCCGCACCCTGCCCGACCGCTACATCGAGGGCGAATGCCCCATCTGCCACGCAGAAGGCGCACGCGGCGACCAGTGCGACAACTGCGGCAACGAGCTCGACCCGGACGACCTGATCAACCCCGTCTCCAAGATCAACGGCGAGACCCCCATCTTCCAGGAGAGCGAACACTACTTCCTCGACCTGCCCGCGCTCGCCGACGCGAACCTTGCATGGCTCAAGACGCGTCAGGGCTGGCGCACCAACGTGCTCAACTTCTCCACCGGTCTGTTCCGCGAGGTCAAGCCGCGCGCCATCACCCGCGACATCGACTGGGGCATCCCCGTGCCGGTGCCGGGCTGGATCGACAATCCGAACAAGCGTCTGTACGTGTGGTTCGACGCGGTGATCGGCTACCTGTCCGCCTCCATCGAGTGGGCACGCCGCTCCGGCGACCCCGAGGCGTGGCGCAAGTGGTGGAACGACCCGTCCACGCCGGGCTACTACTTCCTGGGCAAGGACAACACCACCTTCCACTCCCAGATCTGGCCCTCCGAGATGCTCGCCTACAACGGCCAGGGCTCCCGCGGCGGCGAGGTCGGCCAGCTCGGCCCCCTCAACCTGCCCGAGCAGGTCGTCGCCTCCGAGTTCATGACCATGGAAGGCAAGAAGTTCAGCTCCTCGCGCGGCATCGTCATCTACGTCAAGGACATCCTCGAACGCTACCCGGTGGACGCCGTGCGCTACTACATCTCCGTGGCCGGCCCCGAGAACTCCGACTCCGACTTCACCTGGTCCGAGTTCGTGCGCCACAACAACGAGGAGCTCGCCGCCAGCTGGGGCAACCTCGTCAACCGGGTCGCCAACCTCATCGCCAAGAACTTCGGCGAGGTGCCGCCGTTGGTCGAGGACAAGCTCACCGACGAGGACCGCGCGCTGCTCGAGCGCACCGTCGCCGCCTTCGACGCGGTGGGCGAGTCGATTGAACACCACCGCCAGAAGAACGCGCTGAATGAGGCGATGGCCGTGGTCGGCGACATCAACAAGTACATCTCCGCCACCGAACCGTGGAAGATCAAGGACGACCCGGAGCGCCTGGGCACCGTGCTGCACGTCGCCGCACAGGCCGTCTCCGACGCCAACCACCTGCTCGCCCCCTTCCTGCCGCACTCCGCGCAGAAGGTGCACGAGGCGCTGGGCGGCACCGGCACCTTCTCGCCGCTGCCGCGCATCGAGGAAGTCACCGACCTGGACAACCCCGCCTTCACCTACCCGGTGATCACCGGCGACTACGTGCTCGGCGAGACCCTGCGTCCCTGGAAGAGCGAACCGATCGAGGTCGGCGCTCCCGTGGCCAAGCCCACCCCGATCTTCGCGAAGATCCCCACCGAGGCCGTGGACGAGGAGCTCGCCCGCTTCACCGAAGCCCTCAACGCCCGCAAGGCCGCCGAGGCCGAGCGTCTCGCCGCCGAGCAGGCGAAGTTGGAGCAGTGATCCGGGATCCGTCTACGCGCATGATGTGAATCCCAAGGCATAGAAATCTCTCGTTTTCCGTGATATTTCTAGGGCGGGCCGCCCGTGCGACCCGTGTCCTAGAAATATCACGGAAAATGAGAGATTTCTATATGCACGTGAATGCACGTGCATGCGTCAAGTCTTGTATCAAGTCTGGTGCCTTCCCGCCGGATGCAGATCCTGCCGTTAAGCGCCCCGGGTCAGGGTGCCTCCCCGGGGCTCTGATGACACATTTTTGGACGGAGAAAAAATGTGTAGGCCAGAAGCCCGCACTTTTTCAAGTTGTGCTGGCTGGAGACCTACACATTTTGATGCAGCCCCAAAAATGTGTAACCCCGCACCTGCGGGAAGCCGGGAACATGCCATCGCTCGACATGGCCCGCTGCTGCCTTGCCTATACGGACGTGGCGAACCGGTCGGACCGAGCCTGCTGGTGCCGTTCCTCACGAAACGATTACAAAACCAAGGAATTCCAAGCGTTTTATGTCCGGGGGGGGGGGTATGTTCTTCTCACCGCATAATGCACAAGGTGTGCATGGAAGAAGGACACGGAGGGGCCAGTGAAAGACATCGACCTCATGCCCAATGAAGGCATTGTTGCCCAGTTTGACTCGGTATGGTGCGATGCACCTGATTTCAAAGGCAGCCAGCGTGGTGAACTCTCTCTCACCAACCAGGCACTCGTCTTTACCTATACTCAACCAAAGATGTTCGCCAAGGATGTCGAGCATGCATACCGTTGGCCGTTGCGTGATGTCAAGGTCGTGGACGGCAGGCCGCAGCTCATCTTCGACAAGGGCGATAGTCACGAATGCAACATCGTGCTTCGCCAAGGCAAGCTGGTACTGCGCATGGATTCCCATCAGGAACTTGCTCGGTTGGGCAATGCCGTCAACCATGCACTTACCGGTAGCGATGAGGATATCGTCGGTGCACCCAAGACATTCATCTCTGACATTGCCAATACGCTCAGTGGCGCGACCCGCGAGTTCACTCAGGCATTCGGCTTCGGTTCCCGACCGTCAGCCACGGTGGAAACGGTATCCGCAGTGTGCGAAGGCTGTGGCGCTTCATTGCACGGCAAATCAGGTGGCACGGTCACCTGCGAATACTGCTGCGTTTCCCGCCAACTGTAGGTAGCAAAGGAAGGCATCACCCATGGCACTCATCAGGGCATTCTCCGGCGCACTCGCCGGTACTTTCGCGGACCAGTGGCTCGACATCATCACTGCGGCACCCTTCGACGAACATACGGTCGTGGCGCCGGGCGTCTATCGGGAAACCAATAACGGCCGAGGATCGAATACGAAGCACTCCGACGCGGTCATCTCCAACGGGTCACGCATCTACGTGCCGGAGAACACGGCCGCGTTCATCTTCGACCAGTCGGGGATCGAGGCGGTCATCACGCAGCCCGGCGGCTACGAGTACCGCAACGGCACGGACAGCGTCTTCGCCGGCGACGGCATCGGCAAGTCGATCTTCGGGCAGATCGGCGAGCGCTTCAAGTACGGCGGCGAGCCGGTGGCGAACAAGCGCATCGCCTTCGTCAACCTGCGCGAGATTCGCGGCATCAAGTTCGGTACGCCGGCGCCGCTCATCTACCATGACAGGTTCTACGGCACCGACCTGGAGATCCGCGCGCGCGGCATGATGTCGCTCAAAGTCACCAACCCGGTCGAGTTCATCCGCCAGTTCGTGCCGCCGAACGTCGACTTCATCAGCTTCGACGACGTCAACACGCGCTCGCAGCTGCTGGCCGAGTACATCCAGTCCTTCGCGGTGGCGCTCAACGCACTGTCCGACGAGTACCGGATCTCGCAGCTGCCAGCGCAGGCGAACGCCATTGCTCAGGCCGTACGCGCCGACGCAGCCAACGCCGGTACTTGGGAGTCGCGTTTCGGGCTGCAGCTGTGCGGCATCGGCATCGAGAGCATCGAGTTCACGCCGGAGTCGCGCGAACTCGTCAAGCAGTTCTCCAGCAACCGCATGAATGTGGCGGCCTACGAGAACATCTCCGCGCAGGCAGGCAACATGGCGGCACAGCAGCGCATTGCGCAAGGCGTGCAAGAAAACGGCTTCGGCGACGCAGGTGGCATGATGCTCGGCATGGGCTTCGCACAAGGAGTCAACCCGATGACCGGTGCGATGAGCGGACAGACGGTTGCGGCAGCTGGCAACGCGGGAGCGACTGGCGGCACCGACAACGCGACTGCCGCGGCGCCGAGCATGGGTGAACAGGTGGAGATGCTCAAGAGCCTCAAGGAGCTCCTGGACGCAGGCATCCTCACGCAGGACGAGTTTGATGCGAAGAAGCAGCAGATCCTGGGACTGTAGAGGAATCTGTTTCTGTGTGCCTGTCGAAGGACGGATGCGGAGTAGAAAATGCAAGTTGAACTTGTTTTTTCTACTCGGTATCTGGGGGGGGGGCGAGAAGAGCGGGAGGAGGTGACTCAGGGGAGCGCTTGGAGAAATCAACTGCGATGAGTCGCTGTTCTTACGCTCACGGGAAAATGACTCCGTTGCGGATCCGTGGGTGGATGAAGCGGGGCGTCGGACGAGGAAAACGGCGGAATATCGAGTATTTTGAATGATGACAAAGGAGCAGGAGCGATGCATGGGCGCCGCTGTATTCAGCGATTTATCAGGAAAAATTGCCCATCCATCCAGCATCGGACGATTACATGGAACATGTCAGCGATCAAGCTGGCGAGGTTCCCAACCGAACCCCCATAACTGAACCCTTCTTCTCTCTTCTCTCTCAGCCGGCGGCCTTCTCTCCGCCGGCTTTTCTTATGTCTGCATGCCGTACCATCCATGCTGAAGTGGTTTCCTCTGACATTCCGTGTCACTCACGCACGCTTTGTCAGACGGAGCGATTCCCAACTCTGACAAAGCGTGCGTGAGTGACACGGAATGTCAGAGGAAGCGGGGCGAGACCCCTTTCAGGTTGTGTGCCGGCGATTGCGACGCTACGACGCCCGGACCCCGCCATCACGCTCATGTACCGTTGCGGCCGCTCGTGCCACCACTGGCACCCAGCGGTTTTCTGTAACGCTTAATCCATTGTGGCAATTATTTTCGAGACACGCCGAGTCGGCCGCTTGCATCCACTTGGCAGACCTTTAGAATGGGCAACCGAGAGAGAACCGGAGCGCCGGAAAACAACGTCGTTATCTGCTCTCACCGACAACCAAACCACAACCAAACCGACCGCCAGCCAGCCGAGCCGTACAGTCGTCGGCCGCGGACCGCAGTCACGCCTACCGGGCTCGCGCCCACCCGTTGACTGCCGGCAACCGGAAACCGACTGTCGGTCGGCACCCGACCCGCCGACAACCAGACCACGACCAACCCAACCCACCACCCGCCGCCAAGGAGGGCGGCTACCACCCATCATGTTCATCGACCCCACCCGCAACCGCAACGCCGGCAACCTGCGCTGGATCCTCGCCTACGCGCGCCCCGACCTGCCGCGAGCCGTCGGCGGCATCCTGTTGTACCTGGTGTCCGCTGCCATGGCGCTCGTCACGCCGCTCATCTCCGCGCGCATCGTCGACCAGGTCATCGAAGCCGGCCACCTGAACCAGCTCGGCGGCCTGTGCATCCTCATGATCGTCGTCACCATCGTGCGCGACCTCGCCTACTACGGCAACCAGATGTGGATGGAACGCTTCGGCCAGAACACCATCTACCGTCTGGTGTCCGACGAGTTCGAACAGCTGCACCGCCTCGACTTCACCTACTTCAACCACACGCGTACCGGCGACATCATGAACTGCATGACCTCCGACACGGACGCCATCCGCCACCTGCTCAGCTGGGTGAGCTACCAGATGCTCAACTGCATCGTCATGTTCGCCGGCGCGCTGGCCATGATGAGCGTCATCGACTGGCGGCTCGCCCTGGCCCTCGCCGCCGTCACGCCCTTCCTGTTCGTGCTCACGCGCAAGCTCAGCGGCCGCGCCAAGCCGCTGTTCCTGGCCATCCGCAACTCGCTGGCGTCGCTCAACTCGCTGGTCGAGGAGAACATCGAAGGCAACCGCGTGGTGAAGGCCTTCGTGCGCGAACGCCACGAGACGGACCGCTTCGACCGCGCGAACGACGACTACATGCAGCGCAACATGGACATGGCGCTGAACACCCGCCGCTACATGCCGTGGCTCGACGGCCTGGGCTTCTCCCTGCAGCTGATCACGATCGGCTTCGGCGGCTGGCTGGTGCTCCAGGGGAACATGACACTGGGCGACCTGGTGGCCTTCAACTCCTACCTGTGGATGATCGACTCGCCGGTGCGCCAGTCCGGCTGGCTCGTCAACGACTGGCAGCGCTTCAACGCCAGCTGCGTGAAGATCCGCGCGCTGCTCACCGCGGAACCGCGCATCCGCGACACGCACACCGCAGACAGCGACAGCACCGCCGACGCCACCCCCGCGCACGTGCAGGGCGCGATCTGCTTCGAGCACGTCGACTTCGCCTTCCCCGACGACCCGGGCACGCCCGTTCTCGAGGACATCGACTTCGCCGTGCCCGCCGGCGCGCACCTGGGCATCCTCGGGGAGACCGGCTCCGGCAAGTCGACGTTGGTGAACATGATCGAACGCTTCTACGACCCCACCGCCGGCCGCGTGCTCATCGACGGCCGCGACGCGCGCGACTGGCCGCTGGCCGAGCTGCGCGACGCGGTGAGCGTCGTCGCGCAGGACACCTTCCTGTTCTCCGACACCATCGGCTCGAACATCGGCTTCGGCATGCCCGACGACCGCGGCCCGAACCCGGAGTACATCCGCCGCATCGCGTTCATCGCCGGCGCCGACGACTTCATCGAGGCGCTGCCGGAGGGGTACGACACCGTCGTCGGCGAGCGCGGCGTCGGCCTGTCCGGCGGGCAGCGCCAGCGGCTGTCGCTGGCGCGCGCCCTGGCGGACGATCCGTCGATCCTGGTGATGGACGACACGACGAGCGCCGTGGACATGGAGACGGAGGCGCAGATCCAGCAGCACCTGGCGCAGCTGGGCGGCACGAGGACGATCGTAACGATCGCGCACCGCATCTCCTCGGTCAAGGACTGCGACCTGATCCTCGTGCTGGAGCACGGACGGATCGTGGAGCGCGGCACGCACGACGAGCTGATCGCGCAGCACGGCCGCTACCACGACATCTACCGACGGCAGCTGGGCCTGCAGTCCGGCAGCGCACAGGGCTACGACGGCCGTGACGAGGCGCCTGCCGACGCACGCGCCGACCGCACCGGAAAGGAGGCATGAGATGGCCCGTCGCAACACCTATCGCGAGGACGAGGAACTCGAGGAGCAGATCAACTTCTCCGACCTCAAGCGTGTGGGCAGCTACCTGCGCCCCTACCGTGGGCACATCGCGCGCATCGTGGCCGTCGTGGTGTCCATGAGCTGCATCGCCGTAAGCGTGCCCTACCTGACGAAGGTCGTGATCGACGACGTCCTGCCGGACAGGAACTACCGGCTGCTCGGGTGGATCGTCCTGGTCATGCTCGTGCTGATCATGCTCTACGAGATCGCGCTGCGCTACCGCACGCTCGCCATCACGCGCGTCGGCCAGCTCATGCTCAAGGACATGCGCCGCGACCTGTTCACGCATATCCAGACGCTGCCCTTCAGCTACTTCGACTCGCGGCCGCACGGCAAGATCCTCATCCGCGTCGTCAACTACGTCAACACGCTCTCCGACACGCTGAGCTCGGGCCTGGTGAACGTGATCGCCGACGTGTTCACCTTCGTCATCACGCTCGTGGTCATGTTTGCCATCGACTGGCGGCTGGCCCTGTGGAGCCTGGTGCTCTTCCCGCTGCTCATCGTCACGGTGCGCGTGCTGCAGTACTTCCAGCGGCGCGCCTACCAGCGGCTGAGTAACAAGCAGAGCAACCTCAACGCCTTCATCCACGAGTCGATCGCCGGCGTGAAGACCACGCAGACCTTCGCCCAGGAGCGCGGGCAGTTCCGCATCTTCCAGGAGCAGCAGGACGCGGTGCGCAGTTCGTGGATGCGCGCGGTGCACGTCAACATGCTGCTGTGGCCAAGCATGGAGATCATCTCCGTGGGCACCATGGCGCTGCTGTATTACGTGGGCGTCATGCACGTCGGCGGCGTCGTGGCGACCACCGGCACGCTCATCGCCTTCATCGGCTACGCGAACAACTTCTGGACGCCGGTGATCAACATCGGCAACTTCTACAACCAGCTGATCACCTGCTCGGCGTACCTCGAACGCATCTTCGAGACGCTCGACGTGCGCCCGGAGATCAAGGACGCGCCGGATGCCGTCGAGCTGCCGCCGGTGCGCGGGCAAGTCGACTTCGACGACGTCGTGTTCCGTTACGAGCCGGAGGGCCGGCCCATCCTCAACCTGCTCGACCTGCACGTCGCGCCCGGGCAGACGGTGGCACTGGTGGGGCCGACCGGTGCGGGCAAGACGACGGTGGTGAACCTGCTGTCGCGCTTCTACGACGTGGAGGAGGGCAGCGTGCGCGTCGACGGCCACGACGTGCGCGGCGTGACGCTCGACTCGCTGCGCCGCCAGATGGGCGTCATGCTGCAGGACACCTTCATCTTCTCCGGCACGATCCGCGACAACATCCGCTACGGTCGGCTCGACGCCTCCGACGCGGACATCGAGCGCGCCGCCCGCGCCGTGCACGCACACGACTTCATCGCCGCGCTGCCCGACGGCTACGACACGGTCGTGCAGGAACGCGGCAGCACCCTGTCGATGGGACAGCGCCAGCTGATCGCCTTCGCGCGCGTGCTGCTCGCCGACCCGCGCATCCTCATCCTCGACGAGGCCACCAGCAACATCGACACGACCACCGAGGCGGCCCTGCAGGCCGGCCTGGAGCACCTGCTCCAGGGGCGCACGAGCTTCGTGATCGCGCACCGCCTGAGCACCATCGAGCACGCGGACATGATCTGCTTCGTGGACCATGGCCACATCGTGGAACGCGGCACGCACGACGGGCTCATGGCCCGCAAGGGCGCCTACTGGCGCCTGGTGGAGTCGCAGACCGCGATGATCGCGCAGGCGTTGGGCTGAGGATGCGGTACGGTCTGGGTCTACAATGGAACAGTTATCACGGGGGTAGGCGAGGGGATACCTCGCCTGCCCCCGCCGCGTAGGGGCCGCGCCGGAGAGCAGAGGAACGGCGCCGGAGGGAAGCGAGGTGCGTGATGCGCGAGGAACGCAACGCAGTGGAACAGTTCGAGGCGGACCTGGCGGGCGCGCGCCGGGTGGCACCCGACACGGCCGGGCGCATCGCATGGGGCAACGGCGTGGTCACCTGCGTCTTCGAGGTGCACGACGACGCCCCCGTCACCCTCGTGGGACTCTCCGGTCGCGGCATGATGCCCGCGCGCGTGGACATACCCGGCCAGCCGGACGCGCAGCCCATCGTGGAACTGCGCTCCTCCATCGACGGCGGCGCCGACAACCACCAGCGCCTCGCCGTATCCGCGGCCGGCCTCAAGCTGCGCTTCGAGGAGGCCAGGGTCGTCGAACCCGCCGACCCCGACGCCCCGGACGCCACGTGGCGCCTGGCCATCGTGCAGCGTTCCACCGACGAACGCGGCCCCGTCGTCACTTCCCTGTTCGAGGTGATCCCCGGCCACAGCGCCGTGCGCTGCCGCACGCGCGTGCACTGCGACGACCAGTACCCGGTGGAGGCCGTCTCCTCCATGAACGTGACCCTGCCCATGGCCGCCGCCCGCCTCGACGACTCCCAGGCCTTGGTCTACTGTGCGCAGAGCTCCTGGTGCCTGGAGAACGCGTGGACCTGCCAGCCGCTGCGCGCCACCGCCCTGCGCGGCCACGACCAGCTGGGCGTGCCCAGCGCCTCCACCGCCCACCTGGTCTTCGCCTCCTCCTCGACCTGGTCGACCGGCGAGTTCCTGCCCACCGGTATCATCTCCGGCGTCAACGAGGCCCTGCCCGACTCCTCCTTCTCCTTCATGTGGCAGATCGAGCACAACGGCGCCTGGGAGTGGGAGATCGGCGAGAACAACCCCGGCCTGCGCGTCACCGCCTACGGCCCCGAATACGTCGACCACCAATGGTTCAGCATGATGGGGGAGGGCAACGATTTCGTGACGGTGCCCGTCTCCTTCGTCATCTGCGCCGGCGACTGGCAGCGCGCAGTCGCCGAGATGACCGTCCAGCGCCGCGCCCTGCGCCAGCGCATGACGCTGCGTCAGGGCCGCACCGAGCAGTTCGACGCCGGCGAGCTCAAGGTCGTCTACAACGATTACATGAACACCGTGGAAGGCTCGCCGAACGTCGAGCTCGAACTGCCGCTCGTCGACGGCGCCGCGAAGGCCGGCGCCGACGTCTTCTGCATCGACATCGGCTGGTTCGTCGAGGACGACGACGACTGGTGGAGCTCCGTGGGCGACTGGGAACCCTCCATCGACCGCTTCGGCATCGTGCGCATGGCCGGCATCATCCACGACATCACCGCGCACGGCATGCAGCCCGGCCTGTGGCTCGAACCGGAGATCGTCGGCGTGCACTCGCCGGTGGCGAAGACGCTGCCCGACAGCGCCTTCTTCTGCCGCCACGGCAGGCGCGTCGCCGACTACGACCGCTACCACCTCGACTTCCGCTCGCCGCTGGCACGCGCGCACGCCACCGCCGTCGTCGAACGGCTCATCGACGAGTTCGGCATCCGCTACTTCAAGTTCGACTGCAACACGGTGCCCGGCGCCGGCACGGACGTCGACACCGACTCCGTGGGCGCCGGCCTGCTCGAGCACTGCCGCGCCGTGCAGCAGTGGATCGACGGGCTGCGCCGCCGTCACCCGGACGTCATGATCGAGAATGCGGCCGCCGGCGCCATGCGCGCCGACTACGCCATGCTCAGCCGCCTCGACCTGCAGTCGGCTTCCGACCAAAGCGACCCGCACGTCTTCGCCGCCATCGCCGCCGGTGCGGGACTGGCCGTGCTGCCCGAACAGCAGGGCGACTGGGCGGTCGTCCAGGAGGACATGGACGACGAGCAGGCCGTCTTCGCGCTGGTCTCCGGCGTCTTGGGGCGCCTGTACCTGTCAGGGTTCCTCAACCGGCTGCCCGAACCGCGCATGCGGCTGGTGCGCCAGGCGGTGGCCCTCCACCGCGAGATTCTCGAGGAACAGGGGCACCTGGTGCCGTGGTGGCCCTATGGGCTGCCCGACTTCAACGGGCCCTGGCTGGCCTACGGCCTGCGCCACGACGCCGCCATCGCACACGACGTGTGGCCGGCCGTGGAAACCATGATGGCCGACCGCGAGCACAGCGAATACCTGGCCGTCTGGCGGCGCAGCGGCACGGACACCATGTTCCTGCAGCTGGGCGAGGACGCGCACATCACCCAGGTGTTCCCCGACCCGGCCAGGCCCGAGGACGCGCCCGGCGCCAAGCCATGGACCATCGAGCAGGTGGACCCGACCACGGTGCGCCTGGTGGTGCCCGACGACGACGAACCCTCCGCAAGGGTCTTCAAGGTCAGCTACGGCGAGGAGTGAATGGGCACATGGGCAAGAAGCATCGCGAACGCAACTGGGCGCCGGCGCCGCCGGCACTGCCCGAGGACGCGCACGTCATCGACGACCACACGCACGTCGCCTCCGTCGTGCCCTTCTCCGAGGCCATGAGCCACGAGGCCGTGGCCAAGGGGCAGGACCCCGTGCCCGTCTACGGCGTGGACGAACTGCTCGCCCAGGCGGCTGCCGTGGGCGTGGAAGGCGTCATCGACTCCGGCTGCACCCTGCCCGAGCTCATGACCGCCGTCGACATGGCCCGCGAACACCCCGGCACCGTGCATGCCGCCATCGCCATCCACCCCAACGAGTCCGTGCTCCACGGGCACCGTGGCGTGCCCGGCCCGGACGGCCTGCCCGTGCGCTACAAGCCCCACCACGACGTGCCCTTCGACGAGGCGATGGCTGAGGTGGCGCGCCTGGCACGTACCTATCCGGCGCAGGTGGTGGCCATCGGCGAAACCGGCATGGACCTGTTCCGCACCGGCGAGGCCGGCAAGGAGATCCAGCGCCAGGCCTTCCGCGACCACATCGCCCTGGCCAAGGAACTCGGGCTGCCCATGCAGATCCACGACCGGGACGCCCACCGCGAGGTCATCGAGACGCTCCTGGCGGACGGCGCCCCCGAGCGCACCGTCTTCCACAGCTACTCCGGCGACGCCGAGATGGCGCAGGTCGCCAGGGAACAGGGCTGGTACCTGTCCATGTCGGGCACGTGCAGCTACAAGGGCAACGAGGGCATCCGCGAATCCGCGCGCATCGTCGGCCTCGACCACGTGATGGTCGAGACGGACGCGCCCTACCTGACGCCCATGCCATTCCGCGGAAGGACGAATGCGCCCTACATGATTCCATACACTTTGGCTGCACTCGCTCAATATCTCGACCTGCCGATCGGGGAGGTGGCGCGTGCCACCCGGGCCACCACCAGGACGGTGTATGGCATCTGACAATGGCCCGGTGACGCCATTCCCGGGCAGGCGCGCGCAGGGCCGGCGCCGCGGAGGCGCCATGCATGCGCACGCCTGCGACTTTTCCGGGCCCGCTGCGCCTTGGGAAAAGCGATTTGGCGGACCGGGGCGCGACTCGGTAGTGTTCTCATTTGCTTTTTGTGTTTGCGGGGTCCGCCCCGCCCGTGAAAGGAACCGCCATGGCTGATCGGCCAAGCGACGGAAGCGATGAGGAACTGCTGGTCCAGGCGGACCGCACCACCCACGCCCCGAAGGTATCCCACCAAGTGATGACCAAGCAGGAGCGCGCCGCGCTGCGCGACGCGCAGCGGCTGCAGGAGCAGGCAGCCGACAGGCAGGCGGCCCAGAGGGCCGGCGGTCCCGTCGGCCGCTGGTGGCGCCGGCTGCAGTCCGGCTCCGACAAGGTGTCCCTGGCCATGGCCATCGTCGCCCTCGGCGTCGTCTACGGCGACATCGGCACCTCGCCGCTGTACACCATGCAGACCTTCCTGGCCGGCCAGGGTGGCGTCGCGCACGCCGACGCCACCGCCGTCATCGGCATGCTCTCCCTGGTCTTCTGGACGATGACGCTCATCACCACCATCGAGTACGTGCTCATCTGCATGCGCGTGGACAACAAGGGCGAAGGCGGCATCTTCGCGCTCTACTCGCTGCTGCGCAAGTACGGCGCGTGGCTCATCGTGCCCGCCATGGTCGGCGGCGCCGCCTTCCTCGCGGACTCCGTGCTCACGCCGGCGATGTCCATCAGCTCCGCCGTCGAGGGCCTCGAGACGCTGCCCGCGCTGCAGGGCGTCTTCGACGCCAACCCCAACCTGACGGTCATGATCGCGCTGGTCATCATCCTCGCCGTCTTCGCCGTGCAGTCGCGCGGCACCGAACGCATCGGCAAGGTCTTCGGCTCCACCGTGCTCGTCTGGTTCCTCTTCATCGCCGTCACCGGCGCCGTCAGCATGGCCGGCAACCCCGAGGTGCTGCGCGCCCTCAACCCCGCCTACGGCATCGAGTTCCTCGTCAGCGGCGACAACCATGCGGGGCTCGCGCTCATGGGCACCGTGTTCCTCTCGATCACCGGCGCCGAGGCCCTCTACTCGGATATGGGCCACGTGGGCCGCGGCAGCATCTACGTCACCTGGCCCTTCATCAACCTCGCACTCGTGCTGTCCTACTTCGGCCAGGGCGCGTGGATCATCCGCACCCTGGAGAACCCCGCCTTCGTGCGCGCCGGCGGTGCTCCCAACCCCTTCTTCGCCATGATGTCGCCACAAGTGCGCACCATGGCGGTCGTACTGTCCGTGGTGGCCGGCGTCATCGCCTCGCAGGCACTCATCTCCGGCGCCTTCACCATCGTCTCCGAGGCGACGCGACTCAACTGGATGCCGCACCTGCAGGTGCGCTATCCGGCGCGTACGCGCGGGCAGCTGTACATCCCCACCGTCAACTGCGTGCTGTGCGCGGCCACCGTCACCGTGCTGCTCGTCTTCGGCAGTTCCGAGCGCATCGCCGCCGCCTACGGGCTGGCGCTGACCGTCACCATGGTCATGACGTCGATCCTCGTCACCGTCTACCTGTGGCATGTGCGCAGCAAGGTCGCGGCCGTGGTGTTCGCGGTCGTCTTCCCGACGATCATGGTGCTGTTCTTCGTGGCATCCATGGCGAAGTTCCTGCACGGCGGCTGGTTCACGCTGCTGCTCACGCTCGCCATCCTCACCGTGATGGCCACTTGGGACGAGGGCACCAGGCTGGAGCGCGCCCAGCGCCGGCACATGCAGCCCGACGAGTGCCTGCCCGTGCTGCGCCGGCTCCACGAGGATGCGTCGGTGCCGATGTACGCGGAGAACATCGTGTACCTGACGAGCGACCAGGACATGAAGCGCATCGACACCGACGTGTTCTTCTCCATCTTCGCCGACCACCCCAAGCGTGCCCGCGCCTGGTGGATCGTGTCCGTGCAGACCACCGACGCGCCCTTCACCCGCGAATACCAGGTGGAGGACTACGGCACCGACTACCTGTTCCGGGTGAGGATCAGCCTCGGGTTCAAGGTCTCGCAGTCCATCCCCGCCTACCTGCACCAGATCATGCACGACCTGCTGCGCGAGGGGCGCCTGCCGCAGCAGCACACGCGCTACCCGAAGGTGGACGCGGACCCCGAGATCGGGCCGATCCGGTACGTGCTCATCCACAAGGAGCTCATGCCCGAGTCCAAGGTCTCCCAGCGCGGCGCCATGGCCCTGCGCATCAAGTACGCCATCCGCCACGTGGCCGGCTCCCCGGTCAAGTGGTTCGGCTTGGCCCCCTACAACCCCGTCACCGAGGTGCAGCCCCTGTTCCTGGCCACCGTGAGGCCTCCGAGGCTCAAGCAGGTGGAGTAGGGACCTTTTGAGAAATCTTACGTTTTTCCCAGGGCGCTCTAGTCGAAGACCTTCCACGTGACTTCGTCCTGGGCGCCGGGATCCTGGCTGCGGATGTCGATGCCGCTGGTGACGAAGCACAGTTGGATATCCGGGTTGTCGAGGTCGAAGGAATAGCCGGCCTTGGATGCGTCCCATGCGGAGGCGGGATCGTTGCTGACGGCGACCGCCTCGTCATAGAGGTCCCACGAGCGCTGCCGCTCCTCGAGGTAGCGGGAGGAGGTGTAGGAGACCTCGACGAGGTTCTTGCGACGCAGGCAGTCCGCCAGTGCCACTTCGTTCTGCTGGTAGAGGTTGGGATTGCCCACGGCGGCACGATACAGTTCGTCCACGCTCAGGAACTCCAGGTCCAGACATTGGGAGAGATCCTGATGTACTTTCTCGTCGACTTCCTCGCCGCGGTCGCCGACATCGACCATGAAGGTATTGCCGTGGACGCCGTCCTGGTACCGGGCGGTGACCGGCGGATTGTATCCCTTGTCGGTCAGGCATGTCGAGAAATTGCTCCATGCCTGGTCGTAGTCGGCCTTGGTGATGATCCCGTCATTGGCCAGCGCGCGTTCCAGGATCGCCTGCTGGCGTTCGGACATGGCGTGGTCGGCGTTGTTGTCAGCGTAGTCCATCAGGAATTCGATGCGTTCGCTGAGCGAGCCGGCCCGCTTGGAACCCTGCTCCTGTGCCGTGACGGTATCCGATGCCTGTGGAGAGCCATCCGTGGCAGACGTCTGCGAACATCCGGCGGCCAAGGCAAGGATGCAGGCCATGCAAGCGGCAACACCAGTGCGATATCGGCGTGATGGTGGGGATATTGGTGTCATGATCAGCACCTTGAGAAACGTTGCGTAGAGTGTTTTGAAATACATATGTATGGGAAAGCGCAAGGTGTCCGGGATGCATATGGATGTATCCCAAGCACCTTGCAAGCATGGTGTAGAAAAGATATCTGTCAGGATACGACGTACTTCACGTAGTCACCGACGGTGAGCGTGGTGCCTGTTTGTACGGCAGTACATCCTTGCCCGGGCCCTCCTTTTTGGTATGCGGGGTTTGTGTTTCCATCCTGTTTCGCGTAGCATTCGGTAGTGCTGCTCGTCGAGCTCAGGGTGATGTAGGAGCGGTCGGCGGCTGCCGTGTAGCTACCGCGGAAGTAGCCGTTCTCGATGGTGCCGCTGCTGATGGGGTAGTACGTGGCGGTGGCTGCGTGGGCTACGTTGGTGATGCTGAATGCGAGGCCGGTGGCGAGTAGCGTGGCGATGAAAGCGTGACGTGCCCGGTGTTTTGTCTTAATCATTGGTGGTTCCTTTGTCTAGGGAGAACATCTCCGTTGATGTTGGTGGGTCGGCTTTCCGGCTTGATTCCTGATTATGGACCATGTTTTCTTCGAGCGAAAGCGTTCTACACGAAACGTGTAGATGTCTGATGTCTTCCGCCTCTCTGAAAACTCCCTGGAGAAGGGCAGGGGGTCCACACGCGGACACCCCCATTTGACACCTTCCGAACCATGTGCCAAGCTGATACATGATTGTGTTGGGTGCGACGAAGGGGTACTGATGGCAACAAGGCAACTGGTCAGCATTGTGGAGAATGACCATTTCACGGGGGAATTCCTGGTGAAGTTCCTGCGCAAGAACAACTACGAGGTGCGGCTCTACGTCGGCACGGAGCCGGACATCGTGGCACGGTGTGCCGAAGGTGACCTCGTGCTGATGGACATGGGCCTCGGTCTCCTCACCGGCCCGCAGCTGTGCCGTCGCCTGCGCCTGGAGAACGGCACGGTGCCGGTGCTCGGCATGACCAGCTTCGAGATCAACTACTACATGCGGGACCTCCGTGCCGCCGGCGCCCAGGGCCTGATGTACAAGGAGGAACTGGACCAGCTGCTCGACTCGCTCGCCCAGCTTTCGGAAGGCCGCCCCTACGACGGCTGGGAGATGCCCGAAGAGGCCCACGAGCGAGTCGTGCGGGAAGCGGAAGAGAAAGCCCAGCTCACCCTCCAGGAGGAGAAGGTCCTCAATGGTTACAGACTGAGCGGCGGCGACACGTCGAGCGTCGGCTCCTTCCTGCACATCGCCTCGTCCACCGTGCGCAAGCACCTGCAGGCCATCCGCGCGAAACTCGGCATGGGCACCAACCACGACCTGCTGTCGGACGACTCTGCAACCGGCTATCAGGAGAACCGATAACGGATCCGCGGAGGGGGCGTGCATTCGCAATCCGTTTGGGCTACAGTAGCCAACCATGTGCAGATTGCTTGGATACGCCACCGCGAATGTCAACGTGAGCCTCGCCGAGGCCCTTGGCATGCGCGACTGTGCCGCGTACCGCGAGCTCGCCACCATCCACAACGACGGCTGGGGCACCGCACTGCTGACCGCACCCGCGCAGGCCGCGCACGCCACCGACGGCGGCGCTCCCTCCCCGGAGACCGGCTTCTCGCTGTACCGCAACACCATCGCCGCACACCACGACCCCATGTTCCCCGAACTGGCGAACGTGCCGGCGCGCAGCGGCATCTGGCACCTGCGCCTGGCGAGCTCCAACCTGCCGCTCGTGCTCGAGAACCAGCAGCCCTTCCACGCCTCCGGCCTGAGCTTCGCCCACAACGGCGACATCTCCGATGCGTCGGGACGCAACATCACCACGAACCGTGCGTGGCCCATCGACCAGAACCTCGTGCAGTCCACCGGCGGCCGCTCCGACTCCGCCATGTACTTCGCCACCGTGCTGCAGTACCTCGGCTACGGCTTCGCGCTCGACGAGGCGCTCGCGCAGGCCGTGCACGAGCTGCGCGCCGCCTACCCGGACTCAAGCTACAACTGCCTCATCCAAGGCGAGGGGACGTTCATCGCCCTGCGCGCGCACGGCGACGGCCCGACCTCCCAAGGCGTGATCGACGTCTACGACCGGTACGGCCGCGCCGACGAGGCTGCCGACTACAGCGTGCTGCGCTACCGTGAGCTCGACGGCCCGCGCGGCCTCGTCGTCGCCTCCTCCGGCTTCGCGCAGGACGGCTGGCAGGAGCTTCCCAACAACCACATGATTGTCGCGTCGAATCGAACGGGGGAGTATCGCATCCGCGCCATCTGACGGCTGTGGCCGCGGGCCATGGGCAAAAATGCCCTGGGCGTTGAGAGATATCAAAATCGGGCATACACCCGAGTATCCGCTTCCTCGAAAGGGTGGAATACCGCCATTTTGCGAAAGCGGATACTCGGGTGTATGCCCGATTTTGATATCTCTCAACGAAAAGAGCCGCAAAATCTCGGCGCATCCGCATGGTCCGGGACCATGCGTGGCCAATCGCCAGTGGCCCACGGACCGAGAGTCCCGGAAGGGGCAGGTAGCTACTTCACGGCCATGCCATGCTCCTTGGCCATCGCGGGGATATCCGGTTCGCCGTACTTGCGCACCAGTTCCAGCCACTCCTCCCTGTTCTTCTCGCCGAAGCGTGCGGCCTTGCGCGCGTAGCTCGCAGCGGTCAGGAAGCGCGGGGGCACGGACTTGCTGTGGTACTTGTCGGCGACCATGACGACCTCCTGCTCGAGGTTCATGGGCACGTAGTCGTCCGGCGGCAGGGGCAGCCCCTGCGCCTCGACGGCCTCGCGGGTGAGCCCGACGCCGGTGTGGTTGCGCGCGAACTGGGCGATCGACTCGTCGATGCCCTCGTTGAGCAGCAGTTCGTAGCCGATGAGGCCGTGTTGCACGTAGTGCGGGCCGTCGAAGCTGAGCGGCCGGCGGCCGTCGGCGCCGTCGTCCTTGAGCACGCGGTAGGTGCCGATGTCATGCAGCAAGGCGCCGGTGACGGCGAGGGCGACGTCGAGGTAGCGCGGGGGGATCATGCCGCCGGTCACGCCATCGGTGGCGGGCACGGCGAAGGCGTGACCGGTGCGTGGCAGCACGTCATTGCCGTTTTCGCCGGCGAGCATCGTGTAGTCGCCGGTGCGTTCGACGGCGTCGGCAGGCAGCGTGCAGCGGCGCATGTACAGCGCGTTCTGGCGGTGCGCCAGCGCACGGGTGATCTGCGCGACGATGACGCAGTGGGTATGGATGAGGTCATAGGCGGCGTCGGAGGGCGCGACCTTGCGATGCAGTTCGTCGATCTGCTCGAACGTGGGGATGGTTCCTGTGGTCATGGTGCCCATGGTAGCGCCGGGGCTCCTTGATCTGCCGCGGATGCGCCGTCGGCAAGGTCGGCGGACGGGTGTCTTCGGCGAATTCCTACGGGAACTGGCCGGATTCCGTACAAATTCGCCGTGGAGAAGGACGGGGACGGCGAATTCTTACGGGACCCGGCCGGCTCCCGTAGGAACTCGTCGTAAAGAGAGGCTGGGACGACGAATTTGTACGGATCTGCGCCAAAACCCAGACAAATCCGCCGGCTGACTTACGTGCCTTCGGTTGTGTGCGCCCGGGGTTGCCTAGGGGCGTGCTGGCCAAGCAGGCGGATTGCTCCGACATCGAGCAAGCACCCCACATCGAACCAGTCATGGCGCACGTGGGCAGGGAGGCGTATGGGCGTCAGCGCAGGTCCACCAGCTCGTCGAAGCTGCCTGCCACATGCTCGTCCGTGGTCACCACGATCACGGCACGCCGGCGGTCGGGGGTGGTCACCTGGGCCTGGAGCAGGGACACGATTTCGTCGACGTCCTCGCCGGACAGGTCGGCAGCCGGCTCGTCGGCGACCACGACTTCCGGGTCCGTGCAGACCGTACGGGCAATGGCGGCACGGTGCCAGTCCACGGGGCCCAGGTCGGCGCCCAGGGTGTCGACGCCGTGCGCGGGCTTGGCGGCCTCGTCGTCGTGCTCGCCGAAGTGCGTGGCGTCGAGCAGTTCCCGGGCGATGGTGGGCATCGGCTTGAGGAAGTTGCGGTTCGAGGCCTCCATGGCGTTGGTGACGTTCTGCAGGGCCGTCAGGTCGTCGCGCAGGGCCAGCTGCGGCAGCATCACGCCGATGCGGTGGCCGCGCAGGGCCAGCGGGTCGATTTCCAGCAGGTTCGTCGTCTTCATGACGGCCATGCCCTGACTGGGCGTCACCAGACCGGTGAGCAGCCCGACGAGCGCCGCATGCCGACGGTCGTCGCCGTCGACGAGCACGCCGTAGGAGCGGCCCTCCTCGAAGGTCAGCGACAGGTCCTCCCACAGGTTGCCGCCGCCGCGTGCGGCCAGCGTGACGTGCTGCAGCGCCAGCAGGGGATAGGAGCGGAAGACGGCGTCGCGGGCGGCAGTGTCCTCCTCCTCGACCAGTTCCTGGTCGAGCGAGGAAGCGACGCGACTGGCGGTGGCGACGTCAGTCGCCGCGGCGACTGACGCGGCGGTATCGGTGCCGCCGTCCGCTTCGGTGTCTGCCGAATCCTCTGCGGCCGTCTCGGCAGGCACCTCGGTGACCTCGACTGCGGCTGCGTCGTCATCGGGGCCATCGCCCACGGTCGTGTCCGCGTCTGCCGTCGCATCCGCATCGTCGGCATCGGCAAGGGTCTCTGCGGTCTCGACCGCATCGGTCATGGCGTCGGCCGTGGCATCGACGGCCTCCACCACGTCGTCGTATTCGATGGTGTACTGCACGGCCGGCGTCTCGACGGCATCGTCGTCATGCATGGCGTTCTCGTGATCGGTCATGGCAGGCTCCTCTCAGTCGGCATTGTTCAGGTAGTGCGAACGCAGCATGTGCGCGGTGCGGTAGCAGGCGACGCGCACGATCGCCACGATCGCCAGCGCCAGGCAGCACAGCAGGCCGATCCATGCGACCTTCCAGACGACGCCGGCGTCCATGGCGATGTCGTGGCCGGCGCCGAGCATGCCGACCAGCGGATTGGTGGCGAAGGCGCCGATGAGCAGGCCGATCGCCAGCGCCGGCACGGTCAGGAAGAGGCTCTCCAGCGAGAACTGGCGGGCGACGCGCGGGCGGGTGACGCCGATCGCCAGGTCGTAGCCGATCTCGCTGCTGCGCGGCAGCACCTGCCACAGCGTGAGCGCCAGCAGGATGGCGCCGCCGATCGCCCACGCGCAGATCAGGATGATGCGGGTGAGCTCAGCGAGGCGCTCCAGCGGCACCAGCGACTTGAGGTAGGCGTCGAGGTTCGGCGAGGTGACGGTGTCGCCCTCAGGCAGCACGTCCTTGATGGCGGCCTTGAACTTCTCGAAGTCGGCGGGGCTGTTGAGTGTGAAGATGACGTTGACGTCGGGGATTGCCCAGCCCTTGGCGTCGGTGCTGTCCAGGCCGTATCCGGCGAAGTCGTAGTAGGTGGTGTACAGGGCGTTGTCGCGGTCGTCCTTGGCGAACTCGGCGTCGGTGCCCGGCGCGTCGTTCGGGTTGGTGACGTACTCGTAGATGCCGGTGACCTTGAAGGTGCAGGTGGCCTTGGCGACGGTGGGCTTGGCGACGGTGATCTTGTCGCCGACCTTGGTGCCGTTGGCGTCAGCGAGCTGCTTGGAGATGATGGCGGTGGGTTCGCTCACGTCGTCGTAGGAGAGGTTCTCGCCCTCCACGATCTTCCAGGTGCCCATCTCGTTGGCCTGCGCGGCCACGTCGTTGAAGACGCCGACCAGCGTGAAGTCGCCGCCCGTCTTGTCCTGGGAGGCGTCGGAGGTGTGGTCGTCCGTGATGGCCTTGAAGGAGGAGTCCTCGCGCACTGGCACGCTCGTGGTCACGGAGTACTGGAACTGGACGTTCGCCTGCTGTGCGGCCAGGCCGATCTCGTTGTAGGTCTCCCAGCTGACGTAGTGCTTGGTCCAGTCGGCGTCGTCGCCGGCGCGTTCCTTGAGCGTCTCGGCGCTGGGGCGGATGGTGACCTGCGGGGCGATGCTGTCGTAGTCGGCGCCCAGGGCGGTGCGGCAGGTGTTGAGGACGGCGGTGCCGAACACCGACCATGCGGCCAGGAGCAGGCCGACGAGCACGGTCAGCAGGCTCCTCCATGGGTGGCGTCGCAGGGTGCGGCAGGCATTTCGTAACACGAACATATGCGATTCTCCATTGGTTTGGTCCATGCGCGGACCATGCACGTCCATGCATGTCCGCGCAATGCGCGTTATCCACAATCATGGTCGGGGATGTGGATAGCGGGCGTGTCATCCACATATCCACATGTCCGGGGGTGTCCGTTGGCGCATGCGGGCGAGGTGTGGCACGGTGGACATGCCGGCACGCGTCGCCGGTGGCCGCGGTGCCCGTCCGTGGCCTTGGGGCGAGGGAAGGAGCCTTCAGCATGCAGACCCCGTTCATCCTTGATTCCGCGCGGTTCCTCAACCAGTTGCGGCAGTTGCGGCAGTGCTTCGAGCTGGTGGTGGCCGAGACGAGGATCGCTACGCGCGGTGCGGACCGCGACGGAGGTGCCATGGCAGGTCGTCCGGGCGGTGGCGGGGGCACCGTGGCAGCGCGTGCCGGCAGTCCTCGCACCGGAGTCGATGCCGGTGTGTCCGTCGGCGCCGCGCTGTCCGGTGCCCCTGCTGCCGGCACCGCCGACCGGCAGCCGGACGTGCCGCCGTCCGTCGTCGACGAACCGGGACGCCTGTCGTGGGAACTGTTCGGCTGCAGCTGCTGGTCCGCGCTGGTGACGACCGCCGCGTTCTGCGCCGACGACGCCCTCGTCGCTGCCGCGCGGGAATTCCTGGCCCGCACGGAAAACGGCGTGCGCGCCAAGGGGCTGACGGTCTGGCTCTACGAACTGGTCAACGATGCGCGGATGGCGCTCGTGATGGACGAACCCAGCCCGCGCATGCCGCCCACCATCCGGCCCATGGGACTGGCGCGCATGGTCCGCTGGCTGCGCGGCAGCGGGCGCGGCCGCTTCGGTTCGCGCACCAGGCAGGAGGACATGGCCGAGTATGCCACCCAGGCGCACCGGCTGGCCGCACTGGTCCTGCTGCAGTGGGGCAGTCCCCACCGGATCGTCAACGAGATGGCCGCCACGCTGCTCACCGACGCCTCGCTGGGCAGCTGCCTGCTGCGCGAGGACCCCGCCGTACGCGCCCGCGGCGCCTCCACCGACACCCGCTACCGGCGGCTGGTGGACTACCGGCGCCGCCTGTGCGTCGAGGGTGATTTCCAGTACGCGCGCGCCGTGGCTGCGGGCATGGTGCCGTTGGGACAGGAGGACGAACGTTGCGAGCTGACCTTCGACGTGGACCGGCGCTACCTCTACGATGCCGCGTATCTACTGCAGGCCTGCGAGGACTTGTGGGAAGGGCCGGAGGTGCCCGCGGCGGCGCAGGTGGCGGCCACGGTGGAGTCGAAACGGAAGCACCCCATCGGCGAGGTCCGCAGGAATCCCCTCTACCTGCGCGACCTGGCCGAGTCCCTGCTGGGACCGACCGGCGCGGAGGACCTGGTGCAGGGCTTCGAACGACGCGACAGGGAACGCTTCGCGGCCGGCAGGCGCCGGCTGGAGGAGCAATGTGAGATGGTGCAGGAGACGAACCTGCTCATGGTGCCCCTGCAGGTCGTGCAGCGCGCGGAGCCGGACTGGGACGCGCTGGGCCGTGCCCCCTGGCAGCAGCGCACCGAGGCGTGGTGCTCCTACGGCGTCGCCTGTGACGACGCGGCGACCATCGTGCTCACCCGCATGCATTTCAAGGACGACGCCTTCCGTGCACAGGCCGCCATGGGATTGCTCAGGCAGCTGCCCGGCGACTACTGCGACGTGGTGCTGCCCGTGATTGAACGTGAGATCTCGCGGCTGGCGGTGGCCGCCTGAGCGTGGCCGGTCACTCGCAAGCGACGCCGTCGCCGTCACGGTCGAGCGCGGTGGAGTAGCCGGGCTCGCCACGGTGCAGCGGCGCCTTGCCAGCCTCGCGCACCGCCGCGCAGTTCGCATAGGTGACGGACGTGTCCGCCGCCTCGGACGGCGTGCCCGACGTGTCCTGGCCGTTGTCGGCGGACTGGCTGGTCGTCTGGCTGCCGGCGGACTGTACGCCGTCGTCGGTCGGGACGGCCTGCGTGGGGCAGCCGGACAGCACGTTCGCCATGGCGTCATGCTCCGCCTGCGTGACCCACAGTCCGTACTTGCTCTTCACGCCGATCTGCCGGGCGACGTACTCGCAGCGGAACGACTTGTTGGACGGCAGCCAGGTGGCGGCGTCGCCGTCGCTCTTCTGCTGGTTGGCGGGGCCGTCCACGGCGAGCAGGTTGTAGGGGTCGTTGGCCAGCTGGCGACGCTCCTCCTCGCTCAGCTGCTGTGCGCCCGTCTGCCACGCGTTGCTCAGCGCCACCACGTGGTCGATCTGCACGGCGGTGCTCGTGTCCTGGCCGCGCGTGAAGTCGATCCGCGTGCCCGTGTACGGGTCGTCGAGGACGCCGCTGGTGACCACGCAGTCGTGGGTGCCGTCCTTGTAGGTGACGTCGGTGAGGTCACGGTTGAGGACGTCGTTGCGGGTGTCGCAGCCGTTGTGGTCGACGTCGGCCCAGGCGGCGCCGAACTGGTCGCGGCTGTAGCCGGTCTTCGGCGCGCGGCCCTTGACCGGCAAGGTCTCGAGCACGTCCAGCGCCGTGGTGCCTGAGGCGGAGGTGGAGCTCGACGCCTGCGTGGCGTCCGAGGTCGCGGACAGGCCGTCCGCGGAGCAGGCCCCGAGGCCGAGCAGCAGTGCGGCGCTGGCGAAGGCGGCGAGGGAACGGCGTGCGATGGACGACGACATGGTGGGCTCCTGTGGTGGGTGAGTTGGATAGCGGGTTCATGGTAGCACTGAAATGGCGGGGGAGGGAACAGATGTTCGAAATGGGGCGCACGAGGGGTGGGGTTTTGCGTGGGTGCCTTGGCAGGTTTGGGGTGAGGCTTCCTTCATATGGAGGCGCGGCGATCCTTTGTAATCGGAGCCCCTTGAGAAATGTTTCATTTTTTCGTGATATTTCTAGGGCGGCCCGCGTTCGCCGCCGAAACCAAGAACCCCCGGTCCTTTCGGACCGGGGGTTCTTCATCAGGCGGAGGATGCGAGATTCGAACTCGCGAGGCTGTTACACCAACACGCTTTCCAAGCGTGCGCCATAGGCCACTAGGCGAATCCTCCACTGCCAGCCTTCCGGCGGCAACTTGAATAGGTTACAACACGGGGCCTACCTTGGCAAGCCCCTGCGTGTCGTGGACCATCCGGATCAGTCCATGTGCAGGTAGCGCTTCCAGAAGGGGACGGACTTGAGCATGGGGGCGGCCTGCTGCCAGGCGTCCATGAGCTCCTGCTCGTGCTTGCGCCAGTAGGCCAGGTCGCGACGCATGCGCTTGAGCACGCCACGGTAGCGGTCGGTGTCCTTGGTGCGTACCACACCCTTGCGGGTCGACCAGTCGATGGAGACAATCACATCCTGGCCGTGGATGGAACCGCCCTGGTACTCCCAGCCCTGGTGGTTGATGAGCGCGAAGTCCTCCGGCTGTGACTCGTCGGCGGTCTTCTGCTCCAGCAGGGCCACGCGCTGGCCGTTGGCGGTCAGGTAGTCGTAGGCGCGCTGGCGCATGCTGCGCGGCAGGTTGAGGTCGATGCGCTGGCGGGTGAGGGTGTCCGGGTCGAAGCCATGGATTCCCAAGGCCTCCACCTGCCGGGTGAGCGTGGCGAAGTCCACCATCTGCTCCTTGGCGCGGTTGGCCCACATGAACTTCTCCTGCACCACCGGCTCCTCGATGAAGCGCGGACCCTTGAGGAAGTCCTCGAAGCCGGCCAGGGCCAGCTCGGCGTCCGTGTAGTTGAACTTGCGCAGCTCCAGGTTGACCATCTTGCGCATGCCGGTGAGCATGGTGTCCATGCTCGGCGCCAGGCCGGTCACCGCCTGGCCGATGCACGAGTTGCGCACGGTCTGGTAGCGTTCGACGCCCGCGTTGTAGCGGATCTCGAACTTGGCGTGCCACACGCACAGGCCGTTCATCGTCATGAACTTCGGGTTGCAGCGGATGCCGTACTCCACGTCGTCGTAGCGCACGAAGATCGGCAGTGGCATGCCCTCGCGGCGGATCGTGGACGCCGGGATGCAGCAGTACCACCAGGCAGCGTAGCGGTGTGCGTCGGACGGTATTACCATTTCCTCGCTGTAGCATTCGTTGTACACGGCATCGAGGAAGTTGGTGACTTGTAGCGGCGGCTTGGCCGGCACGCAGTTGCCTTCGGCGGGGGAGATGAAGCCGGTGTCCTCCTTCATGTCCTGCACGTCCTCCATGTTGAGCATCGCGCCGGAGACGAAGGCGTCGCGGTACTCGTCGTTCACGATGCGCAGGAGGTTGTAGGTGCGGCGGATGCTCTCCGGGGAGACCTCCACGTCGTCGTCCATGAGCAGCACGTTCGTGGCGGGCACGTCCTGCTCAAGGGACTCGATCATGCCGCGCGCGAAGCCGCCGGCGCCGCCCACGTTCTCGTTGGGGCTCACCGTGATGCGCCCGTCGGACAGCGCCGCCGCGTCCAGCGTGGAGCCGTTGTCGATGACGTGCATGGTCAGGTGCTGCGCGATGTCGTCGTCCGATTGGAGCAGCTCGGTGCGCACCAGCTCGATGTTGCGTTCGATGAAGCGTTCCTTGCGGAAGGTGGTGGTGGCGATGGACAGTTCCACCGGGTTTGCCTCGCCCTCGTATTCCACCTCGTACCAGCCGTTGCGGATGGAGGTCTCCGCGCCGGTCTCGATGCGGAAGCCGGCGAGCACCGCATGCTCGTCCACCTCCAGCTTGAGCGCCAGCTGGTGCCACTTGCCGTCGCCGGGCACGGTCTCGTTCACGGACGGCACCGGCTGAGGCTCGGTGGCCAGGCGGTCGGCCACGGTCTGCATGACCAGCGCCGGAGCCTTCGACCGCACCTCCAGGTGCAGCGTAAAGCCGGTGGCGCGCGTGTAGCGGCGCAGCTTGAGCACGGACAGCGCATTGAAATAGGTGGTGAAGTCCACGGTGCCCTCGCCGGCGATCACCCATTCGCCCTTGGCGCGTCCCGGGTGCAGGAGCTGGTCGGTATGGTAGTACATGGTGGGATAGCTCAGGGCGCGCGGCTTCGTCTCCAGCAGCACGTTGGCGAACCGAATGGATGACATGGTCTGTTTTCCTTGTTTCTTCGAGGGGCCCCGGACGGGTTCGGTCAATATGTCTCCCAGCATAGTCACGCGCGGGAAAAAGCCGTTGCGCCATGGGCGTTTGCATCCACGCCGCTGATAGGATGGTCCGTGTGACGAATGTGAATGAGGCGGTGAAGAGCCGCTACGGCTATGCAATGACCGTGCTGCGCGGCCTGGTGAAGACCGACTTCAAGCTGCGCTACCAAGGGTCGTTTCTCGGGGTGGCGTGGAGCGTGCTGCGGCCGCTCATGGTGTTCGCGGTCATGTACGTGGTGTTCGCCAGGTTCCTGAAGATCTCCGACGGCACCCCCACCTACCCGGTGGTGCTGCTGTGCGGCGTCGTCTCCTGGCAGTTCGTCACGGAGACCGTCACCATGGGCCTGCGCTCCATTGTGGACCGCGGCGACCTGCTGCGCAAGGTGCACTTCCCGAACGTCATCGTAGTGGTATCCGCATCTCTGGGCGCCCTCATCTCGCTGGCGATCAACTTCGTGGTCGTGCTCGTCTTCGCCTTCTTCAGTCATGTGCAGTTCACCTGGGAAGTGCTCTGGCTGCCGCTCAACCTGATACAGCTGTATGTGCTGGCCCTGTCGATCGCCATGATCTGCGCGACCTGCTACGTCTACTTCCGCGACATCGCGCACATCTGGGACGTGGTCCAGCAGATCCTCTTCTACTGCATGCCGATCATGTACCCACTGTCGTACGTCCTCACCCACGCCGGTACCTACGGCGAGCTGGTGGCACGCGTGGAGGTACTCAACCCCATCGCGCAGTGCATCCAGGACATCCGGCATAACTTCCTGGCCCCGGCGACCACGCCGACTGTGTGGAACATGTTCTCCAACCCGTGGGCCAAGGCATTCCCCATCGCGGTGACGCTGCTGCTCGCCTGGTTCGGTGTGTGGCTGTTCCGCCGCAACAGCAGCAAGTTCGCGGAGGTGATCTGACCCGTGGCGCAGTACGTGACTGACGTGACCAGGGCCGACGGCGACGAAGCCGTCGGCATGCACAACTACATGGACCAGCCGGTCGTGCTCGACGTGGAACACGTGGAGAAGTGGTTCAAGCTGCCCACCGAGCAGGCCAGCGGCCTCAAGCAGGCCTTCATCAACTGGACGCGCGGCATCAAGGGATACAAGGAGCAGCGCGTGCTCAAGGACATCACCTTCCAAGTGCATCAGGGCGAGTTCTTCGGTATCGTCGGACGCAACGGCGGTGGCAAGTCCACGCTGCTCAAGATCATCTCCCAGATCTACATGCCCAACCGCGGCAAGGTGAGCGTGCAGGGCAAGCTCGTGCCCTTCATCGAGCTCGGCGTCGGCTTCAATCCCGAACTCACCGGCCGCGAGAACGTCTACCTCAACGGCGCCCTCCTGGGCTTCACCCCCGAGGAAGTCGACGGCATGTACGACGACATCGTCGAATTCGCCGAGCTCGGCGAATTCATGGACCAGAAGCTCAAGAACTACTCGAGCGGCATGCAGGTGCGTCTCGCCTTCTCCGTGGCCATCAAGGCCCAGGGCGACATCCTCGTGCTCGACGAGGTGCTCGCCGTGGGCGACGAGGCCTTCCAGCGCAAGTGCGACGACTTCTTCACCCAGATCCGTAAGGACCCCACCAAGACCGTGATCCTCGTGACCCACGACATGAGCGCCGTGAAGCGCTATTGCACCCGCGCCATGTTCATCGAGGACGGCGAGGTGGCCGTCATCGGCGACAAAGCAAGTGTGGCAGAGCGGTATACGCTATCCAATCTCGAGGCGGAGCGTCAGGAACAGGCGGAACGTCGCAAGCGACTGGAGACCGAAGAGGACGGCGTAGTATATCCTAATGGGCTGAATGCCCGCTGTCCCATTCTTCGCACTTATCCAGTCGACAAGGCAATGGTCAGCGGAGCTGAACGTTTCCGATTCGCCGTGGAATACCAGTATGATGAGCCGGGTGACTTCTATCTGGCCATCGCCATGCACGACATACGTCGTGGAGGCATCACATACGACACCGGCCCCAAGCGATTCAAGATGGAACAGCATGGTCATCACACCGTGTATTTTGAGCTTCCGGTGGAATTGTTCAACGACGGCGAGTTCCGACTGCTCACATCCTTGCGCATTCCCCAACCAGACAATGACACGATGACCGATGCCGTGGCGGTGGCGTTGGACGATAACGCATGTACCTTCGTGGTGCGTGACAAGCGTAATACCAGTAATTACGCACTGTTAAGCGATCGAGCGATGACCATTGTCCCCATTTCGCCCGAGGAGGCACTTGGAGAGACAGCTGAGGAATCTACGGTGGCTTAGCTCTCAGATGCTGATGACGTAAATGCTACACTGGCGTCCATGTTGCTCAAGGATACACGGATACTCATCACGCATACGCTCATCTCCAACATCATGGGGTCCACGGTGGTGTGCGCCCAGATTGCCGAGGCTCTGCAGAACATGGGCGCAGATGTCACGATTCTGACTTCCGCCTATACGGGTCCTGCGCGCGTCATGTTCGAGACCCGGGGATTGAACGTCGTGGTGGGGGAAGGCGAAGATTTCGATCCCTTTGACTTCGATTACGTCTGGGTGCATTCGCAGTTGCTCCCCCTGGGATTCGTCCGTGCGCTCGCAGAAGTTTCGCGGAACGGTGTCCCGGAAGGCAAACCATTGCCGGCCTTTGTCTTTAATCACATGTCAGCATTGGACATTGCGCCCGACGAACACCCGTACATTCCTCTTCTTGAAGAGTCCTTGGCTTCTGCGGAGGTCTTCGTTTCGCCGGAAGCACAGGATGCACTGCAATCTGAATATGATGCCGACGCCAATCGGGATGTCCCGCAGGTCATCGTCCCCAATCCGGCACCGGAATCATACTGTCATCCCGACAAGGCGAGCTCCCATGCCAGCCATCTGAGACGCATCGCCATCGTATCCAATCATGTGCCTGACGAGTTGGATAAGGCCAAGACGATATTGGAGGCTGACGGCATTGTCGTGGACATCATTGGTGAATCGGGCATTGTCACTGAAGTGACCCCCGAGCTCATTGGACGCTATGACGCAGTCGTTACCATCGGAAAGACCGTGCAATACTGCATGATGTCTGCCACTCCGGTGTTCGTATACGACAGGTTCGGCGGATTCGGGTACTTGAATACCCAGAATTTTGAAGCATGTGCCTATGCGAATTTCTCTGGGCGCGGAGGGACGGTCATGGCATCAGATGACATCGCACGTTGCCTTGTGGAAGATTATGCCGCTGCATGCGATTTTGCCGATTCCCATTGTGCCGAATGGCGAGGGCAATACGGTCTCTCCGCTGTATTGTCCCGTCTCTTCCTGGATGTCAAGCCGCGGGACTCGATTCATTTCCCCTACGAGACGTATGACATGAGCCTGATGCATCAGATGCGTTTCGCGTGGCGATACTACCGGGCATGGGATTACGAGATATGGGTGAATGGCCAGATGAGGGAGCGAGAACGGCAGGTATCCGACCTGCAGCATGCTGAGGCAGAAAGCAAAAGGACCATCGAAGAGCAACGCAGCAGGATGGCTGACCTTCGGCATGAGCTGGACCATGCGTACTCGGAAAACCAGCGGCTGCAGGCAGAAGCCGGCCGTATATATGCCAGCCACAGCTATCGGCTTGGACATGCACTGCTCAAGCCGATGCACCTGCTTGAACGCATGATGCAAAAAGACGCGTGAGCCCATCGCTTTGTATGGGTTGTGGTTCCGACATTGAAGGTAATTTGCACTTGTGCGCTCACAACTGTCGGAATGGGTCCGCATCTTTTGGAAGATGCGGACCCATTCCGACAGTTGTGAGCGCACAAGTGCAAACTGCAGACGTGCACGGAGATGCAGAGGCGGGCACCGGCGTGGGACATGACGGAGTCCGCTGCGCCGGATCCTCCTCACACCCACACTCCTACGACCCGGCCCCGACCTTGCACGTGACCACATCGCCGTCGCGGTTGCGCATCGTGACATGCAGGTCGAAGTCGGTCAGGCCGGTGATGTCGCTGATCTCGTCCCACGTGGCTTGCGCGTCGCGCTCCAGGTCCTGTTCAGCGTAGTCGGGAGCCCGTGTGCCTTCGCCCCGCATCTCGAGATAGATGGTGCCGTCGCTCGTCATGCCCGAATACTCGAGGCCGGTCTTGGAGCTGTACCCGTAGTCGAAGAGGTGTGCGATCTTCTCCAGTTTTTCCTCGCGGTCCATCGACGCCACCTGCTCGCGCAGCCATGCATCGTCGTGTCCCGTCACCACCTGCAGGAAGGACGACGGCGTTGTCCCCTCACCGCCCTGCCGCCCGGATGCGGCCGGTCCGCACGCCGCAAGGCCCAGGCATGCCATCGCCATGCCGGTGGCCAGCACGCTGCGTGCCGCCTGCATGCGCTTGCCTGTCGGGCACTTGGCCGAACGGGCTGTCGCATCCCTGTACCCTGCTCGCCTTGTCCGCCTTCCCCAAGTTTTTGTTCAAAAAATGAACAAAAACTTGGGGAAGGCGCCGCATGCGGCCCGTCTCCTTGCCGCGGACGTTCACTGCGCGAAGATCCTCTCCCAGGTCTCGAAGCTCGCCATGTCCGCGGCGCGATATTCCGCGGCGAGCTCCTCCCAGCGGCTCATCAGCGCGCGCACCTGCACCAGGCCGCGGCGCAGCTGCTCGCGGAAGAGCTTGTTGTCACGGCGGCACCAGGCCACGGAGTTGCCGTCGGGGGAGGTGACCAGAGCGGACTGCACGTTCTCGAAGGCGCGCCACACGGTGAACTGGGCGGGGACGGCCACGTCCGGTCGC
The DNA here is from genome assembly GCF_000741575.1 of Bifidobacterium cuniculi. Lineage (GTDB taxonomy): Bacteria > Actinomycetota > Actinomycetes > Actinomycetales > Bifidobacteriaceae > Bifidobacterium > Bifidobacterium cuniculi. The sequence goes on from NZ_JGYV01000005.1 coordinate 162,752, forward strand.
TCGGCGTCGACGCCGTCGCGCCTCGCCAGGATCCCTCGCAGGCAGGTCTTCATGCCCGACTTGAGCGTGTCCGCGCCGTTCTCCGGGTTGTCGTCGATTGAGAACCGCCGGCGCGGCTCCGGGAATGCGTCGAAGTTCGGCTTCGTCTCAGTGTCCACGAAGCCCTGCCGCGCACGGTTCACGTCCGCCAGGGTGTGCGGCATCGTCTCGACCACGTACTGCGGGCCGCGCATGAGGTCGCGCAGCGCCATGCGGTTGAGCGCCATGGCCGAGTAGAAGAACTTGAGTCCCGGGTTGAGGTCCATGAACATCATCTCCACCGCGTGCCGCAGCGTCGGCCTGTCCTGGTGCAGCAACGCGCACATCCACCGGTTGCGCGCGATGAAGTACTCCTCCCAGGTGCGCTGCGAATTCTTGTCGTGCCACGCCTGGTGCCACACCGCCACGCCTGGCAGGCTCACCGTGAGGTAGCCATGTTCGCGGGCGCGCACGCCGTACTCGATGTCGTCGAACTTGATGAAGATCGGCAGCGACAGCCCGATCTCGCGGATCGTCTCCACGGGGATCAGGCACATCCACCACGCGTTGTAGTCGCAGTCGATGCGCTTGTGCAGGTCCGGGGTGTCGCGCAGCGGGAAACGCGCGAAGTCGTGGTTGTAGCCGCGTGGGTCCGCGGAGGACATGCGCTGCTGGTTGGGGTCAAGGTTCTCGCCCTGCGTGTGCAGCACGGTGCGGTTGTCGAGGTGCAGCATGCCGCCGCCGACGATGGTGGGCGCCGTGCAATAGTCGGCGAAGCACACGGCGCGCACGATCGACTCCGGCTCGCTGATCGCGTCATCGTCGAGCAGCAGCACGTAGGCGCTCTTCGCCGCCTTCACCGTTTCGAACATGCCGCGGGAGAAGCCGCCGGAGCCGCCGTAGTTCGGCTGGCGCAGGTAGGTCAGCTGGCCGCCCAGGTCGGCTGCGGTGTCCGCGAAGCCAGGCTGGTCGCTCACCAGGTCGGTGCCCTGGTCGACGCAGTAGATCGTGTCGAGCCGCGCGCGCACGCCCGCGTCGCCGGCCATCGCCTTGAGCTGGTCGTGGCAGTAGGAGGGGCGGTTGAAGGTGGTGATGGCGATGGACAGCGTGCCCGGCTGCGGCGTGCGCCGCGCGGCCTCGGGTACGCTCCAGGCGGCGTCGGCCACGGTGAGCGGACCCTCGGGGCCCGCCTTGGCGTCGAACCAGAACAGGCCGCCGTCGAGCAGGCCGTCGAGGGACAGCTCCACGGCGATGTGGCTGTGTTCGCCGCTCACGTCGATGGATTCGACGGGCTTGGGGATGCCGCGGCCGGTGGAACGGAAGACGTCGATGGTGCCTTCGCCGGCCGTGTCCATGGTCAGGCGGACGGTGCGCACGGCGGTCCAGCGGCGCCAGTAGCTGGCGGGGAAGGCATTGAAGTAGGTGCAGAAGGTGAGGTGGTCGTTCGCGGCCAGCGTGATGGCGGTGCGGCCGACGACGGCGGTGTCGTCGGACAGTTCGCCCGGCAGGGTCGGTTCCGTCTCCTGCAACAGATGGTGGAAGGTCTTGCGGTTCATGGCCTCGAAGCCGATGCGTTCGAAGTCCTGGTGGGGGTCGAACTGTTCATTCGTGGGGTGCGGACGCGTCCACGGCACTGCGTAGAGGGGCATCGTCTCGTCGGCGTCGCGCACGGGGAACACCACGTGGTTGACGGTCTCCCAGGAGTCAAAGTCGGTAGCCATGCGCCCCAGTATAGTGAGCGGGGTCCTTTGTCCCATGAACAGGGGCCTGCCGCCTTGTTGCGCAGTGAAAACCGCGCAACAAGGCTCTGGGGAACCATGGATGACGTTGAGAGATATCAAAAACGGGGCATCGGCCGTATATGGACATTCGAAGATCCTTGATTTCAAGCCGTTTTGAAAATACGCTTGCGCGCCATACGGGGGAATTTGATATCTCTCAACGACATGGTCCCCTTGCCGGGGCGGCAAGGGGACCATGTGTGGGCGCCAAGGGCGCCCTTACTGCTTCGGCAGGGCCATGAAACCGTCGTCCATGAGGTAGTTGTCGCCCACTGTCATGTCGTACTGCACGAGCTTGTAGTCCTTGAGCAGCTGTTTGGCTTCGTCGCTGAGGTCCTTCTCGTCGATCGGGTTGCCCGACGAGTCGAGCAGGGTGACGGAGCCATCGGTGTTCCACACGCCGCCGCTGGTCACGGAGCGGGACATCGCGGGCACTTCCTGGTGCAGCTTGGTCAGCAGCGCCAGGTAGGGCGAGATGCGTGCGTTCATCTGCTGGGCGGCCTGCGCCATGAAGAAGTTCGACGAGGTGTAGGCCGCGTCGGACTCGGGCAGTTTCACGTCATGCGAGCTGGAGGCCTGATTCGACCAGATGAAGTAGTCCGTCTCGTGCAGGGTCAGGCTGTTCTCGTCCTTGGCTGCGGCGGTCGTGTAGATGCCGGGCAGGTGGTCGCCGTAGAAGACCACGGTGATCGGCTCGTCGATCGCGTCGAGCTCCTCGAGGAAGTCCTCGGTGGCCTGGTCGGTCAGTTGCAGGCCCTTGGCGTACTCCGCGATCACGCCCATCTCGCCGCCGGGCGTGTCCGTGGTCTTGTTGGCCGCATGGAACTCGTTGGTGGCGCCGTACAGGTCCGGGTAGGGCGCATGGTTCTGCATGGTCACCAGTTCGATGAACTGGGCCGGCTTGTCCGCCGCGGCGTTCGCCTTGACCTCGTCGAGCACGTTGAGGTAGGCCTGTTCGTCGGACACGTTGCTCGACTTGGCCACGGCGCCTTCGTAGGTGTCGGCGTGCGTGATCTTCGGGTCGCTGTCCAGGGTGTACAGGTGCGAGAAGCCGAACTTCCTGTAGTTCACGCCGCGCAGGTAGAAGCGCTGCAGGAAGGGGTGGAAGCCCACCGAACAGCTGGTGTCGCCGCCGCACGCCTCGTTCCACATTTGGTTGAAGGAGAACATCTTCGGGCGCGTGGCCACGAGCTGCTGGTACGGCGAGAGCATGGACGCGCTGAAGTTGGCCATGCTCAAGCCGGTCATCTGCTGGAACTCGATGTTCGCGGTGCCGCCGCCGTAGCCGGGGGAGAGCATCAGGCCGGAGGTCGTGGTGCCCTTGAGGGAGCGGATGAAGGGCATCGGGTCGATGTCGAAATGCACGTTGGGCACGCGGTTGGGATCGGAGAAGGTCTCCGAGAGCACCATGATGACGGTGCTGTCCGTCAGCTGCTGCGTGCGCTCCTGGTTGACCTCGTCCGCCAGCTTGGCGTAGCGGCTGTTGATGGCCGCCATCGTCTCCTTGGAATAGTCGGGTTCGTCGTCCATCGCCTTCACGTCCGTCAGGCTCAGGAAGGTGGTGAGCGCGCCGTTCGACTTGGCGTCGTCGAGCACGTTCCACAGCGTCGGCTGGTAACCGAACTCCCTCAGGAAGGCGCGCGTGGCGGATGTCGGCTCGCCCAGGCCGCCTGCGTAGCTCACCAGCAGGCATATGCTCAAGATTGGCGCCAGGATGCGGCACACCAGACCGAAGCCGTTGGTCCACGGGCGCAGCGGACGACGCCACGAACAGTGGATGAAGGCGCGGCGGCGGTCCACGAACTGCATGAGCACGCACAGCACCACGAACCAGACGACGAGCGCCACGCCCGCGTTGACCGTCGGCTTGACGGTCTCCGTGATGAACGACGCGACGTCCTCGCCGCCGCCCCCGCCGGTCAGGAAGCCCAGGTCGGAGGGGATGACCGGCTCATTGCGCATCGTGACCTTCACCTTGTTGGCGAAGGCATAGACGCCGGCGATCGCGCCGAACACCGCCGTGCCCACCCAGAAACGGTTGATGAGCGTCACGCAGATGAGGTAGACGAGCGCCAGGGCGATGAAGTTGAGGAAGCCCGGCAGGCTCGACAGCTTGAGCAGCTCCGACAGGAACACCTGATTGACGATCCAGCCGGCCTCGGGATCGTACTTGGCGTCCATGTTCATGCTCCACAACACGAGCAGGTCCGCGACGGCGAGCACGACCAGCGCCACCAGCCCGTACGAGCCGTACGACCATTTCGGCCGCTTGTTCCACACCTGGTAGAACTTCGACTCCCGGTAGTGGCGCCACCACGCCGGCGCGTGCAGCCGACGGCGCTTGGTGACGGCCGACGTAGCCGTGTCCGGCGTCGCGCCGTCGGCGCCGTCCGCGGTGTCGCGTTCGGTGGTATCGGCGGTGCTGTCGCCGTCGGCGGCACCACTGTCGACGGAATCGGCGGCAATGCCGTTGTCTGCGGTCCCGTGGCGGCTGCCGGCGGCAGCACGGTCGCCGGCAGCGACGGTCTGCTCCGCCACCGTCACGGCGTCGCCGTCGACCGTCACGTCCACATCGGACACGTCGACCGCCGCACCGTCGTCGACGGCATCTTCCGCCGTATCCGCGGGGACGGCCGACGTTGCGCCGTCGACAGGCCGCGGCTGGTCGTCCGATACCGCTTCCTCCTCCGGCAGCTCTCGATTCCGGGACAGATCACCCATGGACATCAACCTTTCCTCAAGTCGCGCATACGGCGCCATGGCCACTTCCCACCACCTCGGCGCACGCAGAAAACGGCGCCGGCACACTATGGGGAGGGCGATAATCGCTGAGCTGATTGTATCCTCACGAGGCAACCAGCGCCCCGGCGCCCACGTATAATGCCGCGTATGCAGTACCACGTAACAGCCGTCGTCGTCTCCTACAGCCGCGAGGAACTCCTCGCGGAATGCCTCGCAGCCATGGACGCACAGACGCGCCGGCCCGACCTGCTCATCGTGGTGGACAACGCCAGCACCGACCACGCGCTCGACGTGGCCCGCACCTTCGCCGCCACCGCCGCCACGCCCACCCAGATCAAGGCACTGACCGCCAACACCGGCGGCGCCGGAGGATTCGCCGCGGGCATCGCGCTTGCCCTCGACGCTGCCGACTCCGACGGCCGCATCCCCGCCGTCTGGCTCATGGACGACGACACCATCCCCGAACCCACCGCGCTCGAGGAGCTGCTCGCCGCCGCCGACGCCTGCGCCGACCAGAACCACTGCATGCCCGCCGCCCTCGGCTCGAAGGCCATCTGGACCGACGGTCGCGAACACCTCATGAACAAGCCGCGGCCGCGCACACGGCTCATCAAGGGCACCGCCGGACTCGCCGGCTTCCCTGAGACATACCAGGTGCGCTCGCTGTCCTTCGTCTCCTGCCTGCTCAACGCGGATGCGATCCGCGCACTGGGGCGGTTGCCGCAGGCCGGCTATTTCCTGTGGAATGACGACTACGAGTACACGACCGCGCTGCTGCGCGACCACGTCGGCTACTACGTGCCGGAAAGCGTGGTGGTGCACAAGACGCGCGTGTTCGGCTCGAGCGACGCCGACCCGGGCCCGCGCTTCGTCAACGAGGTGCGCAACAAGATCTGGCTGTGGCGGTTCTCCCGCGGCAATTTCCACGTCGGCGAACAGCTCGCCTACTGGCCGAAGGCGCTGCGCCGCTGGGGTCTTACCTGGCTGCATGCCTCCGACCGCCAGTCGATCGCGGCGTATTTCCGCCAGGGCTGGCGTGAAGGGTGGAAGGAGCAGCCGGCGCCCACGGAGCGCATCCTGGCCGACGCCGGACTGCCGTCGCTCGGCTGAGCGGACGGTGACAGGACGGCCGCGCACCGTCGTCAATGCGTGGCACGGGCATGGCCGGGGGGAACGCCGGCGAACGGACCGGCTTCAGCCCTCGGAGCCGCTGCCGGCGTTGGTGCGGGCAGCGTCGTTGACGGCAGCCGGGTTGTGGCGGCCATGCGGGGCGGGCGGTGGATGCAGCTGGTCGTCGCCCAGCGTCACGTTGTGCCGCTCCACGAGGGCGTGGTAGGCGCGTTTGCGGATGGCGGTGGGGGTGACGCGGTAGGCCGCACGCACCACCACGTTGCGCACGAACTCCCAGGCATTGGTGAAGCCGTCACGCAGGAAGCGCCACTGCAGGCGGCACTCCTCGCGGAACATGGCGAAGCCGCCGCGCCGCTCGTACGCCTCCTGGTTGGTGCGGTAGAGCACCAGCGGCTGCGGCACGTTGAGGAAATGCGCGTGGTTGAGCATCATGCGTTCCCACAGCAGATAGTCCTCGAAGCGACCGGCGTTCTCCGGGTAGCCGCCGGCGTCGAGCACCGCGGCCTTGCGGAAGACGGCGCTGGGATGGTGGACGGGCGACTGCATGCGCGCGTACCGCTCCAGCTCCTTGCCTTCCGCCGGCAGCAGGCGCACCTGGCCGGGATGGTCCTCGTCGCCCTGGAACTCGCGGATGGCGCTGCCCACCACGTCGATGGTGTCGTCGGAGGCATGGCCGGCCTTGTGCTGCCCGACGAAGTGCGGCATGATCGTCGAGAAACGGTTGGGCAGGGAGACGTCGTCGCAGTCGGCGCGCGCCACGTAGTCGTATTCGCAGTACTTCAGCCCCACGTTCAGTGCGTGCGCCAGCCCATGGTTGCGTTCGAGGGGGACGATGGTCACCGTCGGCGGTTCCATCAGCGGATACTCGACGGCGAACCACACGGCCACGGTCGACTGCAGCGAATCGAGGTAGCGCTGCATCTCCTCGGGCACCGGGCCGTCGCGCACGATCACCACCTGGCTCGGTGGCAGCTGCTGCTCGATGGTGCCCGACTGCACGGCACGCTCGAGTTCGCGCATGGTGTTGCCGGCGTACACTGACATGAGCAGTGTGAAGGGCGGCAATGCGCGGCGGTCATGCAGTTCGGAATCGGTCACGCACACTATCGTAAACCACGGTTGCTATGAATCGCGCGCAGGTTTGCGCTCCAAGCGCCCCGCGAACATGACGGGTGCCATGTTCGCGGGGTGGCGGCGGAAAGCGTGGGCTTGCAGTAGACTGTCCAACAGTTTCGTCGAACACCGTCGGCTGACGGACCGCCGGCTGGTTACCGAGAAAGGATGCGGCATGACGGAAGCAAAGACCGAGGCGCCGGACCTCGTCATCGTGGGGGCGGGCCTCTTCGGCCTGACCATTGCGCAGCAGGCGGTGGAGAAGCTGGGCGTGCGCGTGCACATCATCGACGTGCGCGACCACATCGGCGGCAACGCCTACTCGTACATCGACCCGGCCACGGGCGCGGAGATCCACAAGTACGGCGCGCACCTCTTCCACACGTCCAACGAGCGCGTCTGGGAGTACGTCAACCGCTTCACCGACTTCACCGACTACGTCCACCGCGTCTACGCGACCCACGACGGCGAGGTGTACCCGCTGCCGATCAACCTGGGCACGATCAACCAGTTCTTCCACGCGCACTACACGCCCGCCGAGGCGAAGGCGCTGGTGGAGGAGCAGGCGGGCGAGCTGGCCGGCACCGACCCGACGAACCTCAACGACCAGGGCATCTCGCTGATCGGCCGTCCGCTGTACGAGGCGTTCATCAAGAACTACACCGCCAAGCAGTGGCAGACCGACGCGAGCGAACTGCCGGCGAGCATCATCAAGCGACTGCCCGTGCGCTTCAACTACGACAACCGCTACTTCAAGGACACCTGGGAGGGCCTGCCGGAGGACGGCTACACCGCGTGGTTCGAGAAGATGATCGACGACCCGCGCATCACCGTTTCCCTGGGCACCGACTTCTTCGACGAGTCCCAGCCGCTGAACAAGAAGGCGCTGCTGGAGGCGGGCGTGCCGGTGGTGTACACCGGCCCGGTCGACCGCTATTTTGACTACCAGCTCGGCGAGCTCAAGTGGCGCACCGTCGACTTCAAGGAAGTGCGCTACGACGAGGACGACCATTTCGGCTGCCCGGTGATGAACTTCTCCGACGCCGACGTGCCGTACACCCGCGCGATCGAGTTCAAGAACTTCCGTCCCGACCGTGCCGACGAGCAGAGCCACGATTCGACCGTGGTCTGGGAGGAGTACTCCCGCTTCGCCGACCGCGACGACGAGCCGTACTACCCGATCAACACCGACGAGGACAAGGCCCTGTACGCCGAGTACAAACGCCTGGCCGCCGAGGAGCCGCAGGTGGTGTTCGGCGGACGTCTGGGCACCTACGCCTATTACGACATGGACAAGGTGATCAACCAGGCTCTCATCGCTTTCGACAAGCAGGTCGCACCTCTGCTGGAGCGGTGAGGTAACAGGACTGAAGGAGGCCGGGACGGAGTATGCCGTCCCGGCCTTTGTGTGTCTGGGCAGATGGGGGCATGACACATTTTTGGCGCCGGGGAAATTGTGTAGGCCTCTGGCCCGCACAATTGGGAATTGTGCGGGCCAGAGGCCTACACAATTTCTCACGCCTGTAGAAATGTGTCATGGGGTTGTTGTTCTTCGTTAAGGTGGGCAGTTGGTTGGTGGTGTTTTCGTTCTTAAAGCGGGCGTTGGGTGGGGGTGTTTGCGACACGCCGGTGGAGATGTTGTGTTTGTTGGGTTCGGGGCGTGTCCGGGAGGGGTGGGTTTGCGTTTTGGGTGGTTGTGGTGTAGGTTTTTCTCTTGCTGCCGCTGGGCGGTCGGGTTCCTTCGGGTGCCGGGCTTTCCTGGTGTGTGGTGGTGGTTTGAGAACTCAAGAGCGTGTACTGTACTACTTCCTCCAGCGTTTGTTGGAGGGTTTGTTTTTTGATTGCCAGTCCAATCCCGCCCGTGCCTGTGTGGTGTGGGTCAGTGAGAGCTGTGAATGGGGTTGGGAGGTTTTGAGTGGGCATCGCCGTGTCCTGTCTCCTTTTGGGGGTGGGGTCGGTGGTGTTTCGTTGATTTTCCTTTATGAATAAATCTTGATTGTTTTTTGAGAGTCGTTGTTGATGCTCTCTTCATGTTTTTTGTGGAGGGTTCGATTCTGGCTCAGGATGAACGCTGGCGGCGTGCTTAACACATGCAAGTCGAACGGGATCCGGCCAAGCTTGCTTGGCTGGTGAGAGTGGCGAACGGGTGAGTAATGCGTGACCAACCTGCCTCATGCACCGGGATAGCTCCTGGAAACGGGTGGTAATACCGGATGTTCCACATGATCGCATGTGATTGTGGGAAAGGCTTTTTGCGGCATGGGATGGGGTCGCGTCCTATCAGCTTGTTGGTGGGGTGATGGCCTACCAAGGCTTTGACGGGTAGCCGGCCTGAGAGGGCGACCGGCCACATTGGGACTGAGATACGGCCCAGACTCCTACGGGAGGCAGCAGTGGGGAATATTGCACAATGGGCGCAAGCCTGATGCAGCGACGCCGCGTGCGGGATGGAGGCCTTCGGGTCGTAAACCGCTTTTGTTCACGAGCAAGGCATCCTTTCGGGGGTGTTGAGTGTAGTGTTCGAATAAGCACCGGCTAACTACGTGCCAGCAGCCGCGGTAATACGTAGGGTGCGAGCGTTATCCGGATTTATTGGGCGTAAAGGGCTCGTAGGCGGTTCGTCGCGTCTGGTGTGAAAGCCCATCGCTTAACGGTGGGTCTGCGCCGGGTACGGGCGGGCTGGAGTGCGGTAGGGGAGACTGGAATTCCCGGTGTAACGGTGGAATGTGTAGATATCGGGAAGAACACCAATGGCGAAGGCAGGTCTCTGGGCCGTTACTGACGCTGAGGAGCGAAAGCGTGGGGAGCGAACAGGATTAGATACCCTGGTAGTCCACGCCGTAAACGGTGGATGCTGGATG
>NZ_JGYV01000006.1 GCF_000741575.1 Bifidobacterium cuniculi
CGCTCGCGCGTGGGCTCGACCGGCTTGTTCACCCGACCCCCTAGGCCGTCCCCGGGGCTTGGCGCGCAACGCATCGTCCCCGCCTTGCTTCCACGCGGCCCGCCACCGGGCCAGCACGCTCCTGGACGCGATATGCAACCCGGCCATCACCTGGCGCGGCGACTCACCCGCCTCCAGACGGCGTACCGCCTCGAGCTTGGTCTCGTACGCGTACGAACGATGCGTGCTTCCCATATCCAGCAAAGCCTCCTTGCCACAAGCCTCGTACAGGTCCTGCCAAGCACGTGCCACGCCCTGGCCTATGCCCAGTTTCGAGGAAACCGCACCATACTTGAACCCGTACTCGAACAGGACCAACGCCTGCTCACGTACCTCACGACGATACACAACCAAAAGAACCGTCCTCCTATTTCCTGTGTCCAGAAAACGGGGGACGGATCATTTTTCGTGGTATTTCTAGGGCGGACCGCTGGGGCGGTCCGCCCTAGAAATACCACGAAAAACGAGAGATTTCTCGGGGCTCGTATGTTGCGGGGGTTACTCCGGGACCTCCATGTGCTGCCAGGTGTCGGCGGACTCGAACAGGAGGTCCTTCTCGTTCTGCTCGGCCAGCTTCTCATGGCTGTCCTCGGTAACGTTGCGGATGCCCTCGTCCTCGGCTTCGCCGGTCACAGGATCCACCTGCTCGGGGCCGGAGGTCTCCTTCATGACGCCCTTGAGCTGCTCGATCCGCTCCTCGCTGAGGGCCTCGAGTCCTTCCTTCTTGTCTTCCGCCATGGGTGCTCCTTCACGTGTCGTGTTCCAATGGGTGGCCCGTCTGCAATGACGGCACGTCCCACTCTAGCCGATTCCCGACTTGCACACGCGGAAGAAACACCTTCTTTTCCCAATTGGCAGAACATGATAAGCGCTTCAGTAACGGGCAGCCCGGCATCACTCCAGATACGTTTCGCGCAGCGTGGCCAGGTCGTCGTCGCTCACCGCGCAGCGTTCCTGCAGATAGCCGACGGGACCGCCGAAGGAGGAGGTGACGTCGAGGTACGTGTCGAAATACAGGGGGGAGGCCACGAGGAACTCGTCGATGTCGGCGTCCATCCGCTCACCCAGGTGGGGTTCCATCTCCTCGACGAAATCGGGGATCTCCTTGCCCATGTACAGGTTCGTCTGCAGGTAGTCGTCACGGATCAGGGCCTCGTCCACCCCGAGCGCGGCCAGCACGAGCGCGGCGGCCACGCCAGTGCGGTCCTTGCCCTGGGTGCAGTGGAACAGGGTGCCGCCCTGGTTGTCCACGAGCAGCCGGAAGAAGGCCGTCCAGCAGTCCACAGCGGCCTGGTCTAGCACGAGATGCGGGTAGAGGTCCTCGATGAAGGTACCCGGCCGGGTGACCAGGTCGCGCAACTGGACCTTGAGTTCCCCGGCCTCGCGGAAGGTCGGCAGTTCTGCCACGGTCCAACCGGGCAGCAGCCTGTCGCGCTTGAGCCGGCGTTCGGGGCGCGAGCGCAGGTCGACGACATGCCGGACGCCCCGGCAGTCGAGGGTTTCGAGGTCGTCGTGGCTGGCGTGGTGCAGGTTGGCGGAGCGGATGAGCAGGCCGTCCTTGACGTGCCGTCCGTCGGTGGTGGGGATGCCGCCGAGGTCGCGGCAGTTGTCGATGCCGGACAGTTCGAGGTGTTGGGAGACGATGCGCATGGATGGTTCCTTCGGTTCGGTTCGGTATACGGCATCGGCCGCGGGCGCCGGGGTCTTCCCGGGGCCCGCGGCCGATGTGGTCACGGGTGTGCGTGAATCAGGCTTCGCCGTTGCCTTCGCGGGCCATGGCGGAGTCCTCCATGTAGGTGTCCTCCCACTGGTTGGCGTTGGTGTCCTCCTCGGGGGCGTCCACTGCCATCTGCACGGCTCCGTCGTGCTCTTCACGGCGTTCCTTGGCCTGTTCGTCCACGCCGAGCTCGTCGTGCGGCACGTCGGTGTTCGGCTTGCCGGTGATCGGGTCGTCGTAGGGGTGGTCGGTGGCGTCGACGACATTCGCCATCTCCTTGGCCTGCTCGTCGCTGATCGCGTCGAGTCCTTCGTGGGTGTTCGCCACGTCTTCTGCTGCCATGGTGCGCTCCTTTATATATGGGCTGTGTTGCTGTGTGTCCCACTATAGTGCGCGTCCCGTGGGCCTGTCGCTCCTTCACCCCTGCGGCGAATGGAAGGCGGCTCACTGCCGGTCGGCGTGCGCGCGCAGGTAGCCGCGGTACCAGCGTCCCTGTTCGGACAGGTCGGATTCGGTCGGGTGCGTGCTGTTGTCCGTGGTGAACAGCGCGGAGGACTCTTCCTTGTCGGACAGGCTCCAGATGACGTAGGAGACGTGGTACCGGTCGAGCACGTCGAGCCAGTTCTCGGCGGCTGCGGTGTTCACGGTGCCGTTGCCGCCGGCGTCGGTGGTGCCGAATTCGGAGACGAAGATGGGCGTGCCGGCTTCAACGGCGGCCACCAGCCGGTCGCGCAGCTGGGCACTGTGTTCGTTGGCGTAGAAGTGCAGCGTGTACATCACGTTGTCGAAGTCGAGGGGGTCGCGTTGCGCGTCGGCGAGGTCCTGGTCCCAGTCGGGGGTGCCGACCAGCACCACGGCGTCGGCGTCGTTGGCGCGGATGGCGGGGATGACCTGCCCGGCGTAGCGTTTGACGTCGTCCCAGTTGGTGGCGCCGTTGGGTTCGTTGCAGATCTCATAGAGTACGTTGGCCTTGCCGGCATACTCCTTGGAGATGGCGGAGAAGAACTCCTTGGCTTCCTCGACGTGTGTGTTGGGGTCGTTGTCGGAGAGCGTGTGCCAGTCGACAATCACGTACAGGTCGTGTGCGATGGCCGCGTCGATGCCTTGGCGCATCAGGTCGGTCAGCCGTGCGCGGTCGCCGTCGGTGCAATAGCCGTCGCTTTCCGCGGTGTACATGCTCAGTCGCACCGTGTTGATGTCCCAGTCCTCCTTGAGCCAGCCGAAGAGGTCGCCGTTGACGTATTGCGGGAACCAGGCGATGCCGTGGGTGGAGACGCCGCGCAGCTGCTTGGGCTGTCCTTGCGCGTCCACGAGGTACGCGCCGGAGACGTGCAGCGGGACGACGGCGTCGGCAGACTGGACATTCGACGGCGAAGTGTCCGGCGACGGTTCGTCGCGTCGGGTGACGGTGGTAGGGGTGTCGGTCGGCGATGCATCGCCTGCGGTGGCGGCGGCATCCGTGGCGCCGCAGCCGGCGAAGAGCGGCGACAGCAGCAGCAACAAGCTGACGAGTATGGCAGTCGCCATCAGGTGGGTCGGTCTGACGTCACCTGCGGGACCATGGTTCTCCTTCCAGGCGTTCATGGGTCCACTCCCGAGATTCTTCTTGGTCTTCTGTGTCTCTCTGCCGCCCGAGGGCAGTCTCGTGCACAAGATAACAAAAAGCTTTCCGCGGCGGGAGGAAAATTTTCCGGCAGCTGATTTCGCCGCATGGCGTCCATGCAACACAAAGGGACCCACCGTGTCGGCGGGTCCCCATGCTCAATCCTGTGATTCCCATGCCGGACCGCTCGGGACCGGCGCAAGTCTCATTCCCTGACTCAGTGGGTCTGGTGGGTTTCCTCGGCGTGCGCGATGCGCTGCTTGTCCTCGTCCTCGACGGAGGCGGATTCCCAGCCTTCCTTGGCACCCTTGACGGCACCCTTCACCTTCTCGGCCATCGGGCCGAAGTCGTCCTTGTGCTCTTCGATGCGTTCCTTGATCTGCTCGAAGTTTTCCTTCATCTTGTCGGTCATGTCAGTCATGTCTACCGTCCTTATGTCGTTTCCGTTCGGTCTGACTTCCATTACAGCACACTGCGCAACCGCGGCGGGGCGGTTGCGCAGTTAGGGGAAAGATGACACCCCCGGCGTGGCTGCCGGAGGTGTCGTCGGATATGCCTTACTCCAGTTCCAGGGAACCGGTGTAGAGCTGGTAGTACTCGCCCTTCTCGGCAATGAGTTCGTCGTGCGATCCGCGTTCGATGATGCGGCCATGGTCGAGGACCATGATCACGTCCGAGTTGCGCACGGTGGACAGGCGGTGGGCGATCACGAAGACCGTACGGCCTTGCATGAGGTTGTCCATGCCCGCCTGGACGACAGCTTCGGTGCGCGTATCGATTGACGAGGTCGCCTCGTCGAGGATGAGCGCCGGCGGGTTGGCCACGGCGGCGCGCGCAATCGAGATCAGCTGGCGCTGGCCCTGCGAGAGGCCGGAGCCATCGCCTTCGAGCACGGTGTTGTAGCCTTCGGGCAGCATGCGGATGAAGCTGTCTGCGTTGGTCAGCTTCGCCGCGGCGATGCATTCCTCGTCGGTGGCGTCGAGCTTGCCGTAGCGGATGTTGTCCATCACGGTGCCGGTGAACAGGTTGACGTCCTGCAGCACGATGCCCAGCGAGCGGCGCAGGTCGGGCTTGCGAATGCCCTTGACGTTGATGCCGTCGTAGAGGATCATGCCTTCCTGCACGTCGTAGAACCGGTTGATGAGGTTCGTGATCGTCGTCTTGCCCGCGCCGGTGGCACCGACGAGCGCGATCTTCTGGCCCGGCTTGGCGAACCAGGTGATGTCGTGCAGCACCGGCTTGGCCGGATCGTAGCCGAAGGTGACGTCGGTGAAGCGCACGTCGCCGCGCAGCAGCGTCAGGCGGCCGTTGGACGAGGTGACCGCCTGCTCGTGCGCCTTCTGCGCCACTTCGAGCGCCTTCGGGGAGAGCTTGCGGGCGGCTTCGCGCGAACGGGTGCCGTCGTCGCTGGCTTCGCGCTTCCATGCCCAGTGGCCGGTCACGCGGTCGGTCTCGGTCATGGTGCGGCCGTCGGAGCCGAGCTCGACGTTCACCAGGGTCACGGTGCCCTCGTCGGTCTCCGGCTGGGCGTCCATGAGCTCGAAGATGCGCGAGGCGCCGGCCAGGGCCATCATCACCATGGTGAACTGCTGGGAGACCTGGCCGATCGGGTTGGTGAAGGAGCGCGACAGGGTCAGCAGGGAGATGATCGTGCCCAGCGAGTAGACGCCGACGCCCGTCAGGCCGAAGTTGCCCCAGTTGCCCAGGATCGCGAGTCCGCCGAAGACGGCGGACAGCACGTACAGCAGATAGCCGAGGTTGCCGACGACCGGCATGGTCACGTTGCCATAGGTGTTGGCGGCGGTGCTGGCGTCGTAGAGGCGGTCGTTGCGCGCATCGAAGTCGGCCTGCATGGCGTCTTCGTGGTTGAAGACCTTGACGACCTTCTGGCCGTTGACGGCTTCCTCGACGAAGGCGTTGACGTCGCCGAGCTCCTGCTGCTGCTTGACGAAGTAGCGGCCGGAGCGGGAGACGAGCACGCGCAGGATGAGCACGAGCAGCGCGGAGAACACGAGCACGAACAGCGTGTACGGCACGGACAGGTACAGCATGGCGATCAGTGCGGCCAGCGCGGTGACGCCCGAGGAGAGCATCTGCGGGAAGGACTGGCTGATGGCCTGGCGCAGGGTGTCGGTGTCGTTGGTGTAGCGGCTCATGACATTGCCGTGTTCGTGGGTGTCGAAGTAGGCGATCGGCAGGGTCTGCTGGTGGGCGAACATGTCGTCGCGGATGGTCTTCATGACGCCCTGCTCGACGTCGACGAGCAGGAAGTTGAAGAGCCACTGCGCGAAGGTGCCCACCGCGTACAGGCAGCCCATGAGCACGAGCGCCTGGACCAGCGGCGCCCATACGGGGTTCGACTTGCCGACCAGCGGCAGGATGTAGCGGTCGATCAGGGTCTGCAGGAACAGTGCGGAGCCGGCCTGAGCGACTGCCGCGAGGATGATGCTGACGACGATGATGACGATGCGCACCTTGTATTTCATGATGTAGCCGAACAGGCGCTTGAGGGTGCCCGGGTTGGCCTTGCGCGCGGGGTCCGTGCCCGGCTTGCGGGCATCGTCGTTGAGGGTGTCCTCATCTGTGACCATGGCGACGGGAGCGGTTGCTGCGCTGCTCATCGTGCGTCACCTCCTTCCGTCTTGGTGCCGGCGGCGGCTTCGTCGTGCATGTACTGCTGCTTGAATGCGGCGGCCTCGGCCTCTTCCTCATGCCAGTCCTGGGACTCCTTGTCGAGGTCCTGGGCGCTGTGCTGCTGGGTCTGGGACTCGTAGATGCTGCGGTATTCCTCGCAGCTGGCCATGAGCTCGTCGTGTGTGCCCTTGTCCAGGACGCGGCCCTCGTGCATGACGATGATCATGTCCGACTCCTCCACGGAGGCGACGCGCTGCGCGATGATGATCTTCGTGGTGTCCGGGATCTCGTGGTGGAAGGCCTCGCGGATGAGCTTGTCGGTCTTCGTGTCCACAGCGGAGGTCGAGTCGTCGAGGATGAGGATCTTCGGCTTCTTGAGCAGTGCGCGGGCGATGCACAGGCGCTGGCGCTGTCCGCCGGACACGTTGGTGCCGCCCTGCTCGATCCAGGTGTCGTACTTGTCGGGGAACTCCTGGATGAAGCCGTCGGCCTGCGCGAGCTGGCAGGCGTGGCGAATCTCCTCGTCGGTGGCGTCGGGGTTGCCCCAGCGCAGGTTCTCGGCGATGGTGCCGGAGAAGAGGATGTTCTTCTGCAGGACCATGGCCACCTGGTCGCGCAGGCTCACCAGGTCGTAGTCGCGCACGTCGGTGCCGCCGACCTTGAGCGAACCTTCGGTCACGTCGTACAGGCGCGGGATCAGCTGCACGAGGCTGGACTTCGCCGAGCCGGTGCCGCCGATGATGCCGACGGTCTGGCCGGAGCGGATGTGCAGGTCGATGTCGTCGAGCACGGGCTTCTCGGAGTTCACCGAATAGCGGAAGGAGACGTGGTCGAAGTCGATGGAGCCGTCCTTGACGTCCTTGACGGGGGTGGCCACCTCGCGGATGGTGCTCTCCTCGGTCAGCACGGAGCAGATGCGCTCGGCGGAGGCGCGGGAGATGATCACCATGACGAAGATCATGGAGAGCATCATCATGGCCATCATGATCTGCATGGCGTAGGTCACCAGGGCGGTCAGGTCGCCAGTGGTCAGGCCGACCGCGGCGTTGTTGCCGGAGGCGACGATCTGGCGGGCGCCGATCCACGCGATGGTGATCAGGGAGGTGTACATGCACAGCGAGAACAGCGGCGAGTTGATGCTCAGCATCTTCTCGGCCTTGCAGAACTGGCGGTAGATGAGCATGGAGACCTTCGAGAACTTGCGGTCCTCGTGGTCCTCGCGGTTGAAGGACTTGACCACGCGGATGCCCTGGAGGTCCTCGTCGACGATGTTGTTGAGCTCGTCGTAGGTGTGGAAGACGCGTTCGAAGATCGGGTGCACGGCGGCGGCCATGCCGATCAGGCCCACGCCGAGCACCGGAATGCAGGCGAGGAACACCAGCGAGATCTGCGGGCTGATGCGGTACGCGAAGATCCAGGAGACGATGAGCATGACCGGGGCGCGCATGCCCACCCGGATGAGCATCTGGTAGGCGTTCTGGACGTTCGTGACGTCGGTGGTCAGTCGCGTGATGATCGAGCCGGTCGAGAAGCGGTCGATGTTGGTGAAGGAGAAGTCCTGCACCTTCTTGAACTCGTCATGGCGCAGGTTCTTCGCGAAGCCGGACGAGGCGACCGCGGCGAAGCGGCCGGACAGGAAGCCGGCGCCCAGGGAGACGGCGGCGCAGACGATGAGGATGCCGCCGTATTCCCAGATGTCGTGCATGGAGCGGCCCGTGATGCCCTTGTCGATGAGGACGGCGATCACGGAGGGGATCACGATTTCGATGACGCCTTCGACGACGACGAAGAGCGGCGAAAGCAGGCTCGCGGTCTTGTATTCACGCAGTGACTTGAGCAACGTGCGTATGGTGTGCTTGGGCGGCAGCTTGGTCTTGGCTGCCGTGGCTGCAGGCGCATCCACTGTGATGGCGCTCATTGCGCATCGTCTCCTTTCTTGGTGTTCTTGGTGTTCTTGGTGTTGTCTTGCCTCGCGGGCGACGTTTCGTCGGCCTCATGGGAGGAGATGGGCGGGGCGTGGGTCGGCTGCGGCGGGGAGCCCACCGCATCGGTGGCATGGTCCGTGCCGACGAGCCCGGTGCCGATGAGGTTGCGACGCATGGCCAGGAGCATGTCCATCGCCTGGCTGCGTTCCTCTGGCGAGAACCCTGCGAACAGGATCCGTTCGAGGTTGGTGGCGGCCTGCTTGAACCGGACGGCATAGTCCGTGGCGGCATCCGTGAGCGTGATCTTGCGCACGCGCGCATCCCAGTCCACGCCGGTGCGTTCGACCAATCCCTTCTTCTCCATGAGGGAGAGGACGCGGGATGCGGTGGAACGCGTGATGGAGAAGGCCCGTTCGATGTCGTATTGGAAGACATCGTCGTCACGGTGATCATGCAGGTACAGGATGATGGGGGTATTCGAGCCCGACATGCCGGAATCCTGCGGAATGGAGGCATTCCAGTAGCGGCCGATGAGGTTGTGCAGGGCGCGGATTGCGCGGCTCGGCTGCAAGTCCATGACGTCCGCACTCTCGATGTCGTTCGCGTCGCACATGTCCGTCACCCTCTTGTCGTTCTCGTCGCTCTCGTTCCCGGCGTCACCGCCGTCTGCGTGCATGGTGGCAGTGGCCATGCCCGTTGGAACCGAAAAGCATTATATGTTGTCTCACATACAACAGTTGCATCTGCAACGAGTGTCATCCCTGAGCGTAATGCTGTGGGGGCTCTGGAAATCTCACGGAAAAACGAGAGATTTCCAGAGCCCCCACAGCATTACGACGCGAGGCCGCGTCCGGCAGTGCCGGGCGCGGCCTCGCAAAGGGGAATCGGCTGCCTTACTTCTCTTCGTTCTCGGAGATGAAGGCCAGGAAGTCGTCGGCCTGCATGTCGATGGCCTTGACGTCGGCCTCGTCCAGCACCCACTTGTCGGTGGCGAGGGCCTCGTCCGGCACGGACAGGCCGACCTCGACCGGGAAGACGCGCATGTTGTTGGCCTCGAGCAGGTCGCCGAGCTGCACGCGGGCGAACATGCCATTGAAGCCGCCAACGCCGGTGATGGCGACCGGCTTCTGGTCGAGCACGCTGGTGGTCTGGCTGTCGTTGGCCATCGGGGTGCTCAGCCAGTCGAAGAGGTTGTGGACCATCGGCGGGATGGACTTCTGGTACTGGGAGATGAAGACCCACACGGCGTCCGCGTTGCGGAACTTGTCGCGAATCGCGAGCGCGGCATCAGGGGCGGCCAGCTTGGACTTCTCGTTGAGCAGCGGCAGGTCCTCGTAGTCGACGGTGATGACCTCGGCGCGGTCGCCGATGGCCTTGATGGCTTCCTTGGCCAGGTCGGCCTCGAAGGAGCCGTCCGTCAGCGATGTTTCCACGAATGCGATATTCGGCTTTGCCATAAGTGTTCCTCCTTGTGACCCGAGGGGACGCGCATGGAGGTCATGGGCGCCGTACAGGCCGTGAACTAGGTACCATCATGGCCCCGCCGTCACGGTTGCGCGCCGCGTCATCGCCAGCAGTGAAAACCAGCTTCCTGTCAGTCTACGGTGATTCGCATGCGCTCGAAGACGTCCCGGGCTTCCTGCTCGCCGGCCTGACTGCCCAGCAGGACGGCGGTGGAGGAATCCTTCACGCGGATCACGTAGTCATACTCCATGGTGCCGTCGTTGTCGACGCTCCAGAACAGGTATTCGTTGCCGCCCTGCTCACCTTCGGCGATCACTTCGGCATCCTCGTCGTCGGCCACCTGCTGGCTGTAGAGAGAGTAACCCTCGTCGCCCTTGAGGAAGGTGCCCTGGGTGACGGTCTCACCGTCCTTGGTCACGGTGAAGGGTACCTCGTCGTCGATGTCGTAGCCGCCGGTGGTGTCCAGTTCGATCTTGATGGCGTCACCGGTATCCACGTTGTAGGTGTAGGACTTGGCGGTGTGCGTGGAGCAGCCGCCCAGTGCGAGGATCGTGGCGAGCGCGGCCGAGGCGAGGGCCGAGGTGCGAGGGGTGCGGATGGCGGTGGTCATGGTCTCTTTTCTCTCCTGTGCTTGCCCGTTCGCGTGGCGGGCGTGCGCACAGTGTAGGCATCCGTGAGGCGTCCACGGCGCACTTGCTCGCATCGCGGGACTGGCGCATGCGGGTAAAGGTAGGAGGTGGCGTGTGCCACCGCACCAACCGATATGCCGCTATGGCTATTGCCTGTAATACACGGTGCCGTCGGTAGGAGCCATACGCCTTCCCGACTCTCCGAAGCCAATCTCGCCCATTTCGGCATTCGAGAAGGCCCCACAGGCCCCTACCGCACGGTGAACGCCGCCTCCTGCAGGTCCTTGAGGCGGCTGGAGTGGCCGACGAGCACCTTGAACTCGCCGGACTCGACCACGCGCCTCGCCTCGCCGTCCACGACGGTGCAGTCGGCCACCGGCAGCTCGAATTCGACGGTGGTGCGCTCCCCCGCCTCGAGGCAGACGCGCCGGTAGGCCTTGAGCTCACGCTCCGCCCAGGTCCACGAGGTGACCACGTCGCTCACGTAGAGCTGCACGGTCTCGGTGCCGGCACGCGGTCCCACGTTCTCCAGCTCGACTTCCACGTGCACCGTGTCCCCCACGCCGAATTCACTGCCGTTCACGATGCGCGGCTCGCCATAGGAGAACTCGGTGGTGGACAGGCCCTCGCCGAAGGCGAAGGCGGGATCCTGGGTGAGGTCGGCGTAGCGGTCGCCGTGCTGGCCGCGCACCTGGTTGTAGTAGACGGGCAGCTGGCCGGCATGCCGCGGGAAGGTGATGGGCAGGCGTCCGCTGGGCTCCGTCACGCCGAGGATGATCTCCGCGATGGCGCGGCCGCCTTCCATGCCCGGGTTGGCCGCGTAAAGGAACGCCGCGACGCCGTCGGTGCAGGAGTCATCCACGAAGACCCCGTTGCGCCCGATCACGCACGGCGGCATGACCTGCGGCTTGGAGCTCATGAGCACCACCACGAGGGGCTTGCCGGTTTCACGCGCCTGGGCGGCGAGCGCCTCGAGCAGCCGGTTCTGGCCGCCCTGCAGTTCGAGGGTGGCGGTGGAGCAGGTCTCCCCCGTCAGTTCGACGACGTCGCCGACGACCGCGACGGTCAGGTCCGCGTCGCGCGCGACGTCCAATGCCTCGTCGAGCAGTGTCTGGTCGACGGGGGCGGCGACGGCGAGCTTGGGACGCGGCTGGCCGTCGGGGAAAGTGGCGCCGGCGGGGTCGTCGACCAGGTCGATGACGTTTGCTCCGCGTGCGTAGGTGACGTCGGCGTCGCCGGCGAGTGCGCGCATGCCGTCGAGGACGGTGGTGATCAGTTCGCGCGGCTGGCCGTCCTGCATCCACGGCACCTGGCCGGAGGAGCCGGCCCAGTCGCCCAGCTGGTTCTGTGCGTCGTCGGCGAGGGGGCCGACCACGGCAATGTGCTTGGCACCGTCAGCGGCGAAGGGTATGGCACCGCGGTTGGTCAGCAGGGTGACGGATTCGCGGGCGATGGCCAGGTTGGTGGCGCGGTGTGCGTCGCTGCCGATGGCTGCCTTGATGCGTTCGGGGTCGGGCAGGCGCGGGTCCTCGAAGAGGCCCAGCTGGAACTTGAGGGTGAGGATGCGGGCGACGGCGTCGTCGAGCAGCGCCTCGTCGAGCATGCCGGAGCGGACGGCTTCGATGGCCCCCTCGTAGAACTGCGGCGTGGTCATGACGAGGTCGTTGCCGGCGCGTACGGCGTCGGCGGCGGCGTGCGCATAGTCGGGCTTGACGTGCTGTTCCCACACGGCGCGGCCGACGTTGTCCCAGTCGGTGACGAGGGTGCCGGTGTAGTTCCAGTTGCCGCGCAGCGTGTCGGAGAGCAGCCACTGGTTGAAGGTGACGGGCGTGCCGTCGATGGATTCGTAGCCAAGCATGAAGGTGGCGCAGCCGGCCTTGGCGGCGCGTTCGAAGGGCGGCAGGAACCAGGAGGTGAGCTTGCGGCGCGACAGGTCCGCCTCGGAGGCGTCGCGGCCGCCTTCGGTTTCGCTGTAGCCGGCGAAGTGCTTGGCGCAGGCGAGGATGGCGTCGTCATCGAAGGCGTCGCCGGTGCGGGCGCCCTTCTGGTAGCCGTCGATCATGGCGCAGGCCAGGTCGCCGATGAGTGTGGGGTCTTCGCCGAAGGTTTCGTCGACGCGTCCCCAACGGGTGTCGCGGCCGATGCACAGCACCGGTGAGAAGGTCCAGTGCACGCCGGTGGGCGCGACTTCCTCGGCAGTGGCGCGCGCCGCCTGGCGCACCAGCTCGGGGTCCCAGCTCATGGCCATGCCCAGTTGGCTGGGGAAGATGGTGGCGCCGGGCCAGAAGGAGTAGCCGTGGATGCAGTCGTCACCGATGAGCAGCGGGATGTGCAGGCGCGTCTCGTCGTGCACGAGTTCGGCGGCGCGTACGATGTCGTCGGCCGCGGTGTGCAGGATGGAGCCGACGTGGCGGTCGACGACGAGGGCGTGCAGGTCGCCGTCGCGCGCGTCGAGCTGCAGCATCTGGCCGACCTTCTCTTCGAGGGTCATGCGCGAGAGCAGGTCGGCGACGCGTTCGCCGATGGGCAGGTCGGGGTTGAGGTACGGGTAGGGGGATGCAGTGGACATGTTGGACTCCTATGTTCGTATGTTCCGTTGTTGCGAGGGTTTTGTCGGCTTGGTCCGGGCAGTGCCGTGCGGCGGAGCGGTTCACTGCCCCTGCTTGCAGTCGTACCAGCACTGTGCGCGCTGTTCCATGGGCGAACACGGCCGGGCTGCCCAAGGCTGCCGGGGATTACTTGACGCCGCGGATCAGCATGATGAACACGCAGCCGAGCAGTGCGAAGGCGATGGCGATCGGGAAGGCGAAGGCGTAGCCGAGGGAGAGAGTGATGGCGGACATGAGTACCGGGCCGAGCATCTGGCCGAGCGTGGTCGCCAGGTTGAGGATGCCCAGGTCCTTTCCTGCTTCTTCCTTGTTGGGCAGCACGTCCACGTTGAGCGCCTGGTCGACGGACGAATAGACGCCGTAGCCGAGGCCGGCGATGCCCGCGTAGAGCAACATGCCGGTGGTGGTGGGCCAGACCCAGGGCATGGCGATGCCGACGGCGAAGAGGACGGAGGCGATGACGATCGGCACCTTGCGCCGTCCGATCATGTCCGAGAGCGGACCTGCGGCGATGGAGCCGACGAGGGAGACGACCATGGTGATCACGGACATCGTGGAGATGACGACGCCTGCTTCCTTGGTCCCCAGCCCCACGTAGTTCTCGAGGATGTACAGCTGGTAGATGGTGATCATCTGATAGCTCAGCAGCATGCACAGGCGGCCGGCGAAGGCCTTGTAGAAGTCATGCGCCATGGAGAACTTCGGCGGCCGGAAGCTCATGACGACTTCACGCAGGCCGTCCTTCTGGCGCGGCAGGAAGTCGGCGGGGGCTTCCTTGGGCAGGACGACGACCGCGACGATGCCGGACAGCAGCATGAGGACGCCGGCGAGCACGAAGCCGGGTACCTGGTTGGCGATGAAGACGGCGCCGATGAGCGTGCCGATGGGCGAGCCGACGGTGGAGCCGGCACCGTAGAATGCGGACATCGTACCACGTACGCCCATGGGGATGCGGTCGGAGATGATGGCCACCATGGGGGCGAGCATGCAGTTGAGGCCGAACATGCACAGGCAGTAGACGATGGTGATGAGGACCGGGTTGAGCGACATGCCGGTCAGGAAGAGGGTGACGCCGCCAAGGACCGCTCCCCCGAGGATGAAGGGGGTGCGCCTGCCGCGCCGCGAACGGGAGCGGTCGGAGAAGTTGCCGAACATGAGGTTCGAGACGAGCGATGCGACCGCGGTGCAGGAGTTGATGATGCCGACCAGCGCCTCGGGTGCCACGCCGGGCACGCTCTTGAGGTGTTCGGGCAGGAGGACCGCGGAAACGATGCCCAGGCCGCTCATCCACAGCAGGCCGAAGACGAGGAAGGCCGCGGCATAGCGCGCCTTGGTGCGTGACGGCATGGGCTTGCCCGTCTCGGGAGACAGGTGCGGGTCCCGGCGGGCCGCTTCGAGGTTCTTGTTGTAGATGGCCAGTCGCACGCCCAGGTCCACGGGCATGGCCGCGCTCTCGGCCGCCCCCAGGGCGACGCCCTCGTCCACGATCGCTTCGTCGAGTTCACTGCTGGCGATTGCACTGACCGCATCGGACAAGGGTCGTGCCGCGGCTGCCGGTCGCCCGGTCGGCCCTCCATGCTTCGGCTCACTCATGATCCGGTTCCTTTCGTCCTCGTCGACCGGCAGTTCCGCGCCACTGCGAATCTGCCCCATTTATATCTAACAGATGTTAGATATAAACATGATATCGATGTGCCACGCCTCGTCAAGCTCGAGGAATTATGGCGTGTCTTGGCTGAAATACAAGGATTTGACGCTATATCTAATAAAAATTAGATACATTTTCGAAGGAAAGTGGCTCTTCACGTTTTAGTGTGTGAGGGCCGGGTGCCTTCAGGGATCCTGCCCGAGTGTCGGGACGGTGCGAGCCGTATGCGCCGTACCACCCCCGGAGCCATGCGCTGCAGTCGCTGGACACCGAGTACAAAACGCAGGTTCAGTTTGCGTTTTCTACTCGGCACCCGAAATGCGGCGTGCCAAGTGGAGAGGAGACATGAGCTCAGGGACATGCCTGCACACCCAAACGCGAAGAGCCAGAAAAGTCATACTGACCTCTGGTGCCAGGGGCATCACGACATGGTCCGGGTGGGTTCGGCGTTGCCCGACGAAGATTCGGGCGTAGGCGTCAGGCGAGGCGTCGCAGGCTGTCAGCGGTAGCCGTCCCAGATGGGGGACGGGAAGATCATCCGCTCGAAGACCAGCCATTCGTCATACAGGTCGACCGGCGGCAGGCACAACCAGCGCATCTGCACGCCGTCCATCGCCTCGATGACGCGCCTCACGTACGGGCGCATGCCCGGGTCCCACTGCCCCACTTGCGGCGGGATGCGCCACGGGTAGCGCGAATAGTGCTCCCAGATGTTCTCGGGACGGTTGCGGTAGTAATCGTGCAGGGGATGGTCGGGATTCACCGATTCGATGTAGAGCATGAGGAAGAGCTGCACCATCTGCCGCTGGGCGGCATTGTGGCGGACCAGGAATCGCAGATAGGCGGGGAACAGCGGCGCCTCGGGGTCACTGCCGGGCAGCCCGGACGCCATGAACTCGGCGGGAGTGCCGTGCGCGTCATACATGTCGGTGATGAGCAGGGACAGCAGCCCCTCCTTGTTGCCGACGTAATGCAACAGGCCCGGCTGGCTCATGCCCACTTCCTCGGCGACGTCCTTGAGCGAGATGCCGTTATAGCCGCGTTCCGCGACGAGTCTGGCCGTGGCCTGCTCGATTTCCCGCATGCGTTCCTCGGGACTCTTGCGCACTCGTTTCGTCACCATGGAGGTCAAGTGTAGCTGGCGCACGGACGGCATGTTCAGCGGCGACGGTTGCGGCCGCGGGTCAGCGGGGCGTCGTCGGGGATATGGCGGTCGACGTTGCGTACGGTGGCGAGCAGGTCGCCGTTGGTCAGCAGCTGGCGGCGGAACTCGCGCCACGGCTCCTCGCGGATTTCCCACTTGCCGTCGACGCATACCGGCTTGGCGACCTGCACGAAGCGCAGCCGTCCGTGGGTCTTGCCGGTCACCGGGTCCTTGCGTGAATAGTGCAAGCAGGTGCAGTTCGGGATCGCCCACTGCGGGTCGTGGCTCATCTCCAGGTACTGTTCGTCGCTGAGGTCCTCGATGGTCAGGCGCAGCGCGTCCATGAAGTCGCCGTGCGTGACCATGACCACGGATTCGCCGTCTGCGTTGCGCGACAGGTCGTTGAGCAGGTTCTGCACGCGGTTCTCGCTCACGTCGGCGATGCTTTCGCCGGCCGGCGGACGCCAGTACAGCGGGTCGGCCTCGCGGAAGTCCCAGTTGTTCGGGTACTGTTCGCGGAATTCCGTGCGCGGCCGCGTGCTGATCTCGCCCCACGAGCGTTCGCGCAGCAGCCGGTTCTCGCGCCAGCGCGCGCCGGGCAGTTCCATGTTCACCGCCGTCTCGCGGGCGCGGATGTACGGGGAGACGAGGTACTGGTCGAAGGACTCCTGCTTCGAGACGAGCCAGCGGCCGATGAGGTGCGCCTGGCGGCGTCCGGTGCCGGTC
Source organism: Bifidobacterium cuniculi (assembly GCF_000741575.1). Lineage (GTDB taxonomy): Bacteria > Actinomycetota > Actinomycetes > Actinomycetales > Bifidobacteriaceae > Bifidobacterium > Bifidobacterium cuniculi. Next base: position 16,139 of record NZ_JGYV01000006.1, read on the forward strand.
AGGCGCCAGGAACGGTCGGGCACGGTCACCAGCTCCTGGGTGAAGACCTCGTCGTTGCCGTCCTCGTTCGCCTTCACCAGCTTGTTCTGTTCGGACTGGCCGTGCCTGACCACGTACATGTCCATCGGCATCCTCATGCACCCACCTCTTCCTTTGCATTCCTTGCGATCCTTGGTTGCACTGCGTCCCATTATGGTCGCTTTCGCGGGACCGCGCAGGTTCGGCCGGCAGCGGGATGCCGAGGACGGATCAGCGCTGGAAGACGGCCGGGTGGAGCGGGTCGCCGGGGACGTCGGCGCGCACGTCGTCCAGGGCGAGCAGCTCCCGCCAGTGGTCCAGCGGCTTGCCGTAGGGGCGGGCGTCGGCGCCGTCGGCCTGCAGCACGGCCTTCGCGGCGTGCACGTCCTCGCCCTTCAGGCCGCTGAAGTAGCTCTCGAGCGCGGTGCGCTTCGCGGGGTCGTAGAATAGGTCGGCCACAATCTGGGTGAGGCGTTCGGCACGTTCGACGGGCAGGGAGTCCCAGTGGCGCATCTCGATGAAGTTCTTGAGGCGCACGTCGTTGAAATGCGTGCTCAGCACATGGTTGACCTCGTACTCGTTGAGCTCGCGGTCCGGGTAGACGTCACCCGCGGTTTGGTAGAAGGCGGCGAATTCGAGTTCGCGGGAGGGCCGTCCGACGGCCTCGGGCGTGTGCGTCAGGTCGGCGAACATGAGCGGTGTGCCCAGCACGTCCGCCGCGTAGTCCTCCCAGCCGAAGCGCTCGTCGTACAGGCCGGGCGTCACGTTGGTGCGCTGCACGTCCAGGTAGTCCCACATGCGCTGGCGGCACAGGGGCCACGGGTTCTCCACGCCCTCGAAGTACGGGGTGTTGCGGAAGAACCAGGCGAGGATGGGGCCGATGGCGGTGCCCAGACGCATCTTGGCGATCGCGTCGGTTTCGTCCACGTAGTCGATGCTCACCTGCGTGGAGGCGGAGGCGCGCATCATGCAGGGGCCGAACTGGCCGATGCGGCCCAGGTATTCGGTCATCGCGGCATAGCGCAGCTTCGGGTTGACGGGGATGTCCTCGAAGGAGGTCTTCGGCTGGTAGCCGTATTCAATCAGGCGGAAGCCGAGGTCTTCCATGATGGGGTCCGCCTCGCCGCGGAAGCGCCGGTAGATGCCGAGCAGGTCCTCCGGCTTGCGCAGGATGCCGATGGAGGCCTCCACCTGCCCGCCCGGCTCGAGCGAGATGCCGATGCCCTCGCGGCCCAGTCCCACCAGGTGGTCGTCCTGCCAGTACTCCTTGGCGGGATCGTAGTAGGGGCGCAGGCGGCGCAGCAGCTCCTCCACGCCGGCCGGCTCGAAGTAGGTCACCGCCGTGTCATCCGCATTGTGGACGGGCAGGTGTTCGATTTCCACGCCGAAGCCACCGGTGCCGCGCTTCGAGCATCCCTCCTCGAAGAAGCGCACCAGGCTGCGCACGTGCTTGGGATTCGGCCGCACCAACAGGTGCGCGTACGAGATTCGTGGTGTCGTCATAACCGCCCATGGTAGCGCGGTCAGCTGGTGACACGACGGGCGCGTTCACGGAAAAACCGATAACGTGTGCAAAACTTGCACATACACAAGAAATTGTTCATTTTTCTGAACAAAATCTAGGGCGAGCAGCACAGGCGGCCCGCGGCCTAGATTTTGTTCAGAAAAATGAACAATTTCTCGGGAAAGGCGGCCCGCTAACGGGAGGCTTCGGCCGCGGCCTTCTTCGCGGCGGCGATCATCAGCTTGATGCGGTTGAGCTGGTTCGCCTCGCTCGAGCCGGGGTCGTAGTCGATGGACACGATGTTCGCCTGCGGATACATGCGCCGGATCTTGCCGAACATGCCGCGGCCGGTCACATGGTTGGGCAGGCATGCGAAGGGCTGCGCGCAGATCACGTTCGGGCAGCCGGACTCGATGAGCTCCACGATTTCGCCGGTCAGCAGCCAGCCTTCGCCGGCCTGCACGCCCAGGGAGGTCACGGAGGCGGCCTTGCGGGCGATCTCGCTCATCGGCGCATCGTTCTCGAAGCGGCGCGAGGCGTCGAAGGCGGAGCGGATCGGCTTCATGTACATGTCCACGAGCTTGCGGTACGCGTCATACATGGCCGACGGGCCGCCGGTGCCCAGGTGCCGCTGGTTCCAGTCGTTGATATAGGGACGCTGGGTCATGAAGTCCAGGATGCCCGGCACCACCGCCTCGCAGTCCTGCGACTCGATCACGTCCACCACGTGGTTGTTGGCGTCCGGATGGTACTTGACCAGGATCTCGCCAACCACGCCGACGCGCACCTTGCGCTCCTCGGTCGTCACCGGCAGCCGGTCGAAGGTCTGCACGATCTTGCGACACAGCGCCGGATAGGTCCAGTGCAGCCTCCCGAAGAGCATCTGCGCCGTACGTGAGTTGCCGTGGTGCTCCAGGGTCTCGCGCACGATGGCGTTCCACCGTTCGTACAGCCGGTCCGCGCTGCCCGGATGCGCCTCGTAGGGGCGCACCCGGTAGAGGCACTTCATGAGCAGGTCGCCCAGGATGAGCGCCTTGGCCGCGCGGTGCAGCAGCGGCAGCGTGGGCGTGAAGCCGGGGTTGTCCACCAGTCCCTGCGTGGAAATGGCCAGCACCGGCACCTGCGGGTAGCCGGCGTCCACCAGCGCCTTGCGGATCAGGCCGAAGTAGTTCGTGGCACGGCACATGCCGCCGGTCTGCGAGATGGCGAGCGCCGTGGTGTCCGGGTCGTAGCGGCCCGACTTGATGGCCTCGACGAGCTGGCCGACGGTCATGATGGCCGGGTAGCAGGCGTCGTTGTTCACGTACTTGAGGCCGGTTTCCACGTCCTGCTTGTCGGCGGTCTCGAGCACGTCGAACTTGTAGCCGGAGGCGCGCACCGCGGCTTCGACGAGCCGGAAGTGGATGGGGCTCATCTGCGGGGCGACGATGGTGTGCGTCTTCTTCATGCCCTTGGCGAAGGGCGCACGCTTGGCGTAGTGGCTGAGCGTGGCCGTCTGTTCGCGATGCTTCCTGGCGTGCGGGTTGTCCGGCATGACGGCGTCGAGCATGACCTGGCGGCCCGGCGTGGGCGCCTCACTGCCCGTGCGGCGGAAGCCGCCGCGGTTGCGTTCGCGTTCCTCGATGGCGGCCTTGAGGGAGCGCAGGCGGATCTTCGCGGCGCCCAGGTTGGTGACCTCGTCGATCTTGAGCATGGTGTACACGTCGGCCTTGTCGGCGAGGATCTCGGCGACCTGGTCGGTGGTGATGGCGTCGAGGCCGCAGCCGAAGGAGTTGAGCTGCACGAGTTCGAGGCCCGGGTAGTGGGCGACCACGTCGGCGGCCTGGTAGAGGCGCGCATGGTAGGCCCACTGGTTGGTCACGCGCAGCGGCATGGTGACCTTGCGGTCCTCCACGTGACGGAACCCGTCGGCGTTCCTGGCGCGCGGGTCCTGCTCCCCCGCCGCGAGGAAGGCGGTGAGGTCCGGCTTGGCGGTGGGGTCCATCCAGCTGATGGAGTCCTCGGAGAGCACCACCATGCCCAGCGAGCAGATGGTCTCGGGGATGCCGTGGTTGACCTCCGGGTCCACGTGGTAGGGGCGGCCGGCGAGCACGATGCCGCGGCAACCGTGCTCCTTCATGTAGGCCAGGGCACGCAGGCCCTCCATCTGCACGTCGTGCTTGAAGACCTTGTCCTCGGCGTAGGCGGCAGCCACGGCGGTCTCCGCCTCCAGGCGGCTCACGCCCGCCCAGGCGAACTCGTCGACGATGCGGTCGACCATGAGCGCATGGTCGGCGAGGTTGAAGTAGGGGTGCATGAAGCGCACGCCCTCCTCGCGCAGTTCCGCCATGTTCGCGCCCACCACCAGCGGGTAGTTGGCCACGACCGGGCAGTTGTAGTGGTTGTCGGTGCCCTCGACGAGGTTCTCCTCGTAGGTGATGCACGGGTAGAAGACCGTCCGGATGCCCTTGCCCAGCAGCCACTTGATGTGCCCGTGCACGAGCTTGGCCGGGTAGCAGATGTTCTCCGAGGCGATCGACTCGATGCCCGTCTCGAAGAGTTCGTGGTTGGAGCGCCCGGAGATGACGACCTTGAAGCCCAGCGACGTGAGCAGCGTGAACCAGAAGGGGTAGTTCTCGTACATGTTGAGCACGCGCGGGATGCCGATCTCGCCGCGCGTCGCCTTCCTGTCGGTCAGGCGGCGGTACGCGAAGGCGCGCTTGTACTTGTAGTCGTACAGGTTCGGCCGGTCGCTGCGCTTGCGCTTGGCGTCGCCGCCGCGCTCGCAGCGATTGCCGGTCACATAGCGCGAACCGTCGTGGAACGTGGTGATCGTCAGCTTGCAGTGGTTCTGGCACAGCTTGCACACGTCGCGCTCGGTGGTCATATCCAGTTCGTCGAGTGCCTGGCCGGACAGGATGGTGGAGACGGTATGCTCGCCGCCGGCGACCTGCGCGGTCGGCGCCTCGCCGGAGCGCGCGTCGCCGTCGGTGTCGTCGGCGACGTCGTCGTAGTGCATGCGCGCGGTCAGCGCCGCACCGTAGGCGCCCATGAGGCCGGCGATGTTCGGCCGTGTCACCTCGCGTTCGGTGAGCAGTTCGAAGGCGCGCAGCACGGCGTCGTTGAGGAAGGTGCCGCCCTGCACGACGACGGTGTCGCCCAGTTCGCCGGAGTCGCGCAGCTTGATGACCTTGTACAAGGCATTGCGCACGACGGAGTAGCACAGGCCGGCGGCGATGTCCTCGATGGAGGCGCCTTCCTTCTGCGCCTGCTTGACCGACGAGTTCATGAACACGGTGCAGCGCGAGCCCAGGTCGACGGGCGCGGTGGAGGCGAGCGCCGCCTGCGTGAACTCCTCGATCGTCAGCCCCATGGACTGCGCGAAGGTCTGCAGGAAGGAGCCGCAGCCGGAGGAGCACGCCTCGTTGACGGCGATGGAGTCGATGACGCCGTCGTTGATCGCCAGGTATTTCATGTCCTGGCCGCCGATGTCGATGACGGCGGTCACGCCGGGGCTGGTCATCTCCGCGCCGCGGTAGTGGGCCATGGTCTCCACGACGCCTTCGTCGAGGTGCAGGCCGGTGGTGATGAGTCCTTCGCCGTAGCCGGTGGCGCAGGAGCGCGCGATCCACGCATCCTTCGGCAGCTCACGCTGGATGGTGCGCACGATGTCCACGGCGGCGGTCAGCGGGCTGCCGTCGTTGGTGGCGTAGGAGGACCAGACGATGTCGCGGTCGTCGTTGACGAGGGTCGCCTTGATGGTGGTCGAGCCGGCGTCGATGCCGAGGAAGTGAGGGCCGGTGGCGCCTTCCAGGGTGCCGACGTGCACGTGTTCGCGGTGGTGGCGCGCGTCGAAGGCGGCGCGGTCGGCGTCGGTGGCGAACAGCGGAGGCATGGTGTCCGCGGCCGACGGCTGCGTGCTCAGCCGTTCGAGCGCGTCGATGATCTCGGTCGCGGTGTGGGTGCGCGCACGTGAGGGGTCGTCGAGCCGGTCGGGTTCGTTCAGCGCGAGCGCGGCGCCGTACGCCACGTACAGGTGCGCGTCGGTGGGCGTGACGAACTCGTCGACCTTCCCGTCGAGGGCGCGGCGGAAGGCTTCGCGCAGTTCGCTCATGAAGAAGAGCGGGCCGCCGAGGAAGACGACGGTGCCATGGATGGGCCGTCCGGCGGCAAGTCCGGCGATGGTCTGCGTGGCAACGGCGGTGAAGATGGAGGCGGCGAGGTCGGGTTTGGCGGCGCCGTCGTTGATGAGCGGCTGCAGGTCGGTCTTGGCGAAGACGCCGCAGCGCGAGGCGATCGGATAGAGCGTCCGGTACTGCTTGGCCATGTCGTTGAGGCCGGCGGCGTCGGTGTCCAGCAGCGTGGACATCTGGTCGATGAAGGCGCCGGTGCCGCCGGCGCACGAGCCATTCATGCGCTGTTCGGGCGTGGGCTTCAAGTAGGTGATCTTCGCGTCCTCGCCGCCGAGCTCGATGATGACGTCGGCCTGCGGGTAGGCGGCGTCGATGGCGTCGGTCTCCGCGATGACCTCCTGCACGAAGGGCACGCCGAGGCTGTCGGCGATGCCCAGGCCGCCGGAGCCGGTGACGGCCAGCGTGAGCGGCTCGTCGGCGCGGCCGAGTTCGGACAGGCGCTGCCTGATGTCGCGCAGGAGTTCCTCCATGGTGGCGCGCACGTTGGCGTGATGGCGGCGGTAGTCGGCATAGACGGCGTCGGCCAGCCGATCGGTGGCGTCGAGCACGACGGCCTTGACGGTGGTCGAGCCGATGTCGAGGCCGATGCGCAGCCCCGGGGTCGTCTGCCGCTGCGGCGTCGTCTGAACCATTGTTACCTCTGTTCCCATGAGACTCTTGAACTCTCAGATTTTAGTGCAGGGTCTGCCTCATGTCACGCAGGTGTTCGCCGACGGTGGGCGGGCGGTGTCCCCTGTCTCTTCAGTGCCGGGCCGTGGTGGCAGTTGACACATTTTTCTGCGCCGTGAATTTGTGTCGGTCCCTGGGCCGCACTTTTCCCGATTGTGCAGGCCAGGGACCGACACATTTTGCATGCCCGGAGAAAATGTGTCCGAGCGGCGGCCGGCGGGCAGGCTAGGATGGCAACAGACATGCCGACGACTGGGGGCCACACATGACCAAGCAGGAGCAGACACTGCCGACCGAGCGGATCGTCATCGCCGAGGAGACCGTGCCGAGTTATGTGCCGCCTGCACCGCCGGCCAGGAAACGGCGGCGCTGGCCAATCGTCGTGGCGGTACTGGTGGTGCTGGCGATCGTCGGCGGCGTCATCTACGCGAACCAGCACACGAAGGCGCTGGAGCGATGCCGCGGTGCGGTCACCAGCTTCAGCGGGGCGCGCAAGTCGCTCATCGACACGACGGAGAACACCAGCGGGATCCGGCAGTTCATCCAGGGAGCGCTGGGCGTCGACGACGCGCTGGACGCCGTGGCCAAGGCGATGGACGCCGCCGAGGGCACCGTCTCCGAGCAGGGGTGTGCCACCAACGCGACGATCACGCAGCTCAACCTGGTGGCGAACGTGCTGGACAGTGCGACCGACTCGCTCAACGACTCGGTCGCGCAGATGAAGAAACAGGCCAAGCAGCAGGCCAGCGAGCTGTTGGGCGGCACGTCGGACCCTGCGGACGGCGACGCGTCCGGCAGCGCCAAGGACACACTGAACGACTCGATTGCGCGGGGCAAAACGCTGGTGGAGCGGCTGCGGTCGGAGTATGCGGACTCCGGCGTGGCGACGACGCTGGCCAACGGGCTGCAGTCGACGCTCGACGCGGGCCAGCAGCTGGTGGAGCGCAGCGGCGTGACCGACACGAAGCTGTACAAGGCGGCGAAGGTCACGCTGGACGAGGCGATGTCGGCGGCCAATGCGTGGATCGACGCGCAGGCGGCGAAGGCAAAGTAGGGTCAGAGGGCTCTTTGGGCGTGACCGGTGCCGCATCCAGTGTCGCCTGACTGGACACGATCAGGTCGATGCCCTTTGCGTGTGGCCGATGCAGTGCTGGGCTGACGGTACTTTCCGGGAGCCGGACAGTACCGTCCGACGAATTCGCGCGGCGTGCAGTGAGGCATCGGGCACGAGGCGAAGGCGGCTGCGTCACGAGTGACGGTGGCAGCCATGCCTCCGGACTCCGCCACGGCTCTGAACCGCGAGCGCAGACGTCACTCCACGGGATGGCGCAGGTTGGGCCACGGCATCGGGGCAAGCTCGTCCAGGCTCACTTCGAAGACCTCCGCAAGGGCCATGATGTTGTGCAAGGTGGGATTGGCAGGGGTGCCGGGCTTGGACTCCCCTTTTTCGAATTTCTGGTAAGTGTACCTGGACATGCCGGCAGCCTCGGCCACGCGCATCTGCGACATGTGCCTGCTGGTGCGCAGGCGTTGCAGACGGAGACCCAGCTCTTTCGCGAAGAGGGTCCATTCGTGGTCGTCCGGTGTTTTCTTCGGCATACGGGTAAAGGTAGGAATGCAATTCGCTCGGTATGCCATATGGATATGGCTTGGCGAGGTGCCGTACACCACTTCACGTCCAGGCTGTCCTCGATGACATACTGTCGAAACCACTGGCCGCGGCGCCGTAATTCATGATGCCGCAATTTTGCCATATCCATATGGCGTCTTGCGCCTAGGATAACCGACTTCCGCGGGAATGTCGAGGGTGTCGTGCCGCCACTGACGTGCTCAGCTGGCGTCACCCTCGCCGGCGGCGCGCTCGTGGCCGTAGATCTCGGGGATGAAGCGTTCCTGGTCGTGCAGTTTGGACCAGATCACCACCTTGCCCTGTTCCAGACTGGCAGGCACGTCGATGATGCGCTGGTTGCTCGAGCCGCGGAACTGCAACAGTGAGTCATGCAGGGTCTTGATGTAGCGGCCGTCGACGAGGATGTCTACCTGCCCGAGCAGGTCAAGCTTGTCCTGGGTCTCGCCGTCGCGCATGAGCTCTTCCCAGGTGTAGCCGGTCCAGCACCAGATGTCCTTGGTGTGGCCGAAGCGTTCGCGGATCCTGCGCGTCAGGGGCAGGAGCACGCCGGTGTTGAGCAGGGGTTCGCCACCGAGGAAGGTGATGCCCTGCACGAAGCTCTGCGACAGGTCGTCCATGATCTGCGCCTCGAGCTTGTCGTTGTATTCGTGGCCCGCCTGGAAGTCCCAGATCGAGGAGTTGTAGCATTCCTCGCAGTGGAAGGGGCAGCCGGACACGTACAGGGAGCAGCGGATGCCTTCGCCGTCGGTCATGAGGAAGCGCTTGTAGTCGGCGATCATGTTATGGCTCATGCGGTTGGTCCACTGGCCGGCGCGGGGGTTGTTGGTCAGGGGGCTGGGCACGCTGGGTCCGCGGTATTCCTTGGTCTTGACGAAGTCGTGGCGCGGTGCGGCCTGGACCATGGGTTGGAATGCTCCTTCAGGGGGTGTGGGGAATGCGGGATTGGGGCCGTGAGATTTTGTTCAGAAAAATGAACAATTTCTCACGGTGCTTCGTACGGCGGCTGCTACTTGGTCTCCTCGAACCACTCGCGGGTCTCGCCGTCGGCCAGGGTCACGCGGCCGGTCTCACCGGCCATGTGCTTGACGCGGTGGGAGATCTCCTCGTGGCGACCGTGCACCATCGGACGCTGCACCGGGTTGCCCAGGTAGCCGCAGGTGCGCTTGGTCACGTTGCACTTGTCCGGGTCGGAGTTGCCGCACTCGGGGCACTTGAAGCCCTCTTCGGTGGGCTCGAAGTCGCCTTCGAAGCCGCACTCGAAGCAATGATCGATCGGGGTGTTGGTGCCCAGGTAGCCGATGCCGATGTTGTAGGCGTAATCCCACACGGCTTCCAGCGCCTTCGGGTTGGCCTGCAGGCACGGGAACTCGCAGTAGTGGATGAAGCCGCCGGCGGCGTACTGCGGGAAGTCCTTCTCGTAGTTGAGCTTCTCCATCGGGGTCGGCTGCAGCCAGACGGGATAGTGGAAGGAGTTGGTGTAGAAGTCGTGGTCGGTCACGCCCTCGACCTCGCCGAACTTCGCGCGGTCCATGCGGTTGAAGCGGTCGGTCAGGGACTCGGCCGGCGTGGAGTACACGGAGTAGTGGTAGCCTTCCGCAGCGGCCCACTCGTGGCACAGGTCGTTCATGCGGCGCACGATCTCGAGCGCGAACTCCTTGCCCTGGGGGTCCCAGCCGTGGTCGCGCATCCAGTTCTTGCCGTAGAACACGGCGGTCGCCTCATACAGGCCGATGTAACCCAGGGAGATGGTGGCGCGCTCGTTGCGGAACAGCTGGTCCACGTTGTCGTTGGCTCCGAGGCGGCCGAAGGCGCCGTAGCGGAACAGGGTGGGGGCGTTGACCGGGGTGGCCTGCTTGCAGCGCATGATGCGGAACTGGAGGGCCTGGTGGGCGGTCTCCATGCGCTCGTCGAAGAGGCGCCAGAAGCGGTCACGGTCGCCGTGGGACTCCAGCGCGATGCGCGGGATGTTCACGGTGACGACGCCCAGGTTCATGCGGCCGTCCTCGACGTCCTCGCCGGTCTCGGGGTCGATCCAGCCCTGCAGGAAGGAACGGCAGCCCATCGGGGCCTTGAAGGAGCCGGTGATCTTCACGATGTTCTCGTAGAACACGACGTCCGGATACATGCGCTTGGTGGAGCACTCCAGCGCCAGCTCCTTGAGGTCATAGTTCGGGTCGCCCTGGTCGGCGTTGACGCCGTGCTTGATGGTGAACACGAGCTTGGGGAAGATGGCGGTGTGGCGATCCTTGCCCAGGCCGCGGATGCGGTTGAGCAGGATGGCGCGCTGGATCTCGCGGGCGAACCAGTCAGTGCCCAGGCCGAAGCCGACGGTCACGAAGGGCGTCTGGCCGTTGGAGACGCGGTTGGAGTTGATCTGGTACTCCATGGTCTGCATGGCGTCGTAGATGGCCTTGCGGGTCATGATCTTCGCGTAGACCTCGCGCAGCTGGTCGAGCGGCGGCAGCTCGGTGTCGAAGGGCTCGTCCATCGGCAGCGGCTCGCGGTTCTCGAAGTGCAGCCAGCGCGGCTCCTGCGCCTTGAGTCCGGCGACCATGTCCTCGGCGACCTCGACGGGGGTGGAGTCCGGAATCATGGCGTGCGCCATGTCCATGTTCTTGGCGTAGTCGCGCTTGGCGTATTCGGCGAGCATCTCGTCGGCGCGGTTGACGGTCTGGCCGCCGTACTGGGCGCCGGCGATATCCTTGATGATCTGCGTGATCTGCGTGGCGGCCGTGCCGATGGACTTCGGGGAGTCCATCATGGCGTTGCCCAGCGCGAAGCCGTGGCGCAGCATGTCGCCGAAGTCGGGCAGCGAGCAGTTGTTCATCGAGGTGAAGGGCGAGTAGTCGGCGTCGTGGAAGTGGATGTCGCCCTTCATGTGGGCGTTGGCGACGGCTTCCGGCAGCATGGCGAAGGCGGAGGCCTTGGAGACGGCTCCGGCCAGCAGGTCGCGCTGCGTGGCGTAGACGTTGGAGTCCTTGTTCGCGTTCTCGCGCACCAGCGACTCGTCCTTGTTCACCAGGCGCTTGACGGCTTCGTTGATGTCGGTGACCTTGGCGCGCTGGATGTCCTTGTCCAGGCGGTAGGTGGTGTAGGTGCGCGCCACCTCGTACAGGTGGTCCTCGATCAGGGCGTGCTCCACGAGGTTCTGGATGTCCTCGATCTTGGCGGGGCCGTTGTAGCGTTCCTTGATCTCCCCCTCGACCTGGTCGGCGAGGTCGCGGATCAGGCGCTCCTCCTCCGGGCCGACTTCCTTGTCGAGGTCGGCGAAGGCGCTCTTGACGGCCACCACGATGTTGATCGGGTCGAAGTCGACGATGCGACCGTCCCGCTTCTCCACCAGCACCTTGGCTGCGGTCCTCGGCCTGACCTGGATCCCGTCCAGAACATGAGCTTCCATTCGCATTCCTTTGCTCTCGGGGGCCGGCGTCTCCGCCTGCCCGTTTTGGGCCGCGCTCGACCCTGCACGGTGAGGGGAGCGCGTTGATGACTGATACGACTCTAGCCCTAGATGTAGTGCGACGCGCCGAAAAAACCACAAGATGTCGTGTTTCGGGCGTGTCGCAAAGCCGATTTTCCTTGTGATTCCAGCGAAACCTCCGGGAGCGTCACCGGGTGTGATTCAGGACACGTCCGTCGTCTGTTCGCCGCTCGCAAAGCCCGGTCCATTGTGCCGGGAGGCATGGATGGGCAGCGACGTCCGCCGGCGGCGTGACGGCCCGGCGAAACGGCCCCGTCCTTGGGGTTTTCAGCGCAAGGAGTACAACACGCCGCGTTCCTGGCTTGAAGATGTCGGATGACTGGTGGAACCTGTTGGTATGGCTTGGAACAATGGATATGTCGCGGGTGCAGCACCCCGCGCGGACATGCAGGCGGCGGTCCCGGACGCCGCCCGGCCGTTGCCGCAATATGCGCGCGACACCACCCCGGAGAATCCGTGGCCCGTGCATGTGCTCAGCCAGCACTTCCACGATGCCGTGGAGCGTTGGCCCGCGACCTGGATCGAGGGGCAGATCACCGAGATCAACGCCCGTCGCGCCACCTCCGTCTACATCACGCTGCGCGACAGCACGCAGGACGTCTCCATCTCGGTGAGCGGCTTCGGCGCCTTCGCACAGATGGCGCGCGCCTTCAAGCAGGGCGACCGCGTGGTCGTGCACGGCCGCGCCGACCTGTGGGTGAAGGCGACGCGCCTAAGCTTCCGCGGCGACGACATCCGGCGCATCGGCACCGGCGACCTCAAGGAGCAGATCGACCAGCTGCGCATGAAGCTCAAGGGCGAGGGCCTGTTCGACGAGTCGAACAAGGTGCCGCTGCCGGAGTTCCCGCGCACCATCGGCCTGGTGTGCGGACCGGGCGCACGCGCCGAGGGCGACGTCATCACGAACGTGCGGCTGCGTTGGCCCACCGTGCGCTTCAAGCTGCAGTACACGCACGTACAGGGCCCGCAGTGCCCGCCGGAGGTCATCGCGGCCATCCAGGCGCTGGACGCCGACCCGGAGGTGGACGTGATCATCGTGGCCCGCGGCGGCGGCGCCTTCGAGGACCTCATCGGCTTCTCCGACGAGGGCGTGGTGCGTGCCACCGCCGCCTGCGTCACGCCGATCATCTCCGCGATCGGCCACGAGGACGACTGGACGCTCATCGACCTGGCGGCCGACGTGCGCGCCTCCACCCCCACCGACGCCGCCAAGCGCGTCGTGCCGGACGTACACGAACAGCAGCAGCTCATCGCGAACGCCATCGGCGCCATGCGCATGCGCATCGGCGCCATGGTGGACAACGAGATGCGGCTCATCGAAGGCTACGCCAACCGTCCGAGTCTCACCCAGCCGCAGACCATGCTGGAACGCTACGAGCGCGAGATCACGGACGCCACGCAGACCATGCGCATCGGCCTGACCCGCGTCATCGACGAGGAGCAGCTGCGCGTGGAAAAGCTCAAGGCCACGCTCACCGCCCTCTCGCCGCAGTCCACGCTCGACCGCGGCTACGCCGTCGTGCAGGGCGTCGACGGCCACGTAATCGACGACGCCTCCGACATCGCGGTCGGCGACGAACTGACGATCACCCTGCGCGCCGGCGGCGTCGTGGCGCAGGCACAATCCGTCACGCAGTAGACGGCATCCCCTGCCGAGTAGCCGCCAACCAGCGGCCGACCGGCACCAAACCGAGAACGACCCATCAGCAACGGCCCGCCAACCGGGCACCAACGGGAAGGAAACACCATGGCCGAGGAGACCATCATCGAGGAGCAGGAAACCGTCGAGACGCCGCAGGCGGCGTCGAGCCTGACGCAGGAGGAGCGCGACGCCATCGCGCAGATGCCGTACGAGGAGGCGCGCGACAAGCTCATCCAGGCCGTGCGCGCGCTGGAAAACGGCGGTCTGAGCCTCGACCAGTCGATGCGCCAGTGGGAGATCGGCGAGGCCCTCGCCCAGCGCGCCCAGTCGGTGCTCGCCAGCGTGCGCGCCCGCCTCGACGCCGCCCAGCAGGAGCAGGCCGCCACCGCCGACACCGCCGGCACCCAGGCGAACCTGCAGTAAGCACCCATGTCGCCCCTTCTGGAAAAGTCACGGAAAAACGAGATGTTCCCAGAAGGGGCGACAGCCAGCTACTCCCCCACCTTCGGGAACTGCAGGGTGGCCAGCAGGGCACGGTGGTCGGAACCGGCGATCGTCTTCGCCTCCACCTGCCCCACCGTCACGTCCTTGCCGACGACGATGTGGTCGAGGCAGACGCCTGCGGGCACCATCTTGCGGTCCATCGGCCAGGTGAACACCATGCCGTGGCCGCTGGCGACGGTGGCGTCCTGGTAGTCGGCGCCGAGCATGTGCCGGAAGACGGCATGGTCGGTGGTGGCGTTGAAGTCGCCCATGAGCACGTAACCGCCCTTGCCGGTGAGCGTGCGCAGTTCGTCCACCGACGTGCTCCACTGCTTCCAGGTGGCCGGGTTCGGCGAGGTGGTGTGCACGCTGACGAAGCGCTCGAAGAGCCGCCCCTGGTCGAAGGCGACGGTGCCGGCGGGCATGAAGGACGCACTGGAGTTGAATTCGGCGTCCTGCGGGCTGTCCAGCGGCGTGGCCGACCACAGGCCGTTGCCGTACACGCCGTCCGAGGAGGCGACCACCGAATACGGCAGCAGCATGGACAGGCCGGCCTCCTCCAGCTTGGCGACGAAGTCGTCGGTGGTTTCCTGCAGCGCGAGCACCTCGACATGCTGGTCGCGCACGAGGTCCACGATCTGGCCGGCGTCGGCCTGCCCCTTGTAGACGTTCGCCGTCATGACGCGTGCCACGTTGTCCGTGGTGTCGGCGCGCGGCCGGGACATCGCCTGCAAGGTGTCGGTGCCCAGGGAGGGGCCGTTGACGAAGTAGGGCATCTGCCAGGACACCTCGAGGGCGATGCAGCCGGCCGCCACGAGGAGGGTGAACCAGCGGTGGGTGATCAGGGAGAGGATGGCGGCGAGCAATGCCACTACCGTGAACCACGGGGTGGCGGCCACGATGACGGGCACCCACGGCAGGGTCTGCAGGGACATCGGCAGCAGGCGGGCGGCGCACCCGAGCACGGCGACGAGGGCGAAGAGCGCGGCGAGCGCCTCGAGGATACGATGGCGGCGTTGCAAAGCCAAAAGCGGCCTCCTTTTCGGTGGCGGATGGACTCCAGGCCGGCAGTGTCGGCCCCACGAATATGCGACCATCCCCGATCGACTCGGGAACGATCAAAGGCACCGATGTCGGGCCTGCGAACGCTCGGCCGCCTCGTGGCCGGTGATGCCTGCGCGTCGCAGCCCGGTCGGGCCCACGAATGCGTGAACCATCCATGTGACAGATATGACACTAGTCGGTCGCACCGCCCACGTGCATCATTCCTTGGGCTGATTCACGCCTGTTTCATGCAACGTTTCACGAATGTGTGGTGCCTCGGCCGCATCGTGGTGTATAATGTCAGCTTGTGCGCCCTGGTAGCTCAGTGGATAGAGCACCGCTCTCCTAAAGCGGGTGTCGCGCGTTCGAATCGCGTCTGGGGCACTGCATCTCCCCGGGGATTTCTCGTTTTTACGGTGATTGGCTTCGGAGAGTCGTTTTTGGGCGATACCCCCCAGCATGGGTGTTGGAAAATGGCCATTTTCCAACACCCATGCTTGGGGGGTATCGCCCAAAAACGACTCTCCGAAGCCAATCTCACCCTTGCAGGCCCCCTCCACCTTGGATTCCAGGCAACATCCTCGCTCCCAGTGCCTGTTCCAACGCAGTGAAACCGAAAAACGAGAGATTCGCGGAGCGGCAGGACCGCTTCGACTACGCTGGAAAATCGAAACCGCATATGGAAAGGCTGGCCGACGATGACGATGGCGACTTGCGGCACGGTGACCGCACTGACATTGGGACTTCCCGCATCCTGCGCGGTCCCGGAGGCAAAGGGCGCCCTGCCCAAGGGCGTGTTCGTGGCGAAGGCGCCGGCATCGGCAAAGACCAAGCAGCATCTGGCCCATGACGTAGCGCGCATCGTGATGCTCGCCCTGCTGCGCCCCGCGAACACGGGACTCGAGGCCGGCACCCGCATCCCCGAGGTGCTGGTCATGGGCCTGGAACTGGCGGACGGCACCCACGAAGCACCGCAGGACGTGGTGGGGCTGATCGCCGCACAGCGCAAGTCGGGCATGCTGTTCGCCTGCACGCGAACCCATCCCGACCTCGGCGACCAGGTGGCCTTCGCCGTGCGACGCGCCCTGCCCGGCCGCGCCGGTCACACCCCCACCTACCACGTCTACGTCACCGACTGGCAGCCTGCCGCCGACGCCCACCTGACCATCGCCGGCACCACCATGGACGCCCTCTTCGACTCCCTGTGCTCACAGGTGATCCTCGGCACCCCGGACGCCGAGAACCTGGACGAACGCATCGCCCGCGCCCAACGCATCACGCAGCTCGAGGCGGACATCGCCAAGCTCACCGCCGACCACCAACGCGCCAAGAACCCCCAGGTCCGCAACCAGGCCTATGCGAAGCTGCACAAGGCGAAGCAGGAGCTGGAAGCGCTGCAGAGCGCCTGAGAAACCTCTCGTTTTTCCGTGACTTTTCTCGGGGAGGGGCGCCCCTCCCCGAGAAAAGTCACGGAAAAACGAGAGGTTTCTCAGGGCATGGCCAAACAGGCCCCGCAGAAACTCAGAACCCGAACCTCGTGCGGCCATATTGGTCGAGCCAGCGCAGGATCGCCCCCTCGCGCAAGGCCCACGGGCACACCTCGATCTCCTCGATGCCCAAGGCATCCATGACCTCCACGGCCACGATGCCCGCACCCACGATCGTCTTCGCACGGTCCTGCGTGATACCTGGCAAGGCGGCACGCTGGGCGGGTTCGATCGCCGCCAGGCGCGGCAGCCAATCCTCCAACTGGGAATGCTGCACCACCAGCGCGTCCTCGCGGCCCGACTGGTGCAGTACCGAACCCGCCAGGCGCGCCAGGGAACGAATCGCCTTCGACGTGCCCACCGCATGCGAGGAGAAATCCTCACGCGGTACCGCATCCACCACGGGCGCGATCATCTTGCGCACCTTCTTGCGCGCCGCCGCCACGTCCTTCGCACTGCCCATGCCGCCAGGCAGGAAGTCGCGCGTCACGACGCCCGCACCGGCCCGCGAACTGGCCGCGATCGCCGGCTCCTCATCATCGCCCAGCGCCACCTCCAAGGAGCCGCCGCCGATGTCGATCACCAGCAGGCGCCCCGCATCCCAGCCGTACCAGCGACGCGCCGCCAGGAAAGTCAGGCGCGCCTCGTCGTCGCCGGACAGCACCGTCACGCGCTGCCCGATCGCCTCCTCGATCCGGTGGATGATCCTGTTGCCGTTCGGTGCCTCATGGATTGCCGAGGTCGCCAGCGCCAGCAGCTGCGAGATCTTGTACTGCTCCGCCAGGCGCATCGCCTCGTCGACCGCCGCCAGCAGCGCCTCGACGCCCGACTTCCTGATGCTGCCGTCGTCCTTGGTGTAGTCCATGAGCCGCACCGTCGTCTTGCAGCTGGCCTCTGGCTCGGGACGCGCGCCCAGCACCGCGTCCACGATGAGCATGTGTACCGTGTTCGAGCCGATGTCCAGCACGCCCAGCCGGGTCGCCTTCAGCTTGATGTTCATGACTGCGTCCTTTCCGTCCTGCGACGTGCCCTATGCGTCCGCGGCCGTCCGGTACTTGCGCACATGGGTCACGAAGCGCCGCAGCAGGCTCAGGCCCTGCTCGATGTCCTCGCGGCTGGCGGCATACGACAGGCGCACGTGCGTGTCCGCGGTCGCCTCGCCGAAGTCCGCGCCCGGCGTCAGCGCCACATGCGTCTCGTGCAGCACGCGTTCGCAGAACTCGGTGGCGCTCATGCCCAAGGAGCTTACGTCCACGTACGCGTAGAAGGCGCCGTTGGGCGCCACGTCCACCGGCAGGCCCAGCTCCTCCAGGCCGTGCAGCATGAGGTCGCGTCGCTCCAGCAGCTCCAGGCGGCGCCGTTCGCTGATCGCGAGCGCCTCGTCGTCGAAGCAGGCGACGGCCGCCATCTGCGTGGGCGTGTGCGCGGAGAGGAAGAAGTTCGCTGAGAGGTTGTCCACCGCGTCCACGGCGCGTTCGGGCACGACCATCCAGCCGAGGCGCCAGCCGGTCATGCCGAAGTACTTGGAGAAGCTCGAGCAGACGATGGCGTCGGGGTCGATGGACAGCACGCTGGGCACGCGGCCGCCGTCCTCGGCGCGGTCGGCCAGGTCGAGGTAGGTTTCGTCCACGATCCGCCAGGCGCCGCGGTCGGCGGCCGTGCGGCAGACGTCGCGCAGCATGCCGGGGTCGATGACGGTGCCGGTGGGATTGGACGGCGAGGTCACCATCACGGCTTTCGTGCGCTTCGACCAGTACTCGTCGAGCAGTGCCGGCGTCAGGTGGAAGCGGGTGTCGGCGCTGGTGGGCACGTCAACGACCACGCCGCCGAAGGAGCGCACGAGCTCGCGATTGGTGGGGTATGAGGGGTCGGCGATGAGCACTTCGTCGCCGTCGTCGACGGTGAGTGCGACGGCGAGCAGGAGTGCGGAGGAGCCACCGGCGGTGATGACGATGCGGGAGGGGTCGACCTCGACGTCGTGTTGGGTGCGGTAGAACTGCGCGATCTTCCGTCGCAGTTCGGGCAGGCCCTTGGCCTCGGTGTAAGGTAGGGGGCGTCCGTCGTAAAGGGCGCGCATGGCGGCGACGACCGGCTCGGGGGCGTCGTAGTCGGGCTGGCCGAGGTTGAGCTTGATGACGTCGTCGCCGGCGGCGATCATCACGTCGGCCTGTTCGGCGATCTTCATGGCACGGAAGGGGTGGATCTGGGCGGCACGTCGGGAGAGGCGCGGCATTGGGGCGCCGACGGAGGCCGACGCGGGATTGGAATCGACCGTGCTGTTGTCGCCCTTGGCAACAGGCTCTGTGAGGTTGGCGGTGTTGTCCATGCTCATATATGCTCATGCTCCTTGTCTTGGCCGCCTTGGGACGCTGGCGCTGTAGGGGCGTATGCGGTATGCACATCTGCATGCGCATCGCATTGCAACCGCGTCACGTCGCGGCATACTGCCCACCACTGTACGCCGACCACATGCCGTTGAACCACGTTTTTCCATGTGGTTTCTTGTGATGCGGCATATTCGGGATCGTCCAGGGGTCTCCGGGGAGTGGGTATTGACGGACTCATGAAGCGTTTCACTTACGCGCTGATGCATGGTGCCAGGGGCACCTGACGTTGGGAGATATCAAGAATGGGCCTACTGGCCAGTATAGGATTTGCAAGAATGGCGGAATATCAAGCATTTCGATGGAGCCATAGTGAGCGGTAGGCCCATTCTTGATATCTCCCAACGTCAGATGCCCATATCCATTGCCTGTGCTCCATGCTTGTAGCGCGCTGAGAGCGCTTTTGCGGCCTTCCATGCCTTCCAGACTGCCTGCCAGGCGCCCTTGTCGGGTCAGATTGGCTTCGGAGAGTCGTTTTTGTCCTGCACACTCCAATCCGGCCGACCACTCTGGCTGCTCAACTTCCTCAACCGCTCCGACCTCCCACCAATCCCCTTTCATTTCACCCACCCCAAGACGCCGTGGATCCTCGAGCGCCTTGGCTGCAAGACCTTATGTCAGTCTGGTTTCGCCACAGAAAAAGGACTGCCGAGACGGTCGTTTTGGCGTAGCGTAGAACCTAGGCGTTGCGAGGAAGGGCAGTCATCCGCATGCCTCGCGGCACGGTACACGACGCACATGCAAGGAATGCAAGAGCCGAGAAACACAGGAAGCAACCCCAGCCACGAGACGCCGCATCCAGCACATGAATAGGAGAACAAGACATGACGATGAATGACCGGGCAAGCACAGCCGTCCATGCGGCCACGGCCGACGACACACAGGGCGCGACAGCGCAGACCGCACCAAGCGCACCGAACCCCACTCCAACCCTTCCCCCGCTGAAAGTGGCGATCTTGGGCGCGGGCAGGATCGCCGTCTCGATGGCGCGTACCCTGACGATGATGGCCGCCGACGACCGCTACCGCACCCTGGTGGATCCTTACGCGGTCGCCTCCCGCGACCAGGCCCGCGCAGACGCCTTCGCCAAGGAACACGGCCTGCCCAAGGCCTACGGCTCCTACGAGGCGATGCTGGCCGACCCCGAGGTCGACCTGGTGTACATCGCCACCCCGCACAGCCTGCACGCCAAGCAGGCAATCGCCTGCATGCGCGCCGGCAAGCATGTGCTCGTGGAGAAGGCCTTCGCGCTCAACGTGGAGCAGGCGCGCGCCATGATCGACGTCTCCGAGGACACCGGACGCTTCTGCGGCGAGGCGATCTGGACGCGCTTCATGCCCTCCCGCCTCCTGGTGGACGAGGCACTCTCCGCCGGCGAGATCGGCGACGTAACGGCCGTCCACGCCAACCTGTGCTACCCCATGACCCACAAGGCGCGCCTCAAGGACCCGCGGCTGGGCGGCGGCGCCCTGCTCGACGTGGGCGTCTACCCGCTCAACTTCATCGACATGGTGCTCGGCGAGCGCGAACTGCGCCGCCTGGACACGACGATGGTCACCTTCCCCACCGGCGTGGACGCGCAGAATTCCACGACCCTGGTGTACGCGAACGACACGATGGCCACCGCCTACTCCTCCATGATGAACGCCTCCGACCGCGACGGGCGCGTGGACGGCACCGAAGGCTACCTCGTCTGCCGCAACATCAACGACATCGAGGGCATCGACATCTACGGCACCGACCATGAGCTCAAGCGGCACGTGGACGTGCCCGCGCAGCTGACGGGCTACGAGTACGAAGTGAAGGCCGCGGTGCGCGCGATCCGTGCGGGCCGCCGCGACTGCCCGGAGATGACGCACGCGGACACGCTGCGCATGATGGCGCTCATGGACCGCATCCGCCGGGAGTGGGGCCTGCATTACCCCACCGAGGACGACGCCGTCGACGGCACTGCCGACGCCGACTGACCGTTGCACCCCATGGCCGGTCCATCGAGTGGACCGGCCATGACCTGATGGTGGAACACTTGCCCGCCGTGCACACACAAACCTGTTAGCTTGTGGTCACGGACCGACTGCCGGCCCGTGACCGCCGGCACCAGCCAACCGCAAACCAAGGGGGATCCCCATGACGAACACCGCACGTCCGCGCGCAATGCGGCAGTACCGTGAACTGTCCGCGATGCTCGCGTTCCTGAACGACGAGTGGGACCTGTCCGGCGAGTTCGGCGGGCCGACCTTCCTGTGGGACGATTCGATCGGCGAATGCTCCGCCCATGACGACGAGACGCGCGCCGACCTGCCGGTGGCGCCGGCCGAGCAGGCGAAGACGGTGATCGGCACGCCCATGCAGTGGTATTTCGAGTCATTGGCGGCGAGCGTGCCAGGCGCGGTGCGCGAGGCGGACCATGTGGACATCCCGCGCAACCTGATGCCGACCTTCCGCCTGGATACGCAGGCCCTGGCGGGCGTGGACGCGGTGGTGGCGAACGCGATGGCGTCCAACCGCTGGCTGGACGGGGTGCGCAACCTGACGACGGCGGTGCGACTGACCGCGCAGTTCATCAGCTCGTGCATGGACCGCGACCAGGAGGCGCTCGACTACCTCAAGGAACTCATCCAGAACGTGCGCATCTACATGGATTCCGTGGCACGCAACGCCGACCCGGCGACCAGTGCGCTGGCGCTGCGGATAGTGACCGAGACGGCCTGCCTAGAGGATTTCCGTTTCAACCCGATGCCGATGGTCGAGCTGCTGGCCTGCACGCTGTCCTTCGTCCGCTGGGACGACACCCGCGTACTGGCGTACGACGCGCTCAACCATGCGACGCGCGTGATGGACGGGATGGTCGCCGGGTACGGCGACGCCGTGGAAATGGACGAACGCTTCCACGAACTGTTCGGCATCTACGCCGACCAGTTCGACGACCTGTCGGACAGTTCCGACTTCGACGACTACGAGGATGCGCTGTCCTTCCCCGGCGACGAACGCGAACTGCAGCTGCAGGCGCACCACCAGTTCACGCAGGCGGTGGAACTGCTGCGCCACGACCTGCTGCGCATGGGAGGCGACGACGATGCCGCCGACGAACTGCTGCTGCGTCACGCCGACCAGGCTCCCCTGGCCGACACCTACGCCGCGCGGCTGCTCCAGGCGGGCCGTTTCGAGGACCTGCTCGCCTTCACCGACAAGGTGCTGGCCGACACCCCCAACCGTTTCACGATCATGTTCCCCGAGGAGCTGGTGCCCTACGAATGGGAGTCGCTGCGCGAACTGGCCCTGCAGGGCCTCGACCGTCGTGACGCCCTGCGTGAGATGTACCGCAGGAGAATCGTGGAAGCCAGCGACGGCACCGACCTGCGCGCCCTGTCCAACCTGCGCCGCCTGAGCGGCCGCGACTGGAAGAACCAGGTCGCGCAAATCGTAGAAGCCTACCAGGACGGCAAGGACCGCATGATGCGCAACCCCGTCTACGAGCGTCTCCTGATCTCCCAGGGAATGCACGAGGAAGCCGTGCGCTACCTGACCACCTTCCCCGAGGCCCTCCCCGACCTGTCCGGCATCTGATAATCATCATCCGTGAGATTTTGTTCAAAAAAATGAACAATTTCTCAACGGTCAGCCAAGGTTGAACCCCAGCATCTGCGCGGCCTCGGTGGGGGTGGGGTCCTCGCACCAGAAGTCCTCCAGGTTCTCCACGGTGGTCAGGGAGCGGATCTCGGCCTGGTCGATGTAGAGTTCGCCGCTCAGGTGGTCCGTCTCGTGCTGGAAGATGCGGGCGGGCCAACCGTGCAGGTGTTCCTCGTGGCGCTTGCCTTCCTCGTCGTGCCAGGCGGCCTTGATGTCGAGCCAGCGGCGACGCACGGCCTGGTAGCCTTCCACGCTCAGGCAGCCCTCGTAGAAGGAACGCGTCTCGGTGCCGATCGGCTCGTACACGGGGTTGATGATGGCGTGGAAGGGGAACTCCGCGAACTCGCGGGGGTCGTCGTCGCCGTCGTCGTGGTCCTCGACCACGGCGATCGCCAGGTTAATGCCGATCTGCGGACCGGCGAGCCCGACGCCGGGGGCGGCGAGCATCGTCTTGCGCATCGCCTCGATGAGCTTGTGCAGCGTGTGCTTGCTCAACTGGCCGTCGTACTGCACGCACTGTTCACGCAGGACCGGCTCGCCGGCCTCCACGATCGGCAACACGCCGTCCTTGCCTGTCTTGATCAACCGCTCGATGTCACGGTTCAATGCCATGTCCACGCGCTTGTTGCCGAACATATCCGAAAGACTCCTCACTACTTGCGACTACTTGACGACTTGGAGGGACCTACAGCGCCAGCTCGTCGGCGACGACCTGCGCCAGGCGTGCGGTCACCTCGTCGGCCATCTCCTGCGTGGCGGCCTCAGCCATGACGCGCACGAGCGGCTCGGTGCCCGAGGGGCGCAGCAGGACGCGGCCGGTGTCGCCCAGCAGTTCCTCCTCGCGGCGCACGGCCTCCTGCACGGCGGCGTTCGTGGACGCGGCCGTCTTGTCCACATTCGGCACGTTGATCAGCTGCTGCGGCAGCTGCGGGAAGTCCGCGGCCAGCTCCTTGAGGGAGCGGCCGGAGTCGACGACTTCCTTGCACAGCGTCAGCGCGGTCAGCGTGCCGTCGCCGGTCGTGGCGAACTCGCGGTTGATGACGTGGCCCGACTGTTCGCCGCCCAGCGAATAGTCGCCGCGCAGCATCTCCTCGAGCACGTAGCGGTCACCGACGTTCGTCTGCACCGTGTCGATGCCCATCTCCTTGAGCGCGAGCTTGAGGCCGAGGTTGCTCATGACGGTCACGACGAGCGTGTCATGGTTGAGCTTGCCCTCGCGCTGCTTGGCGCGCGCCAGGATGCCCATGATCTGGTCGCCGTTGACGAGCGTGCCGTCCTCGTCCACCGCCAGGCAGCGGTCCGCGTCGCCGTCGAAGGCGACGCCCATGTCCGCGCCGGCGGCCTTCACCATCGCCTGCAGCGCCTCCGGATGTGTGGAGCCCGCGTTCTTGTTGATGTTGTAGCCGTCCGGGGAGGCGTTGATGACCACTACGTCGGCACCTGCACGGCGCAGCGCCTCCGGGGCGACCACCGACGTGGCGCCGTTGGCGCAGTCGGCGACCACGCGCAGGCCCTTGAGCGGCTTGGACTGCACGCCGTCGCGCACCGGGGCGACGGTGGCCACCAGGTGGTCGATGTACATGTTCGTGGCGGTGTCCACGTCATGGCTCACGCGGCCCACGCCGGCACCGGTCGGGCGGTCCCAGTCCTGGCCGAGCACCTCCTCGATCTCGTCCTCCTTGGAGTCGGGCAGCTTGAAGCCGCCGCGCGCGAAGAACTTGATGCCGTTGTCCGGCATGGGGTTGTGGGATGCGGAGATCACGGCGCCCATCTCCACGTTGAGCACGCTCGTCAGGTACGCTACGCCCGGCGTGGGGATGATGCCCGCGTCGATCACGTCGAAGCCGCCCGCGCTCATGCCCGCGGCCAGCGCGTTGGACAGGAAGTCGCCGGAGACGCGCGTGTCGCGGCCAATCAGCGCGCGGCGGCGGCCGGTCGGCTGGTCGGGGCGCGGCGTCTCGTCGCCGAGCACGCGCACGGCGGCATCGCCCAGGTCGAGGGCCAGCTGCGCGGTCAGGTCGCGGTTGGCCAGTCCGCGGACGCCATCGGTTCCAAACATACGGGGCATGTCGTTTCCTCACAGTCTGCGCAGGACGCCCGCGGGCCGGTGCCCGCGGGCGCCGTACGCGCACTCACACAGCCCTCACCCAGACGGACGGGCTGCTCACCTAACCCACCATGGTACTGCAGCGGCGGCCATGCTTGACGTGGAGCGAAAAATGGTTCGGAACAACAACTTGACCACCAAGGTGATTAACCTAGGGTCATGCTCAGTACGATTGCCCAGATTCGCAACAACGCAGCCAAGATGCTGTCTTCGACACGTCAGCAAGAACTCGAGCAGTTCCTCACGCCGGAAAATGTGGCTCGCCAGGCAGTCAGTCTTTTTACGTCATCCTCTCAGCCCATACGGGCACTCGACCTTGGTTCGGGATCGGGCATCCTGGGGGCATTCCTCATGCAATCAGCTGCTTTGGGAAGCAGCGTGACCGCAGTGGAGCAGGATTCGGATCTCGCGACATTATCCGAGGAATCACTTGATGAAGTATGCAGCAATGTGACAGTCATCAATGCGTCTATCTTCGACATATTCCTCGACGCGGAATATGACCGAGTGATACTCAACCCGCCATACAGGAAAATCAGTCCCATGACCATCAGCACCAGTGGCGGAGGCGTCAAGGTCACCAATCTCTATACCGCATTCCTCGTCACTGCAGTGCAGTCCATGCGCGAGGGAGGCGAATGCGTGGCCATCATTCCCAGATCCTGGATGAATGGTGAATACTTCAAGGATTTTCGGCAGTGGCTCTTCGGCGAGTGCAGCATAGACGTCCTGGCTGTATACGATTCCCGGCAGGATCATTTCAGGGACATGAACATTCTCCAGGAAATCATGTTGCTCAAGATCTCCAAAGGCCCCCAACACGGAAAAGTAACCGTGTATTCAGAGGCCTCTCCCAATGCGCCACTCATCGAGCAACCCCACGACTCGGCGGATTTATCTTCATTACTGGTGGGACGCAACCGCATACTGCGCATTCACCAAGAAGACCATCGACTTGCTCGCTTCAGCACCCTTGACGAAGTGGGCCTATGGGTGTCCACCGGAAAACTGGTATGGTTCCGCAATCGCGACATCCTTCATGAAGATCGGGCAGAACATGATTTTCCTCTGTATTGGAGCGACAACCAGCACGGCCTGTCCGTTGACCATCCGGTCGTCAGTGACCGCGAACAATGGGTGGCACCGGAAGCCGAACGGCGCAAAGTGGTATTGCCCCCGGGAAGCTACGTGCTGGTCAATCGATTCTCTGCGAAGGAACAGTCCCGGCGCATACAGGCGTCCTATCTTTGCAGCGACGTCGCCTTCGTGGCCGACAACAAACTGAATTACATCCATGCCGGCACATCGCGCAAGACTGTTCCTCTGGACACCAAGGTAGCCCAAGGGTTGACCCTTTGGCTGTCCTCTACGATCATCGACCAATGGTACCGGGAGATCTCGGGAAGTACCCAAGTCAACGCGACCGATCTTCGGCACCTCCCCTCCCCACCGCAATCACGACTTATACAACTCTCAAACCGATTCTCCCAACTCTGTAATGCAGATCAAGCGAACATTGATACGGCCATAGAGGAGGTATTGTCATGGTCCAGGGCAAGCTGATCGAACAGGCTTTGGAAGCCCTGCGGTCGCTGGAAGTCGGCAAAAACCAACTAAACGAGCGCAGTGCCATGACGCTGCTGGCGTTGCTTCGGCTTCGGGAGGGAGACCCTTGGGAATCGGCAACCAATCCGATGATGCGCACCCTCGACATCATGAATTGGATCCGTGACGAGTTCGGTGTGGAATACAAACCCAATACACGGGAAACCATCCGGCGTCAGTCCCTGCATCAGTTCATTCTTTCCGGGTTCGTGGAAGAGAATGCCGATGACCCGATGCGGCCGATCAATTCGCCCAAATGGAATTACCGGATCACCGATGAAGCCCTCGCCCTGTTCCGTACACTGGGAACCACGAACTATGTCTCGTCCGTCGAACAGTTCCTTGCCAACCACGTGTCATACGCAACATTGAGCGCTGAGCGGCATACCATGCCTCAGACACCCGTGACGCTTCCGTCCGGGGTATCGCTGGAGCTTTCCGCTGGCGGACAATCCGTGCTGCTCAAACACATCATCGAAGACATGTTGCCTCGTTTTGCTCCAAGTTGCGCAGTGATGTATATCGATGATACCGACCATCGTCACGGGGCCATCGACCCCGTGCTCATGGACCGATTGGGTATCACGCTCAAGGCACGGGAAAAGGCCCCTGATCTCATAGCGTGGGACAGCGAACGCGAATGGCTGTTCCTTGCTGAGGCAGCATCCACTCACGGTCCCATCAACGTAATCAGAAAGGCGGAGCTGAAAGAGCTTTTCCGAGATCAATGGAACAAGGTCGTCTTGGTCTCATGTTTTCCCGACCGCAAGATCATGCAACGATACCTTGCTGATCTTGCATGGGAAACCGAGGCTTGGTGCGCTGACTCCCCCGACCACATGGTGCACTTGAATGGCTCACGTTTCATGGGACCATACCAAGAGCGATAACGGTTAGAGGCAACGGACACACAACATCACTCCACCACCGCCGGATACGCGAACTGCGCCACGAACAGGCCGGCGTCACGGGTGACGACCTGGGCGCGGCCAGGCACGGCGCGCTTGGGCTTGACGCGGCCGATCAACTGGCCCTCGTTGGGGTCGCCGTCCAGCAGGATGCCGGTCATGCCCAGGTCCTGGAAGGCCTGCAGCACCGGCTCGTACATCGCACGGCTGGCACCGCCGGCACGGCGCGCCACCACCACGTGCAGGCCGATGTCGGCGGCCTGCGCCAGGTAGGGCACGATCGGCAACAGCGGGTTGGCGCCCGACTTGGGTGCCACCAGGTCGTAGTCGTCCACCAGCACGTACACTTCCGCACCCGTCCACCAGGAGCGGTTGCGCAGCTGTTCGGGCGTCACGTCCGGCCCGGGCAGGCGCGTCTGGAGGTACTCGGCGAGTTCGCGGAAGGTGGCGGAGGCCATCTCGGCGTTGGTCATGTAGTCGCCCATGTGCGACTGCGGCACCTGCGCGAGGTTGGCCCGCCGGTAGTCGACCATGAAGATCTTCGCCTCGCTGGGCGCGTAGGAGGCACACACTTCCTGCGCCACGAGGCGCAGGAAGGAGGACTTGCCGGACTTGGAGTCGCCCAGCAGGTAGCAGTGCGGCACCGCGTTCATGTCGAAGGTCACGGGTGCCAGGGAATCCTCATTCACGCCCAGTACCAGCTCGCCGCGCTTGGGGGCGCCGGCGGTGCCCCTCGGCGGCAGGGAGGCCGCGAACGGCGCATACTCGAGCATGGTGGGCAGCAGGCGCAGCTTCGGCGGCTGCGGGCCGTCCCATGCGGCGTTCACCTTCGCCACGAGGTCGGCCACGCCGTCGGAGACGGTGGTGGCGTCGTCGTCGCCGTCGATGCGCGGCAGGGCGCCCATGATGTGCAGCTTGTTCTGGCTGATGCCGCGGCCGGGCATGCCGGCGGGCACCATCTTCGCCAGCGGCCGGTCGAGGCGCGAGTCGTCGGGGTCGCCGAGGCGCAGTTCCACCCTGGTGCCCACGAGGTCGGCGATGTTCGCGCGGATCTCCATCCACCGGTTCGCGCCGAGCATGACGTGTACGCCGAAGGCGAGGCCGCGCGCGGCGATCTGCTGCACCTTCCCCTCGAGTTCCTCGTAGTCGGCGCGGAAGTTGCCCCAGCCGTCGATCACCAGGAAGACGTCGCCGTAGCCGTCGTCGACGGTGCCCTGGGCGCGGCGGCGACGGTAGGTGTCCATGCCGTCGATGCCCTGTTCCTTGAAGAAGCGTTCGCGCCGGTCGATCACGCCGCTGACTTCGGCGATGGTGCGGCGCACCTTCTCCTCCTCGTTGCCGCCGGCCACGCCGGCGACGTGCACGAGCGGCTCGAGGCCGGTGAAGGTGCCGCCGCCGCAGTCGACCACGAAGAACTGCGTCTCCAGCGGCGAGTGCGACAGTGCCAGCGACGTGACGATGGTGCGCAGCATCATGCTCTTGCCGCTCAGGGGGCCGCCGACCACGGCCACGTGGCCGCCGGCGCCGGACAGGTCGAGTGCGTGCACGTCGCGCTTCTGTTCGCGCGGCCGGTCCTCGAGCATGCACGGCGCCATGAGCGTGCCCGCCTTGCGCCACGTCGGCGAGACCAGTCCCAGCCCAGGCACGACCTGCAGGTCCGGCATGAACTCGTCGAGCGTGTTGGGCGTGACCAGCGGCGGCAGCCACACGGCGTGCGCGGGGCGCCCCTTGCCGCGCATCTGTTCGACGGCGTACTGGAAGGTGGTGGTCTGTGCGCCGGTCGCCTCGAGCGCCGCCGGCACGCCGGACACGTAGGAGGCGCGGAAACGGCTCATGGTGCCGCCCGGCGTCTTGAGGAAGCCGATGCCCGGCAGGCTGGGCAGTTCGAAGGCGTCGGGCACGCCGAGCACGGCGCGTGATTCGGAGGCGGAGAAGGTCTTGAGGCCGACGCGGTAGGACAGGTGTTCGTCCAGGCCGCGCAGCTTGCCCTGTTCGAGGCGCTGCGAGGCGATGAGCAGGTGGATGCCCAGGGAGCGGCCGACGGCGCCGACGCGTACAAAGGTCTGCACGATGTCCTCCTTCGCCTTGAGCAGTTCGGAGAACTCGTCGACGACGATCACGAGCGCGGGCAGCGGCTCGAGGTCGTCGCGTCCCTTGTTGACGCGCGCATCCTCGTAGTCGGTGATGTTCGCGATGTTGCCGGCGTCGCGCAGCAGCTCTTGGCGGCGGTTGATCTCGCCGTCCAGCGCGTCCTCCATGCGGTCCACGAGCGAGGCCTCCCGGCCGAGGTTCGTGATGATGGAGGAGATGTGGGGCATGCCGTCCATGCCGGCGAAGGTGGCGCCGCCCTTGAAGTCGATGAGCACGAAGTTGAGCTGGTCGGGCGAATGCGTCAGGGCGAGCGAGAGCACGAGGGTGCGCAGCACCTCGGACTTGCCCGAGCCGGTGGCGCCGACGAGCACGCCGTGCGGGCCCATGCCGTGCTGGCTCATCTCCTTGATGTCGAGCTTGGCCACGGTCAGGTCGTCGTGCAGGCCGATGGGCACGTTGAGGCGTTCCGAGCCGGTGTGGTACGTCCACAGGCGGTTGAAGTCGATGTGGCGGATGTCCTGGATGCCCAGCAGGTCGGGCAGCTCGGAAGAGCGCTTGCGCGAGGAGCCCTGCGCGGACTGGGAGTCGTCCTCGATTGCCGTGTCGGCCACGGACAGGCGTTCCGCCAGCGCCACGCATTCGCGCAGGGTGAGCGAGTCGGGCTCGGCCGTCTTCTTCTTCATGACGGTGGAGTACACCTCGAGGATGCGGCGCGGCTCTTCCTGGAGCACGTTGAGCCCCACTTCCTCGGTGGAGTCCTCGAACAGCACGCGCAGCACGTGGTCCTCCTCGAGGTCCTCCCAGGAGGCGGGCATGTCGATCACGGTGACGCCTTCCAGGCCGTGCTCGGTGAAGAGCCGGGTCTGCTGGGCCAGGGAGACGCGGTCGAAGCCGTCGTTGACCACCAGCACGTGCGGCCCCACTTCGTAGCGGTTGCCGGTGAAGCGACCTCGTTCGGTCACCTCGCCGCCCACGGCGTCGTCCACCTCGTGCATGCCGGTGACGACCATGGCATTGCCCTGCCCGTCCTCGGCCTGGGCGTGTGGCAACGCGGTCACCCACTCCCACTGGTCCACGCGGTCCGGCGCGGCCAGCACGCAGACGCGCAACACTTCAGGCCCATGCCAGGTGACGGCCTGGGCGAGCATGGCCCGCACCAGCGCCTGTGCCTGGGGCAGGGCGCCGAGCACTTCCACGCGCTTGTAGGCGGCGAGGTTCACCGAGTACGGCATGTGGTGGAGCGTCTCGTGGGCCATCATGAAGCGGTGCGCCGCCGACGCGGAGACCGGGTCGAGCTCGGCCAGGGGTGCGACGTCCGGTGCCTGCAGGGTGATGCCGAGTGGCTGGTCCTGGGTGCCGAGGCGTACCGAGAGGAAGTCGTCGTCCGAGGGCATGCGCTCCCACCGGCGTTCGGGTTCCTGGGCGAGCGTCAGGAGCGCCTGCGGGTCGGGTGCGTTCCACAGCGCCGCGTTGCGCTGCTGGTGGCCGGCACTGCGGATCCTGGTGCGCAGTCCGGACAGGTACGTGAGGTAGTCGTTGCGCGAGGCGGTCAGGTTCGCCATGCGCTGGGCGCGCTGGCGTACGCCGTTGACCACTACGAAGCCCATGGAGGAGATCATGAACATGCCGCCGGTGAGCAGGCCGGTCAGCCCGGAGTTGGTCATGAGCATCATCACGATGGCGCTGACCGACCCGAGCAGCGGCACCAGGGAGGTGAGCAGGGTGCTCACGCCGTCGCTGGCTTCCAGCGTCGGTGGTGCCTGCATGACGATCTTGCCTTTGGGTACCCTGGGGGCGTCGAGTCTGCTGTTGCGCTCTTCGGAAGCCATTCATGCACTCCTTTGCGTGGCGGTGACGATGCTGCAGCCGGTCTCCCCCAAGGACAGCCGACTTCCTGCGGACAGCGGCGTGCGCACCTTGGCGGCCAGGGCGCGTTCCTCGCCGCCGTCGATGATGCGCGTGCCGTTGGTGCTGCCCAGGTCGGTGATCCACCACTGGCCGTCGAGCAGTTCGAGACGCGCATGGTTGCGCGAGACGGTGCCCGTGGTGTCGGGCACTGCGATGGGGATGTCGCCGGGACGTTGGGCACTGGGCTTGCGGCCCAGCACCAGCGTGGACGGCACGCTCAACGGCATGGACGTGCCGTCGGCGAAACGAAGGAACAGCCGGGTGCGGCCGCCGGTCTGCGGCACCGGACGGCTCGGCAGCGACGGCGTGGGTGCGGGGACGGCTGCGTGGCGTGGCGCCGGCCGCTCCGGGAGCGGGACCTGCATGACCGGTGCGGCCGGTGCGGCCGGTGCCTGGACCGCGACTGCCGGCCGCGGCGGCATGGCCGGCCGAGGGGTGGGCGTTGACGCCGCGGCAGCCGGCTGCGCCACCGACTCGGCCGGAAGAACGACAGGCATGTCGAGGTGGACGTCCAGGGAGTCGTCGGACCTGGAGTAGTCGGGGATGTCGCGGGGCTTCACGGGCACGGACACCAAGGTGCGCGAACGCACGTCCACGCGGGCCACGGCGCCGGCGCGGTCCGCCCATCCGCGCCGCGACGCGCTGAACAGCGGCGAGCACAGGGCGATCGGCAGCCCGACGACGAAGAGGCAGGTCGAACCGGCCAGGACCAGGTACTTGCGGACGATGCGCGCCGTACCCGCAGGCAGGATGCCGGCGCGGGCGTCGCCGAGCGACTCGGCGCGCACGGTGCGCACGCCCAGCGCCAGCTGCCCCGGCGTGGCGCCGCGCGACGCTTCCCACAGCGCGATGACGAGCACCGCCTGGAGCGTGCAGAGGGCGGTCAGAGGTACGGACCGGCTCGCCACGAAGACGGCGGTGCCGACGAGCAACACGCAGGCCAGGTCGATGAACGACGCCGCGCTCTGCCGGCCGGCTGACGCCTCCGTATAGCGCGCCACCAGGCGGGTGTCCGGTTCCAACACGTCCAGGGTCACCATTGCATCCCCCTCAACCATTCCAGGAGTCCTGCCGCCAGCAGCGCCGACGACGGCACCAGCCCCAATGCCAGGAAGCACAGGCCGTCGCCGATGCGCGACAGGACCAACGAATACAGGCCGCCGCGCTGCGCCAGCATGACGGCCACCATGAGGCATCCAGCCACGACGAGCACGACCGCCGCGTCCAGGGCCATGGCCGCGGGCAGGTGGGCCAGCGCGATGGCGGCCACGGCGATGCCGGCGATGCGCATCAGGTAGCGTTCGAAGCTGCGGCCCGCCTAGCGCGGCCTGAGCAGCAGCCAGCAGACAAGCGAGACCGTGAGCACCAGCAGGCCGATGCGTGACCACGGAGTGTCCGCCGGCGCCCATTGCGCCAGTCCCGCGTAGGCCAGGGGCACGAGGCAGGTGCACCATACGATGCCCGCGTCGTAGGAGGCCAGGAAGCCGTCCATGTCCGGCTGCACGTCCCGGGCGCGCAGGATGCGGGCCTCCTGCGGGATCGTGCCGCGCACCGTCCAGCGGGTGCTCATGTAGGTGCGCCATTCCACCAGGTAGCGGTCCGGCACGTGCACCACGAGGTTGGGCATGAGCTGCATGGCGCAGATGGCCACGGATATCACGAGGGCGGCAAGGAGGGCCGGGCTCAGGTCGCACAGCAGCGTGGCACCGCTGGCCAAGGTGCCCAGCAGCCCGACCACCATGTTGGCACGTGCCACGCCATGCATGCGCGTGCCGCCGCCGGGGAAGGCGTTCACGCAGGCTGCGCAACAGGCAACGGCGCTCATGGCGCACAGCGCCACGAACACTGCATGGTGTGCCGCCCATGGCAGGAACGGCATCACGGCCCCCATGCACAGCACCCCGGCGACTGCCACCGCCCAACGGCTGCTGTCGCCGGGATGCATGACGCGGACGGCATCACGTTGGTCAGCGATCAACGACTTCTCTCCCTCGTATTCTTCCCTGTGGCCACGGTCACCCGGTCAGAGCCCTGCCTCGCGTTCCATGCGATGCAGTTTTGCCTGTTCCTCGGCGAGTCGGTCGCGTGCGATCACCAGCGGGCTGTCCGGGTCGTCGTCGGCCAGCATCTTCTTGCGGTAGATTGCCATGTTCTTGGCCGCCGTATCCCGCACCTCCTTGGCTTCGGGGGATTTGTCGAAACCGTAGACGATGTCGCGTTCAGTGGTCTTGCCCATGTCGATGCGCTGCTGCAGCACCTGCCAGGCGCGTCCGCATTCCCCCGCCCGCCGCTGCTGGGCGCGTTCCTCACTGCGTTCGGCCATCTCGCGGTCGATGTCGCGTTTCTGTTCCTCGAATTGCCTGCGCTGTTCCTTGAGGTTACGCTCGAGGTCGCCCATCAGGGCCATGAAGTCCCGTACCGTCGTCATGCTGTGTTCCTCCTCGTATCGTTCCTGTCAAGTCAGGCGCCGGTGCCGAAGACCGAGGCTATGGTTTCGGCGGTCTGGATGGCTTCCTGTACCGACATGGTGGTCTGGTTGAACGTCGCGGTGGCTTCCGTGACCTGCATGATGGCCTTCACGATCTCGCCCGCCAGCACCACGGCATGGGTCACCTCGGCCGCGATGGCTGCCCAGCCGACGACCGGTGCGGCAAGTTCGGGAATGATCCATCCGGCGATCGTGACGATCTCGTCGATGATGTCCATCACCAGGTCGAAGGCGTTTTCCGCGAAATCGGCCAAGGTTTCCAGTGCCTGGGCAGAGTCCTCGCACGGCGACACCCCGCATTCGGCGGCCTTGGCAAGGCTTTCGGAACGCTTCTTGAACATGTTGGCGTCCAGGCCGGCCCACGTGCTGTCGTCCACGGCGGATGCCAAGGCCTGCAGTGTGGCGCTCAGGTCCACGAGCTGGTTGCCCAGCGCAGTCCACTTCGCAGCCGTTTCACGCAATTCGTCCCAGTCGCCGAAGAAGGGCTTGCTGATCCATTCGTCGATGGGGCTGAAGCCGAAGATGAACTCGATGCCCGCGTCCACCGCCTTCACCGCCAGGGAGGCGCACTCGTAGCCGGTCTTGATCTTCGTGGCCAGTCCGAGGGCCTTCGGGGTGGCTTTCGAGACTCCCTGGGCCACGTCTCCGGCCTTGTCCTCGACTTCCTTGGCGGCGGCCTCCAGACCCTTGCCCACCTTGGCCGCCTCTTTGGCCTTCTTGCGGTAGTCCTGTACCTTTTCCTGAAGCTTCTTGGCGTTCTGGACCGCATCGTCCAGCTTCTTGACGGGGTCAAGGACATTGCCAAGCCGCTCGCTGGCGGGTGTGTCGTCCTGTCCGCCGGAATTGCCGCCCTTGTTGAAGGTTGCGTTGGTGCCGCCCCAGTTGTCGGCTGCCGCCTTGATGCCGTCGTACAGCAGGGCCCCGCCGGGGTTCATCAGCCTCAAGGCACCCGTTGCCTGGTCGAATGCCTCTTGGGCGCTGTCGGGCACGTCGTAGGAAAACGGTCCGAGATGCACATCGTTCGCGGATCCGTCGTTGTTCTCGCCGCTCATGCGTTCCTCCCGGTCAGGGGTTCGAAGGTGATCGTGTTGTCTTCGGGAATGGTCAGGACGTCACGGTCCTCGAAGAGGGCCGCCAGTTCCTCGCCGGACCGCCCGAGCGGGTCGTCCTGTGCGATGCGGTTCCAGACGGTGGCTTCGGCCTCCTGCCGGATCCGTTCGGTCTCCGCGGCGGAATCAGCCGTGCGCACCACGGCGTCGTAGTCGCCGTCGTTGTCGAAGTCGATGGCCGCGTACTGGCTGTCTTCTTGTTCGTAGATACTGAGCCGCACGTCATCACCTGCCTGCGGGGAGAGGTGGATGTCATCGAAGCCGTCGCCGTTGGCGTCCAGGGTGAAGAATTGTCCGCTCTCCTGCAGCCTGTCCGGCATGGCCATGTCGGTGGCGTCCTTGGTCAGGGTGATGGAGCCGTCGGCGCCCACCGTGGCATGCGTACCGCCGTTTGTGAGGTTGAGCGAGAAGTCGTCCGTGGCATCGCCATTTGCGTCAAGGCCCACCGTATTGGTCTGGTCCGCGGGGAGAGCGCTGCTGGTTGCCTGGCTGCTGCTGTCCACGGCGACGCCGTTCGTTGGCTGCTGGGTTCCGGAAAGCGTTCCGGCACCCCCGGCAGGCATGGATGCCAGGTTGGAGGTGTCCGGCGTCGCGGCCGCAGCACCGGTACCGGACTGCAGACGGCGTTCGGCATCGTAGTCGTCCAGATTCACGGACGGTGCGGGGGTGCCCGTTCCCACCGACGAGGTACCACTACCCCCACCGGCAGAACCGCCACCGCCGCCGTACGATCCTCCGCCACCGGAGGAGCCGCCTCCGCCGTAGGAACCGCCGCCTCCGCCGCCGTAGCCACCGGGATTCGAGGTTCCGCCGCCACCGCCGCCAGTTCCCGAGTCGCCGCTGCAGTTGCCCTGCTTGTCGAGCTTGGATTCCATGGATTCGACGCTTTCCAGGATCTTGCGCAGTATGTCTACGGCCTCCTGCTCTGCCGATTCCTTCTCCTCGACGGCGCCGGAGACGGAGCTGCTGAGCGTGGTGAGCATCTGGGCGATGCTACCGAGGTATTGGACGGTTCCCTGCTTGGTCTGGTCGTAGTTGGCCTTGATGTTCTGGAACAGGTAGCCAATGCCGCCGCTGCCCGAAGCGGAGAACTCACCCTTGACGCTGGATATGCTCGAGGCCGAACCGCTTAGGGATTGGGCCACCGCCGTCAGGTCGGTGGGATTGATGTAGATGGGCGATGTCACCACTCACCCCTTTCCTTCATGTTGCTGGTTTCTTGGGTTGCCGGGGCTGCGTCAGTCCATCGCCTTGCGGTGCCCGGCCATGGCGGCACGCGGCTTGGGCTCGAATTCCTCCATGTCCTCGATGTCCGGGAGCACGTAGGCCATGCCGCGGCGCTTGCCCTTCTTCTCGTTGGCACCGGCACCCTGCGAACCCATCATGCCGGGCGTGGCGCCACGGGTGGCGCCCTTCGCGGCGGCGGGCGAGGTCGCCGAGCTGTCGGGAAGGCCGGCGGCCATGCCACGGGCGCCCTTCACCGAGGAGGTGACGGGAGTGGCCGTGACGGGCGTGTTGGTGTAGAAGGAACCGGTTGCACGGCCCGCTCCCCCGATGCCGAGGCTGCCTGCGCCAGCGCCGCCGACGCCGACCATGCTGCCGGACAGGCCATTGGATCCTGCGGCACCCGAGACATGCTTGGCCAGTGCCGCGCCGCCGATGCCGGTGCCCGCGGCGAGGCCGCCGGCCAGCGCGCCACTGCGGAACGAACCGTTCAGGCCGCCTTGGCCGCTGTCCACGGACATGCCCTGGGTATGCCAGTCCGCCGGTTCCCAGCGTCCGGTCTCGGAATTGTAGATATAGCCGTCGCGGTAGGCGTTCGAATCCTGATTCCGGGAGCTGAAGGTGCCGCCCGGAGTGGTGGATGCGGCTGAAGCCACGCCGCCCGTGTGGGCGGCGGTCTGGCTGGAAGGCATCGCCGGTACCTGGTGGCTCTTCAGCCATGCCGCGGTAGCGGGGTTGGCTGCGCTGTTCGAGGAAGGCAAGGTGCGGACGCCCGAGGATGCGGGGGAACCGGCACCCGAGGAAGAACGTGCCGCCGCCGCGGCTGCGGCTGCGGCAGCGCCAGCCCCTGCACCGGCGGTACCGGCAGTGGTCCAGTTGGGGTTGCCTTGGGTGGAGGTGTCCTGGTCGGAAGGATCATGATGTTCATCATCATCGGAGTTGGAACTGCGGTAGGGGGGATCAATGATGGGGACAGGAGCTACGATACCAGTCGGCATCATAGATTGAATACGATGAAGTTCTGCTTCAGCTTCCTTCCTGCGATTATCAGCAAGCAGGGAGTTCACAAAGTTGAGTCCCGCCACCCCACACAGGCCTGTCAGAGTTCCGAGACCTGGCACAACCCAATCCATGGGCTTGGTGGCGTCCATGATGTTCTGTGCCGAAACATCGTCGAGGAAGGAGCCAGGAAGTTGGTCAACGATGCTATTGGCCTCCGAAATGGCCTCATTGGCACCGTCAATATCATTTTTCATGATGCTGATGCGCTGACTCATCTGTTCCTGATGATCATTGATAGCTTTTAGGATGTCATTACTGGCTTTCGTTGCCTTTTCACCAGCCGCACACGTCAGGACGCCTTCAGCCTGCAGCGCCTTCTGCGCCTGATAAATACTGTGATAGGCCTCTTGGAGCATGTCGCAGTATTGGTTAATCTGCTTTGGCATCTCCCACATGGGAGTTTTTGCAATGACTTCTAATAGTTCTTCAGCATTATCGATAGTCATATTTTTATCGACAGTACTCATTTCAATCTCCTTACATAAATAATTAAAAAGTTGATTATTGCGCTTTTCGTCGATGTATTACTAGAACAATCAAAGTGATACATGCAGCAAGAAGCAACAACGCACCTACAACGAGGGCAACCCACGCCGCAACCGGTACGGCACGGGACTGGGACGAGCTTGAAGACACAGAAGCCGACGTATCCGAGGAACCGGCATCTGCATCGGTCTTGGACGCGGTGGCGGTGGCGGAATACTGCATGCAATCCACACCACCCTCGGCACGGCAAGATTCTACTTTCGCCCACGCAGCCTTCTGCCGCTCATACTCCTTACCCACCATGTCGGCATTCTTCAACACACGAATCTCATACGGAAACGCATCCGTATTACTTCCCGCGCCTTCAGGCCATGCACTATGGTCTGCGTACATGCCTTGGGTTTCGACATGGGCTTCGCTGCGCTGCATCACCTGCTCCAACAGCGGATTGACATCCGGATACTGCGACGGATCCACAGCCAGCAGCTTGTTCAGGTCCACCTGGCCAAAACCACGCTTGTGCTCCGCATCCAACACAGCCTCACCCGTATCGTTGCCCTTCGTGTTACGCACCAAGGACTGCAACACCTGATTGCCCGTCGCATCAGGCCACTTCTGCATCACCAACGCCAAATACCCATTCAACACCGCAGCAGCATCAGACGTACCCCCACCCTTAGCTACCTTGCTATCCGTCGTCTGCTCATATGTGGCGGCGCCCACCGCAGGCGACAGAATCGACACGTTCCCATCCTTCGTATCCGACAAAACAGACAGGTTACCGTCCCTGTCGACCGCATTGACCGTGACCACACCAGGGAAATAGTTGTTCTTCGTGGGCTCGCCCACCAGATCATCGGCACCAGGTAAGTCCTGGTTACCACGCGCCGAGATCATGATCACCCCGTGCTGCAGCGCGTACACGTAATCCGACACATCCTCGTCATTAACAAACCCATTGATATAGGACATGCTCACCACGCGCGCACCAGCATCAATAGCGGCACGAATATTACGATTCCACGCCACATGCTCACCCTGCGAATTATCACAAACATGAATACTTACTTCACCAATCGGGCCAAGAGGAGTTACACCATTGACATACGCCAGCACCTTTGCCTTCGGCGCCACACCCAACACGCCTAGATTACCGTCATACCCTTGTCCGTTGCCCACTATCAGTGCAGCCATACTCGTTCCGTGCGTCACTATCGCCCCTTGGGTCTTACCTGCCAACAATGCTGGCAGGTCCGTAGACAAAGTCACGTCACCAAGTGGCGTTTGCGCCGTGCACGAGGTCTCACCATCCGCCACCAGCAGGTGAGGTTCTACATCTTGCCCCTCAAAACCCGGATAATCGGACACAATCGGATCATCAATGATCGCTACAGTCACGCCTTCGCCGGTCACGCCATCCTTCCACGCATCACGCACACCCGTCGAATCCACATACCAGTACAGGTCATCCGTATTATCATCGGCGACCGCCGGCGGCACGCACAACCCCAACGCCACCACCGCGGACACCACCATCAACACGGCGGCACGAGCCTTGCGCCACATCCTCACGTCCCTCATAACCAAGCCTTTCCAAGAACAAACAAATAACAAACAAATGCTGAACAACCAGCAGAGCTCACTGCCAACCCGGAGGACCGGCAACACCAAACCCAGACACCACCGCCGTCCTCTTCCTACGCCGCACCAACACGACAACCAAGACGATGATTGCCGTAAGAAGCAACAGAGCACCCGCACCGATGGCAACCCACGCGGCAACCGGCACCGCATGGGACTTGGACGAACTCGACGATGCGGAAGCGGATGTATCCGAAGAACCGGTACCCGCATCCGTCTTGGCCGCAGTGGCAGTGGCGGAATACTGCATGCAATCCGCACCACCATCAGTACGACAGGCCTCCACCTTCGCCCAAGCAGCCTTCTGCCGCTCATACTCCTTGCCCACCAAGTCCGAGTTCTTCAACACGCGAATCTCGTAGGGGAACTTGTCCGTATTACTCCACGTATAGTCCTCCCAGGCCCTGTGGTCCTGGTACATGCCCTGGGTCTCCACGTGGGCTTCGCTGCGCTGCATCACCTGCTCCAGCAAAGGGTTGATATCCGGATACTGAGTCGGATCGGTCGCCAACAACTTCGTTAGGTCGACCTGGCCGAAGCCACGCTTATGCTCCGCATCCAACTGCGCCTCACCGCTGTCATTGCCCTTCGTGTTGCGCACCAAGGACTGCAGGATCTGGTTACCCGTCGCATCAGGCCACTTGGACATCACCAACGCCAAATACCCATTCAGCACCGCAGCAGCAGTCGACGTGCCCCCACCCTTGGTTATCTCACGATCCGACGTATCCACATACGTGGCCGTGCCCACCGCCGGCGACAGAATCGACACATTGCCATCCTTCGTATCCGACAAGACCGCCAGATTGCCGTCCTTGTGGACCGCATTGACCGTAACCATGCCAGGGAAATAGTTGTTCTTCGTGGGCTCTCCCACCAAGTCATCAGCACCGGGCAGATCCTGGTTGTCACGTGCCGAGACCATGATCACCCCATGCGAAAGCGCATACACGTAATCCGCCACATCCTCCTCGTTGACAAAGCCACCAACATAGGACATGCTCACCACGCGCGCACCAGCATCCACCGCAGCACGAATATTACGATTCCAGGCCACGCTCTCCCCTTGCGAATTATCACACGCTTGAATGGTCACAGCGCCAATCGGACCAAAAGAT
This sequence comes from Bifidobacterium cuniculi, assembly GCF_000741575.1. Taxonomy (GTDB): domain Bacteria; phylum Actinomycetota; class Actinomycetes; order Actinomycetales; family Bifidobacteriaceae; genus Bifidobacterium; species Bifidobacterium cuniculi. The sequence continues at coordinate 56,030 of NZ_JGYV01000006.1, forward strand.
GCCACACCATTGACATACGTCAGTAGCTTCGCCTTGGGAGCCACACCCAGCATGCCAGGATCGCCGTCGTAGCCCTGACCATTACCCACGATCAGCGCAGCCATGTGCGTCCCATGCATCGTCATAACCCCGTACGTTTTGGCCGCCAGCAGCGCAGGCTGCTCCATAGACAATGTCACAGGACCCTCGTCCACCTGCGCCGTGCACGAGGTCTCGTCGTCAGCCACCAACAGATGCGGCTCTACGTCCTGACCAGTGAACCCCGGATAGTCGGACACGATCGGCTCGCCAATGATCACCACGGTCACACCATGGCCGGTCACACCATCCTTCCACGCATCACGCACACCCATCTCATCCACATACCAGTACAGGTCCTCCGTATTGTCGTCGGCCACCGCCAATGGCACGCACAACCCCAACGCCACCACCGCGGACACCACCGACGCCACGGCACGCCTCAGCCTCGTACGCATGCGGTTCTCCTTCCCCTTCGTTCCCTCGGCAGGTCACCATCGATCCTTGCGGCAGCTCAGTGCATGCCGCCACTGCTGCCTGCGCCGCCTCCCGACGAGCTGGGCGCACCGGCGCCACCGCCCTGCACCGTCTTGGCAGCCGGCACCACGTAGTTGTCGCGGTCCCACTGGCTCTCGGACTGCAGTATGGTTCGCACGCCGGCCACGGACCTGGAGACGGCCTGGATGAGGTCCTGCTGTTCCTCCTCGCCTTCCTGAAGATCCTTCAAGGCAAGCTCGGCGGCCTCCATATAGGCCTTGAGCGACGCCGCCAGATTGGTGCGCGACTGGTTGAAGCTCTTGACGAAGGCGTTCATGCGCGCATCCATGCGCGCCTCAAGGTCAGTGCCGGTGCCTCGCAGGTCGCCGTCCCAGTCGGCACCGCGGCCGGTCTTGACCTTGGAGCTCACTTCCGAGAGTGGCTGGATGGCCTTGCTTGCTTCATCGAAGTCGATATCCATACGGTCTGTCATGGTTCCCCTCGTTTCCTTCTCGCCCTGATGGGCAACGATGCCCCATGCCGGAGGGGCATGGGGCGAATGGCGAGCCGGTACCCTGCCGGCCCGCCCGGTGCGGCTGCCTCGTGCAGCCGTCAGTGTGTCAGAAACGGGCCGCCGAGCGGTTGTCCGATTCCACGTACTGGGATGCGATCTGCGAGGTCGCCTGCGAGATCTGGTTCAGGATCTGGTTCATCTCCTGGATCTTGGCGTTCCAGTCCTGCTGGGCGCGGTAGTACGCCTCGCGGGCCTCGCCGTCCCACTGGTCGATCAGGGACTTGACCTGGGCGTCCAGGTTGTCGAGTTCCTGCGAGATGCCCTGCGAATCGTTGCGGATGTCCGCTGCGAGGGTGTCCACCATCTGGGGACGGACGGAAATAGAGCCGACCATGGCTCCTCCTTACATGACTTGGGTGATACGTATACGAATGGGTGAATGGAGTGGTCGAGCGGGCATCGGTCAGCCGAGCATGGCTGCCAGACGCGAGGTCTTCGACTGGTTGTCTTCCTCATTGGCGGCCTGGTCGCTGGCGGTGCCGCGGAGGTTGTCACGCAGGTCGTTGAGGATGTTGTTGAGCGCGTTGGCCTTCTCCTGCCAACGCATCATGAGCGTCGAATACGCCGTGGCAGCGTCGCCCGACCAGAAGGAGCCGAGTTCCGCCATCTTGCTTTCGATGTCCTTGATGCGGTGGTCCACGCCCACGCGGGCATCCTCGACCGCCACGGCACCCTTTTCGAGTGCGCCTTCCCCTGCCCTGATGTGTTCAGCCATTTACCTTGTCCCTTCCTTGCAGAGAGGTGGTGCGCATGCCTCGAAGCATGCGCAGCGGCATCGTCGCCGCCGGGCCCTGAAGCGCCCTTATGGCGTTGTCTGCCGGCCATACGCCGGTTGCGTACAGCAATGATGCAAACGCTATCAAGAACCTTCGGATTTAACAAATTTTTCCGTCTACAATCAGCTCATAACGAAAAAGTAAGACAATTCCTGAAATGATGTCGCTTTATCAGAATGTTTCCCAAAAGAATCCCGTAGACTATGCATTGTATCTTCTCGAGATAAGACGTCTGCGTGAATACGTATTCCACCATACTGGGATGCCCGTAGCCATCACTGCGTCGTCATGCAATGACCTGAGGGGGGGGGGACCGACCAGACCATGCGTATAGGCACCACCACCCCACCGGCACCTGCCCCGGCAGCGCCGCCGCCGGCAACGCCGCCGCCGACCTACTTCGACCCCGGCGCCCACCTGCACGACGACGAACTGCGCGCACGCCGCCTGCACCTGACCATCGCCTACGGCAGCCGCAGCATCGACCTGGACGTCGGCCCCGGACCGATCATCGCGGAACTCCTCCCGGACATCGCACGCCGCCTGGGCGCCCTCGACCCCACCATCGCCCACGGCGGCTACCACCTGGTCACCGAGGAAGGAGTCGACCTCGACCCGGCGGCCACCTTCGCGGAGCAGGCGGTCGCCAACAACAGCGTGCTCACCCTCCACCCCGGCGTGCTGGACGACGACGAGGTCGTCTACGACGACATCGTCGAAGCCGTCGGCGACAGCGTGGCCCGCGTCTACCGTCCGTGGACGCGGGAGCAGACCATGGTCACGTCGCTCATCGTGAGCGTGGGCATGCTCCTCATGGGCGCCGCGCTCCTGGCCGTCCAGCCTGCCGGCGTCGTCAACGCGTCCCTCGCGCTCGGCTTCGCCGTGGTCCTGGTCACCCTGTCGGCGGTCCTCAACGCCAAGGAACTTCCCGCGCAGGCTACGGCCATCGGCCTGTCCGCCGCGGTCTTCGGTGCCATTGGCGGCTACCAGATGACGGCGTCCTTCGTACCCCACGCCGTCCTTCTACGGCACCGCGCTGCTCGGCGGCTGCGGCGCACTGGCGGTCTTCGGCGCCGCCGTGGCACTGCTGTGCCCGGCGACGCGCCCCTACTCGCTCCTGCCGGTCGCCATCGGCGCGGTCACCGCGGTGCCCGCCGCGCTCGGCGTCCTCTTCCCCACTGCCGCCACCGCCATCTGGATCGCCGCCACTGCCGTGGTCGCCGTCGTGGGCAACTTCCTGCCCTGGGCCACGCTGTCACTGGCGCGCCTGAGCGTGGACAGCCCGCAGAGCGAAGCCGAGATCTTCGAACTGCCCGACGACATCGACGTCAAGGACGTGCGGCAGCGCTACGCCGCAGGTTCCACCATGCTCTTCATCGCGCACATCGCGAGCGCCGCACTGCTGCTGCTGTCAGTGCCGCTGCTGGCCGCACAGCCGGCGCCGTATGCCGGCGTCATGGCGGTGGCGGCGTTCCTGGCGATGCTCATCGGCTCGCGCCAGATCCATGCGATGCGCGAGGTGGCGGTTACGGTGGGTGCCACGGCGGTCGGGCTGGCTGCGACGTGTGCGCTGTTCGCGCGCAGCCATCCCGAGCAGGCGCCGGCGTTGACGGTGGCACTGGTCGTCGCCGCGCTGGTCACGGTGGTGGTGACGTACGTGACGCGCCGGCAGTCGCTGTTCGCCACCCGCGTGGCGGACGCGGCGGAGACGGTGTGCCTGGTGGCCATCCTGCCGCTGGCGTACCTGGCGATCGCAGTGTGAACATGAGCGTGTGAGAAGAGGAGCGACATGGCCAACAAGAAGGATCTCTCCGAGGCGCAAGGCTATTCGCGGCGCCGCCTGGTGACGGCGTTCTCCAGCGGCATCCCGGACGGTACGGAGCTGACGCCGAAGAAGAACCAGACGCCGGTGATCGTGGGGGCGGGCCTGACGGTGATCGCGATCATCATCGGCCTGTTCTACGGCTATCTGAGCCCCTCGCTGCCGGACGGTTGGGAGAACAACAAGCTGGTGGTGGCGAAGACGTCGGCGGCGCGTTATGTCAGCGAGGACGGGATGTTGCATCCGGTGATCAACGCGGTCAGTGCGCAGTTGATGATCCCGGCGGAGGACTTCGAGGTGATCACCGTGGACGACGACCAGCTGGAGGGCATCCCGGTGACGTCGATGGTGGGCATCCTCGGCGCTCCGGATGCACTGCCGGAGCGCGGACAGCTGGTGACGGGGTCGCTGTCGAGCTGTACGGGGGCGGCGGATGCGTTGGACAACGTGCTGTCGAACGCGTCGTCCGTGCCGGCGCCGACGGCGCAGGGCATCGTGGCGCGCGTGGACGGCGCGGAGTACCTGGTGACCGGTTCGCGGCGGCATCGGCTGCCGTCGGACGTGACGGTGCGCGACGAGTTCCTGCGCGCGCTGGGCATTCCGCAGACGGCGATTGTCGACGTGCCGGTGCAGTGGCTCAACCTGTTCGAGCGCGGATCGGACATCGCACCGCTGACCTTTGCCGACGGCGAGGCCGCGCACGTGGCGGACGGCGTGCAGGCGGGCAGCATCGTCATGCAGGAGGACGACCCGTCGGAAACGCGGTATGTGGTGATGTCCGACGGCACCATCAGCCAGCTCAACGACTTCACGTATGCGATGGTGTCCGTGGGCCGCGGCGGCGCGCAGGCGGCGGCGATGCCGTTGGGTGCCACGGTGTTCCGCCGCCTGAAGAACGCGGATGTTTCGCCGCTGCCCGCGGATTGGCCGACCGGTGCGCTCACCGCGGTGGATGCGGGCAAGTCGATGTGCGCGGTGCTGCCGTTGGGCAGTGCGGGCAGTGTGCGGCTGGCCGTGCGCGACGCCGATGCCGGCAGCTCCGGCGGTGCGGACAGCTCGGCGGACGTGCGGCAGGGCGGCGGGAAGCTGAACATGCGCACGACGTTCGACGGCGGTACCGGCGCACTGCTGCGGGCTGCCATCGGCTCGAGCAGTGCGGGTACGGTGTTCGCGGTCGATTCGACGGGGACCGCGTATCCGGTGCCGCAGGCCGACGACGAGGTGCTGCGCAGACTCGGATATTCGGCACAGGACGTGCAGGCCGTGCCGCGCGCCTGGGCGGACGTCTTCCCCACCGGCGTGGAGCTGACGGTGACGGCCGCGGGGTCGTCACCGGTGGCGGGGAGTGCCGCAAGTGCGGGCGGCTGGAGCTGCGGCTGGTGCAGCGGTGTCCGGTGCCGACGATGACGGCAGTGCCGTAGATGGCAGCGTTGCGGATACCGATGCGCGGGAGGGGCAGTGATGGGCCGGGCGCGCGCATGGCGGCGGCTTCGGTTGCGCGCGACGGCCATGGCATCGGCCGTGGCGTGCGCGGCCGCCATGCTGGCGATGCCGGTCGCCGTGCCGACCGCACTGGCCGATGGGGAGTGCCAGGCGGGCGTGAAGAACTACGTGATGACCCGGCCGTGGACCAGCGACCTGTTCGAGCTGGAGACGCTCCATGAACGGGCTACCGGGGCGGGGGTGACGGTGGCGGTGGTTGACTCCGGCGTGGACGACGACAATCCGCACCTGAAGGGCGCCCTGCTGGAGGGCGCGAGCTACGTGGACCTCGACAAATCACATGGCATGGAGGACACGTACAACCACGGGACGATCATCGCGGGCATCATCGCGGCGCGAAAAGTGGAGGGGTCCGCGGTGGAGGGACTGGCGCCGGGTGTGCGCATCATCCCGATCCGTGTCTTCGAAGCGCTGCGCGAGGAACAGGGCCACACGGTGGGCGCCCCCTCCATGGAGACCGTTGCCGAGGGCGTGCATCTGGCGGTGGAACGCGGGGCGAAGGTGATCAACGTGTCGATGAGCGACACGCGTGATATCCCGCAGATGCGCGAGGCGATCGAGTTCGCGGAGTCGCATGGCGCGCTCATCGTGGCCAGTGCCGGCAACAAGCTGACCGCGTCGAATACGAAGGACGGGACGCGCTACCCTGCCGCCTATCCGCAGGTGCTGGGCGTGACCGCCGTGGACACCTCCCTGGCGCCTACCGACGATTCCGTGCACGGTCCGCAGGTGGACGTTGCCGCCCCCGGCATGTCGGTCGCCTCCACGATTCCCTCGGGCTTGGACTGCGTGTTCAGCAGCGATGCCGCCTCCGCCAGCTACGCCACCGCCTACGCCAGCGCGCAGGCCGCCCTGATCGCCGAACGCTACCCCGACGAGACGCCCGCCCAATGGCGCCAGCGCATCAAGGCTACCGCGAACCGCGTCGACCCCGACCGGCGTACCGACGAAGTGGGCTGGGGCGTGATCGACCCCCTGAGTTCCCTGGAGGTCGAACTCGGCGACGGCCTGCGCGGCCCCGACCTGGAAGGCAACGCCTCCGAGCAGGTTGCGCAGACCACCCAGTCCAAGCCCGTCCTGCTCGACCCCCTGGTGGACGGGAACGCCGGAATGAAGCTCCTGGCGTCCCTCATGGTGATCGGTACCGCCGTGCTCTGTGCCGTGAGCTGGCTGTTGCCTCACCGACGTAAGCGCTCATAGGCGCATAATGCCCTCTAAGAAATTGTTCATTTTTTTGAACAATTTCTTAGAGGGCCCTCATGGGACGCGCTCAGGCGTTCAGCTCCCCCAGGCTCGCGTTGAACTCCGCCACCATCTGCGTACGGTGCGAAGACTCCACGTTCGCCTTGATCAGGCGCTGCAGCGCATTGTCCGCATCCTGATGCGCGGCGAGCCACGCGTCGCCGGCCTCGGTCAGCTTCGCCGGGTCGGCGTAGCGCGGGTAGAGGCCTTCGAGCAGGGCCTCGGCCATGTGGAAGGTGCGGTTGGACCAGATCCAGTCGGCGTTCTCGAAGTACTGGTCCACGTAGGCGTCGGCCAGCTCGCTGTTCGGGGTGCCGGCAAAGCCGCCGGCGACGGCCTCGAGCTGCGAGTTGGTCAGCGTCTCGTCGTGCACCGCCTCGTTCCAGGCCCAGTCCTTCGCGTCCTTCGTGGCGCGCGCGGCACGGGCGCCGAGGGCGAACTCGCGGTTCTCCGTGGTGTCCTTGCGCTTGAGCTCGGCGTCGATGTCCTGCTCGTCGATCGCGTTGACCGCGGCCAGCGCGTGCGTAAGCGTCCAGCGGAAGTTGTTGTCCAGCTCCAGGCCCTCGAAGACGAGCGAGCCGTCGAGGATGCCGCGCACGTTGTCCGCAAAGCGGGAGTCGCCCTCCACGCCGTAGCTCAGGTAGGCGCTGACCAGCTGGAACTGCGTGTCGGAACCGGCGGGCGCCTGCATCGCCAGGGACAGCAGCGCGTCGGCCACGCGGCTGGCGGTCTTCGCACGCTGGGCGGGGTCGGTGTAGTGCCACACGGTGGTCGACAGGCAGCTCAGGGCGTAGCGGAAGGTGGTGGACTCCGTCTCCGTGCCCAGCAGCTTGAGGGTGGTGTCGATGAAGTCGCGGGCGGCGAGCTCGGCGTCGCGGGTCATGTCCCACAGCGACAGCCAGATGACGGCGCGGGTCAGCGCGTCGTCGAAGCGGTACAGGTTGTCGAGGGCGAAGGCGAGCGAGTCGTCGTCGAAGCGCAGCTTCGTGTACGTCAGGTCGTCGTCGTTGGCCAGCAGCAGCGCGGGGCGCGGCTTGCCGACGGCGTCGGCGACCGGTGTGGCGGCGCCGTCGACGTCGAGCTCGATGCGGTCGGTGCGCACGACCTTGCCAGTGGACTGGTCCTCGTCGTAGAAGCCGATGGCCAGACGGTGCTCGCGCAGCACCGGGTGCTCCTCGGGCGCGGTCTGCTTGAGCATGAGCGCGGCGATGGTGCCGTCGTCGGCCACGGCCACGTCGGTGGCGATGGTGTTGATGCCGGCTTCCTCCAGCCACTGCTTGCTCCAGGTGGCCAAGTCGCGGCCGGAGGTGCCCTCCAGCTCGTGCAGCAGGTCCGCCAGGGTGGCGTTGGAGTAGCCGTAGCGGTTGAGGTAGTTGTGGATGCCCGCGAAGAACTTGTCGCGGCCCACGTAGGCGACGAGCTGCTTGAGGACGGAGGCGCCCTTGGCGTAGGTGATGCCGTCGAAGTTCACGTAGGTGTCGTTGAGGTCGTTGATGGGCGCCACGATCGGATGGGTGGTGCTCAGCTGGTCCTGGTTGAGCGCCCAGCTCTTCTCGCCGGAGCAGAAGGTGGCCCAGGCGTCCTTCCATTCGGTAGCCTCGGCGGTGGCGAGGGTGGAGGTGAACTCGGCGAAGGACTCGTTGAGCCACAGGTCGTTCCACCACTTCATGGTCACGTAGTCGCCGAACCACATGTGCGCGAGCTCGTGCAGCACGGTGACCACGCGGCGCTCGGCGAGGGCGTCGGTGACCTTGGAGGAGAACACGTAGGAGTCGCGGATGGTGACCATGCCGATGTTCTCCATGGCGCCCGCGTTGTACTCGGGCACGTAGATCTGGTCGAACTTGGCGTAGGGGTAGGGCACGCCCCATGTCTTCGCGTAGTAGGCGAAGCCCTTCTTGGTGATGTCGAAGAGATAGTCGACGTCCTTGGCGAAGTCGTCCTTGAGGGCCTGGCGGCAGTACTGCGCCATGGGCACGGTGCGGCCGTCCTCGTTCTCGTAGGTGGTGTGCCATTCGGCGTAGGGACCGGCGCAGATGGCGGTCAGGTAGGAGCTCATGGTGGGCGTGGGCGCGAAGGTCCAGCGCTTGGTGGTCTCCGCCGGGTGGGTGCCCAGGGTGCCGTCCATGGTCATGGCCTCGAGGTCCTGGGTCCTGGACACCGGCATGTTGGAGGTGACGATCCAGGAGGCCGGGGCGGTGACGGTGAAGGCGAAGACGGCCTTGAGGTCGGGCTGGTCGAAGACGGCGTAGACGCGGCGGGCGTCCGGCACCTCGAACTGGGAGTACAGGTACACGTTGCCGTCCGAGGGGTCGACGCTGCGGTGCAGGCCCTCGCCGGTGGTCGAATAGCGGCACAGCGCGGTGACGGTGACCTCGTTGCGGTCCTTGAGGTCGTTGAGCTGGATGCGCGAGTCGTCGAAGACCTCCTCGGGCGCGACGTCCTGGCCGTTGATGCGCACCGCGGTGACCTCGTCGGCGATCAGATCGAGGAAGGTGCTGGTCCCCTCCTTGGCGTTGAAGGTGATGGTGGAGGTGGACACGAAGGTGGTGTCGCCCTGCGTGAGGTCGAGGTCGACGTTGTAGCGGATCGGTCCCTTGACGATGGCCTTGCGCTCTTCCGCCTCGATGCGCGTGAGGTTGGCTCCTGGCATGTGGTGTCTCTTTCTTCTTACGGTGGTACCGGTTGGTTCGGTCAGTCGTTGTAGCTTTCCATGTTCTCCATGTCCGCGGCGACGTCGGCCACGACGGGCACGATCATCGGCTTGCGGTGCAGTTCGCGCGCCACCCAGCTGCCCAGGGTGCGGCGCATGATCTGCTGGAGCTTGTGCACGTCCTTCGTGCCCGCCATCATCGCGTCGCGCAGCTGCTCGACGATCTGGTGGCGCACCTTCTCGAAGGCCTGCTCGTCCTCCGCCACGGCGTTGAGGTACACCTTCGGCCCGGAGACGACCTCGGCGGCATCGGTGTCGACGACGGCGAAGCAGGAGACAAAGCCTTCGGAGCCGAGGATGCGGCGCTTCTCGAGCTCGTCGTCGGTCAGTTCGCCCACCGAGTCGCCGTCCACGTAGATGTAGCCGCAGGGCACGGAGCCGACGATCGCGGCCTTGCCGTGGTAGAGGTCGATGACGTCGCCGTCCTGCGCGAGCACCACGGACTGCGGGTCGATGCCCGTCTTCACGGCAATCAGGCCGTTGGCCACCAGGTGGCGGTTCTCGCCGTGGATCGGCATGGCGTTCTTCGGCTTGACGATGTTGTACATGTACAGCAGCTCGCCCTCGTTGCAATGGCCGGAGACGTGCACGGCCGCATTGTCGCGGTTGACGACGCGCGCGCCGAGCTGCACGAGCTTGTTGATGACCTTGTACACGCCATGCTCGTTGCCCGGGATCAGGGAGCTGGCGAGGATGACGGTGTCGAACTCGTTGATCTGGATGTCACGGTGGTTGCCGTCGGCGATGCGCCCCAGCGCGGCCATCGGCTCGCCCTGCGAACCCGTGCACATGTACACGAGCTTGTTGTCCGGGTAGTCCTTGGCCTGCTTCAAGTCGACGACGGTGTCCTCGGGCAGGTGCAGGTAGCCGAGGTCGGCGGCGATCGCCATGTTGCGCACCATGGAGCGGCCGACGAAGACGACCTTGCGGCCGTACTTGTGCGCGGCGTCGACGACCTGCTGCACGCGGTGCACGTGGCTGGAGAAGCTGGCGACGATGATCTTGCGGGTGGCGGTGGCGAAGACCTGGTCAAGCGCCGGGCCGATGGAGGTCTCCGGCTTGACGAAGCCGGGCACCTCGGCGTTAGTGGAGTCCATCATGAGCAGGTCGATGCCCTGCTCGCCGAGCTTGCCGAACTCCACGAGGTCGGTGACACGGTGGTCGAGCGGCAGCTGGTCGAGCTTGATGTCGCCGGTGTCGATCAGGGAGCCGGCGGGCGTGCGCACGCACACGGCCAGCGCGTCCGGGATGGAGTGGGTCACGGAGACGAACTCGAGGTTGAAGGGGCCGACCTTGAGCTTGTCGCGGCCGGAGACCTCGGTCATCTTCGGTTCGATGCGGTGCTCCTTGCACTTCGCCTCCACGAAGCCCAGGGTGAGCTTGGAGCCGATGAGCGGGATATCGGGGCGCATCTTGAGCAGGTAGGGCACGCCGCCGATGTGGTCCTCGTGGCCGTGGGTGAGCACGAGCGCGTCCACCTTGTCGAGGCGGTCCTTGATGTAGTTGAAGTCGGGCAGGATGAGGTCGACGCCCGGCTGCTCCTCCTCGGGGAAGAGCACGCCGCAGTCGATGAGCAGGATGTGCCCGTTGTACTCGATGACGTTCATGTTGCGGCCGATCTCGCCTAGGCCGCCCAGCGGCACGATGCGCATGGAGCCCTTGCGGTACTTCGGCGGGGCGACGCGCGTGGCGTCGGTGGTGTCCGAGGTGGCCAGCTGGCGGGTGGTCGCGGCCTTCGTCGCTTTGCCCTTGGCGTTCTTGGCGGTGCTGCGGCGGGTGGAGGTCTTCTTCGCGCCTTCCTTGGCCGTGGACTTCGTGGAGCGCGTGCGCTTGGCGGTCTTCGGCTCGGCGGCTTCCGCGGCCTCCGCGTAACGCGGGTTGCCGCCCTGTGCGGCGGTGTCGGTGATGGCCTTGCGGCGCTTGGAGCCGCGCACGTGCGTGGCCTGTTCGGTGTTCTCTGTCATATTCTGTTCGGTTTCTCTTGAGGTGCCACGCGCCTGTGCGCATGGCGACGTTGTCAATGCAAGCGACCCGCGTGCCGCTGTGCGGGCGCGGGTCGTCATCGTGCCTGGCGCGGCCGTCGCGGTGCACACTACAGCAGCCGGGACGCCTTGAGTCCCTCGCGCACCGTCTCCAGCTGTGCGGCGTTCGGGCCGACGTTCGGCAGGCGCATCCGCGTGCAGTCAAGCAGTCCGCGCACGTGCAGCGCCGCCTTCGCCATGACCGCCTGGAAGCCGGTGCCGTTCATCGCCTCGATGGCCGGCGCGATGCGGTTGGCAAGTTCCTGGGCGCGCTTGATGTCCCCGCCGTTGAAGGCGGCGGCCAGTTCGGCCATGGGGCCGGCGGCGGCGTGCGCCACCACGGAGATGATGCCCACGGCGCCCACGGACAGGAAGGGCAGGAAGAGCGCGTCATCGCCGGAGTACCAGGTCAGGCCGGTCTCCATGCGCTTGCGCACCGCGCCGGCGATGTCGCCGGTCGCGTCCTTCACCGCGCGCACGTGCGACAGCTCGGACAGGTGGCAGTAGGTATCCAGGGAGATGCGCACGCCGGTGCGGCCAGGCACGTCGTAGACCACGATCGGCTTGTCGGTGGCCTCGTTGACGGCACGGTAATGGTAGTAGATGCCTTCCTGGGAAGGACGGGAGTAGTAGGGGCAGACGACGAGCACGGCGTCCGCGCCCGCTTCCTGGGTCTGCTCCACCATGCGCACGGTGTGCGCGGTGTCGTTGGAACCTGCGCCGGAGATGACCGGCACGTCCACCACTTCCTTGACGGCTCGCACCAGGTCGACCTTCTCGTCCATATGTGTGGTCGGCGACTCGCCGGTGGTGCCGTTGACGACGATGCCGTCCGCGCCGTCCGCCACCAGCTGTTTCGCGATGCGCTGCGCCGCGTCGTAATCGACGGCGCCGTCCGCCTTCATCGGGGTGACCATGGCGGGCAGTACGCGCCCGAACGGTGCTGGATCGAGCAGATGAATGGTTCCGTCAGTCATAGTTGTAAAGGTACTGTGATGTTCGGACGGTTCGTGCTTCCTGAGAAATCTCTCGTTTTTCCGTGACTTTCCCAGGACGCGGGCCGCCCGGGCGGCCCGTCCTAGAAAAGTCACGGAAAAACGAGAGATTTCTCAGGAAGCACGAACCGTCCGCAGACTACAGGTCCAGGAAGTGGTCCAGGCCCACGGTCAGGCCGGGGAAGTCGCCGCTGTTGACCTTGCGCACGGCCAGGAGCACGCCGGGCATGAAGGAGCCGCGGTCGAAGCTGTCGGCACGGATCGTCAGCTGTTCGCCGGCGTTGCCGAAGAGCACTTCCTCATGGGCGTTCAGGCCGCGCAGACGCACGGCGTGCACGTGCACGCCGTCGACGACCTGGCCGCGCGAGCCGCCGTCGGTCTGCGTGTTGTCGGGCACCGGGCCCAGGCCGGCCTTGGCGCGTGCCTCGCCGATGCCCTGCGCGGTGTGGATGGCGGTGCCGGAGGGAGCGTCGACCTTGTCCGGGTGGTGCAGTTCTACGACCTCCGCGGATTCGAAGTACGGTGCGGCCAGGCGCGCGAAGTGGTCGGCGAGCACGGCGGAGATCGCGAAGTTCGGGGCGATGAACACGCTCTGCAGCTCATTGGCGGTCGCCTCGAGCGCCTCACGGACCTGTGCGAGGCGGCCCTCGGTCCAGCCGGTGGTGCCGACCACCACGTCGACGCCCTGGCCGACGAGGGTGAGCACGTTGTCCAGCGTGACGGACGGCACGGTGAACTCTACGACCACGTCGGTGTTCTCCGCGGTGATCTGCGTCAGGTCGTCGCCCGCGTCGAGCGTGAGTGACAGCTCCATGTCCTCCGCGGCCTTGACTGCCTCCACTACGTGAGATCCCATGCGCCCGCGGGCGCCCACGATGGAAACCTTGATCATGTTGTCCTCCTGAAGCTCGAAAACCACTCCCCCGAGCCTACCGCTACCCCGGTAAGAAATTGTTCATTTTTTCGAACAAAATCTAGGGCGCACCCCGGCACAAGGCGGGGTGCGCCCTAGATTTTGTTCGAAAAAATGAACAATTTCTCACTGCGCGTCATACGGTTGGGTCGGAACGGGCAGGGCGCGCGCTATGTAGTCGTCCATGCCGGGGACCGTGAAGGCGACCTTGCATAGATCAGGCCGAGCTCGATCAGCTGGGCGCGGATGGAGCTTACCGAGGATGCGCTGCGGCCCAGTCAGGCCGCCACGTCGGCACTGTTCACTTCCTCGCCGCCGATGGCAGCCAGGTAGTTACGGCCCATCTCGCTGGCACGCTGCCATCGGGACACGTACAGTCCCTGGTCGAGTGCCTTCCATGCCTTGGGCATGCCGTCGTGCACCGCCTCGATGGCGATGGGGCGCTGTCGGATGCGTTCCACGTGGCGCTGCCGTACGCCTGGATGAAATAGGGGTAGCCGCGCGACAGGCGCACGAGCTCGCGCAGTGCATCATCCGTGAAATGCCGCCCCGACTGCTCGGCCGGCTTGCGGAAGCCCTCCGCCGTGGCCTGGTCGTCGAGCATGCCCAGCGTACGGTAGTCGAACAGCCGCTCGACGTAGGAACGTACGCGCGTCAGTACGCCAGGCAGGTTGGACAGCCCCGCGCCAATGATGAAGAACGGCAGGTTGCACTGGCCCATGCGGTGCTGCACGCTCAGCAGGAGCGCCATCAGGTCCGGGGCCATTCCCTGGAACTCGTCGATGAAGAGGAACAGGCCGAGGTTCTCCTTACCCAGCTCGGACACCATGTCCTCGATGAGGATCTGCAGCCGCATAAGGTCACTGTCCGACCGTTCCTTCGCCGCAGTGTCCACTTGCGCCTTCAGTGGGCCGAATCCGATGGACAGGCTGCGCAGTAGCTAGTTTTGTACCAAAGCATGGTATTTGCTAGTTCCGTCCGTCTCCCCGTTGGCTGTTGCGGTTCGATGGGCGCCCGGAGCGCCTGTAACGTCCGGGACCGCGCCTTCCATCGGCCTGTTCCAACGGTGTTGGAAGCGTTGGTCGAGTAGTTGGCGGGTGTTGGTGCGCGCCTTGGGGCCCATGTTGTCCGGTTGCTGCCACGAACGTCGTGATTGGATGACACGGGCCGCGTTGATGTCGGCGTGCATGGTTTTGCCGCAGAAACGGCAAGCATATCTGGCTCGGCTGGGCCTGTTGCGTTTACTGGTGTAGCCGCAGCCGGAGCATTCCTGTGACGTGTATTGTGCGGGTACCTGTTCGACTTGGATGCCCGCGCTTTCCTGTATGGATTCGAGTTTGCGCTTCAAGACGGCGCGCCCGGTGCGGGTGATGAGCCGGTTCATGCGCCTGCTCATGCCGCCT
>NZ_JGYV01000007.1 GCF_000741575.1 Bifidobacterium cuniculi
AAGAACCTTGGGTTCTTCGACCCGGTGCCCGCTTTAATCCGGGAAACGCCCCCGACCCGGTGCCCGCTTTAACGAAAAAGAAGCCACGCGTTCGGCGCACGGCACTACACTTGGACCCTATGTTGGGCAACGAACACGACGACTTCCTGGACCTCCTCGGCGGACGCACGGACGATGACACCATCGCGCGCATCGCCTTCGAATGCCTGCTCAACGGCATCGACGACAGCCGCGTCACCGCGCTGCTCAACATCGTCGGATGGCGCGGCGAATTCTCCTGTTTCGCCATCGGCGGCGAACCGGCACAGTCCCTGGGCGACACCGTCGCCGCCATGCGCGGGTCCATTGCGGACCTCGGCGGCATCGCCCCGCTCATCGGCGTCTACGGCAGCATCATCATCATGTGTGCACGAGTGCAGGCCGCGGTCTCGCCGGAAGTGGCGTGCACCGCCGTCATGCCTGCCTTCGCGAAGGACCGGGCGGTCTACCTCTCGCCGATCCGCGCCGGTCTGGAAGGCGCCATGCACACCGTGCGCGAGACTGTCTTCTCCCTGCAGGCCGCGCCCGCGCTCCTGAATGCGCCGAGGCCGCTGCGCGCCGACGACGTGTTGCCCGAACGCGCGCTCATCGGCGACGATCTGGCGCGCGACGAGCTCTACCGCAACGTTTACCTGGTGCTGCGCGGCGACAACGACGACGACCCCACCTTCCGCACCGTCTCCACCTTCCTCGAGCACGGCGGCTCGCTGGAGACCACGGCCAAGGAGCTGGGCATCCACCCCAACACGGTGCGCTACCGGCTCAAGCGGGCCGCCGAGACCATCGGCTGGGACGTGACCGACCCGCGCGACGCCTTCGTCCTCAACACGGCCCTCGCCATCGGCCGCATCCGCGACCGCTGACCCGGGATTCCACGGGTCAGCGGCCGAAAAGCGTGTCCGGAGATCGGCCGGGGCATGGGGTCTAAGGCGGTGCCGCCCCGGATCAGGGGGATGTATAGGTGTTTTCATGGCCCTGTTTCGTTGAGAGATATCTTTCTGGACCGTACGGCACGGTATGGGCATCGGCAAAATGGCGTAATTCCACCATTTTGCGAAAGCGTATACCTAGGCATATGCCCGATTTTGATATCTCTCAACGCCCATACTCGGGGGTACCGGCCCAAAACGACTCTCCGAAGCCAAATTCACGAATCCAGGCGCCCGTCCCGCCCGAACATGATGCACAGGAAACCGAAGACGAAGGCGATCGGCAACATGTGCCGCTCGAAGTTGTTCGCCGGCGCGGTCAGCATGACGCCCATGAGCAGCAGGAGGGGCATGTGCCAGCTCAGGGCGCGCCAGCGGCGCAGCACGACCTCGGCGGCACCCACCAGCAGGGTGAGCGCCACATAGAAGTTGCCGTGCGTCACCCATCCGAGCACCGGCACGTGGCCCCAGGAATCCGCCCATCCGACCACCGTCGACCGCCACTGCCGGTTGACGTGCCCGATCCAGGCGCTGCGGTCCTGCACATAGGTGTTGCTCACGTAGTAGCTGGCGGCGGTGTAGGGCGGGTCGAGGACGTCGAAGTACCCGTAGCTCTTCGCCAGGAAGGCGTCCAGGCAGGTCAGCGGATCCGCCCTGACCACCTCGGCGACCGCCTCGTCGAAGCCGCGCATGTCCTCCGGCGTGACGGTGCGCCACCGGTAGCTGACCTTCTTCGACTGGATGCCCGACGACTTCGCCGGGTCGGCGTCCCAGCTGCGGTACGCGGCCGCCATCTGGTCGAGGTTAAAGACGCGGGAGAGCTTGGCCCGGGTCCCGCTGTCGATGGCGTCGGGGTTCTTGCGCGCCACGCGCGCGACCATCTGCAACTGTACGCCGCGGCTCTCGATGGAGTCGCCGCTGATCACCGCGCCGGTGTGGAACAGCAGCAGCACGCCGCCGTGGAAGACCACCGTCGGCAGCAGCAGCGCCGTGACGTAGAGCAGCCAGCGTCGCCGGTCCGCGAGGATGGAGAGCACCACCTGCGCGGCGATGATGTACCAGGCGTACTTGGCGCTCACCAGCATCACCACGCAGGAGACGACCAGCGCGGCCGCCGTCACGCGGCGCACGCGCTGCCCGCTGCGGCGCGTCATGTACAGTTCGTACATCACGCCGAACCACCAGGTGAAGGCGAAGGCGAACAGCGGCGACTTCGTGAGCGCGATCGTGGAGAACACCGCCAGCGGGCAGGCCAGGAAGAAGGCGACGACGAGCAGGCGCGCCGCCGGCCCGGAGGTGCGTACGTCGCGCAGCGTGCACACGCCGGCCGCGGGGTCGGCGAAGTCGCGCGGCTGGATGCGCGGGCCGCTCGCCGGGTGCGCGTAGTCTGGGCGCAGCCAGGGCATGTTGAGGAAGCGGTCGGCGGCACTGGCCACGCAGAAGCCGGCGAACAGCCACTGCAGGGCGCTCAGGACGACGAAGCCGGCGTCGTTGGAGCCGGTCAGGCCGCGGGAGACGGCGGCGGCACCGCCGTAGACGAGGGTGAGCACGATGTTGTGCTGGTCCGTCAGGTAGGTGGGGTCGGTGGGCCACAGGTAGTGCGCGGTGGGGTAGATGTCCATCGGGACGAAGGAGAAGAAGCCGATGTACGGCTGGTCGAGGCCCATCCACTGGTTCCACGCCCAGGCGAACTCGCGCGACTGGGAGAGGATGTCCGCGCCGTAGGCGGTGAGCAGGGTCGTGGGGACCCACATCCAGCCGATGGCGAGCACCAGCCAGATGCGCCGCCAGGAGGAGGTGGCCGCCCAGGTCCAGCGTGCAAGGCGCTGCCAGGGACGGGCGACGGCGCGCCTGGCCCGTTGCAGCATCCGACGGCATGCGCGCGGCAGCCGCGGACGGCGGACGAGCCACCCGACGATGCCGAGGCAGACGGCGAAGGTGGCTGCGAAGACCAACGCGTTGGCCCAGCCGAACTGGCGGATGCTGAAATCGCCGCGCATGAGCGGGCCGATCGCCGTGCAGAAGGCGATCCAGGCGCAGGCGAGCACGGCCAGCGCCCACCGGCAGCAGGCGCCGATGCGACCGGTGACGCGGGAGGAGGAACGGGAAGCCATAAGGCCCGATTGTACAGGGCGGCCCGTGCGGCCGATGGGTAGGATGGGTAATATGGCGGATAGTCGATTGCAGGGTGCAGGGACCGGGCGGCACCGACGGCGTGCCCCGGATGCGTGCCCTGCTCTCACCGGGCCGAGGACGGCGGAAAGACAGGTGGAGAGAGTGCCATACATACGCACGCGCAAGGTGGCGCGGGTCATCGCACTGCAGGAAGTGGATTCGACGAACGACGCGGCTGCACGGTTCGTGGCGGGCGGCCGGCTCGAGGGGGAGGAGCCGTGGAACCCCGAGGGGACGACGGTGGTGACGGCCGCCCGGCAGACCGCCGGCCGCGGAAGGCTGGACCACACTTGGTACAGCGCACCGGGGCAGTCCTTTGTCTGTTCCTTCGTCTCGGCCGTCGGCGCGGACCTCGCACACGACCCGAAGATCAACGGCTGGCTGCCGATGATTGCGGGACTGGCGACGGTCGACGCCCTGCGCGCCACCCTGACCGACCTGCAGCTCGACTGGGTGCGCGGCTCCGGCGTCTTCCTCCACCCCAGGCACAATCTGCTGCTCAAGTGGCCCAACGACATCGTCTACCACGGCCGCAAGCTCGGCGGCATCCTCACGCAGATGGTGGAACTGCCCGACGACCCGTCGCGCGTGGCGATGGTGTTCGGCGTGGGACTGAACATCGCGGTGCCGGTGGGGCAGTTGCCGATCGAGCGGTCCACCAGCTGGCAGCTCATCACCCGGCCCCAGCAGCCGGGCGCGCCGGTGCCCGACGTGGCGACCGTGGTCGACGAGGTCGCCTCCCGCATCGTCACCGGCCTGCAGCAACGGCTGTGGCAGCTGGGGCTGACCCCCGAGGCCTACACGCGCGACCTGCGTTCGCGTGTGTCCCAGGAGTGCTGGACCCTGGGACACGACGTGCTGGTGCACTACGCGGACGGCACGACCGCGACGGGCATGGCGCGCTCCATCACCGAGGACGCGTCGCTGACGATGGTGGACGATGCCGGGAGACTGCGCATCGTGCATACGGGCGATGTGGGGATTTTGCCGGCGGGGGATTGAGCGTGGGCGCTACCGCCTCACGGCCGCCACCATCAGCGTGGCGGCCACGGCCTTCGCCAGGTCACCCGGCAGGAACGCCAGACCGGGCACGGCCACGGCACCCAGGGGCAGATGCAGCACGGCGGCCTGCACGACGAAACCGCACAGGTACGACACGACGATGCAGCCGAGGACGGCTGCCGCCAGGTACCCGGCGGTGCGCCGGACGCCACGCATGGCGGCCTGCCGAGGGGCATCGGCCGGTCGGGAGGAAGCCGACGACCGTGGCGCCACGGCCCCGTCCACGGCATGGCGCAGGGCTGCGGTGACGGCGGCGGCGGGCAGGAAGCCCAGGAGGAAGCCGGCGCTGGGGCCGAGCAGGGCGGCAGTGGAGCCGCCGCCGGAGAAGACGGGCAGTCCGACGGCACCCATCGCCAGATAGCAGGCCACGCCGGCCGTGGCCTGGCGGGTCGGCAGCAGCAGGGCGCCGACCATCAGCACGAAGGTCTGCAGGGTGATGGGCACCACCGTGCCGGGCACGGGGATGCGGCCGAAGGCGCTCGCCGCCCATAGGCCCAGGGCCAGGGCGACGGGCGGTGCCACGTTGCGGACGACTGTCCGCATGGTGAGACGGGATGGGAAGGTCATGGACGTGTTGCGCATCGCAATCCTTTCATGCCGCAGCCGCGGGTCCGGGGGTGCATCCGGCCCGGGCCCGCGGAGCGTCGGGGGAGGCGGCACCCCATGCAATGACTGGCCGGAGGCCGGCATGGGGTGCCCGGGAATCACCCACAGCTTAGGGAAAAGGCTACGGAGGCGTTTTGTGGAAGCGGACAAAACACCCGCCCCGTCTTGGTGATTTGCGAAGTTACGAGGTGCGGGCAAACCGGGCATCCTCGGAACCATGCCTTCCAAACTACTCATTGCGAACCGCGGCGAGATCGCACTGCGCGTGGTGCGCACCGCCCGCGAGATGGGGATCGCGACCGTGGCGGTGTACGCGGAGCAGGACCGCCACAGCCAGGCCGTGGCCATGGCCGACGAGGCCTACCTGCTCTCCGGCGACACCTACGCCGACACCTACCTCAACGAGGACCTGCTCATCGACATCCTGCGCCGGTCCGGCGCCGACGCCGTCCACCCCGGCTACGGCTTCCTGTCCGAAGTGCCGGGCTTCGCGCGCAAGGTCGCGCAGGCCGGCGCCGCCTGGGTCGGCCCGTCGCCGGACGCGCTGACCGCCCTGGGCGACAAGATCAGCGCACGCCGCGTCGCCGAACGCGCGCAGGTGCCGCCGGTGCCGGGCATCTCCAACGCGCTGGGTGACATGCGCGTCCTGCTCGACTTCGCCCACGTGCACGGCTACCCGCTCATGCTCAAGCGCGCCGACGGCGGCGGCGGACGCGGCATCACGCTGGTGCGTTCCGACGACGAACTGCGCGGCTTCTACCTCAACCACAACGCCGTGCAGGGCGGCGACCTCGACGAGTACTTCGTCGAGCGTTTCATCGACCGTGGCCGGCACGTGGAGACGCAGTGCGGCCGCGACGGCCACGGCGACTTCACCGTCTACTCGACGCGCGACTGCTCCGTGCAGCGGCGCAACCAGAAACTCATCGAGGAGGCACCGGCACCCTTCCTGCCCGACGACGTCATGGTCCAGCTGCACGACTACTCGCGCCGCCTGTTCGAGGCGGTCGGCTACGTGGGCCTGGGCACCTGCGAGTTCATGGTGACCGACACCGGCAAGACGTACTTCCTCGAGGTCAACCCGCGCCTGCAGGTGGAGCACACCGTCAGCGAGGAGGTCAGCGGCATCGACCTGGTGCGCGAACAGCTCACCATCGCCGACGGCGGCCGCGTCACGCCGGCGCCGGCGCCGCGCGGCCACAGCTTCGAACTGCGCATCACCAGCGAGGACCCGCGCACCAACCTCACGCCCGCCGCCGGCACCCTGGAGCGCGTGCAGTGGCCGTCCGGCCCCGGCGTGCGCGTCGACTCGGGCGTGCGGGAAGGCGACACCATCTCGCCGAAGTTCGACTCCATGATGGGCAAGCTCATCGTCACCGCGCACGACCGGCCCGCCGCGCTCGCCCGCGTGCGCCGTGCCTTGGCGGAACTGGCCATCGAGGGCGTGCCCACGCCGGTCGAGCTCTACCGCCAGGTCTTCGAGGACCCCGACTTCACCGCCGGCGACGCCGACGGCTTCCAGGTGAGCACCAAGTGGCTCGAACGCAAATACCTCACCCGCGAGCCGGCGGCGGCCAGCGCCGGCCAGCCGGCGTCGCTGTCCGGCGGCGGGGCGGGGGAGCGTGAGGGCACCGAACGCTTCGTCATCGAGGTCGACAACCGCCGCGTCACGCTGACCGTGCCCGCCGACATCGTCGCCAACCTCACCGGCGCCGGCCGCGCACGCGCCGCCCACCTGCCCACGCAGCCGCTGCGCGGCCAGGGGCTGCACCACGTGGCACGCCAGGAGGAACGCGAGGAACGCTCCGGCACCATCGCCTCGCCCATGCAGGCGATCGTCACCCGCATCAACGTCGAGGAAGGCCAGGAGGTGGCCAAGGGCGACCTGCTCGTCGTGCTCGAGTCGATGAAGATGGAGAACTACGTATACGCGCCGGCCGCGGGCACGGTCGCGCGGATCTTCGCCGCCCCCGCCGCCGGCGTGGAGGCGGGCGAGACGCTGCTGACCATGGACCTCGCCGGCAAGGAGGAGACAGCATGAGCGACATCACCAGCAGCGAGCGCGTCCTGGCGCTCGACGACCGCCAGTTGGGCGCCGCAGCGGATGCCGCGGGCACCGGCGACGCCGCCCGCCAGCCGATCCGCCCGGCGGTGGCGCAGGCCGCGCAGCTGGCGCGCGCCGCCGAGGGGCGTGCGCGCGACCGGCAGCACGTCAAGGGCAAGCTCACGGCCCGTGAGCGCCTCGACCTGCTGCTCGACACGGGCAGTTTCGAGGAGGTCGGCCGGTTCTGCGGCGGCGATATCCAAGGCGGCCGTGCGGGTGCGGCGGTCATCACCGGCTTCGGCGAGGTGTACGGACGCAAGGTGGCGGTCTACGCGCAGGATTTCTCGGTGCGCGGCGGCACGCTCGGCGTGGCCGAGGGGCGCAAGATCTGCCGGCTCATGGACCAGGCGCTGTCCCTGCAGGTGCCGATCGTGGCGATCGTGGACTCGGGCGGCGCACGCATCCAGGAGGGCGTGGCCGCGCTGAGCGAGTACGGCCATATCTTCCGGCGCACGTGTGAGGCGAGCGGCTTCGTGCCGCAGGTCTCGCTGATCCTGGGGCCTTGCGCGGGCGGCGCCGTGTACTGCCCGGCACTGACCGACCTGATCGTGATGACGCGTGAGAACTCGAACATGTTCGTCACCGGCCCGGACGTGATCCGCGCGTCGACGGGCGAGTCGATCAGCATGGATGATCTGGGCGGGGGCGCCGTGCACAACACCGTCTCCGGGGTGGCGCACTACCTGGGCGCCGACGAGGCGGACGCCATCGACTACGTGCGCACGGTGCTCGCCTACCTGCCGTCGAATGCGCTGTGCGAGCCGCCGACCTATGCGTACATGGCCACGCGTGCCGACCGCGAGGTCGCGGCTCGCCTGGCCACGGTCGTGCCGGACAACGACCGCCAGCCCTACGACGTGCTCGACGTGATCCGCTGCGTGGTCGACTACGGCGAGTTCGTGCAGGTGCACGAACTGTTCGCGCCGAACGCGGTGACGGGCTTCGCCTGCATCGACGGCCGCCCGGTGGGCATCGTGGCGAACCAGCCGAACGTGCTCGCCGGCAGCCTCGACGTGGACGCGTCGGAGAAGATCGCCCGTTTCGTGCGCCTGTGCGACGCCTTCAACCTGCCGGTGGTCACGCTCGTGGACACGCCCGGCTACAAGCCTGGCGCCGAGCAGGAGCATGCGGGCA
This sequence comes from Bifidobacterium cuniculi, assembly GCF_000741575.1. Taxonomy (GTDB): domain Bacteria; phylum Actinomycetota; class Actinomycetes; order Actinomycetales; family Bifidobacteriaceae; genus Bifidobacterium; species Bifidobacterium cuniculi. Next base: position 8,050 of record NZ_JGYV01000007.1, read on the forward strand.
TCATCCGGCGCGGCGCGAAGGTGATCTACGCCTATGCGAACGCGCAGGTGCCGCTGGTGACCGTCATCCTGCGCAAGGCCTTCGGCGGCGCTTACATCGTCATGGGTTCCAAGGCGATCGGCGCGGACCTCAACTATGCGTGGCCGAGCAGCCAGATCGCGGTGCTGGGCGCCACGGGCGCGGTGAACATCATCCACCGCAAGGACCTGCAGAAGGCGAAGGACGCCGGCCACGACGTGGAGCAGGTGCGCGCGGAGTACGCCGCCGAGTACGAGCGCACCACCGTCAACGCGAACCTGTCCATGGAGACCGGCCAGATCGACGCCATGATCGACCCCGAGCAGACCAGGGAGGTGTTGGAAGACGCCCTGAAGCTGCTCGCCGGCAAGCGCCGCGAGCGCAGAACCCCCAAGCATCACGGCAACCAGCCGTTGTGAACCCCGTCAGTATTCCCCAACCATTCATACCACCACCAGACAGCCACACCACCCCACCCCAGAAAGGGCAACCCACATGCCATCCCAGTTCTTCCTTGACCGCTTGTCCCATGAACCCCACGCACTCATGTTCGCCGGCCAGTCCACGCCGTGGACCGTCGCCCTGACGCAGCTCGCCGAGGACCCCGGGCTCGACCGGCGCCTGCACGCCCACGCGGACGCGGCACGCGACCTGCTTGCCCCGGTGGCGGCCGAATTGCTGGCCACGACCGGCCGGCCCGTCGACCTGTTCTCCTATGAGGCGAACCCGGCGCGCCTCGGCGCCGCCGCGGACGCCACGGTGAGCGTCGAGGGCATCGCCCTGGCGCAGCTCGGCGCGCTCCTCGACGCCGAGGGACTCGGCTACCGGCTTTCCGACGCGCAGCCTGTCGCGCTCCTGGGCCATTCACAGGGCATCCTCGCCGTCCACATGGCCCGCGCCGTCATGGACGCCGGCAGTGCCGAGGCGGCCGCCGGCGCCATCGACACGATCCTGGCGATCGCCGCGCTCATCGGGGCCGCCGGCACGCGCGTCGCCCGCACCCACGGCATCCACGCCCGCCACGGCGAGGCCACGCCCATGCTGTCCGTCAAGGGCATCACGCCGGCGCAGGTCGCCGCGCTCATCGGACGCGTCGACGACGCGCGCGGCCCCATCGCCGTCGCCGTCACCAACGCCGCCGACCACGTCGTCCTGGCCGGCCACCCGCAGGACCTCGCGTCCTTCGCCGTGGAAACCGCCAAGGAGCACCGCCGCCAGGCGCAGCTGCGCACCGACAAGGTGCGCGGCGGCGCCGTCTTCGACCCCGTCCTCGAATACCTCGACGTCACCGTGCCCTTCCACAGTCCGCTCATGGCGGACGCCGTCGACCTCGTCGCCGGCTGGGCCGACGCCTGCGGCATCGACGCGGACACCGCCCGCGCCCTGGCCGCCGAAGTGCTGCTCGAACCGGTCGACTGGTCCGCGCAGGTCGCCGCACTGCTCGCCGAGCACGACCCGACGCAGCTGTGGGTGCTCGACTTCGGCCCCGGCACTACCCTCGCCAAGCTGTTCGCCGGCAACGCGCAGGGCACCGGCGTCGGCGTCGTCGACGCCGCCGGCGTGCCTGCGCGCGCCGCACTGGCGACCCGTACCGACGACCCCGCGCGCACCCAGGACTGGAGCCGCTTTGCGCCGCGCGTCGTCACCACGCCCGCCGGCGCGCGCCTGTCGACCGCCTTCACCCGCCTGACCGGCAAGCCGCCCGTCCTCCTGGCCGGCATGACGCCCACCACCGTCGACCCCGAGCTCGTCGCCGCCGCCGCGAACGCCGGCTACTGGGCGGAGCTCGCCGGCGGCGGCCAGGTGACCGCCGAGGTCTTCGACCGCCACGTCGCCGAGCTCGAGGAGCTGCTCGAGGAGGGCCGCACCGTCGAGTTCAACGCCATGTTCATGGACCGCTACCTGTGGAACCTGCAGTTCGGCACGCAGCGCATCGTGCCGAGGAAGCGCGCGTCCGGCGCGCCCATCGACGGCGTCGTCGTCTCCGCCGGCATCCCCGAGCTCGACGAGGCCGTCGAACTCGTGCGCTCGCTCAACGCCGACGGCTTCCCCTACGTCGCGTTCAAGCCGGGCACCGTCGAGCAGATCCGCCAGGTGGTGCGCATCGCCCAGGCCGTCGCCCCCGCCAAGGTGCTCATGCAGGTCGAAGGCGGCTCCGCCGGCGGCCACCACAGCTGGGAGTCGCTCGACGACCTGCTGCTGGACACCTACGCGCAGGTGCGCGAACAGGACAACCTCGTGCTCGTCGCCGGCGGCGGCATCGGCACGCCCGACCGCGCCGCCGACTACGTCACCGGAACCTGGGCGCACGCCTACGGCCGCCCGGCGATGCCCGTCGACGGCGTGCTCGTCGGCACTGCCGTCATGACCGCCAAGGAAGCGCACACCAGCCCCGAGGTCAAGCAGCTGCTCGTCGCCACGCCCGGCCTGTCGGCCGCCGTCGGCGACGACGACGTGTTCGCGCCGCTGGGGGAGGCCTGGGTGCCGTCGGGCGAGGCGCGCGGCGGCGTGTCCAGCGGCCTGAGCCACCTGCACGCCGACATCTACGAACTGGAGAACGCCTCGGCGCGCTGCGGCCGCCTGCTGGTGCGCGTCATGAAGCACCCCGAGGAGCTGGAGAGCCGACGCGACGAGATCGTCGCCGCACTGGACGCCACCGCCAAGCCGTACTTCGGCGACCTGGGCACCATGACCTACCTCGACTGGGCGCGCCGTTTCGCCGAGCTGAGCTTCCCGTGGGCCGACCCGACCTACGCGGACCGCTTCCTGCACCTGCTGCAGCGCATCGAGGCGCGCGTCGTCGACCTCGACCACGGCAGCTTCACGCCGCTGTTCGGGCAGCGCGCCGACGTCGAGGACGACCCCTTCGGCGCCATCGAGACGCTGGCCGCCCGCTACCCGCAGGCCGGCGATCTCATCGTGGCGCCCACCGACGAGGCGTGGTTCACCACGCTCGTGCGCGAATACCCCAAGCCGATGCCCTTCGTGCCCGCCATCGACCACGACCTGCTGCGCTGGTGGGGCCAGGACCAGCTGTGGCAGTCCGAGGACCCGCGCTACCCGGCCGACGCCGTGCGCATCATCCCCGGCCCGATCTCCGTGGGCGGCATCACGACCGTCGACGAGCCGGTCGCCGACATCCTCGCCCGCTTCGAGGCTGCCATGACCGAGCGTGCCGCCGACGCTGCCCGCCCCGACGCCGAGGAAGAGGTGTTTGCGCTGCTGGCAGACGCTTCCGATGCGGAGGCGTTCATCAGGAGCTGCCCGAACATCTCCTGGATTGGGCACGTGACGGCCAACCCCGCCTACGGCACCGCCGCCGGGGACGCCGACTACGAGCTGCGCCATGTGGCGTCCGGCGAGAGCGCGGAACGCTTCGACCTGGACATCCACCTCGACACCTTCTGGGACGGCGAACCCGACGGCGGCCTCGACAAGCACGCCGTGCGCGACATCGTCATCCCGCTCGTCGTGCGCCGCGACGCCACCGGCACCATCCCCGTCGTCGACCGCGAACGCCTGCCCGAACACGTCTATGCCATGCTCGCCGCCACCGCCGGCATCGGCAACACGGCCATCACCGGCGACAGTCTGGAGGCGATGCCCGCAGTCAGCCCGGCCGACGACACGCAGGCGTTCCCCTTCGGTGTCGCCGAGTCGCACTACACGCTCTCCGCAAACCTCGGCTTCGACCACGAGGCGGCCACCGGCGGCGTGCTGCCGCTCGACCTCGTGCCGAGCCGCATCGCGCCGGACGCGCTGGTCGGCCCCGCCTGGCCCACCATCTACGCGGCCTTGGGCTCCGTGACGGTGGACGGCTACCCGGTCATCGAGGGCCTGCTCAACGCCGTCCACCTCGACCACCTCATCGAACTGGCCGTGGACGAGGACGACCTGCTCGCGCACACCGGCGAACAGGTCACCATCTACGGCTGGGCGGAGGACTACGAGGAATCCGCGTCGGGCCGCGTCGTGACGATCCACGTGGAACACCACTTGGCCTCCGACGGCACGCTCCTGGCGCGCGAGACCGAACGCTTCGCCATCCGCGGACGCGCCTACTCGGACGAACTGCCCGCCCCCGCACCCGCCAACGGCGGCATCTGGGGCGACATCCGCGACACCCCGCGCCGCCTGCTGCGCCGCGTCATCGTCACCGCGCCGCACGACATGACCGCCTTCGCGCGCACCTCCGGCGACTTCAACCCCATCCACACGTCCGTGCGCGGCGCCGCCATCTCCGGCCTGGCGCAGCCGCTCGTGCACGGCATGTGGCTGAGCGCCGTCGCCCAGCACGCCGTCCAGGCGCTCGACGACGCCGGCGCCCACTACGAGATCGCCGGCTGGACCTACAACATGTACGGCATGGTGCAGCTCGACGACGAAGTGGAGATCAGCATCGAACGCATCGGCCACGTCGCCCACGGCGGCCTCGCGCTCGAAGTCACCTGCCGCATCGACGGCCAGGTCGTCTCCCGCGCCACCGCCGTCACCCGCGCGCCCGTCACCGCCTACGTCTACCCCGGCCAGGGCATCCAGCAGCAGGGCATGGTGCTCGACGAACGCGCCGCCTCGCCGGCCGCGCGCGACGTGTGGGAGCGCGCCGACCGCCTCACCCGCGAACGCCTCGGGTTCTCGATCCTCGCCGTCGTGCGCGACAACCCCACCCAGCTCATCGCCAACGGCGTCACCTACCGCCACCCCGACGGCCTGCTCAACCTCACGCAGTTCACGCAGGTGGCGCTCGCCACCGTCGCCTTCGCGCAGACCGCACGCATGCGCGAAGCCGGCGTGGACGTGCAGCCGGCCTACTTCGCCGGCCATTCGCTGGGCGAGTACGACGCGCTGAGCTCCTTCGCCGACGTGATCCCGCTGGAAACGGTGCTCGAGCTCGTCTTCCACCGCGGTTCGACCATGCACCACCTGATCGAACGCGACGAACGCGGCCGCTCCAACTACCGCATGGGTGCGCTGCGGCCCAACCAGTTCGGCGTGGACGACGCCCACGTGCGCGACTATGTGGCGTCCGTGGCCGAGGCGAGCGGCGAGTTCCTCGAGATCGTCAACTACAACCTCGCCGGCCAGCAGTACGCGGTAGCGGGCACCATCGCCGGCCTCAAGGCGCTCCAGGCGGACAGTGCGCGCCGCGTGGCCGAATACGGCGGCAAGCCGGCCTTCATGCTGGTGCCCGGCATCGACGTGCCCTTCCACTCGACGTTGCTGCGCCGCGGCGTGCCCGAGTTCCGCGACAAGCTCGACGCGCTGCTGCCCGCCGAGATCGACTACCGCGGCTCCCTGGAAGGCCGCTACATCCCCAACCTGGTGGCCGCGCCCTTCGAGATGACCCGCGAGTTCGCCGCCAGGATCCTCGACGTGGTGCCCTCCGAGCGGATCGCCGCCGCGCTCGCCGACGACGCGGTGTGGGAATCCTACGCCGCCGACGACCAGAAGCTCGGCCGCCTGCTGCTCACCGAACTGCTCAGCTGGCAGTTCGCCAGCCCCGTGCGTTGGATCGAGACGCAGGCGCTGCTGTTCGGTTCGGCCGAACAGGGCGGCCTGGGCGTGGAACGCTACGTGGAGGTCGGCCTGGGCAACAGCCCCACCCTGGCGAACCTGGGCGCCAAGACCCTGAAACTGCCCGAGTTCTCCCGCCGTCAGGTGCAGGTGCTCAACGTGGGCCGCGACGCCGGCCGCGTCTACCTGACCGACACCGACTCGCTGGTGCCCGACGTCGAGGAACCCGCGTCGTCCACCCCTGCCGCGGCCACCGCCGCGCCCGCCGCTAGCGCTTCCTCCGCTGTAAAGGGCGCCGACAGCGCGCAACACGCCGACGCTGCCGGTGCCCAGAGCGAACACGGCGCCCCTGATAACGCTGGGGACACCCCCCATGGTGCAGAGCAGGCACAGAGGGCAGAGAGCGCAGAGGGGACGACGGCAAGCGGCGCCGCGGTGGCCGACCTGCCGTTCCAGGCACACGACGCCATCCGCACGCTCCTGGCATACTCGGCGAAACTCCGCCCCGAGCAGATCGGCGGCGAAGACACGACCGACACGCTCACCAACGGCGTCTCCTCACGGCGCAACCAGCTGCTTATGGACATCAGCTCCGAGCTGGGCGTCGCCTCCGTCGACGGCGCCGCCGAGGCGGGCATCGACGCACTGAGCGCGCTCGTCGACAAGGTCGCCCCGAACTACCGGCCCTTCGGCCCGGTCCTCGGCGACATCATCCGCGACCGCATCCGCGCCATGTTCGGCGCCGCCGGCATCAAGCCCGCCCAGGTCGAGGCACGCGTCCGCGACACCTGGCAGCTGGCCGACGGCTGGGGCAAGCACGTGCTCGCCACCCTGGCGCTCGCCACCCGAGACGGCGCCAGCGCCCGCGGTGGCGACCTCGCGCAGCTCGCCACCGAAGCGGCGTCCAACGCGACCCAGGCCAACGCGCTCATCGACGCAGCCGTACAGCTCGTCGCCGCCGACCACGGCGTGGCCGTCGCCATGCCGACCGCCGGCGGCACCGGCGGTGCCGTGGTCGACTCCGCCGCCCTCGACGCCTTCGCCGAACAGGTCACCGGCGAGTCGGGCATCCTGGCCGCCACCGCACGCTTCGTCCTCGGCCAGCTGGGCGTGCAGGCGCCCGCCGCCGAGACGCAGGACGACGAGGCAGCCGCCGTGGTCGCCGCCGTCGAAGCCGAACTCGGCTCCGACTGGCCGGCGCAGGTCGCGCCGCGCTTCGACGCCCGCCAAGCCATCCTCTTCGACGACCGCTGGGCCTCCGCCCGCGAGGACCTCGCCCGCGCCTTCTACGACGGCGACCTCAACGCCATCGCCGGCGAGTTCACCGGCGCCGGCGACGCTGTCGCAGCCCAGGCCGCCTGGTACGCCGCGCAGGCCACGGCCCGCGCCGGCCAGGCAACGGACCCGGGGCAGGCTGCCGCCGACGCCGCGCTCGCCGCCAGCTACGACGCCATCGCCAGCCAGGCGGTCGCCCCGGCGGCCGACGGTTCGCTGCCCTACGCGGGCGACGTCGCCGTCGTCACCGGCGTGGCGCCGAACTCCATCGCCGCGCAGGTCGTCGCCGGCCTGCTCGCCGGCGGTGCCACCGTCATCGCCACCTCGCACAGCTTCAAGCCGTCCGTCAAGTCGTGGGCGCAGCGCACCTACCGCGAGCACGCCCGCGGCGGCGCGCAGCTGTGGCTCGTGCCCGCGAACCTGTCCAGCTACCGCGACGTCGACGCCCTCGTCGACTGGGTCGGCCACGAACAGCGCAAGACCAGCGGTGCGACGACCACGGTGCTCAAGCCCGCCTACGAGCCGAGCCTGTTCTTCCCCTTCGCCGCGCCGCCGGTGCACGGCTCGCTCGCCGACTCCGGCGCCCTCTTCGAATCGCAGGCGCGCCTCATGCTCTGGGGCGTCGAACGCGCCATCGCCGGCTTCGCGCAGATCGGCGCTGACACCGACGTGCAGCACAAGCTGCACGTGGTGCTGCCCGGCTCGCCCAACCGCGGCGTCTTCGGCGGCGACGGCGCCTACGGCGAGGTCAAGGCGGCCTTCGACGCCATGGTCAACCGCGCCCGCGCCGAACACGACTGGTCCGACCGTGTCACCTTCGCCCACCCCAAGATCGGCTGGGTGCGCGGCACCGGCCTCATGGGCGGCAACGACCCGCTCGTCGACGTCGTCGAACGCCACGGCCTGACCACCTACTCCACCGCCGAGATCGCCGAACGGCTGCTCGCGCTCGTCAGCGACGAGGCGCGCAGGCAGGCCGCCGACACACCCCTCGACGTCGACCTGACTGGCGGCCTGGGCAGCCGGCCCATCGACATCCGCGCACTGCGCGCCGAGGCGCTCGCCGACGCGGCAGCCACCGCCGGCGAGGACGACGAAGACGACGAGACGGCGACGCTCAAGGCGCTGCCCAGCCGCCACGTGCCGCGGCAGGCCGCCGTCGACCTCGACGAATGGGACGGCGTGACTGCGGCACCCGAGGACCAGATCGTGGTCGTCTCCATCGGCGAACTCGGCCCCTGGGGCTCCGGCCGAACCCGCGCCGAGGCGGAACTCGGCATCCGCGCCGACGGTTCCGTGGAACTGTCCGCGGGCGCCGTGCTCGAACTCGCCTGGAACATGGGCCTCGTCAGCTGGGCCGACAGCCCGCAGCCCGGCTGGGTCGATGCCGACGGCAACCTCGTGCCCGAGGAGGACATCGCCGAACGCTACCATGACGAGGTCGTCGCCAGGAGCGGCATCCGCCCCTTCGCCGACGGCATGGGCGGCGACTACCTCGACGGCACCGACGAGGAGGAAGCGGAAGTCTACCTCGACCACGACGTGAGCTTCACGGTGCCCACCCGCGACCTCGCCGAGGAATACGTGGCGATGGACGCAGCGCACACCACCGTCGCACCCGACGGGGAGACGGGGGAGTGGACCGTCACCCGCCACGCCGGGTCCATGGTCCGCGTGCCGCGCCGCGCCACCATGACGCGCACCGTGGGCGGGCAGTTCCCCGACGGCTTCGACCCGACCAGGTGGGGTATCCCCGCCTCCATGGTCGGCGACGTCGACCCCATCGCCCTGTGGAACATCGTGACCACCGTCGACGCGTACCTGGCCGCAGGCTTCACGCCGGCGGAGATCCTCCAGGCGGTGCACCCCTCCATGGTCGCCAGCACCCAGGGCACCGGCTTCGGCGGCATGGCCTCCATGCGCAAGCTGTACCTCGACCGCTTCCTCGGCCACGAAATCCCCACCGACATCCTCCAGGAGGCGTTGCCCAACGTCGTCGCCGCACACGTCATGCAAAGCTACATCGGCGGCTACGGCAACATGGTGCAGCCAGTCTCCGCCTGCGCCACCGCCGCCGTCAGCCTCGAGGAAGGCGCTGACAAGATCGCCCTCGGCAAGGCCGACTTCGTCGTCACCGGCGCCATCGACGACATCGGCGTCGAATCCGTCATCGGTTTCGGCAACATGAACGCCACCGCCGACTCCGGCGAAATGCTCGCCAAGGGCATCGCACCGCGCTTCTTCTCGCGCGCCAACGACCGTCGTCGCGGCGGCTTCGTGGAAGCGCAGGGCGGCGGCACCGTGCTGCTCACCCGCGGCGACATCGCACTGAAGCTGGGACTGCCCGTGGCCGCCGTCATCGGCTTCGTGCACTCCTACGCCGACGGCGCCCACACCTCCATCCCCGCGCCCGGCCTCGGCGCGCTCGCCGCGGGCCTCGGCGGCCGCTCGTCCAAGCTGGTGCGCGACCTGGCGGGCCTCGGCGTGACCCCCGACCGACATCGCCGTGGTCTCCAAGCACGACACCTCCACCAACGCGAACGACCCCAACGAGTCCGAACTGCACAACACCCTCGCGCACGCCATCGGCCGCGCGCCGGGCAACCCGCTGTTCGTCATCTCGCAGAAGTCGCTCACCGGCCACGCCAAGGGCGGCGCCTGCGTCTTCCAGGTCAACGGCATCACGCAGCTGTTCAAGTCCGGCCTCGTGCCCGCGAACGCCGCACTCGAATGCGTCGACCCCAAGCTGAAGCGCGACGACCACATGGTGTGGCTGCGCCGCCCGCTTGACCTGGGCATGCGCGGCACCGTGAAGGCGGCGCTCGCCACGTCGCTCGGCTTCGGGCATGTCTCCGGCTTCGTCGCCCTCGTGCACCCCGGCGCCTTCGAGGCCGCCGTCGCGCATACCGCGGGCACGGAGGCGCTGGAAGAGTGGCGTGCACGCGCCAACGGCCGCCTCGCCGCGGGCCAGCGCCACCTCGAGGAAGGCATGATGGGCCGCGCCCCGCTCTACGAGCCGGTCGACCACCGTCGCTTCCACGAGGACGGCCGCGGCTACGACGCCCACGAGGTGGAGAAGGCCATGTTGCTGGATCCGGACGCGCGCCTGGGGGCCGACGGGTACTTCGGAGCATAGGTCCCGTAAGAAATTGTTCGTTTTTCCGGACAAAATCTAGGGGACGGCTGCCTGCCGGATGCCGGGAACGGCTTCGGAGAGTCGTTTTGGGCATCCGGCAGGCAGCCGTCCCCTAGATTTTGTCCGGAAAAACGAACAATTTCTTACGGGATGCATACGGACGCCCACTACAGCGCACGGCTGCCGATCAGCTGCGCCAGGGCGCGGATGTCGACGCCGTTGGCGAACTCCAGCATCACCTTGCCCAGACCGCTGAACCACATCTCCAGTTCGCTCTCGAGGTCGAAGTGGCCGGCGGTCTCCACGCTGAAGACCTGGATGCGCTTGTAGGGCAGGCTGGTGAAGTCGCGCTTCTTGCCGGTCATGCCCTGGATGTTCACGGTGACGATGCGCCGGTCGGTGAAGATCACCCAGTCGCGCACGCTGCGGAATGCGGCCTGCACCGTCTCGCCGGGCACGAGCAGCCCGTCGAGGGCTTCGGCGGCCTTGGCGGGATCCGCGTGGTTGAGCTTGACGAAGGAGGCGTTCTGGAAATCGATCATGGCAGTCCTTTCCTTGGGATGCCTCCCATCCTACGTGCCGAACGCCGCCTAGGATGACGAACGTGACCGAAAGCGAGGAGGATTGATGATCCTGGGACTGGGGCATGACGTGGTGGACGTGGCCGCCTTCGCCGACCAGCTGGCGATGCCGGGCACCGCCATGCGCCGTCTGTTCTCCGCGCGCGAGCTGCGGCAGGCCGAGTCGCGTGCCGCAGCTCGCCACGACGACGTCGCCGTGCACCTGGCGGCACGCTGGGCCGCCAAGGAGTCCGTACTCAAGGCTTGGTGCGCCGCGCTGGGGGGAGCCCCATCCCCCTACACGCTCGACGACTTCCCCTGGTCGGCGGTGGAGACGATCGATGACACGCGCGGCGTCCCGCGGATCGTGCTGGGCGCCGACGTCGAGGAGACGCTGGCCGGTTCCCTGGGCCAACCTGCGCACTCCCTGCACTGGTCCGTGTCCGTGAGCCACGACGGCCCCGTCGCCAGCGCCGTCGTCGTGCTGGAGGGGTGAGGAGGTGCGTACTTTCGCCGGGCCGGTGCCCTGGGTGTGCCGGTGTGCCCGGAATGTGCTGCAGCGGCCTCTTCCGACGCCCAACCCTGTAGCACAACTGCAGATTGCAGTTATGCGCCCATAACTCGGCAGATACTTCTGCAACATATGCATATTGCAGGGCTATCAACACGGTTATGAGCGCATAACTGCAATCTGCAGTTATGCGTAGCCGCGGGGAGAGCACACACGAAAAAGGGTAGGAGGACGGGAAGAGCGGGGTGGCGGGGGAAGCAGGGAACAGGTTGCGGGAATGGAGGAAGATCAGGGAACAGAAGAAACTAGAGAAAAGAGGGAGAAGAAGAAGCAGGGGCACGACTCGGCGTGGCGTACTGGACGGACGTGCGGAAAGCGTGTACAATATCTCGAGTTGTCTCGGCAACACGCGGATGTAGCTCAATGGTAGAGCCTCAGTCTTCCAAACTGATTACGCGGGTTCGATTCCCGTCATCCGCTCCATGAGAACGGCTGAATTCCAAGGAATTCAGCCGTTTTTTCGTATGCAGGGCAGCCGTCGGCGCTACAGTGGACACCATGACGCGCACACACGACGACACCATGGGGCCTCACCGCGCCGCACCCACCGCGATCCGCACGCCATCCTTCCAGGAGGCGGCGATGCTCAGGGCGCTCGACGAGGAGCCGGCGCCAGTGCCCATGACCCCGCACAGCGCCCAGGAGATGGAGGAGAACCTCGTCTCCAAGCATCCCGAGCCCACCATTCCCGAGTCGGACATTTCCCTGGCGGACATCGAACGCCAGCGCGCGCGGCCGGCCATGTGGGCCATCGGCGTCCTCCTGGTGCTCGCCGCCCTCGTCGTGCCGTTCTGGGCGGGGCGCAACATCGCCGTCCACCACACCGACTGGGTCATCGCGCACTGCTCCATGGTCGACTCGCGCGGCATCGTCCTGGTCGCATGGGCCGTGACCGCCTTCATGCTGGTGTCGCTGACGATGATGCTCGTCGACCGCTACCGCAAGACGTGGTTCTCCATATTCCTCGTGCTGCTGTGCGGGGAGCAGTTCATCGGCGGCGTCAGCCTGCTCAAGTTCAACTTCTGGTACTCCACCTACGTCATCTACGGCGAGCATGCGCGCATCGCGAACGCCGCCAATCTGGGCATCATCGCCGCCGCGCTCGCGCTGGCGGCCTTCGCCGTCGTGTGGGTCGGCATCCTCGTGGTGGTGCCCAAGGACTCGCCCTTCAACGTGCTCACGCACGTGTGGACGAGCCTCATCCTGCTGTTCGTCTTCGAGGTGGCGGCGCTGCTCATCGTGCTCTTCGGCGGGTTCATCACCGTCGTGTAGCGGTCACGCCAGCCCGACGCGCCCCAGGTTCTCCCGCACGTGCGCGCAGCTCGCATGGAACTCGTCGAGCTCGGCATCGGTCAGGTCGAGGTGCAGCACCTCCTCGACGCCGTCGGCGCCGACGACGCACGGCAGGGATGTGAACAAGCCGTACTCGCCGTACTCGCCGGTCATGAGCGTGGAGCACGCGGTGATGTAATGCTCGTTGGACACGATGGCGCGCACGAGCCGGCACGCGGCGTCCGCGACCGCGAACTCCGTGCACTGCTTGCCCGCGTAGGTCACGTAGCCGCCCTGGCGCGCGGCGTCCTCCACCGCGGCCAGGTCGAAGCCGAAGCGCTCCGGCTGCTCGGCGCGCAGCTGGGACAGCGGCTTGCCGCCGAAGCTCACCGCGCTGAGCGCGGCGAACATGCTGGCGCCGTGCTCGCCGAGCATGTACGCGCTGATGGAGTGCTGGTCGAAGCCGGTGACCCGCGACAGCGCGTACTTCAGGCGGCTGGAGTCGAGCGCCGTGCCGGTGCCGACCACGCGGTTCGAGTCGATGCCCGAGAGCTTCCAGATTTCCGTGGCCACGACGTCGCAGGGATTGGCGATGGTGACCCACACGCCGCCGAAGCCGGCCGCCGTGACCGGCTCGATGAAGCGCTTCGCCGTGTCGGTGGTATAGAACAACTCGCCGTCACGGTTCGTCGCTGCCAGCGAGACGTCGCCGGCGGCGTTGACGATGACGTCGCACTGCGCCAGCTGCGCATAGTCCTCGCCGCAATTGACGAGTGCCACATTATGCGGGCAGAAGGCGAGCGAGTCGCCCAGGTCCTGCACTTCGGCGTCGAGTTTCGCCTGGCGGCTCGCCTCGCCCGAGCAGATCTCCGTCATGTACAGCTCGTCCGCGATGCCCTGCAGCACCAGGCTGTTGGCGACGTGCGCGCCGACGTGTCCCATGCCGATGATGCCGATCTTCGTGACCGTACCCATGCCTGCCTCCTGTATTGTCGTGGATGGTCGTGTTGGTGCGGCCATTGTACGGACGGCCGCATTGCGGGACAATGAACGTGCGCGGGCGCTCGCCGCAAGGCGAACGACTGTCTCGAATCGTGGACAATGCACCTTCTTCCACCCCTCGGCGTACACTATCCCCTTGGCGTGTTTCGCCCGCGGATAGAGAGCGCTTCCGGCAGAAGGCCGGTGGCACCGCGCAGTTCACAAGGAGGATGCCGTGGCACTGACGGCTGAAGACAAGAAGCAGATCATCGCCGAGTATGCGACCCATGAGGGTGACACCGGCTCCCCCGAGGTCCAGGTTGCGCTGCTGAGCAAGCGCATCGCCGACCTGACCGAGCACCTCAAGGAGCACAAGCACGACCACCACTCCCGTCGTGGCCTGCTGCTCATGGTCGGTGACCGCCGTCGCCTGCTTGACTACCTCAAGAAGGTCGACATCGAGCGTTACCGCTCCCTGATCGAGCGCCTCGGCCTGCGCCGATAAGCTGCAACCCGGGCACGGCATCCGCCGGCTCGGGTTTTTGTTGGGTGAGCCCAACGCATAAGCGGCCCCGTCCGCACACCCGGTATTACAATCGTGTACCGGTGGAATGCGCCCGTCGCCCAGGCGACGCAGATAACTGAAGATGCCGCCATCCCCGCGGGATCGGGCGGCGAACCATGATGCGGCCGTCGGACCTACGGGGAGCGACCGAGACGACATACGACGACGGCCGGTTTCAGAGGATGTTTGAGAAAGACAAATAGAACAACAAAGGAGGAACCCTATGGAGGGTCCCGAAATCAAGGCTGTGGAAGCCGTCATTGACAATGGTTCGTACGGGACGCGCACGGTGCGCTTCGAAACCGGACGACTCGCACAGCAGGCGGACGGCGCCGTGGCCGCCTATCTCGACGACGACTCGATGGTCCTGTCGACCACGACCGCCGGCAACAGCCCCAAGGAGAACTACGACTTCTTCCCGCTGACCGTGGACGTCGAGGAGAAGATGTACGCCGCGGGCAAGATCCCCGGCTCCTTCTTCCGCCGCGAAGGCCGCCCGAGCTCCGAGGCCATCCTGGCCTGCCGCATCATCGACCGCCCCCTGCGCCCCCTCTTCCCCCACACCCTGCGCAACGAAGTGCAGATCGTGGAGACCATCCTCGCGGTCAACCCCGAGGATTCCTACGACATGATCGCGCTGAACGCCGCCTCGGCGTCCACGCTCATCTCCGGCCTGCCCTTCTCCGGCCCGGTCGGCGGCGTGCGCCTGGCGCTCATCGACGGCCAGTGGGTCGCCTTCCCGCGCTGGAGCGAGCGCGAGCGCGCCGTCTTCGAGATCGTGGTCGCCGGCCGCGTCATCGAGAACGGTGACGTCGCCATCGCCATGATCGAGGCCGGTGCCGGCAAGAACGTGTGGAGCCTCGTGCACGACGAGGGCCAGCAAAAGCCTGACGAGGAGGTCGTGGCCGGTGGCCTCGAGGCCGCCAAGCCGTTCATCAAGGTCCTGTGCGACGCGCAGAACAAGCTCAAGGAGATGGCCGCCAAGGAGACGCGTGACTTCCCGCTGTTCCCGGAGTACACCGAGGACCTGTACAACCGCATCGACGAGATCGCGCACGCCGACCTGGATGAGGCGCTCTCCATCGCGGAGAAGCTGCCGCGCCAGGAGCGCATCGCCGAGATCAAGCAGAAGGTGAAGGACACCCTCGCGGTGGAGTTCACCGACATGGACGAGGCCGAGAAGGACAAGGAACTCGGCAACGCCTTCAAGGAGCTGCAGCGCCAGATCGTGCGCCGCCGCATCCTCACCCAGGACTACCGCATCGACGGCCGTGGCCTGCGCGACATCCGCACCCTGTCCGCCGAGGTGGACATCGTGCCGCGCGTGCACGGTTCCGCGCTCTTCCAGCGTGGCGAGACCCAGATCCTGGGCGTGACCACCCTGAACATGCTCAAGATGGAGCAGCAGATCGACTCGCTGTCCGGCCCAACCTCGAAGCGCTACATGCACAACTACGAGATGCCGCCGTACTCGACCGGCGAAACCGGCCGCGTCGGCTCCCCGAAGCGCCGCGAGATCGGCCATGGCGCGCTCGCCGAGAAGGCCATCCTGCCGGTGCTGCCGAGCCGTGAGGAGTTCCCCTACGCCATCCGCCAGGTCTCCGAGGCCATCGGTTCCAACGGTTCGACCTCCATGGGCTCCGTGTGCGCCTCCACCCTGTCGCTGCTCGCCGCCGGCGTGCCGCTCAAGGCGCCGGTCGCCGGCATCGCCATGGGCCTGGTCTCCGGTGACGTGGACGGCCAGCACATCTACAAGACGCTGACCGACATCCTGGGTGCCGAGGACGCCTTCGGCGACATGGACTTCAAGGTCGCCGGCACCGCGGACTTCATCACCGCCCTGCAGCTGGACACCAAGCTCGACGGCATCCCGGCCGACGTGCTCGCCGGCGCCCTCAAGCAGGCACACGAGGCCCGCCAGACGATCCTCGAGGTCATCAACGAGTGCATCAACGGCCCGGCCGAGATGAGCGAGACCGCGCCGCGCATCATCACCACCACCGTCCCGGTGGACAAGATCGGCGAGGTCATCGGCCCGAAGGGCAAGATGATCAACCAGATCCAGGAGGACACGGGCGCCGAGATCACCATCGAGGACGACGGCACCGTCTACATCGCCTCCGAGGGTGGCGAGGCCGCCGCCAAGGCGAAGGAGATCATCGACCAGATCGCCAACCCGCACGTGCCCGAGGCCGGCGAAACCTACAACGGCAAGGTCGTGAAGACCACGAGCTTCGGCGCCTTC
The DNA here is from genome assembly GCF_000741575.1 of Bifidobacterium cuniculi. Taxonomy (GTDB): domain Bacteria; phylum Actinomycetota; class Actinomycetes; order Actinomycetales; family Bifidobacteriaceae; genus Bifidobacterium; species Bifidobacterium cuniculi. Next base: position 24,187 of record NZ_JGYV01000007.1, read on the forward strand.
GTCAACCTGACGCCGGGCACCGACGGCCTGCTGCACATCTCGCAGATCCGCAACCTGGCGGACGGCGAGCGCATCGACGCGGTGGAGGACGTCCTCAAGGAGGGCGACACCGTGGAGGTCGTGGTGCAGGGCGTCGACGAGCGCGGCAAGATCTCCCTGGCGGTGCCCGGCTTCGAGCACCAGGAAGGCGCTGCCGAGCGTCCGCGCCGCGAGCGTGAGGACCGTGGCGGCCGCCGTGATCGCGACGAGCGTCCGCGTCGCCGCGACTACGACGACGATGACCGTCCGCGCCGTTCCCGCCGCGATCGCGATGACCGCCGCGAGCGCGACTATGACGACCGTCCGCGCCGTTCCCGCCGTGACGACTACGACGACGAGTACGACGAGCGTCCGCGCCGTCGCCGTGCCGAGCGTGACGACCGCGACTACGACCGTGACGACCGTCCGCGCCGTTCCCGCCGCGAGGACCGTGACGAGCGTCCGCGCCGTTCCTCCCGCCGTGACGACCGCAACCCGCGCTACGCCACCGACGAGAACTACGACGAGTACCGCGCCGACCGCGCCGAGCGCCACGAGCGTCCGCGTCGCCGCGTGCGCCGCGACTTCGATCCCTTCGACGAGGACTGAGCCGAGGGCCGACTGAGCGCAGCTGAGTGACGGGGCCTCCCTTGCCTGCGGGCGGGGGAGGCCCCGTCTGCGTTGGTGGGGGTGGTGCTAGAAATCTTACGTTTTTCCGTAAGAAATCTAGGATGCGGGCCGCTTGCGCGGGCCGCCCTAGATTTCTTACGGAAAAACGTAAGATTTCTAGCACCACCCCCACCGCTTCCCGCTTCCCACGAGCCGGACAACGTTTGCATGGGAGTCCTCGCCATGGTTCAATGGGAGGAATTTGTCATTGAACCAAGGAGCGTGAAACCATGAACGTCGGGCTCGTCATCGCGTTGGTCATCCTGGCCATCCTGATCATCCTGGCCGTGTGGGTCATCGGCATCTACAACAGCTTGGTCGGCATGCGCAACCGCGTGGGCAACGGCTGGGCGCAGATCGACGTGCTGCTCAAGCAGCGCGCGGACCTCATCCCCAACCTCGTGGAGACGGTCAAGGGCTACGCCGGCCACGAGAGCGGCGTCCTGCAGGCCGTCACCCAGGCGCGTGCCGGCGCAGTCGCGGCTGCCGCCAACCCCAACGCCTCCCTCGAGCAGCGCGCCGCCGCGGAGAACCAGCTGTCGCACGCCATGCTCAACCTCAATGCCGTCTCCGAGGCGTACCCGGACCTCAAGGCGAACGTCAACTTCATGGACCTGCAGGCGCAGCTGCGCCAGGTCGAGGACAAGATCGCCTACGCGCGCCAGTTCTACAACGACGTCACCATGAAGTACAATACGCGCATCCAGACCGTCCCGACGAACGTCATCGCGAACATGTTCCACTTCATGCCCGCGCAGTACTTCGTCGCCGACGAGCAGTCGCGCGTCGTGCCGCAGGTGAACTTCCAGCCGAACGTGCCGCCGCAGGTGCGGTTCTGAGGCGCCCCAGGCAGGTCGACCATGCGTCCCAGATCCATCACCAAGGCGGTCATCGTCGCGCTCGTTGCCACGGCCGTGCTCTTCGTGTGCATGGCGGCCCCCATCATGGCGGCCACCAAGTCCGCGTCCGGCAGCTACCGGACCTGGGACATCGAGGCGCAGGTCACGAAGGACGGCGACATCGTCACCCGGCAGGTCATTGACGCGCACCTCAACCACCGCGAGGACGGCGACGACAACACCGTGCCCTGGCGGCAGGCGTACCGCCAGTACACGCTTGAATCCTGGCAGGTCACCGGCCTGTCCGACATCTCCGTGAAGAACCTCAACACCGGCGAGACATACACGCAGATGGACCCCACCTGCAGCTCGCCGAGCGCCTACAGTTCCGCCAGGTGGGACGCGCAGTGCGCCGGCCACTGGTACATCGCCGACGTCAGCTACGGCGCCTCCAATCCCAGGCCCTACGAGCCGCTCACACCCACGGAAACCGAGGATGACGGCACCAGTACGACCGTGGAGGTCGGCTGGAACTTCCCCTCCGTCTCCAGCGTGGACAGCCTGCGCTTCGAGGTGACCATGACCTTCGAGAACGCCGTCACCGCCTACGGCGACGTCGACGCGTTCCAGTGGTCCGTGCGCAACGACGAGGACGAGGTGCCCATCGGCGAACTCAACGTCACGCTGGCGCTGCCCGAAGGCACCGGCAACGACACCTCCTGGGCGTGGCTGCACACGGAGGCGCTCTCCGAGAACAGCCGCAGCGACGACGGACGCGTCCTGCGGTTCTCCGCCCGCGACCTGCGCGCCGGCCAGTACGTGGACGTGGTCGCCATGTTCAACCCCACGTCCGCGGTCCGCCCCGACCGCCGCGTGTCCGGGGACGTCCGCCAGAGCCTGTATGACACCGAGGAAGCCAAGCAGCGTGCGTGGAACGAGCAGCGCCACCATGACGCCGTCATCAAGGTGACGATCTGGACCGTCATCGCGCTCGTCGGCGCGGCCCTGTGCGTCGGCGCGCTGGTCATGGCGATGCGCCGGCGCAAGAACGCCACCTACCGCGGGCCCATCGAATACTGGCGCGACCTGCCGCAGATGTCGCCGGGCGCCGCCGCGAAACTGGCCAGCGTGGTCGCTCCGGAACAGGGCACCGACTGGGCGACCAACGCCATGACGGCAACCGTCATGTCGCTCATGTCCAAGGGCGCCGTCGGCATCTACCCGGGTGCCGCCGCGCGCTACCGCGGCATCGACATGAGCCGGCCCGACATGGTCTCCCTCGCCCAGATGATCGACATGCAGGGCGGTGGCGAGAACACCAGTACCATCGTGATCATGCCGGTCGTCTTCACGCCCCAGTTGCCCGAGCTGGCATTGTGCGAGTCCGAACAGGCAGCGCTCGACCTGCTCATCAAGGCGTCGCAGCGCATCGGCTCGCCCGTCTTCGACCTCGACCAGATGAACGCCTGCTTCAAGGACGACGAGACCGCCTACAAGGACCGTGCCGCTTTCACCGACGCCGCGATGGGCGAATACCGCGCGCTGGGCGCCACGAAGAGCGCCGCCGGCAGCAAGGTGATGGGCATGCTTGCCTGCGTGCTCGCCGTCCTCTCCGGGATGGTGTACGCGGCGCTCGGCGGCGGTATCGCCCTGATGCTGTGCATCAGCGCACCCATGATGTTCCTCGGCGCGCTCGCCCTCGGACTGACGCCCGCGACGGTGCTCAGTTCGCCGGACAACGTGTACGCGGGCGAGGTCATCGGCCTGAAGCGCTATCTGGAGGACTACTCGGACTTCTCCGACCGCGGTGTGCTGGACATGACCCTGTGGGGCCGCTACATGGTGTACGCAGCCGCCTTCGGCATCTCCGACAAGGCCATCGCGCAGCTCGTGCGCGCCTACCCGCAGGTCGCCGACCCGCGCTGGCTCGACGACTCCGCCGTCGGCTACGGCCTGGTGTACTGGAGCCTGCGGCCTGCGCGTCACCACTACGGCGGCGCATTCTCCGGCACGGCGCCGGCGGGCATGTTCAGCGCGCACGGCGGCAGCTTCGGCTCGCAGCTGAGCGACAGCTTCAGCTCGATCTCCTCGACCATCACCGCGGCCATGCCCTCCTCCTCCGGTTCGTCCGGCGGTGGCTTCTCCGGCGGTGGCTTCGGCGGAGGCGGCGGAGGCGGCGGCGGTTCGTCGGGCGGCTTCCGCTGACTTAGGACGGCTCCGTGCACCTTGGGGTGCCGGGGCCGTCCTGGTTTCGAGGGGCCGCTCCCGTATGCCCCGGCATCCGTATGTCCCTGAGCAATCTCTCGTTTTTCCGTGATGTTTCCAGGGCGGCCCGCGTCCTAGATTTTGTTCAGAAAATGAACAATTTCTAGCGGCGCGGGGCGGAGGTTCCGGCAGCAGGCACACCAGGCGTTACGCTGGAACCACCTCACTATCCAAAGGAGACCACATGGTACTGCACCGCACACTCGGACCCTTCGACACCACCGCCATCGGACTGGGGGAGATGCCGTTGACCCTAGAGAACAACCTCGGCCACGACATGGGTATCGAGACCATCCACGCCGCACTCGACGCCGGCTGCCGGCAGATCGACACCGCCTGGGCGTACTACTGCTCGGGCGGCGAGGAACAGACCGGCGAGAAGCTGGTGCGCGAGGCGATGGCCAGCTGGAAGGGTCCCAAGGACGAGGTGCTCGTGGCGACGAAGGTCGGCCACTACCGCAACTTCACCGACGGCGTGCCCACCTGGGCGGTCGACGGCCGGCCGGAGAACCTCATCCGCCGCGGCAAGGAGAGCGCGATGGCCCTCGGCGTGGACACCATCGACCTGCTGTACTTCCACCGTCCCGACCCGTCGATCCCCTACGGCGAGTCCGTGGAGGCCATCAAGCAGCTGGTGGACGAGGGCGTGGCGCGCACCGCCGGCGTTTCCAATGCGTCCATCGAGCAGATGGACATCGCCCAGGAGATCCTCGGCGACTCCTTGGTGGCCGTGCAGAACCAGTTCTCGCCGATCTACACGGAGACCGCCGATACCATGGAGCACGCCGCGCGCATCGGCATCTCCTTCGTGTGCTGGAGCCCGCTCGGCGGCTATCGCAAACCCAAGGACGAAAGCAAGTTCGATCCCTTCCGCGCCGTGGCAGAGGCGCACGGCGTGAGCTACCAGCAGGTGGTGCTCGCCTGGGAGCTGGCCAAGGGCGAGCACGTCTTCGTGATTCCGGGCGCCCACCGCCCCGCCACGATCCTTGACAGCCTCAAGGCCGGCGATCTGGAGCTGAGCCCCGAGGAGCTGGCACAGCTGGGCTGATTTGGCTACAAGGGGCACCCACCGCGCTATAAGGGGCACGACACGCCGACGGATAGCGAATATCCGTCGGCGTGTCCTGCCCCTTATAGCGCGGTGGGTGCCCCTTATAGTACGCGGGGTGTCCCTTATAACTACACTTGGCGGGGTGACTACACCGATTATCCGCCGCCACGCACCCGAAGTGCTCGCGCCCGCAGGCAACCTGCGCGGACTCAAGACCGCCATCGACTACGGCGCCGACGCCGTGTACTGCGGCGGCAAGGCATTCGGCATGCGCTCGGCGCCGCGCAACCTGAGCATTGCCGACTTCACCGAGGGCGCCGCCTACGCGCACGAGCGCGGCGCGCGCGTCTACGTGACCCTCAACATCCTGCCGCGCAACGCGGAAGTGCCAGCCATCGAGCAGTACATCCACCAGCTGGCGGCGACCGGCGTCGACGCGCTCATCGTCACCGACATCGGCGTGATGATGCTCGCCCGGCGCATCGCGCCCGAACTCGAACTGCACGTGTCCACGCAGGCCGGCGTCACCAACTACCTTGCCGCCAACGCCCTGTACGAGCTGGGCGCGCGCCGCGTGGTGCTCGCCCGCGAACTGGACGTGCAGGCCGTGCGCGACATCCGCGCCAACATTCCCGACGACCTGGACGTGGAGGCCTTCGTGCACGGCTCCATGTGCATGGCCTTCTCCGGCCGCTGCCTGATCTCCAACTACCTGACCGGCCGCGACGGCAACCACGGCGAATGCGCGCAGCCCTGCCGCTGGAAGTACTCCCTGGTGGAGGAGAAACGCCCCGGCCAGGTCTTCCCCCTCGAGGAGACCGAACAGGGCACCTACCTGTTCAACTCGCAGGACATGAACATGATGGAGCATCTTGACGACCTGATCGACTCCGGCGTCACCAGCCTCAAGATCGAGGGCCGCGCCAAGAGCGCCTATTACGTGGCCGCCATGACCAACGCCTACAAGACCGCCGTCAACGAATACATGCGCCAGCGCGGCTTCGAGGACGCCGACGGCAACCCGCTCAAGCCCTTCGCGAACCGCATCGTGCGCGACCGCACCGTCGTGGCCGACGACGCCGTCGCCCGCCGCGCCGACGAAGCCTTCGCCGGCGTGCCCGGCATGGACTTCGAGCCGGACACGCAGGACGTCGCCGACGCCGCCGACGAGCTCATCGCCCGCTTCCCGCACGCCGCCGTCGAACCGGCCGACCCTGTCGAGCTGCCCGGTTGGCTCAGGGAGGAACCCTACAAGGTCGCGCACCGCGACTACAGCACCGGCTTCTACTATCCCGAGCACAAGGTCACGCAGAACACCGACCGCTCCGCCTACCACCGCGCGTGGCTGGTCGTGGGGGAGGCCCTGTCCTGGAGTCCTGAGGAGGGCGGTCGCCTGACCTTGATGAGCCGCAACAAGATCGAACCCGGCCAGCTCGTGGAGATCCTCCTTCCCGGGCGCCAACCCCTCGAATACGTCATCCCCGAGGGCGGCATCCGCGACGCAGACGGCAGCCCCGTCGCCCTCATCAACAACCCCGCGCACGTTTTCTCCATCCCCATGCCGGTCGAGGTGCCCGTCAATGCCGCCATCCGCTCGCGCACGAAGAAACCCACCCTGAAAGCCGAATGAAGGAAACATTCAGTTTCACTGGCTAGAGTGGTGCGTTATGAGTGAGCACAACGACAACGCGCAGCCCGAAGGCGAGCGCACCCCCGTCCGGATCGACCTGCAGCAACTGCTCGAGGCAGTGCAGGCGCACGGCCAGAAGACCGTCGACCAGCAGGACGAGGCGGCGAAGGACGGCCAGTACGACGACGCCATTCTCGACTCCTCGGCCATCGCGCCGACCGACGACGAGGGCAACCCGGTGCCCGTGACCATCCCGATCGTGCTGGCGCCGGGCGTGACCGTCGTGTACACGACGCGCCTGGGCGGCGTCTCCGAAGGCGACTTCGCGCACTTCAACCTCGGCGCCAAGGGCGGCGACCTGCCCGAACGCGTGCGCCGCAACCGCGAGGCGCTCGCCAATGAGCTGCATGCGCGCATCAGCCTGGTCAACCAGGTGCATTCGGCGACGCCGGTGGACCTCGACGACCTGTATGAGGAGAACGCCGCCTACGGCTTCAACGCGTCCGGCATGCGTGTGCCGGGGGACCCGGTGGAGGTTGACGCGGTGGATCGGGTGTCCGACGACGGCACGATCCAGGTGATCGACGCTGACGCGCAGGTGACGACCCGCACGGGCATCGCGCTGGGCGTGTTCGCCGCGGACTGCCTGCCGGTGCTGCTGGCGGATCCCGAGGCCGGCGTGACCGCCGCCGCGCACGCAGGCCGCAAGGGCCTGGTGGACGGCGTGATCGACGCCACGGTGGACATGATGGTCGACAAGGGCGCGCAGCGCGGGCGCATCGTGGCCACGCTCGGCCCGGCGATCTGCGGCGACTGCTACGAGGTGGGCGACGAGATCGCCGACGCCTTCGACGCCGTCTTCCCCGGCACTTTCACGCTGACGCGCTTCGGCGGCCCCGGCATCGACATCAACAAGGCCGCGCTGATTGCGCTGGCGAAGGCCGGCGTGGACGCCGACCGCGTCTTCTCCTCCCAGCCGCGCGTGAACGCCGCCACCCAGTATCTCTCCCACGACGCGGAGCTCGAGGAGCTGTGCCGCGAGGACAACGAAGGTGACCCGGCCCTCGCAGAACGCCTCGGCCATATCCGCCACAGCATGTGCACGCTGGAGAACCCGCTGTGGTTCTCGCACCGCCGCGCCCAGCTGGCGCAGAAGCCCCACGAGGGCCGCATGCTGGCGCTCATCGTGCGCCGGTGACTGCCCTCCATCCATCTGTTTTCCCAAGTCTTCCAAGTCTTTTCGACACTTCACCACCAATGCAAGGAGCATCCCGCCCATGAAGCATGCATCCGCCTCTGTGCAGACCACGCCCGTCATCGCCGTGGTCCTGGCCGCCGGCGTCGGCCACCGTTTCGACCCCGACCAGCCCAAGCAGCTGGTCACCATCGAGGACAAGCCGATCGTGGTCTGGTCCATCGAGGCCTTCGAACAGAACCCGCGCGTCACCGACATCCTGGTGGTCGTCTCCGAAGCCGTCCATGACGCGATCGGCGAGCTGGTGGAAGCCAACCGCTACTCCAAGGTCCGCGCCCTGCTGCAGGGCGGCAAGGAACGTTCGGACAGCACCGAGGCCGCCTTGGCCATGCTGGCCAAGGCCGGCGTGCCCGGCAACGCCAAGGTCCTCATCCACGATTCGGCGCGGCCCTTCGTCTCCCAGGAGGAGATCGACGGCTGCATCGACGCGCTGGGCGAGTTCACCGCCGCCACTGTCGCCTGTCCCTCCACGGACACGATCCTGCTGACCGGGGACCTCGGCGACCGCCAGGCGGTGCGCTCCGTGCCCGAGCGCCGCCATTCCTTCCGCGCGCAGACCCCGCAGGGCTTCCGCTTCGAGACGATCCGCAAGGCCTACGACCTGGCCGCGGACGACCCGGACTTCCGCCCCACCGACGACACGCGCGTCGTGGTCGACTACCTGCCCGACGAGCCGGTCGCCATCGTGGCGGGCTCGCCGAGCAACATGAAGGTCACCACCAAGGACGACCTGCCCATGGCGCGCCTGATCGCGCAGACCGTGGTCAAGCGCCGCGAGGCGAAGGCGAAGGTGCGCGCCATCTTCAACCAGGCGCTGGGGTGAGGCCATGCGTTCCCTGACCGTCGTCATCTCCGGCTTCGACCCCTACGAGGGCGTCGAGGCCAACCCTGCGCTCATCGTGCCAGACACGCTCGCCGCCGAGGGCGTGCCGTCCCTCGGCGGGGACGACCCGCTGCACGACGTGCAGCTGGACATCCACGCCGTGCACATGCCCGTCAGCTTCGGCAAGGCGTGGCCGGTCCTCGCCGACACGCTGGCCGGCGTCCACCCGGACATCGTCATCGCGACCGGCCTGAAGAGCAACGCCCGCGGCATCCTCTTGGAACGCTGCGCGGTCAACGCGAAGGACACCACGCGGCCCGACGCTGACAACGTGGTGCCCCGGCGCGCCTTCGTGAGCGACAGCGGCCCGGCCGCATACTGGACGGGCCTGCCGCTGCGCGCGATTCTCAACGCCTTCGCCCACGACGACATCCCCGCCTCCCTGAGCTCGGACGCCGGCGTGTTCGTGTGCAATGCGCTGTTCTACCGGCTGCAGGCGTGGGCGGCCGCGCAGGAACGCGCCATGACCGGCTTCGTCAACCTGCCCGCCGTCAACGACGAACCGCACCCCGCCTTCGGGCTGACCCTCGACCAGCAGGTCGTGGCCCTGCGCGACGTGGTGCGCGAATCGGCACACTATTTCCTGGCTCCCGCCTCCGGTGACATTCTGCTGGCGAGGGAAGAGAAGGCGCGCGCGTAGAATCATAGGCATGGCGGCACCGGTGCCCGCGGGCCGCACGGTCCGTGGGCGCGCGGCGCACGCATGGTGTGACCCTTTCGAAAGGAAAGACTGATGGTTGAGCGGTTCCCGGTGGTGCTCCGAGGCTATGACAAGGAGCGCGTCGATGAGGCGATGATGGCGGCCCAGCAGACGATTGACCGCCTGCGCGAACAGATCAAGGCAGGTGACGACAACATCCTGCAGCTGCAGGCGCAGCTGCAGGAGGAGAAGAACCGCAAGGCGCATACCGACAACTCCTTCGCGTCCCTCGGCGCCAACGCCCAGCAGATGCTGGCCTCCGCCGAGCAGACCAGCACGGAGCTGCTCGAGCGCGCCAAGAAGGACGCGGCGTCCGCGCGCATCGAGGCGCAAAGCCAGTCGCAGACGCTCATCAACAACGCCAAGCTCGACGCGCAGCATCTCGTGGACGACGCGCAGGCCAAGGCCGACACCATGCTCAAGAACGCGCAGAACGAGGCGCAGACCATCGTCACCAGCGCCCAGCAGGAAGCCTCCCAGCTGCGCGCCTCCACCGCGAAGACCGTCACCGAGCAGCGCCAGACCCTCGACCTCGAGCTGACCAACTCGCGCGAGGAGCACAACAAGCGCCTCGCCTCCGAACGCGCCACCCAGGAGCGTGAACTGGCCGAGCACCAGGCGGAGGCGGCCCGCACCATCGCCGAGCAGCGCAAGACCGCCAACGAGGAGATCACGCGCCTCAAGAGCGAGACGAACGACCAGATCGAGCGCGCCTTGTCCGACGCGAACAAGAAGCTCGCGGACGTGCGCGAACAGGTGTCCAAGCTCATGACCGAGGCGCAGCGCAAGGCCAGCGAGATCACCGACAACGCCAAGGCGCACGCCCAGGAGATCACCGACAGCGCCGAGGTCAGCCGCACGCAGACCATGAGCCAGGTCAACGCCGAGGTCGAGCAGATCCGCGCCGACATCGCCGCCCAGCAGGACGAGGCCACCAAGAAAGTCTCCGAGCTGCTGGCCCACCTCGAGGAGCGCCGCCAGCAGGCCAAGGAGGAGGCTGAGGCCACCATCGCCCAGGCCAAGCAGGTACGCGAGGACGCCGACGCCTACGCCGGCGACAAGCGCGCGCAGGCCGACCAGGAGGCCGTGCAGATCGTCAAGAAGGCCAGCGAGGAGGCCGCCGCGCAGGTCGAGGAGCGCCGCAAGGCCGCGCAGACAGAGCTCGACGGCCTGCACAAGCGCATCGGCGAGCTGCAGAAGCGCGAGGCGGACATCACGCAGCGCGTCTCCGAACTGCGCGCCATGTTCGCCAACGCCTTCGCCGGTTTCAGCTTCGGCTCCGGCAACGCGCACTCCACGGACACGATGAGCGTGATGAACGCCTTCGTCGAGGCCGACAACCAGCACGACGAGGCCGCGGACCGCCCCGTGCTCATCGACGAGTCCGAGCCACGCAAGCCGATCGTGCCGCCGGCGCCGTCCATGGCCGCGCTGCCGTCCAACGATGCGGACGCCGAGGCCGACGCAGCCGAGGACACCGTCGTGATCACCGACGTCACCGAGACCGCGGTCGCCGAGCAGGACGACGGGCAGGGCGACGACGGCCAGTCCGCGCAGTCCGACGACGCACACCAGGGCGAGGAGACCACCGAGCCCATCGACCGCGACGGCGAGGCCGCCCAGTCCTTCGACACCGACGACAACCAGCCGATCGTCCAGGAGGACGGCGACATGGACGACACCCGCATCGCCGATTGATGCTTTGCCCGGCGCCCGGTCGGATGGCCGGGCCCGCATTGTCGCCGCCCGTGAGAAATTGTTCATTTTCCCGAACAAAATCTAGGGGCGGGCTGCGCAAGCAGCCCACATCCCCTAGATTTTGTTCGGGAAAATGAACAATTTCTCACGGGCGGCGACAATGCGCGGGCATACCAACCAAACCAAACCAGAGGCAAGAGAACACAAGAGGAGGATCATGACCGACATCACCGCGCTGAGTGCCGATCGCCTCGAGGCCCTGCGCCAGGACTTCGACGCCAATCAGTCCAACCACATGGCGATGAACGCCGTCACCGCGGCGGGCATCGACAAGGTGGCCCACAACTACGACCGCGCCCGCCAACTGCAGCGCCGCTTCTCCACCGTCGTGGACAACGGCGAGGCCACCCACCAGGACCGCTCCGGCCGCTGCTGGCTGTTCAGCTCCCTGAACGTGGCCCGATTCGTGGCCAAGCGCGCCATGAACATCAAGGACTTCGAGTTCTCGCAGAACTATGCCATGTACTACGACAAGCTCGAACGCGTCAACTACTTCATGCAGGACATGGCGGCGCTGGTGCGCGCCGGCGAGCCCGTCGACTCGCGGCTCTTCCAGCATCTGCTGCACGACGTGATGGGCGACGGCGGCCAGTGGACGATGGCGATGAACATCTACCGCAAGTACGGCGCCGTGCCGAAGGACCTCTACCCGGAGACCGAGTCCTCGAAGAACACCGGCGAGATGAACACGCAGCTGCGCCGCCTGCTGCACACCGCCGTCGCGCACATGGAGGCCGAGCCGGAGCGCATCGACCGGATCGTGGCCGACACCGTCGAGGCGGGCCACCGCATGCTCACCATCCACCTGGGCGAGCCGCCGAAGTCCTTCCACTGGGAATGGACGGACGCCGAGGGCGAGTTCCACCGCGTCGGCGAGATCACGCCCGTCGAGTTCTGGAACCGCTACGTGGGCGACGCCGACCTGGAAAGCTACGTGTGCCTCGTCGACGATCCGCGCCGCGAACACGCCAAGGGCACCAAGATCGGCATCGAGCACCTGGGCAACGTGGCCGGCGGCACGCCGACCGAGTACCTCAACGTACCGATCGAGTTCATGAAGGACTGCGTGCGCCGCATCCTTGTCCAGCAGGGCATCCCCGTGTGGTTCGGCGCCGACTGCCACCCGATGATGGACCGCGCCTCCGGCGAGTGGGCCACCGACCTGTTCGAGTACGGCAAGGTGTACGGCGTGGACTTCGACATGGACAAGGAGCAGCGCGTGCGCTTCGCCGATTCCGCCATGAACCACGCCATGGCCTTCGTGGGCGTGGACGTGGAGGACGACGGCCACACCACCGACCGCTGGCGCGTCGAGAACTCCTGGGGCACCAACATCGCCGACAAGGGCTACTTCACCATGGGCGACGACTGGTTCGACCAGTACGTCTTCGAGGTGGCCGTCCCCAAGGCGATGCTCCCCGAGGAGTACCGCGAGGCCCTGGACGAGCCCGCCACCATGCTCCCCGCCTGGGACCCGATGGGCGCCCTGGCCGACTGAGCCCCCTCAAGTAAGTGAGTCGCAGTCGTTAAAGCGGGCACCCGGATGGGGCGGAACACGAATTAAAGCGGGCACCGGGTCGAAGAAACGGAGTTCTTCGACCCGGTGCCCGCTTTAATTCGTGTTCCGCCCCATCCGGGTGCCCGCTTTAACGGGAGGGGAGTGGGAAAAACGAGAGGTTCCTTGCAGGGGGCCATGGGCTGCCTTAGTATGGGAACCCGTTGCCGACAGACGAGGAGGATACCATGACCACGTTCCGCGGTCCCGACAGTTCCCAGGATGCCATGCTCGACGAGCATGCGGTGGTGCCGGAGACCGTCGACGTCAACATCCGTCAGCTCGACCCCATCCCGGCGCCGCGTCACTTCATCAAGGAACTGCCGCTGACCCGGGCCATGAGCGACCTGGTGCTCTCCTCGCGCCAGCAGATCCGCGACATCCTGCACGGCCGCGACGACCGCCTGCTCGCCATCGTCGGCCCCTGCTCCATCCACGACCCCAAGGCGGCGCACGACTACGCCACGCGCCTGGCGGTACTCAGCGAGGAACTCAAGGACCGCCTGCTCATCGTCATGCGTGTCTACTTCGCCAAGCCGCGCACCACCATCGGCTGGAAGGGCCTGATCAACGACCCCGACCTCAACGGCCGCTTCGACATCCGCAAGGGCATGTGGCTGGCGCGCAAGGTGCTCGCCGATGTACTGGACCTCGGCCTGCCCACCGCCACCGAATGGCTCGACCCCATCACCCCGCAGTACCTGTGCGACCTGGTCAGCTGGGGCGCGATCGGCGCGCGCAACACGGAAAGCCAGGTGCACCGCGAACTGGCCAGCGGCATGAGCATGCCGATCGGCTTCAAGAACGCCACCGACGGCTCCGTCAAGCCTGCCGCCGACTCCTGCTACACCGCCAGCTTCGAACATCACTTCCTGTCCATCAACCTCGACGGCCAGGTCATCGCCGCCGAGACCAAGGGCAACCCCGACTGCCACCTGGTGCTGCGCGGCTCCAACCACGGCCCCAACTACGACCCCGTCTCCGTGGCCGAGGCACTGCGCGACCTCAAGACGTCGCACGCCGAAGGCCCGTCCAACCACGGCCTGGTCATCGACGCCGCCCACGGCAACTGCGGCAAGGACGAGGTCGTCGAGGCCGAGGTCGTCGAGGACATCGCCGGCCGCATCGCCGCCGGCGAGGAAGGCATCCTGGGCATCATGATGGAAAGCTTCCTCGTGGCCGGCCACCAGGACCCCGGCCCCCTCGACACGCTCACCTACGGCCAGTCCGTCACCGACGCCTGCGTGCCGTGGGACCGCACCGAACAGGTGCTGCGCGAACTCGCCGACGCCGTCGCGACACGCCGCGGCCTGCGCTAGGTTTTCCCCGACGGCGCGAAGCATGCCGTCGGTCTATGATGGGGACACTGTCCACGACCACATTCCACCCTGGGGAGGCTCCCGTGCCACGAACCGTGGAGAGCGGTGCCCGCATACCGTCCGACGTGCCGTCCCGCCCGCGCACCTTCACCCACATCCGCGCCGTCGACGGCCTGCGCGCGCTCGCCATCATCGGCGTCGTCGCCTACCACACCCGTCCCTCCATGCTGGCGGGCGGCTTCCTGGGCGTCACCCTGTTCTTCGTCGTCTCCGGCTTCTTCCTGACCCGCAGCATGCTGCGCCTGTTCTCCGGCGGCGGCTTCCGCTACGCCACCTTCCTCAAGGGCCGCGCCAAGCGCATCTGGCCGGCGGTGCTCACCACCATCGGATTCGTGGCCGTCCTCGCCTGGGCCGCCTCCCCCATGCTGCTCATGAAGGCGCGCGCCGACACCATGCCCAGCGCGCTCTTCTACAGCAACTGGTGGTTCATCTTCCGCCACCAGTCCTACTTCGAGACCTCCGGCCTGCCCTCGCCGCTGACCCACCTGTGGTACACCAGCCTGATCATGCAGTTCTACCTGCTGTGGCCGCTGCTCTTCGCCCTCGTCTGCCGCGTGGCGCACAGCAGGAAGGCGCGCGCGGCCATCCTCGTGGCCCTCATCGTCGCCTCCACCGTGGAGATGGCGCTGCTGTACCGGCCCGGCCAGGACGTCTCGCGCATCTACTACGGCCTCGACACCCGCGCCGCCGAACTGCTCGTCGGCGCACTGCTGGCCGTGCTCACCGACCACGACCCGCAGTCCAAGGTCGGCCTGCAGGCGCCGCACTGGCGCCGCCGACTGCAGGTCAGGGGCCGCGAGCTCGACGTGGGCACCGACACGGCCGTCAGCGCGCTCGCCGCCGCCATCACCCTCGTCTTCGTCATCGCCATGGTCGCCGCGCGCGGCACCGACGGATGGCTCTACCACGGCGGCCTGCTGCTCTTCGCCTTGCTGACCGCGACGCTGCTGTGGTGCGGCATGCAGCCCGGCGTCTACGCGCGCGTCATGGGCTGCCGCCCCCTGCAGTATCTCGGCTCTCGCTCCTTCTCCATCTACCTGGTGCACTACCCGCTGCTCGAGGTGATGAACCCTGCCACCCGCACCCGGCAAATCCCCTGGTACGAATGGCTCGGCCAGTTCCTGCTCATTCTCGTGGCCGCCGAGATCCTCTTCCAGCTGGTCGAGGCGATGCACGGCACGCGCTGGCTGCCGTGGATCGCCCGCCGCGACGGCCTGGAACGCTCGCATTCCCTGCGCCGCAGCGCATGGGTGATCTCCGGCGTCGGCGCGCTCATCGCCTTCCTGCTGGTGCTGCCGCTGCCCTGGCAGCAGGTCGCCGACAGCCGCGCGCGCACCCTGCGCCCTGAACTGCAGATGACGCGCGAACAGGCGCTGGCCAAGCTCAAGGCTACGCCGAAGCCGAAGCCGACCGCCAGCCCCACGCCCAGCCCGAGCGCCTCCGCACCCACCAAGCCGACGTCTCCCAAGCCGCTGGTCAAGGCGCTCGTCGTGCCCGACAACCTCGACCCGGGCCGCTGGCAGTGCGACGCCGCCAAGGAGACGTGCAACGTGAAGCTGCTCATGGTCGGCGACTCGGTGACCGCCGGCGTCACCGACGTCATGCGTGAGCACTTCCCGAACGCGCACGTCGACGGCGCGGTCAGCCGCCAGTTCGGCGACGGCCTGCCGATCATGCAGCAGGCGATCGCCGCGGGGGAGGACCCGCAGGTCATCGTCTACGCGCTGGGCACGAACGGCGCCGCCACCGCCGACCAGGTCGCGCAGGTCATCGACGCCGCGCAGGGCCGCCCCCTGTACTTCCTGACCACGCGCGCGCCCGTCGACTGGGTGGAGGGCAACAACCAGCTGTTCCTCCAGGAGGCGAAAAGCCACGCCAACGTGGGGGTGATCGACTGGGCGGGCCTGTCCAGGGCGCACCCCGACTACCTGTATGACGACGGCATCCACCCCAACGCCCTCGGCCAGGAGGCCTTCGTGCAGATGATGTTCGAAGCCCTGTGCCCGCAATCATGACAGCCACCGCGCAGGATGGTAAGGTAAACGGCAGGTTACGTCCGCGCCGACGGCCCGCGTCGCCAGGCGTCCCCTCGCATGGCGACACGTGCCGCCCGCCGCGGGGGGAGGCGCCCGCACGGCCTGTTGGTATGGTGGGGCGTGGAGACAGCAAGGAGCCGACGATTCGCATGAACGAGACCAACCAATCCGTCAGGGGCATCAGCCCCGAGGTTCGCCAGGCCATCGAGCAAGGCGTCCCGCGCACCTACACCCGTGCGCAGATGCACGAGGTGCACCGCGTGATCGACGAGGGCGGCAACCCCTTCACGGAACTGGGCGAGCGGCTGCCGCGCTGGGAGGACCAGGTGGGCGTCGAACGCATCATCAACCGGCGCATCATGGAACTCGACCCACTGCCCACGCCCGCCGAGGTCCTGCAGAGCCTGCCGCTGGACGCGCACGGCCAGGAGGTCGTCGCCTCCTCGCGCGACGAGGTGCGCGGCTGCCTGTACGGGCAGGACGACCGCCTGCTGGTGATCGTCGGCCCCTGCTCCGTGCACGACCCAGCCGCCGCGCTCGACTACGCGCGCCGCCTCGTGCGCGTCATGAAGCAGGTCGAGGACGAGCTGCTCATCGTCATGCGCGTCTACTTCGAGAAGCCGCGCTCCACCGTCGGCTGGAAGGGCCTGATCAACGACCCCGACATCGACGGCTCCCACCACCTGCAGAAAGGCCTGCTGCTCGCACGCCGCACCCTGCTCGACGTGCTCGGCGCCGGCGTGGCCGCCGCCACCGAGTTCCTCGAGCCGACCAGCCCGCAGTACATCGCCGACGCCGTCAGCTGGGGCGCCATCGGCGCGCGCAACACGGAAAGCCAGGTGCACCGCCAGCTGGCCAGCGGCATGAGCATGCCCATCGGCTTCAAGAACGCCACCGACGGCTCCGTGCAGGGCGCCGTCAACAGCTGCGTGGCCGCCTCGCAACGCCACACCTTCTTCGGCGTCGACCACCAGGGTCGCGCCAGCGCCGTGGAGACCCTCGGCAACCCCGACTGCCACGTGGTGCTGCGCGGCTCGTCGTCCGGACCGAACTACGATGCCGCCTCCGTGGCTGACGCCGTGCGCACGGTCCGCGGCCAGCTGGGGGAGGACACCGCCGCCGGCCACGGCGTCGTCATCGACTGCTCGCACGGCAACTCCGGCAAGGACGAGGTGCAGCAGGCCGCCGTCGTGCGCGACGTCGCCGCGCGCGTCGCCGCCGGCGAACCCGGCATCACCGGCATCATGATGGAAAGCTTCATCGAGGCGGGCAACCAGCCGGCCGCACCCCTGGCGCAGCTGACCTACGGGCAGTCGATCACCGACCGCTGCATCGGCTGGCCCGAGACCGAGCGGCTGCTATTCGAACTGGCCGAAGCCGTCCGCACCCGCCGCTGGAACTGACCCGAAAGGAACGCCCCATGAGCACACGCAGCATCGTCATCATCACCGCGCTCGAGGAGGAGGCCGCGCACATCGCCGAGGCCTGCGACGACGTCGAACACGTCCGCCGCGCCTCCCTCGACGTGATCCGCGGCACGCTGGCCACCGACGCCGGCGACACCCTGCACGTCGCCGTCGCCGTCGGCGGCATGGGCACGGTCAACGCCGCCGCCACCACGCAGTTCCTGATCGACCTGGCCGCGCCCGACGCCGTCCTCTTCTCCGGCATCGCCGGCAACCTCAACCCCGCGTTGCACGTCAACGACGTCGTCCTCGGCGGCACCCTGCGCTACCTGGACACCGACATGCGCCTGGTGGGCCAGTGGAAGCCCGGCACCGAGGAGTTCCACTCCGACCCCGCGCTGGTCGCGCTCGCCGAGGCCGCGCTCGACGACATGGGCATCACCCACGTCACCGGCACCATCGCCACCGGCAACTACTTCGTGGACACGCCCGAACTGTCCGCGAAGATCGTGCGCGAGACCGGCGCCGACGCCGTGGAGATGGAAGGCGCCGCCGTCGCGCACGTCGCCGCCCGCAACGACCTGCCCGCGCTCGTCATCCGCGCGATGAGCGACAACACGGACACCGACTACGAGGAGTTCCGCGAGTTCGACATCTCCGAATACGCCGACACCGCCGCCAAGCTGGTCGTGACCATGCTGCGGCGCATGTGAGGCACTGACCGCACGACAGGAAAGACACGAAAGGCCGTCCCATGCACCCCAAGGTCCCCCGGCGCCTGCTCGCCGCGCTCTGCGCCACCGCCATGGCGGCGGCACTGGCCGCGTGCGGCGACAACGTCGACCCCAACGAGACACCCACCCGCGACGCCTCCTCCATCGCCGGCAGCTTCGCCGGCGCCGGTGCCTCCTCCCAGCAGAGCGCCGTGGAGGCGTGGATCGCGGGATTCCAGAAGAAGAACCCCGACGCGAAGATCTCCTACAACCCCTCCGGCTCCGGCGCGGGCGTCACCACCTTCCTCACCGGCGCTACCGTCTGGGCGGGCTCCGACCGGCCGCTCTCCGACGACCAGGTGAAGGAATCCACGCAGGTCTGCGCCGGCAAGGAAGCCTTCGACGTGCCCGTCTACATCTCCCCGCTGGCCGTGGTCTACCACGTGGAGGGCCTCGAGGGCGACACGCATATCCGCATGGACGTCTCCGTGCTCGCCCGCATCTTCGACGGGAAGATCACCAACTGGAACGACCGGGCGATCGCCGCGCTCAACCCGGACCTCAAGCTGCCCGACCTGCCCATCACCGTCGTACACCGCTCCGACAAGTCCGGCACCACCCTCAACTTCGTCGAATACCTCAAGGCCGCCGCCCCCAAGGAGTGGAAGTACGCCACCGAGGAGAACTGGCCCAACGACGTCGGCCAGGGCGCCAAGGGCACCTCCGGCGTGATCAGCACCATCGACCAGGCCAACGGCACCATCGGCTACGCCGACTTCTCGCAGGTCGGCGACCTGGGCACCGTCGACATCAAGGTCGGCGACTCCTACACGCGCATCTCCGCCGAAGCCGCCTCCCTGGCGGTCGCCGACTCCACCCTCGAGGAGGAGTCCGCCGGCAGCAACCGCGTAGTGCTCGACATCAACCACACGACCACCACGGAAGGCGCCTACCCGATCGTGCTGGTCTCCTACGACATCGCCTGTCCCGTCTACGCCGACGCGGACACGGCACGCTTCGCCAAGGCCTTCCTCGGCTACGTCGTCTCCGACGACGGCCAGGAGCAGGCCATGCGCGCCACCGGCTCGGCACCCCTGCCCGACAACATCGCCTCCCTCGTGCAGGCGTCCGTCTCCAAGATCGCCCCGGAGGGAGAGTGACATGAGCAGTACGCTCCATGAACCCGTCAGCGGCAAGAAGGCCGACGGCGTCTTCCGCGGCGTCGCCTACGCCTGCGGCATCCTCATCCTCGTCGTCCTGGCGGCCGTCGCCGTCTTCCTGCTCGTGCAGGCCTGGCCGCTCATCGGCGGCAACCAGGCGGACGTCTCCGAGACCATCGCCAGCTTCACCGGCGGACGCTCCACCAACTTCTGGAGCTACGTCGGCCCGCTGTTCTTCGGCACCGTGCTCGTCGCCGCGCTCGCCCTGGTCATCGCCTTCTTCGTGTCCATCGGCATCGCGCTGTTCATCTCGCACTACGCACCGAAGAAACTGGCCACCGTGCTCTCCGGCGTGGTGGACCTGCTCGCCGCCATCCCCTCCGTAATCTACGGCCTGTGGGGCGGCCTGGTGCTTGTGCCCTCCATCTACCCCTTCTGGAACTGGGTGGCCGAGACTCTCGGCTGGATCCCGCTGTTCTCCGGCCCCGCCGCCAACCCGCCGCGCACCGTGGCCACGGTGGCGCTGGTGCTGGCGATCATGATCCTGCCGATCATCACCTCCATGGCACGCGACATCTTCCAGCAGACCCCCAAGCTGCTTGAGGAGGCGGCGCTGGGCCTGGGCGCCACCAAGTGGGAGATGATCAAGCTCGCCGTGCTGCCCTTCGGCCGCTCCGGCGTCATCTCCGCCTCCATGCTCGGCCTGGGCCGCGCCCTCGGCGAAACCATGGCGGTGCTCATGATCCTCGCGCCGGGCATGCGCTACTCCATCCACCTGCTGCAGGCCTCGCAGAACCAGACCATCGCGGCGAACATCGCCGCACAGTACCCAGAAGCCAACGCGCTGGGCGTCTCCGTGCTCATCGGCACAGGCCTCGTCCTCTTCGTCATCACCTTCCTGGTGAACCTGGCGGCGCGCCGGATCACGTCGAAAGCGAGCGTGAAGAAGTGAACAGCCCAAGCCAGCAGAACACGGGCACCCCCGTCGGCCGGGGGAGTGCGGCACCCGCCCGGGCCGCCGACGAGGCCCCCGTCATCGACTTCGACAAGTTCAAGCCCACCCGCTCCCACGTGGCGGCCCGCAAGCGCAAGGACCTGTTCATGCGCGTGCTCATCGTCCTGGCCTTCGCAATCGCCTGCATCCCGCTGGTCTCCGTGCTGTGGACGACCCTGGCGCGCGGCTTCAGGCGCCTCAACTGGGACTTCCTGAGCCACAACATGACCAACGTCATCGGCGGCAATCCCACGCCCTCCGGCGGCTACGGCGGCATCCTGCACGCCGTCATCGGCACCCTGGAGATCACCCTGGGCGCCATGGTCATCTCCATCCCCGTGGGCGTGCTGTGCGCGGTGTACCTCATCGAGTACGCGGGCAAGTCGCGCCTGGCGGACGCCATCCACCTACTCGTGGACGTCATGAGCGGCATCCCGTCCATCGTCGCCGGCCTCTTCGCCTTCTCCATGTTCGCGCTCCTGGCGGGCCCGGGCACCCTCAACGGCTTCGAGGGATCCGTGGCGCTGAGCCTGCTCATGCTGCCCACCGTCGTCAAGACGACCGAGGAGATGCTCAAGATCGTGCCCAACGACCTGCGCGAGGCCTCCCTCGCGCTGGGCGTCACCAAGCAGCGCACCATCACCAAGGTCGTGCTGCGCACCGCCCTGCCGGGCATCGTCTCCGGCGCCATCCTCGCCATCGCCCGCGTCATCGGCGAGACCGCGCCGCTGCTCATGACCGCCGGCTACATCGTGTCCACCAACGCCAATCTGTTCTCCGGGCAGATGACCACGCTGCCCGTGTACGTGTACCAGGAGTACTCGAAGTACCGTGCGAACTGTCCGGCGGACGCCTCGGACGGATGCGTGACATCCATCCCGATGGAGCGAGCCTGGTCCGCGGCGCTCGTGCTCATCATCATCGTGCTCATCCTCAACGTCATCGGCCGGGTCGTCGCGCGCGTCCTGGCGCCGAAGAAGAAGTGAAACCAGGAGAAGTCCATGGGACAGCGAATCGACATCAAGCATCTGAACATCTACTACGGCAGCTTCCTGGCGGTCGAGGACGTCAACCTCGAGATCCAGGCGAACAAGGTCACCGCCTTCATCGGCCCGTCCGGCTGCGGCAAGTCGACGGTGCTGCGCACGCTCGACCGCATGCATGAGCTCACCCCCGGCGCGCACTGCACTGGCGAGGTGCTGCTCGAAGGCCAGAACCTGTACGGCAAGGACGTCGACCCGGTGGCGGTGCGCCGCGACGTGGGCATGGTCTTCCAGCGGCCCAACCCCTTCCCGACCATGTCGATCCGCCAGAACGTGCTGGCCGGCGTGACGCTCAACAACCGCCGGATCGCCAAGTCGGACGCCGACGACCTGGTGGAGTGGGCACTGCGCGGCGCGAACCTGTGGAACGAGGTGAAGGACCGCCTCGACGTGCCCGGCATCGGCCTGTCCGGCGGCCAGCAGCAGCGCCTGTGCATCGCGCGCGCCGTGGCCGTGCACCCGCAGGTGCTGCTCATGGACGAACCCTGCTCCGCGCTCGACCCGATCTCCACCCTGGCCGTGGAGGACCTCATCAACGAGCTCAAGCAGGACTACACGATCGTGATCGTGACCCACAACATGCAGCAGGCCGCCCGCATCGCCGACTACACCGCCTTCTTCAACCTGCAGGCCGTGGGCAAGCCCGGCCACCTGGAGTACTTCGCCGACACCACCACCATGTTCAACAACCCGCAGAACGTGGAAGCCGAGCGGTACGTGTCGGGGCATTTCGGGTAGGTCTGGGTTGTTCCGTCCTGGGCTTGGGATTGGTTCGCGCCACCTGGGAAAATCACAAAAACGCACAACACACCGTGCAACATTCCCCATACAAACCTGTGCTACATTCCCTCTGGTTCCCGTGTTCCTGCGGGGACTTCAGCAGAAGAGTTACCACGAGAAGAAAAACAGGTTTTCCTATGGAGAAGTTCTTCCATTTGAAGGAGAATGGCACTTCAGTCTCGACCGAGTTCATGGCGGGTCTGACGACATTCTTCGCAATGTCCTACATCATCATCGTCAACCCCTCGATTCTTTCGGGTGACGGCGTCGGCATGCCATGGGGCGGCGTATTCCTCGCCACCATCATCGCGTCCATCGTCGGTACGCTCATCATGGGCCTGTTCGCCAACGTGCCCTACGCGCTTGCACCGGGCATGGGTCTCAACGCCTTCTTCGCCTACACTGTCTGCATCGGCCTCAAGTTCACGTGGCAGGAAGCACTGGCCATGGTGTTCCTGTGCGGCCTGGTCAACATCCTCATCACCGTTACCAAGGTGCGTCAGATGATCATCCGCGCCATCCCCGAGGCGCTCCAGCATGCCATCGGCGGCGGCATCGGCCTGTTCGTCGCCTATGTCGGCATGCTCAACGTCGGCTTCGTCTCCTTCGACAGCGGCGTGCCCAGCATGGCGACACTGAACAGCCCCACGTTGTGGCTCTTCCTCATCGGCCTGCTGCTGGTCATCGTCTTCACGGTGCTCAAGGTCAAGGGCGGTATGCTGCTGGCCATCGTCATCACCACGGTCATCGGCATCCCCATGGGCCTGACCACCATGAACAACTCCATCTCCATCGGCGAGGCCTTCGGCCAGCTGCCGCAGACCTTCGGCGCCCTGTTCAGTTCCGAGGGCTTCGGCTCGCTGTTCTCCAACCCGGCCAAGCTGCCACTGGTCCTGGTGACCATCTTCGCTTTCTCCATGTCCGACGTCTTCGACACGCTGGGCACCTTCATTGGCACCGGCCGGCGCACCGGCATCTTCTCCAAGGCGGACGAGGAGTCCGCGGAGAGCGGCTCCGGCTTCAAGACGAAGATGGACAAGGCCCTGTTCGCCGACTCCATCGCCACCTCCATCGGCGCCATCTTCGGCACCTCGAACACCACCACCTACGTGGAGTCCTCCGCGGGCATCGCCGCCGGCGGCCGCACCGGCCTGACCTCCGTGATTGTCTCCTGCTGCTTCGCGCTGTCGATCTTCTTCGCCCCGGTCGTCTCCGCGGTGCCGTCCGCCGCCACCGCCGGCGTGCTCGTGGTGGTCGGCTGCATGATGGCCGCCTCCCTCAAGGAAGTCCAGTGGGACGAGATCTCCGAGGCCATCCCCGCCTTCTTCGCCTCCGTCTTCATGGCGCTGGCCTACTCCATCTCCTACGGCATCGCCGCGGGCTTCATCACCTACTGCATCGTCAAGGTCTGCAAGAAGAAGGCCGGCGAGATCCACCCGATCGTGTGGATCGTCTCCGCGCTGTTCATCATCGATTTCGTGTGCATGGCGATTCTGTAGCAATCGCATGAGAAATCGTTCGTTTTTCTGAACAGAATCTAGGAGCCTCCCCCGCGTCCGGACGCGGGGGAGGCTCCTAGATTCTGTTCAGAAAAACGAACGATTTCTTACTACTCGGTCGCCTTCACCTGGTCGGCGATGGCCTTCAGCCACTCGTGCAGGCTCTTGTACTGCTCAGGCATCTGCTCGGTCACGTCCACGACGGGCACGTTGCCGGAGTCGGCGGCCGCGATGAGCTGGTCGGTCATCGAGCTGGGCTCCTGGGTGTTCACGATGAGCATCTGCAGGTCGCCCTTCTTGAGCAAGTCGGTGAACTGCTTGATGTCGCTTGCGGTCGGCTCGCTCTCGTTGGCGGCGGCCTGCTTGTAGCCGGTGGGCGTCACGTCCTCGAAGTCCATGTCCTCAGCCAGGTACTCGGCCACGGACTCGGTGGCGGCGTACTTCGCCTTGTCGCCGCCGTCGGCCTTGGCGATCTCGGAGAGCTCCTCATCGAGGGCCTTCTCCTCGGCGTTCCACTGCTCGTTGAGCTTCTCGAACTCGGCCTTGTGGCCGGGCTGCAGCTTCTCGTAGGCGGCGGTGATAGCGTCCGCGGTCTTCGTGCGCACCTCGGCGGAGAACCACACGTGCGGGTTGTCGCCGTCCTGCTTGCCGCCCTCGCTGGCGGCGTCGATGACGATCGCCTTGGACTGCTCGGCCGCCTTGGACGCCCACTCGTCGTAGCCGGCGCCGTTGACGATGGCGACCTCGGCGTGCTGGATCTTCGAGATGTCGTTGCTGGTCGGCTCGTAGTCGTGCGCCTCGGTGCTGGTGTTGTTGAGGATGGAGGTGACGTCCACGTACTCGCCGCCGAGCTGCTTGGCGAGGGAGCCCCACTGGTTGGAGGAGGCGATGACGGTGATCACCTTGTCCGAGGAGGAGCCGGTGGATGCGTCGGACGAGGCGGTGCCCGAGCCGCAGGCGCTGACGGCGGCCAGGAGGCCGACCGCGGTGAGGGCCGTGGCAAGCGTGGTGAGTAGTTTCTTCATGGTGTTCCTTGTGTTCCTTCTATGCAGTTGCATGCCGTGCATGGCGGACTGCGACGGGACGAGAGTTAATAAGAATGGTTCTCAATAAGATGATGCTACCACATGTTGAGAATGATTCGCAATAGCGTGTGTCGCCATCCGCGTTGGCTCGATTGTAGGGCCGCGGGAGTGCGGCCGCTGCGGGGATTCGCCATATGGCCAAAGAACCGACACGCCGGGTCGGGCATGTCCGCGCGGCTGCGTACTATCTTCCTCTTGTAAACCACAGACCGTTGGTTGAGGGTCGCAAGGCCTTCCGAAGCTTGGTTCGCCAGGCCAGCGCAGGTTGCAGTTGAAGGGACACGCATGTGTCCGGTGACGCTCTGCCTGTGCGCAGGGCTTTTTTATTATGGCGTCCGCGCTCCAAGCCAATGGCCGACTTAGGAAGGAACGCCATGAAGAGGCCCGAAAAGGAAGCGGTGGTCGCCCGGCTTACGGAGGATTTCCGTAACGCTGACGCTGTCTACCTGACCGAGTACCGCGGGCTTACCGTTCCGCAGATCTCCGATCTGCGCGAAAAGCTAGGCCGCGATACTTCCTACACTGTGGCTAAGAACACGCTGTTCCGCATTGCCGCGAAGGAAGCCGGCATCGAGGGTCTCGACGACGCGCTCGCCGGCCCGACCGCCGTTGTCTTCGTGAGTGGTGACTTCATCGAAGCCGCCAAGGTGCTGCGTGACTTCGCCAAGACCAACAAGAACCTCATCGTCAAGGGTGGCTATGCCGACGGCACCGTCTACGACGAAGAGGGCACCAAGCAGCTCGCAGACCTCAAGTCCCGTCCGGAACTGCTTGCCGAGATGGCCGGCGCGCTCAAGGGCACCATGTCCAAGGCCGCCCGCCTGTTCAACGCGCTGCCGACGAAGGCCGTCCGCACGGTCGACGCCCTGCGCGAGAAGCAGGAGAAGGCCGCCTGATTGCCCTGCGGTTCGCCGCATAGCAATGAATAGCCGGAAAAACCCAAGAAATTGTTGGCGTGCGGGAAGCCTTGCGCGCCATGAATGAAAGGAAGCCATAATGGCTAAGTTCACCCAGGATGAGCTGCTCGAAGCTTTCGGTGAGATGACCCTCGTCGAGCTCTCCGAGTTCGTCAAGGCCTTCGAGGAGAAGTTCGACGTCGAGGCCTCCGCCCCGGTCGCCATGGCCGCCGTCGCCGCCCCGGGCGCTGCCCCGGCCGAGGAGGAGAAGGACGAGTTCGACGTCATCCTCTCCGCCGTTGGCGACAAGAAGATCCAGGTCATCAAGGCCGTGCGCGGCATCACCTCCCTGGGCCTCGCCGAGGCCAAGGCCCTCGTGGACGGCGCTCCGAAGCCGGTTCTCGAGCACGCCAAGAAGGAAGACGCCGAGAAGGCCAAGGCTGCCCTCGAGGAAGCCGGCGCCACCGTCGAGCTCAAGTAATGACGGCGGCCTGAAGCCGCACATCATGCTTGCGTCATGAACGCCAGACATCCCTGCCGCGGAGGATTCCGCGGCAGGGATGTCGTCGTATGGGGCGCCGTGCGGTCCGGACGGTCACGCCATGTGCGATAAAACGCGGCCCAAGCGTGTAGAATCGGTGGTTTGGGCGCCGTCCACGCGTACAATGGCATCGTGTGCGCGTTGCACGAGCACGGCATGATGCGGGCACGGCATTGGGCATCGCAGGAGCATTCGGTGAAAGGGAGGTCCCGACGGTGAGCGGAGATCAGCAGACGGCTACGAAGTGGATGATCCGCGTCGATGGATCCGATCTGACCAGCGTGGAGGCCGGACAGACCGTGCAGATCGGCCGCAAGCCGCTGCGACCGGTGCCCGACGAGGGCATCCGGCGCATCGAGATCCTCGACGACACCCGGTCCATGTCGAAGCGGCACGCGCAGTTCTCGGTGAAGACCACCGGCGACGCCATCCTGCGCGATCTGGGCTCCACCAACGGCACTTACCTGGTGCGCCCCGGCAACGAGCTGGTGCGCCTGGACTCCGGCTCCGACTTCGCCATGACCGACGACACCGTGCGCCTGCAGTTCGGCGACGTGCCCGTCGACTTCATCCGGTTCATCGACGAGAACCCGCAGCATGACGAGCAGCCTGTGGCCAATCTCTTCGACTACGCCGTCGACAGCGCCCCCGCCGACCACGACGCCAACGGCGACATGTCCGTGGACGACATCCTCAACCTGCGCGCCGGCGAGCCGACCGACATCTTCGACGCAGGCCACGTGCGTGCCCGCGCCAGCGAGCTGCGCGAGGCCGAGCAGCAGACCTTCGTGCCCTTCGTGCAGCCGATCAACCCCGCGAACCTGGACGACGACGCCCCGCGCGACGAGGCCGCGCCGCGCGACCTGTTCGCCGACGCGCACGACGTGGCCACCGGCAAGATCGCCGAACCGGCCGTCAAGAAGGAGGAGTTCGTCCCCAAGCAGTACAGCGGCCCGCGCCACGCCGACCACCGTACCGGCGACCGCCTCATCCGCGTCGAGGAGCTCGCCCGCTTCCACGACCCCGCGAGCACGGCCATGCCGGCAGCGCAGCCGACGCCGGCCGTCCAGCCGGTGCAGCAGCCCCAGCAGCCCGCGGCCTCCGACGCCTCGTCGGCGCCGGCAGCCGGCATGGCGAACGTCGTCTCGCCGACCGTCTCCGCCACCGATTCCGACGTTGCCGTCACCCCGCAGGACCTGCCCGACGCCGTGCCCATGTCTGCGCTGAGCCGGCAGCACGCCGCCCTGCAGCTCGACGTGCTGGAGACCTCCCTGGCCACCACCCCCGGCGCGCAGGAACCGGTCGTGTCCGCGGACCACGCACGCTTCCAGCGCCCCGCACAGGAGCCGGCGCCGCTCGAAGAGACGCAGGCCTTCACGCCCGCCTTCGAACCCGGCTCCGTCTTCGAACGCGTGGCCAAGGGCGACTTCGAGCCCAAGGAACCCCTCGTCGAGGCCGGCGGCTTCACCTCCGAGGACGCCCGCCGCTCCGACGACTTCGCACAGCAATTCGAAATGGCGACCCACAACGAGCTCCTGCCGTTCCTCGCCATGAACCCCGCACTCTACGACGACCTCTACGCATGGCTCGCCGCCCAGGGCGACGACGACATCGACGCGGCCTTGGACCGCAACCCCGGCTATGAGGATTACCGGAAGGCAACAGGGAAGTGAGCACACAGATGACCGAGACCGTGGAACGGAACAACGACGCCATCAACGAACTGCGGTCGTGGCGTGACGCCTTCAAGGCGAACCTCATGCCCTCGCCGCTCGAGGACGTCAGCCAACTGACCGCCAAGCTCGACCTGACCCATGCCCACCCCTCGGGCATCGCACAGCTCTTCGCACGCGGCAGCGCACCCCTGCATTCCCTCTTCCGGGACAACGGCATGCTGCGCGCCGCCACCCGCCACGTCGAACGCGTCATCGACGACCAGAACGCCAAGAAGCGCATCGGCGGCGTCGCGGAACTCTCCCTCGTCGTCGGCGTCGCCACCTGGCGCGGCAGCATGATGCCCGTCCTGCTCTACCCGGTGGAAGTCGTGCGCGACGGCAACCCCGTCGAACAGCACACCTCCATCAGCTTCACCGGCCACGTGCGCCTCAACGCCTCCTTCCTGTCCGTCATGCGCGAACACGGCGTGCGCCTCGACGAACGCCAGCTCTTCGACGGCTCCAACTACGCCAGCGGCACCCCCGAGACCGCCGCCGTCTTCGCCGCCATCACCAAGGCCGCCCAGCAGGTCTTCCCCGACTTCTCCATCGAACGCCAGATCGTGCTCGGCTGCTTCATGGACCCCTCCACCCAGGTGCTCGTGGAAAGCCAGATGCTCATCGAACACCTCGCCTCCGGCCCCAGCGGCAACGTCATGCTCGACGCGCTCGCCGGCTACCGCGAGGCCAGGGAGACGCTGCGGGACCAGAAGATGCCCGAGTTCAGCCCCTTCGACGGCGATCCGCACGCCGAGTACGAGGTCGGCGACGTCGACAACACCGTGCGCTACGCCGCCAACATGGCGGCCGCCGGCCACTCCATCTTCGTCGACGGCTCCCAGGACACCGACACCGCCGAACAGGCCGCCGCCATCGCCTCGCGCTGCGTGATGGCCGGCCGCTCCGTGCTCTACGTGCCCTGCGTGGCCGACCAGAAGCGACGCTTCACCAACCTCATGCGCGCCAGCGAGCTGGGCGAGCAGCTGCTCGACGTGGCCGACCCCAACGCCAACGCCGCCCTCGACCACCAGCTCATCAGCGCCGTCGGCTACCAGCCAGGCACCGCCGCCTCGCACTTCGACCAGCTCGCCGACGAACTCGTGGGCGTGCGTTCGCGCCTGACGCGCTACCTGGGCGACCTGCACGGCGTGAACCAGACCTGGGGCGTCTCCGCCTACCAGACCATCCAGAACCTGGCGAGCATCGCGGAACTGCCCACCCACCCGGCCACGCGTGTGCGCCTGTCCAACGACGTGGCACGCAAGATCGGCAAGTCGCTGGACGACTGGGAACGCAAGCTCGAACGCGCCGGCGAACTGGGCGAGTACACCGTCGACCCCGACGACACCGCCTGGTACCGTGCCTCCATCTATAGCGAGGACGAAGCCATCGACGCATACCAGCGCGTGGTCGACCTGCTGCAGAAGCTGCTGCCCGCCACCCGCGAACAGGTGGCGTCCACCGCGAAGACCTGCGGCTTCTCCGTGCCCGCCACCGCTCAGGAGTGGGGACGCCAGGTGACGGTGCTCAAGAACCTGCGGCGCGTGCTCGACGTCTTCCAGCCCGAGATCTTCGAACGTGACATCGACGCCATGATCGAGGCGACCCAGCCCAAGTCCGACCGCAAGAAGGGCGACGCCTCCATGGGCTTCTGGGACCGCCGTCGCCAGGTCAAGGAAGCCAAGGGCCTGCTGCGCCCCGGCGCGCAGGTCGAGGACCTGCACGCCGCGCTCATGGTGGTGCAGCGCCAGGCCGAGCAGTGGCGCCAGTTCGTGCCCCACGGCGGCTGGCCGGTGCTGCCGCCCAAGCTCGACGACATCGTCGCCACGCAGGACGAGCTCATGGGCAACATGACCGCCCTCGACGCGGTGCTGTCCACCACGCCGGCCGGCGGCGACCTGCAGGCCATCGACTTCAACGAGGTCGAGGCACGGCTCAAGGCACTCTACGAGGACCGCAAGGCCCTCGACACGCTGCCCGAGCGCGCCACGCTCGAACGCGAACTCGACCAGGCGGGCCTCGGCGCCCTCGTCAACGACCTGCACGCGCGTCACGTGGCCACCGACGCCGTGGGCAACGAGCTCAGGCTCTCCTGGTGGACGACCGTCTTCGAGGACATCGTGCACTCCTCGGCCATCATCTCCAACCAGGACGGCTCCGCGCTGCAGAACGCCTCCGACCGCTTCATCCAGGTCGACACCGAGCACGTGCGCTCCGTCGGTCCCATGATCATGCAGGAGTCCATGCGGCGCCTGTGCGACCTGCTGTTCGCCCGTACCCAGGAAGCGAACATGCTCCACACGGTGCTCGCCGGCACCAACGGCATCTCGCTGAGCCGCATCCACCACGACCATCCGGAGATCCTTTCCGCAGCCAAGCCGGTGCTGCTCTCCAGCCCCGCCACGCTGGCATCCGTCACCAAGCCGACGCCCATCGCCGACGTGGTCATCGTGGACGCCGCCGCACACCTCGAACCGGTGCTCCTGCTGAGCATCCTGTGTCGTGCGCGCCAGGTGGTCGTCCTCTCGCACCGCCAGACCGTCACCAGCGCCTCCGTCGCCGAGCTCATCGACATGCTGCCCGCCATCCACGCCGCACCGCACCCCTCGCGCCGTGACCCGCGCGTCGGCGAGTTCCTGGAACGCCACGGCTACGGCGACGTCAGCCACGACCCGGCCCGCCAAGGCGTGCAGGGTACGGTCGCCTTCCATCAGATCGAGGGCACCGGCGTGCCCTACATGCCCACCGGGCTGGTGGAAAGCAGCCAGCAGGAGATCGAACAGGTCGTCTCGCTCATCATGAACCGGGCCAGGACCTTCCGCATCATCCCCTCCACCTACCTGCTCACCGTGGTGTGCATGACGAACACCTTCCGCATCCGCCTGGGCGCCGAACTCAAGTCGCTCGCCGGCAAGGACGAGTACATGGCGCGCTTCCTGCGCCACGTACGCATCGTGGACATCACCGACGTCGCCGGCGCGCACGCCACCGACGCCATCATCTCCATGAGCTACGCGAAGACCTCCCACGGCCGCCTGCTGCAGCAGTTCGGCGCCATCGAGGACGACGCCGGCCGCGGCATGCTGCTCGACGCGCTCGCCCTGGCGGACCGCAGCATCGACATCGTCAGCGCCTTCGGACCCGACGACCTCGACGACGACCGTCTGCACCACGAGGGCCCGAAGATGCTCAAGACGATCCTGCAGTGGGCCACGCGCCTGGGCAACGAGCGCACGCCGGAGCCCGAGGAGCACCACGACACGCACAACGTGCTGCTCGCCGACCTGGCCAACCGCATCCGCGAGCGCGGCCTGACCGTGGCCGTCGATTACGGCTACGCCAAGGGTGTGCGCCTGCCGATGGTCGTGGGCCGCAAGGACAAGCCGTACCAGCTGGCCGTGTTCACCGACGATGCGCAGTTCATGGGCATCCAGTCCACGCGTGAGCGTCACCGCCGCCTCCAGCAGGACATGGAGTCCCTGGGATGGTCGGTCATGACCATCTGGAGCGTGGCCGCCTTCGTCAACCCGGAGAAGGAAGTCGACCGCGTGGCCGCGATCATGGACGAGCTGGCCAAGGAACAGCGATGAGTGAGGCGTACGACCCGAACCGTCGCGTGCCGCGCACGCACCGGCGCGTGGAGCGTGCCGGCACGGAACGCTTCGATGCGGACGGCGTGAAGAAGGAGGCCGCCGACGAGCTGACCCGCGAGCAGCGGTCAGCCGACGACGACCGGCGCATCCTGGGGGAGCTGCCCCCGCACTGGGGCGTCTTCAGCGAACGCGGTTGAGCCTCCCGTTCCTTTTCCGTTTCCAGGGCCGTCATCCCCGTGCGGGGTGGCGGCCCTGCGCGTTTCTCAGGGTGCGCGCACGGCGATGATGGGCGCCTGGGCCTGTACGTCGAGGGTGCGCATGGCGTCCGCGGCGGGCATGGCCATGGCGATGAGCCCGTCCTGGGCGGCAGTGCCCATGACCATGGCGTCGTCGCTGACGGTGCAGCCTTGGGCGGTGGGGGAGTCGCAGCCGACGGCGGCGGTCAGCCGGACCTTGGTGCCCAGGGCGAAGGGGTGCTGCAGTTCGCCGAGGCGCACGTCGATGACGGTGTGGCCGGGCGGCACGGCGGGGACGTCGCCCAGGAGGGCCGGTGTCAGGAGGTCCCCGGCGCCGATCTCGACGGCCGCCAAGGAGCCGGTGGCCTGGGCCGGTTCGTGCAGGACGGCGTCAAGGGCGGCGTGGTCAGGCATGTCGAGCACCGTGACGTCGTCGGCGTCGATGGCGTCGCCCGGCTGCAACGTATGGGCGGCGACGAGCGCCGGCCGGGTGCGTACGGTCGCCATGACGCATTGGAGGGCGCACCAGGTCGCGATGCCCGCGAGCAGCGCCGCCAAGGCGCGCCGCAGCTGCCATTGGCGGCGCCGTCCCGCCAATCCGGGCGGCCCATGGAGCAAGGTGTGGATGTCGATCATGGTGCCATCATCGGCGTAAGGCTGCCTCCAAGGCAAGCGCGGCAGGCACATGTGGTCGGACGCCCCGGGTTATGCCCATGGCATCATGCCTTTCTCATGGGTCGTCATGGATATATATGAGCGCTACTTGTCCGTGCGGTAGAAGCCGGAGCCCTTGAAGGTGACGGGGACGGCGGAGTAGACCTTGCGCACGGTGGGTTCGGTGCACTTGGGGCATACGGTGATCGGCTCGTCGTCGAAGGACTGGTGCTCGGTGAAGTCATAGCCGCAGTTCTTGCAGCGGTAGTGATAGACAGGCATGCTCGCTCCTTTTACCTTACGAATGAAAACCCATGACTCTGCTGTCACAACATCCTAGTTCGCGTCACGACTTATCGTCGCCCAGCCCGATGAAGGCGTCCGGGGTGAGCACGGCGTCCACCGGTACGTCATGTGCCCCGTGAGGCAGGTCGCGCCGCGCATCGAACTCCCACGGCCACACCAGCGCCACCAGTTCGGCTTCCGGTGCGCGCCACCTCAGCGCGCGGTCGTACCAGCCGCCGCCACGGCCCAGGCGGATGCCCCGGCCGTCCACGGCGAGCGCGGGCAGCACCACCAGCGTACAGTCGGCGAGTGCCTCGGGCCCCAGCACCGGCAGGTCTGGTTCGTCGGGGCGCAGATGCGGGGAGTCGACGGCCCGCAGCGCATCGAGCGCCCCCTCGCCTTCCAGTGCGCTCCAGCCGATCTCCATGCCGCTGCCCAGCCGCGGCACCAGCACGCGCTTGCCGTCGGCGAGCATGGCGGCCAGGAGCGGCGTCGTGGAGACCTCTGTTCCCATGGAGACGTAGCAGGCGATGTCCGCCGCCCGTACGTAGGCGGGCTGTGCGCGCAGCAACCGCGTACACGCCTCCCCGGCCCGCAGACGTTCGGCGGCCTCCTTGGCCCGGCGCAGCGGATAGGCGGCATGGCGCAGCACACGCTTGGAGGCTGCGGCGGTTTCGGCAGGTTCAGGGGAAGACGTATCGCTGCTCATGGCAGCCCATCATAGCCCGCATGCCGTCAAGGGCGGTCACCGTCCTGCCCGGCGACCGCCTTCGCCACGACCACGCCTCGCCGCCCGCCGACCTGGCCTGATCGCTGCCAGCCTCGCGTTGTCCGCAGCCGACCGCGCTGTGGTACA
The DNA here is from genome assembly GCF_000741575.1 of Bifidobacterium cuniculi. Taxonomy (GTDB): domain Bacteria; phylum Actinomycetota; class Actinomycetes; order Actinomycetales; family Bifidobacteriaceae; genus Bifidobacterium; species Bifidobacterium cuniculi. The sequence goes on from NZ_JGYV01000007.1 coordinate 57,681, forward strand.
ACAGACACGTGTCTGTTTTGCAATCCCTGCGCGATGCCCTGCGCGGCGCCGGAACCGACGCCTTCCCCTCGTCGATGCGGCTGGCCGCGCCCGCCGGTGCGCCGCCGCTGGTGCTGCGCAGCATGCGCACGGGCGACGAGTTCGAGTGGGATCAGGTGCGCTCACGCAACGCCGTGTGGCTCGACCCGTGGGAGTCCAACGACCCCATGCGCCGTTCCCTGGTCACTTTCCGGCAGTGGATCGGCATGCAGCGGCGCGACGAACGGCTCGGCAACTCCCTGGTCCTGCTCATGGAACTCGACGGCCGCATCGTGGGACAGATTTCGCTGGGCGCGGTGTTCCGCGGGGCGATGCGCAGCGGCATCGTCGGTTACTGGGTCGATCAGGGCCACGCCGGCCAGGGCTTGACGCCGCTGGCCGTGGCGATGCTGGCCGACTGGGCGCTGCACGACCCTCACGGCCCGCGGCTGCACCGCCTGGAAATCGACATATTACCGGAAAACCAACGTTCGCGGCGCGTGGTGGAGAAGCTCGGCGCCCGCTACGAGGGGGTGCGCCGCGAGTACATGTACATCCACGGCCGGTGGCGCGACCATGAGTCGTACAGCCTCCTGCCGGACGACACGCCGAAGGGTTTCGTGTGTCGGTTTTTGTCCGACACGCCGAGTGAAACGGTTCATGAGTTGTCTTGATTTCATTTATTCTTGAGAACTATGGGTTACGAGTCACTGAGCACACTAGTTGTACTGGTGATCATCGCAATCGTCATGGTGATATGGCTGCCGAGATCGACGGTCAAAGGCATGAAACAGGTGGTCGAACACCGGACGGACCGGTACTCCTCCTCGTTGCACGTGTTGGACGAGGACAGTGCGAGCCGGTTCTCCGATGAACGCACGCCGCTGGCGAAAGGTGCGATTATGCCGACAACACGAACGGATCGTGAGAAGAACCGCGCATATGTGGCGCAGGTACGGGCGCTCCGTCGTGCTGCCGCAAAACGCCGCAGCGTGCTCGCGGCATGCCTGCTGGGACTCACGGTGGTGGTGGCGGTGCTCGCCGTCGTCTTCCGTTTCAGCGTCTGGTTCGCGCTGATTCCGGCCGCGCTCCTGGCGGTCGTGTGCCTGCTGGGCGCGCGCGCCTCGGCGCAGGCACGCAGCTGGGAGTCGAAGATGGCTGCCAAGGACCGCAGCTTACGAGAACGCGAGCGCCACGAGCGCCAGCGTGACGAGGCACGCCGGCGCGAGCGCGAGGAGCGCCGTGCCCAGGAACAGGCGGTGGCTGCCAGCGCCAACGAGGCACGCACGGACGTGATGGAGCAGCGTGAGATCCGCCAGGCCCTGCACCGTGCCCAGCTGGAGCAGGCACAGGCCCGCCAGCGCCGCCAGGAGCAGTACGAGGCGCAAGAGCAGGCACGGCAGGCCGCCGAGCAGGCGTCGCGCGAACACGCACAGCTGGTGGTACGCGACGACATGAACCGTTTCCTGGCCGACGAGACGAACGAACTGTCCGAGGTGCACCGCACCGCTGCGGCGGTCGACGCCTTCGACATGGCCGTCAGCCAGGACCTCATCTCCTTCTCGCTGGGCGAGGAACGCCAGGGCGTCGATACACCGACCCCGGTCGTGGAGAGCCTGGAGATCAAGTCCACCAAGCAGGTCGCCAAGGCTGTGCCCGTCGAGCAGCCCAAGGAGGACGTGCAGGCCGATGGCGACGCCGAGGCCGGCCGGGACGAGGCGGCGCAGGCGCAGGACGCGACGCCGGAGGTCAACGATTCCGTGGCCTTCCACGAGGCGGAGCGCACCGCCGCCGTGGAGGCGCCCGACGAGACCTCGGATTCGCTGGGCGCGGACCTGGCGTCCATCCTGGCCCGCCGCGGCAACTGATTCCATCGGATTGCCTGCCGACGACCCCGCCGAAGTCCTTCGGCGGGGTCGTCGCACATCCGGGGCAACACTCGGGGGAACCGCGCGGTTCCAACGTTTTCACTCATAGCGTTAGCACTCAAGTTGGCGGAGTGCTAGACCCCGCGCTAGGATGGGCAACTAGCGCAAGGACCGGCCGCGCCCGTATTTCGTCAGCTGCGGACGGTGCCGGTGCTTGTGAGGAAGTCAATAGGTTTCTAGAAAGAGGAGGCACGCAATGTCGTTCCCACTCACTCCGTTGGAAGACAAGATCATCGTCAAGCAGGCCGAGGCCGAGACGCAGACCGCTTCCGGCCTGTACATCCCGGACAACGCCAAGGAGAAGCCCCAGCAGGGCGAGGTCCTGGCCGTGGGCCTGGGCCGTCGTGACGACAAGGGCGAGCGCGTCCCGATGGACGTCAAGGTCGGCGACAGGATCCTGTACTCCAAGTACGGCGGCACCGAGGTGCACTACCAGGGTGAGGACTACCTGATCGTGGCCGCGCGTGACGTGCTGGCGATCCTGAACTGACATCGGCGCATGGCCGATGATGGCGGGCCCGGTCGGAGCGATGCTCCGGCCGGGCCCGTTGCATAGGGGAGGGGAGCGGCCGGCGGTCGGCCAGCAGGTGGACAGCAGCGGGGTGGCCTGCGACACGCCGACGGGGGAATATGCAGGGGCCCGAAGTGCTTGGTCCTGCTGCAGGCACCGACCTGCCGTAGCGGGCAAGACCCTTGGAATTGCAACGCGACACGCCGAGACTTGCGTAATTCGGGGGGTCCGTGGCATACTAGCCAAGTTGCCGGTTGAGCTTCTCAACTGGGAACGATGGCGGATTTCCCAAGCGGTCAAAGGGAACTGACTGTAAATCAGTCGCTTCGTGCTTCAGTGGTTCGAATCCACTATCCGCCACGCCTCGATAGCTCAGTGGTAGAGCACTTCCTTGGTAAGGAAGAGGTCGTGAGTCCGATTCTCACTCGAGGCTCTCTGGCGGGATAGCTCAGCTGGCTAGAGCGTACGACTCATAATCGTAAGGTCAAGAGTTCGAGTCTCTTTCTCGCTACTACAGGTCGGGGAACCGACTACATACACGAACACAAGAGGTGAATTCAATGGCAAGCAAGAGCGCCGACATCCGTCCGGGCATCACGCTGGCATGCACCGAGTGCAAGGAGCGTAACTACATTACGACCAAGAACCGTCGTAATACGCCGGACCGTCTCGAGCTGAAGAAGTTCTGCTCCCGCTGCGGCAAGCAGACGCTCCACCGCGAGACCCGCTAAGAGCTAAAGCTTCACGGAACCCGACCGAAAGGTCGGGTTTCTTGTTATTGTGGGCCATATGACTTCTTTTGCGCAGATCACCACCATTGGGGTGGGTGGCAACATCGACCATTTCGTAGAACCCATGAACCGTGCGGCCATCATCGAGGAGATCGAGCATGCGGACTCGCACGGCATTCCCGTATGCGTCATCGGCGGAGGCTCCAACCTCCTGGCGGCGGACGGCGACTTCCATGGCCTGGTGCTGCGTGATGCGCGCCGCCTGATCACCGTGCCCGACGAGGCCTCGCCCGTGGAAGGTGACGACCGCACCGTGCACGTCAACGCCGAGGCGGGCTGCAACTGGGACGACCTGGTGGACTTCTGCGTGGAACGCGGCCTGGAGGGACTGGAGGGACTGTCCGGCATCCCCGGCAACGTGGGGGCCAGCGTCGTGCAGAACATCGGCGCCTACGGCCAGGAGGTGGCCGGTGCCGTCGAATCCGTGGAGGTCTGGGACCGCGAGGACAAGCAGACCAAGACCTTGGGCAACGTGGAGATGCAGTTCGGCTACCGTTCCAGCCTGCTCAAGACCAGCATGTACAAGGCGCCGGGCATCCCCAACGACGAGTACTACCCGAGCCCGCGCTACATCGTGCTGTCCGTGACCTTCGTGCTCAACCACACCGAGAACGGCACCGTGAACTATCCGCAGCTCGCCGCCGCACTCAAGGCGAACCTCGGCGACCGGCTGCCCATCGACCGGATCCGCGCCGCCGTCCTCAAGGTGCGCGCATCCAAGGGCATGCTCGAGGACGCCACCCGCTACCGCCTGCCCGAGATGCAGGCCTGCAAGGACGGCCGCCAGGTGGAGGTCGCCATCGCCGCGCAGCAGCGCTACGTGGAGGGCCACGACTCGGCCGCCGACGTCGTCGACGAGGAGATGATGGCGGACACCGGCACCAACGAGGACATCAACCGCCACAGCTGCGGCAGCTTCTTCATGAACCCGATCGTGAGCCAGGCCGTCGCCGACCGCTTGCCCGACGACGCCCCGAAGTACCCGGCGACCCTGCCCGACGGCTCCACCGGCGTAAAGGTGTCCGCTGCATGGCTCATCGACCACGCCGGCTTCCACAAGGGCTACCGCGTGCGCGACGACGCCCGCGCCAGCCTGTCCGAGCTGCACACCCTGAGCATCATCAACCGCGGCGGCGCCAGCTGCGACGACATCCTGGAACTTGCCCGCACAATCCGCGACGGCGTGCGCAAGGAGTACGGCGTGGAGCTGTTCGCCGAGCCGGTGATGGTGAATGCCAGCCTCCAATAAGAAAGAGGGGAGAGCGGCGTCTTCGCCACTGAGGTCTCACATTGCGGACCGATACCGCTGAGGGCGGAATAGTTCCTTTTCGGTCGTACTATTCTCTCCGTGGCCGGCCTTCACCAAAAGCATACAAGCGCCTGCAACACCATCCCCATGCGCACACATCATGAGAGGAAGGACGCATCGTGCAGGTATTCAGAACCAAATCGGTAGAACAAACCATTGCGGAAACCAACGAGGGAGGCCGATCCCTCAAGCGCACCCTGGGCTGGTGGGACCTGGCGGTCATGGGCGTGGCCGTGGCCGTGGGCGCCGGCATCTTCTCCGTGGGCGCCGAGGCAGCCGCGTTCCACGCAGGCCCGGCAGTCATCCTCAGCTTCATCATCGCCGGCGTCGTATGCGCGGCGGCCGTCATGTGCTACGCGGAATTCGCGTCCATCATGCCCGTGGCCGGCTCCGCCTACACCTTCACCTACGCCACCATCGGCGAGATCATGGCATGGGTCATCGGCTGGGACCTCATCCTCGAGATGCTCATGGCCGGCTCCGTCATCTCCAAGTACTGGGGCGTCTACCTCAACGACTTCATGCGTCTCATGGGCCTGGACTGGAACACCAACCTCATGATCGGCTCGTTCCACCTCGACATTGCGCCCATCATCATCGTCGGCTTCTTCACCGTCCTGCTCGTGCTGGGCACCAAGATCGGCGCGCGCGTCGACGGCGCCATGACCATCCTCAAGATCGGCATCGTCCTCTTCGTCGTCATCGTCGGCTTCTTCTACGTGAAGTCCGCCAATTACACGCCCTTCGTGCCGCCCAGCGAACCCGCCGCAGACGTCTCCGCAGCCGCCGGCGGCGCCATGGAACAGCCGCTGTGGCAATGGATGACCCACCAGGCGCAGACCGTATACGGCTGGAACGGTGTCCTCTCCGGCGCCGCACTCGTCTTCTTCGCCTTCATCGGCTTCGACGTCGTCGCCACCGCCAGCGAGGAGACGAAGAACCCCAAGAAGAACGTGCCGCTCGGCATCGGCGTCGGCATGCTCCTCGTCGTCGTCATGTACGTGCTCGTGGCCATCGTCACCACCGGCATGGTCTCCTACAAGCAGCTCGCCAGCGTCGACAGCCCCTCGCTGGCCACCGCCTTCGAACTCGTCGGCGCCGACTGGGCGGCCAAGATCATCAGCTTCGCCATCGTGCTCGGCCTGGCCACCGTCGTCATGGTGCTCCTGCTCGGACTGGCGCGCGTCGTGTTCGCCATGAGCCGCGACGGCCTGCTGCCGCGCGGCCTGTCCAGGACAGGCAAGCACGGCACCCCCGCCAAGCTGCAGATCGGACTGGGCATCGTCGTCGCCCTCGTCGCCGCCTGCTTCGACGTGAGCATCCTGAGCGACATGGTCAACATCGGCACCCTCTCCGCCTTCACCCTCGTGGCCCTCGCCATCCCGATCATGCGCAAGAAGCGCCCCGACCTGCCGCGCTCCTTCAAGATCCCCGGCAACCCGTGGGTGCCGATCATCGTGGCCCTCGCCAACCTGTGGCTCATGCTCAACCTGAGCGTGCTCACCTGGCTGCGCTTCGTCGTGTGGCTGTGCGTCGGCTTCGTCGTCTACTTCTCCTACAGCTACAAGCACGCCCTGCTCGGCACCGGCGAACTCGACGCCGAACTCGAACGCTTCGACCGCGACATGCGCGAACGGCAGGTGGCGGCCACCGCCGCGCAGACCGCCGCAGCGCGCGCCGCAGACGGCGACAAGGCAGAGGCGGTGTCCCCGGCCGACTGACGGCACACCGCACCGTAGACGCCCCGGACCGCACCGGCGGACCGCGGGGCGCACGCATGCCGCCACACCCGCACCGGCTTGCCGATGTTCGGCTCCGGCGTTACCCTGAGGACCAATGGACAACCGTGGGGCCAGCCCCCAACCGTTCGGGAGGAACACAACATGGCATACGTAATCGCCCAACCCTGCGTGGACGTCAAGGACAAGGCCTGCGTGGACGAATGCCCCGTCGACTGCATCTACGAAGGCAAGCGCTCCCTGTACATCAACCCCAACGAATGCGTCGACTGCGGCGCCTGCGAACCCGTCTGCCCCACCGAAGCCATCTTCTACGAGGACGACCTGCCCGAAGAGTGGGAGTGGTACAAGGACGCCGCCGTCGAGTTCTTCGCCGAAGTCGGCGACCTGGGCGGCGCACAGGCCGCCGGACCCATCGGCAAGGACCCCCAAGGCGTCGCCGACCTGCCGCCGCAGAACGCCGCCTGACCCGTTCCGCCACGTTCGACAGCCCGGAAGGCAACCATGGGATTCCACCGCTACTCCTCGCCCTACGACTGGTCACGCGTCGCCCAATACAAGGACACCGCGCACGCCGTGCCCGGCGGCATGGTCGACCTGTCCATCGGCTCGCCTGTCGATCCCGTGCCCGACTCGGTGCGCGAGGCGCTCGCCGGTGCCGCCAATGGCGCCAATGCATACGGCTACCCACTGACCGTCGGCACGCCCGACCTGCGCGCGGCGATGCGCAGTTGGCTGCGCGACTGCCGTGGCGTGCACGACCTGTCGATCCTGGGTGCGGACACCGTGCCGACGGTGGGCTCCAAGGAAGCCGTCTCGCTCATGGCGTCGCTGCTGTTCCTGGGGCAGGGCGATGTGGTGGTCCAGCCGCGCGTCGCCTACCCGACCTACGAGATCGGCACCCAGCTGGCCGGCGCCACCGTGGCGAAGGTGGACGACGTGGCCGATGTCGACTCCTGGGCCGGCATCCCCGGCGTGAAGGCCGTGTGGGTGAACTCCCCGAACAACCCGACCGGTGAGGTGCTGGGGGAGGGGCGGCTGCGGCGGATCGTGGAGGCTGTGCGCTCCATCGGCGCCGTCGTGCTGTCCGACGAGTGCTATGCGATGATGGACTGGCGTGGCGCAGCTGACGATGCCGCGGACGACGGCACGGCGCCGGCATCGTCGCCGTGCATCCTGCGCGAGGACGTCTGCGGCGGCTCTGCACAGAACATCCTCATGCTGTATTCGCTGAGCAAACAGTCGAACATGGCCGGCTACCGCACCGCCTTCATCGCCGGTGACGCCGGGCTGGTGGCGACGATGGCCGACTACCGCAAGCAGGTCGGGCAGATCGTGCCCGGCCCAGTCCAGGCGGCCATGGCCGCCGGACTGCGCGACACGGCCGCCACCCGCGCACAGCACACGCGCTACCGTGCGCGGCTTGCCACGCTGGTAAACGCGCTGCGTGCGTACGGCTACGACGCGCAGATGCCGCAAGGGGCGCTGTATGTGTGGGTGAAGGCGCTCGGCGAGGACTGCTGGGCCGATATGGGCGCCTTGGCCGAGCGTGGCATCATCGCCAGCCCGGGGGAGTTCTATGGCGCCCCGGGGTATCTGAGGTTCTCCGCGACGGCGACGGATGCGCAGATTGCGGAGGCGGCCAGAAGGCTGCAAGCCTGATAAAGCCCTTCTAGAAATCTTTTGTAATATTTCTACAAGGCCTTAAACGCTTGGAATACCGACATCAATTTTCGCGGCATTCGTTCACCGCAATGCGACCATCCGCGTCCACGACCGGATGGAACCAATGCCGACGGCACACGGAAATGTAGCTTTCGTTGCCGCCGATCTGCACCTGCTCGCCGCTCCTGACCGGCCTGCCGTCGCCGACCCTCAGGTTCATGGTCGCCTTGTGGCCGCACCACTGGCAGATGGTCTTGATCTCCTCGATCTTGTCCGCGTACTCCAGCAGCGCCTCGGAGCCGGTGAACAGGTCGTTGCGGAAGTCGTTCTTCAGGCCGAAGCACATGACCGGTATGCACAGGTCGTCCACGACCGTGACCAGCGAGAGCACGTTGTGGCGCGTCATGAACTGGGCTTCGTCAACGAGAATGCAGTGCGGCCGGTAATCGAGGCCGCCCACGTAGTCCGCCACGTCCATCAGGGGAGTGACGGGCACGGCGGCACGGGACACCCCGATGCGGCTCTCGATGACGCCCTGCCCGGCCCGGGTGTCGGCGGACGAGGTCATCAGGAGGACCGGCTTGCCCTGCTCCTCGTAGTTGTGGGCGACCTTGAGGATCTCGATGCTCTTGCCGGAGTTCATCGCACCGTATTTGAAGTAGAGTTGCGCCATGGTGTTGACGATACCAGCGATGGTGTTCCGGCATGGGGCATGAGCGTCTTTCTGCTGCCGGTCAGGAGCGGAAGCCATTCACGCTTCCCGGTCCACGCGAATGCGGCGGCGCAGGCAATACACCGGGCTCGTGGCGGGATCGGAATGCGGTATCCACTTGGAGCACGTATTTGGAGCGGCACTCGATTCCGTCTTTCTCGAGCTCTGTCCTGCTGCTGCGCGGTCAAGCCATTGATGTCCAGGAGACTGTTGGCGAATGTACATGCCGCCCGCCTCCGTCAAAGGCGGCTCGGCATATTCTTTCGACACCATGCATTGCCGATGGTCGTTTCATGCCGTCAAGTAGTCGGCGTCATTGCATGTCCTCTGCCCGCTCAGCGAACATCGACCCATTCTGCACCGACCGGCCGCATGATGGCTGCCAGGAGGCATGGCCGCGGCATGTGGCCATGCCGGCAAGGAGGAACACCATGAACGAAACCATGCTCGACGACGAACAGCTCGGTCAGCTCAGGCCCGTACTCTCGTCGCTGACCGTCGACATCGAACTCAAGCTCATCTTGGACGGCTTCGACACGTCCGGCAAACTGCGCGCCTTGGCGGACCAGCTCGCCGGCGCCTCCGACGGCCGGATCACCGTGAGCGCCGACCAAGCGGGGGAGTCCGACGTGACCGTCGACATGAAGGCGCCGCTGCCGGCCGCGCTGCCGATGCTGCGGATTCTGGCGAAGGGCACCGACGGCACCATGACCGTGGGCGGCCATGATGTGGACGAGATGATGGAGCTTGTTGACCGCGTGGTCGGCTGAGCCGGTAGATGGTGGTATGTGCGGGCGTAGTGCGTTGTGCGCATGGACGATGGGGTGGCCTCGTTGGGGCATCCCCTCGTCGTGTAGCTGATGCTGTGTGCGGGACGCGCTGCCGGATGTGCATGGCCTAAGAGGTTGGTCGGTCTGCCATAGATGGGGCTACCGCGCGGACGGTTTTGGTATGGGGTATGGTCTGGAAAGGAAACGTGCGGTAAACAATTGATTAGTCGCACGAATTGCCGGCCAATAATAGTATTGTCGTCACGACTGGCGTGGCGCTTTCTGCCGGGCTGTTGGCTCTGATGGACCGACCGCCCGAAGTGTCCTTGCATTCCCTTGCACCCCAACGTTGCAGATGTCTCCGGTATGGGCGATGACCCTTGTTTGACATCGTGGCTGGGCAAGAGAACAATGCTGAAATTAATCGTTCTCTTTTTCCTTATGGTCTGGTTTTGGTAGGGGCACTGGCGCTTTACCGTGGCGTAACCGGCGTTTGTCGCGGTTGAAATGGTCGCTGGATATATCTGTGGCTGTGCACACGAAACCCCAGTAATTCAATCCTCTCAACCATGACACAGCGAAACGAGGCCCTTATGCAATGTGACAGCTACCCGATGAATGGCTATGCCGACAAGGCAGCGCTCCTGGACGATGCCAGGACGTACTGGAATCCCGACAAGACCGATTTCTGGGTCGACAACGGCATCCCGATGGTGCTCGGCCGGCGCGAGGGCTACGAGTTCGAGGACATCGACGGCAATACGTATATCGACATGCACCTCAATGGCGGCACGTTCAACCTGGGCCACCGCAACCCCGAGGTCATTGCCGCCTTGGTGGATGCGCTGGGCCGCGTGGACATCGGCAACCACCACTTTCCCACCTCCGGCCGTGCCAAGCTGGCAAAAATGCTGATCGATACCGTGCCCGGCGGCACCATGGACAAGGTTGTGTTCGGGTCGGCGGGCGGCGAAGTGGTGGACGTGGCCATCAAGAGCGCACGCTACGCCACCGGACGGCGCAAGATCGTGTCGGTGGTCAAGGCGTACCACGGGCATACCGGCCTGTCCATCGCCACCGGCGACGAGCGGTTCCTGAGCATGTTCCATTGCGAACGACCCGACGAGTTCACGCAGGTGCCGTTCAACGACCTGGACGCGATGGAGGACGCCCTCAAGGGCAACGACGTGGCCGCGGTGATCATGGAGACCATTCCTGCCACGTACGGCTTCCCGATGCCGGCGCCCGGTTACCTGGCGCAGGTCAAGGCACTGTGCGAACGGTACGGCGCCTTGTACATCGCCGACGAAGTGCAGACCGGACTGGGCCGCACGGTCGATTTCTGGTGCTTCGAGCACCACGGGCTCACGCCGGACATCGTGGTGACCTCCAAGGGCCTGTCGGGCGGCATCTATCCGGTCAGTGCATGCATCCTCAACCAGCGCGCCTCCGGATGGCTGTCCGAGGACGGGTTCGCGCACATGGGCACCTTCGGCGGCTCCGAACTGGGCATGCAGGTGGCCATGAAGGTCATCGAGATCACCCGCCGCCCCGGCACCGTCGTCCACGTCAAGGAACTGGACGAGTTCTATTCCAAAGCCTTCGATCGGTTGCTCGCCGACCATCCCTCACTGGTCGAGGTGCGCCACGACGGCACCATCGCGGGCCTGAAATTTGCGGGCGACGGCGAGCCGGCCGTCACGTTCTCCAAGATGCTCTACGACCGCGGCGTATGGGCGATCTTCTCCACGCTCGACAAGAGCGTGCTGCAGTTCAAGTCCGGCCTGCTGCTGGACATGGACCAAGCCGAAAACGTCATCGATCGCATCGACGACGCCCTGGATGACCTCGACCGCGCCTGCTGAAGAAAAGGAGGACGCCATGAACGACAAGGAAAACGACCACGGCCTGGATTGGATGGGCTACTACCGTGAAGCCCTGGCGGGTTGGGGACTCGAGACGGCCAACGTACGGCCCCTGTCCCTGTCCGAGAACGCCACCTACCTGGTGACCACCCCGCAGGGGGAGCGGCGCGTGCTGCGCCTGCACCGCCCCGGTTTCCGGGGCGAGCGGTGCATTCGCTCCGAACTGGCGTGGCTGGCCGACCTGGGCAAGACCGGGGCCGTGCACACCATGCGGACCTACCCCACCGCCAAGGGATGCGACCTGCACCCCTTCACCAACCCGGCCGGCCAAGTGCAGTACTCCGTGCTTTTCGACTTCCTCGAAGGCATCGAACCCGTCCAGGCGGGCCTGGGCGACACCATGGACCTGGTCGGCCAGGTTGCCGCCCGCCTGCACGAGCACTCCAGCCGTTGGCAGCGCCCCGACTGGCTCAAGCGCCTGACCTGGACGCCCGAACGCATCTTCGGCGAACGCTGCGACTACGGCGACTGGCGTGACACCCCCGAACTGACCGCCGAGGGACGGGACATCCTGGAATGCGCGGAGGCCAAGGTGCGCGCCGAGATGGCCGAGTACGGCGTCAACGAGCGCAACTTCGGGCTGATCCACACGGACCTGCGTTCCTCCAACCTGCTCGTCGACGCCCAGGGAGACATCAAGGTCCTCGACTTCGATGACTGCGGCCTGGGCTGGTACCTGTTCGACATGGCCTGCAGCTTCTCCTTCGAGGAAGGCAACCTGGAGCTGCCCGACCTGGTGGACGCCTACCTGCGCGGCTACTGGTCCGCCGGCGGCGTGCTGACCCGCGAGGACATGCAATACCTGCCATGCATGGTCATGGCCCGCGCCCTGCAACTGGTCGCCTGGGTGGAGAAGAGACGCGAGACCGACACCGCGCGAAGGATCCGATCCAGCTACGTGCAGTCCGTGGTCGAGGCGGCGCGCCTGTACGTGGAGGGCCTCTTCCTGACCGAGGATGCCATCCCCATCCTGCGGCGCCGGGAGTACGTGGCGGCATGAGCGGCTCGGTGACGCAACGCACGGTCGAACGCCTCCGGGCGCTCATCGAATCGGGCTGCCTGCCGCCACCCGGCCGGTTGCCCTCCGAGCGTCGCCTCGCCGCCGACCTGCATGTCTCCCGCAGTACGGTGCGCAACGCCCTGCAGATACTGCGCGAGGCCGGGGAGGTCAGCGTCCGGTCGGGACGTGCCGGCGGCACGTTCGTCGCCACGGCCAACCCCGACGCGAACCTGTACGCCCGCGCCGACATCTCCATTGGCGACCACCGGCTCATCGAGCACGCCACCGGCCTGCCCCAAGGCATCCCCGAGACCGTTGCCAGCCAAGGATTCAGGACGGTCACCTACGTCAAGCGCATCGACGTGCGCACCCCCGACACCATCGCCGCCCGGCGCCTCGCCCTCGAAGAGGGAGAACCGGTACTCAGGGCCGAACGCGTACGCGCAGTCGGCGGCCACCCCGTCGCACACGAGACCGCGTACCTGCCTTACCGGCGCTACCCGGGCATCGAACACGCCGACTTCACCCAGTCGGTCTACTCGATCATCACCGAACGCTACGGCACCATGATCGGCCATGTCATTGAATCGATCGACATCCGCATGGCCAACGAGAACGAGGCAGCCACCCTCGACGTACCGGCCGGAAGCCCGCTCATCTTCTCCGAAAGCGTCGCCCACGACGCCGACGGCATCCCGGCCGAATACTCACGCGACCGTTTCCGGCCCGACCGGGTGCGCATCGTTGCCGAGCATACCTTCCCCCAACCATCCAACCAACCAATCGAAACACAAGGACACATGAACACGCAGTAAAGGAGCCTCCCATGGAACCCACCGGACAGCAACCCCAGATCAAACGCACCCTGGGCACCTTCTCCATCGTGATGATGGTCGTCGCCGCCACCGCGCCACTGACCGTGGTCGCCGGCACCCAGCCCCTCGTCATGCTTTACGCCCAGAACAACAGCATCCCCGTGTACTATCTGGCCACCGGCATCATCCTCATCCTCTTCTCCGTGGGATTCACCACCATGAGCGAGCACGTGCCCAACGCGGGCGCCTTCTACTCCTACATTCAGGCCGGACTCGGCCGGCGCATGGGACTGGGGGCGGCGACCATGGCACTGCTGAGCTACACCCTCATCTGCATCGCCGTCATGTCGTACCTGGGCTACTCCACCGCCGCCACCATCACCCTGTTCTTCCCGTCCATGAACATCCCCTGGTACGTGTGCGCGCTGGCCTGGTGGGCCGTCATCGCATTCCTCGGCTACCACAACATCGACATGAGCTCCAAGGTCCTGGGCGTCTTCCTTGTCCTCGAGATCGCCGTGGTCACCGTCGTCGACCTCGCCGTCATGGTCCGCGGCGGCGCGGACGGCCTGGACGCAGCGCCCTTCAGCCCCACCAACTTCCTGTCCGGCACCCCCGGCATGGGCCTGATGTGGGCATTCTTCGGATTCATCGGCTACGAGGCGACCGCCGTGTTCCGCAGCGAAGCCAAGGATCCCGACCGCACCATCCCGCGTGCCACTTACTGCGCCGTCGCGTTCATCGCCCTGTTCTACGGCTTCAGCGCCTGGTGCCTGGTCATGGGCGGCGGCTCGGGCAATGCGCTGGCCATGGCCAACGAAACCCAGGACGGCTACGTGCTCGTCCTGGCCACCACCTTCGTGGGCAAATGGCTCGCCGACGTCATCCAGTGCCTGCTGGTCACCAGCCTGTTCGCCTGCGTGCTCAGCCTCCACAACGTCGCCGCCCGCTACACCTACACCCTCGCCGGCGTCAAGGTCCTGCCCGACAAGCTCGCCGAAATCCACCCCAGGCACTGCACCCCGTCCAACGCCAGCATGGCCATCAGCGCAGTCACTTTCGCTCTACTCGCCGTGGTCACCATCATCGGCCTGGATCCCCTCGTGATCTACGCGTGGTTCGCCAACGCCGCCACCCTGGGACTCCTGCTGCTGCAATGCCTGACCTCCATCAGCGTCATCGTGTTCTTCCGCCGCGTCAAGAGCCGCAAGGGCGTCTGGCACACCGTGATTGCGCCCGCCATCTCCACAGTCGCGCTCGGATTCGTCACCTTCGTGATCATCACCAACTTCCCCGCGCTGACCGGCGACAACACCTCGGCCATCATCATGGGCATCCTCATCCCCGCGAGCTTCGCGCTCGGCGCTCGCCTCGCCGGACGCATGAAGAAGCAACGCCCCCACGACTATGAGCGGCTCGCCGGCATGGTCCTCGCGGCCGAAGCCTAGAAGGTGATAGTCGCCAGGGTGGCCATCCACTCGGAGACAAGGATTCGGGGTTCTCGAATCCTTGTCTCCGAGTGGATGGCCACCCTGGCGGTTGTAGGTCTGGATTGAACTTGCGTTACGGTTGTTGTGGTTGTCGGGCTCGGCACGATGCGGGGCGCGAACATTTTCTGTCTCATATGTCCCTATCAGCCGATAACGCCGCTTATGTCATGTAGGGGTGGGGCATTCAGGATGCCCCACCCACTAGTCATCTTCCCGTAGGTTCCTGTAGATTTCGTCAGCGAAGATACCCAGTACTTCCCTCTTGATTTCTTCGTTGGACAGCAGCAGGCCGAAGAAGTCCTGGTTCTGCGACAGGCCTTCGATCAGGACATCGTCGATGTCATCGAAATACGCGTACTCGAAGTCCTTTTCGGTGTTGTTCCTGGCACTCGTCTTGAGTTTCTCGGACTTCATGAGCAGGTCCTTGATCTGCAGCATGGCCTTGACGGCCACGTCGTTGTTGTACTCCTTGCCGGTCTTGGAGTTGATCTCGGCGATAATCTCAGAGAGGCGTTCCTTCTTCTCCTCGGTCAATCCGAGCATTTCCGCCTCCGACAGGGCAACGATCGGTCTGGCGACCAGGTCCGACCCCTCGTGGTGGCCCTTCTCCTCCTGGGCGAAGTTGCTGGCTCGGATCTTGTCCGACAGGTCGAAGCCCTCGCCCGTGCGCCCGGGCTTGATGGTGGGCATCAGTGCGTCGAGGAACACGGCTTTCTTGTCGAGTTCCGGATCCCAGAAACAGGAAACCTGCATCATGAACCCGTAGAAACGAAGGAACCCGCGCATATGGACGTACAGTTCCTGCTGGTCGGTCGCAGACAGCCTGTCGAAGAGGTGCTTGGCCTTGTTCAGGCAATGCTTGACCTTCTTGACTTCCTTGGTGTCGGGTTTCCTGCCCATGGTCATGATCTCGTAGACACGGTCCACGTCCTCGGGGTCGAGGATGTCATAGGCATCGATCTGCGCGTCGATGTCATAAATGGCCTGCGGGGTGATGCTATTGGACAGGATCGTCGTGGCGAAGAACGGGGCGAACGCCTCCTTCATGTCCTCGTAGCTGTTCTTGAAGTCCAGGACGAAGGTGTGCTTCTCGTACGGCGGGCAGATGCGGTTCAGGCGTGACAGCGTCTGCACGGCGGCGACACCGGAAAGGTTCTTGAGCACGTACATGGCACACAGCTTGGGTTCGTCGAAACCGGTCTGGTACTTGTTGGCCACCAGAAGCACCTGGTAGGCGTCCGTACCGAAACGTTCGGGCAGTTCCTTTTCGCTGAACCCGTTCATGCCCGCCTCGGTGTACTCGGTCTCGTCTTCCTTGAGCTTGACCTTGCCGGAGAACGCCACCAGCGCGTGGATCCTGTCGTATCCCTTGCGTTCGCAGTATTCCTGGAACACGTGCGTGTAGCGCACCGCTTCCTCCCTGGAACCGGTGACGACCATGGCCTTGGCCTGCCCTCCCAGTTCCTGCATGACGGTGGTACGGAAATGCTCGACGATGATCTGCACGCGCTGCGCGATGTTCGTGTCATGCAATTCCGCGAACCGGGCGATCTGGCGCTTGGCCTCCTTGGTCTGGTACTCCGGATCTTCCTCGATATCCTTATTGATTTGGTAGTAGGTCTGGTACGTGGTGTAGTTGGCCAGCACGTCGAGGATGAAACCTTCCTCGATGGCCTGCTTCATCGAATACACATGGAACGGCACACGCTGCCCATGCGCGTTCGGGATGCCGAACATCATCAACGTGGTGGGCTTCGGGGTCGCGGTGAACGCGAACATCGCCACGTTCTCACGCTTGCCGCCCTTGCGCTTGGAAGCCAGGACCTCTGCCATGAAATCCTGGATGTCCGACTCGCCCTCGGGTACCTCGACCGACCCCAAGGACTGACGCACCGCTTCCATGGACTTGCCCGCGGTCGAGGAATGCGCCTCGTCGATGATGACCGCGAACCGCTTGTGTGCCAGGCCCGAGACCTGTTCGACCACGAAGGGGAACTTCTGAATCGTGGTCGCGATAATCTTCGTATTGCCCTTCAACGCACGCGCCAGGTCCGCGGACGTGCAGGAATCATCCATCACACGGATCAAACCACTGGCATGCTCCAGCCCAAGCACTGCCTTCTGCAATTGCCGGTCCACGACCACACGGTCCGTGACGATCACCACGTTGTCGAAGACCACCCGGTCGTCCGCGTCATGCAATGAGGTGAGACGGTGGGCGAGCCATGCGATGGTGTTGGTCTTGCCCGACCCGGCCGAATGCTGGATCAGGTAATTCTGCGACGTGCCCGTCTCGGAGACGGATGCCACGAGTTTGCGGATGCAGTCCAACTGGTGGTAGCGCGGGAAGATCAACGCCTCCTGTTCCTTGATCTCTCCGGTCACATCGTCGACCTTCTCACGCTTGGTGATGAACATGAAGCGCGAAATCAGGTCGATGATCGTGTCACGCGTCAGGATGTCACGCCACATGTACGACACTGGGTAATCATCCTCACAGGGCGGATTGCCTGCACCCTTGGTGATGCCATGGCCATCACCCTGGTTGAACGGCAGGAAATACGTCTTCCTACGATCCAGTTTCGTGGTCATATGCACCTGGTCAGTAGCCATCGCGAAATTCACCAGACACCCGGCCTTGAACAGGAACAAACGGGCCCGAGGGTCACGCTTGGTGCGGTACTGCTCGATGGCATCCTCGTACGTCTGGCCCGACGTCTCGCTCTTCAACTCGAACGACATGATCGCCAGACCATTGAGGAAGATGACCAGGTCCACGCGCTCACTGTCCGACGCCCACACCTCCTCCATGACCGAAAGGATGTTGTGCTCATATTTTTCGTTCAGGCTCTTGTTGAAACCGGTGGCGGGCTTGGTGTACATGAACCTCAACGTCACGCCGGACAGTTCCAGGCCATGCTTGAGCACATGCAGGAGGCTGCCACGTTTCTGCGTCACCTTCGCATTCAGTTGGGAGACGATTGTCTCGACCAGATCCTCCTTGTAGATACGCTCCAACCTAGCCATCTCATCAGGCTGCGTCGCATTGAGGAACTCCATCAACAGGGTGCGATCCATGGCATACAGACGATCAAAATCCGTCTTCGCATCACGGATACGATACCCGTTATGCCCCTCAAGGTAGTCCATCACATAATGCTGATAGTCACGCTCAGGCAAGATATTGCTCATGCGGGAACCTCCCTCTTACCCGTCACATACTCATAAATCAATGATTTTTTGTACTGGGACAGAGTCTCCAGCTGCTGCTTCTTAGCTGCAATGATTGAGTCAATCTCAGCACATTTTTTGTCAAGGAAAGACACAATTATGTCCTGTTCTCCTACTGAAGGCAATGGAATCCTCATGTTGAGATACTCGGTTTGGGTCATACTTGGTAGAGTAGTTTGCGAAATATAACGTTTGTAATCAAAGCATATCGATAAATAAAAATAGTATTTTACTAGCAACAAGTTATCAGTGTAGGCATCGAATGCAGTATCGACATTCCAAAAACGACCAGTTATATACTTGGGTCTATCTATCGTTCCCTTGCGCCCCAACAAAACTGTCGGGCCAAGTTTGTACTCTTTGGAACATTTGAACGGTTCTGAACCAGCTCCATATACTGGTACATCACCTTCATCTAGCGGATCCCTACCATTATGAATAACTACATGAGATTTTGCCGGCACAATATTCCATGCCGCGGGTATCTCACCAATCCATTCGACGCCGCTATCCCTCATAGGCGCATCAGGATTAAGGCCCTTGGTCACGGCCTCATGAATAACGGAACGCCGATACTGCTCAAAAAGCTCAATCTCTTCAGAAATGCTCGTACTGATTGCATCAATCTTTAAGCATTTTTGATCAAGGAAATTCGAGATACGCTTCTGCTCCACTAGCGGTGGTATCGGCAATTTCAACATCTTAATCTGAGTCGTATTGACACGCTCTCGCGTAGAGCCATGAGTCTCTTGGAGCAAACCAATGTATGACGAGGGTGACGAGAGCGCATACTGGAGAAAACGAAGATCGACATGCCTACTTGGCTTGATGCCTATGCAATCTGCCTTGTTAATTGCATAGTCATAGGATAACGGCAATTGCGCCACCTTCACATCATCTGATATGAAGGTGGCCATAATGAGATCTCCCTGACGAACAGTATGACGACGAATGGTTTCGTACTTCTCAGGAGAAACAAATGACTTCTTAGATTCATCAAATTGCATATATCTGAGGTTCTCCAGCCTGACTACCGGTATACCTTCAGACGTATAGTCATTCCCCTTGAGATTCGAGCCAAACGGACCATCCCAAATACGTTCCACCAAGGCCTTAACTGGTTGTAAAGACCAGTTTTCCGGTATAGAGCCAATCCATTCAATACCACTATTTTTCATAGGTCTTTCCACCAGCCCTACACCTCCTTGAATAACTCCATGAGCCTATCGTTGATAGATTTTTCGAGTTTCAAGAACCGTTCTTCCAGCTCCTCTGAGGATTCCAATCGCTCATACTTATAGAAATATCTAGTGAATGGAATCTCTGCTCCGGTCTTCACCACTGGTTTCTTCTTGGACAGATCCTCCTCGAAGAACGCTCCAGCATCCGGCGCATAAGGCAGTACTTCACGCTCCATGTAGTCGTCGATACTTTCGTTGATCGGCACGATTTCCGTGTCCTTGGTGTCCTTGTCCCATAGCACCTTGCCCTTGCGGTCATGCTGGATTTCTGCATCCTTGTCCATCACGGACAGACCCTCGGCAACGGAATCGAGCAGTTTCCTGTCGTCTGTCACCTTACGAAGCACCTCGGCAAGATGCGGTTGGAATGCCTCGGGAGACATCCACTTCCCGTCACCAATGTTCTCTCGAAGAACCCTGATGATGGCATCATACAGTGCCTTGCCATGCTCGTACTTGTCATGGTTCTTCTGCTCGGCCGCAGTGAGCTTCTCTCCGACATCAAACTTCTCTTGGATGGCGTGCGCCTTGGCCTCGTCGTAGAGGGAAGATAGTGCGCTGCCCTGGATGAGATTGTCAATGCGCTCCTCGGTGATGGCGTAGCTGCGTTGCAGTGGTTGCATCACGGTGTATTCACGGTAGATGAACTCGTGATTGTCGAAGATCTTCGACAGCTCGTTCTCCTTGAACTCCGCGTAGATTCTGGTGATGCGTTCACGGTCCTCGGGCGTGATCTCGTTGCGCTTGTTGCCCAAAGACTTGCGCAGCTTGTGCGAGATGCCGGAGGCGTCGATGAGCTGTACCTTGCCGCGGCGCTTCTCGTCCTTGTTCTTGGACAGGATCCAGATGTAGGTGGCGATGCCGGTGTTGTAGAACAGGTCAGTCGGCAACGCGATGATGGCCTCAATCAGGTCGTTCTCGAGCAGCCAACGCCGAATCTGGCTCTCCCCGGAAGCAGTACCACCATTGAACAGCGGGCTACCGTTCTCGACAATGGCAGCACGTCCCACCTTCGGGTCCATCTTGTCCACCGCCGACTGCAGAAACAGCATCTGGGAGTCGCCGCCAGCGGGCAGTCCGGCACCGAAACGCCCCACCAGGCCTTTGGCGTGTTCGGCCTTGACGGCTTCCTCGACTCCCTCGGCGGCATCCTTGCCGCTCCAAGCAGTGCCGAAGGGAGGGTTCTCGATGACGAACCGCATCTTGCGGTCCGGGAAGCAATCAGCCTTGAAGGTGTCCTGGTAGCGGATATTGTCGGCATCCTGGCCCTTGATCAACATTTCCGCCAGGCAGATGGCGTAGGACTCCGGGTTGACCTCCTGTCCAAAAAGACGCACGTCCGCCGTGGGATTCAAACGCTTGACGTAGCTCTCGGCCGTGGACAGCATGCCGCCGGTACCGCACGCCTGGTCCATAACCGTCACGACCTTGGCGTCATCGAACAGGTCTTCACTGCCCTCCGCGAGCAGGAGGTTCACCATGAGTTTGACAATGTCGCGACCCGTGTAATGGTCACCTGCTTCCGCGTTCTCGGAAAACCTACGGATGAGGTCCTCGAAGATATAACCCATATGCACGTTGTCGATGGTCTTCGGGTCAAGGTCGAGTTCCGAGAACGCCTTGACCACGGAGAACAGGCGGTCGTTCTTGTCCATCTTGTCGATCTGGTCGCCGAACTTGAGGCCCTTGTCTGACATGATGATCTCCTGGACATTGGCGGAGAAGCCATTGATATAGTCCTTGAGATTGGCCGCCAGGTTCGCTGAATCATTCAGCAACTCGGCCAAGGTGAACCGGCTGGTGTTGTAGAACTGGAACCTTGCTTTGCGTTCGAGCACCTTGGCTGGCAACGACGGATTGACTTCGAAGGCTTCCACCACTTCCTGCTTCGTGTCCGCCAGGGCGCATTCGAAGCGGCGCAGGATGACCATGGGGATGATGACGTCCTTGTACTTGTCCTCACGGTAAGGCCCACGCAGCTTGTTGGCAATGGACCAGATGAAGTTGACTTCCGTGGTGACATCAACCGGAGCATCATCAAAGATAATGCCGTGCATATTCGCCATCAAGATCCTCTCGCTCATGATGCAATGGTCACAAGATTACCCGTGGGGATAAAAGAATCAAACAAACACGAGGCATCATCCCACAAACGGCCGTTTACGGAACACTGCCGACACGCGCGAACCGGGACGGGTTTTGGAACGTTTCGGACATCCCAAAACCCATCCCATAATCAATGTCCCGAAAACACCCGTCGTGTATGGATTGTGGAATCGTCCGTTATATTCCTCGGATGGGAATCGCCGAGCTTTGGGTGCGTCGGGGCGAACCATGGATTAGCGTTGCTGCACCACATCCCAAGTGTCGATGGACATCTGCAACATCATGCGCAGCGGTAGCGAACCACGACGTCTTATCCTCGTCCCGGTGCCGTTTCTCCCCGCCAAGCCACCCCTGATGGCTTTCCCGCGTATCATTGCTCGGCAGATGGCCATCCATCCTGTCCCGAAGGATGCCAAAGGCCGGAAAGGGGAGACGCTATGACGATGTTGCGCATGGACCATGTGGTCATTCCGGTGAGTGACCTGGATGCGGCGCTCAGGTTCTACCGTGACGTGGTGGGACTCGAACTCATGGAGGTGAACGGCGAGCGCACGTTGGCGACGCTGCGTGCCGGCGACCAGTTGGTCAAGCTGGAGACGCCCGACCGGCAGGGCCTGGTGGCGGCGCGGGCGGTGCCGGGGTCGGCGGATCTGTGTTTCGAATCCAGTGACGATCCGCAGTCCACCGTTGCCCGCTGTCGGGCGTGCGGCGTGGACGTCATCGACGGCCCCGTACGCAAGCGCGGCGCGAGGGGAGCGATGACCTCGGTGTACGTGCGCGACCCGGACGGCAGTCTGGTCGAGATCGCGCATTACTGAACGCGACATGTCCGGGGCGGTCATGTTTCCCGCAGCGTTTTATCGCTTCAGTCGCAGCGAATACGTGCGCCGCAAGCTTCAGGACGCTTGGCGTCCGGTGCGGCACGTTAATGTGAAACGTCGGTGGTGCGCGTCACTGCCTCGGCAGTCGTCACCGGGCATGAGACGCCGCTTGATGGCTCATCGCCAGCGGCCTATGCTGTCCGCAACACGCAGGCGTAGACGAATCGAGGGAGTGGTCATGAGCGACTGGGACAGTGCACGATACCTGCAGTTCGTCAGGCAGCGCACGCAGCCGTCCATTGACCTGGCGCGACGTGCCCACGACTGGATCGAGCATCCGGCGGCGGCCATCGACCTGGGCTGCGGCCCGGGCAACAGCACGCAGGTGGTGCAGCGGGAGTTCCCTGACGCGTCCGTCGTCGGCGTCGATAGCAGTGCGGACATGCTTGCCGCGGCTCGCCGACGCTGCCCGGACATGGAGTTCCTGGATGTCGATTTGACGGGTGACCTGACGCGGTTCGACGATGCCTTCGACCTGGTGTTCTCGAACGCGTGCCTGCAGTGGATCCCTGACCATGCCCATGTGCTGCCGAAGGTGTTCCGCATGCTGCGGCCCGGCGGCGTACTCGCCGTGCAGATTCCCGTGCGCAATGAGCAGGTGGTGCAGCAGGTCATCACCGAGACTGCGCGACTGCCGCGCTGGCGGGAATGCATTGTGCGCGAACGTGCGTGGGACGGCCTGGACATCGACGACTACCATGACATCCTGTCGAGGATGACCGCTGATTTCGAGCTCTGGCAGACCACCTACTGCCACCGCATGCCCGGGGTGGACGCCATCGTCGAGTGGTTCTCCTCGTCAGGGCTGCGTCCGTACCTCGACCAGGTCCCGGACGATGTACGCGATGATTTCCGTGCCGATGTACGCAATCGCCTTGCGGAGGTCTTCCCCGTGCGAGCCAATGGCGAGGTCATCCTGCGCTTCCCACGCCTGTTCATGCTTGCGAAACGACCCCTGCAAGCATAGGGTCTCCCGTTCATGGTGCGTTTCAGGAGGGTCATCTCGATCTTCTTCCTCTCGACGGTTGCTTGACAATGCAGTTGGTCAATCGCGGTGGAACCTAAGTCGGGGCCGCTTATGGCCACGCAAGTGCGGCATGGTGCGCATGGCGAACGAGGGGATTGGCGGTATGTCGCCGTCCCGCGGGCCGATGATTGCATGGACTCGCCTCCCGCGGCCATGAATGTGATAACGCGGAGTATTCATTATGATAATCAGGAATAGGATGTATGATGATACGGACTAGCAGTGATGATAAAACGGAATGGGAATGCACTGCAATAGTGCGATGAGGTACTGACGCGCGAAGAGGAAGGAATGCCATGGCCTTGAGGGTCGAACGTGCAATGATGGAGACGCTACTCGACTTGGCGACTATGTTCCCGGCCGTTACCTTGACCGGGCCGCGTCAGAGCGGTAAGTCCACCTTGGTCAAGCATGCGTTCCCCGGCTATGCATATGTGTCATTGGAAGATCCCGATGTGCGTGACATGGCATTCAACGATCCACGTCGTTTTCTGGAGAGGTATGACAGCCGCGCCATCATTGACGAGGTCCAATATGCACCGGAACTGTTCTCCTACATGCAGGGTGTGCTTGATTCGCGTGACGAGATGGGGCGGTATATCCTCACTGGTTCGCAGAACTTCCTGCTGTTGGACACGATATCGCAGTCCCTGGCGGGTCGCGTGGGCATACTGCATCTGCTGCCGCTGTCCTACCGGGAACTCATGCATTCCGCTATGTGCCCTGATCTTGACGTCTTCATGTATACGGGTGGCTATCCGAGGTTGTACAGCACACCGGCCCGACCTGACGTCTTCTATCCTGCCTATCTGTCGACTTATGTGGACAGGGACATTCGTCGCGAACTTGGCGTGCGCAAAGTAGCGCAATTCAACAAGTTCCTCACGGTCTGCGCGACCCGAATCGGGCAGGTGCTCAACGTCACTGGTATGGCCAACGACTGCGATGTCGATTTCCATACTGCCGACAATTGGCTCTTGCTGCTCGAGGCAAGCTTCATCGTCATGCGCTTGCAGCCTTACTACAAGAACTACGGTAAACGCCTTATCCGTGCCCCCAAACTGTATTTCTATGACACGGGACTGGCCGCGAACCTGCTGGGCGTTGAAGATGCAGACCAGCTGGCGACCGGAGTGAACCGCAGGAACCTGTTCGAGAACGCCGTCATCACGGAAATCATCAAGCAAACGCAGGCTCAGGGGCGCACTCCGAAACTCTATTACTGGCGTGACTCGAACCGGAAGGAGATTGATCTCGTCATCGAGAAAGGTGGCCAGCCATGGCAGATCATCGAGATTAAGTCGTCGAGTACGTTCCGCTATTCCGCATTCGCCACTATCACGGACATGGGCGACACCATGGGAGTGCCGACCGATCGGCGCTACGTGGTCTACGGCGGTACCGAATCGATTGAATCCGACCAGGGGCATGTCATCGGACTCAACGACATCCATCGTATTGTCGACCAGGGTTAATCGCAACGCTGCCATCGCCGAGGTCTGACACATTTTTCGGGCTAATGGAAAATGTGTAGGTCTCTGGTCCGCACAAATTCAAATTGTGTAGACCAGAGACCTACACAATTTTTCCTGCCCTAAAAATGTGTCAGGAGGCGCTCCGCCGAGACTGCAAACCGGCAGTTGGTCGTCCCGCTACACCCCCAGCTGCGCACTGTCCTTCCCATACTTCCGTCGGATCGCGTCCAGCGCCCCCTCCGCCTCGCGCATCCTCGTCGATTTGCTCGTGCCTTGCGCTGCTGTGTCCTCCTCCAGGATCTCCTCCAGCGTCGGCTGCACCGTCGTCGTGGCGCGCTCCGTCAGTGAACTGACCGACATGCCCGCCAGTCGCACCGCGCGGGGCAGTCGCGTCGCCCGGTCGTCCATCCCCAGCATGCGCCGCAGCAGCCGCATGGTCACGGGGAACAAGGCGCCCGCGCTGTCGGTGGGGGAGTCGATCGTGAGCGACTTCGTCATGTAGGTCAGGTCGGGAAACCGCAGTTTCACGGTGACCGTACGCCCCAGCAGACCGCGCCGGCGCAGCGTGCTCGCCACGGTGTCGCAGGCGCGGCGCAGGCAGTCGGCCACCGTGCCCACCTCGGCGACGTCCCGGTCGAAGGTGTGCTCGGAGCCGACCGACTTCTCCGGAGTCACCGGCGTCACCGTGCGCGCGTCACGTCCCCACGCCGCCTCGTGCAGGTGTGCGGCCGCGCTCGCCGACCGCGTGATCCGGGTGAGCGTCTCGACGTCGGTGTGCGCAAGCTTGAGCACCGAGTCGATGCCCCACTCGTTGAGCTTGCGCTCCTGCGCAGGCCCCAGGCCGGGGATGGCACGTAGCGGCATCATCTGCACGAAATCCGCATGGCGCTCGCGGGGGATGAGCAGCATGCCGTCCGGCTTCGCGTTCGTCGACGCCATCTTCGCCACCAGCTTGTTCGCCGCCACGCCCACCGAACACGTGATGGAAAAACGCGCCGCCACCTGCGCACGTAGCCACGCGCCGATGTGCGTCGGCCGCCCCCAGGTGCGCAGCGCCGCGGAGACGTCCATGTAGCATTCGTCCACCGACACCTGCTCGATGCGGTCGGTGACGGTGCTGAAGATCTCCCGGAAGATGGTGTGCGACACCTGGCGGTAATAGGTGTGGTCCACGGGCAGGAAGACGCCGTTCGGGCACAGTTGGCGTGCGCGGGCGCTGGCCATGGCGGAGTTGATGCCGTATTTGCGCGCCTCGTAGTTCGCCGCCGACACCACGGAGCGCGGTCCCATGCCGATGATGACGGGCTTGCCGGCCAGCTCAGGGTGACGGGCGATCTCCAGGGATGCGAAGAAGGCGTCCATGTCGATGTGCAGCACGGTGCATCCGGTCTCGTCATGCCCCCAGTCGCGGTTCGCGGCGGCGAGTCGTGGTGCTGTGCTCATGGGACCAGTCTAGCGGAACGTTTGTTCGAGGGGGAGGGGTGGCGGTATTGGCGGTGTGCGGGGTCGGAATCCCCCTGACTCCGCCCAGGGTCCCGGGTGGGCTTCCGGTTGGTTCTGGCTGCCTTTGTTTTGCCTCCGCGTGGTTCCGCGCACTCGGGACACGCGTGCTTGTGTCGGTCTGGCTTTTCTGCTATGCTTTCTCACTGTTGTTCTTCTGGGCAACGTGGAGTCATGCCTGAGTGGCCGATAGGGGCACCCTGCTAAGGTGTTAGTCGTGTTTAGCGGCTCGAGGGTTCGAATCCCTCTGACTCCGCCAACAAAGCCCGCCGGTGATTGATCCGGCGGGCTTTTGCGTTGTGTGGCGCCCTGGTGGTTTCGTTTTGGGTTAAGTAAACAAATGTGTGTCTATCGGCCGGGCGTGTCGTTTACTTAACCCATACCGAAACGAAAAGCCTCCCGGGATTGCCGGGAGGCTTACGTTGAAGAGCGAAGCGGCGGTACGCCTTTGTCCGCTGCCTCGGATTCCCACTCTAGCCCAGGCATGCGGCTGCGGCAAATACACCGGGCGTTTCTTTGCAAATCCTTTGCATTTTTCAAAGCATGCCGCATTGCATGGAGCGAAAACCATCGCCATCTACGCACTGCATCAGTCGCCCTGCCATCCGACCTATTCGCGATCCAGCCATTCCGCCGCATTCCGCATTTTTTATGTCTCCTTTCCCCATACCCCAGCATTCCCGCACTCCAACGCCCTCGCCTCCTGTGCATCTGCGTTCCCGGCATCCCATCGATCCCGATCCTCCACCTCCACCCCATGCACGACAATGCGTACAATGGGCACCGGCCCCGAGGAACGGGGGCAGGCACATCGGAAGAACCACCACGACGGCAGGCAGGAGAGCAGGCAATGGCAGACGCGACGGCACCGGCAGGTCAGCAACCCACACGGCACTCGATCCAACCAGACCACTCAACCCAGCTGGCTCATCCGACCTTCCCTGCACCGGACCTACCCCAGCCTGGCACCCAACCGACCCAGCCCACACCAGACCCGACCCAACCAGTTCAACAAACCCAACCGCCCGTCATCGAAACCCAGTCCGACCGCACCGACCTGCCGCTGGTCACCGTCCCCGCCATCTACCCGGACATGCTCGACGCCTTCCGGGCGGTCCTGCCGCTCTTCCGTGACGTCGCGCGCGTGCGCCTGTATACCGACCCCGTCGATGGCGACGCCTTCGTCCGGCGTGCCGAGGGCGCCGACGCGCTCATCGTCATCAACGTCCACATCCCCGACGACATGCTGCGCACCCTGTCCGGCCATGTGCGCGTCCTCGTCTTCGGCGGCACCGGCGTCGCCAGCTACGTTAGCCTCGACCTGGCGCGGCAGTTGGGCGTGCGCATCTGCAACATCCGCCACTACGGCAACGCCGCGGTCGCCGAGTTCGCGATCGCGCTCATGCTCGAGCTCGCGCGCCACGCCGGCGAGCTCAATGAGCAGGTCCTCGGCGGCGGCTGGGAAGGCGCCAGCGGCATCGAACTCGACGGCAAGACGCTCGCCATCGTCGGCCTGGGCGGCATCGGACGGCACGTCGCGCGCATCGCGAACGCCTTCGGCATGAAGGTGACCGCCTGGGACTCCGGCCGACACGACGCGCAGTACTACGCGGACCTCGACGTCACGCCCGTCGCCGACATGCGCGCGCTGTTCGCCGGCGCCGACGTCATCAGCCTGCACATGCCGCTCAGCGACGACACGCGCGGCATGGTCACTGCCGACCATCTCGCCGCCATCCGCCCGGGCACGCTCTTCGTGAACACCGCGCGCGCCGAGATCATCGCACCTGGCGCGCTTGTCGACCGCCTTGCCAAGGGCGACGTCCCCGCCGGCCTCGACGTCTTCTACCACGAGCCGCTGCCGCTGGGCAGCCCCCTGCGCACCATGCGCAACGTCATCCTCGCGCCGCACGTCGGCTGGCGCACCGACGGCTCCAACCGCAACCTGACCAAGCAGTGCGCGCAGGCCGTCATCTCGTACTTCCAGGGCGGCGACTACAACGTCGTCGTCGACGGCGCCGCCACGACCGCCGACAAGTAAGAAAAGGACCTGCCTTGCCCCACCGCACGATCCTCGACCCCGCCGACGCGCCCGCGCACGACGCCTTCGTCGAGAAGAAATCCGAGTTCATCGGCGACGCTTGCCACGTCGACTCGCTCGACGAGGCGCTGGCCTTCGTCGAGCGGATCCGCGAGATGCACCCCAAGTCGCGGCACGTGGCGTACGCGGCGCTCGTCACCGACGCCGACGGCCGGCTCATGGAACGCATGAGCGACGACGGCGAACCGAGCGGCACCGCCGGCAAGCCGATCCTCGACGTGCTGCGCGCCAACGACCTGACTGACTGCGTGGTGGCGGTGACGCGCTACTTCGGCGGCATCCTGCTCGGTTCCGGCGGCCTGATCCGCGCGTACTCGACCGGCGCGTCGATGGCGGTGAAGGCGGCGCGAGTCGCGGACATCGTGGCCTGCCGCCGCTACGCGGTGACGCTTGACTACGCGCAGCTGGGCACCTTCTCCAACCTGCTCGCCGGCGTTACCGGCGAGCAGGAGACGGCGGACTTCACCGACTGCGTGCGCGTCGTCGTGATCGTGCCGATGGGGGAGTGCGAACGCTTCGAGTCGCGCGTGCGGGAGGCCTTCAATGCGGCGGTGGTGCCCGAGGCGGGCGACCAGGTGCTGCGTGCGGTCGGCTAGTTGCTAGAATCGCCGCGTAGACGCTGCATGAGGACCGACTGACGAGCGGAAGGATGTGCCATGGCTGACGAGACGATTGCGGACGAGGCGACTGCGGCCGAGGCGACGGCAGACGCGACTGCCGCGGCGGGGGAGCCGCAGGGCGGGCTGCCGGACGGCGACCGCGTGCCCGACGGTTTCGAGCCGCTGACCGCCACCTACGAGCGGCTGCGGCATTCGACGGACCCCGACGAGCTGCACGAGTTCGCGCGCCGCCCGCTGCCCGACCGCGGCGAACAGGCGGCGTTCTCGCGCGCCACGGCACTGCTCGAGGCGGTCGCCGGCAATCCGCACACCCCGCTGGAGGACCGCATCTACCTAGCGCAGACAATGCCCTTCCCGAACGTGCTGGTCAAGCTGTCCGAGGATGAGTCCGTGGAAGTACGCCGCGCGGTGGCCGCCAACGCGGACGACAAGAACTGGCTGGTGGGGCGGCTGACCAAGGACGCCGTGCCCGAGGTGCGCGACACGGCGCTGCGCAACAGGCAGACGTCGTGGAAGATGCGCCTGGAGGGTGCGCAGGACCCGCAGGCCGACCCGGGGATTCTCGAGTTCCTCTCCCGCCTGGGGGCGGAGGACGAGGCCGACGCGCCGGCCGTGCTCTCCTCGATGGTGCGGCGCGCCGTGGCGCTCAACCCGAACGTGTCGCACGAGGTGCTGGAGCGCCTGGCGCAGGATGGCAGCCTGGAAGTTGCAACGGCTGCGAAGCGGCATCTGGCCGAATAAGTGAAACTCTTGCGAAAATATGCATGACAACGTGCTCAGTCGGGTGTTTCGCGGTCTGGTGGTGGCCTACACTAGGGAGCTATGACTGAGCACAACGAAGAAAGCCCGGAGCGTCTGGCCCGGCCGCTCATCCGCCTTGCGCAGATGGTTGGGGTCGCCACCAGCTACACCGGTTTGTCCCATGACTTCCACGAGATTTCCGACGAGGTCCTCGTGGCCATCCTTGCTTCCCTGGGCATCGACGCCTCCGGCGATGAAGCCGTCGCCGCCTCCCTGGCCACCGTCGAACGCGGCCAGCTGCTGCGCCTCATCGACCCGACCGTCCTGCACGTGCAGGGCCGCGAGACGCATGTCACGCTGCACATCGGCATCACCGACGCGCCCACCGTCACCCTCACGCTGGAGGACGGCACCGAGTACGGCGGCCAGCTGGTCGTCAACCCGCTGCCCGAGGTCAAGCCGCGCGAGGTCGACGGCATCTTCATCGCCGAGGCCCAGCTGGTGCTTCCCGACGACATCCCCGTCGGATACCACACGCTGCACGTCGTCAACGGCGACCGCACCCAGGACGCCACCCTCATCAGCGCCCCCGAGCGCATCCAGATGCTCGACTCCATGCAGGACGGTGCCCTGTGGGGCTGGATGGCGCAGCTGTACTCCATTCGTTCCGCCGACTCCTGGGGTGTGGGCGACTTCTCCGACCTGCGCGAACTGCTCGTCAACGGCAAGCGCTACACCGACGCGGACTTCGTGCTCGTCAACCCGCTGCACGCCGCCGAGCCGGTCGACCCGCTCACCCCGTCGCCGTACCTGCCGGTGTCCCGCCGCTTCGTGAACTTCACCTACATCCGTCCCGAGGACGTGCCCGAGTACAACACGCTCGGCGCCGAGGACCAGGCCAAGATCAAGGCCATGCGCGCCAAGGTCGAGGCATTCAACGCGGATCCGCAGCTCATCGACCGCGACGCCATGTGGCTCGAGAAGAAGCCGGCGCTGCGCATCATCTTCGACGCCGGCCTGAGCGAGGAACGCCAGAAGGAGTTCGACGCCTACAAGGAGGCGTGCGGCGAGGACCTCGAAGCCTACGCCACCTGGTGCCTGTGCTACCAGCAGTGGGGCAAGCCCGAGCCGGACCCGGAGAACTGGGAGGTCAAGCTCACCAAGGACTCGCCGGAGGTCACCCGACTGCGCGGCGAGTACCAGCTGGACCTGGAGTTCTACCGCTGGCTCGAGTGGACCGCCATGCAGCAGCTGCACGCCGCCCAGCAGGCCGCGAAGACCGCGGGCATGAAGCTGGGCATCATGTCCGACATGGCCGTGGGCGTGCATCCGCAGGGCTCCGAGGTGTGGTGGAACCCCGAGCGCTTCGCCAAGGGTGCCACCGTGGGCGCCCCGCCGGACATGTTCAACCAGCAGGGCCAGAACTGGAGCCAGCCGCCGCTGAGCCCGCTCGCCCTCAAGGAGACCGGCTACCTGTCCTACCGCGAGATGGTGCGCGGCATGTTCGACTGTGCCGGTGCGGTGCGTATCGACCACATCCTGGGCCTGTTCCGCCTGTGGTGGATCCCGGACGGCCACCCCGCCTCGGACGGCACCTATGTGTACTACGACCACAATGTGATGCTCGGCATCCTGGCCATCGAGGCCAGCCGCGTGAACGGCATCGTGGTCGGCGAGGACCTGGGCGTCGTGCCCTCCTACGTGCAGGAGTCCCTCGGCTCGCACGGCATCCTCGGCTGCGCCGTGGAATGGTTCGAGCAGATGGACGGCGTCTTCACCCCGCCGAAGCATTGGCGCCCCTACGCGCTGGCATCCGTCAACACGCACGACCTGCCGCCGGCCGCCGGCTACCTCGAGTACGAGCACGTCAAGATCCGCGAGCGCCTCGGCCTGCTGACCGAGGGCGCCGACGAGTTCATGCAGTCTGCCCGTGTCGAGCACCAGGCCATGCTGCAGATGCTCGTGGACGAAGGTTATCTCGACCCGGAGGTGCTCGCCGACGAGGCCAACCGCGAGGACGAGGTCGTCGAGGCCCTGTACCGCGGCCTGAAGGGCTCGCCGTGCAAGCTACTCGCCGCTTCCCTCGTGGACGCCGTGGGCGAGAAGCGCGCGCAGAACCAGCCGGGCACGAACAACGAGTACCCGAATTGGCGCATCCCCCTGGCCGACGGCAACGGCAACGCCGTGATGCTGGAGGACCTGTTCCAGGAGGACCTGCTGCAGCGGATCACGAAGATCATGAACGCCTGACTTCCCTTCCCGTAGGTCCTCCTGTGTTAAAGCGGGCACCGGGTCGGGGTGTTTCCCGGAATTAAAGCGGGCACCCGGTCGGCGGCGAATCGCCACTTAAAGCGGGCACCGGCTTGAAGAACCTTGGTTCTTCAAGCCGGTGCCCGCTTTAAGTGGCGATTCACCGCCGACCGGGTGCCCGCTTTAATTCGGGGAAAGACCCCGACCCGGTGCCCGCTTTAACGCAAGGAGGAAACTCACTCCATCGTGACCTCGTCGGGGAACATCTCGGCGATCATCTGCTGGAAGGTGATGCCGCCCTGCACCAGGTGGGCGACGGCCTTCGCCAGCGGGGTGTCCACGTGGTACTGCTCGCCGAGCGCCACCACGGCGCCGGCGGTGGCGACGCCCTCGGCGACGCCGTTGCTCACCTTCGTGGCCTCCTCGACGCTCATGCCCTTGCCCAGGTTGTAGCCGAAGGTGTAGTTGCGCGACAGCGGCGAACCGCAGGTGGCGATCAGGTCGCCCACGCCGGCCAGGCCGTAGAAGGTCTCCGGCAGCGCACCCGCGGCGGTGCCGACCTCGGAGATCTCGCGCAGACCGCGGGTCTCGATCATCGCGGCGGTGTTCTCGCCGAAGCCGGCGCCGTGGGACATGCCGACGGCCAGCGCCACCACGTTCTTCAGGGAGCCGGCCAGCTCCAGGCCGATCACGTCGGAGGTGATGAAGGCCTTGAAGTACTTGGTGGTGCACAGCTTGGCCATGAGGCGCGCATTGTCGATGTCGGTGCAGCCGACGACGGTGGCGGCGGGCTCGCGGGCGGCGACCTGCTTGCTCAGGTTCGGCCCGGAGATGGCCAGGAAGCGGTCGGAGGGCAGGTCGAGCGCCTCGGTGACGACCTGGTCCATGCGCTTGCCGGTGTCCTTCTCGATGCCCTTCATGAGGGAGGCGACGAGCACGTCCGCGGGCAGCAGGCCGCGGAACTGCTCCAGTGCCTGGCGCGCGAACTGCGCGGCAATGGCGACGACCACGACGTCGGCGTGCCCGACTGCCTCCTGGCGGTCGCCGGTGGCGTGCATCGTGGCCGGCAGCTCCTTGACGCTGGGCAGGCGCACCGGGTTGACGTGCCGGTTCTCGATTGCGTCGACGATCTCCGGCTCGATCGCCCACATCATGACGTCATTGCCTGCGTCGGCGAGCACCTGCCCGAATGTGGTGCCCCATGCCCCCGCGCCCAGTACCGTGATATTTGCCATCGTCTGTTCCTTTCATCAGCGCATCCTCGGCGCTTCTTCTCGAACGGTTCCGCCCTCCATTGTGGTCGCCGGACGGCCGTTTCGTGGATTACGCTCTTGGCTCGGCGCCGGCGCGCGCCTTGGCCGGGGCAGCGTCGGCGGTCTGTGCGAGGGCCTGCGCGTCGACCTGGTGTGGGTCGGAGAACGCCTCGACCTCGGGGATCTCGCGCATGATGCGGTAGTCGAAGAAGCCGGCCGGCGCCTGTTCGCCGCGGATGGTGGCCATGACCTCCTTCATGCGCACGCGCACGCGGCGCGCCAGCTCGTCGGCGAGTTCGGACGGCGGCTCGTCGCCCCATTCGTCCATGTGTGCGAGCAGGTCCGCGTAGTCGAGCTGCGTGTCGTAGCACATGACGACCTGCTTGCGCGGCCACGGCCAGAAGTGGTTGATGCTGGCGGCGCCCCAGGTGACGGCGCAGTACAGCGGAATCTGGCGGCCGGCGCGGCGGCTGGCCTCCAACGCGATGAAGCCGACGCCGTTCTTCATGCTCATGGGCCACTTCTGCGGGTCGCGGGTGACGGTGCCCTCCGGCCAGATGGTCAGGGGACGCCCCGTGCCGAGGATGCGGATGGACTCCTCCTCGATCTGGCGCGCCTTGCCCGAACGGCGCGGCACCGGCTGCATGCCGACGGCGCGGAACCACTTGCCGAGGACCGGCCAGGTGCCCATCTCCGCCTTGGCCATGAAGCGCGGGCGGCGACCCATGCGGAACATGGCGATCATGGGCACGAACACGTCGAACTGGGTGACGTGCGTGCAGGCGGTGATGTAGGGGCCGGTGGGCGGCACGTTGTCCAATCCCCACGCGTGCAGCTTGCAGCTGGCGCGCAGCACGCGGGCGCAGGCGTTCATCAGGCGGTTGGTGAGCTTGGGGTTCTGCGCGTCGATCTCCGCCTCGTTCGGCTCGATGCGTCCGGTCGGATACGGGTAGGTGGGGTCCACGAGTCCGAACTCGCGGTTGAGTTTCGCCACCTGCTCCTTGGAGAGTGGCTTGACCGCGGAACGCGGGGAAGGCTTGCCTTTGGATACCATGCGTCCCATTGTGCACCCACCCGTAAGAAGTTCGGTGGGACGCCCTCCCACACCTTGCCGCGCACTAATCGATCTGCGCACCCAGGGCGTTGAGCTTGCCGCGGAAGTCGGCGTAGCCGCGGTCGATCAGCGAGATGCCGCGCACGTCGCTGGGGCCCTTGGCGGTCAGGGCAGCGATGAGGTGGCTGAAGCCACCGCGCAGATCCGGCACGTCGATGTCGCGGCCCTCGAGCGGGGTGGGTCCGAAGATGACGGCGGAATGCTTGTAGTTGCGCTGCTGGAAACGGCAGGGCAGGGAGCCGAGGCATTCGCGGTAGAGCTGCACGGTGGCGCCCATGTCCACCAGGGGCTTGGTGAAGCCGAAACGGTTCTCGTAGACGGTCTCGTGCACGATGCTCAGGCCGTTGGCCTGGGTAAGGGCCACCACCAGCGGCTGCTGCCAGTCGGTCATGAAGCCGGGGTGCACGTCGGTCTCCAGCGCCACGGGCTTGAGGTCGCCGCCCGGGTGCCAGAAGCGGATGCCCTTGTCGGTGATGTCGAACTCGCCGCCGATCTTGCGGAACACGTTGAGGAAGGTCATCATCTCCGGCTGCGTGGCGCCCTTGACGAAGATGTCGCCGTGGGTGGCCAGCGCCGCCGAGGCCCAGCTGGCGGCCTCGATGCGGTCGGTCAGCGAGGTGTGCGTGTAGCCCTTGAGTTCCTTGACGCCTTCGATGCGGAAGGTGCGGTCGACGTCCACGGAGATGATGGCGCCCATCTTCTGCAGCACGGCCACGAGGTCCATGATCTCGGGCTCGGTGGCGGCGCCGGACAGCTCGGTCTTGCCTTCGGCGAGCACGGCCGCGAGCAACGTCTGCTCGGTGGCGCCCACGGACGGGTACGGCAGGTGGATCTTGGCGCCGTGCAACCCGTTGGGGGCGGTGATGTGGATGCCGTCCTTGTGCTCCTTGTCCACGTTCGCACCGAGCTTGCGCAGGGTGTCGAGGTGGAAGTCGATGGGGCGGCCGCCGATGTTGCAGCCGCCGAGCGCGGGGATGAAGGCCTCGCCGAGGCGGTGCAGCAGCGGGCCGGAGAAGAGGATCGGGATGCGCGAGGAGCCGGACAGCGTGTCCACGTCGGCCACGTCGGCCAGCTGCACGTTCGTCGCGTCGATGGTCACGACGCCGCGGTCGCCGTCGAAGTCGACGTCGACGCCGTGCAGCCGCAGCAGGTCGGACACGACGTGCACGTCGCGGATCTCGGGCACGTTCCTGAGTACGGAGGTGCCCGGTGCGAGCAGCGCGGCCACCATGGCCTTGCTCACGAAGTTCTTCGCACCGCGGACCTTGATCGTTCCGTTGAGCGGTTTGCCGCCGACGATGTGGAGCACGTCTTCCTTGGTTTCGGCCACGTTTTGCCTCGTTTCGTTCACGATTGCGCGCACCGGCGCATTGAAAGGTACGTCTGGTTCTATCTACAGCGGCGCCGACGGTTTTATTTCCGACGCGTCGCACGCACATATGTTCGACTTACCAGTGTGCCACAGGGCATGCACGCCGGACGCGCGCGCCGGTCCAGTCCTGACAGCCGCCGGCATGCGGCTGCGGAGGGCGACCGTCCCGGCGGACGCTGGGCACGCCGGCGCAATCACCGAAGCGCGTAACCGCCGCCGCACCGGCGCGGCGGACGTACACTCTCAGGTGAATGCGGCAGCCCGCCGCCGCGGGCGGTCGCCATACCTCATGTCTGCATGTATCTAAAGGAGCCTTGCCATGACCACCGTCGCCATCGTCGGCTGCACCCATGCCGGTGTCTTCGCCGCCACTTCCATCCTGCGTGAACACCCCGATTGGCAGGTGCACGTCTTCGAGCGCAACGCCACGGTGTCCTTCCTGTCCTGCGGCATCGCGCTGTGGGTCGGCGACCACGTGAGCGACCCGAAGAAGATGTTCTACTCGAGCCCCGCCGAGCTGGAGCGCGCCGGCGCGACCATGCACATGCGCACGAACGTGACGAACGTCGACGTGGCGAAGAAGACCGTGGAGTTCGAGGACCTGGAGTCCGGCGACACGTCCACGCTGCCCTTCGACAAGCTGGTCGTGACCACCGGCTCGCTGCCCGTGGTGCCGCCGATCCCGGGCATCGACTCCGGGCACGTGCAGTTGTGCAAGAACTGGGACAACGCCGTCGAGCTCAAGGAGCGCGCGGCCGACGCGAAGTCGGTCGTGGTGGTCGGCGCCGGCTACATCGGCGCCGAACTGGCCGAGCAGTTCAGCCTGATCGGCACGAAGGTCACGCTCGTCGACGCGCTCGACCGCGTGCTGGCGAACAACTTCGACAAGCCGATCACCGACCAGGTGGAGCAGCGCTACCGTGACCACGGCGTCGAGCTGGCCCTCGGCGAGAAGGTCACGGCGTTCCGCGACAACGAGGACGGCACGGTGACCGTGGTCACCGACGCCGGCGAGCACACGGCGGACTTCGCCGTGCTCGCCATCGGCTTCCGCCCGAACACCGACCTGGTGCGCGGACAGGTGATGACGCTGCCCAACGGCGCCATCATCGTCGACGAGTTCATGCGCTCCTCCGAGCCGGACGTGTTCGCCGCCGGCGACGCCGCGACGGTGCTGTACAACCCGACCGGCAAGCCCGACTACATCCCGCTGGCCACGAACGCGGTGCGCCAGGGCCTGCTGGTCGGCCAGAACATCGAGGAGCCGACGCGCAAGTACATGGGCACGCAGGCGGCGAGCGCCGTGCAGGTCTACGACCTGTCGCTGGCGGCGTCGGGCCTGACGCAGGGCGGCGCCGACCGCCGCGGCATGGACATCCGTTCCGTCGAGCTGACGGAGGACTACCGTCCCGCCTTCATGGAGTCGACCGCCCCGGTGACCTCGATCCTGACCTGGGACCCCGAGGACCGCACCGTCAAGGGCGCGCAGTTCTGCTCCACCGTGGACATCTCCGGCGCCGCGAACGTGGTGTCCCTGGCGATCCAGTCGAAGTACACGGTGGACATGCTGGCCAACGTGGACTTCCTGTTCCAGCCGAACTTCGACCAGCCGGTGTACTACGTGGGCGCCGTGGCGATGAAGGCCGCGCAGGCCTGAGATTTTGTTCAAAAAATGAACAATTTCTCAGGCCTGCGCCTCAGTCGCCGCCCAGGTCGAAGGCGGCGGCGTCGTCTTCCTTCGAATACGTACGGAAGGCCATGAGTGTCTGGGTGGAGGCGATGCCGGGCACCTTGGCGATACCGTCGGGAATCACCGAGGCCAGGTCGTCGAAGGTGTCGGTGGAGACGACGGCCACGAGGTCCACGTCGCCGGCCACCGAATAGACGTC
Source organism: Bifidobacterium cuniculi (assembly GCF_000741575.1). Lineage (GTDB taxonomy): Bacteria > Actinomycetota > Actinomycetes > Actinomycetales > Bifidobacteriaceae > Bifidobacterium > Bifidobacterium cuniculi. The sequence goes on from NZ_JGYV01000007.1 coordinate 95,155, forward strand.
CTTCACGCCGGGCAGTTCCACGATCTGCCGGGCGGCTTCGCCGATCATGTCGCTCTCGGCGGTGATCAGCACGATTGCATCAGCCATGCTTGCCTCCTTGCTCCGGGTGTCGGGCGCGCATCCGCGGACCCGTTTCATGCCACAGTCTACGTCAGGACTCGCGGTCGGCGATCGGGCCGTCCCACTCGGCGGCCTCGGGTTCGCGGGCGGATTCGATCGCGGCCTCCTGCTCGGTGAGGATGGGAATCGTCTTCGGCTTGAAGGGGAAGCGTTCCGCGCGCATGCGCTCGTAGGCGGCGATGTCGTCCTCGTACTGCAGGGTCAGGTCGATGTCGTCGTAGCCGTTCATCAGGCGCCAACGCACGTAGTCGTTCACCTCGAAGGGCAGCGTCACGTCGCCGCAGGTCACGGTGCGCGCCTCCAGGTCGACGGTCATCTGCGTGCCCGGCTCCTCCTCGAGGATCTTCCACAGCAGCTCCACGGACTCCTGCGGCATGATGGCCGCCAGCACGCCGTTCTTGGCAGTGTTGCCGTAGAAGATGTCCGCGAAGCGCGAGGCGATGACCACGCGGAAGCCGTAGTCGTGCAGCGCCCAGACGGCATGCTCGCGCGAGGAGCCGATGCCGAAGTCGGGGCCGGCCACGAGGATCCTGCCGTCCGCATACTCGGGGCGGTTGAGCACGAAGTCGGGGTCGCGGCGCCAGGCGTAGAAGAGGGCGTCGTCGAAGCCGGTGCGTGTGACGCGCTTGAGGAACACGGCGGGGATGATCTGGTCGGTGTCCACGTTGGAGCGGCGCAGCGGGACGCCGGTACCGGTGAGGGTGGTGAGTTTTTCCATGGGTGGGGTCTTTCCTACGCAGGTGGATGGAATCGGTGCGAGGCCTATGCCAGGTCCGCCGGGGTGCTGATCGTGCCGCGGATCGCGGTGGCGGCGGCCACGGCGGGCGAGGCCAGATGGGTGCGCGATCCCTTGCCCTGGCGGCCCTCGAAGTTGCGGTTCGAGGTGGAGATCGAGCGTTCGTGGGCGACGAGCTTGTCGGGGTTCATGCCCAGGCACATCGAGCAGCCGGCGTTGCGCCATTCGGCGCCGAAGTCCTTGAACACCTGGTCGAGGCCCTCCTCCTCCGCCTGCAGGCGGATGCGCGAGCTGGCGGGCACCACGAGCACGCGGTGGATCGAGTCGGCCTTCCTGCGGCCGCGCATGATCTCGGCGGCCACGCGCAGGTCCTCGATGCGCCCGTTGGTGCACGAGCCGATGAACACGGTGTCCACGGGGATGTCACGGATCGGCGTGCCGGGCTCGAGGTCCATGTAGTCCAGCGCACGCTCGGCTGCGGCGCGCTCGGTCGCATCGTTGAAGTCCTCCGGCGCGGGCACGACGCCGGAGATCTCGATGCCCTGGCCGGGGTTGGTGCCCCAGGTCACGAAGGGTTCGAGATCCTCGGCGCGCAAGGTCACCTCGGCGTCGAATACGGCGTCGTCATCCGTCCTCAGCGTCTTCCAGTACTCCACGGCCTGGTCCCACAATTCGCCGGTCGGCGCGTGCGGGCGGCCCTCCAGGTACTCGAAGGTGGTCTCGTCGGGCGCGATCATGCCGGCTCGGGCACCTGCCTCGATGGACATGTTACAGATCGTCATGCGCGCGTCCATGCTCAGCTTGCGGATCGCCTCGCCGCGGTACTCGAGCACGTAGCCTTGGCCGCCGCCGGTGCCGATCTTTGCGATGATCGCCAGGATGATGTCCTTGGCGCTCACGTCCGCGGGCAGTTCGCCCTCGATGTTGATGGCCATGGTCTTGAAGGGCTTGAGGCTCAGCGTCTGGGTGGCCATCACGTGCTCCACCTCGGAGGTGCCGATGCCGAAGGCCAGCGCGCCGAAGGCGCCGTGCGTGGAGGTGTGCGAGTCGCCGCACACGATGGTCATGCCCGGCTGGGTCAGGCCCAGCATGGGCGCGAAGGCGTGCACGATGCCCTGGTCGGCGTCGCCGAGCGGGTGCAGCCGCACGCCGAACTCGGCGCAGTTGCGTTCGAGCGTGGTCAGCTGGGTGGCGCTCGTCTCGTCCGGGTTCGGCCGGTCGATGTCCACGGTGGGCGTGTTGTGGTCCTCGGTGGCGATGAGCTGGTCGAGGTGGCGCGGCGTGCGCCCCGCCAAGCGAAGCCCCTCAAAAGCCTGCGGGCTGGTCACCTCGTGCATGAGCATGAGGTCGATGTACAGCAGGTCGGGCGCACCGTCCTCGCCCTTGCGCACCAGGTGATCGGCCCAGACCTTCTCGGCCAACGTCATTCCCATGGGGAAGCCTCCTCGCAAAGTGTCCATTGGAGTCCGTTCGGGCGGGAAAACGCAATGCTTGTGCACACTTTCGTGTTTTGCGCAACCCCCGCCTCGGTTCATGTCCCATACAGCCTAGGGGTTCAGCAATCAAGACACCAAGAGGCGGCCGGTATGTGAGATGTGGAGCTTTCATGGAGGTTCTCCAAGCCACTTGCGGCCAATGATGCCGCCGATGCAAAGGTTTTCCAACGTGTTCCGCTCCTCCGCGCCGCGACATGCGAACATGGCGATTTTGCGTTTCAGAATATGAGATGGCATAATGTTGGACATGACTTCAAATACGCTATCCGCTGAATTGAAGCGTCCACAGGACGCTTCCGTGTCTGACAAGCCGCGCACCCCCACGCCCGCCCAGACCCCTGCCGACGACAACGAAATCCACTCCGGCGTCGGCGTGCTTGACAAGACCGTCAAGATTCTCGACGCCCTCGAGTCCGGTCCCGCCACGCTCGGCCAGCTGGTGGCCGCCACCAAGCTGGCACGCCCCACCGCGCACCGCCTGGCGATCGCCCTGGAACGCCATCGCTTCGTCCTGCGCGACCAGCACGGCCGCTTCGTGCTCGGCTCCCGTTTCGCCGAGCTGGCCGCCGCCGCCGGCGAGGACCGTCTGCTCGCCGCCGCGGGCCCGATCCTGCAGACCCTGCTCGATCGCACCGGCGAATCCGCGCAGATCTACCGCCGCCAGGGCGAACAGCGCGTCTGCATCGCCGCCGTCGAACGTGCCAGCGGCCTGCGCGACTCCATCCCGGTGGGCGCCATGCTGAGCATGGAAGCCGGCTCCGCCGCCCAGATCCTGCTGGCGTGGGAAGACGCCGATCGCCTGCACCAGGGCCTGCGCCACGCCCGCTTCTCCGCGGCCAAGCTCGCCGCAGTGCGCAAGCGCGGCTGGGCCGAGTCGGTCAACGAGCGCGACGAGGGCGTGTGCTCCATCTCCGCACCGATCCGCAACGCTTCCGGCCAGGTCATCGCGGCAATCTCCATCTCCGGCCCCTCCGGCCGCATGGGCGCCAACCCCGGCCACCGCTACGCCCCGCTCGTCATGGGCGCCGGCAAGTACCTGACCGATGCACTGATCAAGGCGAGCGTCAGCCGCTGATCCCACAAGACTTACCATGAGTGGTTTGGTTACGACCGCCGCAGTCCGAAGGACTGCGGCGGTTTTTCGTCAAACGCAACCCACGTCATGCATTACGCTTGGAAGCATGAGCGAACGAGGGCATGATGCAACACACACGGCGGCAGCGCAGCCGTTGTCCATATCGCAGCGGCTGGGGCGCCTGCAATTCCACAAGTCGGGCAAGTTCCGCGTCCTGCAGGTCACGGACGTGCAGGACGGCCCGCACGTCGCCGCGGACACCGTCCGGCTGGTCGATGCCGCCTTGCGCGCCGCCCGCCCCGACGTCGTCGTTTTCCCCGGCAACCTCATTGCCGGCTACGACACCGCCTACCAGGCGACCTATCGCAAGCGCCACTGGAAGGCCGCCGACCGTCCCGCCGCCGACCTCGCACGCACGCGCGCACTCGTCCACGATTTCCTCGACCAGCTGACGAAGCCGCTGGCCGACGCCGGCGTCCCCTGGGCGGCGACCTTCGGCAACCACGACTTCCAGTGCGGCCTGTCCAACGCCGAGCTCAACGAACTGTGCTGCGAGTTCCGCCACTGCCTCAACCCGCGCACCTTCCCCGGCGAGCTCGACGGCGACGCCTGCAAGGAAATCGCCGCGGCCGCGCTGCCCGACCAGCTCGAATACGTCTGCGAGCCAGGCACGTTCGCGCTGCCGGTCGCCGACGAGGAGGGCGTCGACACCGTCCTCGGACTCGTGCTCGTCGACTCCGGCGACTACGCGCCGACCGGCGGCTACGGCTCGCCGTCGGCGCGCGCACTCGACTTCCTGCGCCAGCTGCCCGCGCGGCTCGGGACGGGCACGCGCTCCATCGTCTTCCAGCACACGCCGCTGCCGCAGTACTACCGGCTGCTCAAGCCGGCGAGCGCGAACACCGCCGGCGCGGTGGAGGGATACCGCATGTTCGCCGGGCAGACGTACGTGCTCGATGGGACGAAGACGACCGCGGACAGTGTCCTCGGCGAGGGCATCAGCAGCCCCGACATCGACAGCGGCGAGTTCGCCGCCCTGACCGACGGCGGCTATTTCGCGATTTCGACAGGGCATGACCATCGCAACGGCTTCGACGGCACTGCCGACGGACTGCGCATGATCGCCTCCCCCACCAGCGGCTTCGGCTCCTACGGGCCGGCGCCCCAGCGGCGTGCGGCCCGCCTGTTCGAGTTCGACATCCGCCATCCGTATGCGCCGCGCACGCAGCTGCTCGAGTTCGGCGCGCTGGTCGGCAAGCCGAGTTCCGGCAAGGCGTACGCCTACGGCATGGCCGGCGCCTCCAAGCCGAAGTCCGAGGGCGTGGACCTGCTGCACCGGCCGACAGCGGTCAGCAGGTTCCTGCACAAGGTGGGGATGTGGTTCGGGAGGTAGCGGCAGGGGCGATTGAGAAGAGCAAGCGGATTCAATAAGGGCTTCTAGAAATATCACGAAAGATTTCTCAGGGCCATATGCATGCGGGGGTCATTCGCCGAAGGGGTGCCAGACTTCGCTGTCGTCGGGATTCTCCTGCCGGATGTCGATGCCGTTGGTGACGTGGCACAGCTGCACCTGCGGGTCATTGCGGTCGAAGCTGTAGGCTTCGTCAGCCTTGCGTTTCGCTTCCTGTACGCCCAGCTCGCCCATCAGCTTGCCGTAGAGGTCAGCGGACTCTTCCCGTTCCTGGTCGAAGGTGGCTCCCGTATAGGTCTTGTCCACCAGGCCGTTGCGCCGCAGGCATTCGGCTACGCCCTCCGCGTGATCTTGGACCAGGCTCGGATTGCCGGTCTGCAGACGGTATACGGTTCCGACATTCCCGTATTCCAGCTCATTGCATTCGGCATTGTCCTGATAGACCTTCTGCAGCACTTCCTCCCCGCGGTCGCCGACGTCCACCATCGGCGCGCTCCCCCGCACGCCTTCCGTATACACAGTGGTGACCACCGGTGTATAGCCCTTGTCCACGGTGCACTGGCGGTAGTTGTTCCACGCTTCCTCATGATCGGCCTTGGACAGGGTGCCATCATTGTCCAACGCGCGTTCCAGGATCGCCCGCTGGCGCTCCGACATATGCGTGGATACGGTCTTGTCGTTGTCCAGCAGGAATTCGATGTAGGTGGACATGGAGGAAGCGATGCGGGCCTGGCCACCTGAGGTGGGAGAGGAGGAAGCAATGCCGGGGACATCCTGTGCCGACTCCTGCGTGCCACAACCACAGACTCCCAAGGCGATGCAAGCAACAAGGAGGCAGGATGCTACGGAAAAAGCTGTGCGATTCATGTTACAGATTTTCCTCTTACAATAATCACGGATGAGAAAATATCGAAATAAAAGCGGAGATAACTGAACCATTTAAGCATCGGTCATCTCCGCTTTGAGACTCTTGAGGTAGCCGTAAAACGGTCATGCCTCAGATCACCGTATAGGACGCATAGTCCCCGACGGTAGAGCTGGAACCATTCTGGACTGCTTCGCATCCAACGCCTGGGCTCCCATACGAATGGGCTGCATTGGCATTGCCATCTTGATGTGCATAGCAATGGGTGCCATTGCTCCCCGAATACAACTTGATGTAGGAACGGTTTGCCGTCACAGCATAGTTGCCGTAGAAGTAGCCATTCTGAATCTGCCCGCTGCTCACCGGATAGTAGGTGGCACTGGCCGCCTGTGCCACATCCGCGACACTGAAGGCGAGGCCTGCGGCCAGCAACGCTGCCAACCATGCACGGACAGGCTTGGAACGTGTGAGACGTGCCATGATGGACTCTCTTTCTTTCCTTTGTTGGTTGGCCGAATCATCGTTGTTCAACTTAAATGAAAGTTTTGCTCATAGCACAACAAACATGCAAGCGTTCTGCACACAGTGTGCAGACGACATGCCGGAATGCGTCATTTGCCGCCGTCAGACACTATGCTGAAAGCTGTCGCGTTTTATGATTAGGTTAAGGAGGCTCATCATGGCTGTCGTGTCATTCATGCTCGTCTTGGTTTTTTCACTGCTGCCGTCGTTGAATTCCACAAAGATCGAAAACCCGACTGGAGAGACTTCATCATCCGTTACCAGAACCTGCAGCGCCGCACGGGACTGCCCTGATTGGATGCGAAAGATGGGATGGTGCTAACAGCACTATAAGGCCGCCTCTCACCACCGAGCGACATGTAGGCGTATTTTTCCAACTATCATTGAACTGTCCCCCGTTTTCTGGACGGGGTTAATGAGTGTCACCCACCCTCATGGTGTGGGTGCTCAGTCTACCATGCCCCGGCCCTACCCGGCCAGGGCCAGTAACGCCTGCTCATAGCGGTCGGGGCTCATGCCCCCGACCGCTGCCTGGCAGCGTGTCGAGTTCCAGTAACGGATGTAGCCCTCCAGGTCACGCTTGAACGACTCATAGTCAGCCCATTGACGACCCCGGAAGAACTCGTCCTTGAGATGACCGAACACCTGCTCGGTCGCGGCGTTGTCCAAGCAGTTGCCCTTGCGTGACATGCTGCGCACGATGCCCATGCGCGCGCACGCCCGCGCCCAGGCGGGCTGCTGGTACTGCCAGCCCTGGTCACTGTGCAGCAA